>CABJBM010000005.1 GCA_902363835.1 Lachnospiraceae bacterium
ATCTTGATCATTTGAAAGGAGGATCCTCTTCCAAGCTATCGCTCAGAAGAGAATCCTCCTTTTTTGTAGAGACTTATTTCACAGCCCCTTGCTTTAGACATTTCACTTAGCAGTTGCCCATTAACAATTTAAGTTTTTATACTGTCTTATGCAGGACTGCCTTATAATGCGTTTTTTAATGCCTGCGAAGCTAAAATAATTTATAGCTCTGATTGCCAGTTATACTGTGCGGCAAGCCCTCCTGTTTATTCGTAGAATTGTGGTATACTGCACGCACAAGCGTTTTTGACAGAAAATATTTTGAATATCTAAAACAGGTGCTTTTATTAGGGCAATGACCGCTGCCTTCAAAATGAAAGCAGCGGTCATTTACGCCTCCTATCCTATATTATGATCCAATTCTGAAAAGGACGATCCTTGCAGAAGTTGCACCGGTTGGGGCTCCAACAGTCTTACTGGCTGGTGACAGATTATAAAGCTGTATCGTGTCACCCACACCTAAATTAAGAATTTGAGAACCTGAAACTGATCCACCCGTAGCGTTTGTGTTCATGCTTATCGACATATTGATCACGCTATTAATAACCAGACCAAAAAGGTTGGGTCCGTCTGTAGCAAGAATAGTAGATACTTGCCAATCTATATGGTAATATCCAGCCGTTAGAATGGTTAGTGTGTTAGGCGCAGTGTAGGTAACGCCTTGCAATGAGCTGGTTGAAAAAGAAACCGGGGAATTGGTGTTTACTAGTTGTGAACTTCCGATAACATATTGAACATTGCCACCTATGAGCGTAGCAAGCCCGGTAGGTCCAGTATCACCGGTAGGTCCAGTGTCACCAGTAGGTCCGGTAGGTCCAGTGTCGCCGGTAAGCCCGATGGGTCCAGTAGGCCCGGTATCACCAGTAGGCCCGGTAGGTCCAGTGTCGCCGGTAAGTCCGATGGGTCCGGTAGGGCCGGTGTCGCCGGTAGGCCCGGTGGGTCCGGTAGGCCCGGTGTCGCCGGTAGGTCCGGTGGGTCCAGTAGGTCCAGTATCACCAGTAAGTCCGATAGGCCCGGTAGGTCCAGTGTCACCGGTAGGTCCAGTATCGCCAGTAGGTCCAGTGTCACCAATGGGTCCAGTAGGTCCGGTATCACCAGTAGGCCCGGTAGGTCCAGTGTCGCCGGTAAGTCCGATGGGTCCGGTAGGCCCGGTGTCGCCGGTAGGTCCAGTAGGTCCAGTATCACCAGTAAGTCCGATAGGCCCGGTAGGTCCAGTATCGCCAGTAGGTCCAGTGTCACCAATGGGTCCAGTAGGTCCGGTATCACCAGTAGGCCCGGTAGGTCCAGTGTCGCCGGTAAGTCCGATGGGTCCGGTAGGCCCGGTGTCGCCAGTAGGCCCGGTGGGTCCAGTGTCGCCAGTAAGTCCGATGGGTCCGGTAGGCCCGGTGTCGCCGGTAGGCCCGGTGGGTCCAGTAGGTCCAGTATCACCAGTAAGTCCGATAGGCCCGGTAGGTCCAGTGTCACCAATGGGTCCAGTAGGTCCGGTATCACCAGTAGGCCCAATGGGTCCGGTAGGTCCGGTATCGCCGGTAAGTCCGATGGGGCCGGTAGGCCCAGTGTCACCAATAGGTCCAGTAGGTCCAGTATCGCCAGTAGGTCCAGTGTCACCAATGGGTCCAGTAGGTCCGGTAGGTCCGGTATCGCCGGTAAGTCCGATGGGGCCGGTAGGTCCAGTGTCGCCAGTAGGCCCGGTGTTACCAATAGGTCCAGTAGGCCCGGTATCGCCGGTAAGTCCGATGGGTCCGGTAGGTCCAGTGTCACCGGTAGGTCCGGTATCGCCGGTAAGTCCGATAGGTCCGGTAGGCCCAGTGTCACCAATAGGTCCAGTAGGTCCGGTA
This sequence comes from Lachnospiraceae bacterium, assembly GCA_902363835.1. Taxonomy (GTDB): domain Bacteria; phylum Bacillota; class Clostridia; order Lachnospirales; family Lachnospiraceae; genus Lacrimispora. Next base: position 1,878 of record CABJBM010000005.1, read on the forward strand.
TCGCCAGTAAGTCCGATAGGTCCGGTAGGTCCAGTGTCACCGGTAGGTCCGGTGTCACCAGTAAGCCCGATTGGTCCAGTAGGTCCAGTGTCACCGGTAGGTCCGGTGTCACCAATAGGTCCAGTAGGTCCAGTAGGCCCGGTATCGCCGGTAAATCCGATGGGTCCGGTAGGTCCAGTATCACCGGTAGGTCCGGTATCGCCGGTAAATCCGATGGGTCCGGTAGGTCCAGTATCACCGGTAGGTCCGGTATCGCCGGTAAGTCCGATAGGTCCGGTAGGTCCAGTGTCACCAATAGGTCCAGTATCGCCAGTAAGTCCAATAGGCCCGGTAGGTCCAGTGTCACCGGTAGGTCCGGTGTCACCAATAGGTCCAGTAGGTCCGGTATCGCCAGTAAGTCCAATAGGCCCGGTAGGTCCAGTGTCACCGGTAGGTCCAGTGTCACCGGTAGGTCCGGTGTCACCAATAGATCCAGTAGGCCCGGTATCACCGGTAGGTCCGGTATCGCCAGTAAGTCCAATAGGCCCGGTAGGTCCAGTGTCACCGGTAGGTCCGGTGTCACCAATAGGTCCAGTAGGCCCGGTATCACCGGTAGGTCCAGTAGGTCCGGTATCGCCAGTAAGTCCAATAGGCCCGGTAGGTCCAGTGTCACCGGTAGGTCCGGTGTCACCAATAGGTCCGGTAGGCCCGGTGTCGCCGGTAGGCCCGGTGGGTCCAGTAGGTCCAGTATCACCAGTAAGTCCGATAGGTCCGGTAGGTCCAGTGTCACCAATAGGTCCAGTAGGTCCGGTATCGCCAGTAAGTCCAATAGGCCCGGTAGGTCCGGTGTCACCAATAGGTCCAGTAGGCCCGGTATCACCGGTAGGTCCGGTATCGCCAGTAAGTCCAATAGGCCCAGTAGGTCCAGTGTCGCCAGTAGGTCCGATGGGCCCGGTATCGCCAGTAGGTCCAGTATCACCAGTAAGTCCGATGGGTCCAGTAGGTCCGATATCGCCAGTAGGTCCAGTATCACCGATAGGTCCGGTGTCGCCAGTAGGTCCAGTGTCACCAGTAAGTCCGATGGGTCCGGTAGGTCCAGTATCGCCGGTAGGCCCGGTATCGCCGGTAGGCCCGGTATCGCCGGTAGGTCCAGTGTCACCGGTAGGCCCGGTGTCGCCAGTAGGTCCAGTAGGTCCAGTGTCACCTGTAGGCCCAGTATCACCAGTTAATCCGATGGGTCCAGTGTCGCCAGTAGGTCCAGTGTCACCAGTAGGCCCGATGGGTCCGGTATCGCCCGTAGGTCCGGTAGGCCCAGTGTCGCCGGTAAGTCCAATAGGTCCGGTATCGCCGGTGGGTCCAGTATCACCAGCGGGTCCAGTGTTGCCAGTAGGTCCAGTGTCACCTGTAGGTCCAATGGGTCCAGTAGGCCCAGTGTCACCCGTAGGTCCGGTAGGCCCAGTATCGCCGGTAAGTCCGATAGGTCCGGTAGGTCCAGTATCACCAGTAGGTCCGATTGGTCCGGTAGGGCCTGTGTCGCCAGTAGGTCCAATAGGTCCGGTAGGTCCAGTATCACCAGTAAGTCCGATTGGTCCGGTAGGCCCAGTATCACCAGTAGGCCCGATAGGCCCGGTATCACCAGTGGGCCCTATAGGTCCAGTATCGCCGGTAGATCCGATGGGCCCGGTAGGTCCAGTATCGCCAGTAAGCCCGATGGGCCCGGTAGGTCCAGTGTCACCGGTAGGTCCGATGGGTCCAGTGTCGCCCGTATCGCCGGTAGCGCCCGTGGGACCGGTAGGACCGGTGTCACCCGTAGTGCCGGTGGCCCCAGTAGGTCCGGTATCACCCGTAGCGCCGGTGGCCCCAGTAGGTCCAGTATCACCCGTAGCGCCCGTGGGACCGGTAGGTCCGGTGTCACCCGTAGCGCCGGTATCACCAGTAGGTCCGGTAGGTCCAGTATCACCCGTAGCGCCGGTAGCGCCCGTGGGACCGATAGGTCCGGTGTCGCCGGTAGCGCCAGTAGCACCCGTGGGCCCGGTAGGTCCAGTATCACCCGTAGCGCCGGTAGTACCAGTAGGTCCAGTAGGTCCGGTGTCACCCGTAGCGCCGGTATCACCAGTAGGTCCGGTAGGTCCAGTATCACCCGTAGCGCCAGTGGGCCCGGTGTCGCCCGTAGCGCCGGTAGCACCAGTGGGCCCGGTAGGTCCGGTATCACCCGTAGCGCCGGTAGCACCAGTAGGTCCAGTAGGTCCGGTGTCACCGGTAGCGCCCGTGGGACCGGTAGGTCCAGTATCACCAGTGGCGCCGGTAGCACCAGTGGGCCCGGTAGGTCCAGTATCACCAGTGGCGCCGGTAGCGCCCGTGGGTCCAGTAGGTCCGGTGTCACCGGTAGTGCCGGTAGTGCCGGTAGCGCCGGTAGGTCCGGTAGGTCCAGTATCACCAGTGGCCCCGGTAGCACCAGTAGGTCCGGTAGGTCCGGTGTCACCCGTAGCGCCAGCAGGTCCAGTATCACCAGTAGGTCCTATAGGACCAGTAGCCCCAATAGGCCCCGTAGGCCCGGCAGGTCCCGTAGGTCCAGTAGGCCCAATAACTTCATTTATTTCATCTTCTTCCACAACCAAAGTTCCTCTTAACGGAACCTGCTGAGAAAGGTATACAATTGATGTACTAATGTTTACCAGTGAAAAAGTAACAGGTGCAGCTGCCACTTCAATAATTCCGACCCCATATACCTCTCCTGTTTTTATAGGAGAATTACCTATTATAAGATCTCCCTGTGATGAAGATATAGCGAAGGCAGCTCCATTTAAAGATGATGATGACTGTGTTGTCAGCCACCAATGGATGATATATCTTCCAGGCTCAAGAATAAGAACAGTACCAGTTGACGAATCATAGCTGATATTCCCTGAAAGATATTTAATCGAATCAAAAAGTACATTTGATCCGACTCCGATTGATGTGGCAACATTTAAGTCTATTTGCAGTGCGGAATTGCTCATTGTAATTCCTCCCCATATATTTCTAATAAATAAACACAGCGCATAATAATGCCTGCCATATATTTTATGCTGAGAAATGGAATTAGGAAACTGTTGGCATTTTACATGCTTTCAGAGAATTTCGCTTTGTTTTTCCGCAGAAGTTATTTTAATAAAAGTTAGTTGGAATATTGAAAAAAATGATTTAGAATAGTTAGAAACAGGAGAAATTTTCATTGATGACGAATAATAGTTCAGATGGTAAAAATAGACTTTAACCCAAAAGTATTGTAGTTTGAGAGCGGTTTCGAGAGTAAGAATTGGGCTGAGAAGTGACTTTTTTGTCCTCCTAAAACAGGCGAATATAAAAGTAGATAAAGTAGATATTGTAGATATAATAACAGACAATTATTAATTACTTCAAATGATACTTCTGCCTTCCACAGATACCGCAAACTTAAAAAGGGGTAAGCCTAACCAAAATCAGTATTATGTTTCTATAATGGCTTACCCCATTCCTGTTAAGCTTTTATAGCCCACCGCAATTTTGCACATCGGGCACGGCTATTGGAATTGCATTCGGCTGCTGATGGCCGAATCGCCTCAGGAGCTATTTCTCTATAGATACCTTCACGATAGAAGCGTTGAAAAGACTTTTTTACAAGGCGATCTTCACCAGAATGAAAGGTGAGGATAGCAACACGCCCGCCCTCAGCCATGGCAGAAGGAAGTTTCTCTAAAAATTCATATAATGCTTCAAACTCGTTATTGACATCAATTCGCAGCGCTTGAAAACATCTTTGGCAAGATTTTTTCACCTCATCGTTTCTATCCTTTTCCGGAATAAATTTCAAAGCGTCTTTGATAATTTGCTGGAGCTGACTTGTTGTTGTAATGTCAGTTCCTTTTTTTATTGCGGAAATAATGGCACGGGAGATTTCAGCGGAATGAGGCTCGTCCGAATTTTCTAACAACATCCCATATAATTCCTCTTGTGAAATAGTTTTAAGACGATCTGCTGCAGAGATGCCTTTCGATGGATTTAGACGTAAATCTAATGGTCCCTCTGTCTTAAAGGAAAAGCCTCTTTCAGGATTGTCTATTTGCATGGAGGAGACCCCCAAATCCGCCAATATAAAATCCAATGGTCCTGATTCGGAAGTAATTTGATCGATATTGGAAAAGTTTGTTTGCCTGATGGTTAAAATTTCCGGGCCATAACCTAAGCGCTCTAAACGCTCCCTTGTTCGAGGCAATTCGATAGAATCTACATCAGTAGTATACAAGTGTCCCTTTGAATTTAAACATTTAAGCATCTCTAAAGTATGCCCCCCATAACCTAAGGTTGCATCTAATCCAGTTTGTCCAGGCGTTATTTGTAAAAATTCCAATATTTCTTTCACGCAAATGGAGCGATGCATTCCGGCAGGAGTATTGCCCTTTTCAATAACTTTTGCCACAGCATCAGCATATAGCTCCGGCTGCAGTTCCTTATATTTATCTTTAAAGGCCTTTGGGTGAGTACCTTTATATCTGGGGCGACGTTGATGCTTCTGCTCTTGATTATCCATTCTTGTTTCCACCTCTTTAAATAGCTATTTTTAATATATAATTCAAAGCGTCTGCAAAGCTGACGGTTTGGATTATTCCTACAAATTACATGATACCAAATGCGTGTCATAATAGCAAACCCATAATAAAAGAATCTGTAAGTAAAATTAAGCCTATAATGAATAGGAGTTAATAAAACGGTTTTTATTGCATTGAACGGTATACTCATGTAAAATGGGTTAGTACGTGACTTATCAAAAATTATGTAATCCTTTTTTGTAATTATACGGGTTTTGAATGGAATGAGAGGCTTAAATGTGGATATTAAAAGTTTTCGTAATTATATAATCAGTGAGGATATCTTAAAGGCACTTCATGGCCTGGAGTATGATATACCTACGGAAGTTCAGGCAAAAGTCATTCCATCTGCGTTAGAAAAAAATGATCTTGTGGTCAAAGCACGGACAGGAAGCGGCAAGACTGCCGCATATGCAATTCCTATATGTGAATCAATTGAATGGCTTGAAAATAAACCACAAGCGCTTATTTTAACTCCAACAAGGGAGCTTGCTGTTCAAGTGCAAGAGGATTTTACCAATATAGGCAGATTTAAACGGGTAAAAGCAGCAGCAATCTATGGAGGACATCAATTTTCCATTGAGAAAGCAGAGCTGAAGCAGAAAACACATGTAGTTGTCGGTACACCGGGACGTGTCATGGATCACATAAAGAAAGGTACATTAACCTTAAATAAGATTAACTGTTTAGTAATTGATGAAGCTGACAGAATGCTGGATATGGGATTTATTGAACAGGTAGAAGCAATTATGAAAGAATTGCCCAATGAACGAATGACAATGTTGTTTTCTGCTACCATGTCCGATGAAGTAAAAGGTATATCATCAAATTATATGAGAGATCCTGTCAATATAGATGTCAGCGAGGCCGGTATCACCACAGCCGATATTGATCATTTTCTTTATATTACCAATGAAAAAGATAAATTTGAATTGCTTACCGACGTTATGATTATTGAAAAACCGGATAGCTGCATCATCTTTTGCAGTACAAAGGATAGAGTGGATATGGTATGCGATGGTCTGAATGATTTAAGCTGTCCCTGTAATAAAATACATGGCGGTATGGAACAGAAGGATCGCTTATCAGCAATGATGAGTTTTAAAAGAGGAGAGTACCGCTATCTAATCGCCACAGATGTTGCTGCAAGAGGGATAGATATAGAGAATGTTTCTCTGGTTATTAACTATGACATTCCCTTGAATGAGGAAAACTATGTCCATCGTACAGGAAGAACAGGGCGTGCAGGACAAAAAGGGAAAGCCATCTCCTTTGTGGCTCCGACACAAACCAGATATTTGCATGACATCGAAGAGCTGATCGGGTTTAAAATTCCGGAAATAACGAAACCGGCCAAAGAGGAAGTGTCCATTCAAAAACTTTCCTTTGATGAAAAAATGAATACGGCTCCTCAGATTAAAAAAATGAAAAGTGATCAGCTGAATAAGGAGATAATGAAATTACGCTTTAATGGTGGAAAGAAAAAGAAGCTTAGAGCAACCAATTTTGTTGGAGTCATATCCAATCTGGAAGGTGTCAGTGCAGAGGACATTGGAATCATAACCATACAAGATACCCTTACCTATATAGAAATACTAAACGGTAAAGGCCCATTGGTACTGGAAGCAATGAAAAATACAATGATTTGCGGTAAGCTGTTGAAGGTAACAAAGGCAGTGGATAGAAATTAAAGGTGCAGTATTACAAAGAGAAGGACAAGGTAATGATAAGAAATGTGGAGATTCATATGTATGGGATTTAAAATGGGTTTGACAATCAGATATAGGCATAAATAATAGAATAAGCAAGGAGCAAATATGCAATTTAAAGAATTAAATGTTATACCTGCAATCAGAACGGCTTTAGAGAAAGAAAATTATACAGTTCCAACACCGATACAGGAAAAAGCAATCCCCTGTATTTTAAGCGGCAGGGATTTGATTGGATGCGCACAGACCGGCACCGGAAAAACAGCAGCATTTGCAATACCAACGCTGCAGCTGCTCAGTGAAGATAAAGCCTCCGGCAATGCAGAACGAAAAATACGGGCTTTGATTGTAACGCCGACCAGGGAGCTGGCGCTTCAGATTTATGAAAGCTTTTGTACCTATGGCAAATATACAAAATTAAGAACTTGTGTAATCTTTGGCGGTGTATCACAAAAACCACAGGAGGAGATTTTACAACAAGGTGTGGATATACTCGTGGCAACACCCGGCAGATTGAATGACTTAATCAATCAAAAGCGGATTGATTTAAAATCTTTAAAGATATTTATATTAGATGAAGCTGACCGTATGCTGGATATGGGATTTATTAATGATATCAAAAAAATTATAGCCAAAACACCGGTAAATAAGCAAACCCTGCTTTTTTCCGCTACCATGCCGGCTGATGTTGCGAAGCTGGCAAATAATATGCTGAAGAATCCTGAAAAAATTGAAATAACACCCGTATCATCAACCGTGGATACCATAGAACAGTACGTGTATTACGTGGATAAAAATAATAAGAAGGATTTATTGGTACATTTGCTGAAAGATGAAACCATAGTATCAGCTCTGGTATTCATCCGTACCAAGCATGGAGCTGATCGGATTGTCAGGCAATTATCAAAAGCTAATGTGCCGGCGCAAGCAATCCATGGTGATAAATCCCAGGGAGCACGTCAAAGCGCTTTAAATAATTTTAAAAACAAAAAGTTACGAATATTGATTGCAACGGATATTGCTGCAAGAGGAATTGACATCGATGAATTATCTCATGTTATTAATTATGATCTGCCAAATGTGCCTGAAACTTATGTTCATCGTATTGGACGAACCGGACGGGCCGGCCTTGGTGGCGTAGCAATTTCCTTTTGTGATTTTGATGAGAAAGAACAGCTCACAGATATTGAACACCTGACCAGAAAGCGGTTAATTGAGGTTAAAGATCATCCTTACCCATTGGTAAATAACTTTCCGGCACCAAAAAACACACAGCCAAGGAAAAGTAAATCAAATTCTGAAACACCGAAGAATGGCCTGTCTCATAAAACTTTACACAAATCTGCCGGAGCTCCGGAGAAGGCCTTATCACAAACAAACTCCAGGCAAACTATTTCTAAACAAATTGGGCTTTCCTCTGATAAAAAGTATCGGATGACTGCAGACGGTACCCTGAAAGAAAAGAGAAGCTTTTCAAAAGCCCCAAAGAAGGGTAAAAAAGAGGCAGATAATTTTAAAAAGAAGAGTTACAGCATAAAGTAGAATTACTTTGATTTGACAAACAACCCCTATGGTACATTTATAATGCCATGGGGGTTGTTGTCATCTTCTTATCTTAATAACGGATGTGTAACAGATTGAATGCCTTAGCTTTCAACCTGTCTGGAAAGAGCCTGCTTGCCGCACTTGTCTGTGATGGGGTGCCCGGCTAATCCATATAACATCAAATCAAATAATTCCTTCAATAAATCCTTGTTTCCATTCTTCAGTATTTCGTGCTCCTTAGTTAGATTTTGATACATTCTCAGATAAAGTGTGGCGGCTTCAATGGAAAGCTCTCTGCGTATATATCCTTCTCTGCGCCCTTTTTCAACAAACAGGCCAACGATGTAAGGATATCTGATTTTATAAAAGTCATCTATCATCTTCTTGATCTCAGGATCAGTATCAAATACCTTTAAAATCTCTAAATTAGTTTGATCAATAAAATCATCTTTTATTGACATGGTACGTTTCAGTAATTCAGGAAAAGGCAAATCAGTTTCCCATAGTTCTTTTCTTTCTTTCCAGCTGTTTTCAAGGAGATTTATTACGGTATCTTTTATTAGGCCTTCCTTGCTTCCAAAATAATTATAAATACTTGCAGGTGCAACTCCTGCTTTTTTGGCAATCTCGTTAATACTGGTTTTATCTGTACCATAGGTACGAAAGAGATCAAAAGCAGCGGTGCGAATTTTATCTTTTTTCAGATCTGATCGACGTTCATATCCATTCATGTATTTTCACCTCAATTTAATCATACTAAAAATTTTATAACAAGTCAATATAAAACATATAAAACTTATTGACAAAGACTGTTTTGTCCTATATTATAAAAATAGAGTTATAGATTAAAATATTATAAAACAGCTAAAATGAATAACACAAGGAGGGACATATATGAATATAATTCACATTCAAAATCTGACCAAATCATTTGCAAAGTCTCAGGCTTTGAAGGGAGTGAATCTTACAGTGGAGAAAGGGGAGGTGCATGGTTTTATTGGTCCCAATGGTGCGGGAAAGTCTACTACAATCCGCATTCTGCTGGGAATTTTACGAAAAACAGCCGGTGAGGTAACATTGTTTGGTAAAGATCCGTGGCAGGATGCTGTGGAACTGCATCGTAAGCTAGTCTATGTTCCCGGTGATGTGACTCTGTGGCCAGATCTGTCAGGAGGAGAAGTCATAGATCTTCTTGGACGGCTTCATGGAGGGCTTAATATTTCTAAAAGAAATCAGCTTATAGAGCGTTTCCAACTGGATGTAGCTAAAAAGAGCAGAACTTATTCCAAAGGAAACCGCCAGAAGGTGGCACTGGTAGCGGCGTTTTCCTGTGAAGCGGAACTGTACATTTTAGACGAACCTACGTCAGGGCTTGATCCGCTGATGGAGATGATTTTTCAGGAATGTGTGGCAGAAGTAAAAAAGGCCGGAAAAACGGTACTTCTGTCAAGCCATATTTTATCAGAGGTAGAAACCCTTTGTGACAGGGTCAGTATTATACGGCAGGGAAAAATCGCAGAATCAGGAACTTTAGAAAATTTACGCCACCTTACCCGTACAACGATTCGTGTAGAAACCGGCAGATCTGCCATAGGGCTGGAACATTTAACAGGAGTTTACAATGTATCCAAAGACGGATTAAAGTATAGCTTTTCAGTGGATTCAAATGAAATAACAAAAGTAATGGAGGTTCTGCTGCCCCTTGGGATCAAATCTTTGACGGCTGAACCTCCCAGCTTGGAAGAGCTCTTTATGCGTCATTACGGTGATGATATTGATGAAAAAGGAGGAGTATAGACATGAAATCCAATGACTTTACAGGTACCGGAGCTCTTATCAGATTATTTTTACGTCGGGACCGATTCTTACTGCCCCTTTGGATCATCTTTTCTGTGATGCTGGTTTTTGTAACAGCAGTAACGTTCACTGCCATAGGCGGTGAGAATCTTGGGTATGTTATGAGTGAATTCAATAAGGACCCATTAATTTCTGCCCTTCTTGGCCCGGCCATATCCATTGATCTTTCCGGAGCCATTGTATGGAGAGGGGTTTCACAGATGGCGCTGGCATTAGGGACTGGAAGCCTGCTCATTGTGATACGGCATACCCGTACCGATGAGGAGACAGGCCGAAGTGAGCTGATCAGGGCTTATCCAATAGGACGTCATACCAATCTGACTGCCGCACTTATTCTGACGATTATGGGAAACATGATAGCAGGATTACTGATTGCCTTAAGTGTCATTGCTCTTGGAGGTGATGCAAAGGGAGCTTTTATTTTTGGGGGAACCTTATCAACTATTGGGTGCTTTTATGCTGGAATAGGAGCTTTAGGCGTTCAGCTCCGGGAAAGCAGCTCAACTGCCAGAAGTCTTGGTATTGCAGCCCTGGGCCTGGGACTGGTAATGGCGATTCTGAATAACTTTGGAGGGGGTTACACCTTATTGAGATGGATAACTCCAATGGCATGGCAGAGAGTGACCGGCCCTTTTGCAGGCAACCATGGCTGGGGACTGCTGTATTGCGGTGTATTTGCGGCGATGCCTGCCATTATTGCCTATAAACTTTCTGCGGGCAGAGATCTGGGAGCCGGTGTTCTTTCAGCCTCTCCGGGCTTACCGGAAGCAAGTCCCGGCTTTTCCAGCCCTCTGGCCTTAGCCTGGAGACTGCACCAGAAAAACTTTATTGGCTGGCTGGTGGGAATCGTGCTGTATATTGCTGCGTTTGCAGCCATTTCACCTGGCTTATCAAGTGATGGCGGAATGAGTAATTGGCTGTCAAGTCTGGGTGGCACAAGCTGGTCACAGGAGGCGGGCCTGGGATATGTATTCATCAGTGTCAGCATTTACCTGATGTCGCTTTTTGTGGCTGCTTATGCAATGACTGCTGTGTTGCGTATGAAAAAGGAAGAAAATGAAGGCAGAGTAGAAATGCTGTTGGATAAGCATGTCAGCCGAATTCGTTGGATGAGCAGCCATTTAATTGTCACCGCCGGATGCTCTGCTGCATTGCTGCTGGTTATGGGCATTGTGGGAGGCTTCTTTTATGGACTTGCGTCAGAAAATGTAAGCAATGGATTCTGGTCCATTTTGATTATGAGCGTTTCAAAACTTCCTCCGGTGTTGATATTGCTGGGTGTAACAGCGCTTTTGTATGGATTATGGCCTAAAATAACAATGCTTGGATGGGGAGTCTGGATATCATCTGTCATGTTGGAACTGGCGTGGGAAGGACAGATGATTGATTGGTCATTCATGCGGATTTCTCCCTTTGCTTATACTCACTATACCATTGATGTTTCAAATCTGCCGTTGATGCCGCTGTTTTTCCTTCTTTGCATTTCAGCCATACTGACTGCGACCGGACTTTTGGGATTTAGAAACAGAGATATTTTAACAAAGTCATAAACAGATGAGTCCGGATACCGTCCATTACCATTTCTATGGTTTGGGCGGTATATAATTTATCAGAGCATGCTTAAAAACCTTTCCATCAACTTGTATAGACAAAAATACTCCGGAATGGTATTGAATAGTCAAGTACATGTTTGCTATAATAGGAGCAGCAGAATGATAAGTGAGTGTGATTTCCTTGAATAAATATTATGATATATATTTGGATTTGGTAAAGGATATAAAAGAAAAGAAATATCTGCCAGGAGATTTTTTGCCTGTTGAGATGAAGTTAGTTGAAAAATATCATGTTTCAAGAGAGACGGTGAGAAAAGCGCAGGCGCTTTTAATGGAGAATGGCCTTATTCAAAAAAAACAAGGCCGTGGGGCGATTGTTCTGGATATTAATAAGCTCAAATTTGCCGGTTCCGGCCTGGTCAGCTTTAATGAAATGCAAAAACAGCAGCATTTAAAAAGTGAAACAACCATCTTAAAAAATAAGAGGGAAAGAATTTCAGGAGAATTAGCGAAAAAACTTAATTTAAATAAAAAGACGGAAGTGCTTTCCCTTGAAAGATTGCGAAAGATAAATGGAGAAGCTGTTATTTTAGATAAGGATTACTTAATAGCTGAAATTATTCCGGAGATTCCATTATCTGCTGCGCAGCTCTCCATTTACAGTTATATTGAAAATGACCTGGGGCTGAATATTGGATATGCTAACAAAGAAATTACCGTTGAACCTGTAACAGAAGAAGACAGAATACTGCTTGATATTCATAATGATACTCATGTGGCAGTTGTCAGAAGTGAAGTTTATTTAGAAGATACAAGGTTTTTCCAATACCATGAATCAAGGCAGCGTGTGGATACATTCCGGTTTGTGGACTTTGCAAGAAGAAAAAATATAGTGGATTTTTAAATGAAATGAGGCTGTGAAAAAAATAATTATTTTTTTCACAGCCTCATTTCATTTGTTGAGCATAATATTATTCATCTTGTAATTGCTTCTCAAAAATTTTCATTTTAGAAAATACAATGGTAAGAACAATTGTAATTGTAATGGAAGTTCCCATTGCCAGGAAATATACGCCCCAATATTCGGTAAAGATAGAAAGGAAGGCAGGTAATCCGGAAATTCCGATTGATCCGGCTTTTACTCCGGCAAATGAAACAATTCCTCCTGCAACTCCGGCACCAATCATTGATGCAATGAATGGAAAACGGTAACGTAAGTTCACACCGAAAATAGCAGGTTCTGTAATTCCAAGCCATGCTGAAATGGCGGCTGATATTGCAACGCCTTTCATCTTTTTATTTTTACAGATGAAGAATATTGCCAAAGCTGCCGCACCCTGTCCAAGGCTGGCCATTACCTGGATCGGCCAAAGTGTTGCATAACCAAGGGCCCCGATCATTTGTAAATTAACTCCTAAGAACAGATGATGCATTCCGGTAACAACAAGGGGAGACACAAGCGCACCAAATATTACTCCGGCTATTACAGGAGAAATATCAAATAAACCAACAACTCCGTTTGTAATTAAGTTTGCAAACCACATGGTAACAGGTCCGATAATTGTAAAGGTAAAGAATCCGGTGATTAACAGTGTCAAAGGAGCGACAAAAATCAGCTGAACCATATCCGGAATTTTCTTTGATAAGAACTGCTCGGTTTTCGCTAAAAGGTAAGAGGAGAATAAAATAGGAATTACTTGTCCCTGATATCCGATTTTCGCAATATTCAGTCCCAGAATATTCCAGTATTGAACGTCTTCAGGTGTTCTTGCATATTGTGCACCTGGCATTAATGCAGGGTTTATTAAGATAAGTCCAAGAACAATACCTAAAACAGGATTTCCGCCAAACTTTTTAACAGCTGACCAGCCAACTAATGCAGGTAAAAATGAAAATGATGTGCTGGCAATAATATTTATCATATTGGAAATGCCGGCCCAGCCAGGATGAACTTCTAAAACGGGCTTTTCATAAAAAATCCCCGGATTGGCAAGAAGGTTGTTTAATCCCATCAATATACCGGCGGCAACAATGGCCGGTAAGATCGGGATGAAAATATCTGCCAGGACCTTTACACCCTTTTGAACAGGATGTAATTTTTCATTACTTGCCTGTTTTATCTCTTCCTTACTGGCTTCCTTTAACCCTGTTTCCTTGATAAGCGCAGCATATGCTTTGTTTACCAACCCAGGGCCAACAATGACCTGAAATTGTCCATTGGCAGAAAAGCTGCCTTTTACAATTTCTATTTTTTCCAATTCTTTTGTGTCAACCGTTTTCTCATCTTTTAAAATAAACCTTAACCGGGTGACACAGTGGGTTGCGGATGTTATGTTGGAAAGTCCGCCCACCGCATTAATAATCTGTTTGACTTGTTCATTTAAGTCCATAGAAACTACCTCCTCCTTATTTACATGCCCTTTTAAAATTTGACTAGACAAATTATAAATATAATTTAACATGGCTGAATCCTGTATGTCAAGAAATACTTTCAAAAAACATTGGTATATCTGGATTTTATTTGATTGGCTTTTTACTTTGCATAAAAGTATTGCTTTTTTGATCAATAGTGAATATAATCATAATTATAGATTTGTCTAGTCAAATTTCGGACGTATGTGTTTGGAAACAAATTGTTTTAATTTCAGTTAAGAAAAAAGGTTAAAAAAGGAGATTGCAATGAAACCAAATATTCTATTTATGATTTCTCATGATAGCGGAAGGAAATTCAGCAATTACGGATACAAAGTAGATACTCCTGCGATTCAAAAAATGTCGGAGGAGGGAATTCAGTTTAATCAGTATTTCTGCCCGGCGCCTCAGTGCAGTCCCAGCAGAGCCAGTATCTTAACGGGCTTATATCCTCACAATAATGGAATGATGGGACTGGCTCACTTAGGTTTCTGTATTGACGGAAGTCATACAACCTTACCTAAAGAGATGCAGAAAAACGGATATGAAACAACGTTGATTGGATTGAGCCATGAAACAATCAATGTAGCTCCGCCTATTGAAGAACGGGTATTTTCTTCAACTTATGATTTAGGGTATGACAACTTTATTCCTGTTCCAGGTGACAGAGCTCCCAAGGTTGCAGATGAAGTGATCGGGTTCTTAGAAAAGCATAAGGATAGTCAGGAACAGCCATTTTACCTGAACGTGGGCTTTTTTGAAACTCACAGGAGCTTTGATGAGTATGCACCATATGCAGATAAACAGGAAGAAGTTAAGGTGTTTGACTTTTTACCGGATACGCCTAATGTAAGAAAAGATATTACGCTGTTTAACGGTTCTGCCAAAGTGCTGGATGCTGCCATTGGAAAAATAAATCATACACTGTCAGAAACAGGATTAGACAAAAATACAATTGTTATTCTTACAACAGATCATGGAGTGGATTTTCCGGGAGCAAAAGGAACTTTAAAGGAAGCCGGCCTGGAAACAGGGTTAATCATTGTTCTGCCTGACGGGGAACAAAAAAATACTCAAAAAGAAGCGCTTCTGTGTAACGTTGATTTGCTGCCAACGATTTTAGATTTAATTGGAGCCGAGATTCCTGATCATCTGGATGGAAAAAGCTTTGCCCATTTGCTGAGATCAAATGAGGATGTCGGAAGAGAATCCTTTTTTGCAGAGCTGACCTGGCATGACAGATATCACCCAATGAGAGGAATCAGAACCAGGGAATATAGCTATGTAAAAAACTTTGCAGACGGTCCCAAGGTGTACCTGCCCATAGATTCCCATTTAAGTTTATCCGGTGTTGATATCAGGGATCAATATTATGTTCCAAATGATGAGGAAGAATTATATGATTTGCAAAAAGATCCTTTAGAGGAAAATAATGTGATCAATCATCCGGATTATCAGCATATTGCTGCTGAACTTAGAGAGAAAGTAAGGGATTGGATGGTTCAGACAAAGGACCCTCTTTTAAAAGGGCCTATTGCCGGTACAGGATCAAAAAGATGGGAGAAAGAAATAGAAGAGGGACGGGCATACCCTGGAAGAAAGAAGTATTATGAGCTGCATCCGGAAGAGGAAGGAGTTCAATTATGAAAGATTTCAAAAAAAGCGTTGTGTATCAAATCTATCCAAAGTCATTTAAGGATTCCAATGGGGATGGACTTGGAGATTTAAAAGGTGTAACAGAAAAATTAGATTATTTACAGGAATTGGGTGTTGATTATATTTGGCTTACCCCATTTTACGTATCACCGCAAAATGACAATGGCTATGATGTTGCGGATTATGAGAATATTGATCCTGCTTTCGGGACAATGGAAGATTTTGAGGAAATGGTAGCCGCTGCCAGGGAAAGAAATATAGATATTATGCTTGATATGGTATTTAATCATACATCTTCTGAACATGCATGGTTTAAAAAAGCAATTGCAGGAGAGAAAAAATACAGGGACTACTATATTTTAAAAAAAGGCGAGGGCGGTAAGGCACCAACCAACTGGGTATCCAAGTTCGGCGGTTCTGTTTGGGAGCCTGTTGAAGGAACCGATGAGTTTTACCTCCATTTGTTTGACAAGACACAACCGGACTTAAACTGGGAGAATAAAGAAGTAAGAAAAGAGATCTTTGATGTTGTAAACTTCTGGATTGGAAAGGGAATTAAGGGATTTCGCCTGGATGTAATTAACCTTATTTCCAAGCCTGATGATTGGATGGACGATCATATGGGAGACGGAAGACGTTTTTACACAGACGGCCCAAGGATTCATGAATACTTAAAGGAATTGAACAAAGAAACTTTTGGAAAATATGATGATATTATCACAGTAGGGGAAATGTCATCTACAACCATAGATCAATGTATTCGTTATACCAATCCAAAGGAAAAAGAATTATCAATGGTGTTTAACTTCCATCATTTAAAAATTGACTATAAAGATGGAGAAAAATGGTCATTAATGGATTTTGACTTTGGGGAACTTAAAAATATCCTTGATTCATGGCAAAAGGGAATGGCAGAAGAAAATGGCTGGAATGCGGTATTCTGGTGCAACCATGACCAGCCCCGCATTGTATCCCGCATTGGGAATGATAAGGAATATCATAAGCAATCAGCCAAAATGCTTGCCACAGCCATTCATATGCTCAGAGGAACTCCGTATATTTATCAAGGCGAGGAAATTGGAATGAAAAATCCTTACTTTGATTCCATTGAACAGTATAAAGATGTGGAAAGCTTAAATTATTATGAGATTTTACGGGCGCAAGGAGTACCAAAAGAAGAAGTATTAAACATATTAAGCGTAAAATCCAGAGATAACTCCCGTACACCAATGCAATGGAATGACAAAGAAAATGGTGGTTTTACAACAGGAACCCCATGGTTATCCGTTGGGAAAAGCTATGAGTCAGTCAATGCTGAGGCTGCTCTGCGTGATGAGGATTCCGTGTTTTACCACTATAAGAAGCTCATTGAGCTTCGCAAACAGTATGACATTATTGCATATGGAACGTATGAAACTTTATCAAAGGAACATCCGCAGGTCTATGCATACATGAGAAGCTTTGAGGAGCAGAAATTAATCGTTGTCAACAACTTCTACGGAGAAAACATCAAATTCCCATTACCCCAGGAAATAATTATTGATGAATATGAATCTAAAGTTTTATTATCCAACTATAAGGATTCTTCTGAAATTACCCGCATTATTTCCTTGCGTCCTTATGAATCAATCTGCTGGCTGCTTGAGAAATAAAATAATCTGGCTGCTAAACTTGAGAAAGCATTGATTAGCAGCTAACAGGCACGATTTAAGGCCCCCAATGACAATTAAGTGATTGAGGGCCTTTTTCATATCTATTAATTGACAGTTTGTTTACATAAATCTGCATAAAGTGCTGCAAATTAAGGATTAGGTGTATTTGGAGAAATTGTCAGTTGTAATACCCTTTAAGATTAAAAAAGATGATTTACACGTTTGGTGGAAAAACATGGTATAATAAGACGGGATTTTGTATTGCAGAAGAATTAAGAAGATAATGCAGCTAAAGCAATGATTGGAAATTGCGGAATGCTGCCTGTTGATGAATGCCGGAAATGCAAAAAAACCTGGAAATTATTAATATTCAGCACCTTGGGTGATATACTTATTTTATCAGATCCGGCCATAATTTCACAAATAAGATCATAATGGAAGCAGGGATAAATAATGAAGCTTTACGGTAAATATTTCAGAAGATACAAAGCGCCGTTTTTTACAGCCGTTTTGTGTGTGACACTGGAAGCAGTCTGCGATTTGCTGGGACCTACGCTGATGTCCCATATTGTAAACAGCGGAATTGAAAAGGGTTCTCTGACACAGGTTTATTACTGGGGCATGCTGATGCTCATTGTAACTCTCACAGGCGCCTGCTTTGCTGTTTCGCGGAATATTCTGTCAAGCCAGGTTTCTCAAAGAATGGGTGCGGATTTACGGGCAGACTTGTTTGAAAAGATCATGTCTTTTTCGGAAGTAAGTGCGGATAAGGTTGAAAGCGGTTCCCTCATAACGAGAATGACAAATGATACTTCTCAAATTATACAATTCGTAAACGGAGTGATGCGCATTTTCCTTAAGGCTCCCATTGTCTGTGTCGGAAGCATTATACTCGCAAGCCTGCTTAATTTCCGGCTCAGTCTCATTATCTATGGAGTGGTTGCTGCCGTTACTGTATTAATTTATATCAGTATGAAGATCAGCTATTCAAGATTCTATCAGCTGCAAAAGGCCATGGATCAGGTCAATTCAAAGGTACAGGAATATCTAATCAGTGTCCGGCTTGTGAAAGCATTTGGCACCTTTGGAAAGGAAAGGGATAAGTTTGAAGAGGCTAACATGAACTTAATGCAGAAGGGAGTATCCTCTCAAATGGTCATTACAATTATCTCCCCTCTTTTGACACTGGTTGTGGGAGTCGGTACAGCTGTTGTGATTTATGCCGGAAGCAGACTGTTTTCCATGAACCTGGCTAATACAGGAGATATTACGGCGTTTACCATCTATATGGCACAGATCCTTACTTCTCTGATCATGATAACCAATGTTTTTACCATGTTTGTCCGTACCAAAGCCTCTACGGCCCGGATCGGTGAAGTATTTGACTGTGAGGAAGATTGTCAAAGAAGTAACGAAGATAGAAAACTGAGCGGGAAAATCACCTTTGAAAACGTCACCTTTGCTTATCCAAACGGCAGTGGAGTTCCGGCAATCAAAGAGCTTTCTTTTTCCGTAAACAGCGGGGAAAGCCTTGCAATTATCGGCCCCACCGGAAGCGGAAAATCAACCATCACCTGGCTGCTGCTTCGTTTTTATGATGTGGATAAGGGAAAGATACTTCTGGACAATTATGATATAAAAATGCTGGGAGCAGATGAAGTCAGAAGTAATGTAGCCATAGTTCCCCAGAAACCGATGCTGTTTTCGGGATCAGTAACAGAAAATCTCAGATGGGGGGATAAGCTGGCCACCATTGAGGAACTGCGGCAGGCAGCTGAAAAGGCGCAGGCAGACTTTGTCATGCAAATGCCTGATGGTTATGACAGCCTTCTTGGAAGCGGTGGAGTTAATTTGTCCGGAGGACAGAAGCAGCGCCTTTCAATCGCCCGGGGCATACTGAAAAAGGCTCCCATACTGATTTTAGATGACGCAACCAGTGCGTTGGATGCCGTTACAGAAGCAAAGGTGCGGGAAAATCTTAAGAATGAAGAGTTTAGTCAGACAATCATTATGATCACCCAGCGCTGCGGAACTGCCATGTCTGCGGATAAAATACTGGTTATGGAGAATGGCAGGAACGTGGGATTCGGTACACACGAAGAATTGATGGGGTCCTGTGAAGTCTATCAGGATATTTATCACACGCAGATTGAAAGCGGCAGGGAGGCATAAGGTATGGCAGATAAATTCAGTCAGCAGCAGTCCAAAGTACCGACCATGGGTCACCGCCTGGGAGTGGGCAGGAATCGTTTTGCCCCCACTGCAAAACCCCGGAATGCAAAAGGAACGTTGCTCCGGATTGTTAAAATCTATATGCGGTGGGCTAAGACCATATTTGCGGCAATCTTTTTAACCGTCATCTCCTCATTGATATCCGTATCGATTCCATATTATGTGGGTAAGACATTTGATACCTTCCATATTGCGGATAGGAGCGTGGATTCCAACAGGCTGGTTTCACTTCTGATCCTCATATTAGGTTTGTATCTGGTCAATTGGCTGATCAATCTGATAAACGGTGTCATGATGCTGAGAATTTCACAAAAGCTGGTTTTCACACTTCGCACCGAATTTTTTGAGAAAATGCAGAAACTTCCCCTTGGATTTTATGATACACGATCCCATGGAGATACAATGAGCAGAGTTACAAATGACGTGGATAATATCAGTTCTACCATAGCACAGACCACCACACAGCTGATTTCCAGTATCTTAACGCTTGCGGGTTCCCTGGCCGTAATGATTCGCCTGAATCTGCCTCTTACCTTTACGGTTTTGTTGTGTGTGCCTCTGGTTTCCTTATTAACAAAGACCATTGCAGCAAAAAGCCGTGCTTACTTTTTGGCACAGCAGAGAAGCCTTGGAGCACTTAACGGTGTCATTGAAGAGAATATTCTTGGTTTAAAAATGGTAAAAGCCTTTGACAGGCAGGAGGATGTGATTCAGCAATTTAAAGAAATCAATGAGAATCTATGTGAAAGCAGTAATAAAGCTCAGGTTTGGTCCGGTTATATGATGCCGCTGATGAATGTCATTAATAATTTTGTATTTGCTGTTGTTGCGATCTTAGGTGGTATCTTATCCGTAAGCCATGGCCTGAAAGTAGGTACAGTTGTCAGCTTTTTAAGCTACTCAAAGCAATTTGCACAACCGCTCAATTCGGTGGCAGGAATGTTTAATACCATACAATCCGCACTGGCCGGAGCTGAGCGGGTTTTCGAAATACTGGATTATGAGGAAGAAACAGAAGACCCTTTAGACGCCATAGAAATCCAACACCCCATTGGAGAGGTTTCCTTTCACAATGTATGCTTTTCTTATGATAAGTCAAAACAGATTCTTAAAAACGTTAGTTTTCATGTAAATCCCGGGGAGGTAATTGCACTGGTGGGAGAAACCGGCGCTGGTAAAACCACGATTGTCAATCTGTTAACCCGGTTTTATGATGCGGACAGCGGTGAAATTATGATTGACAAAGTGCCGATCACCCATATGAAACGGGACTGCTTAAGAAGATGCTTCTCTGTTGTGCTTCAGGATACCAGCCTGTTCAGCGGAACGATTATGGATAATATCCGTTACTCTAAGAATGAGGCCACGGAGGAAGAAGTGATCAAAGCTGCGAAAATTGCCCATGCCCATGAATTTATTGATAAGCTTCCAAAAGGTTACGGGACAAATGTTTCTGCAGCCACCGATAATTTAAGCCAGGGTCAGAGACAGCTCATATCCATTGCAAGAGCAGTTCTTTGTGACAGCCCGATTTTAATCCTTGATGAAGCAACAAGCAGTGTTGATACAAAGACGGAAAAAGAGATACAAAAGGCTTTGGTCAGGCTCATGCAGAACCGCACAAGTTTTTTGATCGCTCACCGCCTTTCAACAATCCGGGATGCGGACCACATTATGGTAATTGGTGACGGGCAGATTCTGGAAAGCGGAAGCCATCAAAGCTTAATGAATGAGCAAGGCCGTTATTATGAAATGGTTATGAGCCAGATGGGAAGGACACTTCAGGATTAAAACAGTAATGAGCCGCAGGCATGAAAGCCTGCGGCTTTCATACTTTTTTAGAAACAGGACATGAACCCGACAAGGAATTCCGGTACTTAAGGGGAGTCATGCCATAATGACGCTGGAACATAGCAATGAATTTACTGCAGCTATGGTATCCCACCTGCTTTGAAACGCCGGCAACGGAGAGAGAGGATTCTCCCAGCAGATTGCAGGCAATGGACATTCGGAGGGAGGTCACATATTGATGGATGGACATATGGTATAAGTATGAAAATCCTGCCTTTAATTTCTGTGTATTTAAATATACACGTTCTGCCAGCTCTTTTATGGTGGGGGGAGCACACACTTCCAGAGTCAGAATATTGTGTGCTTCATGAAGCGCTTTTTTATCCTCTTCACTTAACAGTATGTTTTTCCCGGAAGGTAAGGTAATGATCAGCTGAGACGGTTCAGAGACAGTTTTTGGAATAATCCTATGGGAGTAGGTTTTGGTAAGCTCTGATATGATTTCTAAAACTTTACTGTCTATAAGCATTGGTGTAAGAGTGCCAAGGTTTGCATTATATTCAAGATTTTGGAGAAGCTGCAGCAGTATGGGAGAAAGTGAATTTTGGGAAAGGTTTGAAGGAAGATCCTCAAATCTGATACAGTAGGGAGCATAAGTTTCAGCCAGGTATTCCTTAAAGTAGCTCTCTCTTATTACAATTTCCGTGGCATGATAATGCTGGCCTGCTTTCCAGGTCTGAGAGCCTTTCCGGCCGGTTCCTGTTAACAAAAATGAGTTGGGGCATAACTTAAAGGAAGGCTGTCCTAAAAGCTGGTATTCAGCTTCCCCCTTTAAGAGATTGCTCATCTGGAAATACTGTTCATCAATGGAAAACTTTAGTGAGAAGGTCCGGACAGGAGTATAATTACTGATAAACAGCTTGTAATATCCGTCTTTATCAAAATAGTAAATCTTTCCAAGAGCCGGGTTTTGAGGGTGAGAATATAGGGAATAAAACCCCATGTTTTTTTGTTCAAATTGGAGATGCCTGAAAAAACCGGCATGAAAATCATCCATATTTTTATATATCATAATGGTAAATTCCTCTGCATTCTTTGTATTTCTCTATATTCTCTTATTTTAGCCCTTAACAGAAGAAATTATATCCCATTTAGATGATCTGCTTGACAACCTATATCTTATTCGTTATAATCAACCCTGTTCTGTTGGTTAGTCTATTCTAACTCTTACATTATAGGTTATTTTTATGAGTATGTAAAGAAACTATTATGAAAAAATGGGGGAAGCAGCCGGCAGGGCATAGAAAGATTCGGAGGACTATCCATGGAATTAAGTGCAAAAGGGCTTTCCCTGTGTTATGAGGGGAAAGAAGTGGTACATCAGCTTGATGCTGGAATCAGAGAAGGAAAAATCACAGCATTAATTGGTGCAAACGGAAGCGGAAAGTCCACCCTTTTAAAAGGTTTTGCAAGGCTGTTAAAACCCTCAGCTGGGGAAGTTTTACTGTTTGACGAACCTTTGGCCTCTTATGATACAAAAGAAATAGCCAGGCATTTATCCTTATTACCCTAAAATCCTCAGGCACCCATTGGAATCAATGTCTTTGAGCTGGTCTGTTTTGGCAGGTATCCTTATCTGAAAGGATATAAAAACAGCCTGGCAAACGAAGATTATATAAAAGTGGAAGAAGCAATGAAATTAACCGGGACCTGGGAATTTCGCCACAGGGATATTAACGCTTTATCCGGAGGCCAGCGGCAGAGAGCCTGGATTGCATTGACTTTGGCCCAGGACAGTAAAGTGTTATTACTGGATGAGCCTACCACGTTTTTGGATTTAACTCACCAACTGGAAATACTTAAGCTTTTAAAGAAATTAAATCAGGAGTTTAAAAAGACGATTGTGCTGGTTATTCATGATTTAAATCAGGCGGCAAGGTTTGCGGACGATTTGATTTGTTTAAAAAGCGGAGAGATTTTGTACAGAGGACAAGTCAGGGATGTATTTACAAGTGAAATGCTGAAGGATGTATTTCAAATAGATGCAGAAATAATTCTTGACCCAAGAAGCAACCGGCCGGCATTCCTATCCTATGATCAAGTTGAAAAGGCATAAAAAATGCAATATAAAAATAAATACATGAAAAAAACAGATAGTGAAAAGGACTTACAAAGGAGACTGCATGGGCTGATGTTTGCTCTGGGTATCCTTATATGTTTTCTGATAATAGCCAGTTTGCTGCTGGGGTTAAATAATTATTCCTTTCAAACCCTGTTGGAAAGCGTTAGGGCATATGATCCTTTAAAACAGGCCCATCAGATTATATATACAGTGCGCCTTCCAAGAATAATCGGTGCATTATTGACAGGCTGTATACTTGGCATTTGCGGGCTTATTATGCAAAGCATCAGTAACAATCCCCTGGGAGACCCGTCTCTTCTTGGGGTATCAGGGGGAGCCAGCCTGGTGATTGCAATTTGCTATGCAATCAGTATGAATATCGGTTCAATGCAGCGTTCCATAATTGCCATGGCAGGAGCTGCGCTGGCCATGTTATTTGTCAGCCTTTTATCCGGTAAAATGGGAAGAAGAACGGATCCCCTTAAATTAATGCTGGCAGGAACGGCTGTTTCTAATTTCTTTGGCAGCTTATCCCTGATAATAGGAATCAGGAGCAGAACTTCAAGAAGTTTGAGTTTTTGGATAGCAGGCAGCCTTGCCGGTATTAATACAACGGACATCCTGTTTTTGGCGGTCAGTTTAATCGTTATTCTTCTCATTATTCTCCACTACCGGAAGGATTTCACCCTGATGGTTTTAGGGGATGAGCTTTCCACAGGGCTGGGGGCCAATGTAGACAGAGCGCGCAAAGCAGGACTTTTGGTGGTAGTGATCGGTACGGGAATCAGCGTTTCCGTAATCGGGAATGTAGGATTTGTCGGACTGTGCATTCCTCATATTGCAAGACTGCTGTTTGGCAGCCGCTTTTCTTTTTTACTTCCGGTTGTTGCCGTTATGTCGGCATTTTTGCTGGGAGCGGCGGATTTAATGGCACGTTCTGTCAGTACGCCTCTTGAAATTCCCGTAGGAGCCATTACAGCCCTTATGGGTGCACCGTTCTTTTTGTATCTGGCAAGAACGCAGAAAAAGAACGGAGGAAGGACTGTACAGTGAAACAAAAACAAAAGGATGTAAGATATCTCGCCGCAAAACGCTGCAAGGGGATATTGACCATTGGTATTTTACTGATCGTTATTACTGTTGTTATTTCTCTTAACATAGGAGCAATCTCCATTTCTCCCGGAGATATGATCCGGACATTAGCAGGCTTTGGAACGCCTAAAAATCAATTGGTACTGTTTTCGTTCCGCCTGCCAAGGCTGGCAATGATTTTAATAGTTGGTACTGGAATGGCACTCAGCGGAGCTCTTTTACAGGGAATTACCAGAAATGATCTGGTTGATTCCGGAGTCATGGGGATTAATTCGGGAGCAGGACTTTTTGTGGTATTATATATTTTCTTTTCCGGCGGGGATTCACAAATAGTAAAAGCCGCCCAATATTGGATGCTTCCTGTTATAGCCATAGCCGGAGGATTGCTGACAGCTATGATCGTCTACGGGCTGACCTGGAATAAAGGAATATCAGCCATACGGCTGCTGCTTACAGGCGTAGCCATAAATGCTGTCATAAATGCCTTGATCCTGATTTTTCAGTTAAAAATGAATGAATACAACTTTAACAGGGCAATGGCATGGTTATCCGGAGATATATGGAAAGCAGATTGGCCGCTGATTGCCCTTCTAGGGGGCTGGACTCTGATCCTGTGGATCCTTTTAAGCCGGCAGACACAAGAACTTGATATTCTGAGACTGGGAGATGAGTGGGGAGTGACCTTGGGCGTTAAGACTGAAAAGAGCCGCTTATTCCTTTTGCTGACAGCTGTGGCCTTTGCTTCCATAGCGGTGGCAGCAGGGGGAACCATCAGTTTTCTTGGGCTCCTTTCTCCCCATATTGCACGCAGGCTTACAGGAGGATTAAGTAAATACTACCTGCCTGTTGCCGCATGTATCGGAATTGGAATCACCTTGCTTGCAGATGTATTTGCCAAATTAATATTTTCCCCTGATGGCATACCGATCGGGTTAATGGTTGCCATGGTAGGGGCGCCCTATTTTATATATTTGATTGTAAAATATAATTAAAGGTTTTATTATGCTAATTTAAAGAAAGGATGCCGCTAAGTTATTTATGCGGCTTTACTACGAAAAATTGTAGTATATGGTGTTAAAAATGAAACGAATAACTGGTATGTTGACAGGCCTGGGTATGATCGCTGTTATACTGACAGGCTGTGGGGCGAAAGTGGAAATTGCTTCACCTGGTACATCACAGA
This sequence comes from Lachnospiraceae bacterium, assembly GCA_902363835.1. Classification (GTDB taxonomy): domain Bacteria; phylum Bacillota; class Clostridia; order Lachnospirales; family Lachnospiraceae; genus Lacrimispora. The sequence goes on from CABJBM010000005.1 coordinate 27,268, forward strand.
CAGAGAATGCTTCTGAAGCTGAAACAAAAGGAACCCATACATTTAAGGCAGTAAACGGAGAGATAGAAATTCCTGATGCTCCCCAAAGAGTAGTAGTGCGTACTTATCTTGGTGAACTTATGGTATTGGGAGTACCTGTTGTGGGAAGTGAAGAATGGAGTCTTGGTAATCCTTATCTTGATAAGGATAAGGTAGCTCAGATAAAGGATGTTGGTTATCCCATGAATATCGAAGAGATTCTTGCTCTGGAACCTGATCTTATTATTACAGATTCAGAAGAAGGATTGGCTGAAATGGAGAAAATAGCGCCTACTGTTTTTATACCCTTTAATACCAATAGGGATATTAAGTCCTCCATTCGTTATTTTGGGGAAATGCTGAATAAGCAGTCAGAAGCAGAAGCCTGGATCACTGAATTTGAAACAGAAACTGCAAAACAGGCAGAACGCTTAAAGGAAGCCGGCATTGATATGAATGCCAGTGTAGGACTTTTTGAATTTGCCAACGGGAAAGTATATGCATTTGGTGATAACATGGGAAGAGGCGGACAGGTTTTAACAACAGGACTTGGGATGAAGCTGCAGGAGAAGTTACAGGAAGTCAGTGACGGACAGGGCTGGGCAGAAATATCCATTGAAGCACTCTCCGAGTATGCGCCGGATTATATGTTTGTTACAGTTTACACTGCAAATGGTGAACCAAGCAAAGATGTGGAGGAGATGAAAAAGACCTCTATATGGAAAAGCCTTTCTGCGGTACAAAATAACAGGGTAATTGAATTGCCTTTTGATAAGGTTTATTACTATGACCCGATAGCTGTGCTGCAGCAGGTAAAAATCGTAACAGATTCTTTAATCAATACAATGAAATAATATGGTGCGCTTATAAAGGGCAGAATACCTTCTGACTGTGAATTGCAGTACAGGAGGTATTTTCTTATACCTAAACAATATTTAGCATCGCCTTTTACTGCCTGATATCAGACTGCTTCATACTTGCAGCATTGACTTTATTTGATGGTAAGAATAAAATAAATGCAGGTAACAGCGCTGACATATGGCTTTCCTATGCTGTGTTAAATAAATTTATAAAATTCAGAGAGGAGTAATTTATGTTATTTGACATTTTAAAATCCAGAAGAAGCATCAGAAAGTTTCAAAAGAGGGAAGTTGAAAAGGAGAAGATTGATGTAATTCTTAAAAGTGCCCTGCTGTCCCCGTCATCCCGGTCCATAAGGCCCTGGCAGTTTATTGCTGTCACCGACAGGGAACTGATTCAGCAGCTCTCTCTGTGCAGGGAACCTGGTTCCAGGTTTTTGTCAGGCGCTCCTTTGGCAATTGCAGTAATAGCAGATAAGGATTCAAGTGACGTATGGATTGAGGATGCTTCCATAGCTGCAACGATTATCCAATTGACGGCACAAGATTTAGATTTGGGATCATGTTGGATTCAGGTAAGAGAAAGATTCCACACGGAGCAGAAGACTGCCGGGGAATATATTAGAGAAGTGCTTGGAATACCTGAGCAATATAGCGTTGAATGTATGATTGCCATTGGTTATCAAGGGGAAGAAAAAAAGCCTTATGAAGAAAGCACGTTGCAATATGAAAAGCTCCATTTTGACAAATTTTAATTCAATAACAGCTGGTTTATCTTGCTTCCGGGCTTGTCCTTCCTTTTATGGGCGGTGATTTTGTTTTCCGCTCTTAGTGAGGACAAGCCCGCCTTGCTTATCAAAATGGCCAGACAGTTTGTGTTCCATGTGCCGGTGATAATACTGATGCCAGGGTAAATTAATAGTATGCCTGCCGGATTTATTTCTTCTCTGCAACCAGGCATAACCAGCCGTTCTTTTCGTCAATGGCAATCCGGGAAAAGCCTGCATCTGATAAAAGCCGTTCCAGTTCCTGACGGCTATAGACCCTCATACCATCGATAATCTTTGTCCATTTGTCATCAGAAGGATCGCTCATTTCATTGCAGATAAGGAAAACCCCGCCGGAGCGCAGAACTTTGCGGATTTGGCGGAAAGAAGAGGATAGGTCCGGCCAGAAATATATGGTCTCAAACGCGGTTATTAAGTCAAAGGAGTTTTCAGAAAAAGGCAGATCAGATACATTTCCCTGGAGGACCCGGCAGCGGCCTTTGCTGATCGCCGCCTGGTTTAAACGAATGCTTTGGGCTACGCTGACTGCAGAATAATCCATTCCCGTAACAGTGCCGGAAGGAAACATTTTAAGAAGGGATGCAAGGTTGGCGCCACCGCCGCAGCCAATGTCCAGGGCCTTGACTTTTCCTCTCAGGGTGACATGGGAAAGCCCCCATTTTGCCAGCAGTGCATGGCCCTTGTTCATCATCTGCACCATGATTTTCCCTGTAAGGCCTTTTGGTTTACGGGTATTTTGAAAAAAGTTTTTAAACATACTCATTACCTCACTATCTTAAGGATATTGAAAAAGCATTTAATACCATAGGCATAGCATTTTTTAAAGCAAAAAACAATAGCGTGGGGTGGCGGCAAATGAGAAAATATCGCAATTAAGGCCTGGGAAAGGGTAGTTGAAAAATAAAGTCATTTTCCAGTCCCGTTTCCGGCGTATTATCTCTTGTATGCCATCATTGAGGTACAACCAGACTCCTGTTTTTCTTTGAAAGGATCAGGGTAATATGCCTATATAAGGATCATGATATTTTTAGGAAACAGTTACCAGTTTTTTAATTATAAAAAAATGCTCTTGACATATTTTAATGCACATGCTAAATTTGGTACAGAATTTTTATGCATTATTAATTTAAAAAGATTCAGACCAGTTTCTGGCATCACCAGGAACAAGCCCTTACGGACAGGCAGGTCGGTTGCCGTGCGGTAAAATCCGCATTTCGCTTAAAGATAAATATTTTAATCTATTGTGTATATTTATGCAATAAGTGAAAGAATGATATTGTGATCGTTTATGAACGCAGATGGCATTGCCATCTGCGTTTTTTGGATGTCTTTTTGTCCCATATATTTTGCCAAAAAAAAGAAGCAGGCAAAATATTTCCAAGATTGTAAGCTGAAATAATAACATTCATCTGAATTTGTATCCGGTTTTTCAGATAGGAATCCAGAAAGCATTATTATTGCAGCTTATATAGTAACCAAAAGCTTATAAGAAATCGGCAGTACCAACTGCCGGAAAAATCTGATTTAGGAGGAAATTACTTATGTCTAAAATTTTAGTCATTGGCTGCGGCGGTGTAGGTTCTGTTGCAATCGCTAAATGCTGCCAGAACAGTTCAGTATTTACGGATATCTGCATTGCAAGCCGTACAAAATCAAAATGTGATGAGTTAAAAGCCAGGCTGGAGGGGAAAACCAGCTCCCGTATTACAACCGCACAGGTCGATGCGCTTGATGTGCATGCCCTTACGGCCCTTTTGCAGGAATATGCTCCTGACGTTTTACTAAATGTAGCCCTGCCTTATCAAAATCTGGCGATTATGGATGCTTGTCTTAATGCAGGAGTTTACTACATAGATACGGCGACCTATGAACCGGAGGACATTAACGATCCTGACTGGCGCCCTATTTATGAAAAGCGTTGCAAGGAACTGGGATTTTCCTCATATTTTGATTATTCCTGGCAGTGGGCATATGAGGATAAGTTTAAGGCTGCCGGTCTTACCGCCTTACTTGGCTGCGGTTTTGATCCCGGCGTCACTAATGTGTTTTCTGCCTATGCATTGAAACACTATTTCGATGAAATCCATACCATTGATATTCTGGACTGCAACGGCGGGGATCAAACGCATCTGCTTTTTCATGACATTTGGAAACAGTTATCTGACACATATGAAGTGCCTGGAAAACGTAGGCATGTTATCCACCATTCCAATAGAGTATGAGGGACAGAAAATTGTGCCCATTCAGTTTCTGAAAGCGCTTCTGCCTGATCCTGCTTCTCTGGGACCCCGTACAGTTGGCAAGACGAATATCGGATGCATTTTTACGGGTATAAAGGATGGAAAAGAAAAGTCAATTTATATCTATAATGTATGTGACCATCAGGAAAGCTATCGCGAGGTGGGCAGCCAGGCTATTTCATATACAACAGGTGTTCCTGCAATGATAGGGGCAATGATGATTGCTGATGGGGACTGGGGAAAATCCGGAGTATTCAATGCGGAAGAATTTGATCCGGATCCATTTATGGAAGCTCTTAATATATGGGGACTTCCCTGGGTGGTTGAAGAAAACCCGGTAATGGTGGACTAATGGAATTTACTCATCTGCCAACTACGACCCCTGTGCTCCCGGCAGCCGTCTTGGCGTGGCTGCCAGGCACTTTCACGGGGATTTCATGAATGGTGTAGAAGGGCTTCATTTTCATACTGTGTTCCATGAATTCTTATATTTATTGTCTGTCCAATGACGTTAAAAACGCTTATAAGCACAGCCAAATATAAAGTTCTCTTCTTTGTACAAAATAAATATGAGGTCAATCCCCTGTCTTTTGACACCTCAAACGACAGTTATCCACAATAATGTGGAAATAATTGTGGATTGATTGTTAATGTCTGAAAATACGACACAAAGCTACAGATTATTACAGGTTTTTATCCACTTTTTCAATCCAAAACAGAAAGGAAGTAAATTCATGGGAGGATTCTGGAAGTTAAAACCCCATTAGAAATGGAGCAATTATGGGAAGAATGCAGACAAGACTGGGATAGCTTGATCTAAAGTATAATCAGGGTGCAAAGCGGCTGACAATTTGTTCGGCCACTGGTACATAATCCTGTGGATGAAGTTCATGACCGGCTCCTTCCATGGAATAAAGGATGGAATCCGGGATAGTTTTTGCCAGCATTTCACCGTGTATATAGGGAATGACAACATCTTCCGTACCATGAATAACCAATGCAGGAATCTGGATTTCAGAGATTCTGCCAAGCTCGTCACCCGTTACCTGGGCAAAGGAATGATTGATGCGGCTGGCATAATTATGTGCTCTTTTAATATCCTGCCGGATCATATCCCTGGTGTGCTCCAAGTCTTTTGAGCGGCTGCTCTTGCTGGTAATTTGCCATTGAGCCACCGAGTATTCTATTAGTTCCTCATCATTTTCCGGCTCTTTTTTCCCAAAGGCCGCAAAGAAATCATTAACCTCCTGGGAAGAATAGGGCAGGTTTTCAGCGCCTTCTGCAAAATACATGGAAGACAGCAGGACAATACCCCAGACCCGCTCAGGATGACGCAGCGCTGTCATTTGAGCCAGCATGCCGCCCATAGACATTCCCATAATAATGGCTTTTTGTATCTTGTAGCTATCCAGAACACGGATTGCATCATCAGCCAGTTCTTCAAAAGTATATTCCGGACTGCCGGGAGGATAACAGGTAGATTTTCCTGTATCACGGTTGTCATAGCGGATTACAAAGAATCCTTTATCAGCCAGCAGCTGGCAAAATGGTGTTTCCCACCATATCATAGAGCTTGCCGCTCCCATAATTAAAAGAATTGCAGGTTTCCCAGGGTCGCCAAAACACTGAGAATAAAGAGATACCTGTTTAAATTTCACGGTTTTGATCATTATAACACTTCCTTTATAAAGAGATGACATAGAGACAGATACTTACTGCTTGTTCCATACTTTTTTACCGGAAAAAAATCAACACACGTAATCCCTCCATTCCCGCTGAGTAGTTAAAGCATACCACATGTTTTTTAAAATTTAAATCAAAAATTCTGACCTTTTGGCAGCCGTAAATATATTGTAGTATATAAGTGTATTATTATATAATAATCAGAGAAGATCTAAACATCATGAAAACATAAGATTCCCTGTTCCGCCAGAAACCATTAAATAAAAAATCAGGAGGTTCCTAAGATGCAGAAAATAATTCCACATTTATGGTACGACAAAGAAGCAGTTGAAGCAGCTAAATGGTATACAGAGCTTTTTGAGGATTCAAGAATCATTTATACGGGCACACTCTCCGATACTCCGTCAGGAGATGCACAAACCGTTGACTTTCAGCTTGCAGGCATGAGGTTTTCTGCCATCAGTGCCGGGCCTTATTTTTCCTTTAATCCTTCCATTTCACTTATGGTAGCCTGCGGCAGTCCGGAGGAAGTTGACATGCTGCATTCCCGCCTGTCTGAAGGGGGAGCAGAGCTTATGCCTTTGGGAGAGTATCCCTTCAGCAAACGGTATGCCTGGATCCAGGACAAATATGGTCTTAGCTGGCAGCTTATGCTGGTTGAGGATAGGAAAGAGCATCAGAGAATCAGACCAACCCTGCTGTTTTCAGAAGGCGTATGCGGCAGAGCGGAAGAAGCCCTGAATTATTACCTTTCTGTATTTAAAGGATCCTCAAAAGGGCATGTAAACTATTATCATACGGGAGAGGTTATGGATAACAGGGCAAAAATAAACTATAGTGAGTTAAATATCCAGGGTAACCAGATGATCGCCATGGATCATGGACAGGGAGGGGATTTTACGTTTAATGAAGCATTTTCTTTTATGATCCCCTGTGCAGACCAGGCGGAAATCGATTATTTCTGGGATAAGCTTTCCTTTGTCCCCGAGGCCGAGCAATGCGGATGGGTGAAGGACCAGTTTGGTGTATCATGGCAGATCGTGCCTGAGAATATGGAAGATATTTTGGCTAATGGGACCCAGGAAGAAATACGACGAATCACAGAGGCATTTTTAAAAATGAAAAAGCTGGATATAGCTGCCATTGAAAAGGCCCGGTCAGGGGAATAAGAAAAAACATTTAAATAATATTCTTGACAAATAGTCAGCGCTGAGTATAATTATAGTCAGTACTGACTATTTGTCATTGAGAAAGGTGAATGTTATGGTACCTCTTTATATTCTGGGTTTACTTCAAAGATTCGGCCCGCAGCATGGATATCAGATTAAAAAGCTCATTGCAGAGCAGCTTTCCGATTTTACGCAGATCAAGCTTCCCACGATTTATTATCACTTAGAGAAGATGGAAGCAGATGGCCTGCTTTCTGCAGCAAGGGAAAAGCCGGGGGGCAGGCCGGAAAAAACTATTTATACCATCACGGACAAAGGAATCATGGCATTTAAGGACATGATCGCCGGACTGATTGAATTTGAATACCGGCCGGTTTTTCCTTCGGACGGCGTTTTTTTCTTTTCCGATTATATTGAAAAGGCAGAGATTTTAAGCCATTTGACGGCTTACATGGATAAGCTGAAAACAGCAATCTCCAATATTAAAAAACACAGGGAGGAAACCATGGAGTTTGTGCCGGATGAGGACAGAGCAATGGTCAATATCATATTCAGCCATCATGAACGCCATTTTCAGGCAGAGCTGGACTGGGCAGGGGAATCATTTCATCGTTTAAATTCATAGGGGGGAGAAATTATGGCAAAGCAAAGGATCATAGAAACACAGGAAGGTATTCAGGATAAGCTGATTGTAGAAATCTTCGATGATTTTGCCAGAATCATGCGGGATAAAGGCTGGAACAATGCAGACACCTTTATCAAAGCAGGGATCACAAAGGGAAGTGTACTGGAGATCGGCCCTGGCCCCGGGTATGTGGGCCTTGAGTGGCTTAAGAAATTTCCTGACACAGTGCTTACGGGATGTGAAATAAGCCGTGAGATGATCAGGCTGGCAGAAAAAAATGCAAGGGACTATGGCTTTGAAAAAAGAGCAGCCTACGTTGAGGGCAACTGCATGGAGATGCCGTTTCCTGATGAGTCTTTTGATGCTGTTTTTTCCAACGGCTCCCTTCATGAATGGGAAGACCCCATAAAGGTTTTTAATGAAATAGACAGGGTCTTAAAACCTCAGGGACTTTTTTGCATCACAGACATGCGCCGCGATGTGAATCCTCTGATCAAGTGGCTTATTTATTTCTCAACCAGGCCAAAGGAGATCCGCCCCGGATTCTTAACCTCCTTTCATGCAGCCTACACGCCTGATGAGATGAAACAGCTGCTTGGCAAGTCAAAACTAAACAATGCCGGTGTGGGCAAAGAATTCTTTGGCTTATGCATATCAGGAAAAAAGGCTGTTTCATGACAGCAGGCTGGGAGGAATTTTGCAGGCTTTTGCAGACAAAGGCTTAGAGAGTCAGGTTTGGTTTATATGAAATATGGCATAGATAAAGGGAAAGGTGATTGTGCATTTGTGCAATCACCTTTCCCTCCACCTTAATTATAACACATTCAATCAGTGACAACAAGACTGTTTTTCTGATCCGGGTTGTGTTAGACTTTTTGAATGGCGGTTTAGGAAATGGACTTTCTGCCGATTCTAAAAGAGAGGTGGTACTGTTATGGAGAATAACCGGACGGAATTGGAGCTTGAAAAGAGCAGGTTGGAACAAACCATAGCTTTGGCAAAAAACAAGCTGGATGAAGCAAGAGGGCGCAATGAGGAGAACAAGTCGGCCATTATTTCTGCCAAGAAAGAGCTGCGTGAGAATACGGCGCACTCCATACCAAGCCTTTGGAGCAGCGATGGCTTTGAAGCCCTTGCCGCCTTAAACCAGTATGCAGATCCTATCACAGAAAAAATCAAAGATTACGAAGCAATGGAAAACAAAATCCTGTTGCTGGAAAACATGATCAAATCCCCTTATTTTGCCAGGATTGATTTTAAGTTTGATGATGAAGATACATTTGAAAAGATCTATATCGGACGTTCCTCCTTAAAAAAGGATGATACAAACGAATTCTATGTTTATGACTGGCGGTCACCCATAGCAAGCGTTTTTTACCGTTTTGTATTGGGGCAGGTATTTTATGATGCCCCTGGCGGAAGGATCACAGGGGAAGTCAATTTAAAACGCCAGTATGAGATCAGCAAGGGGAAGCTGGAATATTTCTTTGATGCTGACGTACAGATTGTAGATGAATTTTTAAGGAAGCTGCTGTCGCAAAATACTTCTCCCAGGATGAAAACTATTGTAGAAACCATTCAAAGGGAACAGGACATTGTTATAAGGGATATGGAAAATGATTTAATGATGGTGCAGGGAGTGGCAGGCAGCGGCAAGACTTCCATTGCTCTTCACCGGGCAGCATACCTTATGTATCAGGGACTGTCCGCAAAGCTGTCCGCCGATAACATATTGATTATATCGCCAAACTCGTTATTTGAGCAGTATATTTCCAATGTATTACCTGAACTTGGAGAAGATCATGTTGTTTCAATGGTATTTGAAGATATCATTGCTTCTGTATTGAAGAATGAACGGGTACAATCAAGAAATCAGTTTTTAGAAAATCTGATCTCAAATTCTAAATACCGGGATATAATAAAAGGCAGCATAGAATTTAAAACCTCCCACCGGTTTCTGCAAATATTGGATCGTTTTATTGATGATCTGCCCCATAAATGGATGGAGTTTGAGGATGTTTTCTATGACGGTGAATGTATCATAACCAAGGAAACACTGAAAGAAAAGGTATTGTCCGGCAGAAACGAAACTCCTTTGGGAGTGAGGTTAAAGCTGATAGAGGAATACATTTTGGAGCTGATCTGCGAATCAGGGAAATACCGCATCAAAAACTCAGATAAGGTCCTGATAAAAGAAGAACTGCTGAAATTCATGGGGCTTGATGTGAAGGCAGCTTACAGAAAGCTGTTTCATGAGAAAGAATATTTTTACACCCTGGCAAAAGATATGGAGCTTCCTGAATCCATGGACCATATTCTGACTTTTACCCAGGAAAATCTGGATACTGATTTGCTGTACTATGATGATGCAACGGCTCTCACCTATTTGAATCTGAAAATATACGGGGTCAATGAATATAAAACCATAAAGCAGGTGGTAATTGATGAAGCCCAGGACTATTATCCCCTCCATTTTGAGATATTCCGGTTGCTGTTTTCAAAGGCTAAATTTACGATTTTGGGAGATATCAACCAGACGCTGGAAAAAAGGGAGGACTTATCCCTTTACCAACAGATCAGAAAAGTCTTCAATAAGAAGAAATCTTCCCTTGTTACCATGGATAAAAGCTTCCGCTGTACAAATGAAATTTTAAATTATGGCTTAAAATTCCTTGACCAAAGCTCAGAGATAAAGAGCTTTAACCGAAAAGGAGATGAGCCGGAGGTATACGCGGCAAAAGATCAAATGTCGTTTGATGATATGATTGTTTCAGAAGTCAGATCCTGTCTGGAAACGGGTTACCAGTCCATTGGACTGATCTGCAAAACTGAAAAAAATGCCCGTTTTCTCTTTGAATGTTTAAAGGGAAAAGCAGATGTCCAATTAATAAAAGATGAAGAAAGCTCAACCGACTTACACGGCGTATTTATTATGCCGGTATATATGTCCAAAGGGCTTGAGTTTGACGCTGTTTTAATATGTGACGCTGATGCTGAAAATTATTACAGCCAGGATGACAAAAAGCTTTTATACATCGCCTGCACAAGGGCGCTTCACAGGCTCAACCTGTTCTGCAGGGGAGAAGTCAGCCCGCTGCTGGCCGTCAGGGAATTGTAAGGGGTATTGCATCATTAGCTTGTCAGAGATATAATAATTAGTCTCCGCCATACGCTGGCTGAGGATTTTATAAGCATACCGCAGCAGGAGCAGTATCCGGCCGTGGCAGATCAGGAATGGATCAGAAAATAGTCTGCAGTCCATTGGCGAATTTTGTGAGGTAAAATAAAATGAATCAAATCGTAATGCTGGATATAAATTTTCAATATGAAAATGAACCCCGGACAATCCATCCGGTTTTATTACTAAGTGCCAATGATGTTGTATTAGTGGATTGCGGATATCCCGGTTTCCTGCCTTTATTGGAGGCTGAGATGAAATCAAAGGGGATTGATCCAGGTTCTTTAACAAAAGTGCTGGTCACTCACCATGACGATGACCACATGGGAGCCTTATTTGAAATAAAGGAAAAGTATCCTGATGTAAAAGTTGTGGCAAGCTCTGAGGAAAGCGGGTATATTTCCGGTGAGAGAAAATCCCTGCGTTTACTGCAGGCGGAAGAAATGCTGAATGTGCTGCCAAAAGAGCAAAAGTCCTTTGGAATTCAATTCTGTGAATCCTTGAGAAAGGTCAGGCCTGTTCCTGTAGATATAAAGGTAAAGGATGGGGATCATTTTGACTGGGGCGGAGGCTGTGAGATCGTAGAGACTCCGGGTCATATGCCGGGGCATATTTCCCTGTATCTAAAGGAGAGCAATTCCGTTATTACAGGAGATGCTGCTGTGATTGACAGCGGACGTCTGGTCATTGCAAATCCGCAGTTTACCCTGGATTTGGATAAGGCAGGGGATTCCCTTGAAAAACTCATATCCTTAAATGGGGATCGTTATTATTGCTATCACGGAGGAATACTTAAAAATCCTTCTTCAAAAGCAATCCCAATAAATTAAATACACAAATCAGGAGGCTGAGTTTATTGCCAGGTGATATCACCAATAAACTCAGCCTCTTTTTTTCATTAAAAAGCAAAGATAAAGAGTTTGTTATAAAAATAACAGAAGATATGCATTTTAATCTATCCCAAATTACTATATGTTGAAAAATGTCGAATTTTGTGGTAAATTATAGTAAATTAGGATATTATTACGGAATATCTAACAAGGAAAGAAGCTGGAAATAATGGGGCATAAAGATCCTCAGAAAGGCCATTATTTCAGATGAAATACTCTTGATTCCAAGGGAAAGAGAGAGTGCCAGGCTTGCAAAGGACCGCTTAATTGAAAGGGAGATTGCCGACAAGTTGTATATATCCGGAGCGACTGTCAGAACAATATTTAGAAGTGTAGATAGAAAACTTGATATTCATTTAAAATAAAGCTGGATACAAAGGAATTCTGACAGAAAACTTAAATATACTACATAATGGAGTATGAAGAAAAGTAGTCTGCTGTATTCTTTTACAGCGGATTATTTTTGTTTTATAGGGCGTATGTGCGCTCTGCAGGGCAATCTGTTTCAGCAGTTCAGGTGTGTATGATCGGTTAAAAATATTCAATGAAGTGGCTGGTTATGGAACGATGAACCAGCGCTTAGGGGGCTGTGATGAGAAATAAATATTCCAGATATATAGCCGTACAAACGGCGGTTATGCTTACGATTTTCGTATCGATTGTATTCGTTCTTCTGCGTTCCCAGCAATCAGAAAACAATTATCTTCTTTCAAGCATCGGGCAATCCATGTCCTATTCTGTACAGCAGCATATCGCCATAACAGAAGGCGTATTAACCTCCCTGGCCTATAATTATGAAATTGATGATCATATTGATCAGCATAAATTCGATATTCTTGCATCTAAATATATGGAAGAAAACCCGGATATTCTCTATATCCAGCATAAGAATAGAGATACGGTCACAGATATGGTATATCCTGATACCTATGATTACACCCTGGGCGCCTCTCTTTTGGGACGGCCGGAGGTGGAGGAAGCTCTTGAAAAGGCCATCCAAAACAGGACCATAACGGTCAACGATCCTTTTATCCTCAAAGACACCAAGGATTTGCTGGGGTTGGTAATACGGTATCCTCTTTATAAGGATGATGAGTTCAGCGGATTTTTCGTTGTGGTTTTTGACTTGAATACATATCTGGATCGGGTGATCAAAGAGGCAGTGCCGGATTCTTATCACATCAGCATTTATAACAAAAATGGAGGTCTCATCTGGGGGGATTCCCCATGGAAGGACAGAGATCCCTATATCGTCCGGATTCCGGTCATGGACACTTACTGGACCATGAAGCTGTCAAAGGAAGGAAGCAGCGTCAATACCAACGGAGCGCTTATCGGGTTTATCTCATTATTAGTCCTGTTTCTCATGGGGATCCTGATCTATATGAAGATGGGGCTTTTTAAAAAGGACGAAAACCTCCAGCATCTTGCCAGCCTTCACAAGGAGCTGGAAAGGCTGAAAGAAAGCTACACCCTTGCTCTTGACAGCGCCAATGACGCGCTCTGGGAATGGAACCTTATAACCGATGAAATCATCACTTCCGATAAGTGGATCGATATTACGGGAAATGCCCTGGAAGGCCATGGGCTTGACGCGATCCTGCAGAAGGAGACCATTCATCAGGAGGATTATCAGGAAGTACTGGCTGCCTTTGATTCCTGCTTAAAGGGGAAAACCAAAGAGTTTCACCGGGAGTACCGCATCAGGAAAAAGGATGGCACCTATACCTGGGTTTTAAATAAGGGAAAGGTTTATTTTGACGGAGAGGGCCTTCCCGGCAAGGTTGCGGGGACAGTCTCCAATATTGAAGAACGCAAGCAAAGGGAATCAAAGATAGAATACATGGCTTTTTATGACATGCTGACAGGCCTTCCTAACAAGATGCACTTTATGAGCACCCTTGAGGACACCTTGGAAAGAATCGGAAAAACCATGTGCATGGATTCCATACTGATGATTGATCTGGATAATTTTAAGATTCACAATGATCTGCTTGGGCTTGATTTCTGCGATCAGCTGCTTAAGCAGGTGGGAAACCGGCTGTCACAGATCATGGGCCAGGAAAATATGGTGGCAAGGTTTGGCGGAGATGAGTTTTTAATATTGATTAAGGACAGAAAGGATATCAGAGAGGTGGAAAAGCTTTGTCAGAACATTCTCTGTATCTTTAACGCTCCGTTTGTACTGTTGGAAAAGTCCGTTTATTTATCTGTCAGCATAGGTGTTGTCCATTGTCTGGAAGCAGGGCAGACGGCAAATGATGTGCTTCGGAATGCAGATACGGCTCTTAACAAGGCAAAGGAAAGCGGGAAAAACCAGTATTGCATTTATGATACACAGATGCATGATGAAATTATCAGAAAGTCCAAAGTAGAGGTGTGTATCAGGGAGGCCCTGGCAAAGGATGACCTTCTCATTTACTATCAGCCTCAGCAGGACTTATTAAGGGATGAAATAAGGGGGATAGAGGCCCTGGCAAGGCTGTATTCGGAAGAATTAGGCATGATCTCGCCTTTTGAATTCATAGCTGTGGCCGAATATACGGGACTGATCATTCCTCTTGGCAACTGGATATTAAAAAATGCGTGTATGCAGGGAAAGGACTGGATTGACAGGGGCTGCAAGATAGGAAAACTGTCCGTAAATATCTCCGTACATCAGCTGCGCAGCGAGAATTTCTATGACCTGGTAAAAGCGGTCCTTGATGAAACTCAGTTTCCGGTAAGCCAGCTGGAGCTTGAAATTACGGAAAGCGTTCTTTTGGAATTTTCCCAGAACAATATTGAGATCCTCAAAAAACTCAGATCCCTTGGCGTCAGCATTGCACTGGATGACTTTGGCACAGGGTATTCTTCTCTTAACTATTTAACAGTCCTTCCCATTGATATATTAAAAATTGATAAGTCATTTTTAGGAAGGGCTCTTGAAAGTGAAACAGAGCATCAGGTAATAAGAAGCATTACGGAACTGGCTCACGGCCTGAACTTAAAAGTGGTCTCGGAAGGGGTGGAAACAGCTGAGCAAAAGCAGATTCTAAGGGAGATGGGCTGTGATTATATCCAGGGGTATTATTTTGCAAAACCAGGAGATTCAAAAAGTATTGAAAAATGGTTTAAGAAAGAGTCAATAACAACTGAGGAGGAATGAAAACATGGGGAAAAAAGGAATCAAGCAGTCCACATTAAATTTTATACTGGGAGGTTCGGCGATTTTTCTGTCAGTGATCCTGGTGATCTTATCAATACAGGTAATGGGTTCTTTTTTAAGGATGAAAGCCGCTGAGGAAAAAAAGGCGGAGTTTCGGCAGCTGGGTATTGATCTTGCTGATGCTTCCGACTATTTGACAAATGAGGCCAGGGCATACGTGCAATTCGGGGACAAAGTCCATTATGACAACTATTGGAGAGAGGTAAATGAAACAAAGACCAGGGATAAGGTGGTAGAACGGTTAAAGGAGCTGGGAGCACCGCAGAATGAGCTGGATCTGCTGGCTGAAGCGAAGAAATATTCCGATACCCTGGTAACGACGGAAGACCAGGCTATGAAAGCCGTGGAAAAAGGGAATTTTGAGGAAGCAAGGCGCTTGATGTTTGATGCCAAGTATGACAGCGATAAAAGCGTTATCATGGCGCCTATTGACAAGTTTCAGGAAACGATGAATGCCAGGGCTGCCGGTGAGCTGGATCAGGCAGTGCATCAAACCCAGACTTATATCATCATTATGATCCTGCTAATGGTATTTACTGCTGTTTTCAACGGTATAAGCCTGTTGCTTTCCCATACTAAGATCATCAGGCCCATCATTAAGATAAAGGACTATATGATGACGGCTGCAGATGGGAATTTATCACAGTCCATGGATCTGGCGGTTGATGATACTGAGATCGGACAGCTGGCAATGGCATCCGGGACAGCCATTCAGACAGTCCGGGACACCATTCAGGCAATATCTTATATTCTGACGGAAATGTCAAACGGAAATCTTATGGTTGAAATAAAAAGTGATTACAAAGGTGATTATGAAGCAATTAAAACATCCTTAAACCGGATTATCCAGTCCTTTAATCAGGTGTTGGGAGAAGTTAAGGAAGCTGCGGGCCAGGTGGCTTTAGGCGCCGGCCAGGTTTCAGGCTCCAGCATTGCACTTTCCCAGGGGGCAACGGAGCAGGCAGCCTCCGTGGAAGAGCTAAGCGCCTCCATCACAATAATCGCAGACCAGGCAGAGGAAAACTCTTCCCATGTAAAGATCGCAGCACAATATGTGGAAGAGGCCCGCATTGGTGTAAACACAGGAAATGACCATATGAAGCAGCTTACAAAGGCAATGGAAAATATAGATTCCTCTTCCACCCAAATTGAAAATATAACCAAGGTGATCGAAGATATCGCCTTCCAGACCAATATTCTGGCTCTCAATGCCGCAGTAGAGGCAGCCCGGGCGGGAGACGCGGGAAAAGGCTTTGCGGTCGTGGCTGATGAGGTACGAAATCTTGCCGCGAAATCGGCAGAAGCGGCAAGGCAGACGGCAGACTTAATCCATCATTCCGCAGTTACTGTGGCAGAGGGTTCCCAGATAACGGCCCGGACTGCAAAGATTCTCCAGGATGTGAAAGATAAGGCTGAGAAAGCAAATGAAAGCATTGTAAAAATTGAGAGGGCCTCCTCGGAACAGGCCGTTTCCATTGAACAGGTCAGACTGGGCCTTGTCCAGGTCTCCGCCGTTGTGCAGACCAATGCCGCCACTGCTGAGGAAAACTCCGCAACCAGCGAGGAGATGTCCGCCCAGGCGTCCGCATTGCGGGATGAAGTGGAACGGTTTAAGCTGAATTCCAAATATGAAAAGGAACCCTTATCTTCCCGGCTTTCCCCCAGGGAGCGTTCCTATGGACACGTACCGGAACCAGAGGTCTTTTCCGCTTCAGGAAAGTATTAAAGGAGGTCTTATGATGAAGATACGAAAGACAAAAGGAACTATTTCCATTCGATTCAAGCTGATACTTTTTACAGGGCTTCTGATTTTAGCGCTGACAGCGGTGAATCTGATCACCAGCCTGTTTACCAGCTATCAGGGGATTTTGAAAAACGTCAGGGATGATCTTGCGTCCTTAGGGGCGGTTGCCAATCTGGCTCTTTCCGCCAAGATACAGGATTTGACAGATGATTTAAAAGATACGGCTGATATGGACCTTACGTCGGCTTCCTCCCCTGAGCTGGAAACGCTTGCAAAGAAGAACGGCTGGCTGTATCTTGCAGTTGCTGATGAAAGCGGAATTCTCAGAAGCGGACCGGGCGGATATGAGGGAGACAATATTGGCTCCCAGGACTTATTAAACAAGGCTCTGGGGGGAGAAACCGTGATTTCTTCTCCATTTACTGACAGCAAGGGAGCCTTTGTCATTCAGATGTACACGCCCATGAACGGCAAGGTTTTGATTGCAGGCATTGATGGAATGTATTTAAGCAGCCTGATCAGGGATTTCCGGGTTGGAAAGTCAGGAAACATATTTATCATTGACAGCCAGGGCACGATGATCGCCAATATGAGGCCGGAGCTGGTTCAGGAACAGCGGAATTTCATTGAAATGTCCAGGACAGACAGCAGCTATGGGTCGGCGGCCAAGGTTTATTCCAAGATGATCACGGGAGCCACCGGCGTGGATACCTATTCCTATGCAGGCGTTAAACGCATCTGCTATTATTCTCCTGTGAACGGAAGCAATGGCTGGTATTTCGGGGCAGTGGCTCCTATCGATGAAATGACTTCCTCCATCCGCACTGTGATGTACAGCCTGCTTGGGACCTCCCTGAT
This sequence comes from Lachnospiraceae bacterium, assembly GCA_902363835.1. GTDB lineage: Bacteria > Bacillota > Clostridia > Lachnospirales > Lachnospiraceae > Lacrimispora. The sequence goes on from CABJBM010000005.1 coordinate 44,529, forward strand.
CATGCTGACGGCAGGTATCCTGATTGCGGTTTTATTTGCAGGAGGGATTGCAAACCCCATTATAAAGATCACAAACCGCATGAAACTCCTTTCCCAGGGAAATCTGACGGAGGAAACCCCAAAGATCAAAAGCAGGGATGAGGTGGGCGAGCTTTCCTCCAGCATTGACAGTTCCATTCATACACTTTTCCTCTATGTGGAGGACATTACCAGAAATATGGAGCAGATTGCAGCAGGTAATCTTAAGACCGGCCCTGCTCAGGAATATATCGGTGATTTTAAGCGGATTGAAACAGCCATTTATGATTCTGCAAAAAATCTTTCCGCAACCCTGTCCCTGATCCATGCAGCTGCGGAGCAGGTCAGCACAGGATCCGGCCAGGTTGCATACGGAGCCCAGGATCTTGCGGCTGGATCCACGGAGCAGGCCGCTTCCATAGAGGAGCTGGGGGCTTCCGCTGAGAAAATCGCCCAACAGGCTTTTGAAAATTCCTCCAATGTTAAAATGGCGGCACAATATGTTGAGAAGACCGCTGCCAGCGTTAATGACGGAGATGAGCACATGAGCAGGCTTACAGAGGCAATGGCTGATATCAGCGCTGCATCCGACCAGATCACCAGCATCACAAAAGTCATTGAAGACATTGCCTTCCAGACCAATATCCTGGCTCTCAATGCTGCCGTTGAGGCAGCCCGTGCAGGGGACGCGGGAAAGGGCTTTGCGGTTGTGGCTGATGAGGTCCGAAACCTTGCTTCAAAGTCTTCGGAGGCGGCAAAGCGGACGGCAGAGCTGATCCAGCATTCCGCTGTCACCGTGGCAGAAGGTTCCCAGATAACGGAACAGGCCGCCCAGGTACTGAGAAATATCAGAGAAAATGCCCGGAACGTAAACGAAAGCATTGTAAAAATCCAGCAGGCTTCCGTGGAGCAGGCCGATGCCATTGAACAGATCAAGATCGGACTTTCCCAGGTATCCGCAGTCGTGCAGACAAATGCGGCCACCGCAGAAGAAAACTCGGCAACAAGCCAGGAAATGTCCGCTCAGGCGGCCACACTGCGCCTTGAGGTAGAAAAATTCAAACTGAATATGGATAGATGAAAAGGACGCAGATTGGTTAAACTGCCCGTCTTTTCATTGTGATTTGTTTATCGGTTGCATTTCCGGAGTGGTTTAACCTGGATGCAGCCGATTTCACATAAACAGATGATGATTTTTGAATGTTCTGTTCATTGCAAAATGAATCCATAATTTTATTTGACCATTTACTGAAAATCAGATATAAAATAAAGGAGGAGGGGAGCAGCAGAGGACCTGTATGAACGATGTCAATTATGATTCCCTGACTGGCGCATACACAAGGCTTTTCTCTGATAACCGGATTTAAAATTATGAGATGAGAAGGCGCCGATTTGTTGTAATGGCTGTTATTGATTGTTATAAAGATGTATATCAATAAAAAAGAAATCAAGCATGGCACCTGGAGGTAGGAACGTGGGGTTTGAAGGCTTTAAGTTTCAGATGGATGAAGAAAATTTAGATGATATGTATATCAGGGCAGTGCAGGAAGAATATACAAAAATTGATGAAAGCTGGTTAAATCTTCATTATAAAACCTCCGTAATCCTGGTTGTTTTTTCTCTGCTGGTTGAAATTTTAATGGGAGCGATCCTGGTAAATTCCGATATGCTGACAACTACGGTCAGCAGGTATTACATAAAGTTTCTGATCGTTCCCAGTGCGGTTAATTTTCTTTGTATTGGAATTGAAACGCTGATCATGAGATCAAAGAGCTTTTCCCGCAGTCATAAAATATACGCTGTTTCCATTATCTTTGTGGGCATTGGTTTTGTACTTTTTACGGTGCACAGCACGTTTACGGCAACTTACTATATTTTTGCAATTGCCATTATGCTGACGGCGATCTATGCGGACTATCGTGTAACATGCATTACGGCGCTGACCAGCATTAGTTCCATCATAATTTCCGAGCTGTTCATGGAATGGGATGCGGATAAGGTCAGTATCTTTGAAAGCACTCACCGGATGGGGGACTTTCTGATTTCTCTTTTTGTATTGATCGCTTTTTCCATTGCCTGCATGGCCGTGATCCGGTTTGAGCGGAAAAAAAACAGTGCGGGCATACAAAAGGAAATAGAGCGGCAGCTTCTGCAGCAAAGCGTTCACATGGATGAAATGACAGGGGTATTTAACCGGAAGGCATTTCGGGATGAAATGAAATATGTGGAAGATACGGCATCAGACCGGAGTTATATTCTTGCAATTGTAGACATTGACAGATTTAAAAATATTAACGATACCTGGGGACATCATGTGGGAGACCGCTGCTTAATGGAATTTGCTAAGATCCTGAAAGAATTTAGCTTGGATATGACACCCTTCCGTTACGGGGGCGATGAGTTCTGCTTATTGTTTTGTGATAAGAGTATGGAAGAAGCAGAGTCCATCTGCAGGAGTATTCAGACCAGAGTAAATCGCCTGTTTTTTGAGGAATATCCAAAACTGATGCTGACGGCCAGCTTTGGCCTTGCGGCAATATCAGATCAGGTTGATACGGTAAGGCTTTTTATTCATGCGGACCGTGCTCTGTATGAAGCGAAAAAGGTTCGCAATGCGATCCGTGTTTTTTAAGCGTTTAAGGTTTTTAACGGGGATCATGTAAGCACAGCAGCAAAAATCAGGAGGTATCAGAAATGGAAGAATATGAAGCTTTACTGGATAAAATGAAAATTTTTGAAAAGACGTATGATGTCATGCGGATCGTAGATCCTTTGAAAAAGAAGGTCCTTGAAGTCAGAGGAAATAAAGTGACAGCGTCTGATACCATATGCCATGTTTTCTGGGAAAAAGACCAGTTATGTGATAACTGTATTTCCATGAGAGCTTTCAATGAATACGATACCTTTTTTAAAATGGAATACAAAAACGGAAATGTTTTTATGGTCACAGCAGTTCCTGTAAAAGTAAAGGGACAGCCCGTTGTGGTAGAGCTGTTAAAAAACACTTCAAAAAGTATGCTTCTTGGAGAAAAGGATTCCGACGGAGATGTAAGGATTCTGACCATGATCGATTTCGTGGGTCAGGTGGCTGTAAGGGATCCTTTAACCCAGCTGTACAATCGCAGATACATTGATGAAAGGCTGCCTGTGGAGATTTTAAATGCATCATTACAAAACAACCCTTTGTCCGTTATTTTTGCTGACATTGACTTTTTCAAAAAAATAAATGATACCTATGGCCATTCAGCAGGAGATTCCGTGCTTAGGGAGCTGTCAAAGGCACTGGAGGGCTTTATGGGCAAGGGCAGGGATTGGGTGGCAAGATTTGGAGGAGAGGAATTCTTTATCTGCCTTCCTGGTTCTGATCTGGACGCTGCAAGAGAAGCGGCGGAAAAGATCAGGAGCGGGATAGAAAAAATGGAATTTACGGCAGAGGATCAGCGGATCCGGCTGACCTGCAGCTTTGGAGTACATGCAATTTGCAATGGCAATGAATGTACCACCGCAGACAGTGTAATCCGGATGGTGGACAAGCATTTGTACAGGGCAAAGAATCTTGGAAGAAACAGAATCGAATAGCCGGCTGAGCTTTTGGTTTGGAAGGGAGAGTGTAATGAATCGTAGGGAAAAAACCAAAAAGTTCATAAGCAGGTTTCGCAGCAGTGGTATGGTATCCCGGTTTTTCCATTGCCCAGGGGATTTCTGCCCCGGAAAGATAGCCTTGGAGATTTCTGTTATATATATATTCCTGGGAACCTTATGGATCTTATTTTCCGACCGGCTTCTTCTTAAGCTTATTGTGGACAGGGAGCTGGCAGCGGCGGTCAGCATGATAAAGGGAGGAATTTTCATACTGGCAACAGCCGTTATTCTTTACTTTTTAATAAAAATATTCTTTTCAAGGATCCGGTCCATGAACCTGGATTTAAAAATGTATCAGGAACAGTTAAGGCAGATGGCATTTGAAGACCACCTTACCAGCCTTCCCAACAGGGCTGCCTTTTACGAAACAGCCAAGGGGCATATGGATCATTGCCCGGGCAGTAACATGGCGCTGATGTTCCTTGACATTGATAACTTTAAGTACATTAATGATACCCTGGGACATAGGGCCGGGGATCAGCTGATTTTAAAAATCGGAAAAAGGCTGTCAGCTCTGTCGGATAAAAGCAAGTCCATATACAGGATAGGAGGGGATGAATTTATTGTATTTGTTCATCAGTACGAGGCAGAGAAAGAAATAGAAACCCATGCAAAAGCCCTCCTTCATTTCTTTGACCGCCCTTTTCGCATCTCCGACTGCACCTTGAATATTACGGTGTCCTTGGGAATTGCCTTGTATCCCCTTCATGGCAATGATGTGGAGACACTTCTCAAATGTGCGGATATTGCCATGTACAAAGCCAAATCCGCTGCCAGGGGAAGATACGCCTTTTACAGTCAGGAAACAGACATGCAGATCCAGGAACGGATGGCCCTGGAAAATGAACTGTGGAAGGCCCTGGAGCGGAATGAGTTCAGCCTCTGCTATCAGCCCCAGATTGATGTCATCACAGGCAGGATCAATTCCATGGAAGCCCTGCTCCGATGGAATAATGAGAAACTGGGCCAGGTCTCTCCCTTGAAATTCATCAGCATAGCGGAAGAGACCAGTTTAATTAATCCCATTGGCGACTGGGTGCTGTTAAATGCATGTAATTTCTTAAAAAGGGTCCATGATCAGGGCCATCCGGAAATTTCAGTTTCCGTAAATGTCTCCATCATTCAGCTGATGCAGCAGGACTTCATTGAAAAAGTCATGAAGATCCTTTTGGAAACAGGGGTGGAGCCTGGTTCCTTAGAACTGGAGATTACGGAATCCGTGCTCATTGAATCCTATGATGGAATCAAGGATCTGCTTAAGGAATTAAAGTCAAAGGGAATAAAAATAGCCCTTGATGATTTTGGGACAGGATACTCCTCTTTAAGCTACCTGACCCATATCCCCATCAATACATTGAAGATCGATAAAGTCTTTATAGATACCATTGCAAACAATGGAGAGGACACATCCCTTACCAATATGATCATTATGATCGGGCGCAGGCTGGGATTGTCCATTATAGCAGAAGGCGTTGAAACAGAATGGCAGCTGGAATACTTAAAAAAGTACGATTGCAACAAAATTCAGGGATACTATTTCAGCAAACCCCTTCCCCAGGAAGAATTGCTGAAACTGCTTGATAAAGACAGATAGCCTGTTACTTTCCATAACAACAGGCTGGGCAGAAATACGGGCATATGCAGCTCACAACACTTTATGTTGAAATGGAAACATAGGTATATTATAATGGAATCGTTACATTGATGAATGGGAGGGCAAGCCATGAACAAAGAAGAACAAGTCATAATGGTTTTTCGAGAATTGATAAATAAGATGGATAAGCTCAATAATAATACAATGAAAGACAGCCTTAAAAGCTATACGGTTTCGGAAATACATTGCATTGAATACATTGGGAAAAACATAGACGCAAACATGGTAAAGCTGGCAGAAGCCTTTTATATGACAAGGGGCGCTATGAGCAAAATGACCAAGAAACTAATAAACAAAGGAATTGTTGAAAGCTATCAGAAGCCGAATAACAAAAAGCTGGTTTATTTTAAGCTTACTGAGCAGGGAAAAGAGATTTACAATATCCATGAAGAAATGCACAGAGCATATCAAAAGCGGGATAAAGCCGTATTTGATCAGGTAACTGAGGAACAATTGGACATTATGCTGAGTTTTGCAAATAAGTATGGACAACATTTGGACTCCGAGCTAAACAAGCTGGGTGTGGGCAAACCGAAATAATTATGAATAATAATAAAGAGCAGTCTGTTTTTTTGCAGGCTGCTCTTTATCTATGTTGACAAGGAAACATAGATGTAGTAATATAGCTATGTTGACAAGGAAACATAAGCGAGACCAGACAATTATGTTTCTGAGAAACTATAATTGTTTTAGGAGGACCCAATATGAAACTTATGGCCATATGCGGCAGTGCAAGAAAGCAAGGCAATACCGCTAAAATGTTACGCCAAGTCATGAAAGGCGCAGAATCAGCAGGTGCTGAAACGGAATATGTAAACCTGTTTGACTTAACCTACACTAGCTGTATTAGCTGCTATGCCTGCAAATTAAAGAACAGTAAATCATTTGCCCATTGTACGCTCAACGACGATCTAAAACCTTTGCTGGAGCGCATTGAAAAAACAGATGCACTTGTGTTAGGTTCGCCTGTTTATTATGGAAACCTATCCGGCCAAATGCGTTCCTTTACCGACCGGTTGCTTTTCCAATATCTTGACTATGGCGGCAGGGGAACAGGCCCAAAACCAAAAGTTTTTAAAACGGCTTTGGTTGCGACAATGAATATGAATCGTGATGATTGCTTAAAAAGAGGAGTTTATGACTCTTTGGTATGGTTTTCAGAAGTAATAGGCCATACATTGGGCAGTTCTGAGCTGCTGACCTTAACAGATACCGTTCTGTTTGACGATTATTCAAAATACGTTTATCTGATGCCGGACCTAGAAGAAAAGTCCCATCGTATTGAAAAGATTTCCCCAGAGGATTTGAAAAAAGCATTTGATTTAGGTGTAAGGCTTGTTTGTTCATAGATGATTGCATTGCATCGCTTTATAGTGGAAACCGGTGAAGCTGAAAAAGCCACCTGCCAATGTGAACATATGAAAAATCCGTCAATTGGCAGATGACTTAGGAGAGCAAATGAAAAAATACAGAAGGATTGTTTCTTACGTAATTATTTATTGGGAGATTTGGCTGTGCAAAAGGAATTCATCCAGCATGAGCTTTTCCGCTCCTGCCAGAACGGCGATTCCAATTCCATGTGGATCGTTAAAACGCCATCCAAGCTGCCGGTAATAGGAGCGGCTGAAGGAACAGCCGGAACCCTGGCAGACCCCGTAAAGGTCTCCTCTTCGGTTGATTACCCTTTTTTTCATCCCTTCCCATGCCAGATAAATGGCTGAAATACTTTCCCGGCACAGCTCTCCGTCTAAAATTCCCAGCCTGATTCCCCTGGAAAGAGCGCAGATGAACATGGAAGTGGAGGAGGCTTCTTCATAAGTGGAGGGATCGTCCAGAATCTGATGCCACAGGCCGTTTTCATCCTGTACCGGGAGAATGCCTTTTGCCATCTCAGTGAAGAATTCCGCTATGGCCTTATGATCCGGATGATCTGTTGGAAGGACCAGCAAAAGCTCTGATAAGGCCATCAGGACCCAGCCGTTTCCGCGGCTCCATGGGATTTTATTCATTTTCTTATACTCCAGATCCACGATGTGGGACATGAGATTTTGTTCCGGCATAAAGAAGTACTGCTTGAACAGAAGTGCCTGGCGGCAGGCCTCTGTTAAGTATTCCTCTTTTCCGCTTAACCGGGAGTAACGGCATAAAAACGGAATACTCATGTACATATCATCAATCCACATGGTATTATCATTTCTGGAAAACACCATATCTTTTTCCCTGCGCTGACGGTGTTTCATAAAGTCAGCAATCACATCTGCCAGGGCGCGGGCCTGGGCAGTGGGATTTTGACGGTTGGCTTCCAGCAAAAAAGAGCCAAAAGAACCGCAGTCATCTAACTCAGTCAGCCAGCAAAGCTGGGTGTTCACACCTGGATAGCCGAATACGGATTTGTCATAAATGGAATAATCATACACATCTGCCGTCATTCTGGCGTATTCCTGTACATATTGAAGCCAGTCCGGCCGGTCAAGGTATTCCCCGGCTTTTAAAAGGCCGTAAAGAGTCACCCCGCAGGGATAGGTCCATTTTCCATATAATTCCTGTTCCGCAAATATCCGCACAAAGGAATCCGGCAGATCCGCCTTCCAGTAACAGGTGCCCTTTGATCCCGGGTACACCTTATCCATGGCTGCAAAGTGGCTGACAGGAGGAACTTCCTCTTCAAAAAGACCGGTATAAATCCATTCTCCTTCATATCCCTTCACTCCTGCGCACAAAGGCAGATTGCCGCTTTCATCCTGAAATTCAATTGCAAGCCCGGTTTCTTCTCCTGCCTTCTTTTCACAAAGCAGGATGACCTCATATCTTCCTCCTGGCAGGGTCATTTCTTTTTCAAAGGCGCCTTCCGACCATTCTAAGGACAGGTTCCCGTTAATATAGACCTTAAGGGGCTGGTTTGAGCTTCCTTTTATCACGACATTGCCGGACTTTCTGTGGAAAAAACTGCTTTTGGCGGCGGCGGTTCCCTGACTGTCCCTGCCAAAAATCCGGGATAAAGAGCAGGAGGAGACAGGCTCCTCATATTGCTGCTTTGGAAACCATGAAAGTCCTTCAAAAGAACCGTTAACAAGGGCAGGGACATCCACCAATTCCCTGGCAACAGGGGCGCTGCAGACAAAGCCTGCCTGTCCCTTCCTTTCAGCCAAAGGCGCCGTAAAATGAGAGGGCTGCCACTGAGGCTGGGAATTGCGGAGAAAGAAGCCGAACCCGATTTCCGTTTTCTCTGTTTCCAACAGGAAATGGTTAAGTCCTGTCTCAAGAGGAATGGAAAATGTACAGCAGGATTTCAAGCCTTCCTGAGAAGGAGCGGAGTGGAATACTTTTTCTCCGTTTACCCAGCAGACAGTCGGCCCCCAGCATTGTATCTGAAACTGGGAGATGGTCTGGCTGTGGCTGTATAAACTGCCTGCTCCATAGCAGACCTCTCCAACAGCACCATGGAAAAAAAGGCTGCCAAAATCAAATTGATACCATCCTTTTGTATCACATGTAATGCCTGAGGTAAAATCCAGCCGGTACTGATAAGGCGCCTGGGGATTTTGTCCGATAAAGCGGTTGGCCATCAGGGTGATTACTTCACGATCCCGCTCTCCGTATACGTGGAAGGCGCTTTCTTCCCAAGGAAAGTAATTGTTATGGCTGGCTTTGCTGCTTTCGTATTTCATAAGGGTATCCTCCTGTTAAAAGAATAGGTTTCATAAAAGGTTTCCTGAGCTCCATATCTTACATTATAAAGGACTTTAGTGTTATAAATCTTATGTAATTGGGACTTTTTTTAATAAAATCATACTTTTGGCTACTTCTAAGAAGATTGGAATGTGATGGAAAAAATTGTTATAAAATTGTCTTTAACTATTATAAAGAAAATGATAGAATAAACATGTCATTCTGCTATGATTAAATACAGATATCCTTTCATCATGGGCTAAGATAAAATATGGAAAATGATTAAAACAGGAGGAGTTTATATGAGATTTTGCTGGAGCACTTTAAATGTTAAGAATTTAGAAGAATCAATCAAATTTTATGAGGAGATTATCGGTCTGAAGGTGGTCAGAAGATTCCCGGCCGGCCCTGGCACTGAAATCGCATTTTTAGGGGACGGAGAAACACAAATCGAATTCATCTGCAGCGGAGACAGGGAGATCCATGTGGGCGACGATATCAGCTGGGGATTTGAAGTGGAGTCTCTTGATCAGACACTTTCCCTGGCAAGGGAAAAAGGTGCGGCTGTCTTAGGAGAGCCGGAGCAGCCAAATCCCCTGGTGCGGTTTGCCTTTATAAGAGATCCCAATGGCATGAGAGTGCAGCTTGTGGAGAATTTAAGATAAGGAACGGGGAAAACCAGGCGGCAGTGGAAACTACAGAGCAAGGAGCAAAGAATATGAAGCGTTTGATTGATAAACTGTATGAAACTCATAACCTGGAAAAGGACGAGTTCATTTATCTGCTGGAAAATTATGATAAAGAGGCAAGCGAATATTTATTTTCCCTGGCCAGATCCTACAGCCAGGATCACTTTGAGAAAGAAGTTTATATCAGAGGTCTGATTGAATTCACCAATTACTGCAAAAATGACTGCTATTACTGCGGCATAAGAAGAAGCAATAAGAATGCAAGCCGGTACCGGTTAAGCAAGGAGGAGATCTTATCCTGCTGTGAGTCCGGGTATGGTTTGGGCTTTCGGACCTTTGTGCTTCAGGGAGGAGAAGACCCTGCATTTACCGATGAGGTTATGGTGGATATTGTGAAAGCCATCCGGGAGGGGTATCCTGATTGCGCTATCACCCTTTCCATGGGGGAAAAAACCTATGACCAGTATTTGAAATATTATGAAGCAGGGGCAAACCGCTATCTCCTCCGCCATGAAACGGCTGATGAGAAACATTATTCCATGCTTCATCCCCATTCCCTGTCCTTAGAAAACCGGAAGGAATGCCTGAGGAATTTAAAAAAGATCGGCTATCAGGTGGGCACCGGATTTATGGTAGGCTCTCCTTACCAGACCACAGCGTGTCTGGCTGAGGATCTGCAGTTTATTAAGGAGCTGTCTCCCCAGATGGTTGGCATAGGGCCTTTTATTCCTCATAAGGATACTCCATTTGCCGATTTTCCGGCTGGAAGCGTTGACCTCACCCTGTTTCTCATAGGGATCTTAAGGCTGATGCTGCCGGGAGCGCTGCTGCCTTCCACCACAGCACTGGGGACTCTTGACCCTAAGGGAAGGGAAAAAGGGATCTTATCAGGAGCCAATGTGCTGATGCCTAATTTATCCCCCATTGGCGTCAGGAAAAAATATGAACTGTATGATAACAAGATCTGTACCGGAGAGGAAGCGGCAGAGTGCAATGTCTGTCTGAGAAACCGTGTTGCCTCCATTGGATATAACGTGGTGGAAAAAAGAGGCGATTATAAAGAGTGAGGCCCCAATAGCAGGACATATCCAGAACAATCATTAGGAATATATGTACTTTAACGAGGAGAGCACCAATGAAGAAAAGATTATTTTGGATAACGGTGGGGCAGTTTCTTGGGGCATGCACCTATTGCCAGATACTTAATGCAAATAATATAGTAGCTACCGGGTTTGGAGGACTTGCAGCGGTTATCAACCGTCTGACAGGCGCGAATATCCAGCTGCTCCTGATTTTTATGGCCCTGCCGGTTTTTTTATGGGCATTTTTTAAATACAGCAGGGATCAGATTTTTTATGCAGCATTCAGCTTCTTTGCCTTTACGTTTTATGTAGGAATCGTAAACCGGTTTCTGCCTCAATTACATACGGATTCCATAGCAGCAGCCGTCAGCGGCGGTGTTGCAGGCGGAATTGCCGGAGGCCTTGTCATGAAACAGGGAGTTGCCAACGGTCCGGAAGCCATTGTTGCATTATACTTAAAGGAAAAAAAAGGACTGTCCATTGGGGCATTTTACATGATCATTAACACTGTGGTCATAGGTTCATCCATTATATACGGAAATATGACGATTATCATTTACTCCCTCATCTATACGTATGTACAGAGCGTTGTAACGGATAAGCTGATCGTAGGGTTTGAAAAGTATTACACCGTGAACATTATGTCAGACCAGTATCTGGAAATAACACAGTTTATCCGGAATGAATTAAACAGAGGCGTCACTTTTATACAGGGCATGGACACTTCCAATGTTAAGAAAAAGATGCTGGTCCAATCCGTAGTAAACCAGCAGGAATTAATCGCAATAAGAGAATATATAAAATCCCTGAAAGACGACAGCTTTGTATGCGCAAGCAGAAGCAACAGCATTACAGGAAGAGGATTTGATGTTGAGTAGGTGAGAAACCCAGCGATTATTTAAGCCTGATTTATGGATAAAGTTTGGTTTTATCTCCAAACGTATACGGCCCATAAGGCGGAATCAGAAGAAAAGAAATACAAATAAACGGCATAAGAAATGCGGCCAGCAATGCGGCCGCATTATCTTGTGCGTTTTTTAGTTATTTTACCTGTCTGCTTAACAGAGGCCGGTTCAGTTTTATTTCAGTATAATTACATCAGTTTAATGCGATAAGCCGTGGATTGGGGAGGAATGCTGGCGGTCTGGAAGTTCGCATGCTCAATCCTTACCATCTGCCCTGTCTTAAGGGAGGATAGAGGGATGATGTTACCGCTTTTATCCTGGATCTCCGTAGCCGGGGAAATTGCAAATCTCACCTGATCTAATTCATTGTTGGGATCACCGGTATTGAGGAGGCCGTTTTCAACGTCAACAGAAGCGACCCGGTCTATGGTTACGCGGAACAAAGGCTTCTGTACTATGGCAACCACCCGGTAGGCTCTTGATTGAGGGGGAATACTTCTTGTCATGGCGGCGGAGAATTCCGCATTGACCCACCTCCCCTTTCTGATGTTGCACAGGCTGATGGGGTCACCAAACTGATTGATTAAAATAGTATCCCATCCTACGTTTAATCGGAGCAGGTCAATATAGACCATATCATTCTGGCCGGGGGTCGCGTAGGAAACCAGGATGTAACCGGTCCTGCTGTTGGAAGTATACATATCTTCTACCAAGGCATTTTCTATGCGCAGGATGCTGCCGGTTTTGCTGATGCTTCCCCTTTTGCCTGTACTGGCTTCATTCATATAAATCCCCTAAAAGGCATGTGATTCTATTAATCTTATATGCAGTCCCAGAAAAATATTCCGAAATCTGTAACCGGATGAAATAATCTTTACACAGGAACCGTTTTCCCTTATAAAATAAGGGCTGGAACAGGCTGTTTTCCTAACGCAATGAGGTGGTGTCTGCGATTTTAAAATTTGATACCTGCTTGAAAAGATTCTGCGCCTGGTTGGAAAGCTCGGTACTGGCGGAGGCGCTTTCCTCAGAGGTTGCGGAATTTGCCTGGATGCCGGAGGAGATATCCTCCAATCCAAGGACAATCTGGGTGATGGCATCAGACTGGGTTCTGGTGGCAGAGCTGATCCGTTCAATGGAACCGGAAATTTCATTGACTCCTTTGGCCGCCATAAAAAGCGTTTCCGCAGTATCATTTAAAATCTGGGTTCCGTTCTCTACGGAGGAGACAGATTCCACGATGAGGCCGGAGGTATTTTTTGCGGCTTCTGCGCTTTTGCTTGCCAGGTTGCGGACCTCATCGGCAACCACTGCAAAGCCTTTTCCGGAGGCTCCGGCCCTGGCAGCTTCCACAGCTGCATTTAAGGCCAGGATATTGGTCTGGAAAGCGATATCCTCAATGCTGCTTATGATTTTGCCGATTTTGCCGGAAGAATCGCTGATCTGTTTCATTGCCTGCAGCATGCTTTCCATCTTCTGATTGCTGGCCTCCATATGGTTTTCCACGTTCTTGGCCTTTTCACTTGCCTGGGCTGCATGTTCTGCGTTGGATTTTACGTTATCTGATATATTTTGAACCATTGAGGTCAGTTTATCCATGGTACAGGCCTGTTCTGTGGTTCCCTGGGCCAGCATTTGGGCATTTTCCGAGATGGAGGAGGCCCCTGCGGAGACCTGGCTTGCGGAAGCGTGGATCTGCCTTAAGGTATGGGTAAGGGACTGCTTGATGTTGTCAATGGACCGCATCAGTTTGGTAAACTCTCCAGAATATTCCAGTTTCAGGGTAAAATCCAGGTTCCCTTCTGCGATCATGTCAAGGACCATGGAAAGTTCATTGATGTAATCAATATAGGTGCTGAGCCTGCCTGCGGTGTCCTTCAGAGATTTTGACACGTATCCGAATTCATTATTGGAGGCTGACTGGATGATTACGGAAAGATTTCCCCCACTGATCTCCTGGGATATGTCCTGAAGGCGTTTTAAGGGGCGTATGATCCGGCTGTTGATGAACAGGCAGAGCATGGCCAGCAGGATGAGGGTCATAATGATGCATAAAAGGATTAAATTCCGTCCAAGAGAATGCAGGTCCGAATACAGGACATTTTCAGGAGCTGCAATGGCGATGATCCAGTCACATTCCGGGATCCGGGTGTACCAGATGCCATAGGTCTGCCCGTTCTGTTTATAGGTTCCTGCGCCGGTTTGCCGGGTTAATATTTCAGCTCCCAGGGCTGCCATGGAAGGATCCTTTTCCTCCTTTATATTCACCTTTAAGGCTTTGGAGCTATCTTCACTGGCAATATAAGTTCCGTTTGCATCGATTAAAAAAGCGGATCCTTCTGCATACGGCTTTATTGAGACCACCATATTCTGAAGAGCTGACAAGTCCATATCTGCTGTGGAGGCGCCTATAAATTTCCCGCTTTTATCATAGAGAGGGACAGAGGCGGTTACCATGGAGATTTTGGCAACATCATCATAATAAGGAGAAGACCAGACAGCACTTTTGTCCGTGTTCTGGACACAGGTATACCAATCCTGGGTGTTGTAATAAACCCCGTTTCCCAGGGAATAATCAGGAACATAGACCACCTGGCCCTCTTCCCTCATGCAGTAGCGTGAAAAATACTGGGTATTGGAATCCATCTGCCCGGGTTCATACCAGATCCCCGCTCCAAAGGTTTCCTGATTGGTGTTTACAAAGGAAGTCAATACATTTTCAAAATTATCTTCCTTCATGACATTGGAAGCTGATTCAAAGGATCTTGCCAGAAGCTCTGCCACCTTCTGGTTCTTGCTTAAGGATATCCGGATGCTTTCCACCGCGGATGAAAGATTCTGCTCCATTTTCTCCTGGGTGCCTTTCCCTATGATGTTCTGGGCGGCTATGTAGCTTAGAAATGATAACAGGATCATTGAGATTGCGATGATTGGAATGATAATTGCCAAAAATTCTGTCCGAACCGATCTCTTCATAGATGTCCTCCTCGTGATCTTCCATTAAAGGAAAATACTTGATATTTTATTACTATTTTATAACTTTTTTCTTAATGTTTCAATGCGATTCTTGTAAAATCCTGTAGAAGTTTGCGACTGCCGGACAGGTCTTTCATGAGGAAAGGGAAAGCAAAATTTAGGGAGAAATATAATTGTCCTTTTTGGATGGGCGTGATATTATAAGATGTATGATACAAATCAATGAGAGAGTTCAGAAAGGAGAAACATGAATAAGAATTCAATCACCCCTTTGTACCAGCAGCTTGCAGATGACATTAAGCAGCAGATTATGGAAGGCAGATTAAAGGAAAATGACAAGCTCATGACGGAACTGGAATTCAGCCAGGCTTATGATGTCAGCAGAATCACGGTCAGAAAGGCAATTGAAATATTGGCTGACGAGGGATATGTGACAAAGCACCAGGGAATCGGTACTTTTGTGGCTGCTAAAAAGCTGAACCGGGTCATGAATAAGCTTTTAAGTTTTACGGAGATGTGTGAAAATGACGGGAAGACAGCGTCCACGGAACTGGTTTCCCTGGAGTGGACATCAGCTTCCGTTTCCATCAGCCAGTATCTTCATATAGATGAAAAGGACCGTGTTTTAAAGATTGTCCGGATCCGCAAGAGTGACAGGGAGCCGGTCATGCTGGAAGAAGGCTATTTTCCGTCAAAGTACTCTTATCTCATGGGAGAAGATTTAACAAGCTCTGTTTATTCCATCCTGCGCAGGCATGATACCGTGCCAACCCATGCGGTGAAGACTGTGGAAATATGTTATGCAACAAAAGAGGAAGCAGGATACTTAAAGGTGAGGGAAGGCCAGGTTCTCCTTTTGCACAAGGATCAGGTGATGGATGAAGAAGGCCAGGTTATTCATTACAGCAAGCTGATCATCAATCCGGAGCGGTATAAGCTGACCATCTTTACGTAAAGGGGCAAAGTAAAATTAATAAAAGAAAATAGTAGCTTAAATGACGAAGAATTTGGGAAGATAATACTTTATTTTCTTAAATGTTCGTCATTTTTACTATGCGGAACTTGCAAAAGCTTAAGTCTTGGTATAAAACAGCCAATAAAATGAAAAAAAGCTATTGCAAAATAGACTATATCATAATATAATGTATTCAAGTTGTAATAAGATGTATGCATACAATACATAACCGTAACAACTATTTTACCGGGTACAAGAAAGGAGAGTAAATTATGAAAAAAAGCTTTAGAAAAGCAATGTTTGCAGGTTTATCCTGCATCATGGCAATGTCCATGACTGCCTGCAGCGGCAATACCAGTGACCAGTCCCCTTCCTCCAAAGCCTCCGCTGAATCTTCCCAGTCCGCTTCCGGGGATACAACGGCAGCAGCCCCCGCAGGAGACAAAAAGGTCATTAAACTGTTCCACAGGTTTCCTGATGATCCCTGCAACTCATTTAT
This sequence comes from Lachnospiraceae bacterium, assembly GCA_902363835.1. GTDB lineage: Bacteria > Bacillota > Clostridia > Lachnospirales > Lachnospiraceae > Lacrimispora. The sequence goes on from CABJBM010000005.1 coordinate 60,618, forward strand.
TGAAAAAAAGGTAGCAGAATATGAAGCGGCCCATCCGGATATTGATATTCAGATTACCAGCGCCCAGAACCAGCCGTATAAGGAAAAGATCAAAGTAGTCGTAGGCTCCGATGAATGTCCTGATATCTTTTTCAGCTGGGGCGGTGAGTTTTCTGAACGCTTTATCCGTGAAAACCTGATTATGGATCTGACACCGTACATGGAAAAGGATGGGGCATGGAAGGATTCCCTTCTGCCCACTCAGATGGTGGAGTATACCACTGACGACGGAATGATTTATGGCGTTCCCTTCCGGTTGGACGGCAAGCTGTTCTTCTACAATAAGGATATATTTGAAAAGGAAGGCCTTCAAATTCCCAAGACATGGGATGAATTTATAGCCCTGTGCGATAAGCTGAAAGAGGCTGGGATCACACCTATTGCAGAGGGAAACCAGGATCAGTGGCCTGCCTGCCACTATGTGGGCACCTTAAACCAGATGCTTGTGGCAGACGATGTAAGGGCAAAAGACTATAATCCAAAGACAGGGGAATTTACTGATCCGGGATATGAGAAGGCCCTGGAATATTATAAGCAGCTGGTGCCTTACATGAATCCCGGTGTCAACGGACAGACCCATGATATGGCAAGACTTGGATTCACTCAGGGACAGACAGCCATGCTGTATGCGGAGCTGGTGGAAATCACAAACGTCAAACAGGAAAACAAGGATTTGAACTGGGGAATGTTTAATTTCCCGCTTGTGGAAGGCCCAGGCAACCCGGATCTTCTCACCGGTTCTCCGGAAGGCTTTGTTGTTTCTGCCAAAACCAAATACCCGGAGGAATGCGTCCAGTTTTTAAAGTGGTTCCTTGGACCGGAAGTCGGCGCCGCCCAGGCGGAAGAGGTAGGCTGGTTCAATGCTTCCAAGGGTGTTGATGGAGGACTTAAGGACCCATCCTTAATCGATGCATATAAGGCAATCGCTTCCGCAAAGGAAATGGGACCATGGTTTGACAGTTCCCTGTATTCCACCGTATGCGATACTTATCTGACCGCTATTTCCGATGTCACCAATGGGGACGTTGCTCCGGCAGAAGCCATGAAAAAGGTTCAGGCAACAGCAAAGGAAGCCCAGACACTGGTCCCTTAGCTTCATGCATGAATATCAGCTTAACAGGGAGCGTATTACGCTCCCTGTTCACGAAAAAGGATGGGATCCAGATGAAAAAAAAGAAATTCGTACCATATCTGTATATACTGCCAGGCCTTTTCATGGTCTTAGGTTTTGTATACATTCCTATCATAGTCAACTGCGTATACAGCTTTTTCCGCCTGTCCTCTTACTCCTCCACCATGAAGTTTGTGGGACTGGATAATTTCAGGCGTTTATTTACCAATGAAGTATTTCCGATTATGATGCGCAACAACGTGTATTACTGTGTCATATCCCTGATGGTTCAGGTAGGCTTTGGAACAATCCTGGCCCTTTTGCTGGAGAGCAGGCTTACCGGCAGGGCAAGAGGGTTTTACAGGAATGTTTATTTTATTCCTTCCCTGATTTCCCTGACAGCAGTTGGTCTGATGTTTAATTTCATTTATTCCCCCCAGGTAGGCCTTTTAAATACCTTTTTAAAAAATGCAGGACTTTCCCAATTCCAGCAGACCTGGCTGGGAGATAAAAGGCTGGCCATTTTCTGCATCATAGCCATGAGCCAGTGGCAGTTTACCGGTTATATTACGCTGCTTATGGTGGTGGCTTTCCAAAACGTGCCGGTGGATTACTTAGAGGCGGCTCTCATTGACGGGGCAGGGCCTGTGAGAAGGGCCTTAAGCATCTCTCTTCCCTTGGCAAAAGAGCAGCTTCTGGTATGCTCCATTATTACAATCATCGGCGCATTTAAATTGTTTACCGAGGTTTATTCAACCACCAGCGGCGGCCCTGGGAATAATTCTCAGGTTCTTGGCCTGTTTCTCTATCAGAATGCATTCCTGCATGACGATATGGGAATGGCCGCCACCACAGGGGTATTGATATTTGCCATAACCCTGACCGCATCCATCATACAGCTAAAGGTCTCAAGGTCCGGTGAGGCATAAAGGAGGAATGCAGGATGAAACATTCTGATAATTCAAAGGTTTTTTTATTAAGGATATTGCTGCATATGTTCCTGGTTTTTCTGGTGTGCGTCATCCTTTTTCCGGTCATGTGGCTGATTTTAAACTCATTAAAGACCAATCAGGAAATGTTTTTGAATTCCCTGGCACTGCCCAAAAAGTGGATGGCAGTCAACTATGTAACCGCATGGAACAAGGGCCTTTTTAATTACTTTAAAAATTCCATCCTGGTAAGCGCGGTGTCCCTGGTTTTTATCCTGTTCATCAGTTCCTTTCTGGCCTATGGACTGACCAGGTTCCAGCTGCCGGGCAGCACCTTTATCTTTTTCCTGGTGCTGGGAGGCATGGCATTATCCGAGCAGGTGGCCCTGGTTCCTCTTTACAAGATTTTACAGTCCATGAAGCTTTATAATACCCAGTGGGCCATTATCCTTCCCTATGTGGCATTTCGCATCCCATTTACCATGTTCCTCCTTCGCTCCTATTTTATTTCCATTCCAAAGGAGCTGGAAGAAGCGGCCATTGTGGACGGCTGCAACAGCCTGCAAAGGTTTTTCCTGATCATCGTTCCCATCAGCAGGCCGGTTCTGGCCTCCTGTGCAATTGTGAATTTAAATTTTGTATGGAACGAATTCCTGTTTGCCAATGTATTTCTGGAAAGCAAGTCCATCATGACCATTCCTCTTGGACTTATGGCGTTCCAGGGAGATTTAAAGTCAGATTACGTGGTCATGCTGGCCGGTATCCTGATCGCCTCTCTTCCCATGGTGCTTTTGTTCCTGTGCATGCAGAGGCAGTTTGTCCGGGGACTCACCCAGGGAGCGGTAAAGGGATGAAAACACGAAACAAAGCCTTGGGATATTATGAAAAAAAGGGGGGATCATCATGCTGAAGGCGGATTATCATGTTCACAGTATTTCTCCTGATGCAGGGGTTCCCATGGAGAAAATGTGCAAAAGCGCCATAAAAAAGGGGCTGGAGGAAATTGCGTTTACGGATCATTATGAGTTTTATGCCCATGGAATCGTGACGGAACATTTTCATGAAGAATACTTGAGACAGTATTGGAGGTCCTTGGAAAGGTGCAGGGAAAAATTTGAAGGGCAGCTGGTCATACGTCAGGGGCTGGAAATAGGGCAGATGCATTTATGCCCGGAAAAGGCATTGAAAGTCATTTGTGCATACCCCTTTGACTTTATTATCGGCTCTCTTCACAAGATCGAGAACATTGACGTCAGCCAGATGGAATATACAGAAAAGACCATGCCCCGGATTGCGGAAGCATATTACCGCCATTTGTTAAGGCTTTCTGAGGTGGGAGAATTCGACTGCCTGGGGCATTTGGATCTGATTAAAAGACATTCGGCTAAAAACGGGCTTCCTGATTATTACGACAGGTATGAGAAGGAAATCACAAGGATTCTTAAAAACCTGATTGCCAGAGGAAAGGGCATGGAAATCAACACTTCCGGTATCAGGCAGGAAGCAGGAGAATCCATGCCGTCATTAAAAACAGTGAAGCTGTTTGCCGACCTGGGCGGAACAATGGTAACGGTTGGTTCGGATGCCCATAAGCCGGAGGATGTTGCAGCAGATTTTCGCGAGGCGGAGAAGCTTTTAAAAGAAGCAGGTATCAGGGAGGTCACGGGATTTAAAAGGAGGCGGGCCTTTCCTGTAAAGATATAGAAACATGACGGGAAAAGGAGAACAGACCATGATCAGAGTATTGGGCTTGGGAGATAATGTGGTGGATAAGTACATGCACACCATGACCATGTACCCGGGAGGGAATGCCTTGAATTTTGCAGTGTATGCAAAACTCTTTGGCTGTGAAGCCGGGTATATGGGGAATTTCGGAGACGACCGGGAAGCAGGTCACGTATATGATACAATCGCTGCCCTGGGGCTTGACGTTTCCAGATGCCGTTTCTGGAAAGGGGAAAACGGCGCTGCAAAGGTGAAGCTGGTGAATGGGGACCGGGTATTTATAGGGAGCAATAAGGGCGGAGTTTCCCTGACCCATCCTCTGGAGCTGACCAGGATGGACATGGAATATATTGCAGGGTATGATATGGTGCATACCAGTATTTTCAGCTGCATTGAAGCCCAGCTTCCGGTTCTTGGAAAAGAGGCGGCTTTTCTTTCCATGGATTTTTCCAATCGCGCCTCTTTGGAATATTTAAAGGAGACTTCTCCTTATATTGACTGCGCCTGTATCTCCTGCGGGGAAGATATGCCAAAGGAGGAGATACAGGATCACATAATAGCCATCATTTCCTATGGCTGCCGTCATATGGTCATTGCCACAAGGGGGGCAAAGGGAGCGTTTGTGTATGTGGATGGAAACACATATGAACAGCCGCCCTGTCTGGTAAAGGCAAAGGACACCATGGGAGCAGGAGATTCCTTTATCACCTGTTTTTTGGTCAGCTATCTGGACGGAATGAAGTATGCGGTGGACTTTCCTGATAATTCCGGAAATTCCGGCATCACCGGTGCGCAGGAGTACAAGGATCTGGTCATAAAGACCAGCCTTTATAAGGCCGCTGTTTATTCCTCTCAAAACTGCCAGAAGGACGGTTCCTTTGGATTTGGAAAGAAGTTTGAAGAATGATTCACCGTATGTAAAAAGCCCTATAAGACAGCCTTTTTTCAAGTGCTGCCTTATAGGGGCATTTTTAATTCCAGGGAAGTTATGTCTTATGAATCAAAGAATGCTCCGCTTTGCAGGCTCTTTGTTTTAATAATCAAGCTTCCACATGTACCGCCTCTTTGTAAGAGGGTGATTGCGTATGATGGCCAGCTGTTCTGCGTAGATTCTTAAGACGCCGCTGATCAGCATGGGATTAAAGTATTCCACAACGGACTTGTCAATGTGGGAACTGAGGCCGAAATCCTTTGCATCCAGGACCGTTACCTTTGCGTCAAAACGCTGAAGGAAGGAGAGCGCCCTGGAATCCATGGGGCGTGTGGGTCCGTCATTCATCAGGAGGAGATAGGGAACATCCTTTTCAGCCATTTCAAACGGCCCGTGGAAGAATTCCCCGTCATGGAAGGAACTGGAATGGATCCACTGCATTTCCATCATGAGAAAGCTTGAGAAGGAATAAGAGACCATCTGGGTGGCTCCTGAGCTCATCACATACAAAATAGGCATGTCCTTATAGCTTTCTGCAAATGCTTTTGCAGCCGGAAGGCTCATGGAAACAGCGGTTTCGATCAGATCATAAATCTTTGAAAATCCATCCTGCATCTCATTGTAATGGGCGTATCCTTCATAAGCGTTTAAGATTTCCGCGGAAAGGGCAAGAACACTGGTCATTTTCTCCATCTTTGCGGCATAACTGGACTCAAAGCCATGGATGATCTGATAATGGGAAGCAGCGGCAAGGGGAGAGTCCTGGATATGGGTTACAGAGATGACGGCAGCCCCAAAATCCATGGCTTTTTTCGAGGCAGCTACCGCTTCAGGAGTGGTTCCGCTTAAGGAGCAGGTCACCACAATTGCAGATTCATCTACGGATACCGGGGTGGAATAGTTAAACTCATTTGCAGTGTAAATGCTCACCCGAAGCCTTCTGGAATTCGCCTCCAGAAAATATTTGCCGGGAAATAATTCTGACATGGAAGCACCGCAACCGACGAAAAAGACAGAAGTGATGGTTGGACGCTCAGCCTTGATTGCAGAAACAATTTCTTTGACTGTCATAATATGTACCTCCAAAAAGTAAATTTACTTGACTTATAGATACATTATATAACATCATATAACAAGTGTCAACGAATATATGAAATAAATTCGGGGTTGTACTTGAAAAGTATATTAAAGATGTTATAATACATCATATAAGATGTCAATAAAAAACGGAGGATTATATTATGACGGTAAAGGAAATCGCAGCTGAAATCGTGGAAAAAAAGAAAGAGGCGGGAGGAGTCCGGGAAGTTTATTTTGTAGGATGCGGCGGCTCCCTGGGAGGGTTTTATCCGGCTAAAATTTTTCTGGAAACAGAAGCCGCATCCATACGTACAGGCTGGTATAACAGCAATGAATTCGTACATAATACGCCCAGGATTTTAGGGGAAAATTCAGTTGTTATCACAGCCTCCCACAGGGGAGACACACCGGAGACCGTAAAAGCCGCAGAGCTTGCAAAGAATACAGGGGTTACGGTTATTGCCCTTACCTGGTCTCCTGATTCTCCTATTACAAAGGCAGCGGATTATGTGGTTTCCTATACCTTTGGTGAGAATAAGGACATTGGAGGGGAGAAGACCATGGTGGGGCTGATGGCCGCAGTAGAGCTGCTGAACCAGACAGAGGGCTATGCTCATTATGACAAGTTCCTGGAAGGGGTGTCCCGCATTGACGGAATCGTAAAGAATGCCCGTAAGCATGTGGAAAAGAGGGCCTTGGCGTTTGCAGAGGAGTACAAGGATGACAAGGTGATTTATACCATGGGCAGCGGAGCCGGTTATGGGGCGGCCTATATGGAAAGCATCTGCATATTTATGGAAATGCAGTGGATCAACTCTTCCAGCATCCATGCCGGAGAGTTTTTCCACGGTCCCTTTGAAATTACGGATGCCCAATCCCCGTTCGTGATCCAGATCAGTGAAGGGCCGACCAGGGGGCTGGATGAGAGGGCTTTGGCCTTTTTAAGGAAATATGCAGGGAGGGTGGAAGTGCTGGATGCAAAGGACTTGGGTCTGTCCGCAATTGATCCTTCCGTTGTTTCATATTTTAACCACTCTTTATTTAATAACGTATATGATGTCTACAATCATGCGCTTGCGGATTTGAGACAGCATCCCCTTTCCACAAGAAGGTATATGTGGAAGGTGGAATATTGAATTTGTTCTGATATAGCTGCCCTGCAGACAAAGGGAACTTTTTCCCATGGTCTGTGGGGCATTTATAAATTTTCAGTAAAAGTGCGGGAGAGCGAAAGGAATTTTAAGGAGTAATTATTAACAGGAAAAAGCGACATTTTTCCATGAATGTGATATACTGTTTTTTAAGTGTATTTTTAAAGTTTAAGTTACCGATAATCAGATTAACTGGAAAGAAGGGATTTACCAGTGAAAAGGTACGATAAATTAGTCAGGGACAAAATACCGGAGGTAATCCAGGCAAGCGGGAAACAAGCGGTATGGCGCATTCTGACTGAGAAAGAATATATGGAGGAGCTGGAAGAAAAGCTTTACGAAGAGGTAAGGGAATATCAGGAGGATAAGAGCCTGGAAGAGATGGCAGATGTGCTGGAAGTGTTGTATTCCATTTGCAGTGCCAGAGGGTATACCGTGGCGGAATTAGAAGCTGAGCGGGAAAAAAAGGTAAAAAACAGGGGCGGTTTTCAAAACAGGATTTTTCTGGAATATGCGGATGAGTAGATGAAAATGCTTATATACTATGGTAAAAATATACATTCCAAAAAGGGAGGAATGCGTTATCCGGCGTAAATACACAATAGTTCTATCTACAACCATCGGCATCATCTGCACGGTTATGGCCTGTTTTTATTTGTTTTCCATTGACAAGGTGGGCGATATTTATATTGAAAAGTCAGAGGAAGCAATCTATAACATTAAGAAAGATTTTCTAAAAGACACGGTCAATAACCTGATTTCCGAAATAGATTTAAGGAGGGATGCAAAAGCGTCCTATGTGGAGAACTTTATTTCCAGAACGTCTGAAATCATTGACATGAAAAAGGATCTTTCAGGCAAGGAATTCAATGATTTCTTCATCCGGTTTTTCCGGGACAGCCAGGATTATAATTATATGACCGTGATTGTATGGGATAACCAGGCAGATCAGGTGTTTTATGACCCGGGGAATCTGGCTGAGGTTACCTGGAAGGATACTCTTAAAGCCAACTCCTCCGGCTTGTCTTCTTACAGGGCCTTTACACACGGGGAGTATTCCTTCCTCTTTGGATTGACAAAACGTTACGTGGATGACCTTGTTAAAGCGGACATGGTCAATGTGGTGAAAAACTCAAGATTTGATGGAAATTCCTATATCTGGGTCAATGAGATACTGAATTATCAGGGGGGTAAAAATTACGCCATCAGAAGGATCCATCCCAACCTGCCGGAAACAGAGGGAACCTATCTTTCAACGGATATGTCCGACGTTGCGGGAGACTATCCATATTTTACTGAGCTTCAGGGAATCAATAAGGATGGAGAGCTGTTTTTCTCCTATTATTTTAAGGAGCTGAACAGTGATGAGGTATCTCAAAAGCTGGCTTATGCCAAGCTTTATAAAGATTATAACTGGGTAATTGCCATGGGAGTTTATCTGGATGACTTACAGCCCTATATTAACCAGACGAGTGGGGAAAGCAGGGAGCTGGTTTCCAGGCTCACCATGCTGCTGGTATTATTTCTCATCGTCATCCTGGTCATCAGTCTGTTTTCCGTTTCCTTATTGGAGAAATTCTATTACCGCCATGCGAAAAAGGTAATGGAATCTGAACTTAATCAGGATGTCCTGACAAAAGCGGGGAACAGGAGAAGCGGAACCAATGATTTATCCAATGCATTTAAGGAATTTAGCCAGACAGGTTTAAGCCCCTGTATTATGATGTGTGATGTGGACCATTTTAAGGGGATCAATGATAAATACGGCCATTACACAGGGGACATGGCTTTGGCGGAATTTGTGAAGGTGATGAAAAGCACCTTAAGAAACACGGACAAGATCATCCGCTGGGGCGGTGATGAATTTGTCATCATTCTTTACGGCATGGAGAAAAAGCATGTGCTGGATTTCGGAAGCAAGTTTTTGGATTCCGTATCTTCTTTGAGAATACAGGAGCACAATGAAGAGATCGGGATCACCGTATCCGTTGGCTTTTCCTTTTTTAAGGAAGGGGATGAAGACTTTCAGGAAGCATTAAAGCGGGCGGATGAGGCCCTTTATAAGTCAAAGTCAAAAGGGCGGAATCAGGCTAATGTTATTTTTTAGAAAATAAGGCTGGGAAAGGAAAAAGGAAGATGGCTGTTTATTTGGCACTGCTCAGGGGAATCAATGTGGGCGGGAAAAACAAGATAAAAATGGCTGAATTAAGGCAGGTCCTGGAAGAAGCAGGCCTTACCCGGGTGGAGACTTATATTCAGAGCGGCAATGTTATTTTTGAGTCGGAAGACGGGGAAGAAGCGGTAAAAAGAAAGGTGGAGGATCAAATTCTGGAAAGGTTTGGTTTTTCCATAAGTGTGATTTTAAGGACCTGGGGCCAGGTGGAAGAGATAATAAAAAACTGCCCTTATACGGAGCGTGAGAGGAAAGAGGCAGAGGCCCTGAATACAGAAGGAGAGAGCTTCTATGTCTGCCTCTTTCATCAGTCCCCTTCTGAGGAAGAGAAAAAACGTCTGGCCCCTTTTGTAAGCGAACTGGATGATTGCCGGATACAGGGCAGGGAGGCTTATCTTCTGCTTTGTCACAGCATCCGCAATTCCAGGCTTGCGGATAAGGTGTACCTGGTTGGAGGACAGGCAACGGTGAGGAACTGGAAAACCATGGAAAAGCTCTATTCTCTGGCAGGTGCAAGGCTCTCCGGCACGTAATCTGCGTTCAAAAAAATACAAGACGACCCGCCACATGGCCGGGCCGTCTTATTTTTTACAGAACATAAGGGGCGGCCTTCATATTTAAATGGTACATGTTATTGAATTTTTCAATGGCAGCTTTTTTTTGTTCCATAAGGGAGTGGGAATACACGTTAAGGGTGATGGACACGCTGGAATGGCCCAGCAGTTCGCTGATGGTCTTAACATCAACTCCCAGTTCCAGGGCCCGGGTGGCAAAGGTATGGCGGATGGCATGAAATTTCCTGTCCTGGACATGGGCTTCCTTTAATATTTTTTTATAAAGCTTTTGATAACAGCGGGGATCAAACGGCTCCTCCCCGTCAGAAAAAATATAATGGTCCGGATTTGCATGAGAAAGCCCCCTCTCCTCTGACATTTTTAACAAAAATTCCGGAAGGGGTATTTTCCTTAAGGATTTCCGGCTTTTAGGAGCGCCCACCAGCAAAATTGTTTTGCCTTCCTCCTCTTCAAAGTCCTTTATTCTGGATACTGTCCTTGTAATGGACAGGGTGCCGGTTTCCCCATCAATATCTCCCCATTTAAGAGAACACAATTCTCCAAGCCTGATGCCTGTATAAAAGCACAAAATGATTCCTGCCGCCCGCTTATCTTTGGAATTTAAGGCCGTATGTTCTATAAGTCTTTGCTCTTTCAGGGAAAAGACCCTGACCTCCTTGTCTTCCGGTCTTGGGACTTTAACCTGTTCAATAATGGAAAAGCCGTCGGCCGAACCTTTCAGGATCTCCTTTAAGGCGATTTTAAAGATGGTAAGATTTTTTTTCTTGGAAGAATCCGCCAGTCCCGTAAGCTCCCTCATGGTTTTTACAAAGCAAAGAACGGATTCCTCCGTAATTTTCTGATTTTCATCCTGTTTAAAAAATGGGATGACGTATTTATTCATACACCGGTAATAGCTTTCATAAGTGGAGGGCTTGACCCGGAGGGCGGCATCTTCCAGCCAGGTTTCAAACAGACTGCAGACATCCTTTGGGCTGGCAGAAGATTTCTCTTTGCCGGATTCCTGGATTTCCTGGTAGTTTTTCATTTTTTCTTTTACGCCTTTATAGGTTCTGGAATAGAAATACCGGTATTTCCCATCCTGCTTTAAGCTTCTCCCTTCCCATCGCCCGTCTTTTCGTTTGTAAATATTTTCTCCTCTTCGCGGCATTGTAAAATACTCCTTTGCTTATCATGTATTCATTATATGATGTTTCCAATGATGACAAATAATCCAAATATTACCAAAAACAGCTGTAGGATTCCGGCAAAATGGCCGGACTGATACAGAAATTCTTAAGTTAGGTTGACATTTCCCTTTCCATCGGATACACTGTTTGTGTGAACTAAATTAATGTAAAGGAAGTGAAACAATGGAAGGCAGCCCTCGAAGTCCCATATGCGACTTCAAACCCCAGTATGAAAATATAAACCAATATACAGGCGCTTTAGCGGGCTATTGTCCATTGTTTGTCAATACAAATGGGCTTTCTTAGCCTGTGCTTTTAACGCCGTCTATTGGGACGGCTTTTTTTATTGCTATTTATATCTTCATTGGGGAATCCTATAAAAGAAAGGAATGATTCCAATGAAATTCATGAAAAACAAAACAATTGGCACACAGATTCAGAAAAACAGACAAGACACTGAAAAAAGGCTGAGAGCCTATGCATTTCTTGAAGAAGAAAAGCTCTTATCCTCCCTTTCTGTATCAAAGACCGGCCTTACCGGTGAAGAAGCCCTGGAGCGGCAGGATGAATTCGGGGCAAATGTGATTACCGCAGGAAATAAAAATACCACGCTTCACAGGCTGAGAGAGGCGGTCATCAATCCCTTTAACATCATTTTGCTGATCATTGCTGCTGTTAATTATTTCACAGATGTCATTGCATCTTCAAGACCTGATTACTTTACCGTTTCCATCATTATTTTCCTGGTGCTGGTCTCAAGCCTGGTAGCCTTTGTCCAGAGCCAGCGCTCCAACGCCGCTGCGGAAAAGCTTTCCGAGATGATTTCCAACAAGGCGGACGTATGGAGGGACGGGGATTTGACTGAGATTCCCATGGATGAGGTGGTTCCGGGAGATATTGTCAAGCTTTCCGCAGGGCATATGCTTCCGGCAGATGTGCGTTTCCTGACCACCAAAGATACTTTTTTGGCACAGGCGGCTTTAACCGGTGAGTCTGCTCCGGTGGAGAAATTCTCTGATGGGAACAATCAGCCCGATGACGCTTTGACGGATCTGCAGAATATTGGCTTTATGGGATCCAACGTCATAAGCGGAAGTGCCACTGCAGTGGTACTTGCAACCGGAAACAACACTTATTTCGGCTCAATGGCCCAATCCTTATCAGGAGACAGGGCAAAGACCAGTTTTGAGCGGGGAGTGGATTCTGTCAGCCGGCTTCTGGTGAGAATGATGCTTGTCATGATCCCTGTGGTATTTTTGATCAACGGAATTGCAAAAGGAGACTGGTCGGCAGCACTTCTTTTTTCCATCAGCATTGCCGTAGGACTTACGCCGGAAATGCTGCCAATGATCATGACTTCAACCCTTGCAAAGGGAGCTGTTTCCATGTCCAGACACAAGGTGATTGTCCGTACCCTTGGGGCAATACAGACCTTTGGGGAAATGGATGTGCTCTGCACCGACAAGACAGGAACCCTGACCGAAGACAAAGTGGTCCTGGAAAAATACATGGACTTAAATGGGGCTGAGGATACCAGGATTCTGCGCCATGCTTACTTAAACAGCCATTTCCAGACCGGCCTTAAAAATCTCATTGACTTAGCGATCATCAACCGCGCGGAGCAAAGAGAGCTGGAATCTGTTTTAAGCTCTTATACCCGCATCGATGAGATTCCTTTTGATTTCACCCGGCGCAGGATGAGCGTGGTTTTGGCAGACCATACAGGAAAGCTGCAGCTTATCACAAAGGGAGCGGTGGAAGAGATCCTGGAAATTTCCTCCTTTGTGGAGATTGACGGGAAAGTCCTGCCAATGGATGAGGAGACTAGGCGCATTGCCATGGCAACTTATGAAAAGTACAATGACGACGGCCTGCGCATGATCGCTGTTGCCCAGAAAAACGAAGTGCCCGGGGTAGGGGTATTCAGCGTGAACGATGAGCGGGACATGGTTTTAATCGGCTTTGTAGGATTTCTTGACCCGCCAAAGGAAAGCGCAGGTGCAGCTATTGCAGCCCTTCGTGAACATGGGGTGAGAACCGTGGTCCTCACCGGAGACAGCGAGGGCGTGGCAGCAAAGGTGTGCAGCAAGGTGGGCGTGGATGCGTCAACCATGCTGACCGGCCGGGAAGTGGAACAGATGGATGAAAAGGAGCTTTTAAGTGCAGTGGCCACCTGCAATCTGTTTGCCAAATTATCCCCGGCCCAGAAGGAACGGGTGGTAAAAGCCTTCCAGAGCGCAGGCCATACGGTAGGTTACATGGGAGACGGCATCAACGATGCGCCGCCCCTGCACCAGGCTGATGTTGGGATCTCTATTGACAGCGCCGTTGACATTGCAAAGGAAACCGCCGACATCATTCTGTTAGAAAAGGATTTGATGGTTTTGGAGGAAGGGGTCATAGAAGGACGCCGCACCTTTGGAAATATTATCAAATACATTAAGATGGCGGCAAGCGGAAACTTCGGAAACATGATTTCCGTCATTGTTTCCAGCGTGTTCCTTCCATTCCTGCCCATGCTTCCGGTGCAGATACTGACCCAGAACCTGCTGTGCGATTTTTCCCAGATGGGCATTCCCTTTGATGATGTGGATAAGGAATACTTAAAAAAGCCTCATAAATGGGAAACAAAGTCCATCAAAACCTTTATGGCCTTCTTTGGCCCGCTCAGCTCTGTTTTTGATATTTTATGCTTTGCTGTTATGTGGTGGGCAATCGGCGCCAACCGGCAGGAACTGTCCCCATTGTTCCAATGCGGCTGGTTTGTATTCGGAACCCTGTCCCAGGTGCTGGTCATCCACATGATCCGTACCGAGAAGCTGCCATTTGTACAAAGCAGGTCCTCCATGCCTCTGTTTTTATCCACATTCATCGTTGCGGTCATTGCACTGGTCATTGGATTTACCAATCTTTCCGTTGGCTTTGACATGCGCAGCCTGCCGGTGGAGTTTGTGCCCTGGCTGGCCCTGATCCTGGTGGGGTATCTTGCAGGCGTTCAGCTTCTTAAAGCAGAGTATAAGCGCCGTTATAATGAATGGATGTAATATGAAAAAAGTACTTTATAAAGCAGCCCGGCTTTGATTTCAGCCGGGCTGTTTTTTATCCCTTTATAAACCGGACCGCTGCTCTTGAAAAAAAGCATTAAAGTGGATTCCTTATTATTCCCGGGCGAACCGAAGGCCAGGAGAAATGGCCGTATGGGTACGGATGAAGGAGGCCGGCTGACCAACAAGGTCAGCCGGCCTCCCGGTTTTCTTTTTTATGCTTTTTAATGGATATTTACATGAGCCTTAATCGCTGCAAAACTTTCCGCGCTTATTACATGCTCAATCCGGCAGGCATCCTCCAATGCGGTTTTAGGGGCCACCCCCAGGGCCATCAGCCACTCCGAAAGCAAGGTGTGGCGTTCGTAAATCCTTTCTGCGATTTCCAGCCCTTTTTCCTGCAAAGTGATGTGACCGTTTTCGTCGATGCCGATGTATCCGTTTTCCCGGAGGTTTTTCATTGCCACGCTGACACTTGGTTTGGAAAAATCCAATTCTTCCGCAATATCGATGGAACGCACATAGCCGTTGCGGTTCTTAAGCATCAGGATTGTTTCCAGATAATTTTCGGCAGATTCCTGTATCTTCGTATCATCACCCTCTTTCCTGCTTTCATTAGGATATTCTTTTATTTTAACACGGACCGGTATGATTTTTCAAGATGACTTTTTCTTTATATTATTTTAGTAACTCTTTTTATGCCGGTTACAGCAAATTTTTGTAACCATTTTTGTGTTGAAATTTGTCGGAATCTTTATTATAATATATTATGGTTTACTTTAATCATTTGGCAAATGCCCCATATTGCTTAAAATGTATCCCTCATAATCGGGTAGTTAAATGAAAAAACAGCTGAAAGTTAGTAATATTCAGGCAAAGTATGCTTAAATTATGAATGTACAAGTAACTGGCCCAATTGAAAGGGATCAGGTTGTGCAGGCAAAGATACAGGAGGAGGCATATGATCAATATTTTTCATGCAGAAGAAGAGAAGGATTTTTCATGGAACACAATAGGGAATATTGCGGAGGGGAGGAAAAAACTGGGAAAAGATATGCCAGTCATGATGTACCGGCTGTTTCAGTACTCCTTGAGAAGTGAACTGTTACGGAGACTTGGGGATGAAGAGGCAAAAGACGTTTTCCGGAAAGCGGGAGAGCTTTCGGGAAGAGAGTTTGCCATAAACATGCTGGATATAACCCTTCCGCTGAATGATTTCCTTGCTTCTTTGCAAAAAAGCCTGGAGGTACATAAAATAGGCATTTTAAGAATTGAAAAGTTCGATCCCAATACCGGAGAGGTGGTCCTGACTGTTGAGGAAGATCTGGATTGTTCCGGACTCCCTGTAACAGGAGATTATGTCTGCAATTATGATGAAGGATTCCTTGCCGGAGTATTAAAGGAGTATACGGGAGAGGAATATGTGGTAAAAGAAGTTGATTGCTGGGCCAGCGGTTCACGTGTATGCAGATTTGAGGCCAGGATCCATCATCAGATGAAGGTGTAGTGAATGACAGAGAAAGATGCTTCTGTTCTTTTGGAGCAGATCCGTAATATTATTTTAAACAAACCGGTTTTTGGGGAACTGGAAGATAGGTCCCAGGTGTTTTCAGACCTGGAGCAGGCAGTTTCCTACCTTTCTCATTGTCTCAGGGAATCCAACGAGTTTATTAAGAATCTGGCGGAAGGAAATTTAGACGTTCCCTTGCCTTCCCGCCATAATTTTCAGGCAGGGGAATTAAAACAACTTCATGCCGCCTTAAAGCATCTGACCTGGCAGACAGCTCAGGTGATTAAGGGAGATTACAGGCAGCGGGTGAACTTTATGGGAGATTTTTCCCGGGCGTTTAATGAAATGGTGGTCCAGCTGGAAATAAGGGAAAATGAGCTGAAAGGCCAGGCGGAAAAAAACAAAAGGTTTAATTCGCTGTTGGTATCCATTATGGACAGCTTAAAAGAATGGGTCATTGTCATAGAAGAAGAGAGCGGTACAATACTATATACCAATGAATCCGCCAGAAAACAGTTTTATGATCCTGGAACAGGACTGTTTGCCTGCATGGTAGAAGATTGCCCCTTAATGGCCTGTTTAAAGTCCCATACAAACCTGGAACAGGAACTGCGGTATGAATTCAAATGCTTCCGCAACAGGACCTTTCAGGTGAAATCCTATTCCCTGCTTTGGGGAGAGAAGAGGGCGGCGGTCCATCTCATTACAGACGTCACCTATCAGAGAGAAAATGAAGCCTTCTTAGAAGTCATGGCTTATAAGGATGAGCTAACCGGACTGGATAACCGGCGCAGCGCTCTGCGCACCATTGATTCCCATATCCAGAAAGGCATTCCCTTTACCCTTTGCATGGTCGATATGGATGGGCTTAAGAAAATCAACGACCGGTTCGGCCATTTGTACGGAGATGAATACATAAGGTTTGTTGCAAAGGCGCTGAAAGAATCTGTCCGGGATATTGATTTTACATGCCGGTTCGGAGGCGATGAGTTTGTGGTCCTGTTCCGGGACAGCGAAGAGCAGGCAGCAGAGGAGATAATGGAGCTTGTAGATAAAAAGCTGTCAGCCGGCGGGAAGATTTACCCAATGTCCATCAGCTATGGAGTGGTTTATGTTGCAAAGGGGATGGGCCTGTCGCCGGAGACCGCTTTAAACGTGGCGGATGAAAGGATGTACCGCTTTAAAAGGCAGCGCAAACACAAAAATGACGGGTCAGAGATTGAAGGAATTTAGGAAGCTCAACTTTTCTTGTATTTTTTATGATTTTACATTATAATGGTAGGCAGGCTAAAATGAAATGGGAGCAAGAAAAGAATGAGATTTATTGGGAGCAAGACATTGCTGCTGGACCAGATCAAGCAAGTGATTGATGAAAAGGCGCCGGGAGCGGAAAGCTTTTGTGATATATTTTCTGGAACCGCTGCGGTTGCCAGATATTTTAAACAGTGGTACCAGGTCTGTTCCAATGACCTGCTGTACTTTTCTTATGTGCTGCAAAGGGCTACCGTTGAGAATGACGCCATGCCGGAATTTGCCCGGCTGCAGGAAGAAACCGGAATCAAGGATCCGGTGGATTTTTTTAACGGCAGAGAGAAGAATGATTTGGAAGAGCTGCCGGGGGAGCGCCGGTTTTTTCAGAATACCTATGCTCCCCTGGGCGGCCGCATGTACTTAAATGATGAAAATGCCCTGCGCATTGACTATGCCAGGTGTACGGTGGAGGACTGGAAGGCTGCCGGGCTTTTAAATGAGGATGAATATTATTACCTGGTTGCCTGCATTGTGGAGGGAATTCCCTTTGTTTCCAATACCTCAGGGACCTACGGCGCGTTTCACAAAACCTGGGAGAGGCGCAGCTACAAACGGTATGAACTGTACCGCCTTCCTGTGACACACAATGGAAAACAGAACCAATGCTTCAATGAAAACGGTGCGGAGCTTTTGACACGGATACAGGGGGACATCCTGTACATTGACCCTCCCTATAATGCCCGCCAGTATCTTTCCAATTACCATGTCCTTGAAACAGCCGCCAGATATGATTATCCGGAGGTGCGTGGAGTTACGGGGCAAAGGCCAGAGGAAGGACAGAAATCAGAGTTCTGTATGAAGAATAAAGCGGTTCCGGCCTTTGAAAAGCTTCTTGAGAATGCGCGTTTTAAACACATCATATTAAGCTACAGCACGGACGGACTTATGACGGTAGGTGAGATTGAGGAAGCCATGAAAAAGCACGGAAAGCCGGAAACCTTCCAGATCTATGAAATCCCTTACAGGAGATATAAGAGCCGGAAAGTGAAGGAGACAGAACGGCTTAGAGAGCTTTTGTTCTATATGGAAAAGCAGGTGCCGCCATGTACATAAAGAGTCCTCTTAATTATACAGGGGGAAAGTTTAAGATCCTGGAACCTATTTTTAAGGTATTTCCCGGGGATATCCGCACCTTTGTGGATGTTTTTGCAGGGGGCTTTAACGTAGGGATCAATGTGGACGCCAGGCAGATTATATGCAATGACCAGATCACCTATGTGATTGAGCTTTACCAGATGTTCCGTTCCGCGGACATCAGGGAAATCCTGGAAAAGATCCGGGGTCTGATCGTAAAGTATGAACTGACCCAGCAGAATCAGGAAGGCTATTATGCCCTCCGTTCAGATTATAACAGAACAAAGGACTTAATGGAGCTGTTTGTGCTGGCCTGCTACGCTTTTAACCATCAGATTCGCTTTAATAACAGCCATGAGTTCAATTCTCCCTTTGGAAGGAACAGGAGCTCCTTTAACGGCAGCATTGAAAAGAATCTGACGGAGTTCTGCCAGGCTCTCCATGAAAAGAACATTGAGTTTTCAAATCTGGACTTTATGGAACTGGACTTTTCGGAACTGGGGCCGGAAGACCTGGTTTACTGTGACCCGCCCTACCTGATTTCCACAGGGAATTACAACGATGGGAACCGGGGGTTCAAGGACTGGAAAGAAGAGGAGGAAAAGGCCCTTTTGGGGCTTTTAGACCGGCTTCATGATCAGGGGACCCGGTTTGCCCTGTCCAATGTCCTGTATCATAAGGGATTGTCCAATGACCTTTTAATTGAGTGGAGCAAAAGGTATCAGGTTCATTACATTGACAATACTTATTCCAACTGCAGCTATCAGTTTAAAGAACGGGATGCGGTTACGGTTGAGGTGCTGATTACTAATTTTTAATACTGAATATGTATCAGAACATGGTTGGGGGCTGTCGCAAAATAGCCTTAATGAAAAATAATGCACAAAAATACGTCTTGATTCAGGTTATAAAAGCCCGTGCCAAGACGTATTTTCATGTTATCCATATGATTTTTTATATAAATTGCTATCACAGATTCATTTTGCAGCAGCCCCATGAGGATAGGTGTGCACAAACCCATGTTGATCAAAAGCTGAATGGCCAGCATGGGTATATCGGCAGCAAAAAACACATAAAAGAATATCATGGAAAAGAAATTGCCTAAATTACCAATCATAGCATGTTTTATATATTTATTGATGTTTACAAAAATACTTCGGCCGTATTGAATCCCATCCAAAATCACGCCTAAATCATCTTCAAGCAATACAATGTCCGCGCTGTCCTTTGCCACATCGGTTGCGTTGTGGACAGCAACTGCTACATCTGCCAGTTTAAGGGAAGGAGCATCATTAATACCGTCTCCCTGATAACCCACTACATGGTGCTTTTTAAGGCGGTTGATTATATTGTATTTTTGTTCCGGTGTAACCCTTGCAAAAACAGAGCATTCTTTTAATACGGTTTCCAATTGCGTATCCGTCATTCTTTCAAGCTCATCTCCTGAATAGACTTTATCCCCATCATTTGAAAGTCCCAGTTCTTTGCTGACATATTCTGCTGCCAGCTGTGTATATGGCAGGTTTTCAGTATGATTTGAAAGCTCAAGTAGAGTTTCAGGCGCGCCCATAACCACTGAATATAATTTGTCATCCTCCGGACTGCGGACAACAGCTCTCCTTCTTCTTGCAGCAGGATCAAAGGGAAAGTTTTGAAGCTGTATCCAAAATGCTGCCTGTTTCCTGACTTCCTCCGTCACATATTGTAAGAACGCCCGGTCAAAGGAATTCACATATTTATTATTTTCTACTTGTAAATCTTCAATAGAAACATAGGCAAATGTTTGAAAAAGCATTTCATCTTCTGATACTACATTGGAAACCGTAAGGTAATCTTCGGTCAGTGTACCGGTTTTATCCGTACAGAGAAGATTAATCCTTCCAAGGCTTTCAATGGCTGTCAGTCTTTTTACGATTACTTTTTGTTTCGACAGCTGCAAAGCGCCGTAGGAAAGGTTAATTGTGGTAATCATTGGCAGGGCTTCCGGCACCACCGTCATTGCCAAAGCAATAGCAAATATTAATATTTCCCCAAAATCGCTGACATTGCGTATGGTAAAAGCCTTAGCTGCCAGCATAAGAACAATTGCGGCACCAATTATACGCAGCAAAGAAACACTGAATTCTCCAAGAGATTTTTGATATGGCGTTACTTTCCTTGTATCATTGGACAACCCTGCGATTCTGCCCAGCTCACTTTGATTGCCTGTGGCAAAAACAAAACATCTGCAGTGGCCTCTTTCAATTACGCTGCCGGTAAAAAGCAGGCTGCCATTGGCATCAATGTGATTGCTTCCCTTGCTTACAGGAATTGATTCACCGGTCAACTGGGACTCATTTACGGAAAGATTGTAAGACTCAATAATTTTTAAATCTGCGGGAACCACATCTCCCCCTCGCAATAGAACAATGTCTCCACATTCAATTAATTGTGATAGTTTTTCAACTGCCTTACTTGAACGATATTCCTGAATAAAGCTTAAAAACGAGTTCAAAAAAAACAATAACCATGCCGACAGCCTGTAACAATTCTTCCATGGGTATATCTAAATACTTGGAAAATTGCTGCAGGTGATACATGTTTGCAGACTGTTTTCCACTTAGTATCCTTGATATGCTTGATGTGCAAATTCCGCTTAGTGCGCTTAATTTTCGTAAAGAGAGGGATTGTCTTACAACGGCCCTGTTGATAATAGCTCCTAATTGTGATGTACCATTATCTGGTGTGCCATTAAATTCCGGATATTCTTTGATGCATATCCCCCCTCTTTTATTTGATGCTATATTTATATTCGCAACAAGATAAAATAATGGCTGATAAAGAGATTTTCTAATGCCAAGTCCCTGCTTCTGACTGACATATCCTATTCACGGATGCTCCGCTTTAACCAGCCGGCAGCTTTTAATATGTGATATGCCTCCACTGCCTTACGGCATACATTACCCAAAAAGCTATGCACATGGTAGCTGAAATACACCAGGGGCATATAAAAAAATACGTTCCGGCTGAACAGGGTGGATAACATAAACAAGCTGCCCAAAAGTGCAAAACACAGGATAAAGCAGCAAATCAGCCCAGCCAGCAGCAATTGAATACGCTGTGTATAAGGCTTTGCCAACTGTGCCAGCTGGTAAAAGCCTATGACTCCTATGAGGAATACGACCATGGTGGAAGATTCCGTTGTAGGAATATGAAAGAAAATGCTTGCTGATTGTATATAAAGTGTATTAAAAACAACTGTAAGTGCAGCGGGGATTGTGTGTTCTAAAATGTTAGTGAGGAGCTTTCCCTCCGGCCGGGCGTAATTTGCCTGCAGCGCCAGGAAAAATGAGGGTATGCCAATGGTCAGTTCATTAATGGGCATCATTTGCAGCGGGGCAATGGGATAGGGATATGGAATAAAAATATAAATCAGGGTGAGCAAAACAGAGTAAACGGTCTTTAAAAGAAAGACTGCCGCAACTTTTTCAATGTTGTTGATAACCCTTCGCCCTTCTTTCAGAACCTCAATCATGACACTGAAATCATCAGATATTAATACGAAATCAGAAGCTGAGCGGGCGGCATCGCTTCCGCCAACCATTGCAACGCTGCAATTGGCTTCCCGCATTGCCAGAATATCGTTTACACCATCTCCGGTCATACATGCGGTATGACCGTTTCGTTTCAACCCGCGTATTAACTCCCGCTTTTGCTGCGGTGTCACATGGCCGAATATGGTATATTCTTCTGAAATAGCGGCATAGTCAGCATCAATTCCCAGCAAACTCATATCAATGCTTTTTTCTGATCCTGAGATTCCGGCCTTTGCCGCAACTGCACTGACAGAACGGGGATTATCGCCGGAAATCACTTTTAGAATCACACCTTCCTGTGAGAAATACCGGAAGGTCTCATTTGCATTCTCCCGCAGATGGTCAGAAAGAATCAAAAGAGCCAGGCAGCTTAGTTCCTCCGGAAGATTTTCTTCCACAATAGGCAGGGGAGAGTATGCAAGGCACAGCACTCTCAGTCCCAGGGCAGCCTCTGTATTGGCCTGCTCTAAAAAATCCTTATTACTGCCCCTGAATATGATATTTGGCGCGCCGAGGATATAGCTGCCCTTTTCTTTAAAAACAGCACCGCTCCACTTGCGCTCCGATGAGAAAGGTAAAGTTGTGTCAGCAGCCCAGTTTTCAGTTTTGCCAAATGCTTTGGTCAATGCGGCGGCTGTTGCATTTTTGTCTTCCAGGGTTCCCATTAGTTCAGATACGGCTAATTCAACTTCCCTTTCAGAAATATGGGAATATAGCTTCAGCCTTTCAAACTGCAGTGATCCGTCTGTTATTGTTCCTGTTTTATCCATCTGCACAAATCTGGTTGCCCATATCCAATACTATAATATCGTCAAGCACAATTTCATCCTGGGGCACGGAATACTCCACTCCATCCCGGATTACGGTCACATGTGCTTTGGCTAATACAGATAGTTTATCTAATCCGCGTTTTGCCCTCAACTCCTGAAAAATGCCCATAAAAGTATTGCTGACAGCAACGCCAAGAAAGAGTATGTTTTCCGGATGTCCCACAATTACCAGGATTATTGCCAGGAAGATATTGATGAAGTTGAACAGTGTAAAAATATTCTTTGATATAATACTGGAGATTGTGGGAGTCAGCCCTGTTCCCTGCACATTTACGGCCCCTGCATCCATACGGCTGCGGACTTGTTCTGCAGTCAGGCCGATACTGGCATCAGGATTACAGCGCTTTAATGATTTGCAGGTTTTATTTATTAACAATCCTTTTCCTTTTCTATCTTTCATAAGATGGCCACCATTATAATTGATATATTATTTCGTTATTAATTGGTCTGTGTTACGGCTCATTTTGTTAAAGTCAATAAGTAAGAGTCTTCCAAATAGGTTTCCCGTTTTTTCAGTGAGTTAAACAAGCCTTCTTTCCGGTTGTATTTTACAGCCATTCAATGGTTACGCCAATAAAAAAAGGCCGGCTGAATTTTATGATTCAGCCGGCTCAGACTGCTTTGAAACTAAAAGACTGCATAGGGAAAAATGAATATGCAGTGTTATTAGTCAGCAGCTTTCTTTGTCTGCAGTTTTCGGGGAAGCCATTGACACCATTCTGATCTCAATATGGCGTATTCAAAAGTATCCAGCCATACAGGCTTTCCGCTGCTGTCGGTTTTAAAATAAATATTTTGCAAAAGCAGGCCTTCCCGCCTCATATGTAAGAGTTCAAGCAGTTTCCAGGAATGGTCATTCTTTGGGTTGCACATGGCTGTGATCCGCCTTGCTCCCAGATGTGTAAATGCATGGTCAAGGATAGCCCTGGCGCTTTCTGTGGCATATCCCTGGCCGTGGTACTTTTTGTTAAACACATATCCTAATTCCCATGTATTAAAGTCTTCTTTGCCCAGATACAGGTTCCCTATTAACTTTTCAGTTCCTTTCAGGCAGACCGCGTAGAAAGATTCATCATTTGATCTTCTGACTGCTTCTTCTTTGGCCTGGGCTTCTGAATAAATATCATATGGTTCAAAGGCAACGGTTTCCTTGTCAGACAAGTATTCATACATATCCTGCCAATCGCTTTGTTCAAATTTTCTAATAATCAGTCTGTCTGTAACGATGTTTTTCACTCTGACCTCCTTTTCTTTCTTTAAACCGGTTATTATGTATGTAAAATAATGACAGCATATCCGCAAATGTATATGAAGCTTTTCAACATGATAATGAAGGCACAGCTTTTATAAAAAAGAGTGAGGGTTTTCACTCCTTTCAGAGCAGTCTGAGATAAAATAGTTATTTTGTCTCATTTTCTTATTTAACCATAATTTTGCACTGTTTCAGATAAATTGCAATCGTTTTTTATTCGATGAATATGGCAGCAGCGCCGCTGTTATTGGGGTATGCGTACCCGCATAAAAAGCGGGAAAACTGATGCGTAATTATACTTAACATCATGCTTGTTTTGTGGTATTCTTGATTTGTGAGGTTTATATAATATTATACATGGAGGGTGTTTGAATGAAAAGGAGAAAATGTATTTCAATCGGCTTATTTATTGCTGTATTCTTAAGTGGTGCTAAGCCTGTTTACACCATGGCTTTTGAAAATGAAGGTGTAATACAAGAGTCGCAAAATCAGTTGTCCGCTAAGGTTTCAAAAGTGCATGAAAAGTATGGCAATGTATATATTGATATTAAAAATCCCGATTTTCTAAAATTATTCCAATATGGCGACATTGTGGATGTGGCAATTGGAGGACAGTTTTTGGAGGTTCCGGTATGTTCTTCCTATAGTGATGTGGACAGCAAGAAAGTTGTTATAGTTGCATCCTCAGCTGAGGAAAAAGCCAATGAGGACATTATATTGGCAGTAAACCTGGGCAGCTTTGCAGATACATACGGGACGGCTGTTCATGATAATGTAACGATCACCCTTTCAAAAAAGGGAGGATACTTGGATGAATACGAAGTGCGCCAACTAAAACGTACTAACAACAGAGATGATTATAGCAGTGATGAGGTGTTTGCCAATTTCCGTGAAGTAACGTATGGCAGTATAGCTCCAGGCAGGTTATACAGGTCCTCCAACCCCATCAATCCGGAAATTGGAAGAAACCAATACGCTATGCGGCTCACGGAGGCTGCGGGAGTTAAGGTTGTATTTAATCTTTCAGAAACAGCCGGGGAGGTTGCGGCCCATTTGGGAACTGATGCCAACGGCAATCTTGCATATTACAAGGGACTGAATGATATGGGTAATGTGTATGCAATGGGCATGGGACTTGATTCACAATCAGAAGACTTCAAGCAGAAGCTTGCTGTTGTTTTGCGGGAAATGGGCAATAAGGAAGGTCCGTACCTCATTCACTGCGTAGAGGGAAAAGACAGGACTGGTTTCGTTGCCGCATTGCTGGAATCCCTGATGGGTGCGAAATATTGGGAGATTAAAGATGACTATATGGACAGTTTCGTTAATTTCTTCCATGTGCCTGTGGCACCTGGCCAATATGACCGGATTGGGAACAACAACATCCTGGAGAGTATGAGGCAGATGGCCGGTATTCCCAAAGGAAGCAGCCTTAAAGGAGTGGATTTGTCCAAGGCAGCAGAAAGTTATATCAAGTCAATCGGTTTGACTGACGATGAAATAGAAAAGCTTAAAGTCAATCTTTCCAACTGAGGCAGACGAACAAGCAGGCTTTCATGACAGCACAAATGGCAGATGAATAAAGGGTATGATACATGTCTCTGTGAGACACCCTTGATGCATCTGCCATTTGTGTTATTTTATAATCATGGGGTAATAAGAGATTCCGTGCCATTTGCACTGCTCAAGGCCATTAATTGGATTTTACTTCTTTCCATGCTTCATTGTAAAGGGAATCCACCTCATCCCCCAGATACTTATACACTTCGCTGTTCTTTAAAGAATCCACGTCCGGGAAAACGGCTTTGTTGTTCTGCAATTCCGGATCAAGGAGATCAAAGGCACCTTTATTTGGAGTCGGATAGGTGATGTATTCAAAATTCTTTTTTGCAATATCAGGACGGCAGAGGAAATCAATCCATTTTTCTGCATTTTCCTTGTTGGGAGCATTGGCAGGAATGACCCAGGAATCCAGCCAGATGTTGCTTCCTTCTTCAGGAATCACATATTCCAGGGAATAGTCAAGGCCAAGGTCCTTTACCTCATTCTGGATATAAAGCATTTCCCCGGAGTAGATAACGCCTACTGCGGCCTCGCCGCCGATCATCTTATCCCGGACCTGATCAATGACATAGGCCTGCACCAGAGGCTTTTGCTTGATCAGCAGTTCCTTTGCTTCCCTGATTTCTTCCTCATTGGTGGTGTTGGAGGAATAGCCAAGGGATTTTAATGCCACCATAAAGGCATCCCGGACGCTGTCCTGCATGAGGATATTGTCCTTAAACTTTTCATCCCAAAGGTCGGACCATTTGGTGGGAGCATCCTTGGGATCTACCATGCTGGTATTATAAAGGATTCCAACGGTTCCCCAGCAGTAGGGAACAGAATATTTATTTTCCGGGTCAAAGCTCTTTGACATTTCCTGGTATCTGGGATCGATCTCCTTTACATTGGGAACATTGTCAAAATTAATCTCAGCCAGAAGATTGTTTTCGATCATTTTCTGGATCATGTAATCGGAAGGGCATACGGCATCATATTTTACTCCGCCTGCATCGATAACAGGATACATCTCTTCATTGGTTTCAAACATGTCGTAAACGACCTTAATACCGGTCTCTTTTTCAAACTGCTCAATAACGGACTCGTCAATGTATTCGCCCCAGTTGTACACGTAAACCTCTCCGCCGCCTGTCTTGGTAGCGGATTTTCCGCAGCCGCTTAAAAGGGAGACGGAAAGGAGGGATAAGGCGCTGACAGCCATGATCTTGGATAAAGTTTTTTTCATGCGAGTGTTCTCCTATTGTTTTTTACGCTTTGGTGCAAAGTTGGTGATGAGAAGCAGCACCAGCACCGTTATAAAGATGATATTTGACAGGGCGTACATGGAAGGCTTAATCCCCCGGCGCACTTCGCTGTAGATTAAAGTTGAAAGAGTATTGATTCCTGCTCCCCTGGTAAAATGGGTGATGATAAAGTCATCTAAGGACATGGTGAAAGCCAGAAGAAAACCGGAGAGCACACCGGGAAGAATATCCGGGAACACCACTTTAAAAAATGCGGAAACCGATGTGGCGCCCAAGTCCATGGCGGCTTCATAAGTACTTTTATCCGTTTGCTTCAGTTTGGGCATGACGCTTAAAATGACATAAGGAATATTAAAGGTAATGTGTGAAATCAAAATGGTCTGAAAGCCCAGGGAAATTCCAAAGGCGATAAACGCCAGCATGAGGGAGATTCCCGTAACAATATCCGCGTTCAGCATGGGGATGTTGGTAATTCCCATGAGAAGGGACCGGGGGACCCGGTTCATGCCGTTAATGGCAATGGCAGCCGCAGTGCCGATGATGACTGCAATCAGCGATGATAAGAATGCGATCAGCAGGGTGTTGTAAAGGGCCGTCATAATGGTGCTGCTTGAGAACAGCTCACTGTACCACCTGGTGGTAAAGCCGCCCCACTGGGTACGGGATTTTGAGCTGTTAAAGGACAGCACTGCCATGGTAGCAATAGGGGCGTATAAAAATACCATAATGATCACCAGGTAAAAATCCTGGATAAAGCGTTTAATAAAACTTTTGCTGTTCATCAGAATGCCGTTCCCTCCCCGTTCTTATCGTATTTGGCAATGAGTGCCATGCTGATCAGAATGAAAATCATCAGAACAAGGGAAAGGCCGGAGCCTAAATTCCAGTTGCTCCCCTTGGTAAACTCCTGCTCAATAACATTTCCGATCAAAAGGATTTTGCTTCCTCCCAAAAGGTTTGAGATGACGAATGTGGTAAGGGCCGGCACGAATACCATGGTGATTCCGCTGACAATGCCGGGGATGCTTAAGGGAAACAGGATCCGGAACAGAACCTGGCTGGTGTTGGCACCTAAATCCCTGGCAGCGTTTATTACGTTGTCATCAATTTTCATAAGTACATTGTAAATGGGGAGAACCATAAAGGGCAGAAAATTGTAAACCATGCCAAGGATAATGGCTCCCGGTGTATTGATCAGATTCTGGTTAGGCAGATGAAGGGCATTGAGCATGCCGTTTATGACACCGTTTTTTTCAAGCAAAGTCTGCCATGCCAGGGTCCGAAGCAGAAAATTCATCCACATGGGAAGGATGAAGATAAAAACGATAAAGCTTCCCTGACCCATTCCCCTGGAACGCAGGATCATGGCCAGAGGATAGGCGAGGATCAGACAAAGGACAGTGCTGATAAGGGAAAGCCCCAAAGAGAGCCAAAGTGCCTTTGCATGTTCTGCCGTTGTGATTGACAGGACATTTCCCAGGGTAAAGGCCCCGGATTTATCCGTCAGCCCGTAAAACACGATCAGTGCCAGGGGTATGATGATAAAGCCGATCATCCACATGATATATGGACCGGATAATAATTTTTTACTCATTGATTCCCACAGCCTCCTCATCTTCAGAAGCCGGTTTGTTCATGATCTGAATGTCAAATGGGTCCACATGGATGCCCACCATCTGTCCCACCGGGAACATATCCGTGCTGTGTACCAGCCATTCAAAGCCGTCAGGAGAGGTCACTTCCATCTCATAGTGGACGCCCTTGAAAATCAGATGGGTCACAACACCTGTCAGGGTGCCTTGTTCAGGAGCCACCAGGTCAATGTCCTCCGGGCGGATGACCACGTCAACCGGAGCGTTGGTTCCAAATCCTTTATCAACGCAGACGAATCTGGCATTAAAGATTTCCACCAGCTCATCCCGGACCATGATTCCCGGCACAATGTTGCTTTCTCCGATAAAGTCTGCCACAAAGGCATTTTCCGGTTCATTGTAGATGTTTTCCGGAGAACCCATTTGCTGGATATAACCCTGGTTCATGACCACAATAGTGTCGGACATGGTAAGGGCTTCCTCCTGGTCATGGGTAACGTAGATAAAGGTGATGCCCAGCTCGTTTTTTAAGCGGATCAGTTCATACTGCATATCCTGGCGGAGCTTTAAGTCCAGGGCCCCCAAAGGCTCATCAAGGAGAAGGACTCTCGGTTCATTTACAATTGCCCTGGCAATGGCGATCCGCTGCTGCTGGCCGCCGCTTAAGGAGTCTACCGTCCGGTTTTCATAGCCGTCCAAGTTGACCAGCTTTAAGGCATATTTAATCTTATCTTTTATATAGGCTTTTGGTTTATTTTTGATTTTCAGGCCAAAGGCAATGTTTTCCGAAATGGACATGTGGGTGAACAAGGCGTATTTCTGGAAAACTGTGTTTAACTGCCGTTTGTTAGGAGGCAGGTTGGTGATATCCTGCCCGTCAAAGATCACCTGTCCCTGGTCAGGGCGTTCAAAGCCGCCGATGATCCGAAGAGTTGTGGTTTTGCCGCAGCCGCTGGGTCCTAGCAGGGTAACAAATGCGTTCTCCTTCACGGAGAGGTTTAAATCATCCAGTACCATGGTACCGTCAAAGCTTTTTGTGATATTCCGTAAATTAATTAATGGCTGACCCATGACCCTTTATCCTCCTGTCAAAAGCTTGGCGGGGAGCTTACCCAGATGAGAGTAGCGCCGGCCTTGCTGCTTAAGTAATGTTTTTTGTCTGATACAAAGTAAAAGGATTCCCC
Source organism: Lachnospiraceae bacterium (assembly GCA_902363835.1). GTDB lineage: Bacteria > Bacillota > Clostridia > Lachnospirales > Lachnospiraceae > Lacrimispora. Next base: position 89,680 of record CABJBM010000005.1, read on the forward strand.
TTTTTTTGCTTTATATGTTTTGTTTCCTATATGAATGGAAATATTACCCTGTAACACATAGCCGAATTCCTCTCCCTCATGGGGATTGTCCGGATAGGTTTCTCCGCCGGCCTCCAGGGTGAGAAGGATAGGCTCCATCATGTTTTTCTGCGCATTGGGAATGATCCATTTGATTTCATTCTTAAGCTCCGCATCGTGCTTTTCAAAGTAATCCGATTTTCCAAATACGATCTGTTCCTCAGGGCTTTCATTGAAGAACTCGCCGACAGAGGTCCCAAGGCACTGCAAAATATCCAAAAGGGTAGCAATGGAGGGGGAGGTTAAGTCCCTTTCCAGCTGGGAAATGAACCCCTTTGACAGCTCTGCGCGGTCAGCCAGCTCTTCCTGGGTAAGACCCTTTAAGACCCGAAGCTCCTTTAGTTTTGCACCGATATCCATATGCTCCTCCTTTTTGTTAATAATGAGCCGAAAGTTTACCTATACTAACTGACGATAAATATAACTAAAAAGTTTAGTAATGATAAACAGGCAGCAAGATACATTATACTGTTTTTTCATTGTATGTCAATAGTTTTTGAGGAAGTTTTTCCTTAACAAACCAGGAAATTTATGATATGATAGTTTTACGTTATGCAACAGAGTTCGAATGGCCTTAAGGCTGGTCGAACGGCTGGTTTTTTAGTTGGGGCTGTACCTGGATCTGCCCTCATTAAGAGAATCATGCCAAGGAAGATATCAGGAGGATATGTATGATGAAAGGCAAGTATATGGCTTATGTAGGTTCTTATTCCTACAACGGACAGGCAAAGGGGATTACCGTATACGATGTTGATGTGGAAAAGGGCCGTTTTATTCCAAGATGCGAGGTGGAAGTTGATAATTCCTCCTATGTGATCGCTTCTAATGATGGGAAGACACTGTATTCCATTGCAGATGAAGGGGTCGTATCCTTCCGCATTCATGAGAATGGGGCGATCACAAGGCTTAATTCAGCCAATATAAAGGGAATGAGGGGCTGCCATCTGTCTACCGATGCAAAGGACAAGTACATCTTTGTATCAGGTTACCACGACGGAAAGTCCACGGTGCTGCGGCTGAATGAAGATGGCTCCGTAGGTGAGATCGTGACAGGAGTGTTCCACAAAGGTCTTGGCAGTGTGGCTGAGAGAAACTTCCGCCCTCATGTAAGCTGTACCAGAAGAACTCCTGACGGAAAATTTATCATGGTGGCTGATCTGGGAATTGACCAGGTTAAGATTTATCGTTTTAATGACAAGGATGAAGAAATGATTCTGGTGGATGCCCTGCACTGTGAGCTGGAATCCGCTCCCAAATGCTTCCGCTTCAGCTCTGACGGAAGATTTTTCTATCTCATTTCCGAGTTAAAGAATGTAATTGATGTGTTTAGCTATGAGACAGGAGAGCGGCAGCCGAAGATTGAAAAGGTACAGACAGTTTCCACTACCGGACCCAAGCGCAGCCAGCTTACTGCGGCAAGTTCCATGCGGATATCCAATGATGAAAAGCATTTATTCTGCGGCAATGCCGGGGACAACTCCGTTTCGGTTTACAATCGGGACAAGAGTACAGGGCTTTTAGAACCCTTATGCTGCCTTCCCATAAGCGGCAGCTATCCAAAGGATATCTGCGTTTTCCCTGATGATAAGCATATTGCTTCCATCAACCATGAGACAGGCAACATCACGTTTTTTACGGTTGATTATACGAAAGGGCTTCTGGTCATGAACGGCAAGGAGCTTAAGGTCAATGAACCTAACAGCTGCGTGATCGTAAAAGTAGGAAATTAAAATACCTTACAGGCATACCTTTACACCCGTTAAAGGGAGTGGACCCTGCCCAAAGACCGTGGGCAGCTAAAAGAAAAGGAGAGACATACATGGCAGGATCAACACTGGGGACAATATGGAAGGTGACAACCTGGGGGGAATCCCACGGAAAGGCCATCGGAGTTGTGGTAGACGGCTGCCCGGCGGGACTTAAACTGGAGGAGGCGGATATTCAGAAATATCTGGACCGGAGAAGGCCAGGCCAGAGTAAATTTACCACAAAGCGCCAGGAGGCAGATCAGGTGGAGATCCTGTCCGGGGTTTTTGAGGGAATGACAACGGGAACACCCATTTCCATGGTTGTATGGAACATTGACCAGCGTTCTAAGGATTATGGAAACTTAATGGAGGTTTACCGTCCCGGCCACGGGGATTATACGTTTGATAAAAAATACGGGATCAGGGATTACCGGGGCGGCGGCCGATCTTCCGGAAGAGAGACCATAGCAAGGGTGGCGGCCGGTGCTGTTGCCGCCTGCTTTTTAAAAAGTCTGGGAATCACCGTAACCGCTTACACCAGATCCGTGGGGCCTTATGAGGCAAAGCCAGAGCATTTTAATATAGAGGAGCGGGATAAAAACCGCCTTTACATGCCGGATCAGGAAACAGCGGCCCTTGCAGAGAAATACGTGGAAGAGATTATGGGAAAGCCGGATTCCCTGGGAGGCGTTGTAGAATGCGTTATTGACGGTATTCCGGCCGGGATCGGGGATCCGGTATTTGAAAAATACGATGCAGCTCTTGCAAAGGCGGTCATGTCCATTGGAGCTGTTAAGGGCTTTGAGATCGGAGACGGCTTTGCAGCTGCCCGCGCCCTGGGTTCCCAGAACAATGACGGCTTTTGCAAAGGGACTGAAAATGAAGTGGAAAAAGCCACCAACCATGCGGGAGGGATTCTTGGGGGGATCAGCGACGGTTCCCAGGTGATTCTCCGCGCAGCCTTTAAACCGACGCCTTCTATAGCCCAGCCCCAGAAGACCGTGACACGGGGCGGAGAGGAAACAGAAATTGTAATCAAGGGACGCCATGATCCCATCGTCGTTCCACGGGCAGTGGTGGTGGTGGAAGCCATGGCAGCTCTCACCACCGCGGACTTGCTTCTTGCCAACATGGCTTCCAGAATGGACAGGATCCAGGTTTTTTATGGCAGACATGGAGCAGGAGAAGATGACTGAGGTTCAGAAACTTGATAAAATCCGGCATTTATGATAATGTAAATGCCGGATCTATTATGCACGAGCAATGAGCCGGACGAATATGCCAGCATGTTAACCGGCAATGACAGGATGACAGGAGAATAACCATGAAAATTGCAATGGGAAATGACCATACGGCCATAGAAATGAAGAATTATATCAAAGAATTTGTAGAGAGCAAGGGATATGAGGTGATCGACTTTGGAACCAATTCCACGGAAAGCTGCGATTATCCGGAGTATGGGGAAAAAGTAGGACGTGCCGTTGTGGATGGAGAGGCTGATTTAGGAATTGCCATCTGCGGAACAGGAGTGGGAATTTCCCTTGCCTGCAACAAGGTCCGGGGAGTCCGTGCCTGTGTGTGCAGCGAGCCCTACACAGCAAAGCTTTCCAGAATGCACAATGATTCCAATGTCCTCTGTTTTGGCGCCCGTGTCATTGGTGTGGAAATGGCAAAGATGATTACGGAAGAATGGCTGGATGCCAAGTATGAGGGCGGAAGACACCAGCGCCGGGTAGATATGGTAATGGATATCGAAAAAAGGAGTTAATAATTGCAGAAGGGGGAAAGCATATGAAAAAGATCGGATTTATCGGTATTGGGATTATGGGAAAATCCATGGTGCGCAATTTAATGAAGGCCGGCTACGAAGTGGCGGTATACACCAGAACCAGAAGCAAGGCAGAGGATATCCTTTCCGAAGGGGCCATATGGTGTGAGGATGTCAGGGCATGCTCTAAGGGCAGGGATGCGGTCATCACCATTGTGGGATACCCCGAGGATGTGGAAGAAGTGTATTTCGGAGAAAATGGGATCATTGCAAACGCAGACCAGGGAACCTGCCTGATTGACATGACAACCACCAGCCCAAAGCTTGCGGTGCGGATCTTTGAAGAAGCCCAAAAGGCAGGGCTGACGGCATTGGATGCCCCTGTGACAGGGGGAGATACAGGGGCAAGGGAAGGGACCCTTACCATACTGGCAGGAGGAGACCGGGAGACCTTTGACCGTTGTATTCCTGTTTTTGAGGCAATGGGAAAGGCAATCCGGTATGAGGGCAAGGCAGGTAACGGCCAGCACACCAAGATGTGCAACCAGATAGCCATTGCAGGAGCTGTTTCCGGAGTTTGCGAGGCAATGGCTTATGCAAAAGCCAACGGTCTTGATGTGGGTGTTATGGTGGATTCCATTGCAACCGGTGCAGCCGGAAGCGCCCAGTTAAGTGCAATGGCTCCACGGATCCTTTCCGGGGATTTTGCACCCGGATTTTTCATCAAGCATTTTATCAAGGACATGAAGCTGGCAGCTGAAGAAGCAAAAGACGCCGGAATCCGCCTTGGAGTGCTTGATCACGTGCTTTCCATGTATGAGACAATGGCTGCCTCCGGTCATGGGGACGAGGGAACACAGGCATTGGTCAAATATTACCAGTGGTAAGAGGATATATAAAAACGCAGGCAGAGAGAGAACCCGGGCCTGCGTTTTTTCTTATTCAATTTTTTTAATGGAGGGGAAATACCGGAACAGGACTTTTGCAATGATTTTGTCCTTTTCCACGTATTTATGCTTCCATCTTCTTGCATCTGCAGAGAAATTCCGATTGTCTCCAAGCATGAAGTAACTGTTTTCCGGCACTTCGTAATGGGCGTCAGGTTCCGGTTCCATTGGCTCCGGAAGATAGGGTTCTTCAAGAGGTGTTTCGGAATTATTTAAGTAGACTTTTCCGTCCCGGATATCAATGATGTCGCCTGGAAGGCCGATGACACGTTTGACATAATAGGTCTTTCCGGTGGGATCATCCGGGAAATGGAAGATGGCTATATCTCCCCGCTGCGGATCTCCAAAATAATAGGACAGCCTGGAGCCGATAACCCGGTCCCCTGTCATTATGGTCTGTTCCATGGAGCCGCTGGGCACCCTGCTGTTTGCAATGATGAAGTTATTGAGCAAAAAAGCAATGACTGCGGCAGTGATAATGATCTTGATCCAGCTGAGGATTTCTTCTCTCCAGCTGAAGGATTCCCGTTCTTTTGGCATGTTATCGTCTCTTTTCATATGATTTCACTTTGTTTCCTTCCTGATGGTCCTTTACAAAGTTTAAATGAGATTGATTTATAACGCAAGGGGTTTTACAAAATGGTAAGAAAATATTCACAAATACTCTACGGATTGTCCATAAAATCATGATATCATAAATTTCAGATAAAAAACTTTCACCAGGGGGAACCGGATCATGGGAGGGATAAACCGGAATAAGGATAAGGGGCTGCTGGCAGCTTCCGGGTTAATGTTTGCAGTTTCATTGCTTCTTCAGATGCTGGCCAGAAAAGTTCCGGGATTTGGGGACTGGTATGCCAGGGGAGTTTACCGGATCATGGTAGGGAGTATGGGAAGGGTGTCAGGGGTGTTCCCCTTTGCCCTTGTGGAGGCTGTTACCTACCTGCTCATTCTGTATGCTGTTTATTATGTGTTTATCCACCGCAGGGAAGGGAAGAGGATTCTCATAAGAGCCGTGTTTCTTGTCACCGGCCTTTTTTTGCTGTTCACTCTAAACTGCGGAATCAATTATTACCGGAGGCCTTTTTCCAGCTATTCAGGGCTGGAGGTGAGAAAGTCTTCCCTGGAGGAACTGAAAAACCTCTGTCTCCAGCTGACGGCTGATGTAAACAAAATGTGCGGGGAAGGCATCACAAGAGAAGAGGACCTAAAAAGCCTGGGAAGGGAAAGCGTAAAGGCCATGAAGCGGCTGGGAGATAGTTATCCGGAGCTGGCAGGTTATTATCCGCCTCCCAAGGCCCTTATATGGTCTTACTTCTTTTCGGTCCAGCAGCTTTGCGGCCAGTATTCCCCTTTTACGGTGGAGGCCACCTATAACCGGTCCATGCCGGGCTATAACATTCCTCATACCGTCTGCCATGAACTGTCTCATCTAAGAGGGTTCATGAGAGAAGATGAGGCCAACTTCATCGGATATTTAGCCTGCATTGGCTCCGATGACGGGGCATTCCGTTACAGCGGGTATATTACCGGCTGGATTTACGCCACCAATGCCCTGGCAAAAACAGACCAGGAGGCCTACTGGGAAATCTGCGGACAGCTCAGTGAAAAAGCCTGGGAAGATTTACGGTACAACAATGAATTCTGGGGAAAATACGAGGGAAAGGCCGCCGAGGTTTCCAACCGGATGAATGACACCTATTTAAAGCTGAACAGCCAGTCCGACGGAGTCAACAGCTATGGCAGAATGGTTGATTTAATGCTGGCTTACGCAAGGTCCAATTGATCCTCAATTCCTGGTAAACTCTTGAAAAATACATGCCTGAGTGATAAAATATTTTCATAAAGAGGGATCAGGAGGGCTATGTATGGATGGAAAATTGTACGATTTAATGGATTGGGCCGGCATTGAGGAAATTGTATATTCAGAGGCGGCGAATCCTCACGAAATTCTTGGACCCCATGTAACAGATGAGGGTCTGCTCATCCAGGCGTTTATTCCTACTGCAGAATCAGTGATTGTCCGTTTCAGGGAAAGCGGTAAGGAATATCCCATGGAGCTTGCGGATGAAGCCGGCTTTTTTGCGGCTCTCATACCACGGAAAACTTCGGCAGCTTATAGCCTGGTGGTCACTTACGACAATGGGACATCAGAGGAATGTCTGGATCCCTATTCCTATGCATCTTTCTATAAGCCGGAAGATATTAAAAAGTTTGAAGCCGGAATTCACTACAGCATCTATGAAAAAATGGGGGCGCACCCTATGACTGCAGGCGGAGCGGAAGGGGTATACTTTTCCGTGTGGGCACCCTGTGCCATGCGTGTCAGCGTGGTAGGGGACTTTAACCTGTGGGATGGCAGGCGCCACCAGATGAGGAAGCTGGGGGATTCCGGCATTTTTGAATTGTTTATACCTGGCTTAAAAACGGGAATGATATATAAGTATGAGCTGAAGCATAAAAACGGGAAACCTCAGCTTAAAAGCGATCCCTATGCCAATTACTGTGAGCTGCGTCCTGAGACTGCTTCCATTGTCTGGGATATTAACCGGTATTCATGGAGCGACCAGGAATGGATGAAAAACAGGGCAGGGGCTGATTCCAAGGAAATGCCCATGTCCATTTATGAGGTTCACTTAGGCTCCTGGCTTCGGAAAGAGGCGAAGCTTGATGAGGACGGGAACCAGGTGACTGGCTCTGAATTCTATAATTACCGTGAGATCGCAGAAAAGCTGGCGGAATACGTTAAGGACATGGGCTACACCCATGTGGAGCTCCTTCCCATTATGGAGCATCCCCTGGATGCTTCCTGGGGATATCAGGTGACAGGTTATTATGCGCCCACCAGCCGTTACGGAACCCCCGATGATTTTATGTATTTCATGGATTACATGCACAAACAGGAAATCGGTGTGATTTTAGACTGGGTGCCGGCTCATTTTCCAAGGGACAGTTTTGGACTGGCCAGCTTTGACGGAACCTGTGTTTATGAGCATAAGGATCCAAGGCAGGGGGCTCATCCCCACTGGGGGACCTTAATCTATAATTACGGCAGGCCCGGGGTCAGCAATTTCCTCATTGCAAATGCCCTTTTCTGGGCGGAAAAGTATCATGCTGACGGAATCCGCATGGATGCGGTGGCCTCCATGCTGTATCTGGATTACGGCAAAGATCCGGGAGAATGGATTCCCAATATTTACGGCGGCCATGAAAACCTGGAAGCCGTTGAGTTCCTGAAGCATTTGAATTCCATATTCAAGGGCAGAAAGGATGGGGCAGTCCTGATTGCAGAGGAATCTACGGCATGGCCTAAGATCACGGCTGATGTTAAGAATGAAGGTCTGGGTTTTGATTATAAATGGAATATGGGTTGGATGAATGACTTTACCGGCTACATGCAGTGCGATCCTTACTTCAGGAAACATCACTACGGAGAGATGACCTTCAGCATTCTTTACGCCTACAGCGAGGACTTCATCCTTGTATTCTCCCATGACGAGGTGGTTCATGGAAAGGGCTCCATGCTGGGTAAAATGCCGGGGGATACCCTGGAGGCAAAGGCGGCGAATTTAAGGACAGCCTATGGTTTTATGATGGGACATCCCGGGAAAAAGCTTTTGTTCATGGGCCAGGATTTTGCCCAGGTCAGGGAATGGAATGAAAATAAGAGCCTTGACTGGGAGATCCTTGACTCCCCGCTTCATAAGATGACAAAGGATTATGTAAAGGCCTTAAACCATCTATATAAGAGCCAGCCGGCCCTGTACCAGATGGATTACGAGCCGGACGGCTTTGAGTGGGTGGAGTGCACGGACTCAAAGAACAGCATTGTGGGCTTTTTAAGAAAAACAAAGAAAAAGGAAGAAACCCTTCTCTTTCTCTGCAATTTTGATACAATGCTTCATGAGAAATACCTGGTGGGAGTTCCTTTTGAAGGAAAGTATAAGGAAATCTTAAACAGTGATGACAAAGCTTTCGCAGGTCAGGGCCGGATCAATTTGCGGGTGAAAACCTCTAAGAAAAAAGAGGCTGACGAAAGGCCGGATTCCATTGAAATAACAGTGGCTCCCTTAAGCGTCATGGTCTTTGCCTGTACTCCTGAAAAGAAGAAGCCGGCTTTGGCGGGAAAAAAGGCCAAGAAGCCCGCATATAATAAAAAGGCAAAGGCTGAAAGTAAAAAACTTTTAACTCCGGATTTGTAAATCAACGGGATATGAATGCATATCTTCTTGATTCACCGGTACATAAAGGTTGAAAGAATAACATCTTTTAAACCTGAGTTTATGAATCAACCGGATATGCAGGCATATCCGCCTGATTCATTGGTATACAAAGAAGAAATAGGATCAGGAGGTTTTTAAATGATATTCCATATGGTTTCCAGTGTGCTGCCGGGAGAGTCCCTGGCGGATCTCCAGCAGGAGGTACAGGAAAACTTAAACCAGCTAAAGCCCAATGTCATGTTGGAAACCTTAAAGGGCTGGGCTCCCGAATTGATTGCATTTGGGATAAAGCTTTTGTTTGCCCTGGTGATTTTTTTTATAGGTTCCAGGGTCATTAAAATCCTCCATAACATGCTGTACCGCTCCTTTAAAAGGGTGGATATGGAGGTCAGCTTAAGAAAGTTTCTTCTGTCCGTGTTAAATGCCGTCATGTACTGTTTACTCGCGTTTATCATTGCAGGGCAGATCGGAGTAAATTCGGCTTCCATTGTGGCGCTGCTTGGATCTGCCAGTATTGCCGTTGGTCTGGCTGTCCAGGGAAGCCTGGCCAATTTTGCCGGCGGAGTGCTGATCCTTCTTATGAAGCCCTTCCGGGTGGGAGATTATATCGTATCCAAAGACGGGGAAGGCACGGTCCGCACCATTGGACTTGTATACACCATTTTAAACACAGGTGACAATAAGCAGGTGGTCATTCCCAATGGGACCCTATCCAATTCCCCTCTTACCAATGTGACTGCCATGGATAAGAGGCGGCTGGATGTTTTGGTGGGAATCAGCTACCATTCGGATTTAAAGAAGGCAAAAGAAATTATGGAAAGCATTTTTTACAGGCAGAATGGAATATTAGAAGAGGAACCAATTGACATTTTTGTCAGTGACTTAACGGAAAATGCCGTTACCATCGGTGGCCGGGGCTGGACCTCCCTGGACGATTACTGGCCGGCCAGATGGGAGATCCTGGAACGGGTAAAGCTTGAATTTGAAGCAGCCGGAATTGAGATTCCATACAGTCGGATGGAGGTGCAGGTAGAAAAGCACCTGGAATCCCAATAGCAGACGATACAGCAAAACAGCATTCATGAGATAAAAAATGAGCTTTGAAGTGGTCTTTAAGACCAATCAAAGCTCATTTTTTATCTTATTCTTCACTGGAGCGGCTCTGAGGCAGTTCCTTAATAAGGAAGCTTCTCCTCTTTCTTTATTTTACACGGTAGGTTACTGTTACCTGGGCTTCCACGCCGATCTGGCCAGGCTCCACAACTACGGATTTGACTCCTGAAGCATCTTCCTTTGCAGCAGTGGAGGAGTACCTGATATTGGGGTAGGTATTCATCTCTTCGATGTGGGCGATCCCATCCAGGGTAACTCCGCTGGCTGATGCAATGGCTTCTGCCTTAACCTTGGCACCATCAACGGCCTTTTTAAGGGCTTCCCTGTAGGTGTCGTCGTATTTGCTGGAAAGATAGTTCACGCTGTCAATGCAGTTAATGCCTGCATCTATGCTGGAAGAAAGCAGGGCGCTTACCTGGTCAAGGGGAAGATCTGATAAGGTGATGCTTGTGCGCATCTGATATCCGGTGATCTGCTGGCCGGAATTGTTCCAGTCATACATTGGCTCAAGGCCGTAGCTGGAAGTCTGGATAGATTTTTCGTCAAGGCCGGAATTCTTTAAAAAGGATATGACGTTGTTTGTATCCGCGCTGTTTTTCTCCTGGCAGGCTTTAGGGTCTGCGCCCTGGGTGAGCACTGCGAAATTGACCTGGGCCATATCCGGCACCACCTTGATTCCCTCTGTGCTGCTTACCTGTATGGTATTGGTATCCTTGTTGGTGATAGTAGTCAAATTGGCTCCGGGAACGGAAGCTGTCCCTGTCTGGGCACACGCGGTCATAGAAAGTACTGATGCGGCAACCAGGATCGCTGCCAGCGGCTTATTCATTTTTCTCATAATTATTTCCTCCTTTTCATATTTTATATTCTACAGGAAAATGGAAGATTTTGTATTTCTTTTCTCTTAACATTCCAGGTCAAATTTCCTAGGTTTTATTTACGAAAATCTGACTATGGAAAAGGATGGGCTTAAAGGCAAAAAAATCATGGAAAAAAGGGAATGAAAGGTCAGAAATTGTGTATAATGCACAAAATAGGAATCAAAAATGCAACGTATTAACGAAAAATGAAAGTTTATCCAAATCTATTGCATTTTTTTGTGCATTGTGATATCTTATAGCCATAAGGTTATTGGAAACGTTACCGATATCGTTACCAAACCGTCGGAATCCAATGGCCAGAAAAGCTAAAGCCTGGAGATATATGGGCTTGGCAAGGTTCTGTATGAAAGGCATACAGGAAAAAGTTTGGGGGTTGTGTGGAAGGTCCATCAACCGGAATGTGCGTAAGCACGGAAGGAGGATATTATGAAACTTAAGAAACTGACAGTACTTACCCTGGCTGCGGCAATGGCAGCAGGAACACTTGCAGGCTGTGCTTCAAACAAGGCTCCGGAAACAACAGGGGCAGAGCAGAAAACTCAGGCAGAGGAAACCACCGCTGCAAAAGCCGGTGATACGGCAGAGGCCAAAGGACAGATTTATTATCTGAATTTTAAGCCTGAGGTGGCAGACACATGGGTGGAGCTTGCAGGAAAGTATACGGAGGAAACCGGTGTGCCCATGAAGGTACAGACAGCGGCAGCAGGCACCTATGAGCAGACCTTAAAATCAGAGGTGGCAAAAAAAGAACCGCCTACCCTGTTCCAGATCAACGGACCAATCGGATATAAGGCCTGGGCAAAATATTGCAAGGATTTAAAAGATACGGCAATCTATGGACATTTGGTTGACAAAGATATGGCTGTAAAGGACGGAGATGGAGTTTACGGCATTCCTTATGTAGTGGAAGGCTATGGCATCATTTACAATGACGCAATCATGGAGAAGTACTTTGCTCTTGACGGCGCAAAGGCGAAATCCATGGATGAGATCAATAACTTTGCTTCTCTTAAAGCGGTTGCAGAGGATATGCAGGCAAGAAAGGCTGACCTTGGAATCGAAGGCGTATTCGCTTCCACTTCCTTTGCTCCTGGTGAGGACTGGAGATGGCAGACCCATCTGGCAAACCTTCCAGTTTACTATGAATATAAAGATGACAGCGTATCCGACAAGGATGCCCTTGATTTTAAGTACGCAGACAACTATAAGAACATTTTTGACTTATACATCAACAATTCCTGTACAGATCCCAAGATGGTAGGCGCTAAAACCGTTGAGGATTCCATGGCCGAATTTGCTCTTGGCAAGGTTGCCATGGTGCAGAACGGAAACTGGGGCTGGGGACAGGTGTCCGGTGTTGACGGAAACACGGTTAAAGAAGAAGATGTGAAGTTCCTTCCTATTTATACCGGCGTGAGCGGCGAGGAGAAGCAGGGGCTTTGCATTGGAACAGAGAATTTCTTCTCCATCAACAGCCAGGCAAAGGAAGAGGACCAGAAAGCATCTCTGGATTTCCTGGAGTGGCTCTTCACTTCTGATACAGGAAAAGATTATGTAACCAACAAGCTGGGCTTTATCGCTCCCTTTGATACCTTTGCGGCAGATGAAAAGCCAACTGATCCTTTAGCAAAGGAAATTGACCGGTATATGAATAACAAGGACTTATATTCCGTAACCTGGAACTTTACCTCCTTCCCAAGCCAGACCTTTAAGGACAATTTCGGGGCATCTCTTCTTCAGTATGCTCAGGGAGGCAAGGACTGGAAAGCTGTTGTGGATGAGATGAAAGCTGACTGGGCAAACGAAAAAGCAATGACAAAATAAAAGAATCAAAATAGTTTTAAAGGGAAATGGGTGAGCGCGAGGGAGATGCCTCACCCATTTTCATACAAGAAAGTTCCGTCAGCCCCGGCTTACCGGAGGTTTTTTGCCAACACAGAGAAAGTGTTTTAGAAGGAGAGCTGCTATGCAAAAATCAATGAAACGATACTTTCCAATATTTGTCCTTCCCACACTGGCCGCGTTTACCATTGCATTTCTGTACCCGTTTATCACAGGCATTTATTTGTCCTTTACAGAATTCACCACGGTAAAGGATGCATCCTGGGTAGGAATTTCAAATTATAAAAAAATATTTATGGACCAGAATTTTATCAATGCCCTGGTATTTACCGTGAAGTTTACCATTGTGTCTGTGGTGACCATTAATACCCTGGGGTTTCTGATGGCCTATGTCCTCACAAGAGGCATTAAGGGAACCAACTTATTCCGGACCGTATTTTTCATGCCAAACTTAATCGGCGGCATTGTGCTTGGTTATATCTGGCAGCTTCTGTTAAACGGGATCCTTGCAAAGTTCGGGGTTACCCTTTCCTTTAGCGCCAAATACGGTTTTTGGGGCCTGGTGATCTTAATGAACTGGCAGCTGATCGGGTATATGATGATCATTTACATTGCCGGACTTCAAAATGTTCCCGGAGAGCTGGTTGAGGCCGCAAGGATCGACGGAGCCACCAGATTCCAGATCTTAAAGCGGATCATGATTCCAATGGTCATGCCATCCTTTACCATCTGCCTGTTTCTCACTCTGACAAATTCCTTTAAGCTGTTTGACCAGAACCTGGCATTGACGGCAGGAGGGCCTGGAAGGCAGACCAGCATGCTTGCCCTCGATATTTACAGCACCTTTTACGGCAGAGTGGGCTGGGAAGGGGTTGGCCAGGCAAAGGCTACGGTGTTCTTTCTTATGGTTGCGGTCATTTCCCTGACCCAGCTTTCATTAACACGGCGTAAGGAGGTGGAGAGTTGATGAGCAGAAAGAGAAAAAATACGGAAGTCCAGCAAATGGAGGTAGGAAAAACCGCGGGAACAATCCTGACGGCCGCTTTGGCAGTTCTGTCTCTGGCATTCCTATTCCCCATTGTCCTGGTTTTCATAAACTCCTTTAAGAGCAAGCTGTTTATCAGTGATGCGCCGTTTCAGCTTCCAAAGGCAGGGACCTATGTAGGGCTTGCCAATTATGTGGAAGGCATACGGAAAACAGGGCTGTTCCCGGCATTCGGCAGGTCCCTGTTCATTACGGTGGCCTCTGTGGCGGTCATCATTCTGTTCACTTCCATGACGGCCTGGTATTTGACCAGAGTGAAATCTGCATTTACCGGTATCATGTATTATGTATTCGTATTTGCCATGATTGTGCCGTTTCAGATGGTCATGTTCACCATGTCAAAGACAGCCAATGACTTATACTTAAACTCCATGTACGGTCTGGTACTTCTTTATCTGGGCTTTGGGGCCGGGCAGGCGGTGTTTTTGTTCTGCGGCTTTGTAAAGGCCATACCCCTTGAGATCGAAGAGGCGGCCATGATTGATGGCTGTTCTCCCATTCAAACTTATTTTCATGTGGTATTCCCCATGCTGAGACCAACGGCAGTGACCGTTGCTATTTTAAATGCCATGTGGATTTGGAACGATTATTTACTTCCAAGCTTGATTCTTCCACAGGAAAAAGGTACAATACCAATGGTTATTCAGAACTTAAAAGGCGGATACGGCTCCATTGATATGGGAGCCATGATGGCAATGCTGGTTCTGGCTATCTTTCCTATTATTGTATTTTATTTAAGCTGTCAGAAATATATCATAAAGGGCGTTGCCGCAGGAGCGGTAAAGGGCTAGGAGGGCAGGCGCTTCTGGGTCTGGCTCATTGTTTTCAGAAATAAACCAAAAAAGGAGACTGATTATGCGGGAATGTGGAATGTTGCTTCCGGTTGCAAGCCTTCCATCAAAATACGGGATCGGGGCATTTTCAAAAGAGGCATATGAATTTATTGATTTATTAAAAAAGGCAGGGCAGCAGTACTGGCAGATACTCCCGTTAGGTCCTACCGGTTATGGGGATTCCCCTTACCAGTCATTCTCTGCATTTGCGGGAAATCCTTATTTTATTGATCTGGATGAACTTGTAAAGCAGGGACTGCTGGCCGCTGCGGAATGTGAGGCAATGGATTTTGGGACTGATCCTAAGGACATTGACTATGGGAAAATCTACGAGAACCGTTTTCCTTTGCTGAAAAAGGCTTACGGACGGTGGAAGGACCAGGGCCACAGGCCGGAGGAGCCTTTAAAGCTCCTTGGAGAGGAAACAGCCGGATACTGCTTTTACATGGCGGTTAAGGATCATTTTAAAGGGAAGAGCTGGATCTGCTGGGATGAGGACATCCGCCTCAGAAAAGAAGAGGCTGTTTCCCGGTATGAAAAAGAGCTGTCAGATGAAACCGGATTTTACGGTTTCCTTCAGATGAAATTTGAGGAACAGTGGAGCCGGTTAAAGTCCTATGCCAAAGAACAGGGCATCAGGATCATCGGGGACATTCCCATATATGTGGCATTTGACAGTGCTGATTCCTGGTTTCACCCGGAGCTGTTTCAGTTTGATGAAAATTGCGAGCCTGTTGCAGTGGCAGGGTGTCCGCCTGATGGATTTTCCGCTACAGGACAATTGTGGGGAAATCCCCTTTACCGTTGGGAGTACCATGGGGAAACCGGGTATGAATGGTGGATGAAGCGCATGGAATACAGCTTCCGCCTTTATGATGTGGTGCGGGTAGACCATTTCCGCGGCTTTGATGAGTATTATTCCATTCCGGCAGGAAGTGAGAATGCCATAAACGGGTCCTGGGAAAAAGGACCTGGAATTGATATTTTCAACCGGATGGGGGAAACATTCGGAAAACTGGATATTATAGCGGAAGACCTTGGATTTTTGACCCCATCGGTTTTAAAGCTGGTAAAGGATACCGGATTCCCAGGCATGAAGGTGCTGGAATTTGCCTTTGATTCCAGGGAGGAAAGCGATTATCTGCCCCATAACTATACCCAAAACTGTGTGGTATATACGGGAACCCATGACAACAATACCATCAAGGGCTGGTATGAAGACTTGTCAGCCGAGGACCGGCAGCTTTCCATTGATTATATGAACAACGGAAAAACCCCAAGAGAAGAGATTCACTGGGATTTTATCCGCCTGGCCTTAGCAAGCGTGGCAAAGCTGGCTGTGATACCGGTCCAGGATTATCTGGGGCTTGGGGTGTCCGCCAGGATCAATGAACCTTCCACCCTGGGGAAAAACTGGAGATGGCGTATGCTTTCCGGGGAAATGACAGAAGAGCTTGTAGAAAAATGCAGAAAAACAGCCAGGCTTTACGGCAGGGCATGACGAAAGGGGATGAGTATTTCTGATGGGCTCCATAAACATTAAGGATATAGCCAGATTATGCGGGGTGGGTGTCAGCACCGTGTCCCGCGCCATCAACAACCATCCGGATATCAATCCAGAGACAAAGAACATGATCATGCAGGTGATTAAGGAAAACAACTATATTCCCAACAACAGCGCCCGGAATTTAAAGCGCACCGATTCCAGGGCAATTGCGGTGTTGATCAAGGGAATCGGCAATCCCTTTTTCAGCAAGATGATCCGAGTCTTTGAGGAGGAGATCCAGAAAAAGAAATACTCATTCATCCTGCAGCGTGTGGATGAGCAGGAGGATGAGGTAGATGTGGCTTTGGAACTGATCAAGGAAAAGAAGCCAAGGGGAATCGTGTTCCTTGGAGGGTATTTTTCCCACAGCAGGGAGGAGCTGGAGCAGCTGACCGTTCCTTATGTGTTAAGCACCATCGGAATAAGGTCGTACTTAGACGAGTCCCCTGATTTTTCCTGCGTATCAGTAGATGACTATGGGGAAAGCTATAAAATGACGGATTACTTATGTAAACTTGGTCATAAAAAAATCCTCATCCTCACCGCCGCCTCTGATGATGAAAGCATTGGCCGCCTCCGCCTGGAAGGATACAAAAAGGCTCTTGCAGACAATGGAATCACCCCTTCCAAATCCCTGATTATTTATTCAGAGGAGTGTGAAGAATGTTATACCATGGACAACGGGTACCGGATGATGAACCGGGTTTTGAAGGATAAACCGGAATTTACGGCTGTGTATGCCATTTCAGACAGCATTGCCATTGGTGCCTGCAAAGCGATCTTTGAGCATGGGGGAAGGATCCCTGAAGACTATTGTGTGGCAGGATATGACGGCCTTGATATCGCCCGTTATTATAACCCTTCCATCACCACCATCCGCCAGCCGGTAGAGGAGATGGCAAGGGCCACCATTAAGATTTTATTTGATGTGATCAGGAACAAAGCAGGTCATCAGAAAAAGGTCTTTAAGGCGGAGCTGGTAGAGGGAGAATCCACAAGAAGGATATGATGATTCATGAAGAGGAAGCAGCCAGACAAGCTTATGAGAACGGCTGACAAATCGTGTATAAGAAAACAGGCGCATCGCTGAAACGGCGATGCGCCTGTTTTGTATATCAGGATTCCTGTTTTCTCACAGGGACTAATTCAATATAACCTCTTGTGCCAATTGGCTCAAGCTGAATACGGGGATTTTTATTATCCCATGAATAGCCGATCAGAGACGGAGCATATTTTTCAATAGAAATCTGCACTTCCTCAATCGCCTGACAATAATCCTCTTCTTCAAACGGCTCCCCCTGGAACATTAAGTATGTGGCAGCAGGCAATTCAATTATATCAAAGCCTTCCGGTATGACACCGTCATAATCAAGAGCCACGTCCTTTCCCTGTACATATTCCGAAGTGTTGGGTTTTTTGTACCCATTGGGAAGCCAGAGGCAAACCGGTTCGCTGTTAATTGATTTGATGCTTTGGAGAAGTCCCCATACATCACAGCCGACTTCCTCACAATAGGTGAAATAGTCTGCCGCTTTTATGCCTCTCTTAATAATAACCTTGCGTGCAGGCTTTTCAATTACCTGGATAAATACGTTCTTCAAGTTTACCATAACTGGTCTCCTTTCAATGTGCCTGAATTTAACGCCATAGGGAGTAAATAAATACACAGGAACAGGATTAGCTGCGTATTCACTGGGATTACAGCCAAACTCACGGCGAAATGCCCGCTGATAACCGTCTACACTGCCAAACCCCATATCAAAAGCTACATCAGCTATTTTACAAGGGTCATCCCGCAACCTTAACGCTGATTTTGACAAACGGAACTTACGGATATAATCAGCGGAAGTCATGCCAACTTGCTTCATAAATAAACGGTGTGAATACCAGGGTGAAAATAACGACGCTTTTGAAAGATCGGCAAGGGTGATCGTTTCAAACAAATGAGCTTCAATATAATCCTGCATTCGCTGTACGGCTTCTATCTTTTCCTGCACGTTTACCACCTCCCTGCATAAGTCATTATAGGGTTTTCAAAAGGGAACCTCTCGACCTTTTTTGCTCAATGGTTTTAAGTCATTTATATGATATTTTCAATCGGCGTGTCAAGAAAAATAGCACACAATAAAAAAAAGCGGCATAGCCTTATGAGGCTTTACCGCTTTTTTATGATCTTTTTGTGACTGCCGGCTTTTCGATCCGTCTCTTTTCCCTCTATGTAGATAAACAATAAGCCATAGGGCGGACTTAAGATTCCGCATTATCTTCTGCCTCAGCACCTTGTATTTCTTCATCTTCAATGCTTTCCCCCTGTGGGGTATAGGTTATATGAAGCTCGTTGCCGATTTTGTCTTTTGCTGTGATGGTGAGGTTTTCTTTTTTAATCTCAAAGGTCACAAGGCCTGTACTTCTGTCTATGGACAGAGGAAGAATTTCCGGATTGTCTTCATCACATCCTGAAACGGAAGAAAAATCCACGCCTGACTGGCTGTCCTCCAAACGGAAGGAAAGGATTCCGTCCTCAAAGACCTTGTCCTTGACTGCCGGGGGTGTATCATCCAGAACATCCACCTGTTCATTTAAAACAGTCTTCATTTTGTTAAAGGATGTCAGTTTTACTTCAAGCACGCCATTGTTTTTAAGGTCCGCGGTATAGGTCTTAAGACCTGATTTCGTCATTTCAACGGGAGAACCATCCAAAGCCACTTCCATGCTTTTTACAGGAAGCAGGGATTTGATTTTAAGTTCCATGGTGGTGGAAATATAATCGCTGCTTTCACCGATGGTAACTTCGCCCTTTGGTTTGGCTGTCACCAGAATAAAGATCAGGCCATTGATCACGATGAAAGGAAGCACATAAAACAGAAGGACCCTTAGAAAACCATTTTGCCCGGCATCGTGCCTGTTGCCGGAGCGGGTGTTCCTGCGGTTTGGTCTGATTTGATTGTTATAATGGTTCATACTGATTCCCTTTTCCTCCTGATGTATTTTACGCCTATAAGCATATCAGAAAATGAGGAATCTTACAAGATTATCTGTTAAATCGTAATAATTTAATTTATTCTTACAGAATGCTGTGTTTATGCGTGTTTCAGGGGTATCATGTTTCCATTTGGCTGCATTGCAGCAGTCCTCAAGCTGCGGTATAAAGGGGTAATGCACTTTTGCAGCGGCAAAGATGGAGGATTATAAAAATATTATCGAAATTTGTTGGTCGATATGTGCTATCTTTCGGCAATCTTTGGCATATAATATTAATAAGGAGGTGAAAAATACTATGGGTAGAACTTGGCATTTATTTCCTGGGGCTTATAGAAATAAGAGTATAAGGAATTGTTTAAGGGGACTGGAAAGCAATGAAGATTATGATATCTTTTATGATGATGGAATATTCCGGTTTGAACAAGAAAAAGGAAATAAAAAGGTTGTTTGTGAGATTAGTGTAAATGCGTTTTATGAGGCATGTAATGGATTAGATGATAAAACAGAGATTGATAATCGAATAAATGATTTTATTCTGCAGCAATTATATCTAAAAGGTGTTGAATTAGAGGAGTTAATAAAATAATACATAAATGAAAGGAGCCTGCGGTGCCTTATTTTCCTTTTTGAAAACGCCTGTTGAACTTTGGTCAACGGGTGTTTTTTTGATGGAATTTTGTATAGTATTTAAATGCAAATGTATTCAGATATAAATATAAGTTAAAAATAAATGGGAATATATATGAAAAGCGTATTGTTGCAGGAATCAAATTGGCAGGATAAAATCATATTCACATTGAGTAAATTAAGTGAAAAAGTAATGGTAATGGTATTAAAGGTTATTAAGCCGTGCCAGAACCAATCTATTCCGGCACGGCTTTGAATGCTTGTTACATAATTAACAAGGTTTATCTTTATAACACCAGAACCAATCCATGCAATTTAAATTCGATGTTTGAGGTTCATTGGCACGTTCTAACAATTGATCATAGGTGCGGGGAGGCGGAACCATTACAGGTTTGCCCGGTTCCCAGTTTGCAGGGGTAACAACACCACATTTGTCTGTTGTCTGGAGGGCAGTTAACAGACGCAGTATTTCACAAATGTTTCTGCCATTGGTTAAAGGATAAACCAGGATAGCACGGATTATCTGATTTGGATCAATGAAATAAACATTCCGGACGGTTTCCTGCGTAGAGGCATCGGGAGCAATCATGCCATAGAGGTTTGCAACTTCGGCTGTACGGTCTGCAATAATTGGAAAAGGAATTTGAATGCCTGTTAAAAGATAAATTTGATTTACCCATGCCAGGTGAGAAGGGTTACTGTCTATGCTGAGACCGATTAATTTTGTATTTAACGATTCAAACTGATCATTTGCTTGGGCAAAAGCGATAAATTCGGTAGTGCATACGGGTGTAAAATCACCTGGATGAGAAAAAAGAATAACCCAGTATCCTTTGTAATCAGACAGCTTTATACGCCCGAATGTTGTTGTAGCAGTAAAATCAGGAGCTGTCATACCAATGCTGACGTTCATAAATGTACCTGAAAGATAGTTTGTGATATTATATGACAGTAGGAATGGTACGTTTCAGGTTTATTGTAAATTTTAACCTTAAATCCGGTAACACGTTCTCTTTTTGACCTGGTAGAGTTATGGCAGCTTATTAACGAAAACAATGTTTTTTGGTGTCTGCTGCAGAACATTTAGACACCTCTGCAAGCAATGGAAAACTGTTTATTCTTAGGATTGTTATGATTGCCGAGTGGGAAAGAGATAATACGATAAAAACAATCACGGATAATTATTATAAACGTGCAGAATTAGGGCGCCGGGTAGGAGGAAAGATCCTATATGGCTATAACACCTCCACGTTTATGTAAAATGGAAGAGAAATTAAATCTTTAAAAGTTAATTGGACTATTTAATTGCGTCTTCCCCGCGTTCTCCCGTACGAATGCGAATCGCATCCTGGATATCAGAAATGAAGATCTTTCCATCACCAAATTCTCCTGTATATGCTTTTTTGGTAATTGCATCAATAACCAATTCAACCTGGGTATCAGGAACGGCCAGTTCGATCTTTATTTTGGTAAGGAAGTTATAGTCTACTTCTGCGCCGCGGACAAATTCAGTCCAGCCCTTCTGATTGCCGCAGCCCATAACCTGCATAATGCTTAAGCCGTTTAATTTCAGCTCATCCATAATTTCTTTAATGTCCTCCAGCTTTTCCGGCCGGATAAATGCTTCAATTTTCTTCATATAATTCTCTCCCTTTTATTAATCCATTCCATTAAATGCAGGATAAGCAGTTTCTCCATGCTCCGAAGAATCAAGACCAGTCACCTCAACTTTGCTGGTCACCTTGATTCCCTTTGTGATCAGGGATGCAATGCCGGCTGCCACCAGAGTTCCTATGATGGCAATGAAAATGGTCATAAGAATTGCTGCGATCTGACGAAGTAATAAAGTTATATCTCCAAATATGAGGCCATTCCATGGTGCTGCGGAATTGATGCTGGTATGGGTAAAAATACCAGTTGCAATGCCGCCCCAGATACCGCCGATTCCGTGACAACCGAATACATCAAGTGCATCGTCGTATCCATACTTTGGTTTGATTACATTGATGAAGTAATAGCAGATCGGGCTTACAAGTGCTCCGATGAGGATTGCTGCCCAAATCGGTACAAATCCTGCACCCGGAGTAATGGCTACCAAACCGATAACAAGTCCCGTGGAAGTTCCAACCAGCGTTGGTTTGCCATTTTTGATCACTTCAATGAAGATCCAGGAAAGGAGTGCAGAAGCTGCTGCTGTGTTGGTTGTCATGAATGCATGTGCTGCCAGTTCATTGGCTGCCAGGGCGCTTCCTCCGTTAAATCCAAACCAGCCGAACCACAGAAGAGCCGCACCAAGAAATACGAAGGGTACGTTGTGAGGATGGTACGGTGCCTTTCCTAAATTTCTGCGTTTTCCAAGAAGAATGGAAAGTACCAGGGCGCTTACACCGGAACTGATATGAACCACGTTGCCGCCGGCAAAATCAATGGAACCAATCTGGAACAAATAACCTCCGCCCCATACCATATGAGCCAGGGGATAATAAACAATGATAGACCACAATGCCACAAAAATTGCCAGAGAGGAGAATTTCATACGTTCTGCAACCGCCCCGGTAATAAGAGCAGGAGCAATGATTGCAAACATCATCTGGAAAATGGCAAAAACAAGCGTATTTGGGTAAGAATGTGTGGTGTCGGCAAAGGTATCAAAATTAAGGCCAAACCAGTTAAGATTCCCGATGACACCTCCAATATCTCCGCTGAAGGAGAGGGAAAAACCGATCGAAACCCATAGAACTGATCCGATTCCCATCATAATGGCTGATGACATCATGGTGTTTACAACATTTTTTCGTTTTACCAGTCCTCCATAAAAAAATGCCAACCCAGGGGTCATGATAAACACAAGAGCAGAACATATAAGCATCCATGAAAAATCTCCGTGATCCATAAATAAAGCACCTCTTTCTTATTTTTGGGTAAAAAAATTAAGCCATAACCTTGTGCGACATTGCACATAGTTATGGCTTCTTTGCCTTGAAAAATATTATTAATATTATTTCATGAAATATATAGCTAGACTAAAGCATGGATGTGTTTTTGTCAAGTAAAATTTTAAAGTCCTAATGGGTGCTTTTTTAAATAATCCAGAGCCAGTTTAAGTACTCCCGCACTGATTCGCTTCAATACTATTATCAGCGCAGATACATCCTTGACGGAAGAAGAAATCGTCCAGACGATGAAAAACGCTGGAAAATAAAGACTTTCGTCAAATAAAGCAGAACGTTCAAAGTCTTGTTTTTAAGCTAAAAATCACAATTTCATAAGAGCTGGAAAATAAGACCTGTTAAATCTTAGTAATTTGTGTTAATATATCTAAGAAAGTTCGGTTCGCCTTTGGCTGACCGAAGGGCTATTTTCTAAATTCAAGCTGGACTGCATTTGCTTTCGTTAAGAATAATATGCCTGAGAAAGAACAAAAGGAGACTCAGTATGGTCGAGGAAGCTGTTGCATTTGCAACCAAGTCCCATGAAGGGACCTTTCGGAAAGGGACGAAGATCCCTTATATCGTCCATCCCCTGGAGACAGCAGTCATCGTTGCTTTGATGGTAACGGATGAAGAGATGATCTGCGCTGCCCTTCTTCATGACGTGGTGGAGGATACGGGTGTTACGGAGGCGGAGCTTAAGGAAGCATTCGGACCCCGGGTGGCTGAGCTGGTTATGGAAGAAACAGAAGATAAAACAAAGTGCTGGAAGGAACGTAAATGTGCGACTCTGGATCATCTGGAGCAGGCTTCCAGAGACAGCAAGATCCTTGTCCTGGCTGACAAGCTGAGCAATTTGAGGGCAACGGCCAGAGACCATTATTTAATGGGTGATGACCTTTGGCAGCGTTTTAATGAAAAGAACAAGTCTGAACACGCCTGGTATTACAAGGGAATTGCAAAACGCCTTACAGGCCTTGAGGAGTTTCCTGCTTATCAGGAATATGTAAAACTATGCGAAAAGGTTTTTGGATAGAATAGAATAATAAAAGACAAGAGGCAGGGCTTACATATGTAAAAGCCCTGCCTTTTGTCATTCCATATAAAAGCCCTTTTACAGGGTTTTTGCGCGATCTGCAATGTTTTTGTGAAAGTTGATAACCTGATGTTCATAGGTCTTATCCATGAGAGGTGAGGTGATGATGAAATCCGCGGTTGCCCTGGTATTGGCAATGGGAATGTCATAAACCTGAGCAATACGTAAAAGCGCTTTCACATCCGGGTCATGAGGTTGCGCGGTGAGAGGGTCGGAGAAGAATATTACCAGATCAATCCTTCCTTCCACGATCTTTGCTCCGATCTGCTGGTCTCCTCCCAAAGGTCCGCTGTTATAGCCCTTTACGGGAAGGCCTGTCTGGTCCGTGATCATGCGTGCCGTTGTGCCGGTGCCGCAGAGCGTATGTTTTTCAAGAGCCGCCTTGTGCTCCTTACACCATTCGATCAGCGCATGTTTTTCATTGTCATGAGCGATCAGAGCGATGCTTTTTTTCTTTTCCAGGGTAAAAGTGATAAAGTCATTTGTCCGCATTCTGTTCCTCCTGTAGGCAGTTTTCCTGTATGTATCCCTGTTCTATAAGCTTAATTTGGTATGATACTCTGCAATGAATACGTGATGGAAAGATCTTTTCTTGAATACTCTTTTTTAAAGTTCTGAATAATGCGCTTTAAGACCATCTCACCGTTTTCATAGGTTGCCGTTGGTAGAAGCATGAGGTATTGGCTTACACTGTAGCGGCAGAAGATATCTCCCCTGCGAAGGGATTTGCGTATGGATTCCCCAAGTTCATCCATTGCCCGTGTCTGGACAGCAGGCTTAAGGAGTTCTCCCTTTAGATTGCTGATAGTCAGAAGGCATAAGAAGATGGAGTCACCGGTGCGTTCGATGGCCCTAGTCTCTAACTGGTAAATATCCCGGAACACGGAAGGCTCGCAGCAAAAGGCCCCGTTATCCGTGGTTCCTTCTGAAAGGATCTCCTGTATGGTGCTTAAATCCATGGTAATGCCGTGTTTTTTATCGCTGATGAGCTTGTATAAATCTTTAAAACGAATGGATGGTGTGATGGCAAATTCATTATAGAACATGTCAGTCACATGATGATAATGCTCCATGGCCATGAGCTGGTTTCCGCTCTGGTACAGAGAGTAGATCAGGTAATAATGTGCATCCTCACTGTAGGGGTCAATGGCAATTGCCTGCTGGCATACATCGATGATGGTGGGGTAATCCTTTCTTTCTTCCAGAAGAAGCAAAGTTTTCCGGATCAGTTTCTGATAAAGGGTGTGATAATAAGTATGAATGGGCACAACCCAGGATTCCCACTCTGATTTTGGCAAAAAGTTTCCCTTATAAAGGGCAAAGGCTTCCAGGCACATGGATAAACGGGCATCATCTGAAAGATCAGCGGATTCCGATTGAATACACAGATCTTCAAAACGGTCGGTATCACAGACCGTTGTCAGTTCCTTTGTCCAGCCATAAGCTTTACGGTTCTGGAAAACAAGCTCCTGTGTGGGATATCCCAAAGGCTCCAAAAGCTTGCGGACACGGAACATTAAGGTTTTTAAGGCTCCTGCCGGATTATTGCTGGCTTCATCCTTCCAAAACAGATCAATTAGTTCTTCTACAGGAATATCCCGGCCCCGAAAGGTAATAAGATATTCTAAAAGGCTCCAGGGCTTTTTTGCCTGATTATTCTGGTCTATGATCGTCCTGTCTCCCATGGATATGGAGAATCCTCCCAGCATATTAACGTAAATAGTAGATTCTTGGTTTTTCATAAATGTCTCCATAATAACATTTTCTTTTTTTAGTATATAGAAAAAAAGTGGAAAAGTCTAGCACTGCTTATAAAAGATTGAGATTTTTATAAAAATAATGTATACTTAGAAAGATTTAAAAACATGAAAGAGAGCAGGAGTAAGCATGAAGAATAAAAAATTGGCCTTTGGAATTCTTATTCTGGCCTTTATTTTTCTGGTTGTGGGACTGGGAATGCTTTATTCTGATTTTCAAACGAGAAATCATGCAAAACAGCAGTATGAAAGTATTGCGGAGCTTGCAAGGGAGACCACGGCCCCGGAGACAGAGGCCAATGCCCCGGAAGAGGAAACGGTCGCTTCCTATGTTTCTCCTATTGATTTTGAGGAACTGAGAAAAATCAATCCGGACATTGTGGGCTGGATCCGGATCGAGGGCACGGTGATTGATTATCCCATTGTACAGACAGACAACAATGAAACATATCTGGATACAGACTTTGAAGGCAAAAAAAGCATAGCAGGCGCCATTTACCTTGATTATGAAAGCGAACCTGATTTTTCCGGAAGGCATAACATAATATACGGCCATCACATGAAGAACGGGACCATGTTTAAGGACATCATAAAATTTAAGGATGAGGCCTTTTTTAAGGAACATCAGGATATTTTTGTTTACACAACCGAGAGGGAATACCATTTACGGCCCATAACTGCCCTTTATACGGATGCTTCCGCCATTCGCCGGAAAACCGTGTTTGAAACCGACGAAAGCTTTCAGGCATATGTGGAGGAAATGACAAAGAAAGGCCTGTTTTTACAGAAGCCGGAAAAACCGGTGGAGCAGCTGTGGTCTTTTGTGACCTGCAGCTATGAGTTCAACGATGCAAGAACCATTCTATACGCCTGTGAAGTGCCTCAGGAGGAAAATTAGAAGGTTATGAATTTGGTACATATTACTTAAAATGATTTACAGACTGGTGAAAAGGAGATATTATCATGGGAAAATATTTTGGAACGGACGGCTTCCGGGGAGAAGCCAATGTCACTCTGACAGTGGAGGATGCATATAAGGTAGGGCGCTTTTTAGGCTGGTACTATGGACAGAAGAACCGGGAGGAAGTGTGCAGGATCGTCATAGGAAAGGACACAAGGCGCAGCAGCTATATGTTTGAATATTCCCTGGTGGCCGGCCTTACTGCATCCGGTGCCGATGCTTACCTCCTTCACGTTACAACCACTCCAAGCGTATCCTATGTGGTGCGTACCGAAGGGTTTTCCTGCGGGATCATGATTTCAGCCAGCCACAATCCCTACTATGATAACGGGATCAAGGTGATCAATGAAAAGGGCGAGAAGCTGGAAGAGAGCGTTATTGTTGAAATTGAAAAGTATCTGGATGGAGAGCTGGGAGAGCTGCCCCTGGCAAAACAGGATAAGATCGGCCGTACCGTGGACTTTGCAGCAGGAAGAAACCGGTATATCGGTTACCTGATTTCCATAGCTACAAGGTCCTTTAAGAATAAAAAGGTGGCCCTGGACTGTGCAAACGGCAGCGCTTCCGCAATTGCCAAAAATGTGTTTGATGCTTTGGGAGCTGAGACCCATGTGATCAGCAATGAGCCAAACGGTTTAAACATCAATACAGGCTGTGGCTCCACCCACATTAAACAGCTTCAGAAGTTTGTAAAAGAGGTGGGAGCTGACGTGGGCTTTGCCTATGACGGAGATGCTGACCGGTGCATTGCCGTTGATGAGAACGGAGAAGTGGTGGATGGAGATGCTGTCCTGTACATTTGCGGCAAATATATGAAAGAACAGGGAACTCTTAAGAATAACAGGGTGGTTACCACCATTATGTCCAACTTCGGATTATACAAGGCCTTTGACAGGGAAGGCATTGAATATGATAAAACTGCGGTAGGCGATAAGTATGTATATGAAAATATGGTGGCAAACGGAAACTGTCTGGGCGGAGAGCAGTCCGGCCATATTATTTTCAGTAAGCACGCCACCACTGGAGACGGAATCTTAACCTCTTTAAAGGTAATGGAAGTTATTCTGGAAAAGAAGGAAAGCCTTGGCAAGCTGGTTTCTGAGCTTGAAATCTATCCACAGGTGCTTAAAAACGTCCGCGTCCACGATAAGACCGCTGCCCAGGATGATGAGGCGGTAAAAGCTGAAGTGGAAAAGGTGGCAAAAAGTCTGGGGGACAGCGGAAGGATCCTTCTCCGTCAGTCCGGCACGGAGCCGGTTGTGCGGGTCATGGTAGAGGCCGCTGATATTGATACCTGTGAAAAATATGTGAACCAGGTAATTGGAGTAATGAAAGAAAAAGGCCATTTGCTTTCCTAGAAGATTGTTAAAAGAATAGAAAGTGATTCAAAAAACGGCAAAGGCTGCTTATTTTGATTGCTTTCTATTTTTTTGCAGGTATGCATAATTGTAAATCAGGACAATTCATGATATGATAAAGATCTGATGTAAAATAATGTTTCTGCATGACTGAACGGTAACAAGATGTTTTTGGGAGATCAGGAAATATGGACAATAAAGAATTTTCAAATTTAGGAGACCAGATCAGGGACTCGGTGCAGCAGGCAATTGATTCCATGGATTTTAACCAGCTGAACAGAACCATTTCCGATACGGTTAATTCAGCCCTGGAGGAAGCCAGGAGCCAGCTGATAAAGGGAGTGGAGTTTCGTAAGAACCCGCCGCCGGGAAGCTTTTCCAGTCAAAGAAGGGAAAGAACGGAGACATCCCGGAAGACCCAATGGAGAGAAGAGCCGGTTCAAAAGGTGGAACGTGAAAGCGGGCCCGGATACCGGGCGTTTCAGACCAGCCGGGATGTTCGGAGAAGGAACGGTGATGACCAGGGGGAACTGATGCAGTTAAATCAGACAGGCCGTGTATCAGGTATTTTGTATACGGTATTTGGCAGCATTGGCATTGGCCTGATATTGCTGTTTCTTCTAATTGTCTGGATCGTTGCCCTGGTGGTGAAGCCGGTCATCTGGGCTGTGGCAGGTTCTACTCTGTTCCTGCTCCTTTTAGGCGGCGCCTCCGGCTTTATGCTCCGCACCGGCATAACCATCCGGGACAGGTTAAAGCGGGCCAGGATCTATGCAAAGCAGTCGGGAAAGCGGATGTACTGCAGCATTGAGGAACTGGCGGGAAGCATCGGAAGATCCCGTGATTTTGTATTAAAGGATATCCAAAAGATGATCAAGCTTGGGATTTTCAAGCAGGCATACCTGGATGAACAGAAAACCTGCCTGATCTTAAGCGAGACCACCTACAGGCAGTATCTGGAATGCCAGAAGGCCCTTAAGGCAAGGGAGATTGAAGAGGCCGGTGAAAAAGCAAAGGAAGAATCTCCTTCCGAGGAAATGAAACAGATGATGGCCGATGGCCAGAATTATTTAAGAATATTGAGGGAAGCCAATGATGCCATTCCAGGTGAGGTGATTTCTCAGAAGATTTCCAGCCTTGAACATGTGATCCGCAGGATTTTTGAATCTGTTTCCAGGAATCCGGCACGGATGAAGGAGATGGAACGCTTTATGGAGTATTACCTTCCCACAACGGTAAAGCTGGTAAACGCATACCGGGATTTTGACAGCGCGGGAAGCCAGGGAGCTAATATTACTTCCGCAAAGGCGGAGATAGAGAGAACCCTTGATACCATAAACCAGGCTTTTGAGCGGCTGCTTGATGACCTTTATCAGGATGCTGCCTTGGATATTACCACAGATGCATCGGTGATCCAGACCATGTTAAAAAAGGATGGCTGGGCGGAAAGCGATTTTACAGGAGGTATGAAGAATGAGTAAGGATATTGAAGAGCTGTTAAAAGAAGCGCCGGGGCTGACTCTGTCTCCTCTTGAAGTGGGCGGAATGGAAGAAAACCAGCTGGTGCATACAGAAAGTACCTTAAAAAAGGTGGAGGAAGTGCCTGGAGCAGACTTGACGCCGGAAGAAGAAAGACAAGTGGCCGATTTTGCGGAAAAGATCGATTTAAGAGATTCCAATCTGATCCTTCAGTACGGAGCAGGCGCCCAGAAAAAAATTGCTGATTTCTCCGAAGCAGCCCTTGATAATGTAAAGACAAAGGATCTGGGGGAAGTAGGCCAGATGCTGACGGACGTGGTTGTGGAGCTTAAGAGCTTTGAAGTGGATGAGGAAGAAAAGGGG
Source organism: Lachnospiraceae bacterium (assembly GCA_902363835.1). Taxonomy (GTDB): domain Bacteria; phylum Bacillota; class Clostridia; order Lachnospirales; family Lachnospiraceae; genus Lacrimispora. The sequence continues at coordinate 119,257 of CABJBM010000005.1, forward strand.
ATTTTCGGCTTTTTCAAAAAAAGCGTAAACCGGGTAGAGGGGATAAAGGCCAAGTATGCCAAGGCTGAAGCCAATGTAAACCAGATCTGCAAGGTTCTTCAAAACCACCAGATCCAGCTGTTAAAGGACATCGCCCTTCTGGATAAAATGTATGATTTAAACACCACGTATTTTAAAGAGCTTACCATGTACATTCTGGCGGGAAAAAGAAAGCTTGCCAGGGTGCAGCGGGAAGAGCTTCCGGCCCTTTTGGACCGGGCGTCAAAAAGCGGGCTTCCGGAGGATTCCCAGGCAGCCAATGACTTATCCGCCATGCTGAACCGTTTTGAGAAAAAGCTTCATGACTTAGAGCTTACCCGCATGATATCCATTCAGATGGCTCCCCAGATCCGTCTGGTCCAGAATAATGATACCTTGATGACGGAGAAGATACAGTCCACCCTGGTGAACACCATTCCTCTCTGGAAGAGCCAGATGGTTCTTGCCATTGGGATCAACCATTCCGAGCAGGCTGCAAAGGCCCAGCGGGAGGTGACGGATATGACCAATGAACTTCTGCGGAAGAATGCGGAGGTATTAAAGACCGACACCATTCAGACGGCAAAGGAATCAGAGCGTGGAATCGTGGATATAGAGACCCTTAAGAAGACCAATGAATCCCTTATCACCACCTTGGATGAAGTGGTCCGGATTCAGGCAGAGGGAAGGACAAAACGCCGGGAAGCAGAGGCAGAGTTAAGCCGGATGGAAGGCGAGTTAAAATCCAAGCTTTTAGAGATGAGCAGATAGATCCATAAAAAGACTTGCAACAGAAAATTAATTTTCCTGTTGTAAGTCTTTTTTAGTCGTGCTATAATAACATAACACTTTACCACGACACATTGTCAGAACAAGGTATGTGATTATAATGCAAAGGAATGATGAAAGATGGGGTTAGACCTATAAAAGCCACGTTGTTCATTGTCAAAAAATACAGCGTGATTTATCGACTCCAAAGCCTGTGATGAGTTTTTATGAGACAGAACATGAAAATTTTGTCCTGTTTCAGAAATGAATCCCGGCAGCCTGCCGGACAGGACAGACGACTAAATGATTATGGAGGAGATAAAACATGTTGAATTATCAAAGATATAAAAGAGTACCGGTAGTCAATTATCCGGAGAGACAATGGCCGTGCAATGAGATTAAGAAAGCGCCGATCTGGTGCAGCGTTGATTTGAGAGATGGGAATCAGGCCCTTACAGAGCCTATGGTCGTGGAAGAGAAGATCGAGATGTTTGATCTTTTAATCAGACTGGGCTTTAAGGAGATTGAGGTTGGGTTTCCGGCAGCTTCCCAGATTGAATATGATTTCTTAAGGCAGCTTGTGGAACGAAAGCTGATTCCTGACGGGGTGGTCATTCAGGTTCTGGTCCAGTGCAGGGAGCATTTGATCAAAAGGACTTTTGAAGCCCTTCAGGGAGTTAAAAAGGCGATTGTACATATTTACAATTCCACCTCAACCCTTCAGAGAGATGTGGTTTTCAATAAGGGAAGAGAAGAGATCAAGGAGATTGCCGTACAGGGTACGGAATGGGTGAAGCAGTATATGCAGGGCTTTGACGGAGAGGTGACCCTTGAATATTCTCCGGAAAGCTTTACGGGAACAGAACTGGATTTTGCTCTGGATATCTGCACCGCTGTCCAGGACGCCTGGGGCGCATCACCGGAAAAGAAGATCATCTTTAATCTCCCGTCAACCGTGGAGATGACTACTCCCAATGTTTATGCGGATCAGATCGAATGGATGAATACCCATTTCAAGGACCGTGACAGCATTATTTTAAGCGTTCACCCCCACAATGACAGGGGAACCGGCATTGCAGCCACGGAGCTTGCCCTTCTGGCAGGAGCAGACCGGGTGGAAGGCACGCTTTTAGGAAACGGCGAGCGGACCGGTAATGTGGATATTCTGACGGTGGCATATAATATGTTTTCTCACGGAACTAATCCGGAGCTTCACATTGAAAATATCCGGGAAATCGTGGATGTATATGAGCGCTGCACCAAGATGGAGGTGGAGCCAAGACATCCATATGCAGGAAAGCTGGTCTTTACCGCTTTTTCCGGTTCCCACCAGGATGCCATCAACAAGGGCATGCAGGCTATGCGGGATCGAAAGAATACCTACTGGGAGGTTCCTTACCTGCCCATCGATCCAGCGGATATTGGCAGGCAGTATGAGCCTATTGTACGGATCAACAGTCAGTCCGGCAAGGGCGGCGTAGCCTTTGTCATGGATACTTTCTATGGCTTCAAGCTTCCAAAGGGCATGCACAAGGAATTTGCAGACGTAATCCAGGCGATTTCTGAAAAGCAGGGTGAGGTCGCTCCTGAGCAGATCCTGGAAGAGTTCAGAAGCAATTACACGGAAAAGAAGGAGCCTATTCACTTCCGTAAGAGCCAGATCACAGAAGCAGAGGACGATGTGGAATTCTCAACCCTTGCCAAAGTCCGCTATACGGATCATGGTGTGGAGAAGACCTTTGAGGGAGTTGGAAACGGACCCATTGATGCAGTGCAGAAGGGCCTGGAAAAAGAGCTTGGAATCGAGATCCGGGTTCTGGACTACTATGAGCACGCCCTTACTTCCGGTTCCGGAGCACAGGCTGCTTCCTATATCCACCTGCTGGATGTGAAGACAGGAAAGGCTACTTATGGCGTAGGAATCAGTTCCAATATCACAAGAGCATCTATCCGCGGTATTTTCAGCGCGGTTAACCGGTTATTCTATTCATAAAATTAAAGAGGAGTGTCGCGCAATGGCATGAAATTATCATGATTCCCTGCCAGGAGCGGCACTCCTGTTCTTTTTAAACTGAAAATGCAGCCGGATTACCATTTTGACCGTTCCTGTGATAATCGAAATAAGGCGTTTTGACAATTGGTTTGGCCGGGATTGGAATTTTTCGGCTTTGAGTTAATTAAATAGAAAAGTTATTTATCACAAATATAACTGAGAAAGTATGAATGAAAATGGCTAAATTTCCTATTTCATTTTATGATACAGAAAAATGGATTGAAAAAGTAATTATAATACATAAGAAAAATATAAAAAAAATGTTGACTTTTAAAATTTGGCATGATAATATCTATCCATCAGTTAAGGGGGTTACCATAGATAGAAAGTAAATCCAAATCGAAAAAGTGAACAGATGAAAACTTGTTAATATCAGGAAGCACAGTTGGATCGTGAATATGGCTTGAACATATACGAAACCTGCTTGGTTCAGGGGATTTTTATCCCTGCGAATCAGGCGGGTTTTCTTTTTTGGGAGGATCAGGAAGATGAAGATTATTAAATACTTAAACAATAATGCGGCACTGGTCTTAGACGGACAGGAGCGAGAACTGGTTGTTATGGGAAAAGGAATCGCTCATTCATCCCGTAAAAATGAGGAGATACCACTTGAATTGATTGATAAAACATTCATTTTAGATGACAGGTCACAGCTTGCACAGTATACTCAGCTATTTTCGGAAATACCGGGCACGATTTTTGAATTAGCCGGCCGTTATGTAACAAAAGCCAGAGAGGATTTAAACCGCACCTTACAGAATTCTCTTTTCATATCCCTGGCAGACCATTTAAACAGCATGGTTGAGCGCGGAAAGCTGGGAGTTTATATGGAAAACAGAATGCTTTGGGATATCAGGAGGATGTATCAGGATGAATTTCGGCTGGGCAGAGGGCTGGTGGCAGAGTTTAATAAGCTCTATGACAGCTGGTATGATGATCATGAAGCAGCGACCCTTGCCATGCATTTTGTCAATGCGGAACTGGAATCAGGCATGGAAACTGCAGGGAAGATAACAAAGCTCATCGGTGAGATTTTAAATATAGTAAAATATCATTTTTTAATTGATTATAACGAAGAAAGTTATGCTTATTACCGTTTTGTAACTCACCTGCGTTTTCTGGCCCATCGTATTTTCCCGGGTTCACAATTAAATGATGCTGATATGAGCGAGATGTTAAAAGATCATTTAAGCAAACGCTACGAAGATACGTTTCAGTGCGTGGAAAAGATCAGGCAGTTTATCTGGAGCCATTATCATTACTGCTTTACAGAACAGGAAGGATTATACCTGGCTATCCATATCATTAAGATTCTTGATGATAATATGCAAATAAATTAGAAAGGGGAGATTTGCCATGGGAAAATATGAAGAACTGGCAAAGAAAATAGTCAAAGAAGTGGGAGGGAAAGAAAATATTGCGTCTTTGACCCACTGCATTACCCGCCTTCGCTTCCAGCTTAAGGATGAGAGTAAGGCGCAGGATGAAGTTTTAAAGAAAATGGAAGGAGTCGTTACGGTTATGAAAAGCGGGGGCCAATACCAGGTGGTAATTGGTAACCATGTGCCTGCCGTATACGAAGAGGTCTGCCAGGTGGCAGGGATCAGTACGGAAGGGGAGTCGGAGGAAAGTACATATAAAAAGAGTACATTTGACAGGCTGATTGATATTATCAGCGGCTGTTTCCAGCCTTTCCTGGGAGTTCTGTCAGCAGGCGGTATCCTAAAGGGCCTGAATGCGCTTTTAGTATTCCTTGGCGTTTATTCTGCTGGGTCCGGATCATATGCCATGCTCAATGCCATTGGTGACTCTGTGTTCCAGTTTATGCCTGTGATCATTGGCTTTACTGCAGCAGCAAAATTCAATGTGAATAAATTAACAGGTATGGCGCTTGGTGCGGCCTTATGTTATCCGGGTATCCAGTTATCTGCCATGCAGGGGGGAGAACCCATGGGCGTGTTGTTTCAGGGAACTATTTTCCACAGCGCTTATTACTTAAAAGCATTTGGGATCCCCTGGGTAGCCAATAACTATTTAAGCAGCGTAATTCCGATCATTATTGTTGTCTGGTTTGCAGGTTATGTGCAAAAAGCAGCAAAAAAGGTGATTCCTGAGATGATACAGAACTTTTTTGTTCCGTTTACGGTGATGCTTGTATCCATGACCGCAGGATTTCTGTTAATAGGACCGGTGGTATCCATTGCAACAAGCCTTTTAAGCACGGGATTTTCTGCTGTCTTTGCTGCCTCTCCCATTTTATTTGGCATTCTCATGGGATTTGTATGGCAGGTGCTGGTTATTTTCGGACTCCACTGGGCTGTAATTCCCATGGCCATCATACAGCTGTCTGAACTTGGATACAGCAACGTATTAAGCGGAAGCTTTGGGGCAAGTTTTGCACAGACTGCCTGTGTACTGGCCATGTACTTTAAACTCAAGGACAAAAAAATGAAATCACTTTGTATCCCTGCGGTGGTTTCCGGTATCTGCGGTGTAACCGAGCCGGCCATTTACGGCATTACTCTTCCCAAAAAACTGCCGTTTATTTTTTCCATGATCGGCGGTGCGGCAGGCGGTGCAGTGATTACTGCCATGAATACAAATTCCTATACCATGGGCGGTCTTGGGATTTTTGGAGTAGTAAACTTTATAAACAATGAAACAGGAGATGCAAGTGGAATGTTTCATTCATTTATCTGCATCATTGTTTCTTCCCTGGTGGGATTTTTGCTTACTTTCTTCTTTTGGAATGATGAAGAAACTCCGGTTGAGGAACATATGGGAACTGATGCACCAGCAGAGAAACAGGAGGTTCCTGGAGAGGTTCTTTCTATAGAGATTCTTTCTCCGGTAGAAGGCGATATCATTCCATTGGAAAATCTGGAGGACGCCGCATTTTCCAGCGGTACATTGGGGAAGGGGATTGCGGTAGAGCCATCAAAGGGAGTTGTGGTTTCACCGGCGGACGGTGTGATCAGTGCCTTTTTCCATACAAAACACGCTTTGGGCATTAAAGCGGATAATGGTCTGGAAATTCTGATTCACGTAGGCATGGATACTACCAGATTAGAGGGAGAAGGCTTTACTGCTAAGGCAGAGCAGGGGCAGAAAGTGAAAAAAGGCCAGGTCTTATTGGAATTTGATATGGATTTTATTCATTCCAAAGGATATTCCCTGACAACCCCTGTATTGATTACGAACCTGGGTGAACATGACAGTATGATTTTGTGGAAAGAAAGGAAGGTTACTACAGAGGATTGCCTGATAGGAATTGAGAGGGCAGTCACCCGGCAATGATCCGTATGCCCGCGTAAATGGGTGTAAAAGTAGAAAGGAAAGGAGTTATCATATGGCATTTAGAGAGGATTTTTTATGGGGAGGTGCAACTGCTGCCAACCAATGCGAAGGAGGCTGTTCAGAGGGGGGCAGAGGTCTTGCCAATGTGGATGTGGTCCCCCACGGCAAAGATCGCTGGCCTGTGGCTGCCGGAGAGAAGAAGATGTTCGATTTTGATGAGGAACACTATTACCCGGCCAAAAAGGGCATTGATATGTATCATCGCTACCTTGATGATATTAAATTATTTGGAGAAATGGGATTTAAAACTTATCGTCTTTCCATTGCATGGAGCAGAATATTTCCCAATGGGGACGATGACCTTCCCAATGAAGAAGGGTTGAAATTTTACGAAGCTATTTTTAAAGAATGCCATAAGTACGGCATTGAGCCGCTTGTTACTTTGGTACATTTTGACTGCCCCATGCACTTGATCACAGAATACGGAGGCTGGAGGAACAGAAAGGTCATGGACTTTTTTGTAAATTACTGCAAAACCGTATTTACCCGTTACAAAGGCCTGGTAAAATATTGGCTTACCTTTAATGAAATTAATATGATTCTCCACGCCCCTTTTATGGCGGCAGGATTATATTTTGAGGAAGGGGATGACAGAAAGCAGATTCAGTACCAGGCAGCTCATCATGAACTGGTTGCCAGTGCTCTTGCAGTTAAGCTGGCTCATGAAATAGACCCGCAAAACCAGGTGGGATGCATGCTGGCAGCAGGACAATATTATCCCTTTACCTGCAAGCCTGAGGATGTATGGGCGGCATTTGAAGGAGACAGAGAGGGGTATTTCTTTGTTGATGTACAGGCAAGAGGAGAGTATCCTGATTATGCGTGGAAACGTTTTGAGAGAGAGGGAATCAAGCTGGATATAACAGACGATGATCTGGAAATACTGAAACAAACGCCGGTTGATTTTATTTCTTTTTCTTATTATTCCTCAAGGGTAGCCAGCGGGGATCCTGCTGCTGCGGACACAACGGAGGGCAATATCTTTGCTTCCTTAAAAAATCCTTATTTGGAAGCCAGCCAGTGGGGCTGGCAGATCGATCCTCTTGGGCTTCGAATTACTTTGAATGCTTTATATGATCGCTACCAAAAACCGCTGTTTATCGTTGAAAACGGCTTAGGTGCAAAGGATGTGGCCGATGTAAATGGGTATGTGGAAGATGACTACCGCATAGAATATTTAAAATCTCACATTGAAGCCATGAAAGATGCGGTTACAATTGATGGTGTAAATTTAATGGGATATACGCCCTGGGGCTGTATTGATTTAGTAAGCGCTTCCACAGGGGAGATGAGTAAGCGCTATGGATTTATTTATGTAGACCTGGATGATCAGGGAAATGGAACAGGTAATCGCTGCAGGAAAAAATCCTTTTATTGGTATCAGAAAGTCATTGCTACCAATGGGGAAGATTTAACTTAATGAAACCGGACGCTGTCATGCCTGTCAAGAGGGGGCTGGCCGGCAGATGTCCGGAAGGGGATAAACATAGGGGTATTTGATATTAAGGATGAGGAGAAAAAAATATGAAAAAGCTTAGAAAATATATATCGGCATTTTTACTTGGAACCATGCTTATCACAGGTTGTCAGGCTGCAACTGCGAAGCAGCCGGAAACCACAGCACAGGCTAAACCGGAGAAAGCAGCTGCAGAAGAGCCTGAGGCAGCGATTGATACGGTGACTCTTTATATTACACGTCACGGTAAAACCATGTTAAATACTACCGACCGTTCCCAGGGCTGGATTGATGCGCCGTTAACACCCGCCGGGATAGAAGTGGCAGAAGCATTGGGACGTGGCTTAAAATCAGAGGGAGTTGAATTTGATGCTGTGTATACAAGCGATAGCGGGCGTGCCATTGAAACTGCGGAAATCGTACTAAAGGAAACCGGCCCTGATCTGGAGATTCATAAAGACAAAAGGCTCAGGGAGTTTAACTTTGGTACTTATGAGGGAATGCCAAATGAGGAGATGTGGGAAGCGGTTGCAATAGCACAGGGCATGACACTGGAGGATATGATGGCTTCCATGCAGACAGGAAGCTTTATGGATACCGTTGCACCTTTTGCAGATACTCTGGCACAGCTGGATAAGGATAAGTCAGCTGAACAGGGCAATTGGCCTGCGGAAGATATTGCCACGATCCAGGCTCGTTTACAGGCGGCATTCGGTGATATTGTAAAGGAATCCATGGATAAGGGCAATGCTGATGTTTTGGTGGTTTCTCACGGATTAAGCATCGGAACATTTCTTTCAACAGTCGATGCAAATGCAGAAGTGCCGGCAGCAGGACTGAAAAATGCCAGTGTATCGAAAGTGGTTGTCAAGGATGGGATCTATACGGTTGAAACAGTAAATGATTTGTCTTATGTTGAAAAAGGAAAGTGATTATAAAAGCAAAAGCGGAAAACTCCCGGGAGCGTAAGGCGCCCGGGAGTTTTCTGCCTGGCTTTATAACTTTTAGACCGGACCGGTTCTTAAGAACCTGTTTTTTGTTTTGCCGGAAAATCATATCAGATTTTTGCAGTGGATTCCCTGATCACCAGCTCTGCATCCAGGATCAGGGATTTTGGAGAGCTGGAGGGGTTTTCCATCATTTCCAGCAGCATTTCACAGGCAGTGTACCCGAGCTGTAAGCGGGGCTGGTTGACTGTTGTGATGGAAGGGCAGGTCATTGTGGAAAACTCTATGTTGTCAAAACCAACCACCATAATATCCCTTGGCACATTGAGCTTAAAGCGTTTTGCAGCCCGGATGACGGCAGCCGCGAAAATATCGGAGGCCACAAAAAAAGCATTAGGCCTGGGCTCGCTGTTTAGCAGGCGGCAGATGGCGGCATAGGCCATCTGATAGTTGATCTCCGGAAGCTGTATGATCCAGTTTTGGGGCACTGAGATTTCCGCCTTTTTCAGTGCGCTTAAATATCCCTCCTGCCGTTGCACCGCATACTTAAAGCTTAAGGGGCCGTTGATCAGGGCGATCTTGTTGCAGCCGCAGTTGCATAAATATCCTGTGGCAGTCTCAGCCGCAGAAAAGTCGTCAATGCTGACATAAGGGTATCCGGAGGCATCTTCATTGTATTCGCAGCATTGCACCAGAGGTGTGATGGCACGTATCTGTTTCAGCTGTTCTTCTGATGCACGGTTTAAAAGGATGGAACCGGCTGCATTGACCCTGTGGAGCAGATTGCAGAAGGTGCGGATGGAACCCCGGTCCAGGGGAGATTCATTGATGAGAAGGTGACAGCCATGGGCTTTTGCAGAGACTCTGGCCCCTTTGATGACCTCCTGGTAGAACACATTTTCAATTCCCGGAATATTCAAAACAATCAGCGGCTGTTCCTCAATGGATGGCGATGCCGTGGATTCAAATGCATATCCAAGGGCAGCCATGGCATTTTCCACCTGTTTGGCAGTATCAGCCTTGACCAGCTCCCTGTGGTTTAACACACGGGAGACGGTGGCCGGTGAAACTCCTGCCTGTCTGGCAATATCTTCTATTGTGATTTTTTCCTGTTTCATTCCCCTGTTCTCCCTTTGTATGGTTATTTACTTTGTTTATATCATGGGAAAGGCTTATTGTAAACAAAAAGTTTTCATAGTTATGAAATATTTTCAGAAAAACAAGAATGTGATTGTGCAGAATGTTTATATTATTACAATAAAATATGGATATAACATGGAAAAACTATTAATAACGCCCAAAAACTTGAAAACAAAGTGAGGAAATGTTAAAATCAGCTTGAAAAAATGAAAGAAATGAAAAGTATATGAAACGAGTCGGAAGAGGAAGAGAGGAAGCTATGAAGGTAGGAATCATTGGGTGCGGAAGGATCGCACAGACAAGACATATTCCTGAATATGGGTCGCATCCCGGAGTCCGGATTGCAGGCTATTATGATTTCAATGAGGAGCGGGCAAAGGAGCTGGCAGCAGTTTACGGCGGAAAAGTATATGATTCCGCAGATGCCTTGCTGGATGACAGGGGAATTGATGCGGTGAGCATTTGTACGGCAAATCATACACACGGGGAGCTTGCTGTTAAGGCCCTTCGGTCAGGAAAGCATGTGCTGTGTGAAAAGCCCATGGCAGTGAGTCTTGAAGAATGCAAGGCAATGGTGCACGCGGCGGCAGAAAACAATCGGCAGCTGATGATCGGGCAGAATCAAAGGTTTGCAAAGGCCCATGTAAGGGCAAAGGAGCTTCTTACCCAGGGCCTGATCGGAAATGTCCTCACATTTAAGACCACATTTGGCCATGGAGGGCCTGAGACCTGGAGTATTGACGGAGGAGCAGGCAGCTGGTTTTTTGATAAACAGAAAGCTTCCATGGGGGCAATGGCTGATTTAGGAGTTCATAAGACAGACTTGATCCAGTTCCTTCTTGGACAGAAAGTAGCGGCGGTAACGGCTCAGATGGTGACGCTGGATAAGAGAAATGAGTCAGGAGACCTGATCGGCGTGGATGACAACGCCATCTGTATCTATGAAATGGAACGCGGAGCCATAGGAACCATGACAGCCAGCTGGACCTATTATGGCAGGGAAGATAATTCCACGGTTCTCTATGGGACCAGGGGGGTCATGAAAATCTATGACGATCCGGACCATTCCATATCCGTTGTATTAAAAAACGGGGAACAAGTTTTATACGACATTGATAAAATACAGACCAATGACAATCAGACCAAATCCGGGATCATTGATGCATTTGTGGATGCCCTGGAAGCCGGGGCAGAAGTGCCGGTCAGCGGGGCTGATGTGCTGAGTGCCATGGAGGCCGTGTTTGCCTGTCAGGAGTCCAGCAGGGAGAAACGAAGGATCGTGATCAGGGAAAAGGGGGAACGATAGGATGAAACTGGGATTTGTCAGCGCGATTCTGGCTGAATGGACCTTTGAGGAAATGATTGATACGGCGGCAGCCATGGGGTTTCAGTGTGTGGAAGTGGCCTGCTGGCCTCGGGGAAAGGCGGAACGCAGGTATGCGGGAGTCAGTCACATTGACGTGGACTCTCTGACAGAGGAAAAGGCGGCGTACATAGGAAGCTACTGCAAAAAACGGAATGTGGAGATTTCCGCCCTTGCCTTTTATCCCAATGTGATGGAAGCGGATGAGGAAAAGAGGCAGGCAAATATTTCCCACCTTAAAAAGGTGATCCATGCCAGCGCCATGCTGGGAGTCCGGCTTGTGACCACCTTTATCGGAAGGGACCAGACAAAGACCGTGGAAGAGAACCTGGAGCTGGTAAAGGAAATATGGCCCTCTATTCTTTCTCTTGCAGAAGAAAAAGGGGTGAGGATTGCCATTGAAAACTGTCCCATGCTGTTTGGAAGGGAGCAGTGGCCCGGCGGACAGAACCTGATGACAACGCCCCCTATCTGGGAAGAAGTTTTCCGGATCCTGCCAAGTGAAAGCCTTGGGATTAATTATGACCCCTCCCATTTTATCTGGCAGATGATGGATTACATCCAGCCACTTTACCAGTTTCAGAAAAAAATCTTCCACGTTCATTATAAGGACATTAAGCTGTATGAGGATAAGCTGAAAAAGGTGGGGACCATGGCATATCCCCTGGCCTATATGGCGCCAAAGCTTCCCGGCCTTGGGGATGTGGACTGGGGAAAATATGTCAGCGCATTGACGGATATCGGGTATGACGGGTTTACCTGCATTGAAGTGGAAGACAGGGCGTTTGAAGGCTCAAGAGAAAAGATCCTGGACAGTTTAAAGCTGTCTAAGAAATATATGGACCAGTTTATTATTTAGGTTGAGGCAGTAAATTGCTTTAATAGAGAAGGAAAATGTAAAAGGAGGAATCAGTAATATGAAAAAAACAGCAGCAATTATTTTGGCGGCATTGGTGGCGGTGGCAGGAACTGCATGTTCCCAGGTAAAACCGGCAGACACCACAACAGCAGCGGCAAAAGCGGAGACAACCGCAGAGACAACTTCAGCGGAGACTGCAAAAGAAACGGAAGCCCTTAAGGAAGGCGCCCATATTTACGTCCTGACCGTTCCTGAGGATCACGGCTGGACCGGTTCCGTGGCCACCTTTGCCAAAGAGAAAATCGAAGAGGTAAACGGGAAAGGCGCTTACACGGCTGAGCTGATCACCTCTGCCAATGCGGCTGAGCAGATCCGCAACATTGAGGATATTGTTTCCAAGGGAGAAAAGAATATTGCAATGGTCATCCAGCCCATCGACGATACGGTGCAGTCCGCCATTCAGGGGGTGATTGACGCGGGCATCCCCTATGTGGCTTTTGACAGGATCATTGACGGCGTGGCAGCTAAGGCAGTATCCAATGTAAAAGGCGACAATTCCGGCATCGGCGCAGGTGCAGCCGCTTATTTCGTTTCCCTGGGACTTACACCTGGAGAAGCCGTTTATGTGTATGAAGGTGACACTTCTTCCGTGACCACTTTAAGAGATGAGGGCTTTACCAAATATTTGACAGGAGAACTGGAATTCGGCGGAGAGACCATTGCAGAAGATAAGAAATGGACACAGGATGACTTAAAATCCATTACATTTTCCGGAGCAATGAACTGGAGCCGTTCAGACACGAAAACAGCCTTTGAATCTCTTATGGGAGACAGCAAAAACGCTGAGATCAAATGGTTTTATGCAGAGGATGACGAGCTGGCTATGGGAATTTTAGAGGCCCTTTCAGGCGGCGGAATTGATGAGGCCACTAAGGAAACCTTTCTTTCAGGCAAGCCGGTCATCATCGGCTGCGGAGGGCTTGACGAACTGTATGAGGTGCTTCGGGGAGAATCCTATCAGGATATCGCTTCAAAATGCGGCGGCATCATGTCAGTAACCTACAGCCCCTCCATGATCCAGACAGCCATTGAAGACATGGTGGATTATCTGGATGGAAAACAGGTTACCCAGGACCATGTGATTGCCTGTGAAAATGTAACATCAGATAATGTAACTGAGTACCCATCCTTTTAGAAATAATGGTCTGAGGGACAAAAGGGGGCCGTTCGTCGCTTAAGGAACGGCCCCTTTTATAAAACCGGAGGTTGCGATATGAGTTTATTGGAAATGAATGGGATCTGTAAGGCATTTAACGGAGTTCATGTATTAAAGGAAGTCCGCTTAAAAGTGGAGCGGGGAGAGGTTCATGCCCTGCTGGGGGAAAACGGGGCAGGGAAATCCACCCTGATGAATGTGCTGACAGGAGTATTTCCCAAAGACAGCGGAACCATTGCATTTGACGGAAAGGAGATCCATACCATCACCATCAGACAATCGGAGGAACTGGGAATTGCCTTTGTCCATCAGGAATTGAACTTGTTTAACGATTTAAAGGTTTATGAAAACATTTTTCTTGGAAAAGAGTACAAAAACAGGCTGGGAAAGCTGAACAAACGGAAGATGACGGAGGAGGCCAAAGAACTGTTTCATGAGCTGGGAGTTGACATAAATCCCGGAGAACTGGTGGCCAATTTAAAGACCAGCCAGAAGCAGATGCTGGAGATCGCAAAGGCATTGTTTTTTAAGGCAAAGCTGCTGATTCTGGACGAACCTACCACATCTCTTAATAATGAGGAAGTAAAGCATTTGTTCGGAATCGTCAATCACTTAAAAAAGTCAGGGACCTCCTTTATTTTTATTTCCCACAAAATGCCGGAAATCTTTGAACTGGCAGACCGGTATACTGTATTCCGTAATGGGGAGTTTATAGGGGACGGAGCCATTGGGGATACCACTCCGGAAGAGGTGACCGGGCTGATGGTAGGAGAAAATTATTCTGCCAAAGATGTCTATGAGAAGCGAGAACCAGGGGAAGCGGTGCTGGAACTGAAGGATTTTTCAGGGCCTGGATTTGAACATGTATCTTTGCAGGTGAAAAAGGGCCAGATCATTGGACTGACAGGACTGCAAGGCTCGGGAAGCAGTGAGCTGATGCAGTGCATGTTCGGCGTTACAAGAGCCGTATCAGGGGAGATGCGTGTCATGGGCAAGCGGGTGCCTTCCTATTCCATTCACAAAGCCATGAAGTCTAAAATTGCCATGCTGGCCTCCAACCGGAAGGAAAATTCCGTCATTCCTGACATGAATCTGCTGGAAAACATGTATCTGGCAGAACACACCCTGTCGGCAGGCAGGCTCCATATCCAAAAGCAAAGGGAAGAAGAGCGGTTTGCAAGGTACAAGGCCCTGTTAAATATCAAAGCCGAAAGCAGCCGGGATTCCATTCTATCCTTAAGCGGCGGAAACCAGCAAAAGGTGTTTATTGCCAGATGGCTGAATACTGATGCGGATATTCTGCTGTTTGACAATCCCACCCAGGGGATTGACGTAGGAGCAAAGGCAGAGATTTACAAGCTGATACTGGAAATGGCAAAAAAGGGGAAGACGATTCTCATCAATACCTTAGAAATACCGGAGATCCAGAAGGTGGCTGATTGCTGCGCTGTTTTTTATAACGGCAGAATCATTAAAATCCTGGACCACCATGAAATCAATGATACTGCGGTCATGTTGTATTCCACAAATGCCGTGAACCAGGAAATAGGAGGATGAAGAAATGAAGGCAGGAGAAAAAAGAAACAGGTTATCTCTTGGGGAACTTTCCAGATGGTGCGGGGAATACAGTTATGTTATGGTATTTGTACTGATCTTTATGGTATACGCCCTGACCAGCAATGGGCTGACTTGGAGCGGCATCATGAACATTTTCCGCCATTCCGCAGTTGTGGGAATCATTGGACTGGGAATGGGGCTGGTGTGTATTACCGGAGAAATTGACTTATCAGTGGGCTCCATGCTGGCTTTAAACAGCGGCTTGTCGGTCATTGTATTCAATATTACGGATAATATTCTGGTCAGCTTGTTGTTTGCCCTTTTATTCGGTGCATTCTGCGGATTGATCAACGGCCTGCTGGTGGGATACATAAAAATGCCTGCATTTATTGTGACATTAGCTACCATGCTGATTTTCCGCTCCTTTGCCCAGTACACCTGCCAGCATATTGATAAGGCCCTGGCCGGAGGAGGAAGCAGCGTATATCGGATGATTAAGGAGTTGTCTTCCTACCAGCCCTTCTATAATATGGGAAACGGAAAGTTTGTTACAATTCCCATTGTAGGGTTCATTCTGATTCTGATGACAGTGTTGCTCGTTTATATTACCACTGACACCAAATATGGGAAAAAGGTCTATGCCGTAGGCAGCAATGCAAAAGGAGCCCAGATGGCCGGCATTAATGTGAGCCTGATGAAGGTGACCGTATTTGTAGTAGCCGGGATTCTGACAGGACTTGCGTCCTTTTTGTGGGTGGCAATGAACGCCTCCTCTGATCCGGCGACAACAGGAAACAGCTATGAGATGTATGCCATTGCTGCGGTGGTGCTGGGCGGCATCAGCATGTCCGGGGGCAAGGGAAAATGTCTTGGAGTCCTGTTTGGAGCCATGTCTTATACCATCATTGATAAGATCATTGTTGCTCTTAAGATGGATTCCCTGATTAATGATGCCATAAAGGGAATCATATTGATTCTGGTCATTATGGTACAGATTGTGGGCCCAAGGATCAAAGAGAAGATGGAAAGGCATAAATAAAAATCCGGGAGCGCCCTTAAGGCACTCCCAGAACAACTATTTTACCGATATAGTCGTGAAACATCCGGTGCTTTTCATGAAACAGAGCCCATAAAACAGAGGCTGCGGACAGGGCGGCCGCAGCAGCGGCCAGCCACCCGGCCGTGTTTCCGGGGAGCAGCATATAGAGAAAGTAACGGAAGAAAGATGAAGGAAATGCAGTTTCGCCCTCTGCAATCATGGATCCGATTAATTCCCTTCGGCACATATGGATCCAGGTCAGTTCCTGTCCGTCTGCCGGGGCTATCCGCAGTTTCATTAATCTTTTGCCGGGAGTCTGCCCCAAGTGCGCCTTTTTCATAGGATATACGATAAAATAATACGCCCCTAAAATCAGTGCGGCAGCGCCGGACACCACCTGCCATGCCAGAGGCATTCTGGCAAAGGCTGATGCTGTAAATACCTTTTCCCGGGTAACAATACTTGTAATCACCATGGGAATTATTGAAATAAAAATGGAGCTTAATACATAATCAATCAGAAACGCTCCCAGCCGTTTTGCCGGCGGCGGATACTGTTTTGAAGATCTAAGGCGTGCAAGCAGTTTTTCTTCCAGCCGTTTGCGCCGCCTCATATGGTCTGTCCCAGAAGCGCATATGCTTCTGTAAGAACCTTTTTTCCATCCATACGTCCAAAATCCACATTGGATATGACCATGACCTGTGCGCCAAGAGGCTTGCAAATAGCTTCAATCCGCTTTTTATAATATTTAATTTGAGGTCCGATCAGCACCACATCCAGATCCTTTGCCTTTTCAGCAACCTGCTCCTGAGGGTAGGCATCTACAATACAATCCAGATGTTTTTCAGCGGCGTACTCCGTCATTTTTTTAACCAATACGGATGTACTCATTCCGGCAAAGCAAAATAATCCTATTCTTACCATATATTATGTCATGGGCTTATGGCCCAATGTTCCTCCTTCTTGGATTTTTATGAACCTGTTATCTGGTTTTCTTCAGCCGTACATTTCTTATCCCAGATTTTGAAAAAGGGCCAGTAGATCAGCGCTGCAAGGAGAAGTACCAGTATCTGTAAAATCGCCACCTTAATATCCCCTGTTATTAAAAAGCCTCCAAAGGGCGCCGGTGTGGTAAATGGAATGGCCACTCCTGTAGGCCGGCTGACCAGATTTAGGGCCATAGCCGAATAGCTGATTAAAATAGACAACATTGGTGTCAGAAAGAAAGGAATCGCCATAATGGGATTCATGACAATGGGCAGGCCGTAGATCAGGGGCTCATTGATATTAAAAATGCTGGGTACCAGCGCCAGCCGTCCAAGCTCCTTAAGCTGCTTTGACTTGGCCTTAAAAGCAAACATAATGCAAAGGGGCAGTGTAAGGCCTGAACCGGTGAGGAATACGAAATGATCCAGGTATTCCGTTGTCACGATATAAGGAAGGGTCTGCCCCGCCTGAAATGCTGCCAGGTTGGCGTATTTGGCGGTTTCCCAAATGGGCTGCATCACGGATTGGACAATCAGGGTTCCGTGAATGCCGAACATCCAGAAAAAGGTATTAAAGAATCCGGCGGTAATCTCCGTTCCGATCAGGGAGGTTCCTACACCCAGCAACGGGATCTGCAGCACATTGATAATAAATTCATTGACACTGCCATAAGGTGTCAGTGAAAATACGGCCCGTATGACAACAAACAGAATAACAACCAGACCGGCCGGAATCAGCGCTGTAAAGGACCTGGATATGGCGGGAGGAACCGAGTCCGGCATTTTGATTACAAAGTTTTTCTTAATGACCTTAATGTATATTTCTGATGATATAATAGCAGATATCATACCGCTGAACAAGCTTTGGGCGCCGAAATCATCGGCTTTAAAACCGCCTCCATCCATTTGGATCAGGAGCAGGAACAGAGCCATAAGGGCGATCATTCCTGCGGGAAGAGGCTCTACCTCATTGCTTTTGGCCAGGGAATAAGCCACTCCAAAGGTGGTAAACAAGGCAACGATTCCCATGGTGGACGGGTAGATCACATCCCAGTTCCACCAATTCCATGCCTCGCCGAATACAGACGCCATAAACTGCTGGAACGCCGGCACAGGAAAATCTCCGATAATAATTGCGATGGATCCAATAATCATAAGGGGCATGGGAAGTACAAGGCCATCCCTGATTGCCAGAAGAATCTTGTTATTGGAAACCAGTTCCACAACGGGCATTGCTTTCTCTTCAATAAAATTCATAAAATCATTTGTTTTCCCCATACATTTCACCTCGTAAATTCGGGCCAGTATTTACCGTTCGCTTCCATGAAATCCTTTAAAATGTTCTTTGCTCTGTCCGTATCGCAGATGATCCGGTTGACAGCAAAAGCCTGAAGCAGCTTTTGATAGCTCTTTTCAAATATGGCGGAAACCAATAAGCTTTCACTTGCAAACTGGTTTTCCAAAAGTCCTTTTTCAAACAGCGGCACTTCTCCGATGGCAAGAGGTTCAATCCCCTGTTTCCCAATCCGGCAGGCAGCCTCAAGCATCATCTCCGGGTTTAAATTAGGTACAATGCCATTGTTTTTTACCATGACCAGACAGATGTCATTGCGGTTATTGATGATGGAAATGGCCAGTTCAATTAAATATGCTGCGTGGACGTCATTGTAAGCAATGGTGGAGGAAGTGGCTTCCGAAATGCTTTTGGCTTCCGCATTGATGTGGGCACTGATATCATACTCCGTTCCTTTCATCCGGCCCAGCTTAATAATCGCGTCACAGTATTTCTTTACGTTGCTGCCCCGTCCTGCAAGAACTTCATCGTAACGGGTATGTTCGCTGCTGTAATGGCGGTAGCAGGTATCCGGATACAGGTAGTATAAGCAATAGGTGCTTGGCAGTGAATAAGGATAATCCAGGACCATATTTAAATGTTCCTGAAAAGTGCCGCCCCAATGCTTATCCCCTGCGTACATTTTGGCAAGGGAGTCTCTCACCTCCTGGGGCCGGTTTTTGCAGATTTTAAGAATTTCAGGAAGGAGATCCTGCCCGGTTTCCTTGTCAATGAGCCCTGTAAACCAGCCGTAGTGGTTCAGGCCAAAATACCGCGGTTCTATCTGGTTTCTCTTTTTCCCTACAAGAGGAAGATAGGAATCCATGATTTGAGTGGGCATGTCACAGATATTGATCAGCTTCTTATCCTCCGGAAATACCCGCTTGGTTGCTTCGGCCACAATGGCAGCTGGATTGGAATAGTTGATGATCCATGCTTCAGGAGACCATTTGCGGATGTCCTGAATCAATTCAATCATCTGCACCACGCTGCGTATTCCGTAAGCCAGCCCTCCGGCCCCGCAGGTTTCCTGGCCGATGCAGCCGTAGCGGTAGGGAATCTTTTCATCATAATTTCTAAGCTCGGTTCCGCCGGCACGAATCTGTACAAAGGCAAAATCAATATCTTCAAAAGCCTCTTTTTTATCTGTTGTGTATGAAAAATCCACCCCTTCATAATAATCCCAAAACAGGATTTTTCCATATTCTCCTATAGGAGCCTGCCGCTTCTCGTCAATATCATAGATGACCACTTTTCTAAGCGGAAACTCTTTTTGCGAATAGCATAAAAGTTCCAGCATGTCCGGGGTATAAGTGCTGCCTCCCCCACAGATTACAACTGAATACCGTCTCATAATATCTTCCCCTTTTCTTTATTTTCTCTTAATCCAGTTCCTCATTTAAATCCACAATTAACAGCTGAGCCATTCGTTCCCAGTTCATAGCCGTACTCAAATGATCCTGGGCATGAACCATAATCAGGCTGTAGGGAATGTCTTCATTATTGGCCTCTGCCTGTATTAAATCCGTCTGGATCTGATGGGTCTTTATAAGATGCTGTTTTCCTGCGTTCAACTGTTCTGTCGCTTCCTGAAGCCTGCTTTTTTTGTAACTGGTAACAGCGGAATAAAAACAGTTCAAAGCATCCCCGGCCTCCATCACGATTTCAAAGGCCATGGTCTGTACCTGTTCTTTTGTCATGTATCCTCCTCCACTTCTTCTAGTTTGTGATTCCAGAATAGCAAGAAATTATCAGCTTTACAAATGGAGTTTTTCCGGGGTATGCGGAAAAAATAGGGATTGAGTCACAGGCGCCGGAATGATACACTGAACTTAAGAATGAATACCAAAGGAGATTGCCATGAATTATAAGTTAGTGGACAGACAAAAAAAGCTGCTGGATATTCTGTCCGGCAATACAATATTAACTGGCGATATTCTGGCGCAGCTGCTGTCCGTTTCATCGCGAACCATAAGAGGAGATGTGGCAACCATCAACAGCGTAATCGGAAAGGATGTAATTCTTTCAAACCAGAGGGGATATTCTATTAATCCTGTCAATTATCAGCTTCTTCGTCATGTGGATACTTATTTTGATGAAAAAGCAATTCGCCTGCAGCTTTTATGGCTGCTGTTTTCCGGACAGGCACCCTGTCATACGGATGAACTGGCTGAAAGATTCTATACAAACCAGGCTGTTATCCATCAGATGCTTAAGGAAATTGCGCTGGAAATGAGTTATGTTCAATTAGAGCTTAAAAAGAATTCCCGCAATTACTATGTGGAAGGGCATGAACTGGCCAAGAGAAGCTATTTGAACCGGATTATCCTCAACGAGGCCCATAATCCCATTTTTGATGTATCCCAGTATGCCGCTTATTTTGATGAACTGGATTTGGATGAAATCCGTCAGATGGTCATGGACTCCTTGCTGAACAATGATATTATTCCTACTGAAATCAGCATTGATAATCTTGTACTGAATATTGCCCTCACCCTGTACCGCCTTCTCCATGGATACCGGTTAAACCAGCTTTCAGGGGAAAGCGGCATTTACTCAGACCTGAAAAATGATATAAAACCGGCGGAATATAATATCTCCCATCAGATTGCTTCTTACTTTAAGAATTCATACGATGTGGAAGTTTCTGAACAGGATCTGCTTTACATCTATCTTCTGGTTTTGGGGCAATCCAAGCGGAAATATGAAGATCTTTTGTCTGAAACCTTTGTAAATGAAGTCACTTCCATCCTGTCCAATACGATGAATCATTTTTCCCTGGACATAACTTATGAGCGGATCCTTCATGATCTGGCTTTCCATATATATTATCTGATTATCCGTAGCAATGTAGGCAACTATACGTCAAACGCACTCCTTGAGAATATCAAGACCTATTGCCCTTTTGTTTATGATGTGGCAGTCTATTTAACCAGCCAGATCTCCCAGACATTTTCCGTTACCATAGAGGATTGTGAGATTGGATTCCTGGCGCTTTTGATTGGAGGCCTGCTGGATCATGCACAGAATGAGGCTGATAAGATTAATGCGGTCATTGTCTGCGGGAACCATGTAAATATCGGGCTGAGGATTATGCAGGATTTAGAACATAAATACGAAAAGCAATTAAACCTGCTGGGAGTTGTTCCCCGCTTTCCCCACAACATTATGGAATCTCCAAATGTTTTGTATCTGTCCTGTATTCCGGCCCATGTGCCGGCTGATAATGTAATCAGTATAAGTTCCCTGCTTTCCGCAGGAGATTTAAAGAAGATTGACGGATACATTGAATCGTACCGGGAGACGAGGAAGCGTCAGCATTTAAAAACCTTGACCGGATCATTTTTTCATAAAGAACTGTTTTTCAGAAATATAAGTGTGAAAAATAAATATGAGATCATACGTTTTCTGGGTGAGAAAATCGTTGAACAGGGTTATGCTTCCGAAGATTTTATAAATTCAGCCATTAAAAGGGAAAGGATTTCCGCCACCTGCTTTTTTGACAGTTTTGCTATTCCCCATGCAATTCAGCTGAATGCCAATAAATCCGTGTTTTGTGTTCTGACCGGCGACAAAAGCATGTCCTGGGATGATAAAAAGATAAAATTTGTATGTATGATCGCTGTCAGCAGAGATGACAGGGAGATCTTTCAACTGATTTATCCCCATATTATAGATATTCTCTGTGATTATCAGCAACTGACAACCCTGTCACAGGCAAAGGATTTTGAAACATTTATAAACTATATTCAGCAGGTTTTATAATGCTCTGACAGAGGGATAATAGGTATAAGGAAAATCAACTGTAAAATAAAAAAGGAATCCGGCGGAAACGTCAACGGATTCCTTTTTGTTGGACAATTTACTTTTTCCCATGACTTTAGTATAATGAATGTAGTTTACAACAAGGACAGGAGAATGGAACAATGAAAAAATATGATTATGTGCTGGTGGGCAGCGGCCTCTATTCCGGCGTTTTCGCATACCTGGCAAGGCAAAAAGGAAAAAAGTGTCTTGTGGTAGAGAAAAGGGACCATATGGGGGGCAATATTTACTGCGAGGAAACAGAAGGAATCCACGTACACCGCTACGGAGCCCATATTTTCCATACCAGCAACAAAAAGATCTGGCAGTTTGTCAATGAGCTGGCAGAGTTTAACCGCTATACCAACAGCCCTGTGGCAAATTTCAAGGGCGAAATGTATAACATGCCTTTTAATATGAACACCTTCAGCAGGATGTGGGGAATATCCACTCCGGCAGAAGCAAAGGCAAAGATTGAGGAGCAGAAGGCCTCTATAACCGGAGAACCCCGGAACCTGGAGGAACAGGCCATCAGCCTTGTGGGAAAGGATATTTATGAAAAGCTGGTAAAAGGCTATACGGAGAAACAGTGGGGAAGGGATTGCAAGGATCTTCCGGCCTTTATCATCAAACGCCTTCCCGTTCGTTTTACCTATGATAACAATTATTTTAATGACCTGTACCAGGGAATTCCCATAGGCGGATACAATGTGATCATTGAAAAGCTGTTTGAGGGCTGTGACATGGAAATGGGCGTGGATTATCTGGAAAATAAGGAATATTATGACGGGCTGGGAGACCGGGTGATTTATACCGGAACCATTGACGGCTATTACGGATACCGGTTCGGGAAACTGGAATACCGGAGCTTAAGGTTTGAAACCCAGGTGGTGGATATTGACAACTACCAGGGAGTGGCAGTGGTGAATTATACGGACCGGGAAACTCCTTATACCAGGATCATTGAGCATAAGCATTTTGAATTCGGCACCCAGCCAAAGTCTGTTATTACCAGGGAATATTCGGTGGACTGGAGTGAGGGCATGGAACCTTACTATCCTGTAAATGACGAGAAAAACCAGGAATTATTCCAAAAATATGCCGCTCTGGCTGAAAAAGAAGATCATGTGATTTTCGGCGGACGGTTAGGAGAATATAAATATTATGATATGGACAAGGTCATTGAATCAGCCATGAGCCGGGCGGACAAGGAATTCGGGTGATCCGCCCTGGGCAAAGCTGTTTACTTTTTATGTGGGATATAGTACAATACTACGGAACCGGGGCCGGATTTTCCGCCCCCTGAAATGCAGGTTAACTGGAGGATTCTATGAACGTTGTATACGCTTCCAACGATAATTATGCCAGGCATCTGGCCGTCTCTCTTTATTCTCTTTTGGATCATAACAGGGATATAGAAGACATCCATATTTATGTTTTATCCATGAGCCTGTCCCTGGTGACAAAGGAAAGGCTTAAGAAGGTGACGGATGAATTCGGGCGGGAGCTGACGGTCATAGAGCTTGGAGATTTAAAGGGGCGCTTTTCCTATGAAGTGGATACGGGAGGCTTTGATTTAAGCATTATGGCCAGGCTGTTCATAGGAGAGGTTCTTCCAAAGGAAACAGACCGGGTGCTGTATTTGGACTGTGATACAGTGGTGCTTTCCTCGTTAAAAAGACTGTGGGAAACGGATTTGAAAACCTTTCTTTTAGGCGCGGTAATGGAGCCTACCATTTACCCTTCTATTAAGGAAGATATTGGTCTTTTACCGTCGGAGCCTTATTTTAATTCCGGCGTCCTTCTCATTGACATGAACCGTTGGAACGAAGAAAATGCCCAGAAGCTGCTTCTGGATTTTTACTGTTCCAAGGGGGGCAAGCTGTTTGCAGGGGATCAGGATACCATTAACGGAGCGCTGAAGGGAAGAATAAAGCCCTTGTCTCCTAAGTATAACTTTTTTACCAATTACCGCTATTACCGGTACAGCCATCTTATAAGGCTGTCCCCTGTATATGGAAAGCTTACGGAAAAAGGATTTAAAGAGGCAAAAAAGCATCCTGCTCTCCTGCACTTTATGGGAGATGAAAGGCCCTGGAAAGAGGGGAATTTAAACCATTACCGCAGGGTTTACGACCACTACCTCTCCCTCACCCCATGGGCAGGAACGCCTAAGGAAAAGGGAAGCCGCCTTTATATGGCTGCCTATCATCTGATGGATTACGCCACCTTTCTATGTCCGCCTGTGAGGGACTATGTGAGCGCCAGGTTTGGAATGCAGGTGATCAATTCCAGAAAGGGTTCTTAAAGAGGGCAGATATGAACATTAGCTGTATCATTCTCAATTATAATGACGCGGAAACTACCATAAGCCTGGTAAATTCCATAGAAAGTTACAAAATCCTGGATTCCATCGTGGTTGTGGACAACTGTTCCACCGATGATTCCCTTTCAAAGCTTAAGGAGATTGCCGGAGGAAAGGTCCATGTCATTGCTTCGGAAAAGAACGGGGGATACGGGTACGGCAATAATCAGGGAATCCGGTATGCATACGGGACGCTCCACGCTTCCCACGTTCTCATAGCCAATCCTGATGTAAAGGTATCCCAGGAATGCATTGAGGCCATGAAGGACTCCTTTTTACGGATCAGCCGCCTGGGAGTTTCGGCGGCAGTTACCAGGGATGGCACAGGAGCCATTGCCCTGTCAAGCTGGCGGCTCAACGGCCTGCTGGGGGATCTGCTGGATACTGGCCTTATTACCAGACGGCTCTTTGCTCCCTGGCTAAATGACAGGCCGGAATTAAAGGCGGATTTTGAAAAGGAACAGGGTGGGAATACCCTGCGGCTCCAGGATACTTCAAACTCCGGGCAGGAAAGAGGGAAAGAGCATTACGTTTACGTGGATGCGGTACTTGGCTCCCTGTTTATGGCGGATATCCATGCTTTGATGGAATGCGGCCTTTATGATGAAGAAGTTTTTCTGTATTATGAAGAAAAAATCCTAGGTTTTCAGCTGAAGAAAAAGGGGTATGGAACGGTGCTTCTTTTGGACCGGTCCTATGTGCACCTTCATTCCGTGTCCATTGATAAGAGTGTGAAATCTATTCTAAAGAAGCAGGCGCTCCTTCATGAGAGCAAGCTTCATTATTATAAAAAGTACCTGGGAATCAACCGGTTTCAGGAATGCCTGGTAAGGGCCTTTCTGGGTTTTCTTATGGGTGAAATCTGGTTTTTGACTAAAATACTTGGATTGTCCTGGTAGTCTGATTTTTTGGTGGAAATATCCCGGGTATTTCTGAATGCTCAAAAGCCATGGGAGGAAATAAGGAAACCCCTTGTGAATATGCTTAAATGACCAAAGCCATGGCCGGAATAAGGAAAGGGGGAAAACGTATGGTGACGGTGCTTCTGGCAGCCTATAACGGAGAAAAATATATACGGGATCAGCTGGAATCCATTTTAAACCAGACCTTTGACCATCTGTCGGTGGTGATTTCCGATGACCTTTCCACAGATGGAACTCCTGCGGTCATCCGGGAATATGAAGAGCGGTATCCGGGGCGGGTGAGGAGCCTTAGGAACAGTGAAAGATCCGGCAGCGCCCAGAATAATTTCTTCCGCCTGCTGATAGCAGCGCCCGATGAGTATGTCATGCTTTGCGATCAGGATGATGTATGGCTTCCGGATAAGGTGGAAGTTACTCTAGGGGAAATGAAGAGATTGGAGACAGAATGGGGAATGGAGGTTCCTCTTCTGGTCCATGGGGATCTGTCAGTTACCGATAAGGAAGGGCTCATCCTTCATAAGTCCATGGCGGAGTACCAGAAAATTGCAGTTCATGACAACCGGTTCAGCCATTATCTGGTGGAGAACAATATTACCGGGAATACGGTTATGCTTAACAGAGCGTTTTTTCGGTTATTGGCTGATATTCCGAAGGAATGTGTCATGCATGACTGGTGGCTTGGGCTTTTGGCAAGCTGTTTTGGAAGGATATCCTACATTGACCGTCCTCTGGTCCTTTACCGGCAGCACGGGGACAATCAGGTTGGATCTAAAAGCGGAAAAGAGCAGTATGCAGAGCGGATCAGAAATCAGGACGCGGTCAGGGAAAATTACAGGAAAATGTTTGCGCAGGCGCAGGAGTTTTTAACGCTTTACGGCAATGAAATGTCCAGGGAGAATAGGGAAATTCTGGAGCATTTCATCAGACTTTCCAGGAAGAGCCGGGCGGAGAAGATTTATATTATTTGGAAATACAAATTAGTGAAAAGCACCCCTATGCGGACGCTGGGCCAGATGTTTTCCATCTGACCGGAAAATGGAGGAGATTTGGCTTATGTTACCAGAGGAAAAGGAATGCAAGGATAATAATGAAGAAATATTAGTGACGAGGGCGTCCATGCCTTCCTATGAAGAGTTTATAGAAGAGATCAAACCGATCTGGGAAACTGCCTGGATGACTAATATGGGAGAATTTCATGAAAAGCTGATGGGGCAGTTAAAGGAGTACTTAAAGGCGGAGAAGCTGCTTTTATTTGTCAATGGGCATATGGCTCTTGAAATGGCACTCCAGGCCATGAACTTATCCGGCGAGGTGATCACCACTCCATTTTCTTTTGCTTCCACCACCCATGCAATTGTGAGAAATAACTTAACTCCCGTGTTCTGCGATATCCGTGAAGAGGATTATACCATTGATGCGGATAAGATCGAAGCGCTGATTACGGACAAGACTGCCGCTATTTTACCGGTTCACGTTTATGGAAATATCTGTGATGTAGATAAAATCGAAAAAATTGCGAAAAAACATAATTTAAAGGTAATTTATGATGCTGCTCATGCCTTTGGCGTAGAGGTAAATGGGAGGGGGATCGGGACCTACGGAGATGCTTCCATGTTCAGTTTCCATGCCACAAAGGTGTATAATACCATTGAAGGCGGAGCTGTGACCTTTCAGGATCCATCCCTGGAGATTTTGTTTAATTATTTGAAAAATTTCGGCATCACCGGCAAGGAAACCGTGGAGTATATCGGCGGCAATGCAAAAATGAATGAGTTTCAGGCGGCTATGGGCATCTGTAACCTTCGCCATGTGAATGATAACATTGAGAAACGCAGGCTTGTGGCAGAACGGTACCGGGAGCATTTGACAGGGATCCCGGGGATCCGCCTGATGAGCCCCAAGCAAGGGATTCGCCAGAATTACGCGTATTTTCCTGTTGCCTTTGACGGCTTTTCCTTATCAAGGAATGAGGTATATGAGCTGCTGGCTTCTCATCATATTTTAGCAAGAAAGTATTTTTATCCTCTGATCACTGATTTTGAATGCTACCGGGAGCGTTTTTTAAGGGTACATCTTCCTGTGGCGAAAAAGGCAGCGGACAGCGTTCTGACCCTTCCCTTATATGCAGAACTTCCCCTGGATCAGGTTGACCGCATCTGTGCCATCATTTTAAGTGCCAGATAGGGAGAGGGAACGGAAGCGTCCATGAATGATGGAAGGATGGATTTGCCCTGAGAAACAGAGCGGAAAAGAGGAAACACCCTGTGGGTATACCTTTATGCCCCAATAACATGGGCAGAAAAGAGGAAATTATGAATACAGCACTGGTGACTGCGATTGGGTCATTTTCAGCGGATATTGTTATAAAAAACTTACAAAAAGGCGGTTTCCGGGTAATTGGCTGTGATATTTATCCGGGGGAATGGATTGCAGATTCCAGGAATGTGGCGTCCTTTTACCAGGTCCCTTTTGCAACTGACGAGAAACGGTATGTGGACTCCATCCTGAAGATATGCAGGGAGGAACAGGCAAAGGTGCTGATCGTTCTCACGGATGTGGAGGTAGACGTATGGAACCGCTACAGGGACCAACTGGCCCTTGCTTCGGTGACATTATGCCTTTCATCGGAGGAAACACTTCTTCTGTGCAGGGATAAAAGGGAGCTGTACCGTTTTCTTATGGAAAAGGGCATGGGCAATCCCATTCCCACACTGGAGCTTTCAAAGGCAGATCCGGAGCGCCTTTCCTATCCGGCGGTAATCAAACCCTTTAACGGGAGAAGCAGCCAGGGACTTCGATATATTTATTCCCTTGATGAGATGAAAGGATTTTTAGAATGCGGAAGTCCTGAGGGACTGATCGTACAGCCCTTTTATCAGGGCAGCATTGTTACCGTTGATGTGGTAAGGCAGGCGGAGACAGGAGAGAGCGTAGCCGTATGCAGGAAGGAGCTTTTGCGGACCCCCAACGGAGCAGGAACCTCTGTGCTTGTGTTTGTGGATCCCATTCTGGAAGCCGGGTGCAGGGAAATAGCCAATGCCCTTAACATCAATGGCTGCGTGAATTTTGAGTTCATTCAGGCAGAGGACGAATCGTATCATATGCTGGAATGCAATCCCCGCTTTTCCGGCGGAGTGGAGTTTTCCTGTATGGCAGGATACGACTGTGTCACCAACCATTTAAGATGCTTTACCGGAGAGGTTATGGAACCTGTAAAAGAAATTACGGGCATGTATATTGCAAGGAAGTATGAGGAATATATTATGGAAAGCAAAAAGCGCTTTCCATAATCGGATGGACGGGGCAAAGAGCGCCCCTTTTATCTTCACTTGCGTTGCAAGTTCAGATAAGTTATATTACAAAAGCAGATGCAGGAAAGGGTGGAGAGTCATGAGCGGCAATTCCGAATCAAAAATTATGGCCAGCATTAACTGTGTGACCTTTAACCATAAAGATTATATCAGACAGGCCCTGGACAGCTTCTTGATGCAGAAGACAGATTTTGAATATGAAATTCTGGTTCATGATGACGCGTCTACTGATGGGACAGGGGATATTTTAAGGGAATATGAGTTGAAATACCCGGATAAGGTGAAGCCCCTCATACAGACGGAGAACCAGTACTCTCAGGGAATTGACAATATCAGCGGAGCGTTTAATTTTCCCCGGGCAAGGGGAAAATACATTTTCATGTGCGACGGAGATGATTACTGGACTTCACCGGATAAGATGCAAAAGCAGGTGGATTACATGGAGGCCCATCCGGACTGCACTCTTTGCATACACAGTACTAAAATCGAACTGGTTGGAAGGGCTCTGACGGAAAGACAGATGCGCCCTTACCGGGGGAACCGGGTGATCACGCCGGAAGAGATCGTGGATAAGCCTTCCGGTTATGCCATGTCCTCCATGGCATTTCCCTCCCGTCTGGTTAAGGAGCTTCCTGATTATTATGTGGATTGTCCGGTGGGAGATACTCCCTTACAGATGATGGCAGCTGCAAACGGGTATGGCTATTACATGGATGAACCCATGAGTGCCTATCGTGTGGGAGTAGCAGGCTCCTGGACCGTGGAGGGAAAAAGCGGGGATTACGCCAGAAAGCAGAAGCTTTACTGGGAGAGGATGAAAAAGGTGTATGAGGAATTTAACGCTGCCACGGAGGGGCGTTTAAGGGAGGCTGCGGAAAGTGCGGCAAAACGGACTTATTATCATACCATGGTAAATACCAGACAGTTTAAGGAAATCATGAATCCGGAATACCGCAGATATTATAAGGAATTGACACCAAGAACCAGATTTTTTATTCAGGTTGAATACCGGGCTCCGGGAGTTTACGGGCTGTTAAGGAAGCTATTCCTGGGAAAGAAAAAATAAGAAAGCAAAAGCATGGGCAGGATCCGGTAAAATCCGGTGCCTGCCCATGCTTTTTATCATTATAAAGTTACTTACCCAGGTTATCTGGCAATATTGGGATCAGTAGGATCCCAGGTCTGGGTATCAGGTATGATCTGTTCAATGGCCGGTCTCTCATAGGGTCCCGGAACCGGTGATTCGTAAATCGTGACAGTAGTTCCAAGGGAGCAGTGATCATATACCCATTTGGCGTCTCCGGAGAGGAGGCGGACGCATC
This sequence comes from Lachnospiraceae bacterium, assembly GCA_902363835.1. Lineage (GTDB taxonomy): Bacteria > Bacillota > Clostridia > Lachnospirales > Lachnospiraceae > Lacrimispora. Next base: position 149,074 of record CABJBM010000005.1, read on the forward strand.
CGGCTGACTGAGCGATGCTCATATAATTATAAGTCGTGGGATCCAGGGTCATATTGTTAGGACTGCTGTACAAAATGGAATGAATCAGGAAGCCCTTCCAGATACGGGTTGCATACTGGGTAAAGATTCCGTGATTCATATCTCTCCAGCGGTATTTTTCCGGAGTCTGATATGTCCCAAGAGGGGTATCCGGTCCGGTGGAGGTCAGAAAGGATTTTAACGGAATAATAAAGCCGTTGTCCCCATCCTTTGCGAAGATGGTCATGCAGTTCATGGTCTTGTTAATGCTGATGAGGAATGGTCCTTTTCCACCGATAACAGGCTCTAAGTCAGAGAGCATTCTGCCGGATTCGTCAAAATAATATTTGTAGCCGTCAATATACTGCCAGCCGGTAACCGGATAGGAATCCTGGAAATAGAAGCGTTCATTGCCTTCCCATGCCCAGCCTGTAAAGGAAGTTCCGTCTCCGTTAAAGTAACGAAGCCCGCCGTCGATCTGCCGCATTCCGTCCGGAACAGCGGAAATCACAGGCTTTTCCGTGGCATAAGGGAATTGGGAATTCTTGGCGTAAAAGGCCATTCTCAGTCCTGTTATGTAATGGCCGGTTCCAATGGTTCCTGTGGTGGTCCCGTTCTTTGCCCAGTCCATGGTGGATCCATCTTCCAGCTGAGCGGTATAGTAGAGGTCGAACTGGTTATTCACATAACCGGAAAACCGCATCTGTACTGCTTCGATGTAGGTATCATTATCATAATTAGTAGTCTGCTGCCCGTTTAAAACCCATGGAGACCAGCCGGTGCTGGAGGTATAGGTCCGGTAGAGCACGTTTCCTACAATATTTGTAAGAAAGGTAGATAATCCATGAAAGCCCTGTCCGTTATTTGTAATCCATGCATCATTTACAAAAGGCTGTGACCAGTTGCTGTCACCGATCATAACTGTGGTTTGGAGACGTGGGAAATTGGCCTTTAATGCTTCCTGGGCTGCTCTGGTGGCCTCATCTACCACACCGTCTTCACCGCCGCCATCCCCTTCTTTTCCTATGTCTATACCGGCATTTGCCAAAGCGGTTTCCGCTTCTTCCGAAGTTACGCCTCCCTGTGTCTGGGGTGTCGTCTGGTTCTGAGCCTCAGACTGCCCGTCGCTCTGACTGATGGAGACACCATTTTTAAATCCCGGTCCATATGCTTCTTCTGCCCATACAAGGGAAGCCTGTCCGGAAATAAGGGCAGCGGTCAGGCAGAGAAGCGTCAGGCTTCGTGTCAGTTTACGCATAATATAAAACCTCCTGAATTCTATAAATAAAAAGTATATTCTTTTATACTCTAACACAATTAGGCCTAAAATGCTATATACGATTTACATTTATTGGGGAATATAGTACAATAAGGCGTAAATGTAAATTGGTAAAGCAAGGAGAAAAGCCAGTATGTACCAGGAAAATATGAAAAAAAAAGTCCTTTCCGGTCTGTTCTGGAAAGTGATGGAAAACGGGGGGACCCAGGGGATCCAGTTCCTTGTATCCGTTCTGCTGGCCAGGATGCTGACGCCGGCAGAATCCGGAGAAGCCATGCTCATCATGATATTCATTACCATTGGAAATGTGTTTGTCCAAAGCGGTTTTAATACCTCCCTGATTCAGAAACGGACAGTGGATGAGGCTGATTATTCTTCTGCATTTTATATCAGCGGGGCCATTGCTTTTGTCTTATATATAATCCTCTATTTCTCGGCACCGGCCATTGCATCTTTTTACGGACAACCTGTTTTTATTCCCGTGCTCCGGGTCCTTTCCGTGACTCTGTTTTTTGGTGCCGTTACCTCGGTGCAGTCTGCTGTTGTCGCCAGGAACATGGAGTTTCGGAGGCTTTGTCTGGCAAGCCTTTTTGCCGCCCTTTGCTCCGGCATAATCGGCGTTTTTCTGGCGGCCAGGGGGTTTGGCCTGTGGGCACTTGCCATGCAGCAGTTTTTTTACAGCTTTTTCATAATGATTATGCTGCTATTTCTGGTGAAGTGGAGGCCAAGGCTCCTGTTTTCTGTTAAAAAGGCGGAAGAATTGTTTTCCTATGGCTGGAAAATACTTTGTTCCGGCCTTATTGATACGGTATTTAATAATGTTTACGGGCTTGTCATCGGGAAATTATATAATTCCGCCATGATGGGGCAATACTCAAGAGGAAACCAGTTTCCTGCCCTGATTGCGAATAATCTTGGGGCAGCTATCCAGTCGGTCATGCTTCCGGCTTTTTCAGCCAGCCAGGAAGACAAGGACAGGCTAAAGCGCATGGTGAGAAGGTCCATAGTCACCAGCTCATACCTGGTATTTCCCATGATGGCCGGATTGATCGCCGTGGCAGAACCCATGGTAAAGCTGCTTTTGACGGACCGGTATTTACCCTGTGTCCCCATGCTTCGGATGTTATGTATCGCCTATGCAACCTGGCCCCTTCATGTGGCAAATTTGCAGGCGATCAATGCCCTTGGAAGAAGTGAAATATTCCTTAAGCTGGAAATAATAAAGAAAGCGGTCAGCATGGCTGCCCTTCTCATTAGCATTCCTTTTGGGATCTATACCATGGTGGCTTTAAAGGCAGTGACCGATTTCATCTGTACCTTTATCAATGCGTATCCAAATAAAAAGCTTTTAAACTACAGTTTTTTCGAGCAGTGGAAGGATGTACTTCCCTCCCTTTTTCTCTCAGCGGTGATGTGCCTTGTTTCATATGGAATACAGTATGTAATAGAAGGAACTCTGTTGACCCTGGTTGTTCAGATTCTTGTGGGAGTCGTTGTTTATGCAGGACTTTCCTGGCTGTTCCGGCTTGAAGCTTTTTTGTACTTATGCCGCATCTCCGGGATCATAAAGGAGTAGGCAGGGTGGTTTTAAGTTTACTTTTCCAACCGGATATTGTAGAATAAAGGAACATTGTGAGAGAACAGGCATACCATTATGCCAAAGACCGTGGACAATTAAGAGGAAAATAAATGGAACGAAAAAATGTGGTCTGGAATATGATCGGAAGCCTGGTTTATGCAGGTTCCAGCATGATTCTTACGGCCCTTGTCAACCATCTGGTAGGGACAGAACAGGGAGGGATCTTTGGCTTTGCCTTCAGTACCTTTGGGCAGCAGATGTTTCTGGTGGCCTATTTCGGCATGAGGCCGTTACAGAGTACGGATACAAGCCAAAGCTATACGTTTTCCGAATACCGTATGGCCCGTTTTGTCACCTGCTTTGCGGCAGTCCTTTTTGGAGCGTGTTATATCATCTTTAATACCCTGTCGCCGTCGGCTGGTTATACAACCCAAAAGGCGCTGGTGGTATTTTTAATGGTACTGTATAAAGTTCTTGACGGGTTTGCTGATGTGTATGAATCGGAATTTCAGAGGAATGGGCGGCTGTATCTTACAGGCCAGGCCATGGCCTTTCGCACCCTGCTGTCCGTGTGCTGCTTTTTGGGAACCCTGGCTGTTACAAGGGAGCTTTTATTTTCCTGCGTGGTTGCGGTCCTGTCCCAGGGAGCAGGAATTCTGCTGTTTGATAAAAGGGCGGCCGGGGGTGTTCCGGGAATTGTGTTTACCAGGACACCCGGCAGGCAGTGGAAACTTTTGCAGGATAGCTCTTTGCTGTTTTTGTCCGTTTTTTTGGACGGGCTCATTTTTGCCATGGCAAAATATGCTGTGGATGCCCGGATGACTGCTACGGACAACGCCGTTTTTGTGGCTATTTTTATGCCCACTTCGGTCATTAACCTGGCTGCTAATTTTGTGATACGTCCCTTTTTGACCAGAATGTCTTACCAGTGGGAGGAAAGGAACTTTGAGGAATTCAAATCCGGTTTAAAGAAGCTTTCCGGGATCATCGCCTTTCTTACGGTAATTGCCCTGGCAGGAGCCTGGGCAATCGGGGTGCCTGTACTTGGAGCCATTTCCAATGTGGAGCTAAAGCCCTATAAATCCGGGCTTCTTTTCATTGTTCTGGGAGGCGGCTTTTTTGCAGTCATGAATCTGTTTTATTATGTACTTGTCATTATGAAAAAGCAGAAGCGGATCTTTTTCGGCTATGTGCCGGTCTGCATCCTTTCCTTTTTTCTCTCCTTCTGGTTTGTGGGAATGGGAGGAATCAATGGCGGGGCTTTCTCCTACATGCTGGAAATGCTTCTCCTCATGGTTTGCTTTATGGGACAGGCGGTCAATATCTTTATTACAGAGGAACGCTCTGCGGGTATGGCTTTGGACTCCAAAAACGCGGGCGGTACAGATGAAAATGGGAGGCTGAAACGGAAAAAATGATGGATAAGGTACTGGTAGTAATACCTGCATACAATGAAGCTTTGAATATTGAGCGCGTGGTAGGGGAAGTCATTACAAACTATCCCATGTTTGATTATGTGATCATCAATGACGGTTCCACCGACCACACGGCAGATATCTGCAGAAAGCATGGGTGGAAGATCATTGACCTGCCTGTGAACCTGGGGCTTGCCGGAGCTTTCCAGACCGGGCTTAAATACGCCCACCGGAAGGGATACCGCTATGCCATACAGTTTGATGGGGATGGGCAGCACCGGCCGGAATACATTCATCTGATGAGAGAGAAAATGGATGAAGGTTATGACATTGTGATTGGATCCAGGTTTTTGACAGAGAAAAAGCCCCATTCCATGCGCATGTTTGGAAGCCGGCTTTTAAGCGGCTCCATCTGGTTCACCACAGGGGTGAAGGTCAGTGATCCTACTTCAGGAATGCGCATGTTCAGCAGGAAAATGATCAAGGAATTTGCCGACGGCTTGAATTACGGCCCGGAGCCTGATACCATTTCCTATCTGATCAGACAGGGAGCCAAGGTTGCGGAGATCCCGGTGGTCATGGATGAACGGATTCTGGGAGAGAGCTACTTGAATCCGGTGAATGCGGCCCGGTACATGGGAAAGATGCTGTTTTCCATCTTGCTGGTGCAGAGTTTCCGGATCAGGGACAGGAGATAAAGGAAGGGAGAACGTAACATGACGGTTTTGCTTCGCTGCGTGCTGATATGTGTTTCCATATTGCTCACATTTTATGTACTTAGAAGAATACGCCATTCCAAGATGAAGATAGAGGACTCCATTTTCTGGGTGATGTTTGCCCTGCTTTTGGTGGTGTTCAGCTTATTTCCCCGATTGGCTGATTTCATATCCCGATTGGTTGGGACTTATTCCACTGCCAATTTTATCTTTACTTTCATGATTTTCATTCTGCTGGTAAAGGTTTTTTTCCAGTCCATTAAAATATCCCAGCTGGAGCGGAAAGTGACGGAGTTGATCCAGACCCTGGCTCTGGACCGGGAAGAGGCAAGGGAGAAGGAGGAATGTCATCGTGAAGCTCACTCTGAATAAAAAGGGATTGTGGCTTACGGCGGGAACCATTTTCTTTCTCGCCTTTCTTTTTATAAAAACCTATAAGGAGACCATTGTGGGGATTCCTTCTCCGGAATTTGAGCCGGTCCGCCGCTTTTACTGGTGGCTGATCGTGTTTGGCTGTGGATTTCTGGCCTGTCTTGGAGGGGTCTTGTGGATCATTAAAACTCCGCCCTTCTTATTGTTTCCGGGGACAGTGGTGGTTCTGGGCCTGTTTTACATGATGGTCCTGACTCCTTTTTCCACACCTGATGAGTCCGCCCATTTTGCCAGCGCTTACCGGCTTTCCAGCCAGCTCATGGGAAAAACGGCAGTGGCTGATGACGCTTTTCTTTCTCATGCAACGGAGGAGGAAAGGGAGAGGATCAGCCGCGGGGCCAATGTCCTGGTGCGAACGGGAGATGATGTTCCCGGACTTTATACCGGTGTGGGGCGGACCACATACAATATGGTTCTTAGAGAAATGTTTTCCCTTGATAGCAGCCAGGGACTGACGGTTCGTTATGAAACGCCGGTAAACACTACGCCTGTGGTTTATCTTCCCCAGGCCCTTGGGATCTGCCTTGCCAGGCTGCTCCATCTGGGATACATCCCTTTGGTATATCTTGGCAGGCTGTTTAATCTTCTGGCATTTGCAGCCATGGCGTCCTTGTCCGTCAGGATTATGCCTTTTAAAAAAGAGCTTTTGATGGCTGTGTCCTGCCTTCCAATGACCCTTCACCTGGCAGCGTCCTTTTCCTATGACACTGCTTTTATTGGTCTGTCCATGATGTTTCTGGCCTGGTGTTTTTTCCTTGCCTTTGAAAAAGAGAAAGTTACGGTAAAGGATACGGTGGTTCTTGCCCTTTTGCTGATTCTTCTGGAACCTGGAAAAATCGTTTATCTTCCGGTGGCTGGTATCTGCCTGTTTATTCCTGCTTCCAAATTCGAGTCTAAAAAGCATTACTGGATCTCTGTTATAAGCGTCATAACTGCTGTTATTCTGGCAGTATTTCTGGTAAACCGGCTGGTCCTTTCTGCGTGGGCCACCTCCACAGAAAGCTATGTGGGCTGGAGTGAAGCGGCAGGATATACGCTGCAGGATGTATGGGATCATCCCTATCGCATCTTCCGGGTCTATTATGAGACCCTGGTGACTCAGTTTGATTATTATCTGACTACCATGCTTGGAGGATTTCTCGGCAATTTGGACCCTAACCTGACAGTTCCTCCGTACTGTCTTTCCATCCTCTGGTATGTGCTGTTTGTCAGCGTCATAAGGCGGGAAGGAGAAGAGGCTCCAATGACCGGAGGACAGAAGCTTTGGATGGTTTTTCTGGTGTTTTTAAGCACATGTCTGGTTCTGGCCTCCATGCTGTTGGGCTGGACACCAAGGGAGCTTACCTATATAACGGGAGTCCAGGGAAGGTATTTTATCCCTCTGCTGCCCCTTGTGCTGCTGGTCATATTTGATAAACGCCTGGTCACAAGCCTGGATTTAAGGAAAAGTGCATGGTATCTGGAGTGTTTTGTAAGCATCTATGCCCTGATACGCATTTGTTCTACGGCGTGTCTGCGTTATTGATTTATGGAAAGGCAATGAGCCAAAGTAAATCTCTTGATCTTGGCGCCTGCCTGCGGGGGCAAATACTCCGCAGCTTGCTACGGAATATTTGACTGGAAAGTAGAGGAAATTACAATGGAAGAAAAAAGGCAGGAAAAAAACGTTGATGTGATCATTCCTGTATATAAGCCGGATGAGACGTTAAAACGTCTTTTAAAATGTCTGGGAGAGCAGTCCTACCCCATCCGGCGGATTATCATTATGAACACGGAACGGCCCTATTGGAAGGAAGAGGAATACGCCTGGGTGCCTAACTTAGAAGTGCATCATGTGACAAAAGAGGAGTTTGACCATGGCGGAACCAGGAACAAGGGAGCCGGTTATTCTCAGGCAGATGTCATGGTGTTCATGACTGATGACGCGGTTCCGGCTGATAAGAATTTAATAAAAGCGCTGGTTAAGGGCCTTGACCAGACAGGAAAAGGCGGAGAAAAAGTGGTTGCAGCCTATGGAAGACAGCTGCCAAACCCTGACTGCGCCCTGGCAGAGCAGTATACCCGTTCTTTTAACTATCCGGAGCAAAGCCGGGTAAAGACTGGTAAGGATTTAAAGGAATTGGGGATCAAGACTTTTTTTGCCTCTAATGTCTGCTGTGCCTATGACAGGGCCGAATTTTTAAAGGCAGGGGGATTTACAGGGAAGACTATTTTTAATGAAGATATGATTTATGCGGGAAATGCGGTGAGGCACCGGGGACAGGCGGTTGCCTATGCAGCTGATGCCAAAGTATATCATTCTCACAATTACAGCTGCATTGCCCAGTTTAAGCGGAACTTTGACTTAGCAGTATCCCAGGCGGACCACCCGGAGGTATTTGAAGGGATCCGCTCGGAAGGCGAGGGGATCCGCCTTGTGAAAAAGACCTGCGCCTGGCTTGTAAAAGAAGGGAAGCCCTGGCTGGTTCCCGGGGTGATCGTGAAAAGCGGTTTTAAATATATGGGGTACCTTTTGGGAAAACGGTACCGCAGTCTGCCCGGAAGGCTGGTTTTAAGCTTTACTATGAATAAGGAGTATTGGAATAAAGAGTGACGAAACATTGCGTCAGACAATCCGGTAAAAAACCGGACTGTTTGACGTTTATTTTTTCTCCCTGATTTAGTATAATAATTTCAGTGCTATTTGAAAAAAGGGGATAACCATGGATAACAGAAAGAAAAGCCTGCTGCTGCTTGTGCTGGGCGGATTGTCCGGCATTGTATTCCTTACACTTTTGACCTCCTCCTTTTACGGATATGTGTTAAAAAAGATCGGAGTGGAGCATGCGGAAAATATCAGGACTTACCGGTACCACTATGTTATGATCATCAATAACCTGGATTCCCAGTTCTGGAATGACGTGTATCAAAGCGTACAAAAGGAAGCGTCCCTGCATGATGCTTATGTGGAGCTTAAGGGAAGGAACCAGTCATCAGAGTATACTGCCGTGGATTTCATGGATATGAGCATAGCGGCAAAGGTGGATGGGATTTTGCTGGAATTTACGGGAGAAGAAAATTTAGAGGAACGGATCAATGAAGCGGCTGCAAAAGGAATTCCTGTGGTAACCATATTAAACGATGCGCCTGCAACTGACCGGAAAAGCTACGTTGGAATCAATTCCTATGAGCTGGGCCAGGAATACGGAAATCAGATTTTAAAAACTTTGCCTTCCAATTCCCAAAAGGCCAGAGTGATGGTGCTTCTTCATGACAATTCCATTGACAGCAACCAGTCTCAGATCTTTAACCAGATCAACAACCGGATGGTCACCTCAAGGGAAACCGGGGACAGGATTAAGGTGGAAGAAAGTAAGATTCCCTCCGGACGGGCTTTTGAAGCAGAGGAAATTGTGCGCAACTTATTTCAGAATCCCCAGGGGCCGCCGGACATCATTGTGTGCATGGATGAGGTGGATACGGAGGCAGTGTACCAGGCGGTCATAGACTACAACTGCGTAGGCGAGACCCAGGTCATCGGCTATTATAAATCAAGGGCAGCTTTAGAGGCGGTGAGAAAAGGCACCATGGCCATGAGCCTTTGCATTGATACCGGCCAGATGGGAAAATTCAGCGTGCAGGCTCTCACAGAGTCAATACAAGACGGGAGGACCAACTCCTTTTACAGTGTGGATTTGCAGTTTGTGACAAAGGAAAATGCGTCAGATTTCATGAGTAATCAGTGGAGCGGATATGAAAAATAAATGGAAACACCTATGGGAAAACCTGCCCATCGCCCGTAAGCTGTTTTTGGAAATTGCGGTGACGGCAGCCACGCTTTTTGCCAGCAATCTATTCATTTACGCCCAGATCAACCAGATGGTGGAGCGTATGAATTCCGTGTACATAAGTAATGTGAATTTAAATGAACTGTCAGATGTTTTTTCTGATGTGCAGAATTACATGTACAAATATTTACAGGTAAAGGATTCTGAGTCTCTGACCGATTATTACCGGGCGGAGCAGGATTACAGGAAGCTGCTGGAAGGGCTTAACATTGCCGTGACCGATAACCAGATCCAGATCCTGGAGAAAAATATCCGCAACATATCGGACAGCTATCTGGCCGTCACAGATGAGACGGTACAAGCTAAGCGGGGGCAGAATGTGGAAAAATACAAAAGCTCTTACGAATCCGCCTTGAAGCTTTACCAGTTCATCAACCATGATATTTCGGTCTTAAACAGCCGTCAGTTTAAAAACAATTCTGCCAGCTATCAGACTCTTCAGGCAGCCCTTCAGTATCTGGAGGTTATAAGCTCCGTGATTTTAATGATCGTCATGGTCATAAGCCTGACGGTCATGATGATGATGACAAAGGATATTGTCACTCCTCTTACCAACCTTGCCCATACGGCAAAGCTGGTAGGACAGGGAAACTTCCATGTAAAGGTGCCGGCCATAGGCACAGGGGATGAGCTGGGAATTGTAACAGGCACATTTAACCAGATGGTGGACAGTTTGGACGAGTATGTGAATAAAATCAAAGAGGGTGCAAAAAAGGAACAGGAGATGAAAAAGCGGGAGCTTTTAATGGAAAACCATTTAAAGGAGGCCCAGCTAAAGTATCTCCAATCCCAGATCAATCCCCATTTTCTGTTTAATTCTTTAAATGCGGGAGTCCAGCTGGCCATGATGGAGGATGCGGAGAAAACCTCGGTATTTATGGAGAAAATGGCGGATTTTTTCCGCTATAATGTGAAAAAGGGTTCAAGGGATGCCACCATCCGTGAAGAGGTGGAGGCGGTAGAAAACTATGTCTACATATTAAATGTCCGTTTTGCAGGAGACATCCGGTATCATTCCAGGATCCATGAACAGGTTATGGATTTTCCCATTCCAAGTATGATTTTGCAGCCTTTGGTGGAAAATGCAGTGACCCATGGAATCAGGAATATGGAAGGGCTGGGAGAGATACATTTGAATGTGGAGGATCATGGGGAAAAAATAGAGATCCGCATCAGGGACAATGGAATAGGAATGGAAGAGGACGAGCTTGACAGGATACGCACGGCCGGCCCGGTCAATGAGAAGGCGGATTCTACCGGGATCGGCATCCACAATGTGATTTCCCGGCTGGAGCTTTATTATAATGAGGACAATATTTTCCACATTTCCAGTGAGGGAAAAGATAAAGGAACCACTGTAATCCTAAGGATTCCAAAAAGAGGGGGAGATGTACATGTTTCGCATACTGGTAGCTGATGACGAGGGAATTATGCTGGAATCCATCAGCCATATCATAAAATCCAACTTTGGCAGTGACTGTGAGATTGCCTGCGTCAAGACAGGCAGGGCAGTTGTTGAACAGGCCGGTTCTTTCCGGCCGGATATTGCATTTGTGGACATCCAGATGCCGGGATTAAACGGGATCCAGGCCATCAAAGAGGTGCGCAAATTTAATCCTTCCGTTGTATTCATCATCATAACGGCCTATGATAAATTTTCTTATGCCCAGGAGGCGGTGAACTTAGGAGTCATGGAATTCATCATGAAGCCGGTCAATAAAAAGAAGATTCTGGATGTGTGCGTAAAAGCCATGCACCAGGTGGAGGAGGCCAGACAGAGGCTGAGCGATGATTTAAGGATCAGGGAAAAGCTTGAGATCGTAATTCCCATGATTGAAAGCGGGTTCATTTACAACGTGCTTCAGGAAGACTCAGAGCTTTCCCAAAGCGGATATCTTGAAATGCTGGACATAAAAAAGCCTTATGGCTTTATGCTTGTCCTGGAATTCGGGGACAGCATTGAAGGGGGGACCATGACCAATGCCATAGGGGTCAGCGTCCGGGTGAACAAGCATTATTCCATGGTCAGGGAGATTGTAAAGGATTACTTTGACTGCGTCATAGGGCCTGCTATGGGAAACCGGCTGGTGCTGTTCCTTTCCTTTGAACAGGAAAAGGTGAGGTATGAGGAACGGGTGGAAATCATTACAAGGACCAGGAACATGATCCATAAGCTGGAAAGCGCCACGGATATTAAGTGCAGGGGAGGGATCGGTTCCGTAAAGCCTTTGGAAGGGATCCGGGAGTCCTATAAGGAGGCCTTAAAGTCTCTGCGGGAAAGTGACAGCCATGTGGTGCATATTACCGATATCCCTGCAGTGTCTTATTATGACGGGGAATATCCCCTGGACTTAGAAAACCAGTACCTTGAAAGGGGGACAAAGGCGGATCGGGAAGGGGCCTTGTCCTGTGCCGGGGAATTTTTTGACTGGATGATGATTCATGACGGAAATGTGCGGTCTAACGTTGAAATAAAGATATTGGAACTGGTTATGAGGCTTGAGGGGCGGGCTTTTGAGGCCGGGAATGTCCGTTATGGGTTCCGCTACCGGGAAAATTATTTGGAGGAGTTAAGGGAAGCCTCGGATGCAGAGGCACTTAAGCGCTGGTTTTTAGATAAGACAAGGGAGGTGTGCGAAAACATCAGCACTTCCAGGGAAAGAGAATATGAAAATGTTGTTTCCAGGGTCAAGGGCTATATTAATGAGAATTATGCCAGGGACATATCCCTTGACGATGTTTCCAGAATGGTTGACATAAGTCCTTATTATTTCAGCAAATTGTTCAAACAGGAGGTGGGAGAGAATTTCATAGAATATGTGACCAGAACCAGGATTAAAAACGCCAGGCGTCTTCTGGAAGATTCCAGATACAGCATTAAGGAGGTATGTATCATGTCCGGTTACAGTGATCCCAATTATTTCAGCCGGATATTTAAAAAGTATGAAGGAATGACGCCAAGCGAATACAGGGAGAGGTAAACGTTATGAAAATGGGGCGAGGGAGATTGTTACTGGCAGTGCTGCTTTGCTGCGTTTTGGCAGCAGGCTGTACAAATACCAAAGCTGAAGCAGAGACCCAGACTTCTGCAAAAGCCGGGGAGAAGCCCTTACAGATCGGGATGAGCTTTGATTCCTTTGTGATCGAGCGATGGATCAGGGAGCGGGATGTTTTTGTATCAACCGCAAAGGAGCTGGGGGCTCAGGTTAATGTACAAAATGCCAATGGGGATGTAAATGAACAGATCGAACAAATTAAGTACTTCATAAAAAAGCAGATGGATGTGATTGTGGTGGTGGCAGGAGACTGCGAAGCCTTATCCGATGTCATGAAAAAGGCAAAGGACGCGGGAATTAAGACCATAAGCTATGACCGTCTGATCCGAAATGCGGAATGTGATATATACATATCCTTTGATAGCCGGGAGGTGGGAACTCTGATGGCGGAAAGCCTGGTGGCGAACATTCCTGAAGGAGGGAAGATTTTCATGATCCAGGGTCCTGAATCAGATCATAATGTGGCAATGATCCGGGAGGGCTTTGAATCGGTGATCCAGGGAAAAAATCTGGAGGTGGTCTATCAGAGCAATTGTGAGGGCTGGCTTGCGGAGCATGCCTTTGATTATGTCAAGGAAGCCCTGGAAGAGCATCCGGATGTAAAGGGAATCATGTGCGGAAACGACGATCTTGCTACCCAGGTTTTCCGGGCCCTGTCAGAGGACCGGATGGCAGGAAGAGTGTGCCTGGTGGGGCAGGACGGGGATTTAATGGCCTGTCAGAGGATCGTGGAAGGAACCCAGAACATGACGGCCTTTAAATCCGTGGAGGAAGAAGCCAGAATTGCTGCGGAATACGCGGTGAAACTGGGAAAAGGGGAGCCTTTGGAGGGAATTAAAACCACCATTGACGACGGAACCTATGATGTTCCCAGTCTGGAGCTAAGGCCCGTGGCAGTTACTAAGGAAAATATGGATTCCATTATCATTCAGGGGGGATTTCATGGAAAAGAGGATGTGTACCTGAATGTGAAGCAGTAACAGCATTTTCTTGCGGCGAAAAAGTCCTGAGCAATCAGGGCTTTTTTATTATGGGCATTGGCCTGTTTTTCTTTAGTGGAGCCATGGATGTCATTTAAGAAGCCAATAACAACCTGATTTGCAGTCACTAGATATATATCATAATAAAAATGTTATGATGCCACATTTTTTAGTCATTTTACAAAATGATCCTATGGTATTAAAATAAAATTATATTAAAAATATACATAAAAAGCAAAAGGAGAGAAAGTAAACATGGCTGTAAAGTATATTCCGGAACCATTCAGAATAAAAATGGTAGAACGAATCAAAATGTTAACCCAAGAGGAACGTATGGAAAAAATCAAAGAGGCTAAATATAATTTGTTTAGTCTGAGAGGAGAGGACGTCTATATTGACCTTTTAACCGACAGCGGAACCAATGCTATGAGCGACGGTCAATGGGCAGGAATTATGAGAGGCGATGAAGCATACGCCGGTTCAGCCAGTTACTATAAATTAGTTGATGCCGGTAAAGATATATTCGGTTATGATTTTATACAACCCGTTCACCAGGGCCGTGCCGGCGAAAAGGTGCTTTTTCCTATTTTCCTTTCCAAAGGTAAGTTTGCCATTTCCAATATGTTCTTTGATACAACAAGAGCTCATGTAGAGCTGGCAGGGGCCAGAGCCATTGACTGTGTGGTGGAAGAAGCAAAAAATCCTTCTGTAAGAGCTCCTTTTAAAGGCAACATGGATGTTGTTAGATTGGAAAAACTAATCAATGAACTGGGTGCTGAAAATGTCGGTCTTGTTGTGATGACCATTACCAACAACTCAGCAGGCGGCCAGCCTGTATCAATGGCAAACATGAGAGAGGTATCAGAAATTTGTAAAAGGTATCACATTCCTCTTAATATTGACGCTGCCAGATATGCTGAAAATGCTTTTTTCTTAAAGCAGCGGGATGAAGAATGCAAACATATGTCCATAAAAGAAATTGTCAGCAAAATGTTCAGCTATGGTGATATGTTTACAATGTCTGCCAAAAAGGATACAATTGTAAACATCGGTGGCCTGATTGGAGTAAAAGATGGTAATTCACCAATAATATTAAAAATAAAAGCTAACTGCATTTCATACGAAGGGTTTTTTACTTATGGGGGACTTTCCGGACGGGATCTGGAAGCTCTGGCAATCGGACTTTACGAAGGCATAGATGAAAACTTCTTAAGATACCGCATCGGTCAGATGGAATATCTGGCAGATAAATTAGATGAGGCAGGAATTGCTTACCAATCGCCGGTGGGCGGTCATGGCGTTTTTGTGGATGCAGCAGCATTTTTCCCCCACATCCCATATAATGAATTCCCGGGACAGGTGCTTGCAATCGAGTTATACAAAGAGGCTGGAATCCGTACCTGTGACATAGGTTCCTTTATGCTGGGGAATGATCCTGATACCGGTGAGCAGCTTCATTCCCAGTTTGAATTCACCCGCTTTGCGATTCCGCGCCGTGTTTATACACAGGCCCATATTGACATTATGGCTGATGCATTGATTACAATCAGGCAAAGAGCAGCCGAAATTAAACGCGGATACCGCATCACCTGGGAGCCGCCGATTTTACGCCACTTCCAGGCATCTTTGGAACCCATCGAATATTAAATATATCCGACAGTAGGGGGTAATTACTATGCGTGATCAATGGAACAGCAGAACAGGCTTTTTATTCGCAGCAATTGGGGCTGCAGTTGGATTAGGTAATTTATGGAGGTTTCCGTTTCAAGCTTATAAAAATGGTGGTGGAGCATTTTTTCTTCCATACTTTGTAGCGATTATTACATGTGCTGTTCCTTTGATGATCATGGAGTACACCTATGGTCGGAGAATACGGGGCGGTTCAACAAAGGCATTTGCCAGACTTAAGAAGAAGCTGGAGATTATTGGCTGGGTGCAGGTTATGGTCCCCATTGTGGTCATGATGTTTTACAGCACCATCATATCCATATCCGTTGTCTTTATGATCTACTGTATCGGTCATACCTTTGGCATGGTAAACTGGATGAGCAATCCGGGCCCGCTGTTAGGCGTTATTACCGGGCAGGCCCAGAATGCTTTTGACTTTGGAAGCGGTATCAGCCTTTACATGCTGGGCGCAGTGGTTGTGGTATGGTTTTGCAACTGGGCCATCGTCCGGAAGGGAATTTCCGGAGGAATTGAAAAAGCCTCAAAAATATTCACTCCTCTTCTCATGATTCTGATGATAATTTTTATGATTAACTCCATGAGGCTGGAGGGGGCCTATATTGGGTTAAATGCATTATTTACACCTGATTTTTCCAAAATTTTAAACCCCAGCATATGGGTTGCGGCATATGCCCAGGTATTTTTCTCCACAACACTTGCAGTTGGTGTTATGATTGCTTACGGTTCTTATCTGGGAGAAAAACAGGATATCGTAAACAACTCCTTTATCACCGTACTGTCAAACAGCTCTTTTGATATTATTGCAGGAATTACCGTGTTTTCAACCCTGGGATTTCTGGTCAATAAACAAGGCGTTTCTTTTGACTCCTTCGGAACCGGAGCCGGAGTTGCTTTTATCGCATTTCCCATCGCGATTTCAACCATGTCATCCAATATTGCGGTTCAGGGCATTTTAGGATTTTTATTTTTCTTTTGCTTGTTTATTGCCGGAATTTCCTCCAGTATTTCTATGCTTGAGGCATTTAATACTTCAGCCCTGGATAAATTTAAGATTTCGCGTAAAAAGTTAACCAACATCATATCCATTGCCGGTTTTATAGGAAGCGCCACTTTTGCAACATACTGCGGATTCAACTATATTCTGGACCTGGTTGATTCTTACGTGGCAAACTATGTGATCGCCACCCTTGGCCTGGTGGAAGTTATGGCAGTCAGTTACATTTATGGTACGGAGAAACTCAGAGAAGATGCAAACCAATATTCTGACTTTAAGATCGGTAAATGGTGGGATTATTTACTGAAATACTTTACGCCCATATTGTTGGGAATTACGGTCATTACCAATTTTGTGTCCGGTATTATGAAGATGTTTGGTATGGATTCCATAACACTGATATCCAATATTGTGTTTGGCTGGGGAACTGTTGTACTTATGATCGGTGTTGCCATTGTGTTTTGTAAACGTCCATGGCAGGCTGATATTGAATAACTGAAAGATTTGATAATTGGACTGACAAGGGGGAAATTACTATGAATCCATTTGCATTGGCCATGATGATTGTTGGCTGTACTGTTGTATGGGGTGGACTCTTTCTATGCGTGGGCATAGCCCTGACTAAAAAAACGGAAGAATAAATAAGTCAGAAAAGATCAAAGGGGATACTGCAAAACTAACTTAGGTTAGCCAGGCAATATCCCCTTCCCTTTATCCATTTGCTAACTGTCTTTTAAAGAAGCTAATTGAAGAAAAACTTTTATAAAAGGATTCTCATTGGATTTCTGGTACATGGCAACAAAATTTCCGGGATCAAAATCTTTTAAATTAACAGCTTTCACATTGGGCGTTAAATGCCTGATACAAATGCTCGGTAAGAAAGCCACACCCAGACCGGATTCCACCATTAATATCTGTGATTCCAGGCTGTTGGCATTAATAATATCTTTGATGTTAAGGCCAGCTGTCATTGTAAATTGTTTTAAAATCTCCAGGGAGCAGGGACCTGAATCTTCGCTTAAGGTAATTAATGTACATTCGTTCAGTGAATCAGCTGATATGGTATCAAACTGAGCAAGGGGATGCTTTTTATTTACAATGATGTACATAGTAGAAGGAAACACCTGTTTTACCACGGTTTCATCAAGGGATACAAAAGCAGGGCTGAAAGGAAGAGTAAAGACTATGTCTAATTTTCCGGTTTGTAAGTATGTTATAAGGTCATTATAGCTATATTTGGCAACCAGGACATCAATATCCGGATAAAGGGCCTTAAACTCGGAAACTACTTGTGCGATTAAAATATGCTCATAATGGCCAAAGCCAATTTCCAATACTTTTGGATGGAGCTTAGCCGTTTTTTGTGTTTGGGAAATCATCTCGTTGTACAATTCTATAACCTTTAAGGCTTTGTGGTAAAAAACTTCTCCGGCAGGAGTAAGTAAAACAGTCCTGTTGTTACGTTTTAACAAAACAACCCCCAGCTCTTCTTCTATGGCTGCAATCTGGCGGCTCATGGCTGTTTGTACCATGTGGTGTTCCTGGGCAGCTTTTGTAAAGTTCTTATGATTTACAACTGAAACAAAATAAGACAATTTTCTGATTTCCATTTAATCACCATATCTTTTCAATGAGATATAAAATGCCTTGGCAGCTTTATTCCCAACATGGATCACAAACCAACCCAATTAAGGAGGATAAGGAAAAAAGCATAAAACCTGAATATAATGCAGCAGTAGCATTTTCTTGCTGCGAAAAAGTCCTGAGCGTTCAGGGCCTTTTTTATTTGGATGAATACGTGCTATTTGTTCACAAACAAGTCCTGTTCTATCCGTGATAAGATGAATTTGTCAGTAAAACAAATATTGGAGGAGGAAGAGATACCATGAAACGAAAATTTTTAGCGGCTGCAATGGCTTTGGCCTTAACGGCAGGAATGCTTTCCGGATGCGGGAGCTCCAAAAGCTCTGCACCTGAGAGCAAAGAGGCCCAGACCACTGGGGCAGCCACCACAGAAGCTGCCAAAGCGGCTGAGACCAAGGCAGAGGAAACCAAAGCAGCAAAGGGGAGCGGAACCCTAGTCGGAGTCGCCATGCCCACCAAGGATCTACAGCGGTGGAACCAGGATGGATCCAATATGAAGAAGGAGCTGGAAGCCGCCGGATATAAGGTGGATTTACAGTATGCCAGCAATGATGTCCAGACACAGGTATCCCAGGTAGAGAACATGATTTCCAACGGCTGCCAGATACTTGTGGTTGCTTCCATTGACGGAAGCTCTTTGGGAGAGCCCTTAAGCCAGGCCAAAGCCATGGGCATTCCGGTCATTTCCTATGACCGTCTGATCATGAACTCTGATGCTGTTACTTACTATGCAACTTTTGACAACTATAAAGTCGGACAAAAGCAGGGCGAGTATCTGGTAGAAGCTCTGGGCCTTGAGACAGCCACTGAACCTAAGAACATTGAGCTGTTTACCGGTGACCCGGCTGACAATAACTGCAATTTCTTCTTTGGCGGAGCAATGGATGTCCTTAAAAAGTATATTGACAGCGGAAAGCTGGTGGTAAAATCCGGCCAGACTGCTTTTGAGCAGGTAGCCACCGCTAACTGGGATTCTGAGAAATCTCAGAACCGTATGGATACCATTATTGCAGGCAACTATTCTGACGGAACCGTATTGGATGCAGTCCTCTGCTCCAATGATTCCACTGCCCTGGGAGTGGAGAATGCCCTTGCATCTTCCTATACCGGAAAATATCCGGTCATCACAGGACAGGATTGTGATATTGCCAATGTAAAGAACATGCTTTTAGGAAAACAGGCCATGAGCATTTTTAAGGATACCCGTACCCTTGCTTCCCAGGTGGTGAAGATGGTGGATTCCGTTATGCAGGGCGGTGAAGCAGAGATCAATGATACCAAATCTTATGACAATGGAACGGGAATTATCCCTACCTATCTGTGTGATCCGGTAGTCGTAACGGTTGATAACTACAAGGATATGTTAATTACTTCCGGCTACTACACGGAAGACCAGTTAAAGTAATAGAAATGATTTTCTTATGGGACGGCTTCTCAAAAGTATGGAGCCGTCCTTAAGAAATGACGGCAAGGGAGGGATATTCTTGGCAAAAATACTTTTGGAAATGAAGAGCATAACCAAGACATTTCCAGGCGTTAAGGCTCTGGATAATGTAAACCTTCAGGTAGAGGAAGGGGAAATCCACGCCCTGGTAGGTGAAAATGGAGCCGGCAAATCTACCCTGATGAACGTACTCAGCGGCATTTATCCCTATGGCACCTATGAGGGAGATATTATTTATAACGAAGAAATCTGCAAATTCAACCGGATCAGTGACAGTGAACAAAAGGGAATCGTCATCATTCATCAGGAGCTGGCCCTTGTCCCCTATATGACGATTGCGGAAAACATGTATCTGGGAAATGAAAAGGGAAAAAGGTACGCAATCAACTGGAATGAAACTTATGGGGAGGCGGACCGGTACTTAAAAACAGTGGGGCTTATGGAGTCATCCCATACCCTGATCAAGGACATCAGCGTGGGAAAACAGCAGCTGGTGGAGATTGCAAAGGCGCTTGCAAAAAATGCCAGGCTTTTAATTTTAGATGAGCCTACCGCATCCTTGAATGAAGATGATTCCAGGTCGCTTCTGGAGCTTTTGCTGAAATTCAAATCAGAGGGATTAACCTCAATCATTATTTCTCATAAACTGAATGAAATTGCCTATGTGGCGGATAAAATTACAGTCCTCCGCGACGGCTCAACCATAGAAACTCTGGACAGGAAAAAGGATACCATTACCGAAGACCGGATCATCAAAGGCATGGTAGGCCGGGAACTGGTGGACCGCTTTCCAAGGCGGGATAATGTGAAGATCGGTGAAAAGGCCATGGAGGTGGAACACTGGAATGCCTGCCATCCCCTGTATTCGGACCGGAAGGTGGTAAATGATGTGTCCTTTTATGTGAGGAAAGGAGAGGTTGTAGGGATCTGCGGCCTGATGGGCGCCGGAAGGACCGAGCTTGCCATGAGCATTTTCGGAAAGAGCTATGGCGTCAATATTTCAGGAACAATTCGCATCAAAGGGGAAACGGTAACGTTAAAATCGGTCCGGGAGGCCATACGCCATAAGCTTGCCTATGTTACCGAGGACCGGAAGGGAAATGGCCTGATCCTGGGAAATCCTATCAGGATCAACACGACCCTTGCAAATATGCAGGCAGTCAGCCGCCGCACCGTCATTGACAAGGATAAGGAATTTGCAGTGGCAGAGGATTACCGGGATAAGCTGAAAACCAAGTGCCCCACAGTGGAACAGAACGTGGGAAACTTAAGCGGCGGAAACCAGCAAAAGGTCCTTCTTTCAAAATGGATGTTTGCGGAGCCGGATATTCTGATTTTAGATGAACCCACCAGAGGAATTGATGTGGGCGCAAAATACGAGATATACTGCATTATCAACCGCCTGGCTGCGGAAGGCAAATCCGTTATCATGATATCGTCGGAGCTTCCCGAGGTACTTGGAATGTCGGACCGCATTTATATTATGAATGAAGGCCGTATGGTGGGAGAAGTCAGTGCGGCCGAGGCAACCCAGGAGAAGATCATGGCCTGTATTTTAAAATCAGATAAAAACCCTGAGGGCATACCGAAATTCCCTGAAGAACGGGCAAACCAGAGGCAAGGAGAGTAGAAGATGGAGAATAAGATGAAATTATCTGAGGGATTAAAAAAATATACGATGGTGATCGTTCTGGCTGTTGTAGTTATTCTTTTTACGGTCAACACCGGAGGAAAAATGCTTCTGCCCCAAAACGTGAACAACTTGATTGCCCAGAATGCATATGTATTTATACTGGCAACCGGCATGCTTTTTTGTATTCTTACCGGAGGAAATATCGACTTATCCGTAGGCTCTGTGGTTTGTTTTATAGGAGCCATAGGCGGAAGCATGATGATTACCATGGGAATCAATCCTTATCTGACTCTGCTTGCAATGCTGATCATGGGGATTCTGGTAGGAGCATGGCAGGGCTTCTGGATCGCCTATGTGCGGATCCCTCCCTTTATCGTGACTCTGGCCGGCATGCTCATGTTCCGCGGGTTGTCCAATGTGGTTTTACAGGGCATGACCTTATCCCCTATTCCGGAGCCTTTTTTAAATCTGTTTAACACCTATGTCCCGGATATATTCGGGATTCAGGGGTTTAATCTTACCTGTTTTTTAGTGGGAATCATAGCTTGTCTGGTTTTTATTGTCCTGGAATTTTTAAACCGCAGAAGAAAGCTTCAAAAGGGATACCGGGTGGATCCTGTGGGAGGCATGGCAATAAAAATGGCTTTCATAAGCTTTGTGGTCCTGTTCTTCATGTATAAGCTGGCCAGATACAAGGGAATCCCCAATGCCCTTATCTGGGTAACAGCCATCATCGGAATATACAGTTATATTTCTTCCAAAACCACCACAGGACGCTATTTTTACGCTGTGGGCGGAAATGAAAAGGCCACCAGGCTGTCCGGCATTGACACCAATAAGGTGTATTTCCTGGCTTACTTAAATATGGGACTGCTGGCCGCAGTGGCAGGCATGGTGACTGTTGCCCGGTTAAACTCCGCCAACCCCACAGCAGGAAACAGCTATGAAATGGATGCCATCGGCGCCTGCTTCATCGGAGGTGCTTCCGCCTACGGCGGAACCGGAACCGTACCGGGAGTCATTGTAGGCGCGACCCTCATGGGCGTGCTGAATCTGGGCATGAGCATTATGGGCGTGGATCAGAACCTGCAGAAGGTGGTAAAGGGAGCGGTTCTTATGGCTGCGGTTATTTTTGATGTGGTGAGCAAGAGAAAGTCGTTTATTGTTAAGCAGTAGATGAAAAGGGATTCTTTTGAAAGATTATGCCGAAAAAACCTGTTAAACGGATTTGCAAATAAGAATCCATAAAGAGTTTTTAAAATGCTGTTTTCTTATACCAATGTATGAGAAACAGCATTTTTTTATCTGCAATAAAAGACTTTTTTTGCTTTTTATTTCCCCAGGATTCCCCAATGAATGAACGGCTTATTTAAATAAAAATCCCCCTATATATAGAAATCTGGTTCAACTTGTGGTAGAATGCTACAAGTAAAAGAATGTTTTGATAGGTAAAAACATTACAGATATACCATCATGCCCAAAAGATATGGGCAGAAAAGTGAAAAGGAGCATAAATTATGGGAAAGATAAAGGTAACTGCATGCGGAATCAAAGGGCTTTTTGTCATTGAGCCTGCGGTATTTCACGATTCCAGAGGATATTTTATGGAAACCTACAACCAGAATGACTTTAAGGAAGCAGGACTTGACATGGTTTTTGTACAGGACAACCAGTCCATGTCCGTAAAGGGCGTACTGCGTGGCCTTCATTTCCAGAAAGAGTTTCCTCAGGGAAAGCTGGTACGGGTTGTGAGAGGAAAGGTGTTTGACGTGGCAGTTGATCTGCGTTCCGCTTCCGAAACCTATGGCAAATGGTTTGGCGTGGAGCTGTCTGCGGAAAATAAAAAGCAGTTCTACATTCCCGAAGGCTTTGCCCATGGATTTTTAGTTTTGTCTGATGAGGCTGAATTTGCATACAAGTGTACTGATTTTTATCATCCCGGCGATGAGGGCGGAATTTTGTGGAGCGATCCTGCAATTGGCATTGAATGGCCTATTGAGGAAGGCATGGAGCTGATCATTTCCGAGAAGGATCAGAAGTGGGCTGGAATTCAGGATACCTTCAAATTTTAATGAGAGGAGAAAACCATGAATTATCTGGTTTCCTTAATAAAAGAAATTGTTGCAAAAAGAAAGCTCATTCTGGATCTGTCAAAGGCGGATTTTAAAAAACGGTTTGTAGGCTCCTATTTTGGAATTGCATGGATGTTTTTACAGCCCATGGCAACGGTTTTAGTATATTTTTTCGTATTTCAGATGGGGTTTAAGAGTGTGCCTCCTGTTCCGGAATATCCCTACGTGCTCTGGCTGATCCCAGGCATTGTGCCCTGGTTTTATTTCAGTGAAGTGCTGAACATGGGAACAGGCTGTCTTCAGGAATATAATTACCTGGTAAAAAAGGTGGTGTTCCGCGTGGAGATCCTGCCGGTCATTAAAATGATTTCCTGCCTTATGGTACATGGCATTTTTGCAGTTATTATGATCCTGGTATTTTTCTGCTACGGATATTTTCCAAAGGTAAGCTGGATCCAGATCCTGTATTATTCCTTTGCAAGCTCCATGCTGTCTCTGGCAATTGCGTATTTTACCAGTGCCATTCATGTGTTTTTCAAGGATATGGCACAGATCATAGGGATCTGCCTGCAGTTTGGGATGTGGATGGTGCCCATTATGTGGGCGCCGGAAATGTTTCCCGCGATTCCCTCCTGGCTTCCGGTTCTGCTTAAGTTAAATCCCTTTTATTATATTGTAGCCGGATACCGGGACAGCATGCTCACCGGAAACTGGCTGACAGAACGTCCCACCCTGGGAATTTATTTCTGGTCAGTGACCATTGTCCTGATGCTTGTGGGACTGAAAGTATTTAAAAAGCTCCGACCACATTTTTCTGATGTGCTGTAACTTTCACGAAAGCAATGAGTAGTGCGAAATATGACAGAAAAAGTTTTTCGTTGTGCTCGCACATAAGAAAAACCTTTCCTGGCATATTTCATAGGGAGAATGCCCGTGAGCTGGGGAAACTGAAAGTTTCCCCAGCTGCACTACGGACTCAAGGTATAATTTAACGTAACATGGAGGATTCAATGTCCGTAGAACCGAACAACAAAGCAATCACTGTAAACAACGTAACAAAAATTTACAAACTATACGACAAGCCTGTTGACCGATTAAAAGAGGCTTTAAGCGTAACCCACAAAAACTACCACCGTGATTTCTACGCCTTAAACGGCATTTCTTTTGAGGTAGAAAAAGGACAGACCGTAGGAATCATCGGAACCAACGGATCAGGCAAGTCCACCATATTAAAAATCATTACCGGAGTCCTGACTCCGACTTCAGGCACCCTGGAGGTAAACGGAGTGATTTCCGCCCTTTTGGAGCTGGGAGCCGGTTTTAACATGGATTACACGGGAATCGAAAACATTTACATGAACGGCACCATGATGGGATTCTCCAAAAAAGAAATGGATAGGAAACTTCAGGACATCCTGGATTTTGCAGACATCGGAGATTTTGTCTATCAGCCTGTAAAGACCTATTCAAGCGGTATGTTCGTCCGCCTGGCATTTGCCCTTGCAATTAACGTGGAGCCTGAGATCCTTATCGTTGACGAGGCATTGTCCGTTGGAGACGTATTTTTCCAGGCCAAATGCTACCGCCGCATGGAAGAGATCCGCCGGAACGGAACCACTATTTTAATGGTTACACATGATATGGGCGCAATTATCAAATATTGTGACCGTGTTGTTGTCTTAAATAAAGGAAATTTTATTGCCGAGGGAGAGCCTGGGAAAATGGTGGATCTCTATAAAAAGATCCTTGCCAATCAAATGGACGACCTTGGGGAAGATCTGGAAGAGATAAGAAAGGGCATATTAAGCGATTTTTCCGGGGAGCAGGCTTCCGTTCAGATGCAGTCCCAAAGCTCCCGTCAGCAAGGGTTTATGAAGGAAAAGCTGACCATTAACCCCAACCGCACGGAATACGGCGACAAAAGGGCGGAGATCGTGGATTTCGGGCTTTTAGACGAAAGAGGAAATGTGACGAACCTTCTGCTGAAAGGGGAACGCTTTACCATTAAGGAGCGGATCCATTTTCATACGGAAATCGAGACGCCCATTTTTACCTATACCATCAAGGATAAACGCGGAGCCGATTTAACCGGAACCAACACCATGTACGAGGCCTCTGATGTGCAGGCCGTGGGAAAAGGCGATGAATATGAGGTGGAATTTAACCAGAAAATGACCCTTCAGGGAGGGGAGTATCTCCTTTCCATGAGCTGCACCGGATTTGAAAACGGAGAACATGTGGTTTACCACCGCCTGTATGACATCGCAAATATTACGGTCATTTCCAATAAAAATACGGTAGGTATTTATGATATGGAACCGGAAGTAAGCTTACAGCTTTACCGGGCAGGAGAGTGAGGAGGAAACGTCCATGAATGATATCAGCCCTGAACTTAAAAATCTGTTTATAAAATACCATGGAGATACAAAAAAGCTGCTGCAGGAAAATCCCAGTCTGGATTACATGTACGCTTTATCCGATATACGAGAGAACCTGCTGGAATGGTATGAATTTGATGAGGCGGCCTCTCTGCTTCAGGTGGGATCTGATTACGGTGCCTTAACGGGCTTATACAGCAGGCGGGTGAGACAGGTGACCGTCCTTGATCCGGATGGCCGCAATCTGTCAGTCAACCGTTTGCGCAACGAGGGAAAAGAGAACATCCGGTATATCACAGGTGACCTGGACTCCTTTGAAGAGGAGGAAGGCTTTGATTATATTGTGATGGCAGGATCTTTAAGCCAGCCCTATGACAGGCATATAAGAAAGGCAAAATCTCTTTTAAAGCCGGAAGGAAAGCTGATCCTTTCCATATGCAACCGTTTGGGCCTTAAATATCAGGCCGGTGCGGTTCCTGACCGGGACCGCCTTTCCAGGTCAGAGATTTTAGACCTTTTGTGCGGAGAAGACGGAAAGCAGGGGAAAGCGGAATTCTATTATCCAATGCCTGACTACCGCCTGCCCATTACCCTGTATTCCGATGGACATCTGCCGGGCAAAGGGGATTTAACACACGCCATTCTTGCTTATGATTATCCGAAATATTTGAGATTTGATCTGGGAAAGATGTTTGACGAGGTATGTGAGGGAAAGCAGTTTGAGACATTTGCCAATTCATTTTTAACCATTTGGAGCAGCCATGAAGAAAATTAACTTTGTAAAATACAATAGTACCCGCAGGGAAGCGTTCCAGATACGGACCAGTCTGGTGGAAGAGGATGGCTATCCTTTTGTGGAAAAGACAGCCTTAAAGCCTGAGGGTGTTGCCCATATAAAATCCCTTGGGGAAAAATATAAAAGCCTTTCGTCACAAAACCAGAGGCTAAAGGTTGCCGGAGTTTCCATAAGTCCGGATGGAGGGACTGCCCGTTTTGACTTCCTTAAGGGGCAGACCCTTTCCGAGCTTTTGGGAAAAGAGATCCATGAGGGAAAGGTTTCCGTATCCCACATGGAAGACGGGCTTTCCCTGATTCTGGGCGTAAAGGAAAACTGTATCATCCCCTTTACCCTTACGCCTGAATTTGAAGAGGTTTTCGGAAGGCTCACAGAGGCTGATGAAGGCCCTGAGGGCATATCTTTGCACTCCATAAAGCGGGGTGAGCCCTGCCCGGAAAACATGGGCGGGAAATATGAAAGCATAAAAAAAGACTGGGCATTTAAAACCTCCAACATTGACTGCCTTTTTGAGAACATTATGATGACCGAAGACGGTCCTTACTGCCTGGACTATGAATGGGTATTTTCTTTTCCGGTTCCAGTCACCTTTATAAAGTTCCGGGTCCTTTATTATTTTTATGAGCAGTATAAAAGTCTTTTGTCCTATGGCTCCCTGGAAGCTTTTATGGAAGAATTCGGTGTGGAAACAGAGCGCCTGGACATCTATGGGGAAATGGAACGCCGCTTCCAGGAATATGTCCATGGAGAGAATCAGCAGATTTATCTGGTCAACTACATGCAGGAAACCCATGCCCTGCCTGAGGATATGTATGGCTTTTCTCAGGTGATTGATGAGACAAAGGAGCGCCTTTCCCAGATGGAGATGGAGATACGGGAAAAGGATGTGCTCATCACCAGGCAGCAGGAGGAAAAGCGCCTGACTGACAATCATGTGGCCAACCAGGAAATGATCATCCAGACCCTTCGGACAGATTGCAAAGATATGCAGGAAATGATCGCCTGCCTTCAGGGCCATGAGGCATTGACCTACCGTGCCAGAAGAAAGCTGGGAAGAATCTTCAACGAAAAGTTTCCAAAGGGAACCAGAAAGCGGAAGCTGCTGTTTTATGCCAGGGATACGGTGTTCCATCCCATAAAATCCTTCCGCCTCTATACAACAGAAGAGGGAAGGAATCTGATTGAAGGGGACATGAAGATCGGAGAAGCCTACCGGGTCCATGGAAAGCTCCGTTTTGTAAAAGAGGGCCATCCCATGGTATCCATCGTCATCCCGGTATACAATCAAATCCACTATACCTACGCCTGCCTTGCCTCGATTCTGGAGCATACCAGGGATGTGGTGTATGAAGTCATCATAGCGGACGATGTTTCTACGGATGCAACGGCTGAGCTTTCAAAATTTACGGAAAACCTGGTCATATGCCGCAATGAAACCAACCAGGGATTTTTACGGAACTGCAACCAGGCTGCCAGGGCTGCCAGGGGAAAATATATTATGTTCCTTAACAATGACACCCAGGTGACAGAAGGATGGTTAAGCAGTCTTGTAAACTTAATTGAATCTGATTCCACCATCGGCATGGTCGGCTCCAAGCTGGTTTATCCTGACGGACGCCTTCAGGAAGCCGGAGGGATCATTTTCCGTGACGGCTCCGGGTGGAATTACGGACGCCTTGACGATCCTGACAAGCCGGAATACAACTATGTAAAAGATGTGGACTATATATCCGGGGCCGCCATACTTCTTTCCAATGATTTATGGAAACGGATCGGCGGATTTGACGACCGCTTTGCCCCTGCTTATTGTGAGGATTCCGACCTTGCTTTTGAAGTTCGAAAGGCGGGCCTTCGGGTGGTTTACCAGCCTCTTTCCAAGGTGATCCACTTTGAGGGCATTTCCAACGGAACGGATGTCAATGGTTCAGGCCTTAAAAGGTATCAGGTGGAAAATGGCCGTAAGTTAAAGGAAAAATGGGCGGCTGAACTGAAACAGCAGAGTGAAAACGACGGAAATCCTGATGTTTTCCGGGCCAGAGAGAGAAGTCAGGGCAAGGATATCATCCTGGTGGTGGACCATTATGTTCCCACTTATGACCGGGATGCCGGTTCCAAGACTACCTTCCAGTATTTGAAGATGTTCTTAGAAAAGGGTTATACAGTGAAATTCCTTGGAGACAATTTCCTTCATGAAGAACCTTATTCCACCGCTTTGCAGCAAATGGGGATTGAGATCCTTTACGGAAGGGAATACCAGGTAAAGATCTGGGACTGGTTAAAGGATCATGGAAACGACATTAAGGTGGCCTATTTGAACCGTCCTCATATTGCTGCCAAGTATGTGGATTTTATCAAGGATAAAACAAACATTAAGATGATTTATTATGGACATGATCTACACTTTTTAAGAGAAGGCAGGGAGTATGAGCTGACCGGAGATCCAAAGAAAAGGGAATCCTCCGAATACTGGAAGTCAGTGGAGCTCCGCCTCATGAGAAAGGCTGCGGTATCCTATTATCCGTCTTATGTGGAGCGGGAGGCTATTCATGAAATAGAGCCTTCCATCCGTGTGAAAGCCATTGTGGCCTATGTCTATGAAAAATTCCTAAACCACATTCCTGATGATTTTGAAAAGAGGGAAGGGATCTTATTTGTGGGTGGATTTGCCCATCCGCCGAATGCGGATGCGGTTTTATGGTTTGCACAGGAAATATTCCCCCTTATCCGGGAAAAGATTCCCATGAATTTCTATATCGTGGGTTCCAAGGTGACGGATGAAATTAAGGCTTTGGAGCAGCCTGGCAGCGGGATCATTGTAAAGGGATTTGTATCAGAAGAAGAACTGGCAAGGCTGTATTTAAGCTGCCGGTTGGTGGTAGTGCCGCTGCGTTACGGCGCAGGGGTTAAGGGAAAGGTCATTGAAGCCTTATATAACGGCGCACCTGTTGTCACTACTTCCATCGGAGCAGAGGGCATTCCTGAGGCAGACAAGGTTATGGTGGTGAGAGATGAACCCGTATCCTTTGCGGAGGAAGTGGTCTCCCTGTATCAGAATTCGGACCGGTGCAGGCAGATGTGTCTGGAGACTCAGAATTATATCCGCAGATATCACAGCATAGAGGCGGCCTGGGATGTAATCGGAGAAGATTTTTAAAGGTAAAGCTTAAAGGATCCGCGTCCCGGCAGGGGACTGTGCCATTTAAGGCATGGCTTTGCCGGAGGCGGATTGGGCAGACTTATATTGACGGGAGTTCAAGTCTCCTTCCAAGATAAAACCTCCGTCGGATTGCGCAGGCACCCGGATGTATGGTACCATACAGAGTATGAGGTGCGCCTTACAGCAAGCATGACTGATCATATTTGTATTGGGAAAAAGGGCAAAGGAGAAGGTGAGAAGAAAGGAAGAGGATTACATGGAAGAGAAAAAAAGAGACCGGTTTCTGTTCTGGGATATTTTAAAAGGGATTGGAATCGTGTCCATTGTG
Organism: Lachnospiraceae bacterium; assembly: GCA_902363835.1. GTDB lineage: Bacteria > Bacillota > Clostridia > Lachnospirales > Lachnospiraceae > Lacrimispora. The sequence goes on from CABJBM010000005.1 coordinate 178,511, forward strand.
TTTGGTCATTCCCAGAATCTGGGAATTGCCATTCGGACAGTGTATTATTATCATCTGGCCATATTCTTTTTCGTTTCAGGATACCTGTATAATGAAGAGCGCTATGGGGATGCCCCCTTTGACTTTTTTGCACGAAGGCTGAAGAATATGTGGGTGCCCTATTTCTGTTATGGGAGCATGTTTGTTTTATTACATAACCTCCTTTCCTGGTTCCTGCTTTTTCCGTCAGATGCCTACTACGGCAAAAAAGAAATGCTTCTTGCCATGGGAAACACCTTGTTCCTTCGCTGCCCGGAAGGCCCGTCAGGCGCCATGTGGTTCGTGCCTCTCATGCTGGCCGCAGGGACAGTCTTTTCAGCTATTTTCTGGTTTTGCCGGAGTTATCTTCCGGCTGCCTTCCGGCCATGGGCCGTTGCAGTTCTATGCATTGGAACCGGGCTTTTTGGAGCGGTTCTCAGCAGGAAGGAGATATTTTTAAGCTACCACCTTCAGACTGCCTTATTGGTGATCCCCATTTACTATGGAGGATATGCCCTGCGGACCTGGAAAATCCCCATTGAAAAATATGTAACATGGTATGGAGCGGCCGCATGCGGAGGACTTTTCTATTATTTCCTGATGTTTACCGGGGAAAGTGTAGAGCTGTCTGCCAATCAGATACCTGGGGGAATTAATTTCTATATCATTTCCGCTGCCGGCATTTATCTCTGCTGCTTTGTGGCAAAATGTCTGCAAAAGGCTCCTAAGGCCGGGAAAGCTGCGGCTCTGCTTGGGAAGTATTCCTTTGATATCATGGCTCTTCATTTCCTGGTGTTTAAAATCTGTGACCGGATTTATGCCCAGATGATCCTGGAACCTGCGGAAAATCAGGGGGGCTTCCCTCACTCCTATCCGGAGCTTCATGTCATCTATCTTGTTCTGGGATTGATCCTTCCTGTATTTTTTGCAATGGGAGCCAGGAAAGCCATTCATAACCTGGGCCATGTGTTCCGGACCTGGGCAGGGAGTTCGCAGAAATGATCTTTATGGATTGTTATAAAAGATATATGATATACTGAAAGCAATGAGCAGTGCGAAATAAGGCATAAAAAGATTTTCGTTGTGCTTGCACATAAGAAAATCTTTTTATGAGCTGCACTGCGGACTCAAGATATAATACCCATTAGAAATGATATCAGGAGGATACAAACATGCAGGCAGTTTTACTGGCAGGAGGCCTTGGAACGCGCCTTCGTTCCGTGGTAAACGACAGACCAAAGCCAATGGCTCTGATCGGAGACAAGCCTTTTATGGAATATGTGGTATTGGAGCTGACCAGGCAGGGTGTAACAGAAATCATTTTTGCCGTAGGTTATAAGGGCTCCATGGTAGAAGAATATTTCAAGGACGGAACCCAGTGGGGAATCCAGGTTTCCTATGCTTACGAGGAAGAACTTCTGGGAACTGCAGGAGCCATTAAAAATGCCGGGTCCAAGGTAACAGAGGACCGGTTCCTTGTATTAAATGCCGATACCTTTTACCAGATCGACTACAGCAGGCTCACATCCCTTAGCACAGAGCGTAATCTTGACATGGCCCTGGTGCTTCGGGAGGTATCTGATGTGTCCCGCTACGGACAGGCTGTCCTGGAAGACGGCTGGCTTAAGGCGTTTAATGAAAAGACTGAGGAAAAACGCAAGGGAACCATAAACGGAGGCATTTATTACCTAAAGCGGGAACTGCTTGATGAGATTCCCGAAGGAAAGGTGTCCTTAGAACAGGATATGATTCCAAAGTGGCTTTCAGAGGGAAAAAAGCTGGGCGGTTTTGTAAGCGGCGGGTATTTCATTGATATCGGAATTCCGGAGGATTATTACCGGTTTGGGGAAGATGTAAAAAAACACACTACGGATACACCTTTTTGCCAGGAAGCGTGGCAGAAATAGGAAAGGAGAGGTAAACCTATGGTAATCAGAGGACGTGCTCCCCTGCGGGTGAGCTTTGGCGGCGGAGGGACTGATGTTGCCCCCTTCTGTGTGGAGCAGGGAGGAGCGATCATCGGCAGTACCATCAATAAATATGCATATTGTTCCATCGTGCCAAGAGATGATGACCAGATCATCGTCCATTCCCTGGACTTTGACATGACCGTAAAGTACAATACAAAAGAAAATTATGTATATGACGGACGTCTGGATCTGGTAACAGCGGCATTAAAGGCAATGAACATCAAACAGGGCTGTGAAGTGTATTTGCAGTGTGATGCGCCTCCCGGATCAGGCCTTGGCACCTCTTCTACCGTTATGGTGGCCCTTTTAACGGCAATGGCCAAATGGAAAGGCGTGGAAATGGACAGCTATGCCATGGCAGACTTAGCTTACCAGGTGGAGAGAGAGGATTTAAAGATTGACGGCGGATACCAGGATCAGTACGCAGCATCCTTTGGCGGCTTTAATTTCATTGAATTCCACGGCCGCAACAATGTGGTAGTCAACCCTTTGCGCATAAAAAAAGAGATCATTCATGAACTGCAGTACAATCTGCTCCTTTGCTATACCGGAAACATCCATGTATCCGCCAACATCATAAAGGACCAGGTGAAGAATTATGAAAAGAAAGATCCCTTTGATGCCATGTGCGAGGTAAAGGCACTTGCTTACGCCATGAAAGATGAGCTGTTAAAAGGCAATCTCTACAGCTTTGGTAAGCTTCTTGATTACGGCTGGAAGAGTAAGAAACGTATGAGCAGCAAGATCTCCACGCCTCATATTGACGAACTTTATGAGGAGGCTCTAAAAGCAGGGGCCCTGGGAGGAAAGCTTCTGGGAGCCGGAGGAGGAGGATTCCTTCTGGTATACTGCCCTTATAACGTCCGTCATAAGGTGGCTGGCCGCATGGAAGCGGCAGGAGGGCAGCTTACGGACTGGAACTTTGAGCTGCGGGGGGCCCAGGCCTGGATCACTGATGAAAAGAGGTGGGACTACCAGGAGGTCCGGGTCGCCATACCAGGAGGCGAATATCATTTTCCGTTATAAGCCTGTAAAAAAAGGCAGCAGAAGGAGAGAGAAACCATGGACAGAATCGTATTTTTAGACCGGGATGGAACCATCAATGAAGAGGTGGAATATTTGCACCGGCTTAAGGACCTGGTGATCCTTCCGGAAGTGCCTGAGGCCTTAAAACGGCTTAGGGAGCAGGGATTCAAGCTTGTGGTGATCACCAACCAGGCCGGGGTGGCAAGGGGCTATTACAAAGAAGAGGATGTAAAAGCCCTTCATGAATACTTAAACAGCCTTCTTTCAAAAGAAGGAGCCTTTATAGACCGCTTTTATTACTGCCCCCACCATCCGGTTTACGGGATCGGAGAATACGGCCGGGAATGTCATTGCCGGAAGCCGGAAACCGGGATGTTTGAAATGGCGGAGGCAAGCTTTCAGGTGGACAAGTCCCATTCCTATATGATCGGAGACAAGCTTCTGGATACGGAAGCCGGAAGAAAATACGGAGTTGGCACGGTTTTGGTAGGAACCGGGTATGGAAAAGAATTATACGGCGGCCTGACCCAGGAAGAGAGAAAGAATTCCTTTGATACCTACGCCCCTACCATGAAAGAAGCAGTTGACTGGATACTGAACAGAGAAGGAGTGTGAGAAGTATGGAACCTATGAGCTATTTGGATGAACTGGCACAACGTTATCCTGTACTGGCTTGTGTAAAGCCTCAGATCAGGGAGGCTTATGAGATTCTGGAAACATGTTATGAAAGCGGCGGAAAGCTTTTGATCGCAGGAAACGGAGGAAGCTGTGCGGATGCAGAGCACATCGTGGGAGAATTGATGAAAGGCTTTGTAAAACGCCGCCCTGTTTCAGAGGATTTTGCTGCAAAACTTTTGGAAACAGATCCAAAACTGGGGAAAGAATTGGGAGAAAAACTTCAGGGAGGCCTTCCCGCCATTGCCCTGACCGGCCATCCCAGCCTTTCCACGGCCTATTTAAATGATGTAGACGGGGAAATGATCTATGCCCAGCAGACTTACGGATATGGACGGAAGGGAGATGTGTTTTTAGGCATATCCACCTCAGGCAATGCGAAAAACGTAATGTATGCCGTGACGGCAGCAAAGGCCATAGGCATGAAGACCATCGGCCTTGCAGGAAAAGACGGAGGGCTTTTAAAGAAGGCGGCGGATGTGACCATCGTTGCTCCGGAAACGGAGACATTTAAAATACAGGAACTCCACCTTCCCATTTATCATGCCCTTTGCCTGATGCTGGAGGAGCGGTTTTTTTAACGGAAATACTTAAAGATTTTCTCATCTCAATAAATGCGGGACGAGCTGCAACTATGGTCACATCTCTGATACAGAGGTGTGAGAATTGAAATAAATAAGAAAGGGGCGAAAGATGAAAGACAAACAGTGGATAGCCGGGTGGAAGGACGAAATCATCGCAGCCGCACTTTTACTGGGCTTTGCTTTTTTCATAAACAGAGGGATTGAGATAAAAGGGCTTTATATGGATGATTTATACCTTTGGTCCTGCTACGGGGAGCAGTCCTTCCGTGAATTTGTATTCCCTCTGGGAAGTACCCGGTTCCGTTTTGTTTACTATCTGGCATCCTGGCTGGAACTGATGGTTTTTGGAAACCACATCGGCTGGTTTGTTCCCTTTAATATACTTTTAAACGGCTGCATCGCCTATACGGTCTACCGGTTTGGAAGGCGTTTGTCAGGAAGATGGCTGATTGGCTTTTCCTGCGGAATTTTATACCTGCTCTCCCGGATGTCCTATTACCAGATCAGCCAGGTATACGGCCTGATGGAAAGCATGGCTTTATGGATTGCAATAGGAATCTTCTACTGCCTCTACCGTTATATATCCGACGAAGAGAAAAGAAAATGGTTTGTACCGGCAGCCACTGCAATGTATTTTTCCATCTGCTTTATTCATGAACGGTACATGGTACTTTTGCCTCTGTTTTATGTGGCATTTTTCATAAAAAAAGAAAAAAGGAAAAAGCCATGGCTGAGCATAACAGGAGCATTCCTGGCTGTTCAGGCGATCCGGTTTCTTACCATCGGAAGCATTTCTCCGGCAGGGACCGGAGGAACGGATGTGGCGGATACCTTCCACTTTTCAGATACCTTCCGGTATGCCGTAAGCCAGGTGTTTTACGTATTGGGAATCAATGCAGGGCCTGACCATTTAAACGGGTTAAGCTGGGGAAAGTCACCTTACTGGATCCATGTTCTGGTGGTATTTGCAGATCTTCTTCTCCTTGTGATGACTGTGATTTTTCTCGTAACAGTCATAAAGGAGCGGGAAAAGCTGAAAAAACGAATTCCCGTGATCTGCCTGTTTCTATTATTCATTGCCCTGTGCATTGGCTCCTCCAGTGTCACCATCCGGGTAGAGACCCGGTGGATCTACGTTTCCATGACGGCAGCGTGGCTGTTTGCAGCTTACATGTGCGGTGTGGTGGTGCCGAAAGGAGAGGCAAAAGCAAAGCTTTCCAAGCCTCTTTTATACTGCAGCCTGTTTCTGTTTTACGGTGTTCTTATGATTCCTGTGGAAAGCTTTTACCGGGGGAAATACGAGAACCTTTATTACTGGCCGTCTCAGCTCCGTTACAATTCTCTTGCAGAAGAGACTTTCGGGAAATATAAAGATGACATATTCGGGAAAAAGATATACATCATCGGCAATTCCTATAAAATGAGCGATTTCACTGCCAGAACCTTTTTTAAGACTTTTGATAAGGAGCGGCTGGCAGAGGGAACCGAGGTTACTTTTATTACCTCCATCCACGAGATCGGCCTGGTGACTCCGAACATGCTGATACTGAGAGAGGACCCGGCCCACAATGCATTCCAGGATATTACGGAGTTTGTGCGGAACTTAAAATTTGAGCCGGTTTATGGCTGCTATGAGGACGGCTGGCTGGATGAAAGCGCCAAAATCCGGATTATGGCAGGAAAAGAAGGAAAGATCCGCTTTAAATTCTATTATCCAGGCGTTATTACCGGCCTTGAACAGGTTATTGTGACTGTGAATGGAACAGAGAAACATGCCATTCCCATCCAATCCAATACGGTTACAGCCGAAATCGACGCACCGGCCTTTCAGGTCACGGAACTGGACTTTGAAAGCAACTTTTTCTATGAAGATGCATCAGAGCAAAGAGGGGAGAAACATCTTTCCATCGTTGCTTCTGTTACAGCAAACTAATTACAGTTCAGCCATGCTGTATCCCGTAAATACTTTTTCGCGGCTGAACTGCAAATGTAACTGCAAACGTAAATGTAACTGCAAACGTAAATGTAACTGCAAATATAAACGCAATTAAGGGCAGAGGTGAACTACATGAAGGGAAAGTATCTGTATGGCTTGTTTCCTCTTTTGGGGATTGTTTTTGGCCTCTGGTATATTTTTACTGCAACCTGTGACGGAATCTATTCCGATTACGTCCGCCTTGTAAACAGTTATCTGCCTGACGTATGGAATCCGGCTGCGTTCTTTGTTCCGGATATCCTGACCAGGATCCCGGTCAATTATCTGGGAAGGATTCTTAACATTTCATTTTTTGGATACAACATCATGTTTGACCGGGTGCTGGGGGTTCTGGCTCTGGGACTTTCCGGCTTAGCACTGGGATGCTACTGCAGCCGCAGAAAGGTTTCTTTCGGCTGGTTCGGGGTTCTGATGGTCGTACTTTTCAGCCTTAACAAATGGGAAATGCTGACCAATGGAAGCGGCTGGGCTCATTTCTTATCCTTTGCATGTTTCTATTACCATTACGAGGTCATGGACCGGGTATGGAGCGGCCAGGAGAAAAACCATGATAAGGTCAAGCTCATCCTTCTTCCATTCTTAACAACCCTGCTGGTAGCAGGCCCTTACTGTGCCATTTATTCAGTGACAGTCATTTTAGCCTGCGGACTGATGTTCCTGCTAAAAAGGGACGAATCAGGGAAGCGTTGGGGGATATACGGCCTTTGCGCCCTGATTCCTCTTCTTCTGTATCTATGGAGCAATGCCTATGCAGTAGAAGACCATGCGGCTCCGGCAACTGTGCCATTGTTCGTCCAGTTAAGGGATACACCAGGTTTTTTTGTCCGTTTTTTCATAAAATCCTTTTCCTCCATGGTTATAGGAGGGGAACAGGCTGAGACAATCTTTCGGACCAATGTTCCGTATTTGGTTCTCGGGTTTTTAGTTATCTTCCTGTATTTGGCTGCCCTGTGGATAAACCTTCGGTACCGTCTGTATGAGAAGACGGTTCTTCCTCTCATCCTCATGGTATCAGGAGGGCTGAACCATGTGCTCATCCTCTTATCCAGGTGGATATTTCTTCAGGAAAATTACGGCTTAAGCTCCAGATATGCTCTTCAGTTCCAATCAGGGATCCTTGGGATCCTGCTGACCTTTGCCTTATTATCAAAGCAAATGAAGAGGAAGGGGAAAACCTCTTTCCAGATCGCAGCCTGTGCAGCCTGTGTGCTGTTTCTGGCAGGAAACTGCTATACCACTTATACAGAGATAAAAAAGGCTCCCCACCGCAGGGAAAGCTTTGAAAAAATGGCGGAATTAGCCCTGAACTTTGAAACCGCCACGGATGACGAACTGAGGGCCGGTTTTGAATACAGGACCAGCCGGGCGGACAGCGGGGCTAAGGTGCGGAGCGCGCTGACGATTCTAAAGGAAAACGGATACAGCGTATTCCGTAATGATTTTAAACGGGAGGATTGAAAGAAAAACATCTTTCTCCCCCGTTTATGGGCCAATTGGATATGAAGGCATATCCGCTTGATTCATTCGTATATAAAATGACAGTCGGGGGTTTTTATGGGGCGATCACACAAGCATGAATATGGAGTTCTGCTGTTTCTGCTGTTTTCGGCAGCAGGAATCCTGTATTCTTTGAATCAGATCTTAAACCAGGAAGTTTTTCAGTGGATCATGAACCAGAGGGAATATAAGACCATGATGGCAGAGACGGCGGAGCTGTTTGCTGCTTTCTGTTTATCCGGGTTTTTGTTTCCAAAGAACAGGCAGAAGCTTGCGGCGGCGGCCATTATTATGGCGGTCTTCTTATGGGCGCATATGGTCTTTGTTCCGGTGGTGGTCTCCGGACTTTATCTGGCATATATTCTGTTCTTTGGACGTTTTCTAAGGGTATCCCTGTGGAAGCTTCCAAAGGATGACGGACTGGCTTCCGATTTTCTCACAGGAGCTTCATTTCTCATGGTTGCCTTTTGCCTTATGTCAGCCATTGGCATTGGTTCCATCAGGAACTTGACTATATTTGTGTTTATCAGCTCCGTACTTCTCCTGCTATTGGGCAGATCCTGCCTGGGGGGCGGAGAGAAGGGAAGGGCTTTGGCTTTTAAAGGCAAAGAGACTATTTTGCTGGCATTTCTATTGACCATGGTGTGCCTTCAGGCAGGAAGGCTTAACATTGCCGTGGATTATGACAGCCTGTGGTACGGAGTCAGGTCCCAGTATATCCTGAACAATGGCCATGGAATTTATGAAAATCTGGGAACCATTGGGATCGTTTACACCTATTCCAAGGGCTTTGAGGTCCTGACCCTGCCCTTATCCCAGCTTCCCTCCTACAGCTTTGTGACGTCGGTCAATATATGGCTGTCTTTGGGAGTCCTTTTTCTGAGCTATAAAATCGGCCGCTTTTATATGAAACGGGAACAGGCAGTATTTTTAGCTGCCCTTTTATCAGGGGTTCCGGGCATCATGAATATGGCGGTTACGGCAAAAAGTGATATTATCACCCTGCTTGTCCAGGAGATCATGGTGTATTACCTGCTTTTGTTTATAAAGGCAGGGCAAAAGTCCTGGCGTTATCTGGGATACGGAACGGCTGCTTATTTGATCAGCCTGACATTAAAACCAACGGCTCTGATCTTTTCCACTGCTGTTTTTGGAATGGGATTTTTGTATCTGCTTGGAAAGCTTTTGCTTCCCAGATTCGGGGCGGAAGCGAAAAACAGCGGAGCAGCGGCAGTTGTGGCAGGTGCCCTTCTGGCATTAGGGGGAATCTGGGCAAGAACATTTCTTTTGACAGGAATTCCCCTCACCTCAGTTTTCTCATCCCTGCTCACCAGAATAGGGTTTCACATGAAATATCCGTTTATGGTCAATACAATCCCCAATTACGGCGCTGGAATGTCCCTTGGAGAAAAGGCGGTACGCCTGGCAAACCGGCTTCATGGATTTTTCTTTTGTCCTGTGGGAGAGGATATGGACCATGTAATTCTTGCCTGGGGTGGATTTCTGCTGTATTTCCTTCTATTATTGTGGATTGCAAGCTGTTTTTACGGCAAAAATGTGGATAGAGGGAAAAATTGTCAGCTGTCAGCTTTTTTAAAAGTGGTTTATGTGCCATTTTTGGCTGTTAATCTTATCAGCCTTGCCATGCTGACTCAGGTAGATGGCAACTATTTCATGCTTCTCTACGTACTTACCGCGGTTTTTGTTCTGAAGGCTGCGGCGGAAGTCAGGGAAAAGAGCCTGTGGCGAGGGGGCATGGGGGTTGGAGTCTGGGTGCTTTTGTTTTCCGTATTTTTTACATCAATGACCAGCTGGAATTGGAGCCTTGGCTTTACCCCTGCATCATTTGCCCATAATGGTTATTACAATCACAGGGAAGCCGCCAGACAGGACATGATTTCAAAGGGAAACGGGAAAATCTGGGATATCCTTGCCATGGATCCGGAAACCCGGCTCATTGCCATTGGAGACCATCCGGATGTGCTGGTATTTCCATGCAATGTCCAATCCTATGATGATATTACAGGAGTGTGGGGAAATGTGGTTTTAGTCAAGAAAATGGATTATTTCGTGGAATTCATGGATTATGCAAAAACAGACTATGTTTACGTCCAGGCCGGCTATACAGGAGAGGAGAACCGTTCCTACACTCTGGTCAGGGATCTGATTGAATGGGGAAAGCTGATGCCGGTATGTTATGACAACGGAAATCTTTTGGCTTCCGTGGATGTGAACGGGGATTACAGCGAAAGGTCAGCCCAGGCATTGACAGAATTTGAACAATGTTATATAAAAAAGGAAGCAAATGAAGAACAATAGCATGGATGAACTGTAACATAACAGGAAGAGCATAAGGTTGGAAGACAGCTTTTTTCAATTTTAAGCTTGTGAACCAACGGGATATGCAGGAATATCCCCTTGATTCCTTAGGAGGCAAATATGGAAAAAACATTATCGGTCGTTGTATCATGCTACAATGAGGAACTGGCGCTTAACCAGTTCTATCAGGAAACGGCCAGAATTTTAAATAAAATGAACTGGGACTTTGAGCTGATTTTTGTCAACGACGGAAGCCAGGATGGCACCATGAAGGTTCTTGATCATTTAGCCAAGCTGGATAAAAAGGTAAAGGTCATTAACTTTTCCAGGAACTTCGGCCACGAGGCAGCCATGATTGCCGGATTGGATTACAGCAGCGGAGATGGGATTGTCTGCATGGATGCGGATTTACAGCATCCTCCTGAGTATTTGTCGGAGATTGTCAGGAAATTTGAAAGCGGCTATGACGTTATCAACATGGTCCGGACAAAAAATGAGTCCGCAGGCTGGTTCAAGAACTTTGCCTCCTCTGCCTTTTACCGTTTGATTAACACGCTTTCGGATGTGAAGTTTGAACCAAATGCTTCTGATTTCTTTGCCATATCCAGGCGGGCCTCTGACGTGCTTAAGGATAATTACAGGGAAAAGGTTCGTTTCCTGCGGGGATATGTGCAAAACATCGGTTTTAACAAGACTACCATTGAATATGAGGCGGGGGTCAGGGTTGCGGGGGAAAGCAAATACAGCATTAAAAAGCTTATGATCTTTTCTCTGAATACCATCATGTGTTTTTCTAATCTGCCCTTAAAGCTTGGGATCTATGCCGGATGCGGGGCAGGCGTTTTGGGGATCGCCATGATGATTTACACCATATGGAGCTGGGCAAGAGTAGGGACTCCAAACGGGTATGCAACCACCATTGTGCTGATCTGCTTTATGTTTGCAGTGCTGTTCCTGATCGTTGGGATTATCGGGAATTACATTGCCATTCTGTTTGCGGAGTTGAAGGACAGGCCTATTTATATTGTTGGGGAGACGAAGAACTTTTCCGAGTAGGTGATGGTTGGGGGAGAGGACTTTGGGTAGGGAAGATCTGTACGTAGGAGCTTATGTAGGGAGAGTCTGTACATGGGAGCTTATATAAGAGATTTTATATAGGCGAACTTGTATAAAGGTTTTTGTACAAAGAATCTTGAATTAAAAGATTTTAAATCAAAAATGCGCTTTGAACCGGGCTAAAGAAGCCGTTATTCAAAGCGCATTTTCCTGCTTTCAGAGCTATTTCCTTGTGCAGCTTATCATTGCAACCTGATTTTTCAGCAGATACTGCAGCTGTTTATTTATGTATTCCAGGGCCGATTTCCTTTGTTTCGCTGGTGGTGGAGTCCGTTGGTGCGGTTTCTGTCTGAGAAGCCTGGCTTCCTGCCGTGGTTTCTCCTGCCGTTTGTCCGGAAGTTTCCTGAGGAGTCACTGTACATGCACCGTTGGCATCAGCAGTATAGGAAACCCCATCCAATACAAATGTAGTGGAAGCCGCCATCTTTCCGTCAGCCGGATTTAAATAATACTGCTGGCCGTTGACCTGTGTCATGCCTGTTGCCATGGCACCGCTTCCGCCAAAGTAATACCAAGATCCATCGACCTGTCTCCAGCCTACGGTCATCTTACCGGAAGAAGCGCTTAAATAGTACTTGGCTCCCCGTTCCTCAAACCATCCGGACTGCATTTTTCCGTCATTTCCAAGATAATACCAGCTTCCGTCAGGATTGATCCATCCCGTAGTCATGGCTCCGTTCTGGTTAAAGAAATACCAGCTGTTATCAATTAGCTGCCATCCGGTGGAAACCGCACCGCTTCCTGATAAATAATACTTGGAAGAACCATCGGTATGCCATCCTGTTGCCATAGAGCCGTCGTTATTTAAATAATACCGGGAACCATTGTTATCCAGCCAGCCAGTTGCCATTACGCCGTTTTCCTGCAAGAAATACCGCTTGCCGTTTAATTCTTTCCATCCGGTAGCCATTTGACCTGAAGTAGGATCCAGGTAGTAATACTGGCCGTTTAATTCTTTCCATCCGGTGGCCATTATACCAGTGGAATCCAGATAATAACGTGCCCCATTGTCAGAGAGCCATCCGGTATTCATGGAGCCGCTGGCATTGAAGAAATACCATTTGTCAGAAAGCAGCTTCCAGCCGGTGTTCATTCGTCCCGTGGTTTCATCCAGATAATAACGCAGCCCGTTCTTATCAAACCATCCGGTGGCAGCCAGTCCTTCTTCGTTCATATAGAACCAGCTGGAGCCGTCATTGATCCAGGCATTTTTCTGAATAGAATAATTCTGGTAGTAATAGGTCTTTCCTCCAATAGTCCTCCACATATTCCCGGGAAGCTTTGGAGTCAGATCCTTATAGAGAAAGTCAATGTCAACGTTTCCGGTAATGCCGTTAATGGAGCCGGTACTGGTGACCTGCCACATAATTGGGTTTGCATAGACATGCTTTGCTTCATACCGGGCGACCCATATGTCATAATGCATATTGGATAAATCAATCTTCTTTGATAACCAGTAATCATTGGCATAAACAATTGGGTAATACCCCGCGTCAGCAATGCGCTGACAGAATGCGTTGATTACCTCGCTCACCTGTGCCGGAGGGAGGGTCCCAAGGGTGGCACTGTCCTCCGCGTCAAAAGCGATGGGAAAGGAGATTGGATAATCCTTTACCAGATTGAGGACAAAATCTGCTTCCTCCCTGGCCATATCGGGGGTGGTAGCCAGAGAATAGATGTAGGCGCCGACCTTAAGCCCTGCCGCTGATGCACCCTGTACATTGGTATGGAAATTCGGGTCTACAACCCCTTTGGATCTGGTGCCAAGCATGACAAAGCTGACATCATCTGCCGCCACAGCAGCCCAGTTTACATTTCCCTGCCATCTGGAAACGTCGATCCCTCTGGCGATTGCCTGTTCAATCACCGTGCCGTCTGCCAATTGATAATAGCCGTTGACCTTTTCATAGCCTGCCGCCCAGGAATCCATGGCCGGTCCAAACCCTGCAGAAATTCCCATAAAGGCGCATAATGCTGCTGCGGCAAATTGCATGCCTATTTTCTTGTGTCTCAATGTGATACCTCCTTATCATTCGAGTAGTATGGAATACTGTACGCTTTCATGCTTCCGGAAGGAGAACAAAGGCGTACAAAATCAGAAGAAACCCGCTTTAAAAGCTTTACTGGTTATGGCGGCACAATTAGGTGAACTTCGCAGCCCGACCCTTTGTCCGCATAATAAAGGGTATCCGCGCCGAGGTGCAGATACCCACACAGATACTAAGTCATATGAGTTCAGCCGGGGCCTGTCGTAAGCCCTGGTGACAGCTGATATCCGTTGCTGCCTGAAGGATTGGATGAACCGCCGGGGGTGTCGCTTGAGGAACTTCCCGGAGATCCGCTTAAGGTATTGCCGTCAGAAGAAGATCCGCCTGGTCCGCTGGAACCTGATGAGGCCGAGGTGCTTCCGCCTGGAGCAGTGGAGGTGTCGGTTGATGTGCCTCCGGGACTGTTTCCATTGGTTGTTCCGGAAGGTGAACCGGAAGCATTTCCCTGATAAGCTCCGCTGGAACCGAAGGTATAGCTTTTTCCGTCAATGGTAAGGGTGGTGTTGGCCGCCATTTTACCTGTAGAAGGATCAAGATAATAGTAAACGCCGGAAAGCTGTATCCATCCGGTCATCATATGTCCGGAATCATTAAAATAATACCAGGAGCCATCAATCTGCTTCCAGCCGTGGGCCATCTTCCCGCTGCTGGCATCCATGTAATACTTGTTGGTTCCGTCACTGAGCCAGCCGGTCATCATCTTGCCTAATACGGATTTGGAATCCACATTCAGGTAATAGTAGGAATTGTCAATCTGTTTCCAGCCGGTGACCATTTTGCCGTCAGAACCGAAATAAAACCAGTCGCTTCCAACTTGTCCCCATCCAATGGTGCATTTTCCGTTTTCTTTGAAATAATACCAGCCGCCGTCCATTTCCCGCCATCCGGTGGACATGGAACCGTCGCCCTTCATATAGTAGTAGTCATTTCCTATTTTTAACCAGCCCTTTACAAGGACGCCTGTGTCATCCATGAGGTAATAATATTTTCCGCCGTCCTGTATCCATTTGGTAGCCATGGCGCCGTTGGAATGAAAATAGTACCAGTTTCCGTTGATCTGTTTCCAACCGGTAGCCATGTAGCCTGTGGACAGATCAAGAAAATAAAAGGTTCCGTCAGATGTTTTTACCCAGCCTTTATGAGTGGAACCATCCTGGTCAATATATTTCCACTGGGAACCATCTGCAACCCAGCCGGTGGCCCCCCAGGCCGTGCCAGCCGGTACTAAAGCAGCGGTTCCTACAAGCCCTGCTATCAGCAGTGCTGTCATTTTTTTTCTGTATCGCATACCGTCCCTCCTGTTTTAGCCATTTGTTCACATAGCATAGATGTGCAGTGCGGGTAATCAGCCCGCAGTGCAGCTGGTAAAACCTGCGGTTTTACCAGCTCACGGGCATTCGCCCTATGAAATAAGGCATGAAAAGATTTTCTTATGTGCGAGCACAACGAAAATCTTTTCATGCCTTATTTCGCACTGCTCATTGCATTCGTGTACATTATAGCATAGTACTGCCAGGAATACATAAACATTTTATTACGATTTGCGGACAATTTCCAAAAATATCATATTTTGGAGATTTCAGAACACTTTTTATAATAGTTTTTTGCATAACGGTACATGATTATGGTGTATTCGCCAAATTCATCCCCTAAAGCTGCCTTGTATACTGCCCAAAGGCTCCATAAGAAACCGCCCAGAGCCATATAGGCGTAAACGGTGAACCGCTCTTCATCAGAAGGTTCCCGTTCCAGATAGATTCTTATGAGGTCATCGGCCTGTTCTTCGTCATAATAGGAGTAAATCGCGCACATGCTGATATCGATAAGGGGATCACACATACCGGAATATTCCCAGTCAATTAAGCGGACATTATCGTTTGGAAGCATTAAAAAGTTGTCTACCACCGTATCGATATGGGAAAGGACCTTTTTATGCCCCAGGCTGTCCAGCCGGTCTAAAAGCTCTGTCATCTGTTTGTGGACAATGGCGTAATCGTCAAACAGGATGTCCCCATGGGCCTTGCAAAGCTTTTCATAGAAATCAATCCGTTCACGAATGTCAAAGGAATGGTCTACTTTAAGTCCGGATTTGTGGAATTTTCGAACGACCGCCATACAACGTTTCATTTCTTCCCGGTTGGAAGGATCCGCATTGTGGGTGTCTTCATAAAATTCTGCAATTTTATATCCTGTTTCTCCATTAAAGTAAATAACCTTTTCCGAGATGTCCAATCCGTTTAGGGCGTCATAAACTGCCTTTTCCTGCTGTCGGTTGATGAGCAGCTCTGTTCCTGCTCCCGGGATACGGCAGATATAATGGCGGTCCTTTATCTTAAAAAGAAAGGATTTATTGGTCATGCCTGATTTTAAACAACGTATTTCCGTAATCTCTGACTCTGGTACCTGAAATACGGTTGACACTAATTCCATTGCTTCATTATCGGAATGATGCTGGTATTTCAAATCAAAACGGCGAAGCTCTTCCAGGTTTTCAAATTCATACACCTCGTCAGCCGGCCTTCGGTTGATGAACAGATCAATATCCTGCTTTGCTTCCGGAATATGAGGAAGCTTTTTTGCAGCTTCTCCGGACAGCATTTCCATATAGACATTTTCCCAATAAAACTGCTCTGTTCCAGGAAGCTGGTAATAGCTCTCCAATACGGTTAAAAACTGTTCTGAGAATGATTTGGAGAAAAAGACCGGCCCATACATCACCCATTTGTCCTGGCCGCCGACTGATACATTTAAAATGCGTCCCTTCTTATTATAATTAAGACACCATTCAGAAGTTTCCCCTTCCATGTATGACGCAGAGTACCAGGCGCCGCTTTCATAGGCATGGTACATATTGTGGCGCATCCAGTTATCGGAGGATAGGACATACATGTTCTTACCCCGGAGGATCTCACGGGCGTGATAAATGGTTGTCAGGGTATTTTTGTGGGAGTACTCAGGATTATATAGAAGCTTAACCTGATATTTATCGATAAGGTATTCAAATTTTTCTTTTAAGTAACCTACCACAATGGTGATATTTCTGATTCCTGCTTCGTGGAGCTGGCGGATTTGCCGCTCAATCATGCGCTCTCCAAATACCTCCAGAAGGCCTTTGGGGGTTTCAAAGGTTAAGGGGACAAAGCGGGAACCAAAGCCCGCGGCGATGATGACGGCGCCGTCTACCTTATTTTCATTTAGAAGCGCTTGTCCTGCTGGGAGCAGCAGATAGAAGTCACTTCCATTTCCAATCTCAATGTAATTTTTCTCTATGCATTCCTTTATCAGGTTATTAACGGTTCCTAAGGAAACGCTAAGTTCTTTTGCTAAATCTCTCTGTGTGACTGCCGGGTTTTCCAGAATGGAACGGCAGATGATGACGTTACGATCCATAGTCGTGTGACCTCCGTGTGGGTTATTGTTAATGGCGTTCAAAAAATGAGATTATTGTTGATATGTGAACATTATACCATTGGAGTGGGAAAATGCAATAGGGGATTGTGTATAGGAGATTTTATAATAGGAGATTATTTAGAGGAATTGATGATAAAGAATTGTGATAAAAAATTGTGATAAAAGATTGCGGTAAAGGATTGCGGTAAAGGATTCTGATAAAAGATTATGGTAATAGGTTGCGAGTATGAATTGGAAATAGGTTATTAAAGATTGATTATGATATATGAATTGATCTCGCATTGCTTAACTATGTTATGAATGTGAATAAGAATTGATTTATATAGAGGGTAAAGGCGGTTACTGATTGAAAAAAGCCTCTGTTTTCTCCGGCCGGAGCTTTGTTTGTGACAGGGTTTATGGAAGGAAAACCAGAGAAAGGCTTCAAAAAAACAGGATTGTACTTATAAAAATACAATTTTACCACAGAAAACAATTTTCGTAATGATTATGTAAGAAAATGCACAGAGAAATGTTATAGCATTTTCCTAAAAAATGTATTATACTATTCCATGTGATGGAGGAATTGATAGCTTCTGGCGGAAATGTAAATATCTATTATTTTTTGCAAAATATGCAAAAAAAGTAAAAAAGGTATTGATAATTTCCATTATAGGAAGTATAATTACCTCGTAATGCAATTAGGAATTTCGAAAAGTATTTCAAAAAGAAAAAAGGAGAGTGCATTAATTATGAGAAAGCAGACCAAATTAGTTGCTGTTTTATCTACAGCAGCACTGCTTGCATTAGGCGCTTCCATGTCCTCTTTCGCAGCGACTGGCTGGCAGGAAGAAAATGGTACATGGGTGTACTATGACAAGAACGGCGACTTAGAGACAGAGAAGTGGGAGAAATCAGGAGATAACTGGTTCTACTTAAACGAAGATGGCGAGATGGCTACCGATGCTCTTGTTGAGTACAATGACAACTACTATTATGTAGATGAGAACGGTTCTATGGTAGCTAATAAGTGGGTTGCCATTGAGAACGATGACTATGATGGTGATGATGATAATGAGCCTGTAAATCATTGGTACTATTTTGGTTCTAATGGTAAAGCTTATAAGAGCTCCAGCACCAGCACCAGTGCTTCTTTCAAGACTATCAATGGAAAGAAATACATCTTTGATGATGAAGCTAAGATGTTATATGGCTGGATTGATGAAGATGGCCAGAGATTAACTGATGACAATGCTTGGCGTGCAGACAATGGTGTATACTACCACGGTGATGAAAATGATGGTGCACAGGCTACTGGCTGGGCATATCTGCATATTAAAGATGACCAGTGGGAAAACACTGGTGATTTAGAGAAAGGCTTCTCTAGCGACAACACATTTGACGATGAAGAGCAGGATCGTTGGTTCTACTTCAAGAGCAATGGTAAGAAGATGGCTGACAAAAAAGGCGAGACTATCAACGGCAAAAAGTATAGCTTTGATGTAGATGGTCGTATGAATGCTGAGTGGGTTAACTGGGATGCTACACAGACAACAGCTACACAGGCAAGCGCAGACAGAACAGCTACACAGACACAGGGTAATCCAGTATACAGTAGCGGATTCAGATATTACGGAAGTCCAGAAGATGGCGCCAGAGTAACTAAGGGGTGGTTCCAGGTTGTTCCAGGTTCCTACTTAAATCAGGGCGACTATGATGACGATTCTGAAAACTGGTACTATGCTGATAAAGATGGTAAGCTGGTTACAGGACAAATGAAGACTATCAACAGCAAGAAGTATGCTTTTGATGATCAGGGAGCTATGATTGATGGTTATAGATTTGTTGAATTAGCTTCTGATAATAAAACTATTCTTTCTCTTGCAAAGAAAGATCATGCAACTAAGCCATATGACACAACCGATGGATTTAAGGCTAATGCTTCTTATTGGGAGACCGCTGGCTACAAATTCTACTTCTTCGGTGATGATGGTGCTGTAAAGACTAACAAACAGAACATTACTATTGATGGTGATACTCATACTTTCTTACTGAATAAGTCTGGAAGCTTCAAGGGTGCTGGTAAGACAGCTCTTGATAACAAGAAGTATTATCAGTCTGGTATGATGTTAGCAGCAGATAAAGATGATAAGTATGCTGTGGTTAAAGCTAGTGTTGGAACTGATGGAAAACTTACTTCTGCAACTCTTTTGACTACAGATGAATTCTTGACCTTAATGGACGTTGATAGTGTTGTAACTAATGACAAATATTCTGAGGAATACGATTTAAGAGATGCAGCAAAAGACACTACAGCAGCAGGTGTTGCAGGTGTTGAATACAGATTGGTTAATACTGCTGGTACTGTTCAGAAGGGCAAGAACAAAGCAAAAGATGGCAATGACCGTTGCTATGAAGTAAATGGTAGTGGTAATATTGTAAAAGTTTTTGTTGAAAACTAACATGTTGCTTTGAATTAAAAAGAGACCGGAAATTCTTAAGGATTTCCGGTCTTTTCTTTAATATAAATGTATGATATAATCAATGAATTAAAAAATGTTTGCTTTAAATATGAATATAAGTTTTGCTATATTGATTTTTATGACTTGCATGAAGAATTATTTGTTTATCTGATGGAAATTCTATATTGCAAAATAAAAGTAGTTATCCTCTAAATGATGTTTAGTGTTGAAAGGAATGCTTATGTGGGAAAATATTTGCCGTGATTCGAAGAAAAAGGGTTTTCCATCAATTGTTCTTGGTATATATGTGCTTCTGGTGGGAATAGGAGTTCCTTTGGTGGTCAGGGACCGGTATTTTGATATTCTTGTATTTAAATATTATTATTATTGCTTTTGCACAATTACAATGCTAGTAGTATTGTTAGTGTATACTTTGACGGTAGGAAGAACAGATGCAGAGATATATTTCAAAGAATTTAAAATAAAAAAGGTTTTCGAAAAACTTACTTTTATGGATTTTGCTGTGATTATATATCTCCTGATTGCGATTGCATCAACGGTGACATCTGACTATTTATATGAAGCATTTTGGGGTAATGAAGGGCGATTTACTGGTTTGTTTCTTATAATTTGGTATGTTATCTCCTATTTTTGTGTAAGCAGACTTTGGAAGTTCAAAAGTTGGTATATTGATTTAATGCTGGCAGCGGGGGTGCTCGTATGCCTATTCGGAATAACTGATTATTTTAAATTAGATATTTTCCATTTTAAAATCGCCATGCTTCCGGAGCAAAGATCAATATTTACATCAACAATAGGAAATATAAATACTTATACTGCGTATGTTGGGATTTTGGTTGCTACTGCTACAGTTTTGTTTACGACAGATCAAAAAAGCAAAAATATGCTATGGCACTATTTCTGTATGGTAATCAGTTTCTTTGCTATTATTATGGGAGTTAGTGACAATGCATATCTTTCTCTGGGAGCGTTATTTGGTTTTTTGCCATTGTATTTATTTAAAAACAGGAAAGGAATTCAAAGATTTGTCATTGTACTGGCGACTTTTTTCTCTGTCATTCAATGTATTGACTGGATTAATAATTATTTTGGAGAAGGCGTTCTGGGAATAGAAAGCGCATTCGCTATGATAATAAAGTTTCAAGGGTTGCCATATTTGATAATCGGTTTATGGGGAATAGTTATCTTTTGGTATTTTTTTGATTATAAAAGAAAATATAAAGTCAAGGAAGTTGGAAGTTTGTTTCGAAATCTTTGGATGGTATTTCTTTTTCTGATTATTACGGCTTTTTTATATGCTCTTTATGACTGCAATGTGGTTGGTAATGTAAGCAGGTATGAAAGTTTAAGCTCATATCTTCTTTTTAACGACGATTGGGGAACTCAAAGGGGGTATATCTGGAGAAATGGCATGGAATGCTATGCACGTTTGCCTTTCTGGAAAAGAATTGTGGGATTTGGACCTGAAACATTTGGAGTTTTAATAATGTACAAAACCGCAAATAACCCATATAATCTATTGTTTGATAATGCGCACAATGAATATCTTCATATGCTAACTACAGTTGGGTTTGCGGGATTAATCGCTTATTTAAGTTTTATATTTGGATATATAAGGAATTGCCTCCATTATAAAAATAGAAATCCGTATATTATGGCCATAATGTTTGGCGTTATCTGCTATAGCGTTCAGGCCTTTGTAAACCTTAATCTTCCTATTGTTGCACCTGTATTCTGGCTTTTGTTGGGAATGGGAGCGGCAAAATCAATAGAGAAGTAATTGTAAGGATATTAATCATATACTTCAAATGCCGAAGAGTTGTACTTTTGTTCTCGGCATTTGGAGTTTTTTAATGGAAAGTTGCAAGTGCTTCTAGCAAGTGGAAATATTAGTAGAAGATGTATCAAATGATTATTTGATGATGTATAATTAATTTAGCAAATTCAATTTCATAAAAATAGACATGGTCTATAGCCGTTTGGTAGAATTAAGTTACCACACAAAATACACTCAAAGGAGGCTATAGAACATGTCTGATAACATTATACAATTAAATCAGGAACTTATCCATAACGAATTGAAAGATTTAGTACGCAACAGCGTTGAGGAAACCCTCAATGCCTTGCTGGATCATGAAGCAGAAGAACTCGTTAATGCTGAAAAATATGAACGTTCCGGTGAACGCAAGAGATATCGTTCCAGCTATTACAGCAGGAACTTTCAAATCACATCCGGTGAGGTCAAATTAAAGATGCCAAAGCTAAAGGGTGTTCCGTTCGAAACTACTATTATTAAACGCTACCGCCGCAGAGAATGCTTTGTAGAAGAGGCTCTCATTGAAATGTATCTCGTAGGTGTTTCTGTTCGCCGTGTTAAAGATATCACCGAGGCATTTTGGAGAACTAAAGTTTCACCTGGAACAATAAGTAGCCTTAATAAAAATGCTTATGAACACATTGAAACGTGGAGATGCCGCAAACTTAGCGGTTCTTATCCATATGTTTATAGGGACGGTGTTTACTTAAAGCGCAGCTGGGGTAGTGAAGTTCAAAACGTCTCTATCCTTATTGTTATTGGTGTCAACGAAGATGGAAGCCGTGAAATCATTGGCACAGCAGAAGGTATGAAAGAAGATCGTGAAAGCTGGAGGACATTCTTTGTATGGTTAAAAGAACGTGGTCTGGCTGGAGTGCGCCTAATTATTGGTGATAAATGCCTCGGGATGCTCGAATCCATTTCAGAAGTATTTCCGGATGCAAAGTATCAAAGATGTACGGTTCACTTCTATGGGAATATATTCTCAGCCACTCCTCGTAATAAGATGAAAGAAGTCTCTATGCTGCTAAAGGCCATTCATGCTCAAGAGTGCAAGGCATCTGCAAAGGAAAAGGCAAAACAAGTAGCTGATAAACTGCGCGAGATGAAATTAACTTCGGCTGCAAAAAAAAATCGAAGGCGGAATCGAGGAAACTCTTACATACATGGATTTTCCTAGCCAGCACTGGACTAGAACTCGCACCACCACCACCATCGAAAGACTAAATAGGAAAATCAAGCGTAGAACTCGGGCAATTGGCGCTTTTCCTGATGGGCAAAGTGCTTTAATGCTTGTATGTGCCAGGCTACGACACGTAGCGGGGACCCAATGGGGTACAAAGCGCTACATGAATATGGAGCATTTAAAAGAAATGGATCTCCAAAACGAGTTTGATATCATAGCCGGCTGACTGACGGCTACCAGACGGATGAAATACAATTTGTGAAAAAATCTTAGCACTATCGATTATTTCTGCTTACTGGTATCAGTAAGTAAATAAATTCTTTAGGAAAGTATCGGATTGAGAGCAAACAAAAAAGCTGCATAAAACTTCAAACTAAAAATTTTCAAAGCTTATGGACGAGATTAGTGAAGGAGATATTGGCACACAATTTATGTATGGCCTTATCTTTTTCTTAAGATTTAAGATTTGCGAGAGTGAAAAAGTCAAATAGTTAAAATTTAGTAGAATTTAATAGAAAGGAAAAATATTCATAAATTCTTAAATATTAACAGTATCTTTTGTCAGGAAGAAGATTGTACTAAACTTGAATAATATGATATACTAATAGAGCTATATATAAATTTACATTAATGCCAATAAAGATAAAGGTGTGTTAAAATGAAAGTTAATCAAAAATATAAACGGCTTATTAAATTGATTTTTACTTTTGGAATTACATCGTTGCTGATTGCGTTATATGGCTGGACATGGATTAATTATTATAACACAATTATTGAATTTCCTTTTTTTCGAAGAGGAAACTGGATGATGATTTTCCTTTATAGTGTACTACTTATTGTATTCATGAGTGCTTACGGCGGTTACAAGGTTGGCTATTTAAAAAAAGGAAATTTGATATATTCTCAAATGCTTGCGGTTATTTTTACGAATATATTTACATACCTGCAAATATCTGTTTTAGATAAGCATTTCCCTAACCCATTACAGCTATTAAGGATGACAGCAGTTGATTTTTTTGTCATCTTAATTTGGACTTTGATATACCAATGGATGTATGCTAAGATGTTTCCACCGAGGAAGATTTTATTGATATCAGGAAATAGATCTGATTATCATCTTATTGAAAAGATCAACTCAAGGGAAGATAAATATGAAATATGCAAAATTATAAATGTTGGGTCAGGTATTTCTTTTTTGCAGCATGAGATATTAAAATATGATGGTGTTATTATCGGGGACATTTTTTCTCATGAGCGAAATATTTTATTGAAGTTTTGCTTTGAAAATTCAATTCGTACCTATAGTGTACCAAAGATTTCGGATATTTTATTGAAGAGTTCTGTGGAATTGAATCTTTTTGATTCTCCACTTTTATTATCCAGAAATGAGGGACTGACAATTGAACAGGAGTTTATAAAGCGATTAATTGATATTGTTGGGGCGATGGTAGGGATTATAATAACCAGCCCATTTTTTCTGATTATTGCATTGGCAATAAAAATGACGGATCATGGTCCTGTATTTTTCAAGCAGGAGCGACTAACGAAGGAAGGCAAAGTTTTTAATATTTATAAGTTTCGTACTATGATTCAGGATGCTGAAAAGGATGGAGTGGCACGCTTAGCTTCAGAGGGAGATTCCAGAATATTACCAATAGGACATATTCTTCGGAGAAGCAGAATGGATGAGCTTCCTCAATTGCTGAATATATTGAGGGGAGATATGGCTTTCGTAGGGCCTAGACCTGAACGACCAGAACTGGCGGAAGCAATTTTGAAAGAAATTCCGGAGTTCTCATATAGGACAAAGGTTAAGGCAGGCCTGACTGGATATGCACAAATTTATGGGAAATATAATACAACGTCGTATGATAAGTTGAAATTGGATTTAACATATATTAGAAATTATTCTATTCTGCTTGATTTAAAATTAATTTTAATGACGCCCAAAATACTGTTTTTAAAGGAGAGTACTGAGGGGATAAATGACAATACTCAGCAGAACGAGAAAGGTTAGAACAATGAAAAGAATAAAAGAATTATGGGCTTATAGAGAGATGATTATTAGCCTAGTACGCAAAGATCTGCGCGGACGATATAAAGGATCAATACTAGGATTTATGTGGACATTTATTAATCCGTTGTTACAACTGGTTGTTTATACAATTGTGTTTTCTACTATTTTGAAAAGCGGAATTGATAATTTTTATTTATTTTTATTTGTAGCATTGGTTCCATGGATTTTCTTTAGCTCAGCATTAACAACGGGAGCTACATGTATCATTGGTTCAAAAGATATGGTAAATAAAATCTATTTTCCTAGAGAAGTACTTCCTATATCTTATGTGACCAGCTCTTTTGTTAATATGCTGTTCTCATTTGTAGTAATTTTTTTCATAATTTTGATTTCTGGGATCGGATTTAGCGGGAAAGCACTTTTGTATTTACCGATTGTCATGGCAGTGGAGTATTTATTAGCTTTGGGAATTACAATGTTTACGTCGGCTCTGACTGTTTATTTTCGGGATTTAGAACATATTCTTGGTATCATTACAATGGCGTGGATGTATCTTACACCAATTATGTATAATGTAGATATTATACCGGAAAGGTTGTTACCTATATTTTATCTGAACCCAATGACACCTATCATCATTGCATATCGGCAGATTTTATATTATCGGGAAGTACCACAGATGGGCACTCTGGTTCATGGATTTCTTTTAGGACTTTTATTTTTAAGTGTTGGTTGGTTTTCTTTTTCTAGATTACAGAGAAAGTTTGCAGAGGAGTTATAAAATGGAAGTATCAAATGCAATAGAAGTAAAAAAAGTTACAAAAAAGTTCAAGATATATTTTGATAAGGGAAGCAGCTTGAAAGAGAAAATGCTGTTTAAAAGGAGAAATCACTATGAAGAACGGATGGTACTCAGAGGAATCACGTTTAATATCAAAAAAGGCGAGGCAGTAGGGCTGATTGGTAAGAACGGCTGTGGAAAGAGCACTATGTTGAAAATGCTTACACGCATTATGTACCCAGATAGTGGAAGCATTGAGGTGAGAGGAAGAGTTTCCAGTTTGATTGAATTAGGAGCTGGCTTCCATCCAGATATGAGTGGGAGAGAAAATATCTATACAAATGCAGCTATTTTTGGGCTTACCAGGAAGGAAATTGACCATAGGATCAATGATATTATTGAATTCTCAGAAATGGAGGACTTTCTTGATAATCCCGTCAGAACGTATTCTTCTGGAATGTACATGAGACTGGCATTTGCAGTTGCGATTAATGTAGATGCGGATGTGCTTTTGATAGATGAGATTTTAGGTGTTGGAGACGTGAGTTTCCAGACAAAATGTTTTGAAAAACTAAAAGAGATTAAAAAGAATGGTACGACGATTGTGATTGTCTCTCACGCTCTTGAACAAATAACAAGGATTTGCGAACGAACTATTTGGATAGAAGAAGGAAAGATAAAAGAGGAGGGTGCTCCTGAAATTGTCCACCAGCATTATCTTACACATATGGAGGAAGTAAGGCTACAGAAAAAGGAGACGTATCGAGAAAAGAATGGAGTTGCCGAAGATGAATTGCCGAAGACACTAGTAGGGGGCGCTGAACAGGCCGTTAGAATGGGCAATCAGAGTGTTCGTATCAGTGGGGTGAAAATTGCGGGAGAAAGTCTGAAAGAGGGCAATTTGCTCTCTGTAAGAAACAGTTTTGAAATATCAGTCTCTTACGATGCGGATGCTTCTGTATCAGGAAAAGTTGTAATCAGCATTTTGCGTGATGATAATACACTATATTGTTATTTGAATACGTTTATTGATACTCAAAAATATATTACTTTTAATAGTGCTGGAAATGTCATATTAAAAATTGATGGGAACTATCTAGCCGTAGGAACTTATTTTGTTCAAACAGTGATATTGGATTCTGAAGATTATGTTCTGGATTTTCTGCAACATGCGCTTGATTTTCGAGTTGTTCCAGATGTAAATGGATTTGAAACGGTCCCAATGGAACATCATTGGATTTTAGAACATTCAAAAACTGAGGGAAAATAATGGCTGAAAAAGTGCTTCTGATTACAACGACTAGTGGATTTGTACCCCAATTTGAAATGAATAATGTAAAATATTTGCAGTTACTTGGATATGAGATTCACTATGCAAGTAATTATTATACGCCAGTTTATGGTAAAGATAATTCTCGGTTGGATGGGACTGGTATAATACAACATCAAATTGATTTTGTTAGATCACCATTTCGGCTATCCAATATAAAAGTGTTGGTAGAATTGACGAAGTTAATGAAAGAGGAGCAGTTTGCACTGATACATTGCCATACACCGATGGGGGGAGTTCTGGGACGGTTGGCTGCCTGGCTGTCTAAAAGTAGTGTGGTCATGTATACAGCTCATGGATTTCACTTTTACCAAGGGGCTCCATTCATCAATCAATTATTGTATAAAACGATGGAATGGATGCTAGCGCATATGACAGATGTATTGGTTACGATTAATCAGGAAGATTATCAGTCTGCTTTAAAGTTTAAGTTGAAAAAGGGCGGAGCAATTTTTTATGTGCCGGGAATTGGAGTAGATTGTAAACGATTTTCTATAAACGAAAATAAGCGGTATGAAATAAGGAGTCAGCATCAACTAAAGTCGGACGACTTTGTCCTAATTACCTGTGGAGAATTGATTAAAAGGAAAAACCATGAAACGATTTTGAAGGCACTTACATATATAAAAGATTATCAGGTAAAATTAATTTTGTGTGGTAGCGGTGTTTTGGAACAGGAAATCAGGCAAAAGATACGGGATTATGGTTTGGAAGAACAAATAATTATGATAGGGTATTGTTATAATATACCGGAATATTTAAAAGCAGCAGATTGTTTTGTGTTTCCCTCCTATCAAGAAGGTCTACCAGTCGCTCTTATGGAAGCAATGGCATCGGGATTGCCGGTGATCTGCTCCAGGATTCGTGGGAATGTAGATCTTATTGTACCCGAAGAAGGCGGTTTTCTGGTGGAGCCAAGGGATATAGAGGGGATTGCCAATTTTATTTTGAAGTTAAAGGAGAATTATGAATTAAGGAAACAGATGGGTCTGTTCAATGCGGAATGGATACAGAAGTTTGATGTTGAAGTAGTAAATAGGAAAATGAGGGATATTTATCAATTTGCAATTGCGAAAGTCAAGAAATAGATGGAGGAGATATGGAATTCGATTTTAGCAGGGAACCGGGAAAGATTAAACTAAATAGAGGTCTGATACATCCGGAATGTCCGTTAATAAGTATTATTACACCTTATTATAATGCAGGAAGGTTTTTTACTCAGACATATAATTGTGTGGAAAATCAGACGTTTCCTTGGTTTGAATGGGTGATTGTAGATGATGGGAGCACAGTGCAGGAAGATATTGAGTTGTTAGGGAAGTTAGCCTCTACAGATTCTAGAATTAAAGTATTTCATCAAGAGAATGGGGGGGTTTCCAGTGCAAGAAATATGGGGATTAGGCAGGCGTCTACAGAAATTGTTGTTCCGCTTGATGCAGATGACCTGATCGTTCCTACATACCTAGAATTACTATATTGGGCACTGTATTATAATACAGATTGTGCATGGGCATATATGGATTCCGTGGGCTTTCAAAATCAAGAGTATGTATGGGAGAAACCATTTAATGTCAGAGCATTAAAGAAAAATAACTTTTTAACATTAACAGCAGCTATTAGGAAACAGGACATATTGGAGGCTGGGCTTTATGATGAGAGTGAAAAGTTTGCATATGAAGATTGGAGACTTTGGCTTCAACTGTTGGCTTTAGCAAAGAAGCCTGTAAAAGTGTATGGTAGAGGATTCTGGTATCGGCGTGTCGGAGGTGGGGTTTCCTCTATTGTCAGAGAGGATGCAGAAAAGAAAAGAAAAGCACTGAAAAGGATAAATGAAATTGCAAGTAATGTCAGTGATAATATCGAAGCTAGGGTATTTCCTGTGGCTTCACCAATTAATGAGTATACGAAGCCTAAAGTCTCAACCTGGAAAGAGTCCGTATTCCAAAATAAAGAAAAAGTCCATATTATGATGCTCCTACCATGGATGGTAATGGGAGGCGCAGATATGTTTAATTTAGAAGTAATAAAAGGGTTAGATAGAGAAAGGTATGAATTCAGTGCAATTTTGACTGAACACTCTGAGAATGGCTGGAAGCAGAGGTTTGAGGAGTATATGACGGATATTTTCGAATTGCCATCTTTTTTAGAGGTGAAGCATTATGCCGAATTTATCAGTTATTTTATTATAAGTCGACAGATAGACGTAATATTTTTAAGCAATTCTTATTATGGTTATTATATTATTCCATGGATAAGAAAAGAGTTTCCCGACGTTGTACTTGTGGATTACGTACATATGGAGGAGTGGTACTGGAGAAATGGAGGTTTTGCCAGAACATCGGGAAATATAGAGAATATCGTTGATAAGACATTCGTATGCAATTGCAGGACTCAACACATACTGGAACGTGATTTTGGGAGAAGTTTGGGAAGCGTTGAAACTTTATATATTGGAGTGGATAAGGATAAGTTTGATGCTTTGACTTATCCTTATGGTGAGGTAAAGAGAAGACATGGAATTGAAAAAGTGAGACCTTTGATTCTGTTTCCCTGTAGAATCCATCCGCAGAAGCGGCCGTTTTTAATGCTTGAAATTGCTCGAAGGTTGAAAAAGGTGGTGCCGGATATTGCTTTTTTAGTGGTGGGAGATGGCCCACTATTATCAGAACTTCAGGCCGCGGTCAAAAAGGAGAAACTAGAACAAACCATATATTTTGCAGGGAGCCAGAATGAAATGCAACCTTATTACAGAGACAGTTTTGTAACATTAATCTGTTCCTTAAAAGAGGGACTCGCATTGACTGCATATGAATCATGTTCAATGGGGGTGCCAGTCATCACATCAGATGTAGGTGGACAGGCGGAGTTGATTGATGAAAGATCAGGGATTGTACTTCCCCTTCTTCAGTCTGAAGGACAGGATTTTAACTGCTCTGTCTATGAAGAAAAGGAAATTATGCAATATGTCGAAGCAATTAGACGTCTTTTGAAAGATAAAGAAGCGTATGAAATGATGTGCATTAATTGCCGAAAGAGGGTGGAAGAACATTTCTCCACGGAGGTCATGATTCAGAGATTGGATGGACAGCTTCAGAAGTTTCTTAAAGATGAGGCAATGATAAAAGAAAGAAAAGAGCGCGCAGATACGCTTAGAACGGTTGGAACGGTTATTGATGATTATCTGACATTATATCAAGAAGTAGCAAATGTGGATGCTATGTTTAGAGATGGTTATTCGGTTGGTGCAAAAAGTGAATTAATGAGAATTGCAAATTCTGAATGGGGGCAAAGAATTATTAGAATGGCCTTTAAATTAAAACTAAATAAGATATTTTGGTAGGAAGCCAAGTTGCTTTATCTGTTGATGTAAAAATATGTCATTAGAAATGAGAAAATAATTGTAAAAATGATAATAGTATCTTGGTAGGAATACAAAGGAAAAGGAGTTTATGAAAAGAATAATGCTAGTTTTCGGAAAAGTATACGAGGCAATTAAAATGTGTTCTCTGGTAAATCGATTGAAAAAGCGTGACCGTATGAATCTTGTTGCATGTATGACCAGGCAGCGTCGACGGATGCTGGATCAGGTTCTTAACGTATTTGATGTGAAAGCGAATTATGGCTTTCCTGATATAAAAGAGGAAACAGATTTGCTTTATGTGACAATAAATATTTCAGATAAAGTTAAACAGGAATTTAGAAAGGAAAATGCTGTTAGTGGTTTGGTAAATGAAAATATTATTCTAAAAACAAAGGTATGCTTTGATTGTATATAGGGGAGGATATGGAATGGCACTTCAACACAAGTTAAAGTCTGAAGATATTAAGAAAGATAAAAATGAGGCAGCAGAAAGTATTCCAATTGTCTCTTTGGTGATGCCAGTCTATAATGGACAAAAGTTTATTAAGCGGTCTGTTGGTAGCGTTATGCGGCAAACGCTTAAAGACTTTGAGCTAATTGTCGTCAATGATGCATCTATAGATGGTACTGGTAAAATTTTGGATAGTCTTGCTCAGCAGGATTTACGTATTCATGTGGTACATTTGAGTGAAAATAGAGGCAGTTCTTTTGCCAGAAAAACAGGAGTGATGCAAGCTAAGGGTTCTTATATTATGTTTCTAGACAGTGATGATGCACTGTTTCCTGACGCTTGTGAACGGGCAGTAAAACTAATTAGCAAAAATGATGTAGACATTTTTCACTTTAATACAGAGATTCTTTGGCTTTCTGCGGATACGGAAATGGATTTAGAACAACTGGAGGCTTTGCAATTGTCAGAGCAAAGGGATGCGGATGAGCAACTTGCTAAGGAAGAACCGGAACAGGTACAATCCGTACGAAACTTTATAAGGCCGTATGATGGACGATTGACAGGGGAGAGAATTTTAAGAGGCTGTTTTGAACAGGGGCATTTTAGCCAAAGTCTTTGGAATAAGATCTACAAACGGTCTCTTTGCCAGCAAGGATTTGCCGTCTGTCCAGACGATTATATTAATATGTCAGATGATATTCTTGCATTTTTCCATATTGCATTTTACGCTCAATCTTATATGGGAGAAATTGGAAGTCCATTGTATTTATATACATTTGGAAGTGGAATGTCTACACAGAACATCACTACCTATGGGCATGTTAAAAATTTAATGGATTCGCTGGCTGTTCCTGCTGCTATAAAAGCATTTTTGGAAAAAAATAATAAACTTGACTATTTTGGAAATGCCTATAATAAAATTTATAAATTACTGAAAGATGCTGCATTTTGGCATCTTGGTATTCTTATGCGTTCAGCTTCTCCAGAGGTTTCGGGGAAATCACTGGATTTGGCTCTATTTTCTTGTAACACATGGGAATTAGTTGCTGAAATGGCCAGCAAGTTTTTTTATAATCCAAGAATTCCTTTTAATGCGATGATACATACAGAATTAAAGAATCCAATTTCCAAGCCAATTCGCACGATTGGTACATTTTATCATAGGATTGCTAACGGTGGAGTGGAGCGTGTTGTTGCATATTTGATTGAGCTATGGATCCGTATGGGATATAAGGTAATACTGTTTACGGACACGCCAGCTGTTTCCGAAGATTATCCGATTAAAGGGGAGTATATTCGTTGTGTATTGCCAAGTTGCGACTATAATATGCGTGGTGAAGATTATGCTATGAGAGGAAAGGCACTTGAGGATGCTATAAAAAAATACGAGATTGACCTAATGGTATACCATGCGTGGCTTTCGCCATACCTTCCTTGGGATATGATGGTATGCAGATCGTTGAGGACTGCTTTTTGCATTCATGTGCATAGTACTATCGATTGTCTAAGGTATGCGGATTATGGTTCCAAGCATTACTATACTCAGATGCCAATGATCTATCCTATAGCAGATGGAGTCCTCGCTTTGAACAAAATGGATACTGCATTCTGGCAGTTGTGCTCTCGTTGGGTACTTCAGGTGAATAATCCTTTAACAATTAAGGTAGAAGAGCCTTTTTCACAAAAATATGGCAACCATGTGGTTCTATGGGTTGGTAGACTTAGCGAGGAAAAGCAAATCATGGATGCCATTCATATTTTTGAGAGAGTGGTATCTAAGATACCTGACGCTACGATGCTGCTTGTTGGAAAAGGAGATGAATATATTGAGAAAGAGTTACATCAAATTGTTAAGGAAAGAGGCCTAATTGATAACATAACTTTTACTGGTTTTCAGAAGGAAGTGGGACCATTTTACCAACAAGGGGGCGTATTTCTTTCCACATCAAAATATGAAGGATTCCTTTTAACTGTTTTAGAGGCACAGGCTCATGGGTTACCAATTGTTATGTATGATTTACCTTACTTGTCAATTTTAGAGGGGGATTCTGGTATTATTACTGTAGAACAGCGTTCCGAGGAAGCTGCTGCTGCTGCTATTATCCGCTTGTTTCAGGACGAGCAATTGTACTGCCGCCTCGCTCACGAAGCAGCAGACAATGCGATTCGTTTTGCTTCTGTTGATCAAGAGGCACAATGGAGGTCTATTATAAATAGAGTAGAATCGCTGGAAGAAATGTCACATGATGTAAATCAAGTCCAGAAAGATGCTGTAGGCTATTGGTTTCGTTTTGCGCATAGCTGTTGGGATAGGCCACAGCCTCAGCAAGTTGTTGCCCATGATAGTAATGCGGAGGCCCGCTTACATGAAATCTATTCTATGCGCTCATGGAAGTTAGTGGAAAGATATATATGCTTCATGGATAAAACGAAGTTTGGACATATGCTAAGTAGGCTGAGGAATCTTTTCTTGAGGGAAAGATAGTATGACAAACACATAAGAGTTTAATAATAAGAAGGGGCGAATTTTCCATTCAGTGTCATCAAATCAAGTAAATAACATGAAAGGGATTCGTCGCTTCAATTATAATGACGGTAAAGATGAAATGGTTTAAAGAAAAATGGCGGCTTTTTCATGCATTTGCTGTAGAAGGGTAGGGTAAACTATGGATTTTAAGAGTTTTAAAGAAATTAAAGCATATGTTCATATACACACCTTGGATGAATTGATGATTCTGCCGTTACAAAATTTAGGTGCCATATATGGGTGTGTTTATCAACATGATAGTGACGTACAATCTATGATCGCAGAGCTCAATGCGTCAACAATTGGAAAGTATGCAATTATCCTTGGTGATACCGTTCAGGAAGAGGTGAGGGACATCAAGGAACAGTTTGTTCAATATGAATTGATGTATGAAACCATGCTTGCGGATGAACTTTCAAAAGAGGTTTTATTTAGTCTTTTGGCATTTCGCCTGACAAGATTGGATAAATATATACTCAAGGCTTTCCGCCATGATATTCAGCAATACTTTGATCCTTCCATTGCAGTATATAAAAAGAATTGTGTATATGCCGACTGTGGGGCTTTGGATGGATATACTACTGCTCAATTTATGTTACATTGTCCATCCTATAAGAAAATTTACTTATATGAACCAATGGAGGAATATTATCAAAACTGTGTTAGTAATATCGATACTTTGCAAGCTAAAAGTATTATTCTGCGCAAGGCTGCAGTGTCTGACAAGAATGCGACGCTACATTTTAGTGCAAATTTGAGTGGTAGTTCAAAGGCTGATGAAGCTGGGACAATTTTAGTAAATGCAGTCACTCTAGATGATGATATTCTAGAACCAATCAGTTTTATCAAGATGGATATCGAAGGGAGCGAAAAGGAGGCATTACGTGGAGCCGAAGGGCATATAAAAGACGATACACCTATGCTTGCGATATGTGTTTACCACCTCCCGCGAGATCTTAGAGAAATTCCATTTTTAATCCAAGAAATGAATAGCAATTACCATTTCTATCTACGACATCATCAATATAATCCGAATGAAACGGTTTTGTATGCCGCACCAAAATCCTATGAAAAAAGCGATGTAGAGTCATCTCTTCCTTCAAATGTGGAGACGGCATGTCGTAGACTAACTGAACGGCTTGAGAAAAGGGAGAAGGCGGAGCTAGATCTTTCAAAAAGGTACTTGATGTTGCAAGTTGAAAATTACATTTTTAATACACAAACGTTACTACATTCCGTAAAAGAACTTCAAGAATGGTCAGCGAAGCTTGATCGTGCAAATGAGTACCTTTCCACTGAGGTGCAAAAGAGGGATAATTCAATTAAAGAACTTCGGGCTTGGTCGGATCAACTCAACAAGGCGAATGGGAATTATGCTACTGAGGCACAAAGGCAGGCTTCTGTGATTAAACAGCAGGAAGATTTGATTAAGGAAATGGAAAACATTATTGAGCGACGTGATAAAGCGCTTAATATAGTAGCTAATGAAAATAAAAAGCTACGGTACTATCTCAAAGAGGAAATTGAAAAAGCGTGGTATAAAAAGCTATTGCGAAAGAGTAAAGAGAGTGATTACAACATATAAGGCCGAGAATATGATTCGAAGGTTCAAATATCAAATCAACTTTTTAAGTGATTATTTAACTAAAAAAATATGTATGAGCTGAATTGAAATATTCTGGATATTGGTAAAGCAATTGCATATATAAACGGTCTTAAGTCAAGTGATTTTATGACTAGTTGAATTTAAAGATCTTTAAGGCAACATGAGGGGAAGGATTTTAGAGTTGTATCCGATGCTGGGATTTGATTTTATTGAAAAGTTGTAAGAGGGAAGAGTGATATGCAGCCAGATATATCAGTAGTAATGGCGGTCCATAACGAAGAAAGAGCATTATTAGAAGAAGCGGTCAATTCAATTTTAAATCAGACATATTCGGATTTTGAATTGATAATATGTGACGATGCTTCTGACAAGGAAACTGCTAATACAATAAAGGAAATCAGTGGGAGAGATGATAGAATTGTAGTGATTACTAATATAGAAAATAAATTTGTCGGAGCAACTAGAAATCGTGGTATTAAGGCTGCCAGAGGGAAATATGTGGCAATAATGGATGCAGATGATTATAGTTACCCTGAACGCCTTGAAATTCAAAAAGGATTTCTGGATACACATTTAGAATATGCGTTTGTTTCTAGCGTTGTTGATTGTTTCGATGGAAAAAAGGTTGTTTCAGGTCATTTTCGAGTAAAGGAAAGGCCTGAAAGGCGGGATTTCTTGTGGGGAGCACAATTTGCAACGCCTATGTTCAGAAAAGAATGTCTGGAATGTGTTGGTGGATATGATGAATCCGCAATTACCAAACGAACTGAAGATTATGACCTTTATATGCGATTGTACGCGCAGGGACTGAGAGGATATAATATTCAGCGCCCATTGCTACGATATCTTATTAATGTGCATGTTATGAAGAATAAAAGGCTGTATCGATACCGAATAGATGAAGCAATTGTACGTTATAGAGGATATCGGAGGCTCGGACTGATGCCGGAAGGTTGGCTTTATGTTATGAAGCCTTTACTTGTGGGACTTATACCACATGGATTGCTTTGGAAAATAAAAGGTAAAGTAAAGGTATAGTATGGGTAGAGAGAATACTTCAGAGGGATATGTATATCGGAGAATCCATGTATGACTAGCCAAAAAGGCACTTGCGTTTCGGAAAAGATAGTACGGAGGATTACGTCTGAATGTGGAGTGAAAGTCAGAGTTAGGCGCCAGAATAAGTATAGTTCATATGAGGAGGAGATTATGCCTTAAATTTCCAACGTTATTGAGTGCGGTTTTCACACAAATGCACTGAACCTGAAGTGACTTACAAGTATAATAGAATTTGTTACTTCTGTTGGATAAATATACATATCACCTACATTAATTGTTTTGACGGACTTTTTCTTATATATAGCATGTTAGATGATGCGATAGTAATCTTAGTGAAAAGGAATATTCATTAATCCATATAGATCGAGAACGTTGCTATCGATGATCAGGTTGGATATCTTGAATAGTCATATTATTTTCGAGCTATTCAATATACATAGGGAGGGGGGCGGACATAAAGTTGGACTTATATTGATAATCCAAGGTTACGTCTATATTCCACTGGACTCAATCCTCTAAGTGAAATCTTTATTCGTTTTTCGTTATACCATTTGATGTAACTATCCAGGTGCTGTACGAAGTGTTCTACGGAAACGCCGATCCATGGCTTTCCATAGAACATTTCATTTTTTAATCTGCCAAAAAAACCTTCACAGGCCGAGTTATCAGGTGAGCATCCTTTCTTTGACATAGAACGAGTTAAGCCTGCTTTTTCCATTCGCTCTAGTAGTTAGCTGGACGATCGGAACAAGTCCTAAGGCGGAACTTGTAAACCGCATGCTTGACGCAGCAATTTGCGGATTAAGAACAGGCGAGCTACCGATCATACATACTGATCGTGGCTGTCACTATAGATGGCCAGGTTGACTAGCCCATCAAAACAATCGTATTGGCGATAGATATACTTTCCCGGCTGGAAGAGCAAATTCAGTGATATCAGTCACCCATTTTGTGTTCGGAGCATCTGTATGAAAATCTCGCGATATGATATTTTCAACCTCTGGACTGATCTCTCCTTGATAAGACTGATACTTTCTTTTATTTACAAAGCAAACAACCAA
The DNA here is from genome assembly GCA_902363835.1 of Lachnospiraceae bacterium. GTDB lineage: Bacteria > Bacillota > Clostridia > Lachnospirales > Lachnospiraceae > Lacrimispora. The sequence continues at coordinate 214,828 of CABJBM010000005.1, forward strand.
AGATTCCTCTTTCATGATCTTTCGGATTAGCTTTTCTGATACAACAATTCCTTGGTGCTGGAGTTTTTTCCATATCCTTCTATATCCATAGCATCCATTGCTTTCATGAAATGTATTTTTTATAAGAAACCGAAGCGTGGAATACTTATCCGGTTGTTTCATTACAGATATATGGTAAAAATAACTACGTCTTGGTAGATCAAGTTCATAAAGAAGTAACGACAGTGTATATTTTTCTTTTAAGGCGCTGACAACCACTGTCTTTTCACGATTATTAAGATTTGCCATGTCAACGTCGGGGTCTTTTTTTAATATATTGATTGTTTCTTTGAGTACATCCACTTCCAGCTGCAGTTTATTGATTTATTCCTGAAAGTCTACAGCTTTTTCAGAGATAAATGGTTCTTGTACATGCTTTGGAGCCAAGGGCTCTCTTTTGATATTCTTCTTAGAGGACATAAGACCGATTGCTCCTTTTTCCAGATACAGACGCTTCCACTTATATATGCTGCATCGGCTGTATCCTATTTCTCTTGAAACATATTCTACATCTTCTCCAAGTTCAAAGCAACGATAAAGTGTATCTAGTTTTAATTCTGCAGATGGATGACGAGGACGGTTAGCTGTATTATAGGAAGATCTTTTGTCTGTACTGTCTTCTGATTGACCTGAATATCCATGCCAATTTTTTATCCCAGCTTTTTGATGTTCATACCATCGATACAAGGTCGCTGGTGAGGGGTATCCTAGTTTTTGAATAGTGACACGGACAGAACCCGTTAGTTCAAATTTCTTTAGGGCAATTTCTTCTTGTTGATTAGTGTACTTAGAATGCATCTTGACTCCTTCCAGAGTCCAACTTTATGTCCGCCCCCCCGTCTCTGCCTATTAGACACTTACATTCCTCATCAAAATCCCAAAAATCAACCATGAACATCCACTCCCCCCAACGCCTTATTTACCAAAACCCTCAACTCTGCCCCCTGTGACTCCAACCTCCCTCGTAAAACATCTTCCTCCGTAAATCTCGCCATCAAAATCTCACGCTGCGTCACCCGTTCCCAATCATAAGTAACATAAATATATCCATCCGCTGCCTCCACTGCATCCGGATAGGAAACTTCATTTCTTTCATCCAAAAGGAGCGTATAAGGCCATGTCTGACCGTCATCCTCGCTGAGCATGGCTGTCAGGTGGCTTCTTCCCTTCCAACTCTTTACATTTCCCTGACTCATAATATCATCCAAGTCAATCCTCTGGTCAAAATGATAATGATTAATCATTAGAAGACGTCCTGATTTCAGTCTGCGGATATGGAAGCGGGAGCAGGGGCCATCAATGTGACATTTTTGACCTGGGGTCCATGTATAACCTCCATCTGTAGAAAAACTTTCTCCGATTCCGTCAAATGTTCGCACCAGCATCCAGAGGGTTCCATCCTTTTTCTCCACAATCATATTTTCATCAAAGCTGCGGTTAGGAATATCCGCATGTCCTCTTAGGGAGATGGTTTTTCCCTGGTCAGTTGATGCATAGACATTTGAAAATTGTTCATTTTCCAGGCCATGGCGTTCCGATGGAATGCTTCCGCTGGTGTCACACCAAATAGCACAGGGGAAGAGCCATTCATTTTTGCTGGTAATGATTGGCTTGTTCATCATAATACCGTTTGCAATTCGAACAGGGTCTGACCATACAAGAGGTGTGCCATCGGGATGATCGCAGATGGTCAGCCATACACCGCTGCGTCCGTCGTTAAATCCCCTGGCCTGAGTATAAAACATCCAAAGCCGCCCGTCAGGAGCGATCCATAAATTGGGATCATAAATTCTGCACTCCGGATCAGGGTGTTCCACTACGGTTTCACAGGAGCGAAACGTGTTCCCATGGTCATCGCTGACACAGAGCATCATGATATTGCCTCCTACCTCTGCAGCCTGGCCTGAATAAAAGTTAACGAAAATTCGTCCTTTTTCCGTCACTTCTATTGATGGAATTCCCTGCCATCTCCGGTAGGAATCCTGAAAACGTTCCTGATCTGCACATACATAAATATTTGCAGGTGTTAAAGATGAATCTGCTTGTTTCATTTGCAATCCTCCTAAAAGTATTTTTTATAATTAGCTACTCATAAATGATGAGTGATACAAGTGTATCACGATAGAAAAAACAAGTCAATACATAAAAATATAACAAAATATATAAAAAGATTGACAAATATAAAAGAAAGTTCTATAATTCCACATATAATAGCTGCTCATAAATGATGAGTTGTGGTGAAAATTACGAAAGGGGATTGCTATGAATAGTAAAAACAGAAAAGGGACAGTGTTTAAGGGAGGAAAAATAGTATTTCCGGAATTTACAGTCCATGGGAATCTGATTGTGAATGATGGAAAAATAGAGGCCATTACTTTAGAAAATGACTTTATAAATTTTGAAGTCTATGAAGATTATGAGATAGTGGATGTGAGCGGTAAGTTTCTGCTTCCGGGTTTGATTGATACACACGTACATATGTGGGACCCCTCTCCGTTTAACTATCGGGAAGACTGGGACTGTGGTTCACAGTGCGCGGCATCAGGAGGCATTACAACCATTGTTGATATGCCGTTAAGTGTTCCTCCTGTTGTAGATGAAAAGGGGTTTGAGTTTAAAAAGAAGATTGCAGAATTAAATTCTTATGTTGATTTTGCGTTTTGGGGTGGGTTGACTCCGGGATGCTTAGATCAGATGAAAAAACTGGATGAGTTGGGGTGTGTGGCATATAAAGGTTTTATGAGCTTTGCAAATCCTGATTATCCCCAGGTCACAGACGGATATCTGGCCGAAGGGATGAAGATTGGTGCGGAAATCGATGGATTAATTGGTGTACATGCAGAAAATGCGGAGATTGCGGATTTTGGAAGCCGGCGGATGGCAGAATCCGGGGAAAAGGATGAGGCAAGGCATGATGACGCACGTCCGTGGTGGGTAGAGCTTGAGGCAATACAGAGAGCCTGCCTGTTTTCCCAGGCGATTGGAAACCGCCTGTATATCTGCCATATGACCATTGCAGAGGGAGCGGAATATTTAAAGAAAAAGAAGGAAGAACGTCTTCCTGTATTTGTGGAGACTTGTCCCCAGTACTTGCTTTTTGACAAGACCGTGTTGAGAGAGAAGGGCGCTTACGCCAAATGCAATCCTCCAATGAGAAGCCGGGAAAATGTGGAAAAGCTATGGGAATATGTGATGGACGGAACCATAGATACCATTGGCTCTGATCATGGCCCTTACCGGGACGATGAAAAGGTTAAAGAAGGGAGCTTTTTCAAAGAACTCTGCGGATTTGGTGGTTTTGATGCTATGCTGTCTGGCCTTCTTACGGAGGGCGTGCACAAACGCGGATTAAAGTTGGAGAGATTAGCCCAGCTGACTTCTGGAAATGCGGCAAAGATCATGGGACTGTTTCCGAAGAAGGGGACACTTCTTCCGGGAGCTGACGCAGATATTGTGGTGATTGATTTGGAGGAAGAATGGACTTTTGACGGCACAGCCAGTTATTCCAAAACAAAATCAGATAAAAACATTTACCATGGAATGAAGATGAAAGGACGAGTAAAACAGACCTGGGTAAGGGGAACGCTGATTTATCAGGATGGTGAGATAAAGGGAGAAAAAGGCTTTGGATGTTATGTGCCAAAGCAAAAGGCATAGAAATTGAAATTCCGGAAAGAGGTGTATAAATGGAGGAACTGGTAGTTTCAATGAAAAATATCCATAAGCGTTTTGGAGGAATTCATGCTCTTGCAAATGCCCGGTTGGAGTTGCGGAAAGGGGAGATTCTTGGACTGATTGGAGAAAATGGAGCAGGAAAGTCCACTCTTATGAAAATTCTTTCCGGCGTGTATCAGGCAGATGAGGGGGAGGTGCTGATCTCAGGCAGAGAGGTACATTACCGAAATCCCAAAGAAGCGCTGGATGATGGAATCTGTATGATTTATCAGGAACTGAATTTAGTAGATAAGCTTTCGGTAGCAGACAATATTTTCATTGGCAGGGAGTCTGGAACAGGAATCCTGTTAAAACGGAAACAGGATCGAAAGAAAACAGAAGAATTGTTGCAACGCCTGGAGCTGGATGTTCCGCTTGATATAGAAGTAGGAAATTTAACAGTTGCAAAACAGCAGATGATTGAAATTGCAAAAGGAATTTCCTGCAACAGCAAAGTCCTGATTATGGATGAGCCTACGGCAGCACTTGCAGTCAGTGAGATTCAGGAGTTATTTCGTGTTATCCGTCAATTGAAAGAAGAAGGGATGTCAATCATTTATATTTCTCACCGCCTGGAGGAGCTTTTTGAAATCACAGACCGGATTACGGTTATGCGGGATGGAAACTATATCGATACCATGGAAACTTCTCTTGGAACCATGGATGAATTGATCAAAAAGATGGTGGGAAGAAACATCAGCTGGAGCAAAAAAGAGAAATCAAATGTAAAGAAGAATGCTCCGGTTGTATTGGAAATAAAGCATATAGCCTCCAAGGACATCAAGGATATTTCTTTCCAGCTTCGTCAGGGCGAGATATTAGGGCTGGCTGGTCTGATGGGAGCAGGGCGCACGGAACTGGCCAGGCTGATTTTCGGAGCTGACTGGAGAAAAGGCGGAGTCATATTGCGAAATGGCAAGGAGGTAAAAATCCGAACCACCTTTGATGCGGTGGCTCAGGGGATCAGTTACCTCTCAGAAGACAGAAAAGGAAATGGATTGGCTGTAGACCTTTCTGTGGCAGATAATGTAGCACTCCCCAATTGGGATGATTTTACCAAACATGGAGTGATTCAATTTAAATTCATGGAGGAGTCTGTAGAGGAAGCAGCAAAGACGGTTGCAGTGAAAACACCTTCCATCCATCAGATCGTGCGGAATTTGTCTGGAGGAAATCAGCAGAAGGTGGTAATTGCCAAATGGTTATTGAGGAACAGTGAGATTTTTATTTTTGATGAACCTACAAGAGGTATTGACGTGGGAGCTAAAAGTGAGATTTATAAGCTGATGGAGAAGCTGATTAAGGAAGGCAAATCAATTATTATGATTTCTTCAGAGATGCCGGAGCTTCTGCGCATGAGTGACAGGATTCTTGTGCTGTGTGAAGGAAGGCTTACAGGGGAGCTGGATATTAAAGAGGCCACCCAGGAAAAAATTATGGAATATGCAGTTATGAGAAACTGATGGATCGGGAAGGAATAAATCAGATGAAAAAGAAAAATATTTTATCATCCCAAAGGGCAATTGCTCTTTTAACGTTAGGTGTATTGTTTGTATTCTTTTCAATATTTGGAAATAATTTTTGTACATCAGATACCATGGTGAATCTTCTGGAGAGTACCTATTACATTATCTGTGTATCTTTTGGAATGACGTTTGTAATCTCCACAGGCGGAATCGATCTTTCTGTGGGAACGGTTGCCATGTGTGGTGCTCTTGTAGGCGGGGTTGCATATAACGTATGGGGATTTCCAATGTGGCTCTCTTTGATTTTTATTGTTCTGACTGCCATGGTGTTTGGCATCATAAATGGGATTTTGGTTTCTTATCTGAATGTGCCTGCTTTCGTTGCCACTCTTGGAACCATGATGATGTCTCAGGGAGTCGGATACATTGTATCAGGAGTACAGACCATGAGATACCCCAGCATCAGCGAGCCGGATGGCTGGATCAAGAGGGTGTTTTATAAATCTTTAAGCGGAATGCCTGTGGGAATTATTTATATGGTAATTCTATTTGTGGCAGCAGCATTTCTGTTTCGTTATACGAAGATCGGAAAATATTCCTGCGCAATCGGCTCAAACAAAGAGGCAGCCAGACTGTCGGGAATAAATGTAAAGAAGTGGGGATTAATTGTATACATAATAAGCGGAATTTTTGCAGGATTTGCAGGAGTCTTTTATGCAGCTACCTATACGGCTATTCTTCCCGGATCCGGGTCTGGAATCGAGACAAATGCCATTGCTGCGACTGTAATTGGAGGAACTTCTATGGCCGGTGGTTCAGGAAGTATGCTTGGAACCATAATCGGCGTGTTTATTATGGGGATATTAAAAAATGGACTGATGACGGTTGGGATTCAGCAGCAGTGGCAGGTTTTATTTACCGGGGCGGCTGTGCTGTTAGCGGTATTGTTGGATATTTACCGGAATAAAAAGGTGCAGCAGAGTTAGAAGAAACTTACGGCAAGTGCCGATAAGAAAATAGAAAAGGAAGGAAAAATTTATGATGAAAAAAGTGTTAACAATCACATTGGCAGCCCTTAGTGCATGTACTCTGTTTGCATGCAGTTCAGGACAGGGAGCATCAGTTTCCGTTCAGGAAACAGGAACCCAGACAAAGGAAAAAACAGAAGCAGCAGGTGAGGAAAAGGACAGCTATCATATCGAAATGGTAGGAAACTCCTTTGCCGTTCAGTTTTGCAATATTAACGTGGATGGAGCCAAAGCAGCTGCAGATGAACTGGGAAATGTAACCTTAAATTATAATGCATCCCAGGATTCATCTCAGGTTCAGGAACAGATTGACATTTTAAATCAGGCAATTGCGAAAAAGCCGGATGCGGTTCTGATTGCAGCTGCAGATCCGGATGCATTGGAAGCACAAATGCTGAAGGCAAAGGAACAGGGAATCCCGGTAGTGGCATATGACATTGCATTCAGCAACCCGCCGGAAGGCTCGCTGGCAGCGACCGTTTCTACCAACAATGAAGCTGCAGCTGGACTTGCAGCTGAAAAGCTGATGGAAAATGAAGCTTTTATTGAAAAAGTAAAGAATGCTACAGCTGATCAGCCAATCATAGTCAGCTGCCTGGCTCCTGATGCGGTGATGACAGCCCATGAACAGCGTATCAGAGGTTTTACCCAGACCTTATATGATTTACTTCAGGAATACCAGCCCAAAGCTGTGGAAATTACGGGGCACACCAGTTTTGAGAAAGCAGCAGAAAATCCGGTGGCAGTTTCCATTCATACGGAAATTCCTCCTACCAAGGCAGATGCGGATATCAGAAACCAGGCCCAAAAGATGATCAGTGAAAAAAATGTAATGGCAGTTTTCTGTGTAAATGAAGCTTCTGTTACCGCGCTTTTAAGTGCAACTACAGATGGTACGGATTTGGATAAGGAAAATGGGAAATATAAGGACTTAATTGCAATTGGATTTGATGCAGGAAAGACCATGAAAGGAGCCGTTGCAAACCAGTATTTCTACGGAGCAGTAGCTCAGGATCCTTTTGCAATGGGATATGAGGGCCTTAAGATTTGTATTGATGCAATTAAGGGAAAAGAGGTACAGGATTTGGATGCTCCGGCAGTATGGTATGACCATACTAATATGAATGAAGCCGATATTGCCAAGATTCTGTATGACTAATACATACGAAAGAAATGATAATAATTCCTGTAGAAAAACAAGAGGAGGATGAGATCAATGGCTACATTATTGATTGGAGGAAATGGTCTGGTAGGAACCCGATTGGTAAAATATCTTTGTGATTCAGGAGAGGAAGTAATCAGCTTCAGTTCCCATAGTCCGGCGGAGGAGATCAAAGGATGCACCTATGTGGAAGGAGATGTAACAGAATATGGGACTTTAAATATGATTTTGAAAAATCACAGGGTCAGCCGGATTCTTCACAATGCAGCAGTATCTCATCCAAAGCTTTTTCGGGACAATCCATATAAGATTTACCGGACCAATGTGTCAGGGACAATGACCTCACTGGAGGCTGCCAGAAACTATGGTATTGAAAGATATCTGTACATGAGCTCAGGAGCTGTTTACGGAAATGTAAGCATGGATGTAGTGACAGAGGACGTTCCCATGCATTCAGAGAATCCTTACGGAGCCACTAAAGTTGCTTGTGAAGAGCTGGTGAGAAATTACGGCCTGGACGCAGCTTCTTTAAGGATTGGTTTTGTATACGGGCCGGGAAGGAAGTACGAATGTCCCATAAACATGATTTTATCAGACTGCATCCGGAAAAAAGAAGTGAAATGGGATCGTGGGATGGATCAGAAGCTGGATTATATTTATTTGGATGATTGTGTAAAGGCGATTGCTGTCATTGCAATGGCGGAAAAGCTGCCTCATACAGAGTATAATGTGGGCGGAGGTGAAATTGTTCCTTACTCCAGAATTGTAAATAAGGTAAAGTTGATGTATCCGGATATTCCAATTGAAATTGGAGATGGAGATTTAGGCTATGACAATCTGGGGGCTCTTAGCGTGGAGCGGGCTCAAAAAGACTTTGGCTGGAAACCAGAGGTTTCGGTGGAAGAAGGCATTGAGAGGTATCATCACTGGCTGAAAAGGTACCTTAATTAACAGATAGCGCATTTTAATGGATGTATGTTATAATGTGGGCATAGGTGCGGACTGTGAAACCAGCATAGCTGAAGTTGTATGGTGGGCGAAATGCTGCATATTATGAAGCCATATGCGTTCAATTGCGTATGTACGGTTTGTGGAGGGATACAGGCGGTATCGCCTGTATCCGCTCAAGACAAAGCGGCATTATCCGGTATTAATTAGTTGAAAGGGATACAGGATACAAAATTTATAATAGTTTGAAAGGCGTGGATTGAGTAATGAAAGCGGATGAAAAGAAGAAACTGTTGCAGACAGGCGTTTTTAAAAATGAAAACGATACAATACTTTTTTTACTGGTAAGGCAGATTGGAAGCAAGGATGGCCCTGCGGGTTCATGGACATTAAGAGAAGATATGGAGAAAATAGGGATTGTTTACAGTATCGCCACCATCGGAAGATATTTAAAAATGCTGGATTCAAAGGGATATACACTTCAAAAGGGAAACCAAGGGCGTTTATTGACGGATGACGGGAAAAGCTGGCTTTTAAAGATGGAGGACAATCTGGCCAGAGCAGAAATCCGAAACGAGTCTTCCAAGGCATTACAAGTTAACAAATATTCAGATTTGATTGACTTAATGAAGGCAAGAAAAGCGATTGAGGTGGAAACGGTACGCCTTGCGGCTTTAAACGCGTCGGAAAAAGAAATTGTAGATTTGCGGAAAACGATTAATGTATATTATCGTTACATAGCCCAGAAAAAGGACTTTGTTGATCCGGCACTGGATTTTCACAGTATAATCGCGGATATGAGCCATAACCGCTTTATGAAAGCGATTTTAGAGATGCTGATTTTTGAAGAGAAGAGGATTGAAGACAATATCGATCAGCTTGAGACGAGGGATAGAGGAAATATTTATGTGATTGAGCATGACGATATAACCAAAGCAATTGAAGAACGTAATCCGGAGCTGGCATCGGAATTAATGGCAAAGCATATGGATGGTATTTTAGAAGCGGTTGAATATCAGGTTCAGATCAGGGATGAAGAGATATCGGAACATTAGAGCAAAATAAAATTCTGCGGTACATTTTTCTTTGCTATGTGATTTTGTTTTAAAACCAGATATGGAGGGCTGCTGGCAAAACAATTACCTGATACAGCCTGGACTAAAAAGGTGTGGTTACTGAATTAAATATCAGAGTATTTTTTTGTGGGCAGTCAGTTTTGTTGCTCTTATTTGTTATGCTTTCATAAATGTACAGAAAGGGCTTTTTGCTATTTTCGGCTGATAAAGCGAAAAGTCTGTATTATACTTATACCAATGTTGTTATTTCTTTATCTGTGTTCACAGAATATTATCCCTTGAAAAAAATGAATGTGTTAAAATCGCTGCCCCCAATCTGGCGGCAGCTGATTCAGAGCGGAGTAAGAAAACTATTTGCCTTTCTTTCTATAATTTACAAAAAAATCATAAAGGTTTTCATAAGCTATTTCTATTGGCAGGAGAGCAGCAACTGACATGAATGAATAACAACGGATAAATTTCATATAGTGTAATCATCGTTGTCAAAATAAGAAAAAAGGAAGAGGACGAAACCTAAATGCAGCTGTGGGGAGTCCTAAAAGACTTCTGGATATAGCCGGCTGCTTGAGTGAATCTGTATGGAAAAGGAATTGCCAACGTTTACATGACAAAAATAATAGAAAAAACCTCTTGCAATTTATCTCTACATAGAGTAATATATAACTACATAGAGATAATGTGGGGGAACAAATGGCAAAAACAGAGTTAAAAATCTTAATAGGCCTTCATCGGGCTGTAAACTATATTGATCGCCAGTCAACTAAAATTTTTTCAGAGTACCAACTTACCCTGGGACAATTTGCAGTATTGGAAGCCTTGTATCACAAAGGCGATATGACCATTGGCCAGGTCCAGGAAAAGATACTGAGTTCCAGTGGGACCATGCCTCTTATTATAAATAATCTTGAAAAAAGAGGTTATCTTATAAGGAAAGCAGACAGCAAAGATAAGAGGCGGTGCATTCTGCATATCACTGCTCAGGGACAGGAGCTGATCGGCCAGGTTTATCCGAGAAATGAAACCAGAATCATTGAGTTAATGTCCCATTGGACTGATGAAGAAAAAGAACAACTGGCTATTTTATTAAAAAAGTTTGGAGATGAGATTAATGGAGAGAAAGGTTAAAAGGCAGGTCAAAGGTTTCAGGACCAAGGACGGTGCCGGTGTGAACCTGGTCAGGGTATTAGGGCATGAAACAATGGAGGAATACGATCCCATTTTAATGCTGGATTCCTTTGACAGCATAAATCCTGACGATTACACAGCCGGATTTCCCATGCACCCTCATAGGGGCATTGAGACCATCAGTTATGTATACCGCGGCCAGATGGTTCATAAGGACAGCTTGGGAAATGAAGATTCTATTTCCGACGGAGAAGTCCAGTGGATGACGGCTGGTTCCGGCATCCAGCATGAGGAGAAATTACCCGCATCAGAGCGAATGCTTGGAGTGCAGCTATGGCTGAACTTACCATCAAAGGATAAAATGACCGCCCCGGCCTATCACAGCATCAAAAACGCTGAGATTGAAGAGGTTGATTTAGAAAATGGAAAGCTGAGACTGCTTGCCGGGAAGTATAAGGAAAAAAAGGGATACATGAGCGGATATCTTCCTCTGGATTACTATGATATCCATCTTGATCCCAAAGCCTCTATTCTCATAGATACGGATCCAAACCGCTCGGTTATGATTTTTACCTTGTCAGGAGAGGTTTTTGCCGGAGGTGAACTGGTGAAAGAGAAGACAGCGGCAAAGCTTACCCTTGGAGACAGGGTTAAGATAGAAAGCGCTGAGGAGAATGCCCAGGTATTGTTTATAAGCTCAACATCCCTGGAAGAGCCAATCGCCTGGGGTGGACCGATTGTAATGAATACCAAAGCTGAATTGCAAAAAGCTTTTGAAGATTTGAACCAGGGTACTTTTTTACAAAAGAAAATGTCATACGATAACAAATAAAAGTATTTTAATATTAGACCAGGAGGAAATTAACATGAGCATTATTGAATCTTTAGAAAAACGTAGAAGTTATTACAATATTAAAAAGGAACTTCCGGTTGATGCCGGCCAAGTCATTGAACGGATTGAAAAATTAACAGAACTGGTACCTGATGCATTTAATATGAAAAGTTCCCGTGTCGTAGTGGCTTTGGGAGAAAAGCAGGAGTTATTATGGGACTCTGTTTACGATGTTTTTGGAGGGCAGGTTCCCAGAGAAAAGATTGACAGCTTTAAAGCCGGAGCAGGAACGATTCTTTATTTCTATGATCAGGAGGTCGTAAAGGGGTTGCAGAAGCAGTTTCCGCTGTATGCGGATAATTTCCCGGCCTGGGCCATGCAGGCCAGCGCAATGCTTCAAATCAGCATCTGGAGCGGTCTGCGGGAATTAGGGGTCGGAGCTTCCTTACAGCACTATAACCCGGTTATAGACCAGAAGGTCCGTGAACTGTTTGATTTACCGGATAGCTATCTGCTGATTGCCCAAATGCCTTTTGGAGGTATTGTAAATGAGCCTGACCCAAAAGAGAGTGAAGATATTTCCAAACGGGTTAAGATTGAAAGATAAATCAATTAAGTTTTATTTGTAATTTGGAAAAAGCAAGCGTATTGTTTGAGATGCGCTTGCTTTTTTATGTGTTATTCCCATCAACAAAGCACCTTGCCCAGCAGAATATGAAGCTCATTAATAAATTAAAGCTTTATCCTTAAATTCAACTTTGATTTACATGCCTGCCGACACGAATTCAAAAAGCAAACGGAGCTTTAGCTGCATGGTATTCTTTAACTTCCGGCATTCCCGGCAGTCCACCCATGGATAGGCCTGAAATGGCCCTGGCGGGGCTTTTAACCGGCAGAGGTATTTGATATCAGGACTGGCCTTTCCCCACCCTCCTATGCCAAATACGGGGATCACACGGCGTTCTTACCCGTACTATCAGCTCCAGATTATGCTTTTTTCCGCACCAGCCACTGATTAATGGAACAGGGATTGGCTTTAAAGAAGATAATGGATTATGACAGCAGCCAGATCCAAAGCAAGGAGACATGCCTTTTGGGCCCCTGTTACTTCATATTACCATTTCCACCTGTTCATAAAACTCCCAGCCTAAAAGTCAGAAAAAACTTCCTGCAAACAACAAAACCTCCCCATTCTCCAATCTTTCCCTAAAATCTCCTCATCCTGAACATGAGGAAAAGTCAATCAATCCTCCCATTTTCCTGTTAAGAACTTATAAAAAGTGACCATTTTTTCACGAATCTTATCGACAATCTATTACTGCACATATTGTACCTTATTCAATTAAAATAAATAGATGTAGTATTTTAGTCTCTTTTTATTAAAAAATATGGCCAAATTATTAAAGAATGACTAAATAATGTCGAATATTGCGATTTGTTTCGCTTTTCAAACAGTTAGAAACGGCTTATAGTGATTACAAGAAAAGCGAAAAAAGGAGGGTTTTCTATATGACAGACGCTGAGAGGCTAAGGATTATAGAGATGGAGAATGAGAGGCTTATGGAAGAGAATGAGAAACTCCATAAAGTAATTAAGAGATTAAATCAGACGCTTAACAGGTTGATCGGTCGTTACATAAGCGTTGACGGAGTTGCCTGACCAGGGATGGCCGGGGAGTGCGGGGGCACTCCCGGGGGTATCCCTGTCAGGGATCAATCCCGGTTTCGGAATTTTCCTTGCTTCCGGGATTAAGCCCTTTGGTCTTGCGCATCAGCTCCCAGATTGTCTGGTGCATCCATTCAATAGTTTTATTCAGCTTTTCATTTTCTATTTCCAATTCGGTAATGCGATCCCCCATGCGGGCGATAATCTCCCGATTGTTATTGACCTTGTGTGGCGCCAGCAGGCGCCGGACATAGGGAGAAGATGCGGCAATAATGTGGGCGGAAAGCAATTCGTCCCTTGCTTCACAGGAGAGATCCATAAAATCCTGATAACTGATGGATAATGTTACCATATCCTCCCTGCACTTGGGGCAAACTGCGTTCCGCTGAAGCTGATAGTATCCATAGTAACCGCATTTAGGACAATAGTACACGGACAGTTCTCTCATCAGTCTCCTCCTTTTTTTAGATTAAAGACAACCTTCTTCTATAATATATAACGTAAATTAATTCAAAATATAACGCAAAAAGGTACAAAATATATAAAAAAAATGTAAGTTTATAGAAGCTACACAAAAATTTCTTGATAATTGGTGCAGAATGCATAAAAAAAGATCCCCACGCGGTAAACGTGAGGATCTCTTTTTATTTGAACGGATGAATCTTTTGTGATTTAATGCTGCTTTACTGGATAATGCCGTTTACATCGACAACCCATGCTTTGTCATTGGAATCCTTATAATCTTTATATCCTGCTCCAAGCTCTGGCTTTGTAGCTGACTTGGAAGAAGAAGTTGCTTTCTGGAGGGAACCGCTGGCATTTACAAGGTACTGCTTGCCTTCAAAGGAAATAGGAGCAACCTTTAAATCGGCATCAGCTTCTTTTCTTAAGCCATATTCATACAGAACGTTGTCACGGACACCGTGAACTCCCTGTCCTTTGTTGGTACCTTCTGTCTGGAAGAACCATACCTGATTCTCATCCAGATCTTCGTTGTAAATTGTCTGCTTTCCGGTAGTCATAACGCCGTCTGTTCCGAAATAGAAGTTAGCAATTCCGTCATTTTCCAGATTTACGACCTGCAGTCCGGTCTGCATTTCTCCCTTTGTATTGAATGCGTATTTTTTAGAATCAATGGTAAATAATTCAAGACCCTTTGTTGCGCAGTAAGGAGCACCGTTCTTGAAAAAGAAAGTATAGGTCTCTCCCTCTTCGCTGAGTCCTTCTATGCCTTCGATTTCCTTCCAACCGTCAACCCGTGCACCGTTATCAGGATCATAGTACTGATATCCGGCTGCTGTAGTTGTGTCAGCGGTTGCTTCAGATGCGGATGCAGTAACTGGAAGCTTGTACCATCCGGTCTGCATGATTCCGTTTACAAAGGTATAATAGTTACCCTCAATCTTTTTGTCGACCTGGTTATCTACCATATGGCCGCTCTTATCAAAATAGTACCAGGAGTGGGTTTCATCAAGATCATCAGAATCATTCTCAAGATTGATCCAGCCTGTCTTCATGATGCCGTCATTTTCATCTCCTAAATAATAAGTAATTCCTTCAATCTCAATTTTTCCGGTGAGCATTTCACCCTGGTCATTGAAGTAGTACCAATTATCATTGATTTTCTGCCACTTGGAAATAACTTCCTTACCGTTTTTTCCGTAGTAGTGCCATAAAAACTCAGGAGCATCAGCAGAGTCCCAGAAGTTTTCGTTGGCAATGGAGATCCATTTGTCAGAAACCCTTTTCCCATTTTCATCTACGTAATAATCATCGATTTGTGCATTAGTGGCGACTTCGCCGTCTTCATTTAAGTAGTACCAGTCTTCACCGCGCTTTTTCCAGGCATCAGTTACGAAACTGTCATTATCATCATAAAATTTCCAGCCTCCGTTTTCCTCAACCCAGCCGATTACTTTCGCATAAGCGGTTGCTGCTGTGCTGATTAAGCCCAGCTCTGGAGCTGCAACGGTCAATACACCGGCAGCGGATAATACAGCCATCAATTTTAAATGCTTTTTCATAAATATGTTCTCTCCTTTTTTGCAATAAGTTTTATCGTGGCCGAAAATCCATAGTTGCATTACTCTGCGATTATAACGTACCTGGAAGGCAGTTTGATAGTGTGGTTTGCTGGCAGATATGGAAGGAGATAACATAACAAGAAAAAAGATGAGAAAACCCAGGGGTTCCCCCATAAGAGCAATGGAGATTTTCCATAATAAGAAATTTCCGGTAGAAGATGGAAGCTTTTAGAAAGTAAGAAAACTTTAATAGGAAAATGGGGGGGAGTGTGGTATAATCTTCACAAAAGCGATGAGCAGTGCGAATTAGAACGTGAAAAAATTTTTGTCGTGCTCGCACGTAAGAAAATTTTTTCACGTTCTAATTCATAAGGCCAATGCCTGTGAGCCTGTGAAGCCGCAGGATTCGCAGGCTGCACTGCGGGTCAGAAGCCCGCAGGCTCCCCATACTGCACTGCATACAATAATAAACATTCCTTAAAAATACCTTACAGGTATACCTTGATGCCCAAAGAGCGGGGGCGGGGAAGAGAAAAGGAGAGAAGATCCATGAGAATGAAAGTATCCAACTACATCTCCCAGAAACTGGTGGATTCCGGAATTACACAGGTGTTTACGGTTACCGGCGGAGGAGCCATGCATTTAAACGATGCCCTGGGGCATCAGGAGGGAATGCGCTGCTTATATAACCATCACGAGCAGGCATGCGCCATTGCGGCGGAATCCTATGCAAGAATCAAGGGCCGCATTGCCGCTGTCTGCGTAACCACAGGCCCTGGCGGGACCAATGCCATCACAGGAGTGCTTGGAGGTTTTCTGGATTCCATTCCCATGCTGATTTTATCCGGTCAGGTGCGCTATGACACAACAGCCAGATGGTCGGGCGTAGGGATCAGGGCAATGGGAGATCAGGAGTTTGATATAACAAAGGCCGTTGACTGTATGACAAAATACAGTGAGATGGTGATTGATCCCATGAGGATCCGCTACACTCTGGAAAAAGCCATTTACCTGGCCTTATCCGGCCGCCCCGGCCCTTCCTGGCTGGACATTCCCTTAAACGTACAGGGAGCCTATATTGAGACAGAAGATCTGGTCGGTTTTTCTGCGGAAGACTATGAGCAGGGCGGAGACGGCTGGGCTTGTGAAAATAAAGCAAAGATCAAAGAGGATGAGGCCGGCTGTGGGGAAAAACGCCAGGTCCTTCCGAAGAAGGTATCACCGGATACTGCCAGAGCCATTCTGGAAAAAATAAAGTCTTCCTCCCGCCCGGTAATCAATGCCGGCAACGGAATCCGCATTGGACAGGCCCATGAAGTATTTTTACGGGTGGCGGACAAACTGGGAATCCCGGTGGTCACCGGCTGGAACAGCCAGGACTGTATTGAGGACGAGCATCCGCTTTACACAGGACGGGGCGGCGGAATGGGAGACCGTGCAGGGAATTTTGCCATTCAAAACAGCGACCTGGTTCTTTCTCTTGGAAGCCGCTTAAGCATTCGCCAGGTAGGGTACAATTATACCACATGGGCCAGAGAGGCTTATGTGATTGTCAATGATATTGATCCTGAGGAGTTAAAGAAGCCCTCCGTTCATGCGGACATGCCGGTCCATGCCGATGTAAAGGATTTACTGACTGCCTTGGAAGAACTGCTGGATTCAGAATACAAGGCATCTTCGGAACAACCCCTGTTTTCCGGCGGGAAAGGGCTTGATTCCATGACCTGGAATGAAACATGCCGGAAGTGGAAGGAAACGTATCCGGTTGTGCTTCCAAAGCATTACAGCAGCGGAGAGGCTGAGGAAGTCAATGTTTATGCGTTGATAAACGAGCTAAGCAAGCGTGTTCCTGAAAACCGGATCACAGTGGTGGGCAATGGCTCTGCCTGTGTTGTGGGAGGACATGCCTATCTTATTAAGAAGGAACAGAGGTTTCTGTCCAATTCAGCAGTCGCTTCCATGGGTTATGATCTTCCTGCGGCCATCGGTGCATGTATGGCAGCGCCGGGAGAGGATATCATCCTGGTCACAGGCGATGGCAGCATTCAGATGAATCTGCAGGAGCTTCAGACCATCATACATCACCGCATGCCTGTAAAGATTTTTCTGATTAATAACGGCGGATACCATTCCATTCGCCAGACTCAGAAGAATTTCTTTGGAGAGCCTTTGGTGGGAATCGGGGAGGACAGCCGGGATTTAAGCTTTCCGGATATGGAAAAGCTTTCTGCCGCCTATGGATATCCTTACGTATGTGCCCATCATAACAGCCAGCTGGTTAATGCCATTGAGACGGCACTGGCAGCAAAGGGACCTGTTATTTGCGAATTTTTTGTAAGCAGAGACCAGAATTTTGAACCAAAGTCCTCAGCAAAGCGTCTGCCTGACGGGACTCTTATATCACCGCCTTTAGAGGATTTATCTCCCTTCCTTTCTGATGAGGAGATGGACCGGAATATGATCATCCCGCGGATCAGGGAGTAACGTATCCCGCAACGGACCATGGGCAGTGCCTGCAAAAGTATAAACCAACAAGGGAGGAAAAGCGTTGAACGTTGTTGTAACAGGGGCCACCAGTTTTCTTGGAAGAGCATTGGTTGACCAGCTTTTAAAGGAGAAAAACCAGGTGTTTGCGGTGGTTCGCCCCGGTTCTAAGAATATGGGAAGTCTTGCAGCGGAGCGGCAGGGCCTTATTCGGATTGAGCGGAATTTGGAAGAGCTGCATGAGCTTTCCCAGGTGATCTATGAACCCTGCCAGGCATTTTACCATTTTGGATGGGATGGCTCGGGAAGTGAGAACCGGATGAAAAGAGAGGTGCAGCAGAAGAATGTGGAGGATTCCTTAAAGGCTTTGGAAGGAGCCAGAAGCCTTGGCTGCAAACGGTTTCTTTTCAGCGGTTCCCAGGCGGAATACGGAATTCATAAAGAAGCCATGACAGAGGAGACTCCGTGCAAGCCTGTCTCTGAATATGGCAGGGCCAAGCTGGAGTTTTTAAACAGGGCCTTGGAACTGACAGAGAACTGGAGAAAAACAGGCGCTTCAGAAATGGAATACATTCATTCCAGGATATTCAGCGTGTACGGACCCGGAGATCATCCATGGTCTCTGGTGGAAAGCTGTCTTAGGGCATTTGGCAGAGGAGAGTATATTTCCCTGGGGGAGTGTACGCAAATATGGAATTTTTTATATCTCGACGATTGCATCCGGGCGCTGATACTTTTGATGGAACAGGAGAAAGAATCAGTTTCCGGAATTTATAATGTGGCAGGTCCGGAAGGGGAAAACCGCCCTTTAAAGGAATATATCCGGTCCATGTATGAGGTTTTGGGCTTTCACGGGAGCTATAGCTACGGCAGAAGAGCGTCTAATGCAGAGGGGCCGGCAAATCTTATTCCTGACATAAAAAAGCTGGAAAGGACAACCGGATGGCAGCCTCTTGTGAATTTCCAGGAGGGGATCAGGCGGACCTATAAGGCTGAAGACTGGAAGAAAAGCGTTTTTCAGCCTTGAGTTTATGAATGAACCGGATATGCAATCACATCCGCTTGATTCATTAGTATACAAAAATATTGACATGGAGGAATTTTTGTGGTATGAGAGATAAGATTTGTATTGTGTGCGGCAGCCCTCTTGGGGAAGAACCATTGATGGCCCTTAAGGATATGCCTGCATCGGCTCAGGACATCCCGGATGAGGAAGAAGTGAAGGAGGAGCATGGAATCTCCCTTTTTCTCCACCAATGCAAAGCATGCGGCCTGGTGCAGTTTGACTGTGAGCCTGTGGCATACTACAAGGACGTGATCCGGTCCGGCGGATTTACCACCACCATGGTAAATTTAAGAAGAAGCCAGTACCGGCATTTTATTGATGCATACCATCTGGAAGGCAAGAAGCTGATTGAGGCGGGATGCGGCCAGGGAGAATTTCTTTCTGTGCTGTCAGAGTTTCCTGTAAAAGCCTGCGGAATCGAAAACAGGGAAAGCCTGGTTTGCCTTGCAAAAGAAAAAGGGCTTACGGTCTGGAAGCAGTTTGCAAAAGAGGGAGAAATCCTTGCACTTAAGGACGGCAGCGTAAGAGGCCCTTATAACGGGTTTTTGTCCTTTAATTTCCTGGAGCACCAGCCGGATCCGGTGGGGATGCTCAAATGCATTGCGGACAACTTATCAGAAGACGGCGTAGGCTTGATTACGGTCCCAAGTCTGGAATATATTCTGCAGTATGACGGGTATTACGAACTGATCCGGGATCATTTGGCCTATTATACCTTTGAGACCCTTGGCTATACAGTGGAAAAGGCAGGGTTTGAGGTATTAGAGGAAAAAATGGTGAACAGGGATACTCTTTCTGTCATTGTAAGGAAAGGGAAGGGTTCAGCCGTTCAGCCGGAAACTGTCAGGAACCGTTCAGCAATGGACATATCCGGCCTGAAAGAAAGCCTGGATACCATTGGAAGAGAGATGGAGGAACTGACAGAGGAGCTTAAGGACAGGGGAAAAAGCCTGGCAGTCTGGGGAGCCAGTCATCAGGGCTTTACCCTGGCTTCTACAACAGCCATAGGCCGGTTTGCAAGATATATCATAGATTCCGCTCCCTTTAAGCAGGGGAAGTACGCTCCTGCCTCCCATGTTCCCATTGTACCTCCCGATCATTATCATGAGGACCCGGTGGATGCCATTTTGATCGTGGCTCCCGGCTATACGGATGAGATCGCGGGAATCATAAAGGAAAAGTTTGGCGGTCATCTGGAAATTCTGGCATTAAAATCCAATCATTTGGAAAGGATATAAGAAAAACATATGAAAGCTTTTGTTTTAATCGAACCTGGCAAGGTCGGCTGGTATGAAGCACCGGAACCGGCCGTAACTCCTTATGGAGCCATTCTGCGCCCTGTGGCAGTGACACCCTGCTCTTCTGATGTCCATACGGTATATGGGGGAGGTTCCCGAAAGGCTCCCAACCTGATTCTGGGACATGAATGTGTGGCAGAGGTTTTAGAAACCGGAGACCAGGTCTGCGACTTTGCTGCCGGAGACCTGGTGGCAGTTCCTGCAATCACGCCGGACTGGAGGGCTCTGGGGATCCAGGAAGGGAATTTTAAGCATGCTTCAGCTCCATTTTCCGGCCATCAATTGGGAAGGACAACGCCGGGAGTGTTTGCGGAAAAATTTTTAATACCGGATGCAGATACCACTTTGGCGAAGATCCCTAAAGGGGTCACCCTGGAACAGGCCCTTATGTGTGTGGATGTGGTGACTACAGGCTTTACGGGGGCAGAATCTGCGGATATTAAAATCGGAGATACTGTAGTGGTTCTGGGCATCGGACCCATCGGGCTTATGGCGGTTGAAGGAGCCCGCCACTTAGGGGCTGCAAGGATCCTTGCAGTGGGCAGCAGGCCCATTTGCGTAAAACTTGCCAGGGAGTTCGGGGCTACGGAGGTTTTAAGCTATAAGGATGGAAACGTGACTGATCAGGTCATGGAACGCACAGGAGGCCTGGGGGCTGACGGGGTCATCATCTGCGGAGGCGGGGATGAGGTCTTTGCCCAGGCAGTAGATATGGCCAGGTATGGGATCGGAACCATATCCAATGTGAATTACTATGGAGGTACCGGAAATCTGCCGTTTCCCAAGTTTTCAGGGGGACGGGGCATGGCAGGAAAGACCATTCACACAGAGCTTGCAAAGGGCGGGAGAGTGAGAATGGAGCGCCTTTTAAACATGATCCAGTATGGAAGGATCAATCCTGAAACGCTGGTGACCCACAGGCTTTATGGTCTGGATCAGGTGGAGACAGCCCTTCAGCTTATGAAAGAAAAGCCGGAAGATTTAATTAAAGTAATGGTTCGGATAGATTGGAAGTGAACATATGAAAACAATTAGCATCGTCATCCCCTGTTATAATGAGGAAGAAAACGTAAGTGCCATGTACCAGGCGATTGACCGCACATTTAAAAGTGATTTGCCAGATTATTGCTATGAACTGATTTTTATTGATAATGATTCCAGAGACCGCACCAGGGAGATCATCAGGGGCCTGTGTTCTCAGGATCAGAAGGTAAAGGGGATTTTTAATGCCAAGAATTTCGGACAGTTCAATTCCCCTTATTATGGAATGCTCCAGTCTGCCGGAGATTGTACCATTCTTATGGCAGCGGATTTCCAGGACCCGGTGGAAATGATCCCAAAGTATGTGAAGGAATGGGAAAAAGGTTATAAGATCGTCATTGGGATTAAAAAGTCCAGCAAAGAGAATAAACTCATGTACTGGCTGAGAACCTGCTATTATAAGACCATTAAGAAGCTTTCCGATGTGGAGCAGATCGAGCATTTTACCGGCTTTGGCCTGTATGATGAAAGATTTATAAAGGTTCTTAAGGAGTTGGATGATCCGACGCCTTTTCTCCGGGGAATTGTGGCGGAGCTTGGTTTCCGGCGCAGGGAGATCCCTTATGAGCAGCCTAAGAGACGGGCAGGGAAGACCAGCAATAATTTTTACCGCCTGTATGACGCTGCCATGTTAAGCGTCACTTCTTATACTAAAGTAGGGCTTCGCCTTGCCACCATATTCGGAAGCATCTGTTCTTTTGCCAGCATGATGGTGGCCCTTATTTATCTGGTGATGAAGCTGGTGTACTGGGACCGTTTCCCGGCCGGTATGGCTCCTCTTTTGATTGGTATGTGTTTTCTTGGTTCCGTACAGATCTTTTTTATCGGCCTTGTGGGAGAATACGTTCTGTCCATCAATGCCCGTGTCATGAAGCGGCCTCTTGTAATTGAGGAAGAGAGGATCAATTTTTCAGAAAAGGCAGAAAGCATTTCAGAAGAAGAGATATTTTTAATGTCAGCATCAGTGGAGGCAGGGATCAGTGATGAAATATAAGATAGATGTAGCAAGAATCCGTGAAAATTCGATTGTGCTGAATGGCTGGGTCATTGGGAAGAACCCCCAGTCAGATGCTGCGTTTGAGGTTTTGGACGGACAGGAAAAACCAGTGGAATTTAAGTATGTTCCGGTTCGCAGAGATGACGTATGCCAGATTTACTTTAAGAAAACTTTGGACAGGGATTTAGGATTTGATATCCGCATCCCCTATATCCGTGAGAAAAACGAGGACAGGATCCTGGTCATCCGGTGTGACGGGAAAACCGTCAGAGTGAAGCTGAATGCCCAGATCATTGAGCAGCAGAACAGTTCGGCCCATAAAAAAAGTGCGAAGTTAAAAAGCATGATGAATGCCCAGACGCTTCGGTCTGCCGTGGATTTCTGGAAGGAAAACGGCTTTAAGGCTTTTGTGTTAAAATCCAGGCATAAGCTTCAGGGAATTGACAGTGATTACGATTATCCGGAATGGTATGCTCTTACGAAAACAACAGATGAGGAGCTGGCGGCCCAGAGGAAAACGGTTTTTGATTATACGCCTAAAATGTCTGTTGTAATACCTGCTTATAAGACCCCGGAGCGTTATCTGGCGGCAATGCTGGATTCCCTGCTGGCCCAGACCTATGAAAACTGGGAAGTGTGCATTGCAGACGGAAGCCCAAAGGGAGAAGGCGTGGAACGGGTATTAAAGCGCTATGCCATAAAGGATGAGAGGATCCGCTATGTGATCCTGGGAGAGAATAAGGGGATCGCAGGGAATACCAACGCTGCCATTGAAATGGCAAAGGGAGATTTTATCGTCCTGGCGGACCATGACGATACCCTTGCACCTGATGCTTTGTTTGAATGTGTAAAGGCGATCAATTCTGATCCGGAAATTGATGTGGTTTATACTGATGAGGATAAGCTTGACATTGACGGAGGGGAATTGTTTGAACCCCACTTTAAGCCTGATTTTAACCCGGATCTTTTAACAAGTGTCAATTACATCTGTCATTTGTTTGTGGTGAACCATGAACTGCTTATGGAGGTGGGAGGCTTCCGGGAGGAATATGACGGAGCCCAGGATTATGATTTCATCTTCCGCTGTACGGAAAAGGCAAGAAAAATATACCATATTCCCAAGGCCCTGTATCATTGGCGCTGCCATCAGAATTCCACCTCAAGTAATCCTGAGAGCAAATTATATGCATTTGAGGCAGGGGCAAGGGCCATTAAGGCCCATTATGAACGGGTGGGTACCCCGGCTTTGTCCGTGGAAAAGGGCATTGATTACGGAATCTACCATACCACGTTTAAAATAACCGGAGAGCCTTTGGTTTCCGTCATCATCCCCAACAAGGACCACAGCGCCGACTTAGACTTATGCATGCGTTCCATCATTGAGAAGTCCGCACATCAAAACCTGGAATTCATTGTTGTGGAAAATAACAGCATTGATCCGGAAACCTTTGCCTATTATGACAGGATCCAAAAGGAATTTGATTTCATCCACGTGGTTAAATGGGAGAAGGAATTCAACTACTCCGCCATCAATAACTTTGGCGTTGCCCATGCAACAGGAGAATATCTTTTATTTTTAAATAATGATACGGAAATGGTAAATCCGGAAAGCATCCATGAGATGTTAGGATTCTGCCAGAGGGATGATGTAGGCATTGTCGGGGTCAGGCTTCTTTATTCCGATGACACCATTCAGCATGCCGGCGTGGTGGTTGGCTTTGGCGGAATTGCCGGACACACCTTTATCGGGCTTCACAAGGCAGAAAGCAGCTACTTTAACCAGGCCATGTGCGCCCGGAACTACAGCGCTGTAACAGCTGCCTGTATGATGAGTAAAAAATCTCTGTTTGAGAAAGCCGGCGGTTTTTCTGAGGACCTTGCCGTTGCTTTTAACGACATTGATTACTGCATGAAAATACGCTCCTTAAACAAGCTGGTGGTTTATGCTCCTTATGCCCTGTTTTATCATTACGAATCTAAATCAAGGGGGCTTGAGGATACACCGGAGAAAGTGGCACGTTTTAATCAGGAGATCAAAAAGTTCTCCCAGAAATGGCCGGATATCCTAAAGGATGGGGATCCTTATTACAACCCCAATCTGACTCTGCGCAAATCCAATTTTGCTTTGCGGGATCTTCGAAAGGAAAAAATCGGGGAACCCTATAAGCTTGAGGTGTGAGATGGAGAAAAAAGTAACGGTTGTTATTCCTAATTATAACGGATTAAAATTTATGGAACCTTGTTTTAAAGCCCTGGAAGCTCAGAGTGATAAGAACTTTGAGCTTCTTGTGGTGGATAACAGTTCCACAGACGGAAGCGTGGAATGGCTGAAAGAGAAAAACATCCCTTCCATTTTCCTGGGGGAAAACACAGGCTTTTCCGGTGCAGTGAATGTGGGGATCCGCCATGCAAAGACACCTTATGTCATTTTGTTAAACAATGATACAGAGCCGGAACCTGATTATGTAAAGGAACTGGTACGGGCCATAGAAAAGTCTCCTAAGATATTTTCTGTCAGCAGCAAGATGATCCAGCTTTACCATAAGGAGCTTATGGATGACGCAGGGGATATGTACAGCGTTTTGGGCTGGGCTTATCAAAGAGGCGTGGGGCAGAGCAGCAGGGGTTATGGAAAAGCCCGCAGCGTGTTTGCAGCCTGCGCAGGAGCTGCCATTTACAGGCGGGAAGTATTTGAGGAGATCGGCGGATTTGACGAGGCTCATTTCGCCTATCTGGAAGATATTGATGTGGGATACAGGGCAAAGATCCATGGATATGAAAACCTGTACTGCCCAACAGCCGTGGTTTATCATGTGGGCAGCGGGACCAGCGGTTCCAAATACAATTCCTTTAAGGTTCGTCTGGCTGCCAGGAACAATATTTATTTAAATTATAAAAATATGCCGGCTTTACAGCTTCTGGTGAATCTGCTTCCCATTTTAGGGGGAACCTTTGTAAAATACCTGTTTTTCCGGAAGATCGGTTTTGCCTCTGACTATGCAGAAGGGCTGAAAGAGGGCTTAAGGACGGCAAAGAACACCAGGAAGGTGCGGTTTAAAATGGCTCATCTTAGAAACTACTTTCGGATCGAAGGTGAGCTGATTTTTGGCACATTCCTCTATATATGGGAATTTTTACGAAGAAAGTTAAAAATTTTCAGGTCATTTTAAGAATATTTTAATGGTATCATATTGACATATCATGTATAATATACGGGAATTATGGTAGACAAGTATGGTGCAATGCACGAATGGAAGGTTTTGCTGCTATGATTAAGGATAATCAGAAAAAATTAAACGGGTTTCACGTAGTGCTGGATGGACTGGTCATTGTTGCGTCTTATGTATTGGCATGGCTGCTTCTTTTGCTGGGAAACCGGTTGTTCAGCCCTTATAAGCAGGTTTTAGGACCGCAGTACTATTTCGCGGCGCTTCTTATCATATTGCCGACCTATCTGCTGCTTTACGGCATCTTCCATTTGTATGCGCCGAAAAGAGTTCAGGAGAGACGGTATGAGTTTGCCAATATCTGCAAGGCCAATCTTTTAGGTGTTCTGCTCTTTACCCTGATTCTGTTTCTGGCGAAGAAGAACCCTTATTTCCGCGAATTCTCCACCAGGATGGTATTTTATTTCTGCGTCGTCAACATTGTCCTGGAAACCATTGTGCGGAACCTGCTTCGTTCTATGCTCCGCTCCATGCGTTCCAAAGGCTACAATCAGAAGCACATCCTTTTGATCGGTTACAGCCGTGCGGCGGAAGGCTTCATAGACAGGGTCCGGGTAAATCCAGAATGGGGCTACCAGATCAAGGGGATCCTTGACGATACAAAGGAATGGGGAACCGGATACAAGGGGATCAATGTCATTGGCAAGGTTCATGATTTAGATGACATCCTTGGGTTAAATTCTCTTGATGAAATTGCCATTACCTTAAGCATCAGCGAATATGCGAATTTGGAAGAAATCGTAGCTTCCTGTGAAAAATCAGGCGTCCACACCAAGTTTATACCGGACTATAATAACATGATACCAACAAGGCCCTTTATTGAGGATCTGCAGGGTCTGCCGGTAGTCAACATCCGCCGGGTTCCCCTTACGGATACGGTGAATGCCCTGGTAAAACGGATGGTGGACATTTTTGGAGCCTCTGTTGCTCTGATTTTATTTTCCCCTGTCATGCTCATCACAGCGGTTCTCATTAAGCTGACCGCTCCGGGGCCGCTTATTTACAGACAGGAGAGGGTCGGCCTTCATAACCGGCCGTTTCATATGTATAAATTCCGCTCCATGGTGGTGCAGGCGCCATCCGAGGAAAAAATAAAATGGACCACTCCTCATGATTCCCGGGTAACTCCTGTGGGCCGTTTTATCAGAAAGACCAGCATTGACGAAATGCCCCAGTTTTTCAATGTCCTCCGGGGAGACATGAGCCTGGTTGGGCCAAGGCCGGAACGGCCCCTTTTTGTTGAGAAATTTAAAGAGGAGATCCCACGCTACATGATCAAGCACCAGGTCCGTCCCGGGATCACCGGCTGGGCCCAGGTAAACGGATACCGGGGAGATACTTCCATCACAAAGAGGATTGAACACGATTTGTATTACATCGAAAACTGGACCCTGGGATTTGATTTTAAGATCTTATTCCTTACCATATTTAAAGGGTTTATTAATAAAAATGCGTACTGATACTGGATACGACACGATTAGGATGAGGTTAAATAAATGAGAAATGAATTTGATGATGAAGTAAGCCGCGAGGATATAAGAAAAAGAAAGCGCGGTTTCGATTCCAAACCAGATCCGTCTGATGATGATTATTACCTGGATGATGATTACGAGAATTACCAGGAGAGAAAATACGGCAGAACAAATCAGGCTGATGATGGGTCTGTAAGGAAAAGCGCAGCTGGAGAAAGAGTCAGGAGCGCTGACCGGTCCCGGCCTTCATCCGGAAACGGCCAGATAGCCTTTCGAGAGCAGACCTCATCGGTCGCCAGTCCAAATAAAAACCAGGAGGCAGCGGGAAGCCGTACTGCCTCAGGAAACAGCCAGAGAGCAGCGGGAAGCCGTACTGCCTCAGGAAACAGCCAGGAAGCAGCGGGAAGCCGTACTGCCTCAGGAATCAGCCGGGAAGCAGCAGGAAGCCGTACTATCTCAGGAAACAGCCGGGAAGCCACGGGAAGCCATACTGTTTCACGAAATAGTCAGGAAACAGCGGGAAGCCGTACTGTTTCAGGAAATAGCCAGAGAGCAGCAGGAAGCCGTACTGCCTCAGGAAACAGCCAGGGAACTTCCGGAAGCCGTACTGCTTCGGGAAATGGCCGAAGTACATCAAGAGACCAGATTGTTATAGGAGACGGAGGCATAAAGCAGAATCAGAGAATGCCGGGGCAGGATAAAAGTGTGGCTGCCAGCCGGTCGGCGGCTCAGGCTGGAAAAAAGAGAAAAATCAGGCGTATCATTCTTATGACGGTTCTTGAAATCTTTACACTGGCAGGCATTTTTGCCTATGCTTATGTGGCCAGGCTGATGGGCTCCATCCAAAGACCGGATGATTTTAATAAAAATGAGGTACGTAATGAGGTCATGTCTCAGGAACAGAAACAGCATATGACAGGTTACCGTACCATTGCCATATTTGGCCTTGATGGCCGTGATGGCAGTATTAATAAAGGCAGTAATTCTGACTTGATCATGATTTGTAATATTAACAGAGATACAGGTGAGATCAGGCTGGTATCCGTGTACCGTGATACATACATGAGCATTGGAGAAGGGTATTCTTATAACAAAATAAATGCTGCCTATGCCAATGGGGGAGCCGCTCAGGCACTGGCTGCCCTCAACCGGGACCTGGATATGGATATTACCGAATTCGTTACCTTTAACTGGAAATCGGTTGCTGACGGAATTAATATGCTGGGCGGTGTAGACATTGATATCACCAAACCGGAATTTCGTTATATCAACTCCTTTATCACAGAAACTGTAAAAGAAACAGGTGTACCATCGGTTCATTTAAAGGCGCCGGGAATGAATCATCTGGATGGAGTGCAGGCAGTTGCCTATGCCAGATTGAGAAAAATGGATACTGATTTTCAAAGAACAGAACGTCAGCGCCTGGTCATTGAAAAAACCTTTGAAAAAGCAAAAAAGGCTGACCTTGGACTGCTTAACAGGATATTATTGATGGAAGTGGATCAGATAGGGTCAAACCTTACCTTTAGTGACTTTACGGATCTGCTTTTGGATATAGGCAAGTACCACATTGGTAAAACAGGTGGTTTTCCATTTACCCGTGGTGATATGACGGTGGGAAAAAGAGGTGACTGTGTAATTCCCCAGACCTTGGAAACTAATGTTTCCGAACTCCATAAGTTTCTTTTTGATAAGGAAGACTATGAGCCGTCGGATATGGTTAAAAAAATAAGCGCCAAAATAGCCGCTGATACCGGCATGTATAAACAGGGAAGCACTACGAACAATGTTCCTAAGGACGATGGAGATAATCCAAAGAAGACCACAGAAGCCACAAAACCGGAGAAGACCACCGCAGCAGAAGAATCTTCCTCCCAGGACGGCCAGACAGGGGCTACGGATGAAAGCGGAAAGCCTGGAAAGCCTACGGATTCCTCAGAAGGCAGTACGGGTGAGACCAAGGAAACCAAACCAGGGGAAACAAGGCCTTCAGAAACAACAACCGGAGCAACCAAACCAACCAAACCAGGGGAAACAAAGCCTTCGCCTACTACCAGTCCGGAAGAGACGACTACAGGCTCCCATGGACCGGGAACCGGTCAGACGACAGCAGCCGAGGAGACAACGGCTCCTCAGACCACCTCAGCAGGACCAGGAGGCCCGGGAGAGACATCTTCCTCCCATCCTTCCAATGGGACCACTGACCCGGCTTCGGAAGTTCCGGTAGTTTCTGCACCGCCAACCGGCAATTAATCGGATAAATAACAGAGAAATACCCCGCAGACAGGGCCTTTGGTATTAAAAAGGCGGCTGATGCGGGGATTTTTTTCTTTTCACATATTCAATATAATTTTATCACAAAATGGTCACATTTCACTGATAAACTCTGATTATCAAAAGAAATAAGAGATATACAAGAAAGGAGATTGATCTTATGTATGATGAGAATGAAAACAAAGATACAGGCCGTATGAATCCTGAAGAGCATAAAGAAGAAACAGTTACCACAAATTTTATTATGAGGGATCCGGATTTGGGAAAATCCGGAGCTCAGGATTCTGAAGGCAGCAGCCAGACTCATACCCACAGCTCCTGTGAAACACAGCAGAGTATTCCTCATTATCAGGAATACCAGTATCACAGGGCAGCAGAACAAAGTGTGTTCCAGGGGGAAACAAAGCCCAGGAAGAAAAGAGGTTTTGTAAAGAAAGCAGCCGGCCTTGTGGGAGGAGCCCTTGTTTTTGGAGTGGTTGCCGGAAGCACAATGGTAGGGATCAACTGGGCGGCCGGAGCTTACGGAAACAAAAACTCTGTGGAGATCAGCCAGGTGGAAACCATTCCTTCTTCCACTGACCCGGCAGGAGTCCAGGCGGCCAACACCTCCAGCATTAACACTGTAAACGATGTGTCCACCATTGTGGATAAAGCTATGCCATCCGTGGTTGCCATTACCAGCAAGATGATTTATGAAAGCCAGACATGGTTTGGCCCAATGCAGAGAGAAGGGGTGGGCAGCGGCTCCGGTATTATTGTGGGAAAGAACGATGATGAACTTCTGATCGTGACCAATAACCATGTGGTGCAGGGAGCAGAGGAACTGAAGGTCACCTTTATTGATCAGGCAGCCGTAGATGCTTCCATTAAGGGGACAGATGCGGACAGTGACTTAGCAGTGATTGCAGTTCCTTTAAAAGGCATTTCATCTGATACATTATCAAAGATAGCCATTGCCTCCCTTGGAAATTCCGATAACCTAAAGGTAGGCCAGGGAGTTGTTGCCATCGGCAATGCTCTTGGTTACGGACAGTCCGTTACGGTTGGTTATGTCAGCGCTCTTGACCGCTCCGTGCAGACAGAAGACGGCACAAACCGCGATCTTCTTCAGACTGATGCAGCCATTAATCCCGGCAACAGCGGCGGCGCCCTGTTAAATATGCGGGGGGAAGTAATCGGCATCAATTCAGCCAAATATTCTTCCACAGAAGTAGAGGGCATGGGTTATGCCATCCCCATTTCCAAGGCCCAGGATATCATTGATACCCTGATGACCAGAAAAACCAGGACCCAGGTGGCTGATGAAAACCAGGGATACCTGGGAATCCAGTGCAAAAATATTGATGGAACCACAAGCCAGCAGCTTGGTATGCCTCAGGGCGTGTTTATCTATAAGATCGTAGAAGGCGGAGCAGCTTCCAAGTCTGATCTGCGGGAAAAAGATATTATTACCAAGTTCGACGGCCAGGGCATTAAAACTTATGATGACCTGACCAACATGCTTAAGTATTATGAAGGCGGAACCACTGTGACCCTTACAGTCCAGTCTCTTGAAAACGGACAGTATGTGGAAAGGAATGTAGATATTACCCTTGGCAAGAGGCCGGCAGAGGCCCCGCAGCAGGGGTAAGGGTAAACAGTCTCTCCGGACTTATCCATTGGGCCGGCAGAGACTGTTTTTCTAAATAAAGCCATGGTTTTTCAAAAACTCTTGACAAACAAGCGGGATCCATGTATTGTAATATATATGGGGTTAGTGAAAGCTAACCCCATATTTTCACCTGTTGACTGCTTTCTGCTGATGAAGCACAGATTGTGAGGAAGTCTGAATCATGATACCATTCACATTTGCAGGCACAGGAGAAGAAACATCATCAAAAGATTAACAGTTTTTCATAATCCTGTTTTATGATAGGAAGCGAATAAAACGGATGGAAGGTAAAAAGTAAGGACTGGGAAACATTTCCCAGGGTATGAAATTATGAGCGCTACACGGCAGGAAAAAGAAATATACGGGGAACATGTGCAGATTGTTTCCCGGTCAGGCGACTGCGTCATTTACCGCATTGACAATGGGAGCGGAGATATGGTGATGACCAGTTATCAGGTGTTCCCTGGAATCCAGCTGGTTTACAACGATGTACATATAGGAAAGTGTTCCATTGACTATGGGGTCCTTGGAAATGTAATGGAGATTAATCACTGCCTGGAAGGGCGTATTGAGTGCGGATACCGGGAGGAGTTTTTTTATCTCACTCAGGGTGATCTGGCAATCAGCAAAAAGGGCGCTGCAGGCCAGGATTCCTGTTTTCCTTTGAACCACTATTATGGTATTGCCATTGTCATTGACATTGATAAAGCGCCTGCCTGCATGTCCTGTTTTCTGGATGATGTAAACGTTCGGCCCTGTGCTCTGATAGAAAAATTCTGCAGCAGCGGCAAATGCTTTGTGGCCCGGTCAAAGCCTTGCCTTGAGCATATATTTTCAGAGCTGTATGAAGTACCTGACAGCATAAAAAAGGGCTATTTTAAAGTCAAGATACTGGAACTTCTTTTGTTTTTAAGCGGCATGGATTTAAGTGAGGATCAGATTGGAAAACGCTGCTTTACAAAACCTCAGGTTGAGCTTGCAAAGAGTGTATGCCAGTATCTGGCGGAGCATATGGACAGCCGGGTGACGATCTCTGAGTTGGCGGATATTTTTCACGTTTCACAAACAGCGCTTAAAAACAGTTTTAAGGGAGTTTACGGTGTTTCCGTTTATTCTTACATCAGGGAACAGAAAATGCAGACAGCAGCCCTGATGCTGCTCCAGACAGAACGCTCTGTACTGGAAATCGCAGGATTGTGCGGTTATGACAATGGCAGTAAATTTGCCGGTGCATTCCGCAATGTCATGGGCATGACCCCTAATGAGTATAGAAATGCAAAGAAAGAAGAGGAATAACCTTAATATGATGAATAAATGGCTGGAAATCAATGAACTGTTGGGACAATGTGTCTGTTTGGAGCCTTCTTCTTTCCTTTTGGAGTGGAGAAGGCCTTGGGTTTTGTGTAAAATAAAAAACAATCGTTGATAGCGCCCCCTGGGCGCATACATTTTAACTTGAAGTTAGCTTAAACTAACTGAAAGAATGGAGGTAATCGCATGAGCGTGGTAATCGTTGGAGGAAATGAGTGCATGGTGCGTCAGTACAAAGAGCTATGTCAGGAATACAGCTGCTGCGCCAAGGTCTTTACAGAGATAAAAGGCGGACTAAAGAATAAAATCGGCAAACCGGATTTGCTGGTGCTTTTTACCAGCACTATGTCACATAAAATGGTACGTTGTGCTTTGAGTGAAACAAAGGGGCTGGATACCATAATCGCCCGTTCCCATTCCAGCTCAATGTCAGCTCTGAAAAACATCCTGAGAGAACACGCGGTATAGGAGGGAACAACATGTCAGACGAACTGCTGATCAGGCACTGCGCGCCAACACTTGCCGGAATAAAAACAGGAAATATGTTTTCCTGCTCTTACCGGACAAAGGAAGAAATACAAAATGAGGTGAGACGGTTAAACCGTGTACTTGCGCCAAAAGGAATCCGGGTTTTGCCTCTGCGCTATTTTAAACAGAGGGCGTTGATCTATCTTTATCGTCCAAGCCGTTTGAAACGGGATCTGGCAGATGGATATGCTTCTTCTTTGCTAAAGCAGTATGGATATTACTCTGAAAACCCGGAGCGCTGTGTGGTCCAGCTGGCAAACAGGCTGCGCAGCTGCTCCGGCTTTCCCCATGAGATCGGTTTGTTCCTTGGCTATCCGCCGGAAGATGTCCAAGGGTTTATTGACAACAAAGCCTGTCACTGCAAATGTATTGGCTGCTGGAAGGTATATGGGGATGAAGAAAAGGCAAAGCAGACCTTTAACCGCTATAAAAAATGCACTGAGGTTTATTTTGCCCAGTGGTCAAAAGGAATCGCTGTTGAACGGCTTACCGTAGCCGTTTGATATAGAAGATTGTTTAGGAAAGGTTGGTTTACATCATGAGTAAAATTGCAGTAGTTTATTGGAGTGGAACTGGAAATACCGAGGCAATGGCAGCAGCCGTTCTGGATGGGGCAAAGGAAAAGGGAGCGGACGCTTCCATATTCACGCCTTCCGAATTTGACGCCTCCATGATTGATTCCCTGGATGCAATTGCCTTTGGCTGCCCTGCCATGGGCGGAGAGGTTCTGGAGGAAAGTGAATTTGAACCAATGTTTACTGCCTTACAGTCCAAGCTTGGGGGGAAAAAGGTAGCGCTGTTCGGTTCCTATGGCTGGGGCGACGGCGAATGGATGCGTACATGGGAAGAAACTTGTAAGGACGCTGGTATCAATCTCGCCTGTGACAGCGTGATCTGTAATGAAGCGCCTGACGATGAGGCAGTTGCCGCCTGCAAAGCCCTTGGTGAGGCTCTGGCGGAATAGGAAAATTCAGACGGCCTTTGATTGTGGAATCATTGGGAATTGATCTGATAGCACGGAATATTTATCCTTTAAATATTCCGTGCTATTTTTGTGTATGGATTTTCTGTAATAAAGCGGCCTGATTCATTAAAAAAATCTAAATTGAATAACTGGCATCGGCCTGACTCATTAAAAAAGTCTAAATTGCTGGCCAATACTTGTAAGAGACTTTTAAATGCTTTATAATAATCTGGTATCGGTGCATAATTACAGATAGAAGGAGACTACAGTTTGAACGAGAAGGATTTTCCGGAGGAAAAGATGGAAGATACAATTGCCGGCAGCTCTGACAGCGGCAAAAAGAAAAAAGACGAAGATGAGTATGAAAAAATCTGCTATGTCTGCCGCAGGCCGGAGAATGTGACAGGGCCAATGGTTTCCATGCCAGGCGGCATGAATCTGTGCCATGATTGCATGCAGAAGGCATTTGATTCCGTGGCACAGGGCGGATTTGATATAACAAAGATTCAGAATATGCCTTATATGAATTTAAATCTCAGCGATCTTGGCAGCTTAAACAAAAAGGATCTTGAGATACCCAATAAGCAGAGGGTGAAGAAAAGAACGGAAAAGGAACCGGGGCAGGAACTGAACCTAAAGGATATCCCTGCACCTCATATCATCAGGCAGAAGCTTGATGAATACGTTATCGGCCAGGAGCAGGCCAAAAAGGTAATTTCAGTAGCGGTTTATAATCATTACAAAAGGGTTTATCTCACGGATTCCGGGAAAAAGGCTGAAGAAGAAAATATACAGATTGAAAAATCCAACATTTTAATGATCGGCCCTACTGGAAGCGGGAAAACCTACCTGGTAAAGACCCTGGCAAGGCTTCTTGATGTTCCCCTGGCCATTGCCGACGCCACCTCTCTTACAGAAGCCGGATACATTGGCGATGACATAGAAAGCGTGGTTTCCAAATTGCTGGCCGCTGCTGACAATGATGTGGACAAGGCAGAACGGGGCATTATTTTCATTGACGAGATCGATAAGATTGCAAAAAAGAAGAGTACCAGCAGCAGGGATGTAAGCGGGGAGTCTGTCCAGCAGGAGCTTTTGAAGCTTTTGGAAGGGAGTAAGGTAGAGGTTCCTGTAGGCTCTAACCAGAAAAATGCCCTTACCCCAATGACTGCGGTCAGCACTGAGAACATTCTCTTCATTTGCGGAGGAGCATTCCCGGATCTGGAGGATATTATAAAAGAGCGGTTAAAGGAGAAATCATCCATTGGTTTTTCCGCAGAACTAAAAGACAGGTATGAGAAAGATCCCAATATCCTGTCTCATGTGACAAATGAAGATCTGCGTAAATTCGGCATGATACCGGAGTTTTTAGGCCGTCTGCCCATTACGGTGACCTTGAAATCTTTGGATAAGGATCTGCTGGTCCGGGTCTTAAAGGAACCGAAGAACGCTATTTTAAAACAGTATAAAAGGCTTTTGGAGCTTGATGAGGTGAACCTGGTATTTGAGGATGAGGCATTGGAATGGATCGCTGAAGAAGCCCTTAAGAAAAAGACCGGAGCAAGAGCTTTAAGGGCCATCATAGAAAATTTCATGCTTGATATTATGTATGAGGTTCCCAAGGATCCCAATATCGGGTCCGTAGTTATAACGAGAGCATACCTGGATAAAAACGGCGGCCCTCTCATCCAGATGAGGTGTTAAGAAAGCGGGAATTCCTGGGCATAGGATAAAATGCACAAAAGAGTGGAGATAATAAGGACGGAAGGAGTGTGGGTCATGGTATTTATCGGTATCATCGTATTACTGGCTTCTCTGGATCTTCTCGTGAAAAGTGCCATTGAGGAACAGGAAGAAGCCGGCTTTCCCAAGGAGCTGGAGGGAAGCAGAGGAAAGATTTTGCTGCATAAGAATCACAATGCCGGTTTTTCCTTCGGGTATTTTAAGGATCACCGGTCTATGGTGCAGATGATCCCTCTTGCAGTGGCCTCCTTTATCGGCGGAATGCTGGCATGCCTTCTTCAGAAAAAAGGTAATGTTTGGGAAAAGCTGGCCCTGTCCGTTGCCTTGGGAGGCGCGGTAAGCAATCTGTACGACAGAATGGTCCGTCATTATGTGGTGGATTATTTCAGCATCCAGTATGGAAGGCTTAAAAAGGTAGTATTCAATCTGGGGGATATGTTTATCTTCCTGGGAGCCGGACTTATGCTTATTATAGAAATAGTAAAGGCTTTTAAAGAGCGGTGAAACAGAAAAAGCGGCTGTCTTCTTGACATGGCCGCTTTTCTATTGTAGAATCAATGATAAAATATTAAAAAACAGGAGTTGATTTTTTTGGATTCAAGTGACTATATACAGTTGCTTACGTTAGTTTTACTAGTTGGATTATCAGCATTTTTCTCATCGGCTGAGACTGCCCTTACTACGGTGAACAAAATCAGAGTCCGGAATTTAGCGGAAGCAGGCAATAAAAATGCAGCCACGCTGATTAAGATTTTAGAGAACCAGGGTAAGATGCTCAGTGCGATTCTGGTCGGTAACAATGTGGTAAACTTAACTGCTTCCTCCATGTCCACCACCCTGGTCATGAGCGTTTGGGGCAGTAAGGCCATAGGCATTGGAACCGGTGTCCTTACTCTGGTCATTCTGGTATTCGGTGAGATTTCTCCGAAAACCATTTCTACCTTATATTCCGAAACAATATCTTTAAAATATGCAAAAATAATCTATGGTTTTATGATCGTCATGACTCCGGTCATTTATGTCATTCAAATACTTTCCTCAGGCTTTTTGCGCTGTATTCATGTAAATCCCAACCGAAAACAGGATGCGATTACAGAGGATGAGCTGCGGACCATTGTGGATGTCAGCCATGAGGAAGGCGTGATCGAATCGGAAGAAAGAAAGATTATTAACAACGTGTTTGACTTTGGCGATTCCGTGGCCCGGGATATTATGATCCCCCGGATTGATATGACCCTTGTGGATGTAAATGCTGCCTATGGCGAGCTGATCGATATTTTCCGGCAGGAAATGTACACCAGAATTCCTGTATATGAGGAAAGCAGTGACAATGTTATCGGAATCATCAACATGAAGGATCTGCTTCTCGTGGACAGAACCGATGATTTTCATGTCCGGGATTTTTTAAGGGAGCCTCTCTATACATATGAGTATAAAAAGACTGCGGAGCTTATGTTGGAGATGCGGCAGACCTGCAATAATGTTGTCATCGTTTTAGATGAATACGGGGCAACGGCGGGAATGATAACCCTGGAGGACTTACTGGAGGAAATCGTTGGTGAGATCAGGGATGAGTATGACGAGGATGAAGAAAATGAGCTGGTGGAGGTGGCCCCTTTTGAATATCTGGTGGAAGGCTCCATGAAGCTTGATGACTTAAATGACCGTCTGAGCCTTGAACTGGAATCTGAAGATTATGATTCCATCGGCGGCCTGATCATTGGGCAGCTTGACCGTCTCCCGGAACAGGGAGAGGAGGTTGTCTACCGGGGAATCCGCCTTGTTGTGGACGAGCTGGACAAAAACAGGATCGGCCGGGTGCGGATGTATTTGCCTCACTAGGTCATTCCTTATTAAGCGGCTGCCTGGCCTTTGTCAAAAGGGCGGGAAAAGAGGGAGAGGAAAGCGGATCGCTTTTTCTCTCCCTTTTGCTCTTTTAGGTCCCCCATCCGTCAACTGAGCATTCCCCCCGCGGTTCCACTGACAGCACAGATCGCCATTGTGGTGAGGAGCTGGTTCATGGAACCGTTTAACCCTTTGTTTAAGAGAAAGGATACGGCGAAGAGCACCAGGAAATATAGAAGCCCCAGCAAAAGGCCCCAGAAAAATCTTCGATGCCGTATGCTCTTACCCATTAAAACCCCACCAAAGAGACAGGCGATAATATAAACCGCATTAACACCCAGGCGTATCTGTCCTTCTTTCAGCCGGAATTTATAGAGTGCTAAGGCCAGGACCACCAGCAGGATTCCGGTCAGTATGTAGGTAATGAGAAGGTTTCTTAGTGTGACCTGAAGCTTTGATTTTTCCATTTGACTACTCCTTATATCTTGTCTTCTGGTTCAGTATATTCTAGGGGTATGGAGGATATTCTTGTATGTCCTAATAATAAGATTGATACGGCCTGTTTTCTCTGCATATTGAGGCTGGTCCGAATAAGCGGGCAAAAATACCTCTGTTTCCGCATATCTGCTGAATAAGGACGGATCCCCCTGTTAATTCCTAATTGATTTATTCTTATGGTTATTGTATACTGTACAAATTTCCCATGGGTTTCCCCTGGTCCCTGGGGCAATTCATCTTGCGCTCACTTAAAACATGTGGTATAATCTCAGGGAATTAGGCAAATACAGGAGGTGCAAGTATATGAAACACGTGAAAACATTAAATTCAAGTACATTAAAAGAATCCATGAAAAAAGGCGGCTGCGGCGAGTGCCAGACTTCCTGCCAGTCAGCCTGTAAGACATCCTGTACAGTAGGAAACCAGAGCTGCGAGAACAGCAACCGTTAGTGCAGCAGTTGTGTCGTCCTGTATTCATATATGAATGCAGAATGTGGATGGAAATAACTGTATAGAACAGCCATAAGGCAGATGAGCAGATGCCCCTACGGTCGTTACGACGGTAGGGGTTCCTTCGCTTGTCTGCCCAAAACTAATTATAGGTCAAATCTTTTCAATTAAGGAGAATACAAGTGATTCATCAATATATTAACAATGGCTTCCATATTGTCATGGATGTCAACAGCGGTTCCGTTCATTCTGTGGATCCGGTCATGTATGAGGCCATAGAGATCGCAGCAAACATGGTACCAGAGATGGAAGAGCCTCAGGCCCTTCCAAAAGAGGCAGGAGAAGAAATAGTCTGCCGTCTTTCTGAAAAATACGGAGAGACAGAAGTAAAGGAAGCCCTGGAAGAGATCCAGTACCTGATCGATAGGGGAGAGCTGTTTACAAAAGATCTGTATCACGATTATGTGGTGGATTTTAAAAAGCGGAGCACAGTGGTAAAGGCTCTTTGCTTACATATTGCCCATGACTGCAACTTAGCCTGTAAATACTGCTTTGCGGAAGAGGGAGAATACCATGGCAGGAGGGCACTGATGTCCTTTGAAGTGGGAAAAAAGGCCCTGGACTTTCTCATTGCCAATTCCGGCAACCGAAGGAACCTGGAAGTGGACTTTTTTGGCGGAGAACCTCTCATGAACTGGGAGGTAGTAAAACAGCTTGTTGAATACGGCCGGAAAAAAGAGAAAGAATATAATAAGAACTTCCGTTTTACCATGACCACCAACGGTGTTTTGCTGAACGATGAGATCATGGAATTCTGCAACCGGGAAATGAGCAATGTGGTCCTAAGCCTTGACGGACGTAAGGAAGTCAATGATAAGATGCGCCCCTTCCGCAACGGAAAGGGCAGCTATGACCTGATTGTTCCAAAATTCCAGAAGTTTGCACAGCTTAGGGAAACCAGAGATTATTACATCAGAGGAACCTTTACCCGTCAAAATATGGATTTTGCAAAGGATGTCCTGGAATTTGCTGATCTTGGTTTTTCAAGCATGTCCATAGAGCCTGTGGTGGCTCAGCCTGAAGAAGATTATGCCATCAGAGAAGAAGACCTTCCTCAGATCCTGGATGAGTATGACAAGCTTGCAGTGGAATACATTCGCAGGCAAAAGGAAGGAAAAGGGTTTAACTTCTTCCATTTTAACATTGATTTAAAGCAGGGCCCCTGCGTTGCAAAGCGTTTATCCGGCTGCGGTTCAGGGACTGAGTATCTGGCAGTGACTCCCTGGGGAGATTTTTATCCATGCCACCAGTTTGTAGGTGAGGAAAGTTTCCTTCTGGGCAATGTGGACACAGGTGTGGTAAATTCACAGATCCGGGATGAGTTCAAGCTTTGCAATGTCTATGCAAAGGATAAGTGCAGGGACTGCTTTGCAAGGTTTTACTGCAGCGGAGGCTGTGCAGCCAACTCCAATAACTTCCATGGAAGCATCACGGATGTTTATGAGATCGGCTGCGAAATGCAGAAGAAACGGATCGAATGTGCCATTATGATCAAGGCGGCTTTGGCGGAAGACTGATAACACAAAAGTAACTGGTAATCGTACAAAGAAATCAGAGGAAATACCCTCGGGTATACCTTTATGCCCAAAGAGCGCGGGCAGGAAGAGGAAATCCAGATGAATTATAAGATCATTGCAAGGGATGGGCGTGCAAAGCGGGGGGAGGTAACTACCGTTCACGGCACGATCCAGACCCCGGTATTCATGAATGTGGGCACAGTGGGAGCCATTAAGGGGGCTGTATCCACGGATGACCTTCGTGAGATCAAAACCCAGGTAGAGCTGTCCAACACTTATCATCTTCATGTTCGTACCGGCGATAAATTAATCAGGGAATTTGGCGGACTTCACCGGTTTATGAATTGGGACCGTCCCATTCTCACAGACTCCGGAGGCTTTCAGGTATTTTCCCTTACAGGCTTAAGGAAAATAAAGGAGGAAGGCGTTTACTTCCAGTCCCATATTGACGGACATAAAATATTCATGGGTCCTGAGGAAAGCATGCAGATCCAGTCCAATCTGGCCTCTACCATAGCGATGGCCTTTGACGAATGTCCCCCTCATCCGGCCACCAGGGAGTATATGCAAAACAGTGTGGACCGTACCACCAGGTGGCTGGAAAGATGCCGGACCGAGATGGCAAGGCTCAACACCCTGCCTGATACCTTAAACAGGGACCAGCTGTTATTTGGCATTAACCAGGGCGGAACCTTTGAAGACATTCGGATCGCCCATGCCAAAACCATATCAGCCATGGACTTGGACGGGTATGCTTTAGGCGGTCTGGCCGTAGGGGAAAGCCATGAGGAGATGTACCGGATCTTAGACGAGACGGTTCCTTATCTGCCGGAGAATAAGCCTACCTATCTTATGGGAGTGGGAACTCCAGCTAACATTTTAGAGTCAGTGGACAGGGGCGTGGATTTTTTTGACTGCGTATATCCGTCAAGAAACGGCCGCCACGGTCATGTGTATACCAATCAGGGCAAACTGAATTTATATAATATAAAATTCGAACTGGATCACAGGCCCATTGAAGAAGGCTGCGGGTGTCCTGCCTGCCGTTCCTACAGCAGAGCCTATATCAGGCATCTTTTAAAGGCAAAAGAAATGCTTGGCATGAGATTATGTGTCTTGCATAATTTGTATTTTTATAATACAATGATGGAAGAGATCCGCGACGCAATTGAGAACCACCGATATGGGGAATACAAGGAGCAGAAGCTTGACCGTATGATGGCGGGCCAAACTTCCTGAAACATTGGGGACAAGCAGGCGTCGGATCGTTATATAAGGAGGAAATGGTTATGTTATCAGCAACAGGCGGTACCATGGGCATTGGTTTCTGGGTTATTTACATCGCAGTGATCTTTGGCTTCATGTACTTTATCGCAATCAGACCGCAGAAGAGAGAGAAAAAGAAACAGCAGGAGATGTTTGCAAACATTGCAATCGGAGACAGCGTGTTGACTTCAAGCGGCTTTTATGGTGTCATCATTGATATGACCGATGATACGGTTATTGTAGAATTTGGCAACAATAAGAACTGCAGGATTCCCATGCAGAAGTCTGCCATTGTTCAGGTGGAAAAACCACAGGCTTAAGAAATCAGGCACCCGGAAAGAGTCTTATCTTTTCCGGGTGTTTTTTGATTCACAGGGCCTATTCGGTGAAACCGGACAATATCAGCCTGTATATGTGTGGTTACAGAACTTCCGGTTAGATGTGCAGTTAAATCCGGTAGAGCGCAGGAATACAGGACGTTATAAAAAATTCTGTTAATGATCTGAAAAAGTACCACATTATTTTTAAACCGTCACAGAAGTGGCGGTTTTTTATTTATCTGAAAATTCTCCAATCTTCCCTATAAGCTGAAGGGACGCTTTGTTTTTTATTGATTTTGTGAAAGTATATTTCACAAAACTGCATGTGACAAGATGAAAATAGAGGAATATGTATAAAATTCACAAAAAAATAAATGATAACTCCAGGTGGCAGGCAATAATTAGCAATAACTCCGAAAAGAA
This sequence comes from Lachnospiraceae bacterium, assembly GCA_902363835.1. Lineage (GTDB taxonomy): Bacteria > Bacillota > Clostridia > Lachnospirales > Lachnospiraceae > Lacrimispora. The sequence continues at coordinate 256,342 of CABJBM010000005.1, forward strand.
ATATTATTACACAAGTATATTGACATGAAATAAAAATTCATTTACAATTCAAAATGTAAACATAAAATGTATTCAGAAATGAATACGAATCATGTATTTGGAGGGTTACATAGATGAAGGTGAACATGTTTATGGAAAAAAGTCTGGCCGCCCTGATGGCGGCAGGAATGGTGGTTAGTCTGATTGGATGCGGAAGCCAGCCAACAAAGACCACACAGTCAGAAACAGCACAGTCAACAGCAGCAGCACAGGAGACGTCAACAGAAAGCGCAAAAAGCGGGGGAGACATTACCTTGGAATTTCAGCAATGGTGGGGCGTGGAATTGCCGGATGGTGTCCTAAAGGAAATCTGCGACGGATTTACAGAACAATCAGGGGTCAAAATCGAATTATTAAGCAATCCTTATGCAGATACCAAGACACAGATTGCGGCCGGGGCAGCGGCAGGAACCATGGCAGATGTGGTAGGTCTTGACGGATCATGGGTTTATGATTTTGCAAAGCAGGGTTCCATTGCAAATATGACTGAGCTGATGTCATCAGACGGTTATGATGACGGACAGTTATCTGACCAGATCAAGGTAGAAGGAAATACGTACATGATTCCGGTTGTCAACTTTGCATATCCAATGTACGTCAATAAAGATTTATTAGCATCAGTAAGTATTACGGAAGTTCCTAAGACATGGGATGAGTTTACGGAAGCCTGTAAAAAGGTTGTGGCGGCAAATAAAGGAGTTGCGGGATGGGCAATCCCCTTGTCAACAGAATCACCCAGCGGCATTCAGAACAATTTCATGAGCTGGTTATGGGCTTCAGGCGGAACAATGTTAAAGGATGGAAAGCCGGCTTTAACAGATAATCCCCTTATGGCGGATACCGTAGACTTTGTAAAAGGATTATTTGATGCAGGTGTGGTTGCACCAGGCGCTTATTCCATGAAAGAAGCAGATATGGTGGAGGAGTTTACCAATGGCCGTGTTGCATTTATGACAGATTCACTTGCACATTTAACCACAATTAAGAAAGAAGCCCCTGAATTGAAATTTGAGTTTATGCCTGTTCCGGTAAAAGAAGGCTATACAGGAAAGAGCGGTATGGATGTAGCTAACTGGGGAATTGGCATTGCAGAAAACTGTGAACATAAAGCGGAAGCCATGAAGTTTGTGGAATATTTAATGAGTCCTGAGGTAAATGCCAGGCTTGCAGTGTATGCAAATGCCTTCCCTGGAAATGTAAATGCCAAACCTGATTATTCCAAGACTGATGCGTTATTTGTAAAAGCATATGAATTATATCAGCAGTGCTATGCAATCAATGAGTTTACCGGACTTCCCACATCAGAAGAATTAATGAGGCAGTTTGATGAGCAGTTACAGTTATATATTGACGGGGATACCGCTTCAACAACTGACATGTTGTCCGCAACACAGGAGATTTGGGCAGGAGCATTCCAATAAAGACGAGGCAGGCTGCATGATGGAATCGTGCAGCCTGATATTAAGAAGGAGGGAATGAGCGAGTTGGCTAAGGATAGAGAAACAACCAGAAAAGAAAGTAACGGTAAGAGGCCATTGACAATGAAAAAGAAGTGTGAACCTTACTTATATCTCCTTCCAACAATCGTGCTGATGCTTCTGCTGTTGATTATCCCCATCGGTATGGTGGTTGAATATTCGTTTTTTGATAATGTAATTATCAAAAAAGATCCTGCATTCATTGGGTTAAAGAATTATGGCATGATATTATCTGAGAAAGCTTTTTTTGTTGCAGTCAAAAATACGTTGTTTTTTGTGACCGCCAGTGTGGTAGTGCATATGTTTTTAGGAATGCTGTTTGCCATGCTTCTCAATACAAATTATATAGGAATTAATTTGAAAGCATTTTTCAGAGTGATTTATGTATTGCCCTGGATGTTTACAGCATCGGTTATAGCCATATTGTGGAAAATGATGATGAATCCCAATGGGATTATTAACTACCTGCTGCAAATCACCAATCTGACGTCTTCACACATCGAATGGCTGGGCTCCCGGAATTTCGCATTATTCTCAGTAACGTTGATAAATATATGGGCAGGTTATCCATTTTATATGGTCAGCATCCTGGCAGGACTTCAGGGGATACCTACAGATCTTTATGAAGCATCGGCAATTGACGGGGCAAATGCAGTACACCAGTTTTTCCGCATCACCATTCCTCAATTAAAACCAATCATAATCAGCCTGTTAATGTTGGACTTTGTATGGACCATACAGCAATTTGCCCTGATCTGGATGACCACAGGCGGAGGTCCCATTAATGCAACAGAAATGTTAAGTACTTTTATTTATAAAAGAGGATTCAGCAAATATCAATATTCCCAGGCTTCTGCATTGGCAGTGATCTTGCTGGTTGTTTGTTCCGTCATAGCTGTTTTTTATGTGCGGCATCAGAGAGAGAGGGACTGATTATGGTAGGAAAGAAAAAATGGTACATAAAAATCTTAATTATGATCCTTCTGATAACCGGGGCATTATTTTCAGGATTTCCTATATTGTGGATGCTGCTTAGTTCATTTAAACCAAATGCAGAAATTTTTGCATGGCCGCCCACATGGATATCGGAGAATTTCAGTTTGAAAGCCTATATTTCAATTTTCCATAATCCTGAAGAAGTCAGATTTTTTATCAACAGTTACTGCATTGCAATTGTTGTGGTGATTTTTACCTTGATCATTGGGATACTTGCATCTTACAGCTTCAGCCGCTTTGATTTTCCGGGGAAAGGTGTTGTCAATACCATTATTGTCAGTGTGCAGGCAATCCCCCCAATCACCCTTTTGATTCCATATTTAAGCCTGATTGTCAGCCTGAAACTGTACAATACCTATGGAGCATTGATCCTTACATATATGCTGTTTACATTGCCCTATGCGATTCTTATGATTACCGGATATATGAATACTCTGCCAAAAGATTTGGATGAAGCTGTAATGATTGACGGCGGCTCAAGGTTTATGGCTCTTTGGACAGTCCTGGTCCCGGTATCAATACCTGGTCTGGTTTCCGTAGGGATGTATACATTCATGCAGGCATGGAATGAATATTTGTTCGCACTGGCATTGACAAAGACAAATGAAATGCGGACCGTACCAGTGGGCATCAGTCTTTTGATGGGACAGCATGCCTATGAGTGGAATCAAATGATGTCAATGAGTGTGTTGGGTTCCTTACCTGTATTGATTCTCTTTTTGTTTTTCCAGCGGTACTTTATTGCCGGAATGACAGCGGGAGCTGTAAAAAGTTAATACGTATGATTATCCGGCAACGGAAATCTAATAAAAAAGTTGGAGGAAAAAACTATGCTGTTAAACATGAAAGAACTATTAGCGGTTGCAAATGAAAACAATTTTGCGGTGCCTGCATTTAACATCAGCTCCTATGCTATGTTAAATGGAATTATGGAAGCCTCAGAAGAAGAAAATGCGCCGGTTATTATTTCCATTCATCCGGATGAATTAAGCCATATTGGGGTAGATGTCATTCAGGCAATCAGGCAGAGAGCCTATAAAACAAATATACCCGTATGCATCCATCTGGATCACGGCGCATCCTTTGAGCAGATCATGATTGCGATTCAGACAGGATATACATCGGTTATGATTGACGGTTCCAGCCTTCCCTTTGAAGAGAATGTTGCTCTTTGCAAAAAGGTATGTGAAGCAGCCCATGCAGCAAATATATCTGTAGAGGGAGAGCTTGGCACAATTGGAACAACGGATTCAGCAGAAACAGAAAATCAGGTAATTATTTATACAAGGCCGGATGATGCCGTTAAATTTGTAGAGGAAACAGGGGTTGATACACTGGCAATTGCAATAGGAACATGCCACGGATTATATCCTGCAGGAATGAAGCCGGAATTAAAGCTGGACTTATTAAAAGAGATCAAGTCCAAAGTATCCATCCCTCTGGTGCTTCATGGAGGATCCAATAATCCGGATAAGGAAATCGGGGAATCAGTAACATTAGGTGTCAATAAGATCAATATCTCCAGTGATATTAAAGCGGCATATTATATGAAAATGAGAGAGGTTTTAAAAGACAACAGCCTTAGAGAACCCAATGTAATTGAACCGCCCTGCATTGAAGCAATGAAGGAAGTGGCATATCAAAAGATCCGGCTTTTCAAGACCAATGGAAAGGCTGCGCTTTACTAATCAAACATCAAATCATGGCCCTGTAAAATGGAAAGACATTGTTTTTATTTTATGGGGCAGATTTGTTTTACGGAAAATAGGATGGGTTTCATAAAAGGGCGGAGGGTCAGAATGAAGGTAGAGGAAAAGTATATTGAAACATTCGAAGAAATGGAATCACTGATCAGAACCAGAATTGACAGCAATGCTTTCACAGCACTGGGCTACACCAGTAATCTGGATGTGTTGTGTGATTTTCAAATGGAAATATTCAATGAGCTTTTGTACAGATATCTTCCCAATGGAGATTTGGCCGGAATGAAAGCGGCAAAAGAGATAACCAGCATGAAAGAATTTCTGGAAACCATTGTATACTTTTGCAGCAATGGAATCGGCGGAGAAGTCGATATATTGGATTTTAATATTATTAAGGATACGTTTGCAGCAAAAAAGGGCATGGGCGGAACAGCAACCCAGGGGGCCATGGCTTTGGCAGCAGTAGCATGTCCTTCCATTATTCATTTAACGGATGACTCCAGGGAAGTATGTGATATTTTAAATTCTCCATATATTTATACGGTTTCCCAAAAAGGAGAACTGGTTCATACAGATCAGATCCTGCAAACAGCGGAGCAGGAAATACACTATATCATTCAATTTAAAAAAGGGGATGAGATTTGTCTTGGCAGCCAAAAGGTTACAATTCCAACCTCAAACAGACTGATCATAACCAAAATTACGGTGAATGAGACCCTTCCATTCTCTGATCCTTATTTTTCCTACGTAGAAGCCCATGCCGCAGATGTGAAAAGCAATGTGCTTTCAAGCTTTAATGCAATTCAGGATAAAGATATTTTAGAACAAAGGCTGGCTTTTGTAAAAGAACATATCAAAAAATATAAAGCAAATAATAAGGGGGGCATTATTTATTTTGAAGATGCCCATTACCATAATAAGGAAATCCGGCGGCTATGCCTGGAGACACTTTATCCATATGTTGATATTTTAAGTTTAAATGAAGAGGAATTAGAATATACCCTCAATATGTATGGTTTTTCCATTGAAATTGATGATATATATTCGTGTATTCAGGGAGCCTCTTATATCAAAGAAAGATTTTCCATAAAAAAAGGGGTGATCATACATACCAAGAATTATTCTATGTATCTTGGAGAACAATTGAAAGCTGATATTGAAAAAGGCTTAATGCTGGGCAATATGCTGGCCACTGCAAAGGCGATTCACGGATGGTATGGAACAAAAGAACAGATCAAAGAAGTCATTAAGCTGCCATTAAGTGAAGCCGGAATCAGGAACAGGGAGCTGATAACAAAAGAGCATTTTTCCTGCCAGATCATTTTAGTGCCATCCAAATACATTGACAAACCAAAGTATACCATTGGATTAGGGGATTCTTTTGTTGCAGGCGTACAGATGTGTTTTGAATAAAAAGCTTGAAAAAGGGTGTAATTTACGGCAATATATATAAATATGAAGGGAGGGAACTAATGTTAGATAAACCTGTATTAGATGTAATCAAGGATAATTATGAAAAAATATTCTCAGCGGAGAAGAAAGTGGCGGATTTTGTTCTGGAACATCCTCAGGAAGCGGTAGATGCCAATGTTTCTGAATTGGCAAAGGCGAGCGGAGTGAGTGATGCAACGGTTGTGCGCATGTGCCATCATCTGGGATATAAGGGATATTACCAGTTTCGATTGATGCTGGCAAAAGATGTTGGAAGAGATGAAGGAGAAGAAATTGAAGAGCTGCAGAACACTCCTAATCCAGTCATGAAAATTTTCCAAAAATATGTAAATTCATTAATAGCAGTAGCAGAAAGCATTAATGAAGAAGACATGCGCTCCTGTGTGAACATGATTAAGACATGTAAACAGGCTCATATTTTAGCGGTGGGAAATACAACTCCTCTGGCACTTTATATGGGCTTCAGATTGGGAAGACTGGGTGTAAAATGTACTTATGATATCTCGCCGGAATATTTTTTAAATCATGTGAATCTTGCCGATAAAGAAGATATTATTATAGCAATTTCTCAGTCAGGAAGCTCCAGACAGGTGATTCAGGGAATGGAATTGGCCAAAGAAAAAGGCCTTAAGATAATGGCCATTACCGGATACAGACAATCACCCATATCAGAGCTGTCTGATTATGTATTGATCTCAAACGGAAGAAAGGAATCCTTTGATTACTATAAAAATTATGCTCATCTGAAAGAGACGGCATTAATTGATGCTTTGCTGGAATTGTTAATGAACTGGAAAAAGATTGAGGAAATGGACGCGAATAAACCAGAGGTTATTTTGTCTGAATATAAGTATTGACACAGTAGAATCAAATGTTGTGCTGGAAAGGGGCGGGCTGATGAAACGATCAGAAATCAATCAAGTAATCAAAGATATGGAACAGCTTATCAAGGAACATAAATTTGAAATTCCTCCTTTTGCAAAATGGACTGCCAAGGAATGGTCAGATAAGGGACATGAGTATGATGAAATCAGAGATAACAAATTGGGATGGGATATTACGGACTTTGGCCTGGGAAGATTCGGCCAGGTTGGTTTTTCCCTGCTTACAATCCGGAATGGTAATCTGAAAATGGAACAGTACAAAAAAACTTATGCAGAGAAACTATTGATGCTGTATGAAGGGCAAATGGCTTCCATGCATTATCACTGGAACAAAATGGAAGATATTATTAATAGAGGCGGCAATGATGTGTATATTACTGTGTATAACGGTGCAGAAGATGGAAGTATTCTGGATACGGATGTGACTGTCAGAATGGATGGGAAGTTAATCATAACAGCTGCCGGAACAAAAGTGAAATTATCACCGGGGGAAAGTATTACCATTACCCCGTATATGTACCATGATTTTGTTGTTCCTGATACAGGAGGAAGTGTCCTGCTGGGAGAGGTCTCCATGTGTAATGATGATGAAAATGACAATCGGTTTGCTGATGCCGCAGTAGGACGGTTTCCGGAAATTGAAGAAGATGAACCGCCATACAGGCTGCTTTGCAATGAATATCCGGGAGCAGGGCAGAGGGGGCTGCTATGATGTATTATTTGTCAAACCCTGATATAAGCTTGGCCGTTTCAGGCTTTGGAGCGCAGATGCAGTCCATTTGCTCAGGCGGGCAGGAATATCTTTGGAGTGGAGACCCGGCCTATTGGGCCGGAAAGGCGCCTAATTTATTTCCCTTTATAGGAAGGCTTACTAACGGCAGATATACATATAACGGGAAAATGTATGAAATGGATATTCATGGCTTTGCAAAAGACAAAGAATTTGAACTGCTTTTGCAGACGGAAAATAAGCTGACCTTGCAATTAAAGGATGATAACCACACTTATTTTATGTATCCCTTTCATTTTATATTTCAAATCAGTTATGAAATTGTAGGTACTGCAATTTATATTACTTATAATATTGAGAATCGGTCCCATAAGAGGATGTTTTTTGGAGTTGGCGGGCATCCGGGATTTAAGGTTCCATTGGGGCAGGAAGAAAACTTTGAGGATTATTATTTGTCTTTTGGGGAAACCCATGTCCCAACAAGGGTAGGGCATACAGACAGCTGTTTTTTAAACGGAATTGACAAAGATTTTTTATTGAGGGATGGGCATAAGCTTCCATTATCTCATGATTTGTTTGACGACGATGCAATTGTCTTGAAAAATATGGCGGACAGAGTGACCTTAATGTCAGACAAGAGTAAAAGAAGGGTGGAATTGTCATTTCCGGATATGCATTACCTGGGTATCTGGCATAAGCCCCGCACAAAAGCGCCGTATGTGTGCATAGAGCCATGGACTTCACTGCCGTCAAGACAAGATATTATAGAAGATATCCGGTATAAATCTGATATGATTCGCCTGGAAGGGGGAAAATCATATCAGAATAAGTGGTCCATAACAGTATCGTAAACATACGTACCCGGTCAACCCCATGGTGTCAGTATACACCATGGGGTTTTTTACATATGATTTATTAAGGGGTGTTATATCTTAGAGCCAGCCTCCGTCAAGGCCGATGATCTGTCCGGTCAGATAGGAATTTTTATAGCCCAGGTGGTATACCAGGTCAGCCACCTCCTCCGCTTTACCCAGACGCCCGGCGGGAATATCATCGATGAGAGAGATTAATTCATCCTCCTCCAGAAATTGATTCATTTCCGTGTCAATGGCGCCGCATGCAACGGCGTTGACCTGGATGTTGCTTGGAGCCAGTTCCTTTGCCAGAGCCTTTGTAAAAGCGTTAATGCCGCCTTTTGTAGCGGAATAAGCGACTTCGCAGGAAGCGCCGGATATCCCCCATACAGAAGAGATGTTAATGATCTTTCCTTGCTTTTTTTCTACCATTCCGGGAATGGCCAGCTTGCAGCAGTTGAATACTGAGGTTAAGTTGGTGCGGATAATCCGGTCCCAGGCATCTGTGCTCATATCCTGTAACAGGCCGATGTAGGAGATGCCTGCGTTGTTGACAAGGACATCCAGTGAGCCGAACTGCTTGCGCACCTGTTCAAAAAGTGCCTGGCACTGGTCCATGTCGCCCATGTCCCCCATGCAGGAAAGACAGGATACCTGATAGGCTTCCAGCTCCTTTTGGACCTGTAAAAGGCGGTCTTCGCTGTGGAGGCAGTTAATGACCACGTTGTATCCTTTTTTTGCAAATTTAACAGCAACGGCTTTTCCGATTCCCCGGGAAGCTCCGGTTATGAGTACTGTTTTTCTAGCCATAAAATCACCCTTTCTGTCAGTTTATGATACTTATATTTTATCAAATCATCAGGCAGAATGCAACGAGGACGGATAAGGAGCCGTTTATAATTTTTGTGATTTTGTTACAGACTAGGCATTGCATACTTAAGGGCTGGTGAGATATAATGAAGATAGAAAATCTAATATCAGATTGAAGAAAGAAAACTGGTAGATAACGCCTTACAGGCTTATGCCCTGAGAAGATGGGCGGAAAGAGAGGAAATATGAGCGAGAATTATGATGTGGTGATCATCGGATCCGGGCCCGCGGGGCTTTCGGCTGCAGTATATGGTAAAAGAGCTGAGCTTAAAATGGTAGTCATTGAAAAGGAGATGGCCAGCGGCGGACAGGTCCTTAACACCTATGAAGTGGATAATTATCCGGGATTGCCCGGGATTAACGGCTATGATCTTGGTATGAAGTTCCGGGAGCATGCGGAGAAGCTGGGAGCCGAGTTTTCTACGGACGAAGTGCTTCGGATCGAAGCATCTGACGGAAAATTTACTGTGGTAGGAGAAGAGAAGACCTATAAGACAAAAACGGTCATCATTGCTACGGGAGCACAACACCGGAAGCTGAGCGTGATCGGAGAAGAGGAACTAACCGGTATGGGAGTATCTTACTGTGCTACCTGTGACGGAGCGTTTTTCCGCAACAAGGTGGCAGCAGTGGTAGGCGGCGGTGACGTCGCCATTGAGGATGCGATCTTCCTGGCCAGAATGTGTAAAAAGGTATACTTAATTCATAGGAGGAATAAACTGAGGGGGGCAAAGACTTTACAGACCCAGCTGTTTAACCAGAAAAATGTGGAAGTTATCTGGGATACCGTGGTGGAAGAGATTGAAGGCGGAGATCAGGTGGAATCCCTGACCATAAAGAACGCTAAAACAGAAGAAATGAAAAAGCTGGCAGTGGACGGAGTGTTTATTGCCGTAGGAATCAATCCTCAAAGTGAAGCCTTTAACAACTTAGTGGAAATGGACCATGGTTATATAAAAGCCGGTGAAGACTGTGAAACCAATGTTCCCGGAATCTTTGCAGCAGGGGATGTGCGTACCAAGCAGCTTCGGCAGGTTTCCACAGCAGTATCAGATGGCGCAAATGCCATTACCAGCGTAGAACGGTATCTGACGCGGATCTAAGCATAAGAAAAGCAGCCGGACAATTGTCCTGGCTGCTTTTTTCAGTTTTTAGAATTCCGGTTCAATAAGGCCGTAGGAGCCGCCTTTTCTTTTATAAACCACATTGACCTCATCCGTATCCGCATTTAAGAAAACGTAAAAGCTGTGGCCAAGAAGTTCCATCTGGACACAGGCCTCTTCCGGATCCATGGGCTTTACCGCAAATTTCTTTGTCTTTACGATTTCCACATAGTCATCGACCTGGGTTTCTTCTTCTAAAAAGGCTTTGGAAAAGGAAGGTGCATTCAGTTTTTTGTCGATTAATTTGTTTTTATATTTTTTCAGCTGGCGTTCCAGGATCTCTTCCACAAGATCAATGGAAACGTACATATCTGTACTGGATTCTTCTGCCCTGATTATATGTCCTTTCACTGGAATAGTCACTTCAATTTTCTGCATTTCTTTCTGCACGCTGAGTCTTACTGTTGCTTCTGTCGCAGGAGCGAAGAAACGGTCCAGCTTTCCAAGCTTGTCCTCGATTGCCTCGCGTAATCCCGGTGTGACCTCAATATTTCTCCCTGTAATTGTAAAACGCATAAGTCATCAGCTCCTTTTTCTTGAGATGGTTATAGTATAGCACATTTTTGAGAACAGTTCAATTACATTGTAAAATTATAAGATAATTATCCTTAATTTTCTGTAAAATGTCTCTACTTATATTTTACCATGTTTATTGAAAAACTATAGATGTACTTAAGGAAAAGTCAAGGGAAAAAGAGAAATTTTCGTCGAAAAAGGAAATTTTATGACATATATACAAAAATGAGTGAGTGAGATGAGAATATGGGAAATATGGGAATATGTGGAGAAAAAATGTGGATAATGTGGACAACTCGGTGTATAACTGTTTTTCTCACTAATTATGGGATTTCATGGTGGGGATAAAACTGGGGGAAAAATACACAATGGGATGTGGATAATGTGGAAAAGCAGAGAATCGAACAGGTTTTTTGTGCAATCTGTCAGATCGACATAATTTTTTCCAGTTTTGCCGCTGTTTGCTGTGGAAAAAGGAAAGACCTGGTAATAAAAGGGCCGGATTATTACCAGAATGTTAATTTTTTATGAATTCGTTGAATTAAAGAGGAGATAGTGCTACAATATACGAGATTGTATGGTGTATATCGTTAATAAGAGTAGGAGAATGAATCATGAACCTCGTTCAAAAAATATTTGGAACTCATAGTGAAAGAGAATTAAAACTAATAGACCCCATTGTGGATAAAATAGAATCTCTGCGCCCGTCTATGGTAGCGCTTACGGATGAAGAGCTGAGAAATAATACAAAGCTTTTTAAGGAAAGACTTTCCGCAGGCGAAACTCTTGATGATATTTTACCGGAAGCTTTTGCAACGGTGAGAGAGGCAGCACGAAGAGTTCTTAATATGGAACATTTCCGTGTGCAGCTGATCGGAGGAATTGTTCTTCACCAGGGACGTATTGCTGAAATGAAGACCGGTGAAGGTAAGACCCTGGTATCCACCTGCCCTGCTTATTTAAATTCTCTGGCAGGCAAAGGAGTCCAGATCGTAACGGTCAACGATTATCTGGCAAAGCGAGATGCGGAGTGGATGGGAAGAGTTCATGAATTCCTGGGGCTGACTGTTGGGGTCGTGCTTAACTCCATGAATTCTGATGAAAGACGTGCCGCATACAACAGCGACATTACCTATGTAACCAACAATGAGCTTGGTTTCGATTATCTGAGAGATAACATGGCCATCTATAAGGAACAGATGGTTTTAAGAAATTTAGATTTCTGTATCATTGATGAGGTGGACTCCGTATTGATTGATGAGGCAAGAACGCCTCTTATTATTTCAGGACAGAGCGGAAAATCCACAAAGCTGTATGAGGTTTGTGACATCCTGGCCCGCCAGCTGGAACGGGGCGAGGCCTCCGGCGAATTTTCCAAGATGGCAGCCATCATGGGAGAAGAGATTACGGAAAGCGGTGACTTTGTTGTAGATGAAAAGGATAAGGTCGTCAACTTAACCGAGCAGGGTGTGGAAAAGGTAGAGCAGTTCTTCCATATTGAGAACTTATCCGATCCCCAGAACTTAGAGATCCAGCACAACATCATCCTGGCCCTTCGTGCCAATTATCTCATGTTCCGGGATAAGGATTATGTGGTAAAGGATGACGAGGTTCTGATCGTTGATGAATTTACAGGACGTATTATGCCCGGAAGACGCTATTCTGACGGACTCCATCAGGCAATTGAAGCAAAGGAACATGTGAATGTGCGCAGGGAGAGCAAAACCCTTGCAACCATCACCTTCCAGAACTTCTTTAATAAGTACAACAAAAAGGCCGGTATGACCGGTACCGCTCTTACAGAGGAAAAGGAATTCCGCAACACCTATGGAATGGATGCTATTTCCATTCCGACTAACCGTCCGGTAGCCCGTTTGGATCAGGAGGATGCGGTTTATAAAACAAAGAAAGAAAAATTTGAAGCCGTTTGTAATGAGGTGGAAATGGCTTACCAGAAGGGACAGCCTGTCCTGGTAGGTACCATTACCATTGAAACCTCTGAAATGTTAAGCAGCATGTTAAAGCGCCGGGGTATTCCTCATAAGGTGCTGAATGCAAAATATCATGAGCTGGAAGCTGAGATCGTAGCCGATGCCGGTGTGCATAAAGCCGTGACCATTGCCACCAACATGGCAGGCCGTGGTACGGATATTAAGCTTGACGACGAATCAAAGGCAGCAGGCGGCTTAAAGATCATCGGTACGGAGCGCCATGAGTCCCGCCGTATTGATAATCAGCTGCGCGGCCGTTCCGGACGTCAGGGAGACCCTGGTGAATCCAGATTTTATATCTCCCTTGAGGATGACTTAATGCGTCTGTTTGGTTCCGAACGTCTGGTAGGCATGTTCAATGCCCTTGGCGTACCGGAAGGAGAGCAGATTGAACACAAGATGCTTTCAAACGCCATTGAAAAGGCCCAGATGAAGATCGAGACAAATAACTACGGCATCCGTGAGAACCTTCTCAAATACGATGAGGTCATGAACGAACAGCGTGAAGTGATCTATGCGGAGAGAAGAAAAGTTCTGGACGGAGACAATATGCGGGATGTTGTCTTAAAGATGGTGACTGATATTGTGGAAAATGCGGTGGACCTTTCCGTCAGCGAGGAGCAGGCACCGGAGGAATGGGATTTAAACGAGCTTAACACCCTCCTTCTTCCCATCATTCCATTGCAGTCAATCACTCTTCCTGAGGATAAGAAGATCAGGAAGAACGAATTAAAGCACATGCTGAAGGAAGAAGCAATTAAGCTTTATGAATCCAAGGAAGCAGAATTCCCTGAGGGAGAACAGATCCGTGAAATCGAGCGGGTGATTCTCTTAAAGGTGATTGACAATAAATGGATGTCCCATATTGACGACATGGATCAGCTGCGCCAGGGCATCGGCCTGCAGGCTTACGGACAGAGAGATCCGCTGGTGGAATACAAGATGAGCGGATATCAGATGTTTGATGAAATGACAGCGGCAATCCGGGAGGATACCGTAAGGATCCTGTTCCATATCCGCGTGGAGCAGAAGGTGGAGAGAGAACCGGCTGCCAAGGTGACAGGAACCAATAAAGATGACAGCGCTGCAAAAGCGCCGGTGAAAAAGGTGGAGGCAAAGGTTTACCCCAATGATCCGTGTCCATGCGGTTCCGGTAAGAAATATAAGCAGTGCTGCGGACGTAAATTAGTATAGTATTTTTATAGAATTGGAGTTCGCACCCCTTTTTAAGGACCGGACTTCAATTTTGTATTTATAAATTAAAAACAGAAAGCAGGTGACACAGTGGTAGAGTTAGACCAGTACAAATACGAATTATCAACATTTGAAAAACCATTAGTGGAAGTGAGGGATTCACTTTGACTTAGATAATAAGTTAAAGAGGATCGATGAGCTGGATAAGTCCATGGAAGAGCCGAGTTTTTGGGAGGATCCGGAAAAATCGGCAAAGATTGTACAGCTTGCAAAGAATTTAAAGGACACGGTCCAGGGCTATAAGGATCTGGAACGGCAATATGAAGACATTGGCGTGATGATTGAAATGGGAAATGAGGAGAATGACCCTTCCCTGGTTCCGGAAGTTGAGGAGATGCTGAATGAATTCAAGGAAAAGCTGGAAGACATGCGCATCAACACCTTATTGTCCGGAGAGTATGACAGCGACAATGCCATATTAAGGCTTAATGCAGGAGCAGGCGGAACCGAGTCCTGTGACTGGTGCGGCATGCTGTACCGTATGTTCTGCCGCTGGGCAGAGAAAAAAGGTTTTAGTGTGGAAGTTCTGGATTACCTTGACGGGGAAGAAGCCGGCATTAAGTCCGTTACAGTACAGATCAACGGACCCAATGCTTATGGGTATTTAAAGTCAGAAAAGGGAGTTCACCGTCTGGTGCGCATTTCCCCCTTTAATGCTGCAGGCAAACGCCAGACTTCTTTTGTATCCTGTGATGTTATGCCGGATATTGAAGAGGACCTGGATGTGGAGATCAACGAAGAAGACCTTCGCATCGACACCTACCGCTCCAGCGGTGCAGGCGGGCAGCATATCAACAAAACCTCATCGGCCATCCGCATCACCCACCTTCCTACGGGAATCGTAGTCCAGTGCCAGAATGAGCGTTCCCAGTTCCAGAACAAGGATAAGGCAATGCAGATGTTAAAGGCAAAGCTCTATCTGTTAAAGCAGCAGGAAAATGCGGAGAAATTGTCCGGCATCCGAGGGGATGTGACGGAGATCGGCTGGGGAAACCAGATCCGTTCTTATGTTCTTCAGCCTTATACCATGGTCAAGGATCACAGGACCAATGCGGAAACAGGCAATATAGGAAGCGTTCTGGATGGCTCCCTGGATCAGTTCATGTACGCTTATTTGCGCTGGCTGAGCACAGGGGCAAAGGCAGGGGACAGCAGCGAAGAATAGAGGCTTTTCCCTGCATTAAAAAAAAACCGAAGAAAATAAATAGAAAAATGGTTGCATACCCTGCATAAATATGATAATATCTTCCCTATGAGTACAGATGTATTTCCGTTGCGGACACAGAAGGGAAGATATTTTTATTATGGAAGAAAAAAGTAAATATTTTGTGGTAAAGCAAAAGGCTGTACCTGAAGTATTGCTAAAAGTAGTAGAGGCGAAAAAGCTGTTGGAATCGGAGCGAGTCATCACTGTTCAAGAGGCGACTGACCGGGTCGGGATCAGCCGCAGTTCTTTTTACAAGTATAAGGATGATATCTTTCCTTTTTATGATAATACGAAGGGAAAAACCATTACCCTTGTGATGCAGATGGATGATGAACCGGGGTTGCTGTCCGACCTGCTTCATGTGGTAGCTGTGTACCGTGCCAATATCCTCACCATACACCAGAGCATTCCTGTCAATGGGGTGGCCACCTTGACATTGAGCGTGGAAGTCCTTGAGACCACCGGAAATGTTTCAAAAATGGTGGAGGATATCGAAGAAAAGAATGGGGTCCACTACGTTAAAATTTTAGCCAGGGAGTAGAGAGATATGAAAAATGTTGCAATTATGGGCTATGGTACCATTGGATCAGGTGTGGCAGAGGTTTTGGAAAGAAACAAAGAGATAATTGCCAGGAAAGTCGGCGACAGGGTTGAAGTAAAATATGTTCTGGATTTAAGGGAATTTCCCGGAGATCCTATGGAAAATAAGATTGTTCATGATTTTTCCGTCATTGAGAAGGATCCTGAGGTGTCCATGGTGATCGAGACCATGGGAGGATTAAATCCGGCTTATCCTTTTGTAAAGGCAAGCCTGGAAGCAGGAAAGCATGTGGCTACCTCCAACAAGGCTCTGGTGGCAGCCTACGGCACCGAGCTTTTAGAGATCGCCAGAGAGCACCATGTGAATTTCTTTTTTGAGGCCAGTGTAGGCGGAGGCATTCCCATCATACGCCCTCTTTACACTTCTCTTGCAGGAGAGGAGATTGAAGAAATCACCGGTATTTTAAATGGAACCACCAACTACATATTGACAAAAATGGACAAAGCAGGAGAAACCTTTGAAACGGCCTTAAGAGAGGCTCAGGAGCTTGGATATGCCGAGCGGAACCCGGAAGCTGACGTGGAAGGACACGATACCTGTCGAAAGATTGCCATTCTGACAGCCATGGCAACGGGACACGAGGTCAATTACGAGCATATTTATACAGAAGGGATTACAAAAATAACGGATGTGGATTTCCGCTATGCCGATGCAATGGGAACCTCTGTAAAGCTGTTTGGTTCAAGCAGGATCCAGGAGGGAATTGTCCATGCATTTGTAGCCCCGGTCATGATCGGAAAGGACCACCCTTTATATTCGGTAAACGACGTTTATAACGGAGTTCTTGTAAAAGGAAATATGGTGGGCACTTCCATGTTCTACGGAAGCGGCGCGGGAAAGCTTCCCACAGCCAGCGCTGTGGCCGCTGATATCATAGAAGCCCTTAAAGCCCAGGATCATCATGTGGAAATGGGATGGGACAGGGAAAGCCTTACCATTTCACCCATAGACAGCTTTTCTTTCCGCTGCTTTGTAAGAATCAAGGGAATTGCTGAAAAACGCTTAAAAGAAGTGGAGGCAGTATTTGGCAAGGTGGAAGTGGTGGAACTGGACCATATGGATGAATTTGCGGTTCTTACGGACGTCATGACTGAAAAAGATTACGAAGAGAAAGCGAAAAAACTGCCGGGAATCAGGCAGCGCATCCGCGCAGAATTTGAAGGCAGATAAACAATCCCCTGCTTTACAAGATGTAACAGATTTATGAGCAGACAGCAAAGCGGATAGGAAGATCCGCTTGACTTTTCGCCAGGAGGCATCAATGTTAGTAGTGAAAAAATTTGGCGGTAGCTCCGTCGCAGACAAGGAAAGAATTTTTAATGTGGCAAAGCGCTGCATTGAGGAATATGAAAAAGGCAATCAGGTAGTAGTGGTCCTGTCCGCTATGGGAAAGACTACGGATGGTCTCATTGCAAAAGCCCATGAGATAAATCCCAACCCTCCAAAAAGGGAGATGGATATGCTTCTGGCCACAGGGGAACAGATCAGCGTGGCCCTTATGGCTATGGCAATGAATGCTTTGGGAGTTCCGTCCGTTTCTTTAAATGCCTCCCAGGTGGCCATGCACACCACTTCTGCCTATGGGATGGCAAAATTAAAGCGCATCGATACGGAACGCATAAAGCATGAACTGGAGGCCAGGAAAATTGTGATCATCACAGGCTTTCAGGGGATCAACAAATACGATGACTTAACAACACTTGGCCGGGGAGGTTCTGATACCACCGCCGTAGCTCTTGCTGCTGCCCTTCATGCGGATTCATGTGAGATCTATACGGATGTGGATGGTGTATACACAGCAGATCCCCACATTGTTCCAAACGCCAGAAAGCTTCCGGAGGTTTCTTATGATGAAATGCTGGAATTCGCTTCTCTGGGAGCAAAGGTGCTCCATAACCGGTCTGTGGAGATGGCAAAGCGTTATGGAGTTCAGTTGGTTGTCCTGTCAAGCCTGACCAGGGCAGAAGGTACAGTTGTCAAGGAGGAAACAAAATTGGAAAGAATGCTGGTTAGCGGTGTGGCCGCGGATAAGAATGTAGCCCGTATTTCAGTGATCGGGGTCAAAAATACGCCTGGAATTGCTTTTAAGATCTTTAATCTCCTGGCAAAGAACAATATTAACGTGGATATCATTATCCAGTCCATCGGACGGGAAGAGAGAAAAGACATTTCCTTTACGGTTGCAAAGACCGATTTGACGGAAACCATGGATCTTTTAAAGAAAAACAAGGAATCCATTACTGCTCAGGATGTGACAAGTGAGGAAGGCGTAGCCAAGATTTCCATTATCGGTGCAGGAATGACAGGCAATCCGGGAGTAGCTGCCAAGATGTTTGAGGCCCTTTCCAGCGCCAATGTGAATATTAAGATGATTGCTACCTCTGAGATCCGCATAACAGTCCTGATTGATGAAGGTGATGTAAACCGTGCCATGAGGACGGTCCATGATGCCTTTGATCTGGCGGATTAAAGGTCGGCAGAGAAATGAACTGGTTGAAAAAATTATTTGGCCTGGGGGTTCCCTGCCTGTTCCATTCCCTGACCGGACTTTATTGTCCGGGCTGCGGGGGAACTCGGGCCATCCGGTCAATGTTGCGGGGGGACCTGCGGATGAGTTTTCAATATCACCCGCTGGTCCTTTATGCTGTTTTCGTGCTGTTTTTGGAAATAATATTAAGGATTGCCATGAAAGGAAAGAAGCCTTTCATGGATCATAGAAGAGCAGACAGGATATTGATCCTGGCAGGGGCCGCTATTGTGGCGGCCAATTGGATTTTTAAGAATTATATGCTGGTTTTTAAGGGAGTGGATCTGCTTCCTCTTATGAGGTAGGCCTAGTCTCCGGAAGGAGAGGTGGCTGTAAGGGCCTGGGCGGCAGTCTCAAAAACCTGTCTGAAATAATGGCCCATAGGTGTGTTGGTATCCATGGTGTCATATACAAAAATAATGAACAATGCCATCATAAGGCCGCAAACTGCGGAAATAACAGACAGGATCAGACCGAGCTGGGCTTGCTGGGTAAAGGGTTTTCCCTGTCTGGAAAGCACGGCGCACGCGATGCCGATCAGGCCCAGGAACAGTCCGGCAGGCAGGCTCCAGATGCTGAATATGGGAAGGCAGTCGCTGGCCAGTCCAATGCCGCCAAGAAGAACGGACCAGAAGGCCAGCAAAGACCCTGTGGGACGGATCTGGGGCAGCATTCCGTTGTTGCTGTTATGGTTTTCTTCCATTCGTAATTACCTCGTTTTCATAAACCGTACTGTTTATAATTGTAGCACGAAAAGGCCTGCGTGTCCAGACGGGTCTTGCATAAGGCCCGTTGATGAATTATAATAGTGAATTGAATAAAGGTTGAAAGAAAAGTGTTTTTCATCCCCCATTTGTAAATCAACTGGATATACAAACATATCCCCTTGACTCATTGGGAGGAAAATTAAGAAAAATAAGGGGATCGCCATGGATATCATAAAGGCATTACAAGAAGAGCTTTCCATTTCCCGCGGACAGGTGGAGGCAACGGTAAAACTCATTGATGAAGGAAATACCATTCCGTTTATTGCAAGATACCGGAAAGAAGTTACCGGTTCCTTAAATGATGAAATTTTGCGCACCTTAGATGAGCGGCTCCGCTATCTGCGGAACTTGGAAGAGAGGAAGGAACAGGTCCTTTCATCCATCAGGGAACAGGAGAAGCTGACACCGGAGCTGGAAAAAAAGATTTTAGAAGCCCAGACTCTGGTAGCAGTGGAGGATTTATACCGTCCTTATAAGCCTAAAAGAAGGACAAGGGCCACCATTGCAAAGGAAAAGGGACTGGAGCCTCTTGCCGATCTGATGGTGCTTCAGATGATAAAGACGCCCTTAAATGAGGCTGCAGTCCAGTACGTTTCCGAAGAAAAAGGTGTTTCTTCCCCGGAAGAGGCCATAAGCGGGGCAAAGGATATCCTGGCAGAACGGATTTCCGACAATGCGGAATACCGCACCTATATCCGGAATGCCACCATGAATCAGGGAATCTTACAGTCAACGGCAAAGGATGAAAAGACGGAATCCGTATATGAGATGTATTACAATTATGAGGAAACCATTAAAAAATCCGCAGGCCACAGAATCCTTGCCATAAACAGAGGGGAAAAGGAAAAGATTCTTACTGTAAAAGTCCTTGCTCCTGTGGAGCAGATTCTGCGCTTTTTGGAAAAGCAGGTGATTGTAAGGGATAACCCCTTTACCACTCCTGCGCTGAAAGAGGTGGTAGGGGACAGCTACGACCGCCTCATAGCCCCTGCCATTGAGCGGGAAGTGAGAAGCGCTTTAACGGAGCAGGCCGAGGACGGCGCCATCCGGGTGTTCGGCAAGAACTTAGAACAGCTTTTGATGCAGCCTCCCATTGCAGGCCGGGTGGTCCTGGGCTGGGACCCGGCGTTTCGGACAGGCTGTAAGCTGGCTGTTGTGGATGAGACCGGAAAAGTTCTTGATACCATAGTCATCTATCCCACGGCACCTCAAAATAAGGTGGATGAAGCAAAAGTTGTCTTAAAGAAGCTGATTAAAAAATACAATATTTCCCTGATCTCCGTTGGGAACGGAACAGCATCAAGGGAATCGGAAGCAGTGATTGTGGAATTGTTAAAGGAAATACCGGAGCCGGTTCAATATATCATTGTAAACGAGGCAGGGGCCTCCGTATATTCCGCCAGCAAGCTTGCAACGGAAGAGTTCCCTAATTTTGACGTTGGCCAGAGGAGCGCCGCTTCCATTGCAAGAAGGCTGCAGGATCCCCTGGCAGAGCTGGTTAAGATCGACCCCAAATCCATTGGAGTGGGCCAGTACCAGCACGACATGAATCAGAAGCATTTAAGCGAGGCCCTTCAGGGCGTGGTAGAAGACTGCGTAAACAAAGTGGGCGTGGATTTAAATACTGCTTCCGCTTCCCTGCTGGAGTATATATCCGGCATTTCAAAACCAATTGCAAAGAATATTGTGGTCTATCGGGAAGAAAACGGGGCATTTACCGGCAGGAGCCAGCTTCTTAAGGTGCCGAAGCTGGGACCAAAGGCATACGAGCAGTGTGCCGGTTTTATGAGGATCCAGGGAGGAAAGAATCCTTTGGATGGAACCAGCGTTCACCCGGAAACCTATGAGGCGGCTAAAAAGCTTTTGGAAAAGCTGGGTTATGATTTAAAAGAGCTGGCCCGCGGAGGCTTAAACGGAATCGGCAAAAAAATTCTGGATTACAAGACTCTGGCAGCCCAGCTGGAAATCGGTGAAATCACCCTTCGGGATATTGTAAAAGAACTGGAAAAACCGGCAAGGGATCCCAGGGACCAGATGCCGGCTCCCATTCTCAGAACCGATGTTATGGAAATGAAGGATCTGCAGCCAGGCATGGTTTTAAAGGGAACTGTGAGAAATGTCATTGATTTCGGCGCTTTTGTGGATATTGGTGTTCATCAGGATGGCCTTGTCCACATTTCCCAGATGTCTGATAAATTTATCAAACATCCCTTAGAGGCGGTCAGCGTGGGGGATATTGTTGAAGTCAAGGTCATAAGCGTGGATGCGCAGAAAAAGAGGATTGCCCTGACCATGAAATTATAAAAGGAAGTTTTGACTTTGCTTAAGAAAAGTAATGCTGGGTAATGCTGTGCCAAAGGCACAGGAAGGAGGAAACCGTGGAAGAGAATCGTCCGATTGTAATAGAAGTAAAATTGACGGCAAAGGATTTATGGAAGTTTTCCATGTACCATTCCTATAAGGGGCTGCAGGGGCTTTTTAATATTATTTTCAGCGCTGCTGCTGTGTTTCTTCTGATCACCACATGGAGCTCCAATTCCACTTCATACCGGGTGCTGTTAATCATCTGTGCTTTGATGTTTACGGTCTGGCAGCCGGGTATCCTTTATTTAAAGGCTGCCAGGCAGGCTAAGGCTCCCAGGATCCAGAACCCTATGACTCTGACCTTTGATGAAGAAGGGATCCTGGTTTCTCAGGGAGAGGAATCTCTTTCCATTGCCTGGGAGAACATGGCCAAAGTGGACCGTGCAGGGGATATGATGATTCTGTATATGGACCGGATTCATGCCTATCTGCTGCCTGATTCTGTCATTGGAGAAAAAAAGACGGAGATCCGTGGACTTATGAAAGAAAAACTGCCTCCTGAAAGGCGAAAGAGGATATAAATGATGGTAATAGAAAGCTGGAAACCAGAAGAAACCTATGAACTGGGGAAAAAGATGGGAGAGGAAGCCAGGCCTTCCTCCGTATACTGCTTAAATGGGGATTTGGGAGTGGGGAAGACCGTATTTACCCAGGGGTTTGCATCAGGCCTTGGGATCAGGGAACCGGTAAACAGCCCCACCTTTACCATTGTCAACCAGTATGAGGATGGACGCATGCCTTTTTACCATTTTGATGTGTACCGGATCGGTGATATCAGCGAGATGGATGAGATCGGCTATGAGGACTGCTTTTACGGAGACGGAGTGAGCCTTATTGAATGGTCCAATCTGATCACAGAGCTTCTTCCTGACCATGTAATAACTATAACCATAGAAAAAGATATGGAAAAAGGGTTTGATTACCGGAAAATAACCGTGGAGGGAATGTAAATGAGAATACTTGGAATTGAAAGTTCGTCTCTGGTGGCGTCCGTTGCCATTGTGGAGGATGAGGTGACGATTGCGGAATATACGGTAAATTTTAAGAGAACCCATTCCCAGACCCTTCTTCCCATGCTGGATGAAATTGTAAAAATGGTGGATCTGGATTTGGAAACCATTGACGCCATTGCTGTTTCCGGAGGTCCTGGTTCCTTTACCGGGCTGCGGATCGGTTCTGCCACAGGCAAGGGCCTTGGCCTTGCATTAAAGAAACCCCTGGTTTCCGTACCAACCGTGGATGCCATGGCTTATAACCTGTTCGGCAGTGCTTACACGGTCTGCCCCATCATGGATGCCAGAAGGAATCAGGTATACACCGGCATTTATGACAACAGGAACGGATTTTCCGTAATAAAGGAACAATGTGCCATGGACATTGAAGAACTGGTGGAAGAATTAAATGCAGCCGGGCAAAAAGTGGTTTTCTTAGGAGACGGAGTTCCTGTATACAAAAAACAAATACAAGAAAAGATAACTGTTCCCGTTTTGTTTGCTCCGGCTCATTTAAACCGGCAGCGTGCAGCAGCGGTTGCGGCCCTGGGATTCCTGTATTATGAAGAGGGAAAGATCCTTACGGCAGCAGAACATGCCCCTGTTTATTTAAGAAAGCCTCAGGCGGAGCGGGAGCGGGAGGCACATCTTTCTTCATGAAAGGGGGAGAATCCCGTGGTTCGTGAAATGCAGCCTGAGGATGTATTTGGGGTTTCTGAAATAGAACGGATCTGCTTTTCCGACCCATGGTCTTTGGAATCCGTTAAAGATGGTCTGGAAAGCAGCCTTGATACCTGGCTGGTACTGGAAGAGGGGGGGGACCTACTGGGATACTGCGTCTTCCGGATCATTGCCGGGGAAGGAGAATTGCTCCGGATTGCCCTTCTCCCTGAGTACAGGGGAAGGGGACTGTCAAAGAAACTTATGGGCCGGCTGGTGGAATATTCCAGAAAAAAGGGGGTAGAATCTCTGTCTTTAGAGGTCCGCGAAAGCAATAAAAAAGCCAGAAACCTTTATAAATCCTATGGTTTTGAAGAGGAGACCATCCGGAAAAATTATTACCTGGATCCCTGTGAAAATGCAGTCATTATGTGGAACCGCCGGATATGAAACATTTACCACTAAAAATAGGGGTAAACACCGTTTATAATGTAGGGGTATCCAGTAAGGATGCCCTTTTTCCTATTTTCAGATTATGCAAAGCGGAAACAGGGCTTAACTGGTAAATGTGAAAAAGGAAATACCCTACGGGTATCCCTTTATGCCCAAGAGCATGGGCAATTAAGCGGAAACATCCTGCGGGTATCCCTCTATGCCAAAAAAGCATGGCAGAAAAATGGAAAGGTGAGAGGAAGATGAGAAAGTACAAAAACGGTGGTCAGCTTGAAACAGTTGTGTGCAACTGCTGTGGCAAAAAAATTATCGTGTCAGAAGGTGTTGTCAGGGAGGGAATAATCAATATCAATCATTCCTGGGACTTTTTCTCCGAGAAGGATGGGGAAATCCATCATTTTGATCTGTGCGAGGATTGCTACGATGCCATTATTCAGGAATTCAAAATTTCTGTGGAGGTAGAAGAACAGCTGGAATATTTATAGTTGCTAATTGCCTCTGCTTTGTGATATGATTTTATGAGGCGGTTTTTTAGCCGCTGTTCATTGACAGAGACCAAAGCGAGGAAATTTTATGTTGGATATATGTTTACTGGGAACCGGAGGAATGATGCCTCTGCCATACCGATGGCTGACAGCCATGATGGCCAGGTGTGAAGGCAGTGACCTTCTCATTGACTGCGGGGAAGGAACCCAGATTGCGTTAAAGGAAAAGGGTTGGAGCCCGAAACCCATTGACATCATTTGCTTTACCCATTATCACGCCGATCATATCAGTGGTCTTCCGGGGCTTCTCCTGACCATGGGCAATGCGGAAAGGACAGAACCCCTGACTCTTATAGGGCCCAAAGGCCTGGAGCGTGTGGTGGGAGCCTTAAGGATCATTGCACCGGAGCTGCCCTTTGAGCTGAAATTCATGGAGCTTGAACAGAACCGGGAGCAGGTAACCATCGGGCCATATGTAATCGATGCTTACCGGGTGAACCACAATGTGGTCTGTTATGGCTATTCCATTTCCATTCCAAGGAAAGGCCGGTTTGACGTAGAACGGGCCAATGCCGCCGGAATACCCCAGAAATTCTGGAGCCGCCTGCAAAAGGGCGAAACCATTGAAGACGGAGAAAGAACCTTAACTCCTGATATGGTCCTGGGCCCGGAGAGGCGGGGACTTAAGGTCACCTATTGTACGGATACAAGACCGGTTCCTGTAATTGCGGAATATGCAAAGGAGGCGGATCTTTTTATCTGCGAGGGAATGTACGGAGAGGATGGAAAGGAAACAAAAGCCAGGGAATATAAGCATATGACCTTTTATGAAGCTGCCAGGCTGGCAAAGGAAGCCCAGCCTAAGCAGATGTGGCTGACCCATTACAGCCCCTCCCTTACCAGGCCAGAGGAATATATGGAGAAAGTCCGGGAGATCTTTCCCCGCGCCAAAGCGGCAAAGGACGCCTGGACCTTGGAGCTGGAATTTGATGAGGAGTGAGGGAGCAGCAATGAAAAAGAACCATACAGAGGAAGATGTCTATATACTTGCAATTGAAAGTTCCTGTGATGAAACTGCGGCTGCCGTAGTAAAGAACGGAAGAGAGATCCTTTCCAATGTGATTTCCTCCCAGATCGCCCTGCATACATTATACGGGGGCGTTGTGCCGGAGATCGCATCCAGAAAGCATATTGAAAAAATGAACCAGGTCATAGAAGCTGCCCTTTTAGAAGCCGGGCTGTGCCTGGAGGATATGGACGCCATAGGTGTTACCTATGGCCCAGGCCTGGTAGGAGCGCTCCTTGTAGGCGTTGCGGAGGCAAAGGCCATTGCCTATGCCGCTGGTAAGCCATTGGTGGGAGTGCACCATATTGAAGGACATGTATCAGCTAATTTTATAGAACACCCGGATCTGGAACCTCCGTTTTTATGTCTGATTGTATCCGGAGGCCATACCCATCTTGTGGTTGTAAAGGATTATGGAGAATTTGAAATTCTTGGCCGCACCAGGGATGATGCGGCAGGAGAAGCCTTTGACAAGGTGGCGAGAGCCGTTGGCCTTGGGTATCCGGGAGGCCCCAAGATCGATCAGGCGGCCAGGGAAGGAAATCCCAATGCCATTAAGTTTCCCCGGGCAAAGGTGGAGGGAAGCGTTTACGATTTCAGCTTCAGCGGCTTAAAGTCTGCTGTATTAAACCATATTAATCACGCCAACATGATGGGAGAGGAAATCAATGTGGCCGATTTAGCGGCCTCCTTTCAGAATGCGGTTGTGGACGTGCTGGTGAGCCATACAGTGGATGCAGCAAAGGAATATGGATTCAAAAAGGTAGCCATTGCCGGCGGCGTGGCTTCTAACTCTGCCCTGCGGAAAGGAATGAGCCTTGCCTGTGAAAAAGCCGGAATTGCCTTTTACTATCCGTCACCCATTTACTGCACCGATAATGCGGCCATGATCGGCACGGCAGCTTATTATGAATACATCAATGGAGCGAGAGCCGGGTGGGACTTAAATGCTGTTCCTAATTTGAAACTGGGAGAAAGGTAGGACACTGGGGAGATGCTTTTATGCCTGAAATGTGGGGGCAGAAAAAGATGACTCTCTGGGGATATGCCTTTATCTAAAAAGTGTGGGCAGGAAAGAGGAAACACCCTTCGGGCATACCTTTATGCCCAAAAGGCATGGGCAGGAAAGAGGAAACACCCTTCGGGCATACCTTTATGCCCAAAAAGCATGGGCAGGAAAGAGGAAATGGTTGTATGGAAAGCAGGGGAAGAACGGCAGCAGTTGTATTGGCAGCAGGGAAAGGGACACGCATGGGAAGCCAGGTGCATAAGCAATACCTGGAACTCTATGGGAAACCCCTGCTGTATTACGCACTTTATGCTTTTGAAAACAGTTCGGTAGATGAGATCATCCTGGTGACCGGTCCTGGAGAGGTCAGGTATTGCCGGGAGGAAATCGTAGAAAGATATGGTTTCAGTAAGGTGACTGTGGTTACAGAAGGAGGAAGGGAACGGTATCATTCCGTATACCAAGGCCTTAAGGCAGTTAAAAACTGCGGCTATGTTCTGATCCATGACGGGGCCAGACCTTGTGTGACCGGTGACATCATAGAGGCAGCCTCCGACGGAGCCAGAAAGTATAAGGCTTGTGCGGTTGGGATGCCTGTAAAGGATACCATTAAAATTTCCGATGAAAATGAATTTGCTTCCATGACACCGGACCGGAATCGTCTATGGCTGATTCAAACCCCTCAGGCCTTTGAATATGAACTGGTGCTTCAGGCTTATGAAAAGCTTATGTCATCGGAAGAGTATCAGGGGAGAGTAACAGACGATGCCATGGTGGTAGAAACCATGACCCAGGAAAAGGTAAAATTGATTCGGGGCGATTACGCCAACATAAAGATTACAACACCGGAAGACATGGAAATTGCCGAAGTGCTGCTAAAAAGAAACAATTGGGAAAAATAAAAGGAATGCTGTATGCGCAGCTTCCTTTTTATTTTTTCCCTCCTGACTTTAAAAGGTCCTTTACGATCAGATGAAGATGATCAAGCTGCTCCCGGTTTAAATGCTGGGCATCCTCCATTAGCTCTTTTAATTTTGCCGGGCTGTTAATGCTGTGGGAAAAAAATTCAGCCGGTTCAATATCCAGATACTCACATATATAAAAGAAGCCCATCATGGATGGAAGAGCAAGTCCATTTTCTATTTTATGAATATATGTGGGATTCTGTCCAAGAGACAGGCTCATATCACGCGCAGACACGCCCTTTTGGGCTCTAAGCTCTGAAAGGCGTTTTGAAAAATTGAAATCTATATACATAGGTAGCTCCTCCTGATTCCATAGTATTGCATTAAATGAAATATATGTAGTAAATAATGCAATCCATCACTTGACATGTTGCATTCATTACAATATTATTAGATATATAAGGTATTTAATGTATGATTATACAGAAAAATTCGCCATGCGGGTTGGGCGGCTGTTAAGTATTGTCGAAGGCTGCATCAGAGGAAGCATCCTGCGCATACCTTTACGCCCGGTATAGCCGGGCGGACTCTGCCCGGGAAGCATGGGCAGAAAAGATGAAAGAAGGTACGGTAGATGAAAACTGAAGAAAACAGGATAGAGATGGGCAAAAACGCCGAGGTTGGGCTTTTGGACCGGATAGCGGCGGAGTCTGGCTGCATGTACCTGTCAGATTTGAGAAACTGTATTTCTAAAAGATGCTGCAGTGTTGTTATTGCCGGAATATCAGCATCAGATTATCCAGTAAAAGTATGGGTAGATGCGGTCTGTTATATGACGGGGACAGAAGAAGATTTTAAAACAGCTGAGGAAGCAAAACAATGGCTTTTAAAGCATTTATCGGGCTTTAGAATATAATTTGAAAAAAATGTAAAAATGTGTTGACAGAACAAACAAACAATGATAAACTATCCAAGTTGCAGCTGATAAGTGCAGCAAAACAAGCAGTATCGGCCTCAAAGAGATTTGAAAAAATAGAAAAAAGTGCTTGACAAAAGCATGGACTTCTATTAGAATATAAAAGCACATTTGGAGAGGTATCGAAGTGGTCATAACGAGGCGGTCTTGAAAACCGTTTGTCCGCAAGGGCGCGTGGGTTCGAATCCCACCCTCTCCGTTGGCAGGTTTTTAGCCGCTAATAACATATAAGAATCAGCTAACTGCAGAAGTACCCAAGTGGCTGAAGGGGCTCCCCTGGAAAGGGAGTAGGCCGTTAGTAGCGGCGCGAGGGTTCAAATCCCTCCTTCTGCGTCGGCATCAGAGAAATGAAAGTTTCTGACTGATGCACAAGCACCTTGAAAACAGAAGATTGAACAGTATGTAAAACCCTGAAAATTCTAATAAAATAAGTCATGTTTGATGGCTTTGAATGAGAAAATTTCAGAACGAATACAAGAAGTTGTATACGAACCAAACAACAAGTAAAACGGGAAATAAATTAGCTAGTTAGTTGATTTTGACCCCGGATTGAACCGAATGGCAAGTCCAGGCGGTACGCTCATGAAGCTTTGCTTCATTCGCTACCATTTGCTTCGCAAATGTTCGCTAATTTCCCATAAAACCCTTATGGAAGTAAACTTCCAACGGGCTTTCTGGAAAATCATCGACCGCTTTCAAAGACTATCTGCTTAAATTTGAGAGTTCGATCCTGGCTCAGGATGAACGCTG
>CABJBM010000006.1 GCA_902363835.1 Lachnospiraceae bacterium
ATCATTTGAAAGGAGGATCCTCTTCCAAGCTATCGCTCAGAAGAGAATCCTCCTTTTTTGTAGAGACTTATTTCACATCCCCTTCACAGCATCTATATAAATTTGCTTATCACATAAATTCCATTTAAAATCTGCCGGACTTCAGTCCTTTCCTCCTTCCGATTGCCTAATACCTCCATTCAGTTTTAATTCAAAATCACCATGATGATAATCATAATATAGAACATAAATGTAATAATATTAACTCTTAATAAAAACTTTCATTGTTTTTTGTCAGGTTTTTGCTAAAATTAGGTTATAAAATAATATGCGGGGAAGGAGGAAGAAAAATGGCAGAGATCATCAAAGTTTATAAAGAGCATTTGCCTTCATTACGTTTTATTGGAAAATGCTATACCAACG
This sequence comes from Lachnospiraceae bacterium, assembly GCA_902363835.1. Lineage (GTDB taxonomy): Bacteria > Bacillota > Clostridia > Lachnospirales > Lachnospiraceae > Lacrimispora. The sequence continues at coordinate 403 of CABJBM010000006.1, forward strand.
CTGACAGAGCCGGCGGATTTGGTCACAAATGGATGGAATGGTTTCAAAACGGCTGGTTTGAGAAGCTTGAAAAGCTGGGCAAAGACCTGAACATTGAAAACAGTTTTCTGGGCTTTATGCGCTGTGATATCAGCAATTTTGATAACACTTTTGAATACTGGATCGGCATGTTCCTTCCATCAGATACATCTGTCCCTGATGGCTATGATTTCATAGACCTGGACGAGGGCAGCATCGGCGTATGCTGGATTAAAGGCAAGGAAGAAGACGGCAGTATCTATGGCATGCATGATGCGTGCATGGTTAAATTCCAGGAAAATAATATGGGGAATTTTAAGAGAGATAATGAAAACAGAAATTATTTTTTTGAAAGGTATAACTGTCCGCGATTTTCCCAGAGGGATGAAGAAGGCAATGCTGTTTTGGATTACTGTGTTTATTTATCCGAACAATAGATTAACAGCCGCCTGATTCATATGTCGGGAAATATAATTGTAAAAGCTATCCTTCCCGTACATCTTAATGATAAGGCGCAGATTTTACCCAAACCAGCTAAAAGAAAAGGATTATGGTAATTAACATGCAAGAATGGATCATAAATACAATGAATCAATTTGGATATATTGGAATTGCCCTGCTCATAGCAATCGAAAACGTATTTCCTCCAATTCCCTCTGAGGTCATTCTGACCTTTGGCGGTTTTATGACAACCAAAAGCGATATGAATATCTGGCTGATGCTTCTTTTTGCCACAGCAGGCTCATCAGTGGGAGCAATCATTTTATATTATATCGGCCGGTTGGTAACTCCGGAGCGCTTAGGGTGGTTTATCGACAGATGGGGCTTTCTTCTTCAGTTGAAGACACAGGATATAGAAAAAGCGGAGAACTGGTTTAATCAGAAAGGCAGCCTTACTGTTTTTTTCTGCCGGTTCATCCCTATCGTCAGAAGCCTCATCTCCATCCCGGCCGGAATGGCAGAAATGAAAATGAGTAAATTTTTGTTGTATACTGTATCTGGTACGGCAATCTGGAATCTCATTCTCATCAATCTGGGGGCTTTTGCCGGAGAAAAATGGACCATGATTGCCAATTACATCAACACATATTCCCATGCTGTTTTGATCCTGCTGATCGGTGCAGGTGGGGGAATTATCATTTGGCTGCTGTACGGCAGAAAAATCAAAAGAAGTTAAGAATCTGACTAAGAAAGGATGGGATTTAATGATTTATCTTGATTATAATGCAACCACCCCCATTGATCCGCAGGTAGCGGAGGCAATGATTCCTTACATATATGAAAGCTTCGGAAATCCTTCCAGCAGCCATCAGCTGGGGCAAACAGCCAAAAACGCCGTAGAACATGCCAGAGGGCAGATTGCCCGACTCCTTGGCTGCTCCAGGGAAGAAATCCTGTTTACAAGCGGAGGCAGTGAATCAAATAACATGGCAATTAAGGGAACCGCATACACCCTTCGCCAGAAAGGTGATCATATCATCACTTCCACCATTGAACACCCGGCAGTACTAACCCCCTGTAAGCATCTTGAAAAACAAGGATACAGCATATCTTATCTCCCGGTTGATGAAAACGGCATTATTCAAATATCTGAGCTTGAAAAGGCCATGACCGACCGGACCATCCTTGTTACGGTTATGCTGGCAAATAATGAAACCGGAACCATTCAGCCAATCCAAGAAATCTCCCGTATCTGCCGTAAACACGGGGTTCTCCTGCATACGGACGCTTCTCAGGCAGTTGGGAAAATCCCTGTCCTTGTAGATGAATTAGGCGTGGACCTTTTGACTGTTGCCGGTCACAAGCTCTATGCGCCTAAGGGAATCGGCGCTTTATATATCCGTAAAGGCGTAAATGTTGAGCCCCTGATCCATGGCGCCGGACACGAATCAGGCCGGCGGGCCGGTACGGAAAATGTCATCTTTGACGTTGCCTTGGGTAAGGCCTGTGAAATCGCCGGAGAACACCTAAAAGATCATACTCTGAAAGAACTGACCGATTACTTCTACTCCGGTCTGAAAAGCATATTCCACGATCAGATCCATCTGAACGGTGATCCTGTTAATAAGCTGCCGAATACCTTGAACATTAGCTTTTTGGGGCACAATGGCTCTGATGTTCTGGATATGCTTGGAAAAGACATTGCTGCTTCCACCGGATCAGCCTGCCATTCCGGCCTTATTTCTGTGTCCCCGGTTCTGAACGCCATGGGCACTCCCCATGAAACTGCCCGGGGAGCTGTCCGGTTCAGCCTGGGCAGGATGACAACCAAAGAAGAAATCAATACAGTTTTGGAACGTTTTGCTCTTTTTCATAAAAGGCAGAAAGGGGAGGTATTATGAAAGTTGGAATAATACGATGCATGCAAACGGAGGACTACTGCCCAGGTACCACGGATTTTAAAATGATCCGGGAAAAAAAAGGTGCATTTGAGGGAATTCAGGAGGATATTGACATCATCGGATTCATCAACTGCGGAGGGTGCCCTGCAAAAAAATCAGTTCTGCGGGCAAGAGAGCTGGTCAAAAGAGGTGCGGATACCATTGCCTTTGCATCCTGTATTCAAAAGGGGACTCCCATTGGCTACCCCTGTCCTTTTGCAAAAAAAATGAAGGACCTCATCCTGAAGGATTTAGGGGATGGCATCTGCTTCCTTGATTATACTCATTGACAGGCTTCGGATGCGTTTTGCATTTTTGCTTTATCGCTTTAACCGCAACAAAGCTTCCCTGGCTTCTCCTGCTTGCAGTTATAGACAGCAACAACCTTTTATAGACATTATACCGATTTAAAAAGAAAATGCCTTTATAAAATACATGGCTTTTCCGAAATGAATACAAGAACCTCCTTTTTTCATGCCTGCGCTGTCCCCTTACTCATATTCTCTAAGATTTCGTTGTATCGTTTTGTTGCCAGTACACTTGGCTCCCCTTTTTTACAGAAAGTAAGCCCCCTTAATTTGGGGACAACCCGTTCCACTACGATCTGGCCGTCAACGGTCTTTGATTTCAAGGCTTCCAATGCCTCAAGGAAACGGCTGTCATCCCTTGCCTTGTCATAAAAAGATAAGACATAAACGTATTCAAACAGGTTGTAATTGCGAAATGGATATTCCACCTGCATGAACAGCGTTCCGATTCCATAATGGCATGGGCCTATGGGCTTTTTGATCCTCCAATGTTCAAGTAAAAAGTCCACCGCCTTATGAAGCGCAGGCTCTTTATTCAAATAGCTGCTAAAGCGAAATGCATTGAGAGCATCCAGGGTAGGCTTGGGATTGGAATACTCTGTTTCCGGGCCATGGCCATAGGAAAACTTATTACACCGCCAGCCGCCGTCCTCACACTGGGTATCTAAAAAGTGCTGAAATGTCTTTTCCATTCTGCTGTCAAAGGCATATCCCATATGACAGAGCACATTGGCTGCAATGGCTGTTTGACACGGGTAAATGCCGCCTGCGGGATATATTTTAAAACGCCCGTCTTTTTTCCAGGTGCTGAAAATCAAATCAGCAGCCTCTTTTAAAACCGGTTCCTCAGGAGACATTCCCAACTCCAGCAGATAAAGAACGCTGTCAAAGGTCGAAAATGGAGAACCTTTTAACAGACGTTTATCAGGCGTGGCCCAAAGGTCAGCCCCGTTGTCATGCCTGTGTGATAAAATCATCTCAACATCACATAAATATTCCTGTTCAACCGCCATCTGATACTCCTCCATAAAATAAAAATACGTTTTGTATCTTCTATTATAGAACTAAAATAAGACAACAGAGTGTCATGTTTCATACTGTTTTTGTGCCTGTTTTAAAAATAATTTCATTTCCTCACGCAGGTTATCCGGAGAAATAATTTCCGCCCTGCTGCCAAAGCCTGCAAATGTGCTGATCACCCATTCCGGACGTTCCGTTTGAAAGGAAATGACACTCACTCCCCTGTCATTGGAAAAATCACTTTGCAGAGGCGGAATGGTATCGTCTTCCCGAAGGTCAAAGGCTTCTTCACTTATATTCAGTCCCGTTATTCTGTTCACTTTAAACATGCGGAAATCTTCCCTGTATTTGCAATATCCGAAAAGATACCAGTTTTCCTGTTTAAAAATCAGTTTATAGGGTTCAACGCTTCTGAGGCAATAGCCCCTTCCGCTATAGTATTCCATTTCAAGGAGCTTATGGCCGGCAATGGCTGCCCGGATGGTCTTGATTTTCTCAATGATGGTACTGTTGTGGTTCCAGGATGTGAAATCAATGATAATATCATTTTCCAACAATAAGTTGCTACCATGGCCAAAGCGCAGTTTCGCAAGCAGGATTTTTATCTTCCCGCTGTCATCAATTCCGGCCAATCCCTGTATCCCTGCAAGATTAACATTCATATCTTCTTTTGTGAGCGCAGCTTTGCTGTACTTAAAATCCGGCAGAAGGGACACGCCCCAGCATTATTTAATCCGTTATAAAAACCTGAACCATACGAATGAGTAACCCCAGGGTGCGCAGAAAAAAAACACACCCGGCAATCCAATAGACCAGGGAAAGGTTCAAAGAGCCCAGCAGCCATAAACATATCATTACAATGGCTGCATCCCGCATATACCGTCCAAACAGAAAGCCCGCTTTCTCCTCTCTCGGTGACAGGGAAAGCTCAGGGCTTATGAGCCAGCGCCACCTGGGTGAAGAAAAAACCAGGGAAAGAAAAGCAAAAAGCAGGATTCCAAAAATCATGATATCAACCCGTTCTCTTTCAGAAAATCTTTGGAAACATCAGCGGGGGACTGCTGAAGTTCATCTACCTTATAGTTCAGTTCAATCATAACGTCATTGGTTAAAACCGACGCCAGTTCTTCCAGGATCCCGGTGATTTCCGGGTATTTCTCAAGAGCTTCCGCCCGGACAACCGGAATCGCGTAATATGGCGGGAAAAACTCCTTATCATCCTCCAGGGTTTTTAAGTTGAACTTTTTAAGAAGCCCGTCGGTGGCAAAGGCATCAATGATGTTAATCTCACCGTTTTCCAAAGCCGTGTACCGGGGAGCAGCATCCAATGTAAGACTGTTTCCCATTTGAAAGCCATATGTTTTTAACAGACCGGGCATCCCATCCTCCCGGTTGGAGAATTCAAATGTAGTTCCTGATGTCAGGGTTTTGGCGATTGGGATAAGGTCACTGATCTTATTCAAGTTATATTCTTCTGCCATTTCCTGAGTTACAGCCAGTGTAAAAGTATTATTAAAGCTCATCTGTTTCAGCACTTCTAAATCAAACTGCTCTTTATACTCCTTTTTTACAGTCTGATATACCTGCTCCATATCACTGATAGGCGGATGTTTGAGGATATCAGTATAGGAGGTGCCGCTGTAATCAATATAAAGATCAATGTCCCCGGTCTTCATTGCGGAAAAACATACCTGTGACCCGCCAAGGCTCAGCTTTCTGTTTACGATAATATCGGTTCTGTCTTCTATCAGATCCGCTACCATATTCCCAAGAATCTCCTGTTCCGTAAAATCCTTGGAACCAACGGAAAGGGTACGGGTATCTCCCGATACACTGCCCACTGATGTAAAAAGAAATACAACAGCAATAAGCCCTGAAGCCGCTCCAAGCGTTGCCTTTTGCCATTTCCGCTTTTTTTCCTTAACTGAAACATCTCCCTTCTGAAGGCTGACCGGAGTTACCAGCTTCTCAACCAGGCCAATCAGAAAGTCTACCATCAATGCCAGCAAACAGGCAGGAATGGCTCCTGCCAGGATTTGATTGTTATTTACCGTCCGTATGCCGGAAAAGACCAGATATCCCAGGCCGCCTGCACCAATGAACGCGGCCATGGTCATCAGCCCTACCGCTGTTACAGAGGCGATCCTCACCCCTGCCATAATAACCGGAAGGGCAAGGGGAATCTGCACTTTTGTCAGCACCTGAAACGGTGTCAGACCGATTCCTTTGGCAGCCTCCAGGGTCTGGGGATTGATATTTTCAATTCCCGTATAAGTATTCTTAATAATGGGAAGCAGGGAATAAAGAACGACAGCAACAATAGCCGGAAGGATTCCGATCCCCAATAAGGGAATCATGAAGCCAAGAAGCGCCATACTTGGAATCGCCTGGATCACGTTTGCCACTGACAAAACCGGCTTGCTGGCTTTGGCCGCGTAGGAAATAAAAATACCAAGGGGAACTCCGATCAGAATAGCAAGACCAACCGATATGGCGGTCAGCTTCAGATGTTCAATTAACAAGGAAAAAATCTGGGGATAATTGCTTATGATATAATTCCAGAAGTTCATTCTGTCTCTCCTCCTTCATAATCAAAATATTGCTGACTCATGGTCGTTACCAGGCTGCTCCGTGTGATGAGCCCCTTAAGACGCCTTTGGTCATCAACCACCGGAACCGTTGACACCTGATTTTCTGTCACAATTTTCAGCGCATCCAGAATGCACTGTTCCGGTAAAAGGATAGGAAAGTCCTCATACATATATTGTTCTGCCATCTGGGTTCTGTCTTCAACGCCCCTTAATCTGCTGGCCTTGACAATTCCCATTAAGCGTTTGCTGTCCCGGTCCACCATGAGAAGACTGTCGACTTTGTTCCTGCGCATCTTTTCAATGCATTTCAGTACTGATAAGTCTTTGTCTGCAGTGACCGGCTGGTCGATCATGATGTCGGATACCTTGATGTATTCCGGCGAAGACCAGATCCTGTTCTTACCTACGAAGCTTGAGACAAATTCATCCACCGGATTATTCAGGATATGCTCCGGCGTATCATATTGCAGAATATCTCCATCTTTCATAATGCAGATCATATCCGCAATCTTAATTGCTTCATCCATGTCATGAGTCACAAAAACAATGGTCTTTTTTAACTTTGCCTGCAGCTGCACCAGCTCATCCTGGAGATCTGATCTTGTCATGGGATCCAGGGCCGAAAACGGCTCATCCATCAGGATAATATCCGGATCAGTTGCAAAGGCCCTGGCAACGCCGACCCTCTGCTGCTGCCCTCCGCTAAGCTCTGTTGGATAACGATGCAAAAACTCATCACAGTCAAGCCCTACCATCTGCATCAGCTTTCTTGTATTCTCCTCAATATCCTTTGGAGGTATCTTTTCAAGCTTTGAAATCAGTTCAATATTTTCTTTAACCGTCATATGGGGAAACAGTCCTGTCTGCTGGATCACATATCCGATCCTCCTCCTTAGGGCCACTTCATCCATACTGCCGATGCTTTTATCATCAATGTAAATCGTGCCCGATGTGGGCTTGATCAGCCGGTTGATCATTTTTAAGAGTGTTGTCTTTCCACAGCCGCTCTCACCGATAATAGCTACCAGATTACCGCTTTTTACGGTGAATGTGATTTGGTTTAAAACCTGCTTTGTCTTATAACGTTTTGAAATACGTTCAAATTGTATCATATTTCTCCCTCCTTTTAACAAAGTAACAACTTGATTATATTATAAAGTTGTCACTTTGTCAAATTTCAGAAAAAAAACGCCTGAAGCAATCTGGCTTCAAGCGTCATGATAAAGCTGTTATTTGGAAGAATATAAAAATTCTCTTACCCGGTCCGGGGTATCATCCTGTGTGATAAAATATATGGTATCATTTTCCGATAGAGCAACGTATGGTCCCGGTGATTTTATAACAGTATCATTCCTGCTGACCGCAATCACAGTGGCCCCGGTGCGCTGCCAGAACTGGATTTCAGTTACCGTTTTATTTAAATGAGCGCATTCACTGGTGATCCGTATTTCAAAGGGCATAAACGGATTCATTGACCGGAAATGAACCGAGGCACCTATCAGTTCCTTTAAGCAGTCATTTAAATATTCCATTTCCTGTTTTTGACGGCTGACGCTTTTTAAAAGATTCTCCTTAATGGTATCAATGGTCTGCCGTTTTCCGTTTTCCTGGATGTATTCCGCCGCTTTTTTCCGGGACTTAATGATGATCCCATTGCCCTTTTCCGAAGATACGATCCCCAGGTCACTGAGTATGCAGATCGCCCGCCGGGCAGTCTCCGGAGATACGCTGTACTGGCTGGCCAGAGAAGAACGGGCATAAATTTTTTCCCCTTCCTCATATTCCCCATTGACGATCCGGGCCGCCACCTCCACTGCAATCTGCTGATAGCGGGGAATCGCAGTTTTATGCTTTGACTCTATGTCCATGTAATTCACGTTTCCTTTGCCTGATTATAGTATAAAACAACATCAGTATAGCTTAAAACGCCGCGCAGTGCAAGGTAGAGCCTTAAATCTCCTGCCCTGAACCGGAAACCGGGAACTATATGGGGGTAAAAATCGACCATCTGCTGTTTTTTACCACCTTTTCAAAAGCCGCCACAACCTTTGGATCAAACTGGGAACCTGAGCACCGGCTGATTTCCTCTATTGCCTCCTGATGGGAAGCAGCTTTTTTATACGGCTGTTCATGAGTCATAACATCATAGGTGTCTGCTACGGAGAAAATCCGTGACAGCTCCGGTATCTCCTCTGCCTTTAGGCCCAATGGATATCCGGTGCCATCCCAGTGTTCATGGTGGGAAAGAATATATTCAGAAATATAGGCCAATTCCAGGGAGGACTGGGTAATGCGGTAGCCAGCCTCGCTGTGCCTTTTCATGATTTCCCACTCCTTATCAGTCAGCGCATCCGCTTTTAAAATGATATTGTCAGGGATTGCAATCTTGCCGATATCGTGAAGGATGGAAAAGATGCGGAGTTCTTCAAGGGCAATGGATTTTAACCCCATTTCCCTTCCAATATCCGATGCCAGGGTGGATACCCGCAGGGAATGCTCCTCTGTTTCCCAATTATTTTCATGAAGGATTTTTCTGAAAGAATTGAGTATGGAACTGCGCACACTCTTGCTTTCTAACAGCTTATGGCGGTACATCCGGTCTTCCGCCTCTTTTATGACAGCTTCCATATTCTGGGTGGAGGAGGTCTTAACAGACCAGCCCATGGATATGCTTGGCTGGACAAAATCCCCGGTTGCAAGGCTGCAGGCCGCTTTGATTTTATCACATATCTGCTCCGCTGTCCGGTCATCGGCCCCCGGCAGGATAATGGCAAATTCGTCACCTCCCCATCTGGTGATGATATCGCTTTCCCTGCAGGAAAGCTGCAGGATATTAGCTATCTCAATCAGAAAATTATCGCCCTGAATATGGCCGAAAACGTCATTTACCATCTTAAGCCCATTAATGTCCCCTATGAGCAAAGCTACAGGCAGCTCCTCCCGGGAGCCCAGGCTTTCAATCGTATCTTCAAAAAAATGCCGGTTGTAAAGGCCTGTGACCTTATCATGGCAGCTCAGATATTCGATTTCCGTAATGCGTTCCTTTAATCTCTCGTTCAGCTCCGACAAAAGCTTATGCTGCTCATAGCTTTTAATCGCATTTTTCGCTTTAATGGGAAGCACATATTTTGCATCTTCAGGTGTCAGGGGCTTTGTAAAGTAATCATAAGCTCCCATTTTCAGCGCTTTTTCCATGTCGTCAATATTAGTAAGGGCGGAATAAATGATGACAGGGATGGGTGCGCATTGAGGGTCGGATTTCATCTCAGACAGCACGTCAAATCCATTTTTGTCCGACATCATTAAGTCCAAAATCACAAGATCAATTTTTGTACTAAATATTTTTTCCAAAGCTTCCTGTCCGCTCTCAACTTCAAAAAATGTGGCATCTTCTATCTCTTTTAAGGCAGCTTTTATAATTCTTCGATTTACCAGAATATCATCTGCAATCAGTATTTTGCACTCCATAACACTACTCCTGTGTTCCTATTCATTTGCCCGGATCCCCTGCAGACACGCTCTTAACTGTTCATGCATTGATTCTAAACTCATTTTCAGGCTTTCAAATACAGCCACCATTTTGTCCTGATCAAGCTTTCCTGAACGTCCCAGGCATTCCATCACATAGGATAAGCCGATCTCACTTTACAGGAGCTGAAATTAAGACCCCGCTCTTTAAGCTGTGGGCCTTTTTTCAAGCTCCTTTGCATTCCCATCACCAATCGCCCCTTTATTACAGCAATATTACGTCAAAACACCTCCCTTAAGATTCCAGAAAGTCGTATTTTTTTGTATATGTTCATTTGAAACCTCCTGGTTCATGAGAAAATCTTGCTGATTTTTCATGTACAGTTATTTTGATTTCTTTCATTTTCCTCATATCTCACCTATAGCTTAGTGACAAAGTTTCATCACATAAGCCCATTATCATTATTTTATCATAATATCAGACGATTATCAAACACGACGGCGTAAATTTACTGCGAAAACTGTTATTATATCTTATATACCCCTTTTTTCAATCTTTGTTTTTTCATTAAACAGATGGTATGGTTCTCTTTTCTGCAATAACCAATATAGTGGGAACGCTAATTTTAAAATTAGGGACTTAAATGAAAAATCCCTTCAAGTCCAAACAGCACTTGAAGGGATTCATTGGTTTCAAAACATGCACTTCTCTTTTCTTCCTGTTAATCAAGGATTCTTTAAGCAAGAATCCAGTTCCTGAATCAGATACTCGGTATCCAGACTTTTTCCGATAAAAACAATTTGATTTTCCCTGTCTCCGTCTTTTTCATCCCAGCCTTCCAATAGTTCCGGATATTCCTCCAGCAATTCTTCCCTCTCATTTTCCGGATAAGACACAATCCACCTGGCTCCCGGAGTAATGGCAATGCTGTTTCCGGCCTGCTCAAATAAAATTGCATGGTCCTCATCTTCCGCAAACCATAAATACCCCTTTGCACGTATGATTTCCCTTGGGTAATGATTCTCTATCCACGCACCGAATTTCTGCTCATCAAATGGCTTCCGCCGTTTGTAGCAGATGGCCTTTATTCCATAATCCGGTTCATACACTTCATTTTCCCCATTTGACCAAGCCCTGGAAAGAACAGATGCCTGATTCATTTTCTCATAATCATACAGCTTCCGGTCGAATATGATACGGGAGTCCACACAACCCCTGGACGTTTTCATAATCTCAGCCTCCGGAACCAGGCTGTGAATGAGCTGTGCAACCTTTTCTGCCTGTATTTCTGTCAGTAAGTCACATTTATTAAGGACAACCATATTGCTGTATTCAATCTGTTCCATTACAAGATTAATGACATCCTGTTCTTCTTCCTGCCCGTTGTCATGATCCAGTGTTCCCCACTGTTCAAATTCATCCATGAATTCCGTATAAATCCTGTTTGCGTCTGCTACGGCAACAATGGCATCCAGCCCTGCGGGAAACCCGCTGCCTTCCTCTTCAAACGCATCTGCAATATTAGCCGGGCTGCTGACTCCGGAAGCCTCTACCAATATATAATCAAATCTGCCGTCCCGGGCCAGTTTCTCAATCCCGTGAATAAAGTCTTCTCTCAAGCTGCAGCAGATGCAGCCATTGGTCAGCTCCAGCAGCTGGTTCTTTTTATAGGTGATCCCATTGTTCTTAAGAAGCCTGGCATCCACATTCACGGAGCCAAGATCATTGACAATAAGGGCAATCTTAAATCCCATGGGGTGATTTAAAATATGATTCAGCAAGGTCGTTTTCCCTGCTCCCAGGTATCCGGCCAATAAAGTAACCGGTATTTTTCCCATTTTTTCTCCTCTTCCTACTTTGTTTCCTTGTGAAGCGTATATTTTCTCAGCCTGGAACAGTATTTCATAATCTCCATTCGTTCCGGATGCTTCTGCTTATTTTTAGTTGTGGTGTAGTTCCTGTCATGGCACTCCGTGCACTCTAATGTTACTTTTACTCTCATAATAATTCCTCTCTCCTATTTGTACAGGCAGTCATGAGCCGCCCCTGTTTATTTAATAGTATGGATAAACATATTCTTCTTTCGGCTTCTCAGCCGCCTTGATGGTTTGTGCTTTCAGGATCAGGGACTCACCATCTGCCGTTATTCCAAACGTGCCTTTTACCACCACCCAGTCATCATCCTTAAATTCAAGATCCTGATCCCAGTCAACCAAAAAGCCTATGGGAGTCAAATCCGCTGCACAGCACCACATGGAAAGACGAACCAGGGCAAAATCACATTCTTTTTCAATCTCCGGATCCCGGTAAATAAATCCTTTCATAATAACCGTGTAACCTTCATATTTTTGTGAATTGGAACTCAGCTCATAAAGCCACGCATAATAATCCTCATCTGCAATTGTTATGGTTTTTGTCTCTTCATCCCTGCCCTTTAATTCATGTAATGGACTTCCGTTATCATCGGCCTGTGCCGCGGGATCTTCTGAGTATTCATCAGTCTCAGGGTACCCGTCGTTTTCCCCAGTGTCCCAGTCAGTATCTGCCGGAAGAGTTTCTCCATTCACAAGCGGTTCCCCGCTGCCTTCCGGAGGTATCTGCTGCCCCCAACTGCCGCCTGCCTGGCTCCCCCGGTTCCCTCCAGCCATGGAAATACCGGAGTTATCATAGTTTCTGACCATACTGCTGCCCCCGGGAGCTGCCGGGCGGATGGAAAGCAGCAGGATTGGAATAATTAAAACAAACGAGCGGGATAGCCTTGCCTTGTACTGGGGTACCAGTAAATTTCGTCCTTCCACCACGGCCCAGAGAAGCATCAGGAAGGACAGCCCATAAAGATAAGGCTTCATTCTGGGCGTCACATAGCTTAAATACCCGCCGGAATAAGTCAGATGAAAAAGCAGGTATCCAAAAACCAGGTAACAGATGCATTCCGTCAGCACCTGAAGGTTGAATCCTTTTCCTTTTAGCGTCATATCCGGATCCCTCCGCTCCCCCAGAGCATAAACAGTGCAACTGCAATGAAACAAACCAGAAACGCGGTCACAAACAGACGGGCCACAAAACCGGACTTAAAACCGGAAAGCAGCATAGCGGCATTTTTAATATCCATCATCGGGCCAAATACCAGAAAGCCAATGATTGCGCCAACCGGAAGGCTTCCCGCCATACTTCTGGCTACCACTGCATCAGAAGAAGAGCAAAGGGAGAGCACAAAGGCCATTCCCATCATCAGCAGAAGTGCCTTCCATGGGGCCGTACCGCCTCCGGCCGACACTGCAAAAGGAATCATATCCTGAAACAGGGTGGATACAAAAATTCCTGTGAGAAGAAATTTTCCTACCGAAAAAAATTCATTCTGCGCGTGCCTGGTCATCAAAAAGAAACGGGACAGGCAGGTATTTTCTTCCACGGGAAGGCTATAATCCCCGCAGTTTGCCTGAACCGGCATGGCATCTTCAAGCAGATAATCCTTAGGAGGCTTGATCAGATAAGTCAGCCCGCAAAGCACCGCACATAAAATGCCCAGACCGCACCTGGCGGCAATCATCCTGTAATTACCGTTAAAAGCAAACCATGTGGAGAGAATTACCACCGGATTGATTACGGGAGATACCAGCATAAATGTCACTGCGGCTGGCATTGGAACTCCCTTTTTAACCAGGCTCTTAAAAACGGGAATGGATGCGCAGTCACAGACCGGCAAACAGAACCCCGCTATTACTGCAAACACCTGGCCGGCCAGAATTGTTCTGGGGAATTTCCTCTGAATCCAGTCCGGCTGTAAATAGACCTGAATCAAAGAGGAAAGGAGAACCCCAATGGCAAGGAAGGGGATTGCCTGCAAAAAGACCCCAAGAAATATGCTGACATACCGCCCGGCCGGAACCCCAAAGCCATTAAGCAGGGATAAGCCTGTCATATAAACCAGAGCTGCAGTTATAACTGCCATAAACCAGAACCTTGTTTGCATATTGAAACTGAATATTCTATTAATAAAACGGTCCCATTTCCGATTGGTAAAAACCCTGATATCCGGATTACAGTTGTATAGAATGCCAATATCATCCGTAATATGTTGATGTTCTTTTGTTCTGACAAAAGCGCAGTCGCTTCCTGCAATCTGTGAAAAGGTAACTGCGCCGGCATCAGGAATCTTGGTTTTCAGTCCGGTATCTTCTGCAACATAGATAACCTTTTCAATGCTTACAACTGCCTTGGCTGAAAACTGGAGAAGCATTTCCTCCAGTTTATGGAAGTGTTCCATCCCGTTCCACTCAATCAGAATTAAATCCGGGCTGTGTTTATCCAAGTACTTTAATATGGTATCGGCAACACGGAAGGGGATCTGTTCCAGCTGGTTTTTGGAAAACATCAGCTTTTCCACCTGTTTCGTTTCTTTCAGCGGCTTTTCCCCTGATTCAAACTGGAGAACCAGAATATCCAGTTCATCCAGCTCCTTTTCAATCAGATTATTGATGAGTGTTGTTTTCCCCGAATCCAGCAGACCGGTTATGACCCATGCAGGTGTTCTCATGATTTTTTCCCTCACTGAATAATGTCCCTATCTGCTGCTCATCAAGACCTGTGCCGATGAAGCAGACCTGGTTACCCCCTGCATTAGCAGGCTCAATATTCAAACTGCCTGACACAAAGTGAAAGATAAGACCATGGGAACCGCTTGCCACAATTCCTTTTCCCCGCAGGATTACTCCGTCCGCATGTTCCACAACATTCAGCACCCTCTTCCTTAGCTGGTCCTCGGAAAGGGGTTCTTTCCATTCCAGGGTAACGGAGGAGAAAACATCTCTGGCAAAATGGCGTCGGAGAAAGCCCATTTTCTGATCATTCATCTTGGGCCGGATTCCTCTGATCCGCACAGGCTTCATGGACACAGCCTCCTCCATCTCCAGCCTGAAAATTTTGCTGTTTCGCGGACCATGCCGGAAAACAGCTGCAGGGATGGAATCCCAGAAGCCTGCCTCGATTCTGGCTTCCGGATTAACTCCCTGAATTTTATCTTTTATGTATCCGATTTTATCCTGACATTCTTCCTGATGGCTTAACAGAATCAGATCACCATAGGCAATCTGGTCTTCAAAAAATTCACCATAGTTTTTTAAGTATTTTTCAAAGGAACGGGTATCCACCACTGTAATTGTCTTTTTAAGGTGAAGCCTGCCTTCATCCTCCTGCTTTAAGCAGATTTTAACAATATCAGAGAGCTTGCTGACACCGGATGGCTCCACTAAAATGGCATCCGGCGCATAATCCTTTAAGATTCTGTCCACCGCCTTTTCAAAGTCTCCGGTTAAGCTGCAGCAGATACACCCTGCATTTAAGCTGGTAACCTCCAAATTACATTCCCGAAGCAGCCCGGCGTCAATCCCTGCCTCCCCAAAGTCATTTTCAATCACAACAATTTCCTTATTCCTGAACGCGGACCGTACCATAGTCTTGATTAATGTAGTTTTACCCGCGCCTAAAAAGCCGGATATAATATAAATATCAGTCATATGCGCTCCATTCTGCCGCCTTACCGGCTGCACAGATCATTTTGACTCTCCTGTCTCATCAAAACAGGCTTTCCTGTTATCCCTTCAGCTTAAGAAGCTTTTTTCCTGCAAACACCAATATTAAAAAAATCACTCCTACCAGGACAATGGTGCCTCCCGGTTTTAATCTCAGATAATAGGCGGCAAACAATCCGATTATCATAAATATGACATCCAGAGCCACCGCATAGAGAAGTGTCTGGCGGTAATTTTTCCCAAACTGCATGGCACAGGCCACAGGCACCACCATCATGGAGGATACAATTAACGCTCCAACCGTCCTGGCAGCAACGGAAACCGTCACTGCAATTAAAATTGTAAATATAAAATTCACCGTCCGGACCGGCACCCCTGCCAGCCTTGCACTCTGCTCATCAAGGGACACGTAAAATAATTCTTTGTACATCAGCAGGAACAGAAGCAGCACCACAATGCTGACCCCTACCACAAGGTACAGTTCCGTATCGCTGATTGCCACAATGCTGCCAAACAAAAAGCTGTTGAAGTTTGCCGAATTCTTTACAAATCCTGACAGGACACCTGCCAGGCCGATTCCCGCGGACATAATGATAGCAATGGACATCTCCGAAAACCTGGGCAGCTTCCTGCGGATCCACTCAATCCCAAGGGAGGCAATCACGCAGG
Source organism: Lachnospiraceae bacterium (assembly GCA_902363835.1). Classification (GTDB taxonomy): domain Bacteria; phylum Bacillota; class Clostridia; order Lachnospirales; family Lachnospiraceae; genus Lacrimispora. The sequence goes on from CABJBM010000006.1 coordinate 16,390, forward strand.
CCGCCACAGCCGCTGCCACCGGATTCATTCCAAAAATCAGTCCCGCCGCTACTCCGGCAAGGGAAGTATGGGATAAAGCGTCTCCAATCATGGACATACGCTTGAATACGATCACAATCCCGATACAGGGAATAACCGCTGCCAGAAGGACTCCCACAATAAAGGCCCGCTGCATGAATGCATAATTAAATATCTCCATTGCCGTTCTCCTCCTGACCTGTTTTAACCAGTTTCATATTGCCGTCATCCAAGAGCCAGATGTCATCTGCGAATGGTTCCAGCCGCTTCCGGTCATGGGTGACCATCATTACCGTTACGCCCTGTTCACGGTTGATATTCCTCAGGAGCCTGTAAAAATCTTCCGTACTTTTCTCATCCATACCGGATGTTGGTTCATCCATAAGTAAAAGCTGGGGCCGGTTTACCAGGGCTCTTGCCAGAAGAATCCTCTGCTGCTGCCCGCCGGACAGACGGCCGATCAGCCTCTTTGCAAAGCTTTCCATTCCAACCTGGATGAGCGCCTGCCGGACCAGCTCCTTTTCTTTTTTCCCGGCAAACCGGAACAGCCCAATTTGGGCGTATAAATTCGCCTGAACAATTTCCTCCACAGAGGCCGGAAAGTTTTGATAGGATGCCATGCCGTTCTGAGGGACATAGCTGATCTCCTGCCAGTTTTTAAACTGCCGGATATCCCGCCCCAACAGTTGTATATTCCCCGCTGCCCCGTTAAGGGTAAGCTCTCCCAGCATGAGTTTTAGCAGTGTGCTTTTTCCTGCCCCGTTTTGTCCAAGCAGGACAGCGAACCTGCCCATCGGAACGGTAAAATTAATATGATTCAATACCTGGGTGCTTCCATAGGAGAAGTCCAGTTCCTTTACTGCAATGGCATCCATCATCCGTACTCCTGTCTTTCTTATTTCAGTGCTGCTTCCAACTGTTTTAAATTATCTTCCATTACGGAGAAGTAATCAGCACCGCTTTTTAGTTCCTCATCACTTAAACCTTCCAGAGGATTTAAAACCTGTGTGGCTGCTCCGGTTTCCTTTGCAACCGTTTCAGCAACCTTTGGGCTTACCAGCTCCTCAAAAAAGATGACCCTCACATTATTGGCCCTTACAAAATCAATGATTTCCGCCATTCTTGCAGGATCCGGCTCTGAATCCGGGGACAGCCCTTCGATTCCCACCTGATTTAAACCGTAAGCGTTGCAAAGATAGCCGAAAGCCTCATGGGACACTACAATATCCTTATTTGGCAGCGCGGACAGGGTATCTTTATATTTCTGGTCCAGTTCATCAAACCTGACTGAATAGGTTTGGTAGTTGGATTCATAGTAATCCTGATTGTCCGGGTCAGCCTTTACAAACGCATTCTTGATATTTTCCATTTCCTTCTTTGCGTTTATGGGGCTGAGCCACACATGGGGGTCATACTGACCATGGTCATCTTCCTCTGCCTCCCCATCCTCTTCCTCATGGCCTGCCAGGAGGGTAAGGCCTTCTGATGCTTCGACTGACACCAGCTTTTTATTTTGGAGGCTGGCAAGCACATCTTTAACCCAATGTTCGATTCCCGCACCGCTGTAAACAAATACATCAGCTTCTTCCAGATCTTTAATATCCATGGCTGCCGGTTCCCAGTCGTGAGGCTCTGTGCCGGCCGGAACCATATCAATCACCTCAGCCTTGTCACCGCCGATTTTAACCGCAAAATCATACATGGGATAAAAGCTTGCCATTACCTTCAGCTTCCCGCCCTGGGAATCCTTTTCTCCCATTCCCGCGGAGTCTCCGGCCAGGGTTTCATTTACATCTGCAGAAGCAGAGGTGTTTTCTGTATCAGAAGCTTCCGGCTTGGATGCTGTTCCAGAGCAGCCTGAAAGCAGAGCAATCGAAACCAGCGCTGTCATAGCCAGCGCACTTAATGTTGTACTTAAATTTTTCTTCATAAAATGATCCTCCAGGTTGTGTATTTAATTATGTGATCTCCGCCTTGCAGACAGGATGAAAACAGGTACACAAAAACAAGGCAGACTTCTACCCTGGGATACCATAAAATCCTGTCTCCTTATGAGGAAGTTTTAATCATCTAAACGGATTTTTAAGCTGACCAAAGAAACCGGGCACAAGTAAAGTCCGGCCAAATAAGAAGATAAGAGCTTTAGAACCACAATATACGCAAAGATGACAACGGCTCCTGCACCCACTGCTTCCGTCAATAAGCAGATTGTGAAAACGCAGGCTTCAATTTCCGCGCACACAGAGCAGTGCTCACCTATACACTCATGTTCTGCATGTGTAACAATAAAAAGACCGGAGAGAAGCAGTATGGCTGCCACAAGAAACGCTGCCAGAAATGCATGGATTCGTTTATACTTTGTAAAATAACTCACTTCGTCTCCTCCTCCCTTATTTTCTCAATTTGGAATTTAAAATCATTTTGATACTATAGTAATTTTTTTAGTATTGTCAAATATCTAACGACTTAGAGCCGTTCTTTTTGCAGCCCCCGCAATAACCATAGAAAACTGTGTGCTGTTCATCCATCTCAAAACCATGTTCCTCATAAATATGTTCTAAAAAAGCACCCATTTTGGAACATTCAAGAGGAATAAACTGGCCGCACCCCAGGCATACCAGTTTCCCCGGCTTGTTCAGTTCTTCCTTATCCGCATAACAATAACGGATCTTGGAGCCGTCTTCCATGGGGAGCTTCATAACCTCTCCATCTTCAACCAGCCGTTCCAGAACCCTGTATACGGTTGTCTGCCCAACCTGTACCCCCTCTTTCTGCAGACAGTCCATAAACTGATCCACTGTAAGAAAACGTGATTTTTGGTTTTTCAGACAATTTAATATGATTTCCTGTTGCTTTGTTCTATATCTGCCTCTCTCTGCCATGGTCAACCCCTGAATTTGAAAATGAATTTTATTTTTATATTATAGCAATTTTCAGAGCATTGTCAAGGAATCATTTTAAATTTAATACGGATACACATATCCCTCCACTTTTTCTGCCGGTGTGATTCCTGACACTATAATAAGAGGATCCGCATACTTATGTCCGTCATATTCTTCATAGCTTGCAGTAAGCTTTCCTTCCACGGTGATCCAGGAATCTTCTTTCAGACCTGCTGCTTCCCCGTACTTGCAGTGTAAACCGGCCGGGGCTAAATCAGCAACGCAGCAGGTCATTGCCAGACGGGCGACTGCAAACTCATTTTCTCCATATGCTTCCGGGTCTTTAAGTACATATCCGGTTATTACAACGGTATATCCCTCATATTCTTCCATATGCATGTACAGCTGCGAATACCACATTCCAAACAGATCATCTGAAACAATAATTTTCTTATCCGCCGTATTCAGTCCTGGCATTCCCTTCTCTTTTGCTTCTTTGGCAGACGACAATTCTGATGGAACCGGCTCCTGTTGTACTGCGGCGGTCTCCTCCCCTTGATCCTGAATGGGTTCAGGCCCTTTCCGCTGCGGCTTACTTATCTGCAGCTTTGAACCGTCACCAATGGTATTGTAGGAAGAACTTTCAAGGGGTGCATGTGGAAGCAGCATAAGAAGCACAGGGATAATCAGCAGGAAACAGTGGGTCAAATGGATTTTATATCTGGGCCTGAACAACCGCCCGGTTCCTGCAAATGCCCATAATCCCATGATACCGGCGGTAAGGTACAGGTAGGGCTTCATTCTCGGAGTAACATATTGAAGATAGGCTCCGCTGGCGGCCAGATAAACGATCATTCCTCCAAAAGACATCTGACAGAGGATTTCAATCAGCACCTGGGGATTTAACACTTTGATGGTTTTTTTCATATCCTGATTCCCCCTGTCCCATACACCAAAAAGACCAGGAAAAAGCATACGGCGGCAGTTACCAGCACCAGTTTCCCTATAAATCCCTTTGTAAATCCACAGGAGAGCATCAGTATATTTTTAATGTCCATCATTGGACCGAATATGAGAAAGCCCATAACAGCCCCAGCCGGCATCTGACTGGCAAGGCTGCGGGCAATAACCGCATCAGATGAGGAACACAGTGACAGGACAAAAGCCGCTGCCATCATAAACAGAATCGAAACCGCCAGTCCTCCTCTGTACTGTGTAAGGGCCATCTGCCCGTCTCCTAACGCCTGGAAGGAGGCTGCCGCCAGTATTCCGATCAACAGGTATTTGCCCACCTGAAAAAACTCTGACTGCCCATGCCGCAGGCAAAGTACAAGCTTTCCTGCCAGTGATGTAACGTTTTGGCTGTCCTCATAACAACCACAGGCACAGATAAGCCCGCTTTGCTCCCTCCCTGAAAGAAGCGGGCTTTTCCTTTGGCAGGCTGCAACAAGCAGCCCAATCAAAACAGCCGCCAAAGCGCCGATTCCTGCCCGGCCGGCCACCACCGCCATGTTCCCTCCAAAGGCATAGAAGGTTGACACCAGGACAACCGGATTCGTAACAGGGGCCGCCATCATAAAGGTGACCGCAACAGGCAGCGGAATCCCCTTTTTTACCAGACTTCTGAAAACCGGAATGGATGCACAGTCACATACTGGCAGTAAAAATCCTCCTGCAAGAGCTGCCGCCATTCCCAAAACAAAGGATTTTGGAAACCACCGTTCCAGAGTGCTCCGGGGAATTAAGATCTGAATGACAGAGGAAAGCAGAATACCAATGAGCAAAAAGGGAATTGCCTGCAGGGTCATACCAAAAAACAGGTTGATCATTCTGCTGATTGGTAATCCCTCCAATCCGGAAATGATTCCTGCCAGAAGAAACAGACAGACCATAAGCGCAAGTTCCATGAGAAAGGAGGTGACCCCTCCGTCCGGTTCGCTTAAAACCGGCTTATAAAGTCTGGTGTAAGAGGTCAGCTGTAAGATTTCCATGCCGGGATTCACTTCTTCCAATAAACGGCAGGCACGTCGGTATTGGCTGTTTGTATGGAAATTGCGTACAACTGCCATGTCACTTTCTGAAATCTGATCCATGAGGCAGATTCCTGTTCCGCTGAGCTGGTATTCCAGCTTCTCAGCGTCCACAATATGAATTACCTTTTTTAACCGGCATACTGTGCTGAAAGCCGTGTCCCAAAACAGCGCCAGCAGCCAGGAAAAAGGCGCCGCTCCATTCCACTCAACCCAGATTTCTTCCCACGGCCCATTTTGTGTCTCCTGGTAAATCTGGCTGATGATCTGTTCCTGCTGCCGTTCTAACAGCCGCCTTGGTATGATGATCTTCCTGTGGCCCGCATAACTGCAGGAGAAACCTTCTTCACCGTCCTCAAACTGGATTACCAGCGCCCTGGCCCTCCGTTTACCAAGGATATTGTTTAAAAAGGTCGTTTTCCCTGCATCCAGGCTCCCTGTGACAACATAAACAGGTATTACCATTTTACTCCTTTCCTAAAAGGGTATCTTGAATTCTCTTTTTACGGAATCAAGTCTCTTTTCTATGTACTCCATATTTTCTATTCCCTTGTCTGCCGATTTATGCTCTTAGGACTCCCCACAGCCTGATCTCATTTGCAGAATCATCCCTGGAAGCAGTTCCATGTTTCCGGAAAAAACAGGGAAACTAAAAAAATTAATCCATGTCAACAGAATATGTGCTAAAATATATAGTGCAAAGATAAAAACACAGTTCCGGTTGGTAGTCCGGACGCAGCGCAAGCTGTCAGTAACCTGCCTCCTTGGTTGTCCGTTCTTTGTAAGGCACATAAAAAGGAGGATTTCACTATGAGAAAGACTGGTTCCAGGCTGACCGTATTATTTGAGGACCCCTTTTGGGTGGGCATCTGCGAGCGTGAATTTGAAGGCAGATATGAGGTCTGTAAAATCACCTTTGGAGCAGAACCCAAGGATTACGAAATCTACGATTTCCTACTCAAAAACTACGATAAGCTTCGGTTTAGTCCATCTCTGGAAGCATCGGAAATGACTGAAAAGCGCATCAATCCCAAAAGAATGCGGAGGGAAATTAGTAAACAGCTGCAAAATATCGGGATTGGAACAAAGGCACAGCAGGCTCTGAAGCTTCAGCAGGAGCAGGTAAAATCGGAGCGCAAATCTCATTCCCGGGAACAGCGGGATACTGAGAAAGAGCGTCAGTTTGAACTGCGGCAGGAAAAACGCAAGGAAAAGCACAGGGGGCATTAGCCTCCCTGTGCTTTTTTGCTGTCCCCTTGCCACCTGCCGGCTGTACATGCAAAAAAATGGCTGTTAATGGCTGTGAGGCTATTAAACACAAGCATTTTCATTAAGGGACTGCCAATGGATCTATGTTTTTGCGGAACGAATCTGAGAAATAAGAAGAGGAGAAAAAGATGATCTTAGGGATTACTGATTGCATTACAGAAAAAGAGCAGGAAATGGTAAAAGGCAGTGAGATTCCGATGACCGCCAAAACCTTACTTTAACAATTGGTACCGCAATCCATAATCCGTACTGTACCATATCAGCATTCCATGTCCTCTTTTGGGTATCCTCACATTTAAATTCCATTCAGGATATTGCTTGATGATCTGGATACGGTCGCCTGCAGCCAAAGCCACAAAGGAAATGTAATGCTCTTTATCCATGGGATGTTCACTGGTGATATACCAGTCATCTTCTGTCACATGAACGGACAGCTTTTCGCTCTCTTCCGCTTTTTTTAAGGTCTGGGCCGCCAGTTTCTTTCCGCAGCATGAGACTTCTGCCTCTCCTGTGCAAAGCGTTATATTCTGGCATGTGGGACAAACGAAATATTTCGTATTTTTCATATTACCTCCTACAAAATTGTTGGGCGTCATATCACCGGCCAATAAATTCATGATATCAATTCCCAGAAGTCCGGAAAGCTCCGGAATAAGGGAAATATCAGGCAGTCCCAGGCCCCGTTCCCATTTGGAAACGGTTTTGTCACTAAGATTCATTTTATCCGCAAGCTGCTTCTGGGTCATATGGTGCTCTAAGCGCAGGGCACGGATTATGCTTCCTACTTTACTGTTTTGCATGTTTACCTCCATATCCGGAATTAAAAAGAGGGAATTCCATCCTTCTGTTTTTCATTTATTCTTTATTTTTTTCCTGCTGCTTTTCCAGCCATAGTTCCAGCAGCGTATTCACATCGTCAGAAAATTCACGTTCTGTCTGCATTTCTTTTTTTTCTATTTCCTCAATTATTTCAAAAGAGAACCTGGATGCCCCGAACTCCTTCCACGCATCCATCATGCAGATCTCAAGATAAGAATCCGTTGACTGGGAAAATAAAAACCTGTTTTTTGCACCCTGCAGATCTGTGGTTGCCCGGAACCAGACATCGTCACTGCCGCTGCATTTAATACAGTATACTCCCCCGACTATTTTTCTGCTTTGATACTGTTCTTTCATAGCTTTCCTTGAAGATTTATCCATTTTGTTTTCACCGTCTTTCTAAAGTTCAGGATTTCATCAAATGTAACCTGCTGGGATTCCGCTGCCCTTAATTCTCCGGTCCTGCTTCTGCCCCATATAGCATTGTAATCCTTTGTCATAAGCTTTTCAATCTACGCTCCGTAGAGTTTTCGCCGCCATGATATCTATGTAACTAATTTTTTTCATTACATAATTCGTCAGAACAACGCCCTTTCGCCTGACCTGCTGTTCCTTAAAAACCCGGTATCCCCGGGCTTCAAAAAACGCCCTTGCTGTTATGGAAGCATGTGTTGTAAACGTACCGGCAGGCAATCCTGCTTCCAGCCGGTCACAAAGAGCAGTTGCGATTCCCTGTCCCTGATAATCCTTGTGGACATAAAGACGGTCAAGGTAACCGGTATCATCCATGTCACCAAACCCGACGATCAGGCCGCTTTTTACAGCCACAAAGGTATTATGCTCCAAAAAGGAACGGTTCCAGGCCAACCTGTCCATATCTTCTGCTGCCCATGCATTCAGCTGCTCCTTTGTATAATCCCTGGCGCATACTCCATGGACCGTTCCATAAAACAGCTCTGCTATTTCCGTAATATCCCCAGGATTATAGTCTCTGATTATCATTTTCTCCCCCGTTTATATGTTCCTTTTTACAATCTCATGATATTTTACCACAAATAATTTTCGCCTGCTACCGGTTTAACAGGCCAGGTTATTTTTCCATTGTAAAAGGAAACAGGGGGCAACTTTTGGAAATGCGTCTAATGGCAGCAGCACCTGTTGGTAAAAAAAGCAAAAGAAGATCCACAGGATAATGAATATATTAACCAAAATACAAAAAGACTATTTAATCTTTTCCAGGCAGGAAAAGAAAATTGTGGATTCCATACTGCGCTTCAGCCAGAAACTTCAAAACATGAATATCCGTGAATTGTCTAAAAATTGTTGTAATAATAAAAAAGTCCGTGCTTCCATTCCGCCGAAAGAAAACACGAACTTTTATGTAAGTCACGAGAATTATCCCAAAAGACAGTCATTGGCTTTTGGGATACTCCCGTTTCTTTGCCTGTAATTAGCTGAAATACTGCGGAAACTGCTGTACGATCCCCTGTGTCATAACATCAGCCATTTCCAAAGCTTCTCTTTCAACATCTGCAAATACATTAATGGCTTCCACGTAATTCTGTGCCATAATATCCTCTGCTTGCCCCTTTAACATTGCCAGATGGTCATAGAGCATATCCTGCCAGTCATCCAGTGACCAGTTAGGATTAATATTGGAAAGGAATGCTGCAATCTGATTTGCATTTTCGTACCAGCGACCTTCCGCATTAGAGGCAGCCTCTGCATTGTCTTGCTTCATCGCCGTAAAAAGCTCACCTGCAATGGTAATGTGGTTTGTCAGCAACTCCGCAAAATCTGCAGCATTATTCTGCCCATAGAATGTAACCAATACTTCCTCAAAATCATGAGGGTTCTGGAGAAGGCGATTTGTCACAGCCTGCACATTCGGGAGGTCAAAAGCCACGCTCTCAATAACCATTCTCGTCCAGTACACATGCTGTAACCATAAGAGCCGCAAATAGTTGTTTAAATTTTGTTCTGCCTCAGTGATACATGTGGAAACAGGTGGTAGAGGCTGGGGTTGAGGTTGCGGCATTGGCTGGGGTTGAGGCAGCGGTTGGGGCTGGGGTTGAGGCTGCGGCATTGGTTGGGGTTGCGGCTGCGGCCTAGGCTGTGGTAGTGGTTGAGGCTGCGGCATTGGCTGCGGCTGCGGTTGAGGCTGCGGCATTGGCTGCGGCTGTGGTTGAGGCTGCGGTTGAGGCTGCGGCATTGGCTGCGGCTGCGGACCCGGGCATATCAATGAAGGCCTCTGTCCATATGGAATACAAATCACCTGACCAATAAACAGATTTGTTGGATTAAGACCTGGATTTACAGCCATAATTGCCTCAACGGTAGTCTCAAAACGCTGTGCAATAAGCCATAGAGTATCGCCAGACTCAATGATATAGGAATGCATTCCTACAGGGCAGGGATTCTCAACGCTGCTGCCTCTCCGTTCTCCCTCATTACGAGACCGGCTGCGTGATCTTTCAGGTGCATTGCGTCTTGTTCCGCGTGGGATACAGATTACCTGACCGACAAACAGATTATCAGGAGTTACACTTGGATTCGCCTCCATAATGGCCTCTACGGTAGTAGAATGACGCTGAGAAATAAGCCAAAGCGTGTCTTCAGCTTGAATTGTGTATGGATATGATCCTTCCGGGCAGCGGTTCACTCTGTTTCTTCGCCTCCAATTGTCCTCAATAAAAGTTTGAGGCTGGGGCTGAGACTGTGTCTGGGCCTGTGGAGGCATATTGCTGCTTCCTCCTGCCTGGGGAATACAGATTACTTGACCAACAAATAGACGATTGGGATTTATGCCCGGATTCGCCTCCATAATTTCATCAACGGTAATGGAATGACGTTGTGAAATAACCCACAAACTATCTCCGGCTCGAATTGTATAAGACTGCAGCCCTCCTGCACAATTATTCATACCGCTGCCGAGATTCTGATTTCCCTGAGCTGGGATCTGGGTCTGAGGCTGCGTCATGGGTTGCGTCTGGGGCTGTGTCATGGGTTGCGTCTGGGGCTGCGTTATGGGCTGCGTCATGGGTTGTGTCTGAGGCTGTGTCTGGGGCCGCGTCTGAGGCTGGGGCTGCGTCATGGGCTGCGTTTGAGGCTGCGTCATGGGTTGCGTTTGAGGCTGCGTCACGGGCTGCGTCTGGGGCTGTGTCATGGGCTGCGTCTGGGGCTGCGTCATGGGCTGCGTCTGGGGCTGCGTCTGGGGCTGCGTCATGGGCTGCGTTTGAGGCTGCGTCTGGGGCTGTGTCATGGGCTGCGTCATCGGCTGCGTCATGGGCTGCGTTTGAGGCTGCGTCATGGGCTGCGTCATCGGCTGCGTCATGGGCTGCGTCTGAGGCCGCGTCTGGGGTTGCGTCATGGGCTGCGTTTGAGGCTGCGTCTGGGGCTGCGTCATGGGCTGCGTTTGAGGCTGCGTCATGGGCTGCGTCTGGGGCTGCGTCATGGGCTGCGTCTGGGGCTGGGTCCGGGGCTGGGTCTGAGGCTGGGAAGGCATATTACGGTTTCTGCTTCCACGGGGAACGCAGATCACCTGCCCAACTAACAGATTACTGGGATTTATTCCCTGATTTACAGCCAAAATTTCCTCCACGGTAGTACGGTAACGCTGTGAAATAAGCCACAGTGTATCACCGGATTGAATCGTGTAGGAGTACAATCCTTCAGGACAAGGAGTCATAAGTTTACTGCCTTTCAATTAAGCAATTTTTCATATTTTATGTTTTTAAAATCAGAATAGTACCTGTCAGGCCTTAAAAATTATATTTTATATAAAATAATGAAGAATCTACTCCCAAAGGATTCCTTTATCCAAATTCTATTCGACATATTTAGTTAAAAAAGTTTAAGAAAATTCAGAAAAAAAGGCGATTTTGTAACAAAAATGGAAAACTTTTACAAATATACCTAAATGATGAATTGCTTAATGAAAAAACTTTTGATATTATTCTATTACAAATATCTACGTTTTAAGGCCTTACATATTAAAATCACATAAAGGGGGTCCTGTTATGACAAAAGAGGGAATAGAGAAGCTTTTTATGCACATGCCATTAGGTTATGCCTATTACGAAATTGTCTTTGGGAATACGGAACGCTCACAGGAATATGTTCTTGCAGAAGCAAATGACGCCTTTTTTGATCTCTGGGGCCTTGATAAGGAAAACGCACTGCATAAAAACGTATCCCTGCTTCTGAAGGATAAAACAGAAGCCCCCGCATGGCGTATGTTTCATGAAAGTCTGGGCACTGGGGAAAAGGACAGGCATTTCACCGTATCCATTGGGCAGCGGAGTTTTAAGGTCACCGTTTACAATCCAGTACCAAACGGCCTGGCAGCGATTTTTGACGATACCACGGAAATCCATGGGGAATTACAGTCTGAAAGGGAGAAGATTAACAAGCTCAACCAGGATATTGAGATTTTTTTTAACAGTACCCAGGATGGATTGTTTTTTCTGGAATATAAAAACGGAGAATTCCGGTATATCCGAAATAATGCAGTCCATCAGACATTGACCGGAATGACCACTCCCCTCATGGAAGGAAAAACGCCCATAGAAGCAATGGGTGATGAAGTGGGAAAGGTTTTGCAGGAAGGATACAAAAAATGCATTGCTTCCGGGAAAAGCATGATGTACGAGGAGACCATAGAATTCATGGGAGGCACCCGGGACTGGCTGGTGCGGCTCACTCCTGTGAAAGAAAACGGCCAGGTTTCCTATATCATTGGATCACGTCTTGATATCACAGAATTAAAAAAGCTGCGGGAAGATAAGGAGCGGCTCCTTAAAAACTTAAATTCCATGTTTACGGAGCACTCGGCAGTCATGCTGATCATTGACATGAAAACCGGGAAAATATTGAATGCAAACCCATCGGCCTGCAGGTTTTATGGCTACACCAAAGACGAAATTTTATCAATGTACATACAGGATATCAGTGAGACATCCAATGACGCCATCAAACTCATGCGCATTCAGGCCCTTGATAATGAAAAGCCCTATTCCCTGTTTCCTCACCGCGTAAAGAGCGGGGATGTCAAAATGGTGGATGTATATTCCAGCCCAATCACCTATGAAGGGGAAAACCAGCTCTTTTCTATTATTTTTGATGTATCGGACCGCGAGAAATTCAGATACGACCTTTATTGGGACAATGAATTATTAAGCGTTACCCTTAATTCCATTGGAGACGGAGTCGTTACCACTGATAATGAAGGTAAAATCACTTACTTAAATCAGGCTGCCCAGGAAATCACAGGCTGGAATAATGAGGCCGCCTCCACAAGGCCTTTTGAAGAAGTCTTTGACTTAAGAAATGAAACCACAGGAGAGACCATTTCAAATCCGATCAGCGCAGTATTGGAGACGGGAAAGATCGTGGGTCTTGCCAATCATACAGTTCTTTTAAACAGACAGGGAGATTTTATTCCCATTACAGACAGCGCCGCCCCCATCAAGGACCAAACAGGACATGTGTATGGGGTTGTCATGGTCTTTCACGATGTGAGCCATGAAAAAAGGCAGCAGCGAAGGATCATGTATTTAAGCTATCATGATTCATTAACAGAAATTTACAACCGCAGATACATGGAGGAAGAAATGGTCCGGATTGACAGGGCCTCCATGCTTCCCATCACAGTGATCATGGGCGATGTAAACGGCCTGAAGGTGACCAATGACGTCTTCGGCCACAAAACAGGCGACCTTCTTTTAAGGGAGGTTGCAAGAACATTCCAGCATGCCATACAGAAAAATGGGATTGTAAGCCGGTGGGGAGGGGATGAATTCCTGGTCCTGCTGCCAAAAACCGACACTGCCCAGGCCCAGAAAATCATACAAAAACTGAATGAAGAATTTAAGGAAAATGACCGTCTCCCTCTGCAGATCAGCGTATCTTTGGGATTTGATGTAAAACACAGCGAATATGAAAACATTCATCAGGTGCTGCAAAAAGCAGAAGAACAGATGTACCACAGAAAGCTTTTGGAAGGAAAAAGCTGCCGCAACCGCATTATAAATACCCTTTTGGCCACGCTTCATGAAAAGAGCATGGAAACAGAGGAGCATGCCTTAAGAATTGAAACCTATTGCATTGCCATTGCTGAAAAAATGAACCTGGCTCCTGAAGAAAAAAATGATCTGTCCCTTTTGGCCATGCTTCACGATATCGGAAAGGTGGGGATCAGCATGGAGATCTTAAAAAAGCCCGGTCCTTTAAATGAGGAAGAATGGAAAGAGGTAAAACGCCACCCGGAAATCGGTTACCGCATCGCCCAGAACACTCCGGAACTTGTCACTGTATCCGAGTACATCCTCTCCCACCACGAAAGATGGGATGGGACCGGCTATCCCAGAGGGTTAAAAGGAAGTGAAATTCCGCTGCTGTGCCGCATTCTGGCAGTTGCTGATGCCTATGATGCCATGACAAGCAACCTTCCTTACCGCAAGGCAATGAACAGTCAGGATGCAATGGAAGAAATCAAACGCTGCACAGGCACCCAGTTTGATCCCCAGATTGCCCAGTTGTTTATGGAACTTAATACAATCTTCTGATGCATTTAAACGCCTTTTGGAGCGGAACATATACGAGCCGAACCAAATGTCTCCTTTCCTAATAAAATGTTATTAGGAAAGGAGGCAATCCTCATGAACACCTGTAATTTTAACGGGCTTACCGGTCATGTTGTAACTCCAGATGACCCTTATTATCATGAATTAAGACAAGTATATAACAGGGCGATCCAAAAATTCCCCCTGGCCATCGTCTTTTGCCAGAATCAGGATGACGTGAGCAATGCGGTTTTGTGGTCCCGAAAGTATCACATTTCCCTGCGCATCCGAAATGGAGGCCATAATTATGAAGGCTATTCCACCGGCAATGACGTACTTGACATTGATTTAAGTGAAATGAACCAGCTTACCATAGATGAAAACGCCCATTTGCTTTATGTTCAGGGAGGCGTAACAAACAAGCAGCTATATGAATTCGTCTCATCAAAAGGTTACCCCTTCCCTGGCGGCACCTGCCCCTCGGTGGGGGTGAGCGGCTATGCTTTAGGCGGAGGCTTCGGACTCTCCTGCCGCTATCTTGGACTTGGCTGCGACAGCCTTTTAGAAGTCAGCATGGTCAATTACGAAGGCCGTATTATAAATGCCAGCTCACGGGAAAACGCCGATTTATTTTGGGCATGCCGGGGAGCCGGGGGCGGAAACTTTGGTGTAATCGTTTCCATGACCTTCCGCCTTCCCTCAAAAGTAAATAAAGTCACACTCATTGACATAAGATATCCCCAAGCAGACCAGGAAAAGCAGTCTTTGTTCCTTCTGACCTGGCAGGACTGGCTGAAAGATGCCGACCAAAGGGTTACTTTGGTCTCAAGAATCTACAACGATCTTTACGAAGGACTTGCAATCATCGCACGAGGTATTTTTTACGGACCTCCTGAGGCTGCACTGGGAATCATCACTCCCCTTCTGGGGCTTGGAGGTGCAAAATACAGTTTAAAATACGTGACCTTTCTGGAAGCTGTTACAATAATCGGAGATTTTTATCCTCCCTTTGAAAAGTTCAAGTCAGCAAGCCGTTTTGCCCTGCGGGACTTTAGCCGCTGTGAAAGCTGCAAAATAGCCGGTCTTATTAAAGAACGGGCGGAAGGTTCCGTTTATGCCAGCATTTCCTTTTATGCCCTTGGCGGCAAAGTTGCGGAGGTGGAGGCAGATGAAACCGCCTTCTACTACCGCAATGCCAGCTTTATTGTATGGCTTGATACGGTATTTGAAGATCACAAATGCAAAAATGCTGCCTGGATATCCGAAAAATTCAGATATTTAACATCGGTTACCAAAGGCTCTTATGTGAATTTCCCATATTCATGCCTTCCCTGCCATCTTGAAGAATACTATGGCACCCATGTCTGCAGATTAAAAAAGGTGAAGGAGAAATATGATCCGTACAACATTTTCACCTTTCCTCAGGGGATCGGTGGATCGCAGAGAACGGATTTTACAGCTCCAATATGCTGTAACCTCTCCCAATAAACCTTTGATGGGGCAAGGCATGAATGCAAAAGCACCCTCGTGTGAGTCTTAATTTCCACGAGGGTGCTTTCATTTGGGTTTTATTTACTTTCCAGGATTTTGACCGGTCTGGCCTAAAATCTGATACAGCAGCCGGTATAAATCCCTGGACTCCTCTTCATTCAAGGGAATACACTGGAACATCCGGTCAGGAATGGTTACAGCCCGGTCCTTTAGCTGCTCTCCCTTTTCCGTCAGCTCCACGACCACGCTTCTCTCGTCTTCCTTGGAGCGGCTTCGTCTGAGGAGTCCTGCCGCCTCCATCTTTTTTAGCAAAGGAGTCAAGGTACCGCTGTCCAAATACAGAAGCTCTCCTAATTTCTTGACAGTAACCTGTTTTCTCTCCCACAATACCATCATTGCAATATACTGGGTATAGGTTAGCCCGATTTCATCAAGAAACGGTTTATACCTTCTGATGATCTCACGGGAGCAGGCATAAAGAGGAAAGCAAAGCTGGTTTTCCAGCTTTAGTTTCTCATAGTCCATAGATTCTCTCCCTTCTCCCATTCTTGTCTCCTGTCCGTTTTTTACAATAAATTCTTTACATCTTCTTCCACAAGCTTCATGTCCGCAGTTGGTTCAAAACGCCTGACCACATTGCCCTGACGGTCTACAAGGAATTTGGTGAAATTCCACTTAATATCCGGTTCATTCTTATAATTGGGATTCAGCTCTTCAAACTTCTGTTCCAGACGTGAAGTCAGGGCATGTCCCCGATCAAAGCCATCAAAGCCTTTTTCATTTACCAGGTAACGGTACAGGGGAATTGCATTCTCCCCATTTACATCAATCTTTGCAAACTGGGGGAAGGTAACTCCAAAACGTCCGGTACAAAAGGAATGAATTTCTTCATTGTCGCCGGGGGCCTGGTTTCCGAACTGATTGCAGGGAAAGTCAAGAATCTCAAACCCTTTGCCTGCATATTCATCATACATGGCCTGAAGATCCGTATACTGGGGAGTAAACCCGCAAACCGTGGCCGTATTAACGATCAGTAACACCTTACCTGCATAATCGGATAAGGATTTTTCCGTGCCATCCATTTCCTGAACTGTAAAATCATAAACAGACATCTCATATACCTCCTTATTGTACTATTATATTGTGCAAAATTTAATTTTCTAAAACTAATATTATCATATACCCTGATTGTTTCTTTGTCAATAGCATTATAAAATTTAATTGTATAAAATCATTTTTCCCAAATCCTCCTATGTGACTCAATCACAGACATTTTTAAAACTTTTATTTATACTGAATAAAACAACATTTGACCATTGATTATTTTAAAAATATAGCAGGAGGTATTCTATGAAAAAAATTGTGATTATCGGCGGAGTAGCCGGAGGAGCCAGCTGTGCCGCCAGGCTGCGGAGACTTGATGAGACGGCAGATATCATCATGCTGGAACGTGGGGAATATATTTCCTATGCCAACTGCGGCCTTCCTTATCATGTAGGCGATGTGATCAAATCCAGAGATGCATTATTGCTCCAGACTCCGGAAGCCATGAAACAAAAGTATGGCATTGATGTCAGAGTAAAAAATGAGGCTTCTTCCATTGACCGGGAGAACAAGAAAATTACGGTGAGGAAGCTGGATTCCGGGGAAGTTTATGAGGAAACCTATGATACCTTAGTCATTTCCACCGGCTCCTCACCGGTCCGTCCGCCCATTCCCGGAATTGATTCTTCCCGTATTCAGACTCTTTGGACGGTTCCTGACACAGACCGGATCCGGGCTCTTATTAAGGAAAGCAATATTAAAACAGCGGCTGTTATCGGCGGAGGCTTTATTGGCCTTGAAATGGCTGAGAATCTCCGCCATGCAGGACTTTCTGTTTCCCTCATTGAAATGCTTGACCAGGTCATGACACCTGTGGACTTTGAGATGGCCCAGCTCCTTCATGAGCACATCCTGCAAAACGGCGTGGATCTTCATCTGGGGGATGGGGTAGCTGCATTTGAAGATCAGGCTGGCGCTGTAGCCATTACTTTAAAAAGCGGTAAGACCCTTTCCGCAGAACTGGTCATCCTTTCCATCGGCGTCCGGCCAAACAGTGAACTGGCAAAGGCAGCCGGCCTTGCAGTCAATGAACGGGGAGGCATTGTAGTAGATGATTATTTAAAAACCTCTGACCCGGATATCTATGCCGTTGGCGATGTGATTCAGGTAGATGATCTCATATTCCAGGAGCCTGCAATGATCCCCCTTGCCGGGCCTGCCAACAAACAGGGGCGCATTGCCGCCAATAATATTGCAGGGACACAGGAAACCTATGAGAAGACTCAGGGAACTTCCGTAGCAAAGGTATTTGATTTAGCTGTGGCCTCTACCGGAGCAAATGAAAAAGCGCTGATCAGACGGGGCCTTCGAAAGGGAAAGGACTATGAGAGCATCCTCATCACCCAGAACTCCCATGCAGGCTATTATCCCGGTGCAGTGCCCATAACCCTGAAGCTTCTTTTTTCCACTGACGGAAAAAAGATCTTTGGAGCCCAGATTGTAGGCGGGGATGGGGTTGATAAACGGATCGACACCCTGGCAGTGGCCATCCGCCTTGGCGCAGGGATTCCGGATTTAAAAAACCTGGAGCTTGCCTATGCCCCTCCTTTTTCCTCTGCAAAGGATCCCGTCAACATGGCAGGCTTTGTGGCTGAAAACCTGCTGACCGGAAAGGTGGCATTTTCAGCCTGGGACGTGGTGGAGAAAAACCCAGACGCAGTGCTCCTTGATGTAAGGGAGACCGGAGAGCTGATGGCCTTTTCCCTGCCCAACGGAAAACACATTCCTCTGGGGCAGTTAAGGGACCGCTTAGGGGAGCTGGATCCTTCCAGGCAAATCATCGTCTTCTGTGCCATTGGAGTCCGGGCCTACAATGCAGCCCGCATCCTGATGCAGAACGGATTCCCCAATGTCAGGCTTTATCCCGGCGGCGTCAGGTTCTATCAGTCCACCCATTATCAGGCTGATGGGGTTGTTCCCTCCGTCCAGACCCAATATTCCGACAGCGGGATGATTGACAGCGGGATGATGAAAACAAATCATGTCCCTACCCTGGCCATGCGCTTAGACTGCAGCGGCATGCAATGCCCCGGCCCCATTATGAAGGTGTTTGAAACCATGAAAGAAATGCCCCATGGATCAATCATGGAAGTATCCGCCTCTGATCCCGGCTTTTCCCGGGACATCGGGGCATGGTGCAGGCGTACCGGAAATGAGCTGATGGCCTGCGAGCACCGGGGAAGGGATTACGTTGCCCTGGTAAAGAAAGGCAGTCCGGTCTCCCCTGTAATAAAAGAAACAGCTGAAGGAAAGACCCTTATCGTCTTTTCCGGTGATCTTGATAAAGTTCTGGCAAGCTTTATCATTGCCAATGGCGCTGCTGCCATGGGCAGACCTGTTACCATGTTCTTTACCTTCTGGGGATTAACAGCATTAAGAAAAGCAGAAAAACAGCCAATCAGCAAATCACTGATGGAATCCATGTTCGGCACCATGCTACCCAGGGGCAGTAAAAAACTAAAGCTGTCAAAAATGAATATGGGCGGCATTGGAACTGCCATGATGAAAAAAATCATGAACGATAAGAACGTAGATTCACTGGAAACCCTGATCCAAAAGGCCATGAAATCCGGAGTAAAAATTGTGGCCTGCACCATGAGCATGGATGTCATGGGTATCCGTCCGGAAGAATTGATCGAAGGAGTGGAACTTGGAGGCGTCGGGGCTTATCTGGGAGATGCGGAAGAATCTAATGTAAATTTATTTATTTAATATAACAAACCATTGAAAAACCGTATTGTCCGGCTTAGAATCTGGCTTTTCAGGTTTTCTGCCGCCCTAACCATCCCTATCCGGGAGTAGTCAAAATAAATGCCATGCCGCTGGAAAATGATATAATATATTTCATAAAAGGCAGGCCTGGAATATGGAATGAACCCAAAGTGTTGGATAAAAATCTAACACAGAGGGTTCATTTTTATGAAAAAAAATATACTTACGAACAGAAATCAGAATCATTATGAAACATTGCAGACAGGCATTCTTCACTCAGAGAATGAGTATTTAAACCATTAGATGAATTGAAAAAAGAAATCTTAGAATCTATAAATTACTGTAATAACTAATGTATTAATGGTAACTTAAAGGTACTGAGTCCTGCTTAATACAGAACTCAGTACCAAGGAGTTGCTTGATAATACTGTCCAATATTTGTGAGTCAGTACAAATACCGGATTCCGCCTGTTAATTATTATCATGAAGTAATACTCTCTCCATCAATATTTATATTTATATAGAAATATATTATTATATTCTGATTTCTTATCAGTCCGGAATATGTATCTCCAGTTTGAATGAGACTTTTCATATCATATAGGATGGTATAATACTTCTGTTCAACAAGCCTGAATACAAGCTTATATTTTTTTAAATAAAGCTCTGTTAAAGAACTATGTTGAAATTGACTACTTTCCATAGAATTAGTTATAATAAGACTATACAAATGATTACGGAAGTTTTATTATGCCAACTGTAGAGTCAGTAAAAAATCAGAATAAGCATACCTACATCATTCTATTGGAGGCATAAGATATTAGACGCTAAGAGCCTTTATGGGTATTGGAAATGTTAGTGGCGTTATAGAGGTTGACGAGGCTTTCTTTAGAGAGTCCCTTAAGGGAAATCATAAGAAAATACTATTTTTAAAATGCCACGAAAAGTACATAAAAGAGGTGTTAAGGGTAGATTTAACAGTAAAGAGAAAAAGAGGTATATCCAAGGAACAAGTATGCGTACTCTGTGTTATGGATAGAACAGGAGGTTTAATGGTGTTGCAACTAAAATATCTTGCTAATTATATGCATTGGTTTAAATGGCTTGCAATCTTTAATACCGAGAAAGATACCATAAAAGGCAAAAATCTATTGGTACAATCTCGTACATCCCATACCGATACAAAATCAAAGGATTTTAAAGTAAGAGAAGCAATTTTCGTGTAGCAATGCTAATTATTTGAATTGAAAAATAATATTCTATATAATTAAATAAGGAAACACAGTAGAACAGAGTGAAGTGTTGGGTATTTGTATTTAATTGTAAATTAATTAATAAGGAGGAGATTGCATGGAAATTGACCATATTTACATATGTACAGAAAATAAAGCACCATCAGGAGATTTACTTGTGGAATTTGGACTTGTAGAAGGTTCTTCAAATACACACCCTGGACAAGGGACTGCAAATAGGAGATTTTATTTTCGTAATTTAATGTTAGAACTTTTGTGGATTGAAAATTTAGAAGAAGTGCAAAGTGAACGAACAAAGCCAATGAGATTGTTTGAGCGATGTGAATTGATTTCAAATAAGGTTTCTCCTTTTGGAATTGGATTCAGACCTACAAAGGAAAAAGACGAAACAGCACCATTTCCATCATGGGATTATCATCCTATTTATTTGCCAGATTTTCTTAAAATTCAAGTGGCTGATAATACACCTTTGAGCGAGCCAATGTATTTTTATTTATCTTTTGCTATGCGACAAGATAAAGCTTCCGATGATAAAAGAGAACCAATGGAACATAAAGTTCCTTTAAAAGAAGTAACAAATGTAAAAATACATGTAAATCAAGATATTTCTTTATCGACTCCTGCTTACATTCTAAATCAACTTCATAATTTATCAATTGAAAACGATAAAGAACATTTTATTGAGTTAGAATTTGATAATGGAGCATTAAATCAATCGAAAGATTTTAGACCGAATTTACCTTTATTAATTAAGTGGTAATTATTTATGGAATCCATTGAGTGGCTTCCATAAATAACATCTAAAGCAGAAACCACCACTGTTCCGGAAACTGAAGCGGTACCCGAGACAATGCAAATGGGACAAGCTGCCAAAGTAGGTGAGTGGAGCGTTACGGTAAGCAACGTGCAAATTTTAGACACTATAGCAGATGGGTATGGGAAATTTACTCCTGAATCAGGGAATAAATTTCTATTAATTACTATGACAACCTCCAATGACGGAAAGAAAGCCGATTCTTTCCTCCATCTTTTTCTAGAGGAGACGATACGTATGCCAAAGAAATATATGGTGACGGATACGAATTCAGCCAGACTAATTTGTTGGGATACAGCAGATCCATGATTAACTCCACGATCAACCCATTTTCCTCGAAAGAGGGGGATATCGCTATTGAGATTCCGGAAAGCGCAGCTTCTGCAACGGATCCTCTTATTCTGGTAATTTCATGTGGAAATGAAGCGGTTAACTTTACCTTAAGATAATGTAGAACCCGGACCTTTATTGTATATTCGCGTCTTTTTGATAACACAATAACAGCAAATATGTGAAAGGCCTAATGATTCTGTAATAACAACAGGTATATTATTTGATGGATGTTTGAGGCTTTTTCACCCAATACTCTCTGATTAGGAAGGGAATTAAACACATGACTGACAAGACAACTACACTGACAGAACTCAAAAAGCATATTCAGGACTTTTCAGATGCACGGGGCTGGCGCAAAAACGAAAATGCAAAAGACCTTGTAATGGCACTCACTGTCGAAGCTGCTGAACTTGCTGAAATATTTATGTGGTTACATTCGGACGAGGTCGACAGCATTAAAGAGAATCCGGAGACATTTGAACATACACAAGAAGAACTTGCCGATGTCTTTTGGTATCTCTGCCGGATATGCGAACACTTTGACATCGATATTTCCAAAGCTGTAGAAAACAAAACAGAAAAGAATGCTAAAAAGTACCCAATAAAGGAGTAAACGTATCAACCGCAAATATAAAAATCAAGCAGGAGGGGGAATATTACCCCCTCCTATTTTATTATCTCCTATTTTATTATCTCCTATTTTATTATCCCTATTTGAAAAGATCCGCATCTGCCATGACTGCTGTTTTGTCCATACGAGGGGTTACGGTACAACTTACCATATTTTGAGTTTAATATAAAAATCCATCTAATAACACTTGACATATTACCTATTATACCTTATTATTACCTATAACTTATTAAAATAGTAATATTAAGGAGTAACTAGTATGGAAGAGAAATATTATTCAGTGGAACAAATATCAGAAATGCTAAATATCCACCCAAAAACAATCCAGCGCTACATCCGGGAAGGGAAACTGCGTGCAGGAAAGATCGGAAAAAGCTGGAGAATAACCGGACATGACTTAAGTGTTTTTATGGAAAGCACAAAACTTTCTGCCACCAAGAAAGATATGGATTCCATAAAAAAATCAAACAATGAAATAAAGGTGTCTTCTGTGATTGATATTGATGTGGAGGGTATGGAAGATGCCATCCGCATCATGAATACCCTTACTGCTGCCCTGAATACCAACCTTCCGGAATACGGACACCCTACCATGCACGTACAATTTTTAGAATCAGAAAGTAAAGTGCGTGTGACCATATGGGGAAATATTCTGTTTGCACAGGCGATCATTTCTTTAATTATGGAATTAGCAGAAACGATAAGGCAGGATCACCATATCTTCCAGGACCTTGGCACATATACCGGATATGAACCCCCATTACTTGAGAAAGAAGGAATCAAATGAATATTACAACAATAAGAAATCAGAATATTGCGGTTATTGACAAAAACAATCAAATAGCTGATCCTCAAAATATACTTGATATCATGGCCACGGCCGGATACCAATATAACTGCATTGGAATAGTCCTGTACCAGGAAAGCCTTGGCGAAAACTTTTTTAATCTTAAAACAGGTTTCGCCGGAGAAATTCTGCAGAAGTTTTCAAACTATCATTTTAAGCTGGCAATTGTAGGAGACTTCTCACAATATGACAGCAAAAGTCTAAAAGATTTTATCTATGAATGCAACAAGGGAAATTCAATCTATTTTAAAAATGACTTAAACAGCGCTTTGTCCTCGCTTGTACCGGAAAATCCGGGGAAAGCTGATTAAAACCTAATATGCTCCCTCCAAGGCGGACAGCTAAAAACAACCTGCCCAAATGGAGGGAGCATATCATTATTCAAAACCGTTGTTCCATATCTTTTCTTAAATCTCAATTCCCCTAAGCTTAATATAATCCTTGATCAGCTTTGCCGTCTGCTCCAGATCAATGCTGCTGGTATTAATGATCAGATCATAATTGTTCCAATCCTCCCAGTTGCCGCCGGTATAGTAGCGGTAGTACTCCTTCCGTTCCCGGTTAATCTTCTTTACACGCTTTGCTGCTTCCTTCTCATCAACCTTATCCACCTCCATGGTGCGTCTGATAAGGGTCTCCACATCAGCGTAAACAAAGATCTTTACCAGTCCCGGAAATTCCTCCTTTTCCCGGCTTAAGATATAATCTCCGCACCGGCCGGCAATGATGCAGGACTCCTCTGATGCCAGTTCCCGAATGACCTGGGACTGGAACCGGAATAAATTCTCCGGCTTCACAATATCTGCATCAGTAGAGGGCTTTCCAAGCTGAGGCTTTAAGCCGCTTACGATCTTATAAAGCAGATTGCTTCCTGCCTTTTCATCCGCCAGACGGAAGAACACCTCTCCAACGGCGCTTTGTTCCGATGTTATGGTTAAAATCTCTTCGTCATAAAAATGAATTCCCAATTCCTCTGCAAGAGCTTTTCCCACGATGCGGCCGCCGCTGCCGTACTGCCTTCCTATGGTGATGACCAGATTTTTCTTTTCTTTCATAAATGCCTGCCTCCTTCTGTCCCACGTTCTTTTCTTACTGTTTCTTTCTTTTATTGTACTCCATTGGGACAGAATTTACAATTATTATTGTTTCATGATCTCGTTGAAACAGATGGCTCCGTAAGGTCTGATGCTCATCCGGTAAGCATTGCCCTCTCCCATGGATTTCTCAATATAGGAAATGTATTCCTCCACCAGTTCATTAGGCAGCATGGTCATAATGACCCCTGCAAACCCGCCTCCATGTATCCTGCATGCACCTTTCTTTTTCTCTGCCAGGAAAAGTTCCGTAAGAGCCAGGGCAATGGTGATTCCCTGTTCCTGATAACTGGTGTTGGTAAAGCAGTTTTGAAGCCATTTCCAGGAGGAATTTCCGGATTCCGTGATATTCTTTAAGAAATCCTCGAACCGGTTTTCCTTTAAAGCGGCCACTTCTGCCTCCACCCGCTTATTCTCTTCAAAGAAATGAAGGGCCCGAAGAACAGAACGGTCACCGGCAAAGTCCCTGATCTCCTGTAAGTTGTCAATGACTTCCTGTTCCGTGATCTCGGCACATACCTCTTTACCGAAGAATTCAGCGACCTTTTTCATTTCCGCAGGAACGGAAGAATAATCTGCACTTAAATCCGCATGTCCCTTTCCAGTATTAACAATAATAAGGCTGTGGTTTTGGGAACCAAAATCAAAATCAATCTTCTCTACCACAGGAGCAGCCGGATCCTTAAAATCTATGGTAATCAGTCCTCCGACCGCACATGCCATCTGGTCTAAAAGGCCGGAAGCCTTGTCCCAGTACACATTTTCAGAGAAACGGCCAATATGAGCATAAGCCACGGTATCCATGGCTCCATTATTAAAGAATGTATTTAAAATAGAGCAAAGCAGCATCTCAAAAGAAGCGGAGGAGCTGACACCTGCCGCGCTAATGACATTGCTGGTGATGCAGGCATTAAAACCACCGATTTCATATCCGGCCTCCAAAAAGCCCTTTAAAAGTCCTTTTACCAAATCAACGGTTCCTGTCTTCTTATCGCTTGGAGCCAAATCGTCCAGATCGATCACAAAGCTCTGATTATAGGTTTCACTGATAATATTCACTTTTCTGCTGTTGTTTTTTGCAGCAACTCCCACACAGTCTAAATTAATGCTTCCGGCCAGAACTTTTCCATGGTTATGATCGGTATGGTTTCCGCTGATCTCCGTTCGCCCCGGTGAAGAAAACAGCATCACATCATCCTCCGGAAATTTCTTCTGAAAATTCCTCACAAGGCTCTGATAGCGTTCCATGTTCTCCCTGACCGCACCTTCTCCATATAAAGCGGTCATAAGCTTTTCTGACTCTTTAGACTCCAGCATCTGAATCGTATCGCTTACTTTCATGTCGTTTGATCTCCTTTTCCGATTTACCGCCCACGCTTTTTGGCAGGGCCACTCCGTTTTACCGGATGTAAAGGCATACCTGGAAGGTATTCCCCCATTGATTGACAAAGTATTGTCATTGCTACGAGTATAACATAGATGCCAAAGATTTCACAATATATTATTTTACGAAAACCTATAAAATAATTTGACAGTTCATCCCTGGCTCCCGTATAATGAAACAATCAAAAAATGAGCGGACAGAAAAGAGGAAACACCCTGCGGGCATACCTTTATGCCCAAAAAGATGGGCGGAAAAGAGGAAACACCCTGCGGGCATACCTTTATGCCCAAAAAGATGGGCGGAAAAGAGGAAACCATGTACTGGAACGACAAGCCTTACCATTCCCTGGACTATGAAATGAAAAAACAATACGGTCAAAAAGTCTATAAACTGGCTCTTGACGGGGGCATGACCTGTCCAAACCGGGATGGAACCCTGGGAACGGGAGGCTGTATCTTCTGCAGCAGCGGAGGGTCCGGAGAATTTGCCGAATCCCTGAACCCCTATCCCTCCGTATACCAGCAGATCGAATCCGCCCGTAAAAGGATTCAGGGGAAAATAAACACGGAATCCGGCCGTTTCATCGCTTACTTCCAGTCTTACACCAACACCTATGCTCCCCTGCCCTATCTGGAAGAGCTGTTCACCCAGGCCATCTGCCATCCGGATGTGGCGGTCCTTTCCATTGCCACCCGTCCTGACTGCCTTCCTCCCCCTGTCCTTCACCTGTTAAAAAAATTAAATCAGATCAAACCAGTCTGGGTTGAACTGGGACTTCAGACCATCCACGAATCCACAGCGGATTATATCAGAAGAGGATATCCTCTTCATACCTTTTTTGAAGCCTATCAAAATTTAAAGGAAGCCGGACTTACGGTCATCGCTCATGTCATTTTGGGACTTCCTGGCGAAACCAGGGAAATGATTCTGGAAACCACAGACTATCTGGGCCATTTAGGCGAACATGGAATCCACGGGATTAAGCTTCAGCTTCTTCATGTGTTAAAAGGGACTGATTTGGCTGCTGAATATGAAAAAGGTCTTGTTCCTGTCTATACCCTGGAAGAATACGTGGATCTGGTGATCGACTGCATTGCCCTTCTTCCTCCTGAAGTTGTCATACACCGGATCAGCGGGGATGGGCCGAAAAATCTGCTCCTTGCTCCTTTATGGAGCGGTAATAAGAAGCTGTGTCTGGGAACTCTGGCAAAGAGGCTAAAAGAACGAGGCATCTGTCAGGGAGACAGATACCTCGTATAAGCTTTCACATCAGTTTAATTGCCGTTACTATGAACCACACCGTTTTCATCCACTGACACTCCAAAGGATATGCCCTGGAAATACTGATAAAATCCCTGGATGTCATCTTCCGGAGTCAGGGCTCTGGTGTACCCTGCCTTTGAAGTCCCCGGAACCAGGGACAAAGTGGTGGTTCCCTGGTCAAAATCTACGTTGGCCCGTAAAAGGGCTGTTTTGGGAATGCTGCTTCCAAAGATGAAATTACCAAGGCTGTAGCAAATGGGCTTGCCATTGTAGTACTCAATTCCCTGAAGAACATGGGGATGGCTTCCAATCACCATATCTGCGCCTGCATCAATGATCTTCTTCCCCAGGACTCTCTGGTATTCCTGGGGCTTCTCATCCCTCTCCACTCCCCAGTGAACATAAACCACCACATAATCGCAGCTTTCTCTTGCCTGTTTCACTTCCTCTAAAAGAATGGTTGGGTCATAACCGCTTACCATACCTGGCTTTTTGCTGTTCGCCACCCAATTGGCATCAGGATAGACCCTTGAGGCTCCCAGAAAGCCTATGGTTCTTCCGTTTACTTCCATGGTTTCAAGCTGTCTGGCCCGGTTCATATCAGGTCCTGCCCCCACGTACCTGATGCCGGCTCCATCCAGGGCCGTACAGGTATCCACAAGGGCATCGGTTCCATAGTCAAGAGAATGGTTATTGGCCAGAGTTACAATATCAACTCCGATCTCATTCATCATGGAAACCCTGGAAGGGGACAAACGGAATGTAAACTGCTTGTCCGGCGCAGCAGAGCCCCGGTCACTGAAGGGAAATTCCTGGTTGGCCATAAAAATATCCGCCCCGCTGATTTCGCCCCGATATCCTTCATCCAGCACTCCATTTATGCCACCTGCATTATCATAAGCAGTAGTTACATGACTGGATAGTAATATATCCCCTGCAAACAGCAGATGAACAGCTGGCTTTTGTGACTCTGTTTCCTCAGTTCCAGGGGTCTCCTCCTGAGACTGAGTCTCTCCTAATGTGAGGATTTCCGTTTCCTTCGATGCCTCAGGATCTGACTGGGCAAGGCTTTCTCTGGGAACAGCCTCTGTTACAGGAACTTTTTTCCCCTGCGTTCCCTTCCATTCACTTACTCCAATCCATACGGCAAGGAAAACAAACAGCAATATGGGAAAGATAATCAGAATTTTCATCAGTCCATTGGTTTTCTTCATTTACTCCTCCAGATTGTTGACAATTTCCACATGATTTTCCATTTTTCATTACTTTTTCCACAAATTCATAGGGGTTTTCCATAACTTTTCCTTCATGCTTCTGTGGATTTTATTTCCATTTTTTTATCTTACACTGGATCTGTGGATTTGTCAAACATTCCGGTTTACTTATTATGAAAGCTCAGGACATACCGGAACCTGCAGTCATCCTGGCACCACATGGAGAAATTTGTCCCCCATTTATTATTAAACAGGCAGAAGGAAAATCCCTTGTTCATATCAGGAAGTTCCAGACAGCCGCCGTACAGTCTCCTTCCCCCTGCACTCACCAAAGGGGAATCAGGATTCCATAGCTCTATCATTCCATCCGCCCCGTCATAGACCAGCTTTTCCGTGCAATGCTGTCTCCGGTTCCCTCCTTTTACTACTTCCAGGGGAGAGATTTCCTGATCCATGATCTTCATTTTCCAAAGGCAGGGGTTTTCCACATCAATATTTACATCAAACCAAAGAGCTTCGGGCATTTTATTGGCATCCTTATTTTCCCATAACAGATCGCATAACAGCTCCGTTCCAAAGGTATAGGTAATCCATGCCAATTCAGGGCAGCCATATTCCATCACAGCCGCCGGATTTCCGGCCAGGCGGATCTTTACCATGGAACCGGACTTTCTCATATCACGTACTCCAAAGGAATAATTTCGGTTGGAAAGCCCTTCCACGGTTTCCAGTCCGGGCTTGGAAAAGTCTGCTTCTGACCAGGCCATATTCTCCTTAAATGCATGATTGTACTCATAATATTCCGATACCGTATCCAAGGCCCCATAGGTTTCATAGGAAAAACGGCCAAAGCACCCTGACTGGATCCAGACCTTTCCGTCCTTTTCCAGATAAACCAAAGATCCGCTTCCGTCAAATGCAGCCTTCCAGTTTTGTATGGAAAGGATCTCAAAGGGATGGACTGCCTCCCCTTCTTCCCATAACTCTTCCTTTGCCATTGGCTCCCATGTAAGGGCCTGTTCGGCTTCCTCTTTAAACTCCTGCGGCAGGAGACGGACTGCTTCATGAAGGTAGGTCCTCTGTTCTTCATAGGAGCTTTCGTATCGTTCATAAGCGCTTTCCAGATGATCCACTCCTTTTTCCACGTATATGGCATGTAAAAGGGCGGCATTTCTTTCCGTAAACATGGCTTCTGTTACACGGTTTTCTTTCCTGGCTCTCTTAAAGTCTTCCTTTTTCCAGTTTTCAAAGTCAAAGAGATGTTTCTTGTAATCCAGTCCCCAGGTATGTTCGCATATCATCAGAAGGTTTTCCATAAAGCCATGGAACTCCGGTTTTTCAGGATCAAAGGTTCCCTGTCTTTTCCATTGATCTTTAAGGCCAAGAAGCCGTCTGAATCCCCTGACCTTGACCGGATCAGAGGCTATGCCGTGAATCCAGGAATCTCCGATTTCCTCCGTTATTATGGGAAGCTCTCCTTTTCTTTCCCAAAGCTTTTGGGCATAGGCATCCAAAGTGGAAGCCTCCACTCTGGCTCCGGGATACTTCTTTTCCAATTCTTCCAATTGTCTTAATACCTCTTCCCTGGTAGGAATGCCCAGATTGTCTCCTAAAAAAACAAACTCCAGAGCATCCTCCATGCCGTCCACACAACAGGTTGAACCATAAACAGGAGAATACTGGACAAGAATTTCTTTGCCAGCCGACCGCCATACAAAGGTTTTTGGAACCATTGGGTTCATGGATGATGCGTTTACTCCGATGTGTAAGTACTGCTTTCCATGATGGGCCATGGCCGGTACCATGGCTTTTGTATGGCCTGGTACGTCGGTCAGCTTTGCGGCAATGGTCTTCCTTCCAAACTCTCTGTCCAGCCTGTCTGCATAACTTAAGTTAAAATCCATTAAATCAGAGTCCATCAGTTCCGTATGAGTGGTAAAAGCCAGTCCATGCCAGCAGATATCACCTCTTGCCACAGCATCTTTCAGCTTTTCTGCCTCCGCCTGTCCGGCTCTTTTTAGATACTGGTCAATTAAAAATGCCCCCAGGGTCCAGGCAAACCGCTTTCTTCCATCTTTGTTTAAATCCACGGCAAGCCTAATGGCTCCAGGAATAAAATCGTGAATATAATTGGAAAGGACCTTGTCTGCCAAATCCGTAAATCCCATATCAAAATGGGTCATAAAAACTACATGGACATTCTTTATTGATTTTTTAGTCATTAATTCATTTTTAGTCATTTTTTTTCACCTGTTATATAGTAAGGATTAGAAAGGAGCACCGGGATTTGAAGGCACCCATTAAAAAGGCTCCGCCTGATTTCTGCCCGAAGATATCCCGGCTCTCCGGCAGTTCTTACAATGGAAAGCCGGTCTGATTCACAAAAGATTTCCTCCCTGCCCTCCTGGGATACCAGGGAAAGGATATCTCCTCTTTTTAAATTCCGGAAAGTAAACTGGATTTCAGTGCCCTTAGGGATCTCATCTCCCAAAAGAGCTTCTTCTGCACAGGTTTCCATCATTGGGCCTTCCGGCGATATGGTCAGGAAGGAATGCCCTTTTTTCAATCCCTCCAATATGTCCTCAGCGGAATTTGACAGGGCGTACACGCAGGTACAGGGAGAGGCGGGCATACTTCCAGGTTCATATTTATGGAAATCGCTGCCTCCTGTTATTGGTATTCGTTTTCCTTCCTTAAGCCTGTCATCCCACCAGTTTAAGCAGGCCTGGTTATTCTCCGGCTCCAAACCTCCGTTCCACACTTCCACCCCGTCAAAAGGAACCTTCTCCATCCCCCATCTCCATCCACACCAGGGACAGAAAGGATGGTTTATTACCGTAAAAGCACCGTTTCCCCTTGCTTCCTCCAGAATTTCCACTGTTTTTTCCAGGGAATTTGAAAGAAAGCTTTTAAACGGGCGTTTTCTTCCCAGCATCCCCATGTGCCCTTTGTAATGAGTCCACTCCACTCCCGGGATCATGGTAACCTGTTTCGTAGAACACAGCTGGTAATTATGTGCATAATTGTTATGATCCGTAACAAACAGGAAATCCAGCCCTTTCCTTTCAGCATCAATGGCCAGCTCTTTTGTAGTCATATTTCCGTCAGAGCCTGTGGAATGAAGGTGGGTATCTCCCTTAAGCAGCAGAAGGCTTTTTAAATGGAAGGTTATTTTATAGGTAATTGCAGCTCCCATCTCATCTACCTTATAAGCGCCCAAAAGTATGCTCCACTCTCCCTGCTTTACAGGAACCGGTGCAAAACCGTCCGTGCTCCTGTGATCCGAAACAACGATCCGGCTCCGGTTGGAGCCGGACCAGCCGATCAATTCCCCCTTTTCATTCAACAGGCCGAAATCTATGATATTTTTCTTCCGGTCATATTCGTATGACAGTTCCATGGAAGATGTCTGATCCGGTACGGAAAAAGGTATCTTTAAATACAGACCTTCTTCCTCTTTTACAGCCACCCTTTGAAATGTAATTGTTTTTTCCTTCATGTCTATCCTCCATCAGCCCTTAACGGCTCCCATATTTATTCCTTCCATCAAAAACCTCTGGGCAAAAATGTAAATAATCAGCAGCGGCATGGTGGAAATCACAATGGCCGCCATAATGGCATTATCCGGAGTCGCCGCCGTTCCGGAAGTGGAATCAACGGACATGATCATCTGTTTCAGCATCAGAGGAAGGGTGTACTTTTTCTCATCAGTGATCAAGGTCGCCGGGAGCATGATGGAATTCCATCTGGCCACATATTCCATGAAAAACACGGTTGCAAATCCCGGAAGGGATATGGGCATATAAATACTTCCGAAAATCTTCATTTCCCCTGCCCCATCCATTCTGGCTGACTCCGCAAGAGAATAAGGGACTGTCTCAAAGTAATTCCTCATCATCATAATACTGAAGCCTGATACCAGCCCGTTTAAAACCAATCCCTGATAAGTATTTAACAATGACAACTGCTTATTTAACTGGTAAACCGATATCAGAGTTAGGTCTCCGGGCACCATCATGGTGAGCATGATGAATGAGGAGATAAAGTTTTTAAAAGGAAGGTTCTTTTGTATGAGAACATAGCCTGCAAGGGCCGACAAAAGAACCTGGATCACAGTGCCTGTTGTTGTGATAAAAAGGGAATTGAGAAATGGCCTGGCCATTTTTGTCACCCGGAACACATAGAAAAAGCCTTCCACACTAAATGCCGACCACCACAGCTTGATCCCGCTTTGTGAAGAATCAAGAGCTGTTGAGGTGGACACCACAAATACATTCCACATGGGAAGAAACATAGCAAGAAAAATGACCGCTGTCAAAAATAAAAAAAGCACTTTCCAAAAGCCAGTTAAACCGTTTTTACTTAGATTATTCTCCATATCTTTGCCCTTTCCATCAGGAATAAATCTCATCATATTTCAGCAGTTTTCTGACTGCCGAGGTAATCAGCAGGGTAGCGATCAGGACAACGGTAGCCGCTGCCGTAGCTGTCCCCACATTAAACTGGATAATGCCCTGTTCATAGATCAAAACCAGAAGGTTTTTCACTTTGTCGCTGATGGAGGCATTCATCATAACAAAAATCTGGTCAAAATTCCTCAGGATGCCCATGACCGACAGCACTGCCACCACTTTCATGGTGGGCACAATGACCGGCAGGGTGATGTAACGGATCTGCCTGATCCTTGTGGCTCCATCCATTCTTGCAGATTCATACAGGGACGAATCAATCCCGATCATTGCGGCCAGGAACAGGGCCGCAAAATAGCCGGCCCCTTTCCATGCACCTGTAAAAATCATGATAGATCTGGCGTAACGCCCTTCCGCCATAAATACCAGGGGGGAATAACCGTCACCCAATACGGCTCTCATGATGCCGTTTACCATGCCCGCAGGTGATAAAATGGAAATCCACAGACCGCCTACCACAGACCAGGACAGAAGGTAAGGTATGTAAGTAACCGTCTGAAATAAGGATCTTGCCGCCTTATTCCTGGCCTCATTCAGCAATACAGCGATTAAAAGTCCCCAGACAAACTGTAAAACAAAGGTTCCTCCTCCCACTGTAAAGCTGTTGACAAACGCCTGCCTGTACTGCCTATCCACGAAAATCTCCCTGTAATTGCTGAACCCTACCATCTCATAGCCTCCCAGAAGCTTTACCTTCTGAAAGCTTTTTATGATTCCCAGTACCAGCGGATAGTAGGAAAATACAAGAAAGTAAATGAGAACGGGTACCAACAGCAGGTAGATCTCTTTATACCTTAATATCTTTTTCTTAAGCTGTCCTTTCAAACCGATGCCTCCTGTCTATTCTGGGAATTGTGATTACCGGTCGGTCACTTTCCGGTCAACAAGCTCTTTTCTCATGCCGCTAAGTCCATCAGCGGCGGAAACTTCTCCCTTGATGATCTTGATCCCCCATTTGCCTACGATCTCCTTGTAATCTTTTTCATTTGGAATGATCATGTCAATGGTTGCATAGTTGCTGTAGCTTAAAGCTTCCTCAACTCCCGGGTTAAATCCGAAAATCGGCTTAAAATCCTTATAAATGGGGAAAGGAGCGCCATGGTCGTTACCGTGCTGAGCACCTGTCTCCGTTAACTCATACTTGCCTTCCGTACCGGTATAATCATGGCCTGGAATTCCGGTTGAAAGAAGGTTTCCCCCTTCCTGGGTCGCAAAATATTCCAGGATCTTCATAGCTCCGTCAGGATTCTTTGCATTGGCCGGAACTGCAAACAAACTGGCATTTCCTTTGACCAGCATATAGCTTCCGTCAGGGGTCTTAAGGCCGGGAAGGGAAACGATCTCATAATCTTCAGGAGAAATTTCCGCTGCCTTGGCGTTGGCATTATGTAAACCTACCCATGCCGTCCAATCGGCCGTCACCGCCGTCTTCTGTGAGGAAGCTCCCATTTTGGCTCTCATATCCTTTGTTTTGTCAACAAAGGAGGAAGGATCTAAAAGACCGTTGTCATACAGTTTCTTAAACCATTCCCATACAGGTGCAGCCTCATCCTCTGCATAGGGTGCATACTTTTTTCCGGAATCGTCCAGAACCACTCCGTCCTTCAAGCCTTCAGCCGCCATCCAGGGCTGTAAATCCCAGGTTTCTGACAAAATGCTGTCAAAGGGATAAAAGTCAGGATCAGGACTGTTGTCCTTTAACTTCTTCATCACATCATAATATCCATCCATGGTTGGTTCAATATTCTTATAATCGATCCCCGCCTTTTTAAGAAGGGCGTTATTAAGGGCTACTACCCGGTGGATTTCCTTTTTGTTAAAACCTGCGTAGATTTTTCCATCTATGGTTATATCGTTCCACTCTGCCGGGTCAACATTGTTCGTAAGGGTTTCTGAGCCTTTCACCCGGTCCGTAATATCCATCAGAGCCCCCTGATCTACAAGGTTGGCATACTGGCTTGCAGTAACATAAATCAAATCATAAGCTTCGCCGCCGCTTAATTTCTGCATGAGAACTTTGTCATAATCCGAGGCGGGCTTTTCAATCTCAACAGTAAGGCCTGTTGCCTGGGAAAGGGCCTCTGCAAAAAGCTTCATCTCCGCCTCATCCTTGCCTCCTGTAATGGCTGCCATGACTCTTACAGTGCCCCCTGCTTCCTTGTCCGCCTGGCCGGCTGCTTCTGTTTTGTTTTCTTCTGTCTGGCTCTTTTCCGTCTGACTTTCTTTCGTGCTGACGCTCTCTTGTTTTGTGCAGGCGCTTATGGAACACACCATAAGGGCAGCTGCAAGCAATGACATGACTCTTCTTTTTTTCATTTTTTCTCCTTTCAATCCAACACTCATTGGGACTTACAAAACCATCTTATATTATGTTTTCGATTTTGTAAATCATATTTACGCATATTTTACATATACTTTAATTAAAATATATGTTTTGTGCATTTATAATATCATACCATTTTTTTATTTTCAACCACATATCGGTATTTCATCACTAAATCACATATTTAGCAAACATTTTTTATGCATAATTACAACAAAAAAGAGCGCAGAACAAATGTCAGCATTGTTCTGCGCTCTAATGATATTACAGGAACAAATATATATTTTAACACTCGTAAAATATACCGGGCACCAGGCAATCCGTCTGGCTGTAAGAAGGGTCTTTTTCCACCTGCTTCAGCAGAATCCTGATAGCCTCAGAGGCAATTTCTCTTTCATTCTGCTTTACATGAGTGAAATGAGGGCCCCCGGGGGATAAGTAATCTTCATCAATGCAGCAAACGGTTATTCCTTTCCGGTCTCCAATCCATCTGGCAATTCCATATTCCGCGCAGATGACCGCCTCTAAATCGTTATTATCCTTTAAGTACTGTTCAATCCTCTCGCTGTACCCTGTATCATGATCATCTGAGTAGATCTCTATTTTCTCAGAGTCTTCCAGGCGGCACTCTGCCATTTTTTCGATTCCGGCAGCTTTTATGGCCTCCAAAAATCCCTTTCTTCTGTCCTTAATGGAGGAAGTGTCGTTTTCTGAGAAGGTAATAAAACCAATTTTTTTATTTCCCTTGCGAACCAGATAATCAACCAGTTCCTTCATGGCCAGATGATTGTCCGTCCTTACAGAGGGGACAGGGATTCCTTCCATTTTCTTATCAATCAGCACTATGGGAAATGCTTCAATGACAAGCTTTAAAATTGCCGTATTGTAATAAAGTCCATGGCAGGGCATTACTATGATCCCGCTGACACCAAGCGCCTTTAAAAACTCGATTTCTTCCGTTTCCTTATCCCTCTCACCGTAGGAAAACCTAACACATAGCTTATAGCCGGCTTCAGCAGCCATGGAGTCCATTGCATACATCATATCAAGTCCAAAGCAGGAAGACACATGCTCCAGAACCACACCCAGCATTTTATCTCCGTTCCTGCCCTCATATTGTTCAGCTCCCCCATCAAAGCTTCCTGTAAGCACTTCAGCTCCCCTGGCAGGAAGCTGGATGAAGCTCCCCTTCCCCTTAATGCGGTTTAAATAGCCTTCCATTCTCAGGGCATTCAGGGCATTTGTTATGGTTATGGTACTGACTCCATATGAAGACGCCAGCTCTCCTGTCTGAGGCAGGCAGGTTCCTTCTGTCAGCTCCCCCGTAAGAATCTTATTTTTTAAATCCAGATAAATTTTTTTATATAAAAACTGTTCTTTTTCCATAGAACCCCCAAATTTAGTATTTTTATATATTATATCTTTTACCTCTGATATTTTCAACAAAAATATATTTTTCTTTCTCCCGGAACGGAGGTTCTTGCTCCCATGGAGATTGGGACTTTGCTGTTCTAAAAGGTAAAAAAACACCTTTTCAGGTTCAGGGATCTGTCAATGATCCCTGGTTTTGCCCAAAAAGGTGTTTCTCCCCATATTTTACATATCATTCACATGATCAGCAGACGCTTCATTTACTTTTGATCACTTTAAAACAGCGCCATTGGTTGCAATTACTTTTTTATACCACTCAAAAGACTTTTTCCTGCTGCGTTTTAAAGTTCCATTTCCCGCATCATCCTTGTCAACATAGATAAAACCGTACCGCTTTTTCATCTCTCCCGTAGACGCACTGACCAGATCAATGCAGCCCCAGGGAGTATAGCCTAATAAATCCACTCCATCCTCATCCACGGCTTCCATCATTGCCTTAATATGTTCTTCCAGATAGCTTATCCGGTAATCGTCCATAATGCTGCCGTCCTCTTCCACCTTGTCAACTGCACCAAGACCGTTTTCCACGATAAACAGCGGCTTTTGGTACCTGTCATATAAGGTATTCAAGGTGATCCTGAGTCCAAGAGGATCAATCTGCCAGCCCCACTCCGATGCCTTTAAATAGGGGTTCCTGATGCTCATCATCACATTGCCTGATGTGGATTTTGCAATGACTTCTTCCGATGTGCTGGCACACCGGGATGAATAGTAGCTGAAAGAAATAAAATCCACTGTATTTTCTTTTAAAATTTTAAAGTCCTCCGGGTCTGTCTCAAGCTCGATCCCTTCCCGCTCAAACATTTTCTTTGCATAGGCAGGGTATTCTCCTCTGGCCTGTACATCAATAAAGAAATAATTATCCCTGTCCTTTTTTATCCCTTCCCATACATCCTCAGGATTGCAGCTGTAGGGATAGAAGTTTCCTGCCGCAAGCATACAGCCTATTTTAAAATCCGGATTTATCTGATGGCCCAGTCTGGTTGCCATGGCAGAAGCCACTAATTCATTGTGTGCGGCCTGGAATTTCACCTGCATTTCATTCTCTCCCTCAGAGAACAGGATTCCGGCGCCCATAAACGGCAGGTGAAGAAGCATATTGATTTCATTAAATGTGATCCAATAGGACACTTTATCCCGGAAACGGCGGAAAATGGCATCGCAATATTTTACAAAGCAATCAATGACTTTCCGGTTTTTCCATGATCCGTATTTCTCAACAAGGGCCAGGGGCACATCAAAATGGCAGATGGTTACCACCGGCTCGATCCCATACTTTAACAGCTCATCAATGAAATCTTCGTAAAACTTCAGTCCCTCTTCATTTGGTCTGTCTTCCTCCCCTGTGGGGAAAATACGGGACCAGGAAAAAGAAAAGCGGTAGCATTTAAATCCCATTTCTGCAAATAAGGCAATGTCTTCCTTATAATGACTGTACATGTCAATGGCTTCCCTGGAAGGATAATAGGAATCTTCAGGCAGCTGCCTGTAATCCATCTCCCCCTGCATAACCGGAAACCGGTTTTCTCCCCATGGAATCACATCCACGGTTCCAATCCCCCGTTTTCCTTCCTTCCAGCCGCCTTCGCACTGGTTTGCCGCAGTGGCTCCTCCCCACAAAAAGTTTTCTCTCATAGTTCCCATCCTTTCTTTTTATAGTACATCTTATGAGAAGCTGTTTTTCAGCTTTTCATAAAACAAACTGTTTTTTATTATTGCCCATTTGATTGCATAACCTGTTGGAAAAAGGGCGGTAACCCTTCATTTTCCCATAACGAAAAAACTGGTCATATTTATGCCTTGCCTGAGCAAAAGTATAAATATAACCAGTCATGCCTGCACAATTCATTACAGTTGCACCCAGTCGGTTCTTTTATTAAAGTGCATTTTAACATATTCTTCCTAACTTGTAAAGCATATAATAACACTTTTTAAATGGTCATGACGATTCCGCCGTCACTTGCATATACCGTAGCAACTCCTGCGGTTTCTGCAATGATTACATCCTTAAATCTGGCCTGCTTCATCATCTCCTGCTTTACGTGCTCCGCCCGTCCCGGGTTATTGCAATGGGAAATGGTCAAAACCTTATCCCTGGTATCTCCTGCCTCCTTGAGGGCAAGCTCTACCATGCGGGCCAGGGCTTTGTTGATCCCTCTGGCCTGGTCCAGCTTAATGATCACGCCGGAATCCGCTCCCATAACCGGCTTAATATTAAGGGCAGTGGCAAAAAAGGCCTGAAGCCCCGTAAGGCGGCCGTTCTTTCTTAAGGTGTCCAGACTTTCCAGAACAAAATAGGTCTTCATATCCTTAATGAAAGTCCTTGCCTTCTCCTCAATCTCTTCAAAGGTCAGGGAGGCCTGGCAAAGAGACTGGACGTAAAGGGCGATATTTAACTGCCCAGCAGAAGCAGAATCTGAACCCAGAACTGCGATCCTTTTTCCGTCATTCCCGTGTTCTTCTTCATAAAGTTTTTTTCCCAGAACCGCGCTGTTATAGCTTCCGCTTAAATGCTCAGACAAAGTGATCACAAAAATCTGGTCCTCATCACACTCAAAAGCTTCCTTATACAGCTCTGGTGACGGACATGCCGTTTTGGGACACTCACTGCTGCTTTTCACCAGCTCCAGAAAGCTTTTCTGGTCAAAGGTCTCATCATCAATTATCTGAGTATTTCCCACTTGTAAAATAAGGGGAATAATCTGAAAGTGAGGATCCTTTTTTAAATCTGCCGTAAGGTCCATGCAGCTGTCCCCAATGATTTTATAGCTCATATCTCTATCCTTCCTCCTGGCATGAAACTTATCATGTAGTATTCATTACCATATATTATAGAGAAACCCGACCCGGATGTCAATAGAATAATTTAACACGATCCGCTCATCCATGAGAATAAAGCTTATATTCCAGCAATTCCCTAATCAATACAGAAAAAAGGACTTGTACCGGAAATCTCCAAAGTACAAGTCCTCATTTTACTGCTGGATGTTAATTCTCTCCCTCAACATCAAATACTTCTACAGCGCTTATGCTGGAAGTCACCACGACTACGACAACAAACAGAATCAGAAGCATAATTCCCCCGAAAAAGGTCATTATAAAGATCAGCCCGCCATCCTCAGAAGCTCGTTCTGCCGGTACGGCAGCCTCTGAAACGGCAACGGCCTCCGCGTGAGACACCAGCGCTGTTCCAGGCGCAGCACCTGCAAACACGCCCAGCAAAAGGGCCAGCATCAGACGCAGCATTCCTTTCCTTATCTTCATCGTCTTTTCCTTCATCACAGTTTCTCCTTTCACTACCCATGCTTTTTGGGCGGAGCCTACCCCGCTTTACCGGGTGTATAAGTACATGACCAGTTAAGGGGGCAGGTTTCCCATAGGGCATTTCCTCCCTGCCATTTAAAATCACTGTATCTAATATAGCACAATTGGAAGAAAAAAGATATCCCAAAATCAAAGGATAGTGGGTTTTACACCTCTGCCATGGCAATCATCAGCTCATTGCTTCTGGCAATAAATTTCGTCATCCCCTCCGGTGTCAGAGAACCGTGGCTTAAAGCCGCCAGGTCATAAAGCTGTTCACAGATGGAGTTTGTGTGGGCTCCGTCCTTGTGTCCCAGCACATACTGTACCAGCTTATTGTTGTAGTTAAGCACCAGAGTCTCACCGCCAGCCCCAAACATGGAAGGATCCATTCCAGGCATGGTGTACATCTTCATCATTTCCTGCATACGGCGGGATTCCTCTGATACGGTGATCATGGAAGATACATTTTCGTTCTTTAATTTTTCAACCTTTACGTCTAAATGCTCTTTGTTTAAAGCTTTACGGAACAGTTCAGTCAGAGCCTCTGCGTCTGCCTTTAAGGCTTCCTTATCCTCTTCCTTTACTTCTTCCTTAAAGATGTCGGATAAATCGGAATTTATACATAAGAATTTTACATTCTCATTTTTCTGCTCCAGATAGCCTACAAACGGGCTGTCAATATTATGGGTCAGATAAACTGCATCAAGGCCTGCTTCTTTAAACATGTTGATGTACTGGCTCTGCTCTTTTTCATCGGAGATGTAGAACACGCTGTTCTCATGCTTATCCTTGTTCTCCTCCAGGCAATCGGAAAGAGTCAGATACTTGCCTTCCAGATTCTTAAAAATAAGGGAGTCATTGATCTTTTCCCCAAACTTTTCATCCTTTAAGCAGCCGAATTTAATGAAAGGATTAATGTCATCCCAGTACTTCTCATAATTTTCACGGTCTGTTTTAAACATACCGGTTAATTTATCCGCAACCTTTTTTGTAATGTAATCGGAAATCTTCTTCACAAAACCATCGTTTTGCAGGGCACTTCTGGATACGTTGAGAGGAAGATCCGGGCAATCAATTACACCTTTTAACAGCATCAGGAATTCAGGAATCACTTCCTTAATATTATCCGCAATAAATACCTGGCTGTTGTACAGCTTAATGGTTCCATCCAGGCTGTCATAATTTAAATTCAGCTTTGGGAAGTAAAGGATTCCCTTTAAGTTGAAGGGATAATCCATGTTTAAATGAATCCAGAATAAGGGTTCTTTATAATCGTGGAATACCTTGCGGTAAAAGGACTTGTATTCCTCCTCTGTACAGTCGTTTGGATGCTTGTTCCACAGAGGGTTGGTATCATTGACCGGCACCGGACGCTTTTTAATCTTATATTTTTCCCTGGCAGGAGATACCTCTACGATTTCCTTTTCTCCGCTTTCGTTTTCCTTTTCCTCGGTCTTTGCTTCCTCCACTATGGTTTCGATTACAGTGTCTTTATCGGTCAGCTCATCCTTTTCAATGGTCTCATACTCCGGCTCTGAAGATGCGCTGCTTAAATAGATTGCCACCGGCATAAAGGAACAGTATTTCTCAAGAACTTCTTTTGCCCGGTATTCGTTGCAGAATTCCAGGCTCTCTTCGTTGAGATACAGGGTAATGGTGGTTCCAGCCTCTGCCTTATCCCCCTCTTCCATCTCATATTCCGTACCGCCGTCAGATTCCCAGTGAACCGGGGAAGCCCCTTCCTTATAGGATAAGGTATCAATGGTCACTCTGTCTGCAACCATGAATGCGGAATAAAAGCCAAGGCCAAAATGGCCGATGATCTGATCTTCATTGGCTTTGTCCTTATACTTCTCAAGGAAATCCTGGGCGCCGGAAAATGCGATCTGGTTAATGTACTCATCAACCTCTTCCATCGTCATTCCAAGACCATTGTCCTTAAAGGTAATGGTCTTTTCATTGGAGTCCGTAATGATTTCGATCTTAAAATCCAGATCCTCAGGCTTCTGCCACTCTCCCATAATTTCCAGCTTCTTAAGCTTTGTAATGGCATCGCAGCCATTGGAAACAAGCTCGCGGTAGAAAATGTCATGGTCAGAATACAACCATTTTTTAATAATCGGGAAAATATTTTCGCTGTTAATCGTTAAACTTCCTGTTTTTGCCATATTAGAACACTCCTTACTCTTTTTTTATTTCACTCCCATGTTCCCATGGAATTTTCACAAATTTGTATACTAATGAATCAACGGAACATGCAATCATATCCGCTCAATTCACAAATCCATAGTTGAAAGACATATTTCTTTCAACTTTTACCTGCAAAGAATATTTTAATACGCGGTTATAAAAATGTCAATAGAAAATTAGCACTCATTTAAGTTGAGTGCTAATAATTTTATTCTTCCAGAAATGGGATCTCGTTGTGCTTTAAAAATCCTTTAAAGGCCTGGTCCCATTCCTCATCCAGGGTCTTGTCCAGAGTAAAGACAGAAACAGAGGTTCCTGTCACGCAGGCAAGCTTATCC
The DNA here is from genome assembly GCA_902363835.1 of Lachnospiraceae bacterium. Classification (GTDB taxonomy): domain Bacteria; phylum Bacillota; class Clostridia; order Lachnospirales; family Lachnospiraceae; genus Lacrimispora. The sequence continues at coordinate 58,168 of CABJBM010000006.1, forward strand.
TCCTCATAGCGGATATTGATGTAAAGGCCCTTCACCTGATCAGAAGCAAGGGGAACCTGCCGGGAAGCAAGGAAGCGCTCTGTTCCGTCTTTTGACATCTGAAGGATGATCCGGAAACTGATTGGAAGCCGTTTTCCTTTAATTAAGGAAAAACAAAAAGGCTTCATCATGGACCAGGTGGAAAGCTGTCCAATGTTCATTTCCTCCTGTTCCTCCTTGGAATAGTAGCCGGAACGTATGGCTCCGTCTATGGTAAATGTATTAAAGGTAGTAATAACAGCTTCCTTTGCAAGGAACTGGTCAAATACTTCTCCCAGGAACAGCTTGGAGGTAAAGAGCTTGATGTCCTCAATTTTCAGTGCGATCATAACAAATTCTCCCAATTTTATAGTCTCTATCCGTCTACTATACACCGGATCATCCCAGACTGTCAACGCAGGATTTCCTTGTTTTTCCCATGCTCTTCCAACATAAACCCATACCCAAAGGGTGTTTCCCATTCTCATCCGGTATTCCAAACCAGGGGGTTCTGTGGTATACTGTTCACGAAAGTAATGGACAGAAAAGAGGAAAACATATGAATCATATTGAACAGTTAGAAACACTGATCGCCGCATCAGTTTCTCCCTACCACTGCATTATGGCTGCAGCGGACCAGCTTTTATCCGCAGGCTTTAAAGAGCTGCCGCTGGCCGAAACCTGGGAATTAAAACAAGGGGGCTCGTACTACATAAAAGCCTTTGACTCCACCCTGATCGCATTTACCGTAGGAGAAGACTTAGGCCAGACACCGCTCCTTAAGCTGGCAGCCTCCCACACAGACTGGCCATGCCTGAAGGTAAAACCCTCCCCTGAGGTTACTTCTCTGGAATACGGAAAGCTCAATGTGGAGGTATACGGAGGCCCCCTTTTGGGAACCTGGTTTGACCGCCCCTTATCCATGGCGGGAAAAGTCTGCGTAGCCGGCTCATCTCCCATGAAGCCTGAAACCGTATTTGTGGATTTCTCACGCCCTCTCCTTACAATCCCCAACCTGGCAATCCACATGAACCGGGATGCCAACGACGGCGTTGCCATCAATGCCCAAATAGACATGCTTCCCCTCATTACCCGGATCACAGATGAGTTAAGCAAGGAACACTTTTTCCTGGAGGCCCTGGCAAAAGAAGCCGGTGTGAAAAAAGAAGATATTCTGGATTATGAAATCTGCATCTATAACCTGGAGCAGGGAACCTTATTAGGCTTACAAAATGAGTTTTACTCTTCTCCCCGTCTGGATAACCTGACATCCGTGCAGGCCTGCCTAAGCGGAATCATTACCGGGCCCTGTAAAAACAGCATTCATGCCATCGCCTTATACGACAATGAGGAAATTGGAAGCCATACCAAGCAGGGAGCTGCTTCTGCCCTGATGGAACGCATTCTTGAAAAGATATGCTTATCCCTGGGCTATTCCAGGGAAACCTTTTTAAATGTTCTGATGAACGGCTTTCTCCTGTCCCTGGACGTGGCTCATGCCATTCACCCAAACCACGGGGAAAAATGTGACATTAAAAACCAGATTCTCATGGGAGACGGGGTCGCCATTAAACTGGCATCCAGCCAGGCCTACGCCACCGACGCTTCCAGCACCGGAGTTATGGAAAGCATCTGCCGTAAAAACAATATTCCTTATAAAAAATTCTCCAACCGCTCCGATGTAAAAGGCGGCTCCACTTTGGGAAGCATTTCTTCCGCCCTTCTTACCATGCGGACAGTGGATGCAGGCGTGCCCATACTGGCCATGCACTCCGCAAGGGAGGTCATGGGAGCCAAAGACCAGGAAGCCATTGTAAAACTGGCAGAGGCCTTTTTTCAGGCATAATTTTATCCCTTCTGCCCCCAATAGAGAATATCCACCATATCCCCCGGCAAAATAACCGATCCCTGTTTCTGGTCAATGATACAGTTTGAACGGAGCATTCCGGATAAAACGGAGGAATGGTGGTCTCTGTCAAAAATATGGACTCCTGCCTCATCGCTGAAAGCCTGGACAAACCGTCTCCTTTTTGCTTCATTGGCGTTTCCCTCTGCCACCACGCGCCTTATTTTCTTCCAGGAAAGAGAATCATCACCCATGAGCCTGGCCAGAACAGGCCAGAAGAACAACTGGAAATTAACCATGGCCGCAAAGGGATAGCCGGATAAGCTGAGAATGAGCCTTTCCTTGTACCGGTTGGCCATGACAGGCGTGCCAGGACGCATATTCACTCCATGAAAAAGTCTTTCAGCGCCCATTTTTTCCAATGCCTCCGGAAGAAAATCCTTCTTTCCCACGGAAAGCGCACCGGTGGTGATGATCACATCTGCCTGGCCGATCTTCTCATCCAGCATGCGGGAAAACTCCTGGGGATCGTCAGGGCATATTTCCATAAACGTCACCTGGACTCCCTGGGCTTTTAACTGGGAAGCAATGGCATAGGCGCTGCTGGGATACACCCCCACCTCTCCCAATGACCCGGTAAGAGGTACAAGTTCATTGCCTGTTGAAATAATCCCCACTTTCGGCTCCTGAAGCACTGCAATTTCCCCGATTCCCATACTGGCTAAAACGCCGATATGACCTGCACCCAAACGGGCCTGCCGGGGAATTATGCAGGTTCCGGCCTGGATGTCCTCTCCGACCCTGCAATAGTTCTGCCAGGGTTTTCCCTCCACATATATCTCTGCCTGCTCCTGGCCATAGTCCGTATCTTCCTGTCGTATCACACAGTCATAGCCCTCCGGCACCATGGCGCCGGTCATGACCCGGACCGCTGTACACGGCTTTGCCTGGAGAGAAAGATAATCCCCTGCACATATTTCACCGGCCACTTGAAAACGTATGGGGTTTTCCATTGAAGCACCTTTTGTATCCTGGCTTCTGACCGCATACCCATCCATTCCTGACTTGGGGAAATGGGGAACTGGGAAAGGTGCTGTCACATCCTCCGCGCAAATTCTTCCATATGCAGATAAAATGTCCAGCTTTTCTGTCTTTGTTTCTATTTTAATGCTGTTCACCAGCAGGTCAACGGCTTCTTCTAATTCGATCAATCAGGCTCCTCCTTCCGAAATATAACTGCATAGAATATAAAAAGAAGGCTGCAAAATAACAGAGATTTACAAAATACAGCGGCAATACCTGATTCGTATTGCTATATTCTGCAGAAACATGCATTTTGCAGCCCCCTTTTCTCAAATGACAAAATTAAGCGCGTTTTACAGACACCGCACACACCTTGTATTCTGGGATGCGGGCGATATCATCAGTCACAAAATTCGTGATTTTATTTACATTTCCGTCTGCGAAATGGAAGGTCATAAATACTTCGGAAGGCATCATCTTATCTCCTACCACCGCCCTGGTTTCAATTTCACCCCGGCGGGAGGATACTTTAACTCTGTCCCCGTTTTTAATTCCCAGCATGGCTGCATCTCCCTGATTGATTTCAATATAGGAGTCTCCGCAGATTTCATTTAAGCCTTCTGTCCGGCCTGTCATGGCTCTGGTGTTGTAATGGTAGAGCATACGGCCTGTAATCATCATAAACGGATAGTCATTGTCAGGGAGTTCCTTGGATGGCCGGTACTTTGCCGGATAAAAATATCCAAGGCCCCGTGAAAACTTTCCAACGTGCATGATATAAGTGCCCTTGCTCTCTTTGTCAATGCAGGGCCACTGAAGCGTCTCTCCATTGTCCAGCCTCTCAAAGCTGATGCCTCCAAAGACCGGCGTTACGCTGGCGATTTCATCCATGATCTCAGCCGCTGTCTTCCTCTCACAAGGATAGCCCATTCGGTTCATAACATCATAAAAAATGTCCGTATCCAGGCGCATCTCGCCTTCCAGAGTCACAGCCTTGCGCACCCGTTGCACCCGCCGTTCCGTATTGCTGAAGGTTCCCTCCTTTTCCCCATAACTGGTTCCGGGCAGAACCACATCAGCAAACTGGGCCGTTTCCGTCATAAACAGCTCCTGCACCACCAGAAACTCCAGACTTTCCAGGGACTTGGCTACGTGGCCCGTATCCGGGTCAGTGACCATGGGATCTTCTCCGAAAATGTAGAGCCCTTTAATCTTCCCTTCTATGGCTCCCGGCAGCGCCTGGGTTGACATAAGTCCTGTGGTTTCACTTAAGGGTACTCCCCATGCTCTTTCAAACTTTTCCCGAACTTCTTTGTTTGCCACCTTTTGATATCCCGGGAAATCATAGGGCATACATCCCATATCACAGGCACCCTGTACATTATTCTGCCCCCGGAGAGGGTTAATACCACAACCTGATTTTCCTATTTTTCCCACCGCCATTGCCAGATTGGAAAGGCTCATAACGCCCTCTGTTCCTGTGGAATGCTCCGTGACACCCAGACAGTAAATAATAGGAGCTTTTTTTGCCCTGGCGTACATTCTGGCGGCTTTGCGGATATCCTCCGCATCAATATGGCAAATCTGGGCAACCTTTTCCGGCGTATAATCTTTCACAATTTCAGCCAGTTCTTCAAAGCCTTCGGTCCTCTCCCGTATAAAGTCCATGTCAGCAAGGCCTTCCTTGATGATGACATGGATCATTGCGTTGGCAAAAGCGATATTGGTTCCGGCTTTGATGGGCATATGAATGACTGCATCCTTAACCAGATCGATCTTACGCGGGTCCACCACAATAATCTGCGTGCCCCTGCGGATCGCCTGCCGGATCTGTGCACCTACCACAGGGTGGGCTTCCGTGGGATTGGAGCCTATGAGTAAAATCAAGTCAACGTCTTCCGTAATGTCCTGTATGGGATTTGTCATGGCTCCGGAGCCTAAGGTCGTGGCAAGACCATGAACGGAGGCGGAGTGACAGACTCTTGCACAGTTATCCACGTTATTGGTTCCAAAAGCTGCCCGCATCATTTTCTGGAACACGTAATTATCCTCATTAGGAGCCCTTGAGCAGGAAAAGCCGGCATTGGCATCCGCGCCATACTTCTTTTTGATTTCCATAAAACGGCTGGCAATCAAATCCAGAGCCTCATCCCAGCTGGCTTTCTCAAATTTTCCGTCGCGTTTGATCAGCGGATGGGTGAGGCGGTCTCCGGAATGAATGAACTTATAGGAGCCGAACTTGCCCTTTACGCACAGCAATCCTCTGTTTGATGGTCCATCGGCCGGATCAACTCCCACAATCCGGTTGTTTTTCACCAGAAGATCCATCTGGCAGCCAGTGGCACAATGGGGACAGGTGGTCCGCACCTTTTTAACCTCCCAGGCCCTGTAGTGTTTTTGCTGGTCCTTAGATGAGAGCGCTCCTGTGGGACAGTTTGACACACAGTTTCCGCAGGATTCGCAAATGGATTCTCTCCATGGAAGCTGATAACTGGGACTCATACGGGTATCAAAGCCGCGGTTGGAAACGCTGATAACATCCCGCCCCTGAAGCTGCTGGCACACTCTGGTACAGCGCCGGCACATAATACATTTTTCAGGATGGAAAGAAAAGAAAGGATTGCTGCGGTCCACTTCATTGGTCCCTGTTCTCTTTCCGAAAGTGAAGCTGGTTTTTTCCACACCGTATTCCAGGCAGTATTCCTGAAGCCTGCACTCCCCGTTTGATGCGCAGTCAAAGCAGCTGAGCACATGGTTGCTCAAAAGCAGATCCAGGATAAAACGCCGTGACTCCACCACCCGTTCCGACCTGGTGGACACCTTCATTCCTGCAGCACAGTGCTCGGAGCAGGAAGGAACCAGCCCTCCCTTTCTTCCTCCTTCGATTTCCACCACACACATCCGGCAGGAACCGTCGGGAACCAGCTCTTTCATATGGCAAAGGGTGGGAATCTCAATATCCAGTGCTTTACAGGCCTCCAAAATGGTTGTTCCCTTTTGCACTGCAATGGCGTGCCCGTCGATTTCCAGTTCAATCATAGAGTTGTTTTTCTCTGTTTCTGACACAGTATTTTCCTCCTTCTCCATTAACTGATACAGGCTTCGAATTCATCTCTGTAGCCGGCTAAGGCAGAATTCACAGAAACTGATACCGATTGGCCAAGTCCGCATGCGGACAAATATGTGATATGTTCCAGCATTTTTTCAAGCCTTTCAAGATCTCCCGGCCTGCCCTTATGCCGCTGAAAATTCTGGAGCAGTTCCAAAAGCCGGGTGGTGCCCAGCCGGCAGGGAGTGCACTTGCCGCAGGACTCATGAACAAAAAATTCAATTACGCTTGTAATATAATCCACAACGCTCACGCTGTCATCCATCACCACGATGGCGCCTGAGCCAACCGCCAGCTTATTTGACCAGAAATCTCCGTAATCATACAGACGGTCCTTGATCTGCTGGCTGGTTCCGATGGGACCGGATTGCCCTCCAAAATGACAGAATTTAATGGGTCTTCCTGTGGAGGTACCCCCTCCGTATTCCTCGCTGTAGAGGATCTCATCAAGAGGCATACCAAGCGGAATCTCATAAATGCCCCGGTTTTTAATATGCCCGGATAAACAGATGAGCTTGGTGCCGCCTCCATCCTTTGTGCCAAGCTGTAAAAACGCTTCTCCGCCCATATTGACGATAACGGGAACGCAGGCAAAGGATTCCACATTGTTGACCAATGTTGGCTTTAAGTAAAGTCCCACATCAGCCAGGTGGGGAGGTTTCACCCTCGGACGCCCGGTTTTGCCCTCCACTGAATTAAGAAGGGCCGAATTTTCTCCACAGACATAAGCGCCTCCGCCGGAAACAATATGAAGATTAAAGTCAAACCCGTCAATCCCCATAATCTTATTACCCAGGTATCCGGCTGCCTGGGCATTGCTTACCGCCTGATGGAATACTGCCTGGATGTGGCGGTATTCCCCCCTGATATAAATGTAACCGTCATTGGAACCAAACACATATCCTGCAATCAGCATGCCTTCAATAATGCTGAGGGGATCTTTCTCCAGCAGCAGCTTATCCTTAAAAGTGCCGGGCTCCCCTTCATCCGCGTTGCAGACAACGTATTTGGGAGTATCGGTGCTGCCGTATAAATGACGCCATTTGCGGCCTAGAGGATAAGCTGCTCCGCCTCTTCCCCGAAGCAAGGCAGCATCCAGTTCACCTAAAATATCCTCTCTGTCCATTGTCACGGCCTTTTGAAGTGCTGCAAAGCCGCCGTATTTCATATATTCCTCAACCGAAGTGGGATCAGTCATTTTCCCCACCCGTTTTAAAAGGACCGGTTCTTTCATTGCCATTGTGTTTCCTCCTTTCAGCCTATACGACTATTTTTCCTCTGCGCAGATCATCGATCAAAGAAGATATTTTTTCATCACTGAGATTGCCAAATACCGTATCCTTAATCTTAATAACCGGACCAATGTCACAGGCGCCCACACACGGAATATAATGGTAGGCAAACAGACCGTCATCCGTGGTCTTTCCCATGGGCACGCCAAGCTTTTTCTCCAGAGACAAAGACACCTCTTCGGAGCGGGAAAAATGGCAGGGCGAACTGTTGCAGATTTTAAGGACAAATTCAGCCTGAGGCTTATCCTTTAACATGGCGTAATAGCTGACAATCTCATACACCCTGGTTTCGGTCATGTGCAGCTCCTCTGCCACCATGGCCGCAGTCTCTTTGTCAATATAGCCTTCTTCCGAAGCAAATTGAAGGTCAATTAAAATTTCCAGAATATTTTCCTGTTTTGCTCTATCCTGCCGGATAATCCTCAGCTTTTCTTCCCTTACCCTTGTATTCATTGCAATGACCCTTTCTTTATTTTATTTTTACTTCTTATTCCTTTTTGGCGTCCTCTTTCTGCCCATACATCCAGAAGCAGGGCAGGGCAAAAGCCAATGCTCCGCCAATGGCGTTACCGATAAAGACAAACACCGTATTCTGCAGGTAATTCAGCCAGGTGATCGAAGACTCGCCTGAAAAGATTGCTGCAGGAACGATAAAAGCATTTGCCACCACGTGCTGAAATCCCAAAACCACAAAAATCATAATAGGGAACCACATTCCCGCCATCTTTGCGGTAAAATCCCTGGCGCTGGCAGCAAACCATACAGCCATACAGACAAAGATATTGCAGCCGATAGCAGAAACCAGGGCCACCATAGGCGGATCGCTGATCTTGGCGTTGGCAACAGCCATGGTCTTGGCCAAAAATGCCCCTTCCGTAAGCCCCACAAAATGCCCGAAAAAGTAGGCGACAATAATGCTTCCAACCATATTTCCTGCCATAACCACCACCCAGTTATAAATTAAGTCCCAAAAGGAAATCTTTTTCTGGAACAGACCGATGGCCATGGTCATCATATTTCCGGTGGCTAATTCTCCTCCAACCAGGACAATCCCCATAAGCCCAATGGGAAAAAGGCAGCCTCCAAGAAATGTTGCAAAGCTCCCCCACTGGGAAGGCATTGTTCCCTGAACCCGTATGCAGGCTAAAAAACCTTCTGCGATAAATGAACCGCCTAGAATAGAAAGTAAAAATAATCTTAAAAAAGACAACTTCTTTTTTATTTGGGCCTTGTCTCCCAAAATATCCAAAACTTCTGCCGGACTAAAGAATCCCATTTCCCCTCCTATGTAACATCATTTATTTTTGCCGTTTTCTGGTTCCATTTTTGTACATCTTCCGGTGTGTTTAAATTTACTGTGGCGTTTATTTCCGTATCGCTTAAGCAATACATTCCAACATGCAGAGCCGGAAAAGCGCTGCGAGGCTTAAGCTCTCCTTTATCCATTTGTTTCTTAAAAACAGGAAGACAGGACTTATGGTAAAAAGCCAGCAAAGGCTCTAATTTCCCCTGATGACTGCAGACCAAAACCTGTTCCTGTTCCAGCTTCCCGTACATCCGGCCGATCAGCCCCATATCCGGTAAAGGCATATCACAGGCCATAATAAAAACGTATTCTGTTTGAACCTGTTCCAAAGCGGTGCTTATTCCGCCCATAGGCCCCTTTTCCATATAGTGGTCCTCTAAAATGCGAAACTCCTTAAAATCCGTCCGGCCGTCAAACTTGGCTTTTGTATTGCTGACCAAAATCACCTGCTCAAACAGGCTTTGCAGTTCTTTGGCAATCTGCAGCAACAAGTACTGCTGGTCATCCATCAGAAATGCTTTATCAAAACCCATTCTCCTGCTTTTGCCTCCGCATAAAATGGCGGCCGTTACATTTTTGATTTTTTTCTCTACATTTTTGAAAGAAATCACCCCCTGTAATGATTTTCTGTGAATCCCACCGGACAATGGTACCTGAAAAAGTTTTTTATCTAAAAATTTTTTATTAGTAAAAAAACTTTTTTAGATTGTTTTTTTATATTAACACCCTAACATGCCCGTGTCAATATGCATAAAAGAGAATAACGTTTCCATCCAATTTTGTTCACAATCTACAAGTTCAAGTTTTTTTATCCTTTTTTTGTTATGTTTTTCTCAATCTCTTTTCTATGTTTTCAAACTTTTTTTTAGATAATATCAATAATTGTGACACCAAATTACCGGATGCTTTGTTTTTTACTATTCTGTAATAAACATTAAGCCAGAGTATTCCGTACTTATGGCTACTATGGTAAGTCAGTTCGTAACCAAGGAAAATTTTTTTGTTAAATATATCACGTATTTTTAAGGATTTTCCATCTTCCTTTCCATGTTGAAACCATGTTAGGAAGGTGTTATAATAAAAACAATTTTTCACATAATCATACTGATTTTACAAAAAAGTGTATCAAATTAACGAGATCGGAGCATATATGAGTACAGAAAACACAACTCTTCTGCAAGCCAGACACATGGTACTAATCGGAGCAACGGGACGGAACAGCGGTAAAACGACCCTGGCGCTTCAGATGATCCATTCCTTTAAGGATAAAATGTCGGTTGTTGCATTCAAGCTGATTACCATAAGAAATCATGGGGATATATGTCCCAGAGGCGGTCATGGCTGTGGAATCTGCCAGGGACTGAAAGGATGCTTTGACATAACGCCTGAAACCGGCACAGGAACAAAAGATACCATGCTGCTGAAAAAGGCCGGAGCAAAACAGGTTTATCTCATCCGGGCTTATAAGGACAATTTAAGAGAGGCGTTAGAGGAGGCATTGAAATTAGTTCCGGAGGACGCTCTTATTCTATGTGAATCCAACAGTGTACGCCTGGTGGCTGAACCGGCTCTTTTTGTTATGATTCAAAGCGGCACTTCTTCCAGTATAAAGCCTACCGCAGAGGCAGTAATGGAGTATGCAGATGTGATTCTTCCTCAAGATGAAGTTTCCTTTGCTGATTTTGTTCAAGGGGAATTGTATCGAAAAATAAAACCGTATTTTTCAGAGTCAAACCAATAAAACGAAGGCTGTCCCAACAGTCTGTTTTGCTTCTGCCATTTTTTTGAATGTAATTCCGGGCACTTTTGGAACAAAGGTTTTCATCTGTATTCTTTTTTTATTCCGTCAGCTGATGGGATTCTTAATCGTTTGCGGCCTGTCCGATTTCTTATATTCATCGGCTCCCGGACAGGCGCTGCTATCTTTGCAGCGGTAATGATCCCAATGAATCTCTAAACGCTTCTGATGTATATTGGGTTTTCCCCGTATGTTACAGTTTCCTGCCCCCTCGTGCAGATGAATACAGCCACCTATTCCGGTATAATACGGATATTCTCTCCTTGCTCTTCCATTTCCTCCTCCTGATAAATCTGATTTTCTGCTGCAATTATCCGGTCAATCTCTTTTAAGTGACTGTGGATTCTGGCATTCACGTAAAGCCTGAAACAACTGAAAGTATAGCAGTCTGGTTTATTTCCATTGAAAACGAAAAAATAGAGAACGGCGTGGTAACCGCTCTCTATTTTTTCAAGAAAAGAGTATCCCACAGGACATTTCATAGTTTGGGACACCTTCATTTTCTGTGCAGTGCAAGCACATTAACATTTAAATGCATGTTAAGGCAAATATCATTTGAATCCCTATCGGCCAGAAATACAATTGTTATAACCAATGTGTTTGTATCCCCGCTGATGACATAAATATCACCGGCTCTGTCCGGTATTTAAATAGTGTTAGGATTGAAATTGACCGCCATATGCTCAGTCCGTGATTCTCCCTGGCAGAGGCAGTGTAATGGTCGTAATCTCAGAGTTGGTGGTTTCGTTTTTTATAGAAATTAATTTATCCGAATTTATAGCATAATAGATGTTCATGTTTTCGTTTGGAACGACTGCAATTGAAGGCTTAACAGAACGCTTCCCGTGCCAATAACTGCTCTCAAATTCCATAATTGGCAATATGCTTAATAATTTTAGTCTAATCTTATATAATAATGAAGATCATTTAATCACTTAACTGAACAACGGTTAAAGACCGATTCATATAACCTAGAACAGGAAAAGCCGTACTAATACTTACTCCTACTTCATCTCCTGCTGTTAAGGCGGCTTGAACGATAAACGATGAACTACTTCTGTTTGCTATCTTGAAAAAGGTAGTGGCATCGCCAAAAATAGGTGTACCATTGACAGTAATAATAGCATTTAGATATGGCTCATCCGGATCAGGATCAGTAGTGGCTTCGGCGTTAATCGATACTGTTATTTGATAAATTCCGTCTTCTCCTACCACTAATTCATTACCCGTCGAACTAACTGTAGTACCTGATAGAGGTCCATTCGTACTAAATGGTACAGGTGTTAATGTTTCCCCAGGTACCTCTACACTACCTCCTCTTAATGATCCAAAGGCTAAAACAACGTCTCCGGTGGGGCCGGTGTCGCCTGTAGGACCGGTATCACCTGTTGGGCCGGTTGGTCCTGTATCTCCGGTAAGTCCTATGGGGCCGGTTGGACCGGTTGGGCCAATCGGCCCAGTATCTCCGGTAAGTCCTATGGGACCCGTTGGACCGGTATCGCCGATTGGACCGGTTGGGCCAGTATCTCCGGTAAGTCCGACTGGGCCAGTGGGTCCTGTATCTCCAGTAAGTCCGATAGGCCCTGTTGGACCAGTATCGCCCGTGGGACCAGTTGGTCCGGTTGGACCGGTAGCTCCGGTTGGGCCGGTAGGTCCTGTATCTCCGGTAAGTCCGACGGGGCCGGTTGGTCCGGTAGCTCCGGTAAGTCCTATGGGACCCGTTGGACCGGTGTCGCCTGTGGGGCCAGTAGGTCCTGTATCTCCGGTAAGTCCTATGGGACCGGTTGGACCGGTGTCACCTGTGGGACCTGTATCTCCAGTAAGTCCTATGGGGCCCGTTGGACCGGTATCTCCTGTGGGGCCAGTGGGGCCTGTATCCCCGGTAAGTCCTGTAGGGCCGGTTGGACCGGTATCTCCGATTGGACCTGTGGGGCCGGTATCTCCAGTAAGTCCGACAGGTCCTGTGGGGCCGGTGTCGCCTGTGGGGCCCGTTGGTCCTGTATCACCGGTTGGGCCGGTAGGTCCGGTGGCGCCGGTAAGTCCAATAGGTCCTGTAGGGCCGGTATCGCCTGTAAGTCCTATGGGTCCTGTGGGACCGGTTGGCCCAGTAGGTCCTGTAGGGCCGGTAAGTCCAATAGGACCAGTAGCACCGGTTGGGCCGGTTGGGCCAGTGGGTCCAGTGGCTCCTGTAAGTCCAATAGGTCCTGTAGGGCCAGTGGCTCCTGTAAGTCCAATAGGTCCGGTAGGTCCGGTAGCTCCAGTAGGTCCGGTAGCTCCGGTAAGTCCAATAGGCCCGGTAGGTCCGGTAGCTCCAGTAAGTCCAATAGGTCCGGTGGGTCCGGTAGCGCCCGTAGGTCCGGTAGCTCCAGTAAGCCCAATAGGTCCGGTGGGTCCAGTAGCGCCCGTAGGTCCGGTAGCTCCAGTAGGTCCGGTAGCTCCGGTAAGTCCAATAGGCCCGGTAGGTCCGGTAGCTCCAGTAAGTCCAATAGGCCCGGTAGGTCCGGTAGCTCCGGTAAGTCCAATAGGTCCGGTGGGTCCGGTAGCTCCAGTAGGTCCGATAGCTCCCGTAGGTCCGGTAGCTCCAGTAAGTCCAATAGGCCCGGTAGGTCCGGTAAGTCCAATAGGTCCGGTGGGTCCGGTAGCTCCAGTAGGCCCGGTAGCTCCAGTAGGCCCGGTAGCTCCAGTAAGTCCAATAGGTCCGGTAGGACCAGTAGGACCTGTGGCCCCTTGATCTCCTCCCGCAGGGCCAGTGGGGCCAATTGGACCAGTGGGACCAGTAGGTCCAGTGGGTCCTGCACAACGGCAGCATTGGCAAGGTCTACAATTTATATAATCTTGATTAGAACAGCTATCACACGAACATCTTCTTGTACAATTGCATTGGCATGTACTCACTTTTTGAAAATTGTTAAAATGCATAAGTCTTCCTCCTGTAAACTATTAAATGGCGTAATTTAATGCCTGATATATTATATTCCAGAAAAAATAAACGGATATTTTTCTATCTGAGAGTAGATTTTCTTATGCATACAGTTTGCCAGACAGGTGTTTTTCTACCTAGCATAGTTACAGCTTTAGAAAAACTTTTAATAGAATATTAAAAATGGAATCTATTATAAAAGATTGAGAAAGGAATGTATGATTATAAACGCAGACATATCGAAATGAAAGTTATAAAAAAGCTTATTGTTTTAAAGCATGGCAATAACTCTTTACGTACAAATGAGATATTTATCAATGTGAATTCATTGCAGTAATGGAGTGATAACCGTCAAAAAAGCATTTTGAGGATAACAAGACGAATAATTTTAAACAAAAGAAGTTCGATAAAAATAATACCACAAATAAATAGAAGTAAAAATTCAGTTCAAATACGAGGATCTTAATTTTTCAATTTTAAAAAATATAGTGGTAATACCGACGGAGATACGGACAAAAGGTTATACTCCATAAGGCAGAAAATAGCTACATATATGCAAAAGAGCAGGAAACAGCAGCGCTGAAAAAATTTGAGCGTACAGGATCTGTTCAAGCTACTGTGCTAATTCTTGAATATCCTTCCCAATCAACCTTACATCGGTGGTATGAACATAAAAAGTAAGTATTGAAAATAATCATGGGACACTGGCAATTCCAAACAAAGCTTCTGCAAACACACATTTTGGCAATACGCCCGAGCATTCTCGCCATCCATCTGTGGAAATGAAAATGAATGCATTACACCGTTGCTTTGAACTTGGCGAAGATTCCTGAGATCATCCCCATCTTTATTCAGCAGTTTTTCAAATATTTGTTAAGTAGACATTAAAATATGAAAAAAATCGGTGCCAAGACTCATGTCTTGGCACCGATTTGACCATAGTATGAAATGTGGGGTATTACATACTATATTTTTAAATGTGGAATTGCCACTTGCTCATCGTACAGAAATAGGTTATATTTTAAAAGTTCAGAATTTACAAGAGGTTTTGTCAACGTAATTGCTGCAATATTCTCATGCGAGAGAGTGCCCATAAGTAACTCCCCTTCTTTGCTGAAAAAGCATAAGTCCTGTGGAAGATGCAGTAAATCTCCATTTTTATCTCTGAGTGTAATATTAGAGATATATTTAGATAATTTTTTTATTGCAAGTTCACCGAAATAATACACAATTACACGATAAAAATGCTCATGCTTATGTTCATCAGGAACTTTCGGGCGTAAAAACCACTCCTCTGGATTAAATTGAGTTTTCTTGTACGATTTTAACTCATTTATTAATAATTGATACTGTAAATCTTTTGAAAACTGCAATTCCTTAAGATTCGGATTTTCACCATTTTCATCACATGCAAAAATACCTTCCTCACTTAAAGTAAAATATGCAATGTCTTTGATATTAGATAATACATATGATAAAGAAATACAATTCCCTTTAGAAGTAAAATATAGCAATAAAATCACGTATAATCCAATTATCATAGATGGTAATTGGATTTTTCCTTTCTCCCAGATTCTCTGGGCATTTTAATCCATCTCTGATATATTTTGAAAAGGCACTCCAACTCTTCCTTGAAAATGCCAACCACAGCTTCATAGAAATTAATCCAGTTCTCATCAAGGAATACAAGAAATCCACATCTCTAAGGCGAACCAAGACCGACTCTGTTGACTGCGAATCAATAGCCCGGTGGTTAATGACTGTTGACTACAAACCCCATTCAAAAGGATTTTACCACGCTTATTCCTTAAAGTCATTAACTCGTTTACGTGATAGGTTAGTTCGGCAGCATTCTTTTTATCTTGTAAAGATTACCAATGTGCTGGATCACACCTTTCCTGAATTCAAGCATTTCTTTCATGAGCGTTTATCTAAGACCGCTCTGTATCTGCTTGAAAACTACGGGTCCGCTGAAAAGATGGCAAGAATGAATTCCGCCTCCTATGAGAAACTCCGCTCTTTATCAAGGGGTAAATTTTCTCCCCAGCAATTCATTCGGTTAAAGGAGCTTGCCGCCAATACTGTCGGTGTAAACAACTCTATCTTTGATGTGGAACTGAACAGCTTGCTCACCTTGTACAAGTCTCTCGTAAAAGAAATTGGCACGCTTGAAACAGAAATTGATAAGTTAATTGAAGAAGTACGCCCTCACTATATGTCTGTTCCTGGCATTGGAGCTATATCTGCAGCCGTCATTTATTCTGAGTACGGAGATATATCAAACTTCTCAACGCCAGCTCAGATGCTCGCTTTTGCAGGTATCGAACCAGGTGTAAACGATTCCGGAACAGAATCACACGGAGGACGGATGGTGAAACATGGCTCATCGGGGCTCCGATATGTCCTACTCAATTGCTGCCTTCCTTTAATCCGTTTTGATATGACATTCGCCACTTACTATGCGAAAAAACGGGGAAAAGGCAAGCCCCACAGGGTTGCTATCACTCATGTGGCAAAGAAACTTGTCAGGATCATCTACGCATTGGAGAAGCAAGGGGTAGACTATAACGCTCAGAAGCTTCGCTAATATATATCTTCCCAAAAAGAATCCGTTCCATCTGAAATATAACGTTTTCAGATGGTTTGTTTGCCATACCCTTTTTTATCTTTAAACAAAAAATTTCTAAAAACCCCTTGACTATTTATAGTTTGCCACCTCTTAATCTGTATACCAACAATGTGCATTAGGTCAATTTCCCCGGGACAGATCTTTTTGCCTCGTTTCAACATAAATCTGAATTTGGAATTATTAGCATACGGATTATATCTTTTGCTTTCGTACTACTGATGTATGGCTTTAAACATGTAAAAAACGAGTATCCACTTCCTTTCATTTATTGGATAAGTTTGGTTCTGGTTCCTTTTGGAACCCTTATTTTACTTCTTATTATTTTCTCTGATAACTCGGTACCATCCATTTATATCACTGCAAGCATTGGCATTGTTTTCATAATCAATATTGTGACCTTTTATCTGTACGACCGTATTTCTAATTTCATGCTTGAACAAATGAACAGGCGGCTGGTCGAAGAACAGAACAAATATTATGAACACCAGATTGAACTGATGAAAACGTCGCTGGAAAATATAAAGATCTTCCGGCATGATTTAAAGAACAAATTGTCACCAATCTATAATCTTGCAGTCTCAGGAAGAAACCAGGAATTAATTGAACGAATATCAGAATTAACCGAAACATGCTGCGGAAATTACGGACAGATTATATCCGGCAACAGTGACTTAGACAGCATAATAAATTTCAAATTACAGCGTGCAGAAAAAGAAAACATTAAGGTGTCCACAAAAATTATAGTGCCTGCCAAGCTTGCTCCTCTTGAGGACGAAAATAAGCGGCTGGATGAAAAAGAACAACGTATCCTTAAAAGACGTACAAATACTGTTCTGCTTATTTTGACAATCATAATTTTGTTTGTAAATTTCATTGGGCAATTTCCTTTTTCTATCTGCATCACTATGTCAATATGTACCTCTGCATTTATGCTTATATTGGGAAAAATAAAATACATATTTAAACAGCTTAAATAAGCTTTCTCTTCCTCAGTTCCTCTTCCCCCTCTTTACAATCCGGAAAAGGGAGAAATCAGCCACCTGATTTCCCCCTTCCCCTCATTGTGATTCCCCCATGGTCTCCGGCATCACTTCCCGGCTGGTTTCCAGAAGAGAATCAGTGGTTTTACTGCCCTCCCAGTACCGGTATCCAAACACGCCGCCTGCCGCCAGGCCGCCGATCAGAAACAGGGCAAGTAAAAACCGCAAAACCCCCATAAGGATCTCCCGCCTGCGGTTTCTTCTGCGCCTGCGGCTGCGCCCTCTCATTCTATCATATTCTTCCGGCTTCATCTGTGGTTTCCCCCATCCTTCTCCTTTGGTTAATCAGAAAAATACTTCCTGTAAATTTCAAAAAAGTTCGTGGTAGTTGTCCTGTCATCCTTGGAAAATTTTACATCCTTCCATATCTCATTGCTGAAGGTAATAGGATTTTCTAGCTTAAACTGGGAATAGATCTGATCAAAGACTTCCTTCTTCCGTTTCCGGTACAGTCCGGCTTTCCGTTCCTGAGTGGCAGCCTCATCATAATCATTCACACACCGTATGATATAGTATTTGCCCTTATCCTCCACAACCTGGCTGATCTGGCCTGCGGAAAGGGAGAAGGCGGCCTCCTCATAGGGCCCTGGATTCTCCCCTCTTCCCACTTGTCGTTCAATGGCTCCGTCCTCTGAATATTCCCTGGCAAGTGCGGAAAAGTCAGCACCCTCGGCTCCTGCCTTTAAAAGTACATCTCCTGCCTCAGTTCCATCAGACATAACGATCTGCTCCACCACGATCACCTTGGCTTCACTGTCACTGATCTCCAGATTCATATCCTTTGTCAGTTCGTCGACCACCTTATTGGACAGGTAATATTCCTCATACATGGTCCTCACATCCTCTTCCGTGGCCCCCATGTAAGAGATATCTTCCTTTGTCAGGGAAGCAAAATATTCATCCGACGCCTTGCGCACCTCTTCTTTTTCAGCACTGGTCAGAACAACCCCCTTATTCCGGGCAAGGAGATTCATCATTTTCATTTCCTGAAGAAACTCCCTTACCTGATCCACCAGATAAGTTTCAAAGGTCTGTCCGTCAGGTAAATCCACTCCCCAGATCTGGCTGGTATAAATCTGCTGATACCGGTTCCTTTCTGTAGCCACGATCACCATGGATTGAGGCAGCGTATATGCCTTTGTTGTCAAAGTCTCAGAAACAAGGGGAATATCGGTCCTGCAACCGGACAGCAGGGTAATGGCCGCTGCAGCAGCCAGAAGAACCCTTCCCACAATCTCAAGTTGACTTCTCATGAGCCTCCCTCTTTCCACACTGCCTAAAGCAGCTTCAGTATTTTCAATACCCCGTCGTTTACGTTGGTATCCGCCTGAAATCTGGCAACAGCCTTTACTTCTTCCCTGGCATTTCCTACTGCAAAGCTGTAATACGCCTGTTTTAGCATCTCAACGTCATTTAGCTGGTCGCCAAAAGCCATAGTCTCCTCCGGCTTGATCCCCAGACTGTCCTGAAGAAGCTTCACAGCCTGTCCTTTATTAATTCCGGGTTTCATGCAGTCCATCCACATGTCTCCCGCTATGGTTATTTTAAGACGATCTCTATACTTTTCTCTCAGGCTTCTGGTATGAGCCTCCACATCAGTTTTGCGGTATACGGAGACCTTTATGAACTCAGATTCCACCTTGGTCAAATCCTCTACCCTTTTTACATGGAACCGGTAGCCGTTTATGATCCAGTCCAGAAATTCGTCATCTTTTGTTTCCGTATAAATCACATCAGGTCCACAGATCATAAGATCAAGCCCATCCATGTTCCTCACATCCTGAACCACATCCATGACTGTCTGGCGCTCAATGGTGTTGATAAACAGGCTCCTTCCATGGCAGCCCACATAAGCCCCGTTATCAGAAAGGTAAAATACCTTTTCCTTAATGGGTTCAAATATGGATTCTATGCTGAGCCACTGGCGTCCGCTGGCCGCGGCAAACTGGATTCCCCTTGCCCGCAGCTTTAAAATCACATCATAAAGTTCAGGATTCAGCTCGTGGCTTCCATCCGTCACCAGAGTCCCGTCAATATCCGATGCAATCAGTTTAATCATTCCATAACCTCCTGTTCAAACATCTGCTTTATCTCCTGGTACACACGTCCTACAGGTAATCCTACTACATTATTATAATCGCCGTCAATTCCTTTAATAAAAGCCGCGAATTTTCCCTGTATCCCATAAGCCCCTGCTTTGTCCATTGGCTCTGTTCCGTCTGCATAGGCTTTGATTTCTTCATCAGTCATAGGATATAAGTGAACATCGGTTTTTTCCACAAATGTCCTGACCTTATTCCCCTTTTCTCCACAATACACCAGGGTGACCCCTGTGTATACCTGATGCGTCCTTCCTTGTATCAGGGAGATCATCCGGTAAGCCTCCTGGTGGCTGGCCGGCTTTCCCAAAATCTCACCGCCTGCCGCAACTACCGTATCCGCACCCATGACACAGGTCCCTGCCTTCTGGCGGCATGCAACGTCTTCCGCTTTTTGGCGGGACAGCTCCATCACCGCTTCCTTAGGCACATCTGTGGTAATCATCTCTTCTATGGTACTGGGTACAATTTCCGGGGTTATCCCAATCTGAGCCAGAAGCTCCCTCCTTCTTGGTGAGGCAGAAGCCAGCACCAGTTTTTCTATCCTATCCATTCCTAACCTCCATGTCACTCGTTCAGACTTTATCATATAAAATAGCAAATAAGCGGGACCCATATCGAATCCCGCCACTCATCAATATACTTTCAAACGCCCGATCATAGACGTGTCATCATCTTCGCAGTCAGCCCGAAGCTGTATTCTCATGGTATATATAAAATCAGCCATATAGAAAATCAAAACGCTTATTGCCACCAACCGTTCAAAATTCTCAGGTATCATTCCCGCCATCTGATTGACAAATCCGTTTAGGAAACGGAAATAAAAAATCCCCAGAAATCCCCATGCAATACTGCTTTCCAGACAAATAATCCCTTTGTAATTAAACAGCTTTTGACTGTAATCCCACCAAAATGAACCGAACAGCTTTATCATCATATGCGCCGTTACAAGCTCCATAAAGGTGGCCATTACCATTGCAGCAAAGTAAAGATGAAGCGGATTGCCTGCAATGGGCTTAAGCAGAATCATCGCTCCCATGGCTCCAAATCCATAAATAATGCAGAATGGTCCATGACCAAATCCACGATTCAGCACAGGCCTTTTATTCTCATAACTGAGTACGGCACATTCAAGAAGGTATCCCATAAAGCTGAACAGGAAAAAACAGTTTATACTATGATAAATTGACATATCCATTTTACCTCCAATTTTAACAATTTTTAAACTTGTTAAAGTATAATATGGATATCTTAAGAAATCAAGGACTATTTTCTTACGATTCCCAGAAAACTTTCTTCTTTATTCCCGTGGATGCAACAAACCAAAGCCAAACCCGCATGACCTTGGAAAAGCCCACGGGGCCAAATACCCGGAGGCCTTCTGCTGGTATCTGACTAATAAAACTGGGCGATAAAAAGTGCCAGCAAGATCCCTAAAATTGCCCCTGCAGCTACCTGGAGAGGGGTATGTCCCACATACTCCTTGAGCTTTTCCTGTAATATTTCTCCGCTGAGCTCAAATGGATTTTCCAACAGAATGCTGTTTAACAGCTTAGCCTGTTTTCCTGTTTCCCTGCGCACTCCCATGGCATCGTACATAACCACCATGGAAAGGACAAAACAGACCGCAAACTCAAAAGAACCGACGCCATAACGGTACATGGCGGCGGTCGTTAAAGCACATACCGTAGAGGAATGGGAACTGGGCATCCCCCCAGATCCCACAAGCCTCTCCGGATTAAAGTTTTTGTTAAGGGCCAGATCAATGATCGTCTTTAAAACCTGTGCTACCAGCCAGCCGGCAACTGCAGTGATCAGGACCTGATTCCCAAGTAAATCTTCCCAAAATGTCATGGTTTCCTCCGTCTTATGCAGCGCTTTTCTTTCCAAAACCGAATAAAATCCAACGCTTGATCCTGGCCATTGTTTCAATCAGGCCGCAAAATTTATCCGAATAAATGATCACCATTCCCTCCCGGCTCTTTGGGGGAATGGGAGTCAGCGGCCACATGTGGCGTAAAATCATATCTTTCTCTTTTTCTGTTAATTCAAAATGTCTTACCGCATTGCTTAGTGCAGTCCGGGGATGAGTGAAACCATGGAAACGCTCCCCGGTTTCCCTTGCATGGGTATGCCAGTCATACAAGAACAAGTCATGAAGAAGGCCGGCTCTGGCAACCTCTGTATAATTCCAGCCCCGCCTTCTGCAAATGCAGTAGCCCATATAGGATACTTTAATGCAGTGGGCCTTGCAGGTAGTGTCTCCGTGCTGCATAAAGTTATCCATGGACTGAAATACCGGACTGTCTATAATATCCCTTACACAGTCCATATAATCGGGATCTTCACGGTAATCTTCCCGCTCTACCCAGGAAGAATCTTCTGCCCATCGGATTGCTTCTTCTCTTTCTTCCCGGGTTAAATGTATATTTTCCATACTTTGTTCAATCGCTTCTTTCCTTATAAATGAATTGCTTAATAGCCAATCAGCCAATCATAAAGTTCCTGATATTTCATGGCTGAAGTTTTCCATGAGTAATCCTTTGCCATGGCACGGTCAATGATTTTATTCCACTCCCGCTTTTTATCGTAATAAACGATTTTGGCATACCGGAGGATCCCCAGCATCTCGTGAGCATTATAATTGGCAAAGGAAAAGCCGGTTCCACGGTTTTCAAACTCATTATATGGTTCCACCGTATCCTTTAAACCGCCGGTCTCCCGCACAATGGGTACGGTGCCGTACCGGAGAGCCATAAGCTGGCTTAAGCCACAGGGTTCAAACAGGGAGGGCATGAGGAAGGCATCACAGGCTGCATAAATCTTATGGGACATGGCCTCAGAATAATAAATATTGGCTGAAACCTTATCCTGGTATTTCCACGCATAATGGCGGAACATATTCTCATACCGATCTTCTCCGGTCCCGAGAATTACCAGCTGAATGTCATCCTGACACAACTCGTCGATCACGCACTGGATCAGATCCAGTCCTTTCTGGTCTGTCAGCCTTGAAACGATGCCGACCATAAACTTCTTCTCATCCTGATTCAGCCCCAGCTCCTGCTGCAAAGCCCGTTTATTCTTCACCTTTTCCTTACGGAAATTCTTTAAATTATAATTCTTTTCAATATACTGATCGGTTTCCGGATCGAATTCCTCATAATCAATGCCATTGACAATTCCCCTAAGGCTGCCCGCCCGTGCACGCATCAGGCCATCTAAGCCTTCCCCGTAAAACGGCATCTTGATTTCTTCCGCATAAGTATCACTGACCGTAGTGATGGCATCGGCGTAAACAATGCCGCCCTTTAACAGATTCCCATCTTTATAAGCCTCCAGCTTATCCGGAGTAAAATAGTAATCCGGCAGACAGGTAAACTTCTGTATGGTCTTAACATCCCATACGCCCTGAAACTTTAAATTGTGAATCGTAATCACGGATTTCATGTTCTGGAAAAATTCCCCTTCATGAAACCGGTCCTTTAGCAAGACAGGAATAAGGGCTGTCTGCCAGTCGTGACAATGGACCACATCCGGCTGAAACCCAATGACTGGGAGAGCTGATAAGGCTGCTCTGGAAAAAAAGCAAAACTTTTCCAGATCATTGTACCAATCTCCATAAGGCTTGGAACCATCGTAATATTCTTCGTTATCAATGAAGTAAAAGGTAATTCCCTCATGGACATACTGAAGAATTCCAACATACTTACTCTGGCCCAGATAATCCATGTAAAAATGGTTTATATAGGTCATCTGGTTTCTCAGCTCTTCTTTGATGCACAGGTATTTGGGAATCATAACTCTTACATCAAAAAACTCTTTATCGAAGCACTTGGGAAGAGATCCCACAACATCTGCGAGCCCACCTGTTTTAATAAAAGGTACTGCCTCTGATGCAACGAATAATATCTTCTTCATCCAAAAACCTCCCTTATCCTTTTTCCCATGGGGCATTGTCAATTTTCCTTTAGTATACTTCATTTTAAGGAAATAAGGAAGTATTAAATTTTACAAATCAGGAAAGTTTTTTATAGTCCAGCCTTATCTTATCGGCAATTAATGCAATAAATTCGGAATTGGTAGGCTTTCCTTTGCCGGTACTTACGGTATATCCAAATAATTCGTTGATGGTATCCATCTTTCCCCTGCTCCAGGCCACTTCAATGGCATGGCGGATAGCCCGCTCCACTCTGCTGGGAGTTGTCTGATGTTTCTTTGCAATGGAAGGATAAAGTATCTTTGTGACAGAGGTGAGCATTTCCTGGTCCTGTACAGAAATGACAATGGCATCCCTTAAATACTGATATCCCTTAATATGCGCCGGAATTCCTATTTCATGAAGCATCTGAGTGACATCATTTTCCAGATTCTGTTCCATGTACTCCGTTTTATTGACATAGGGTTTCACCTTTTTCATCCCCTGAAGGCTGGGAGCCTTCGACTTCCTCTGCCCTACTCTTCGTACCTTGTCGACGATAATATCCTTATTGAACGGCTTCATTATGTAGTAATTTGCTCCCATACGGAACGCATCTTCGGTAATATTCTCGCTTCCTGCCGCTGTGACCATAATAAATGACGGAATCTTTGTAATAGCCCCGTTTCCCCGTACCCGTTCCATTACCGTAATTCCGTCCATTCTCGGCATAATCACATCCAATAAGACAACATCCGGATTTGTTTTGAGGATCATGTTATAAGCGTCTTCGCCATTATCCGCTCTTCCAACAACGTGAAAGTCCTCCTCTCCCTCCAGTATATCGTTCAGCAGATTTAATGTCTGCAGGTTATCATCCGCAATCGCAATACTGATTTCTGACATATTGATACTCTCCTTCTGATTCTTCAAAATAGATTAAAACTAGTGTAAAGCCATTATAGACTTGCCCTAGCTCATGCCGCAACGGGATTCTATCGCATTATTCGACAAAAAGAGCTGTCTTTCCATTTATTTTTAGGAATATTTTTTTCTTCCAATGCGCCGGAGGTCGAAAGGGCCTCCCCTGATCCGGGTACCTGCCAGTCCTTTAATTTTTTACCGGTGTTGAAAATTGAAACTCCTTGTCGGCAAAAAAATTCCGGAATTTTCCATCCCACGATTCTTATATTAACACATTATAATTACTATGAAAAGTATAAATTATAAAATAAAGCATTTCTTGTAACTTTAATTGCTACATTTTGACTATTATACAAAATATATCTGTATATTTACTGTGAAAACTATCCTAAAACATCATTCTTTCTATAAAATTCGCTGTAATATTTATTATTTAAACAAATATGTGGAAAAAGAAAAGAACGGCGCCGCAAATAGTTACGATCCTGTTCTTTTCTTTCCTTGTTTTCAGACTCAGTGGTTGATCATGTTTTCGATGAATATTCCATACCCTCTGGTTGAGTCCTGAATGAACACATGGGTTACGGCGCCAATCAGTTTGCCATCCTGCATAATAGGGCTTCCGGACATTCCCTGTACGATTCCTCCGGTCAGAGCCAAAAGGTCCGGATCAGTGACTTTGATCACCATTCCTTTGCTTTTATGAGTGGTGGAATAGTCCACACGCTGTATCTCGATCTCATAATCCCGGACTTTTCCGGATACATCACTTCGGATGTAGGCCGTTCCCTTCTTCACATCCTGCCGATAGCCAATGGGAATGGCATCCTGTGCCAGACTCTGTTTGAACCTGTCATTTACAGTTCCAAATATTCCCTCTTCCGTATTGGCAGTAATGGTCCCCAGAGTTGAACCTGGTCCGTAGTAGATGATGCCGCTCATCACTCCCGGCTTTCCAAAAGTCCCCTTTTCAATTCCAAGGATTGCTGTTTCATAAAGGGCTCCGTCTGTGATCTGAACTACATTACCGGTATCGCTGTCACTGATTCCATGGCCCAATGCACCGAACTGTCCGTTCATATCCACATAGGTCATGGTACCGATTCCCTGGGTATCATCCCGGACCCAGACTCCAAGCTTATAGGTTCCGTCTTCTGCTTCGATGGGATTCATTTTTACATCAATGGTTTCCTCGTTTCGTCTGACTTTTAACACTACCTCGGAAGAGCCAATTTTACTCAGCTCGCTCATCAGCGCTTCCTTATTTTTTAGAGATGTTCCATTGATGGCCTCAATGTAATCTCCGGATTGCAGAATCCCAAAGGCTGGTTCCACAACCATTCCGTCTTTTTTCGTTACATCTCCGGTACCGATCACCATGATACCGTCAGATTTTAAGTAGATTCCAATGGGTGTGCCGCAAGGAACGGCATACTTGGTATCTACTACATTCACCTGTATGTCTTTTAACTGAATCCATCCAAAGAGCTTCAGCCCCAGCTTATAACTTCCCTGATTTTCCGAATATACGGAAAATGGCTGGTTTACCTGAAGATGGATTTGATCGGAAGGGATATTTGATCCATTATTTAGCACCACTTCCTCGCTGTCTGAATACAGCGTCACATCAAAAGGCATGGAGAAATGAAACTGTTCTTCTTCCTGTGCAACGATATTCAATTTGTCAGGAATTACCCGCTTCATATAGAACCAGGAAAATCCGATGCAAAAGATCAAACTGATCCAAAATGCTCTTATAATAATTTTATGAATCTTGTTTTTTCCCATCTCACATACCTCCTTAGGTGAATGAAAGGAGACCATTTTTTTGCTCCTCTCTTAGTATGTGAGAAATTGTTTAAATCACACTGTCATATTTTAGTTGTAACTATTTTCTTTCGGTGGCAGCTATTGCAACAGAATGAAAATCTTTTTATGCTTTTTGGCCGGTTTAGCAGGGATATTTTTTTTAATTTGGGTACAACTTTTCCGCCTTTTAAGACATGCTTGGGAATCATGCCATATTTGGTCTGGCTGATGCAGTATATAATCAATTCTCACAAAAAGGATGATTAACCATATTCCTGCATTTTATTAATTCCTTTTTCCTTTTCTCCAAAAAAGTGAGATAACTTTCTAATATTTCCCATTTTCCTTTTGGAAAATTTCAGCTGTTTGATAGCTGTAAAAGAATTTCTTCATGGCAGGACAGCCTTTATTTAGTCTTATGCTGCCATGTAATATCATTATTCTATTTATACTTATGATCTCCGCTTTTTAATTTTTTATTGAATAAATGAAATGAACTTCATAAGTATTTCAGACACTGCCGAAAAGCTCCATGAATCAGAGGTTTTGCCGCATCTTCTTATTTCTCAGCAACTCCTTACAGAAGGCTTTTGGAAAGCCGGAGCATCATTTTTGCACTGCAGACATGATGATTTCATATTTAAAATACTTTATTTTCTTTCCTCTTTTTTTCTATGTTCAGGGAGTGAAAACTTGGAACAACCATGGGGAAAAAGCACTCTTTTTGAAAACTTATTTATTGGGAGATATCCCAACCCCTATTGCTTTTTGCAGATAAATATTCATTATAATGTTTATAAAATTGTGTGGAAGTACAGCAAGAAATGTAGTATAATTCTCCGATAAAACCGAAGGAATAAGGTGATTAAAATATAATGAATGCAGAACAGATGTGGAATAAATTTGTAACTAAAAATCAAATTACGGAAACAGAATATCAATCGTGGGCGTTTGGTGCTGCTGCCGATGAGTTGGCTGAATTGGTATTGAAAGGCATTAAAACAGGAACAGCTTCTGCGTATCCCCTATATGAGATTGAAAACGAAATACTCCCAAAAGCAGGGGACTACAGTGTCATTCTGGACTCAAAAAATGAAGCAGTATGTGTCATTCAAACTACAGAAGTTTATGTGGTTCCATTTAAAGAAGTTAGTGAGGAACATGCCGCCAAAGAAGGGGAAGGCAATGGTTCGTTGGAATATTGGAGAAACGTGCATATTGAGTTTTTTACAGAATGTATGTCTGAAACCGGAAAACTATTTGATGAAGATATGCCGGTAGTGTGCGAAGAATTTCAATTAGTCTATATACCGTGAAATCCTTGAAAAGTATTCTCAATGCAAACCATACAAATTAAAATAATATTTTGATGCCGGTAATTTAGACAGTATGGTTTTTCCTTTGTAATCTGTTCCACAAATACACAAGACATTACGTAAATTATATTTAATATCCATTTTAGTTTCCTTCTCTATAAACAGACAAAACCCATAGTATTCTATAAGTCCTTGTACTGTCATGATAATAAATTTTTAACTTAATGTAATTTACTATTATTATATAGAATATGACACCATATTTTTCTTCCCTCTTAAATAAATGGATTATTAATTACATTTCTTTTTAAAGCTTACCTTCATTAAAATTTATGCCTGTAATACCGTTAAATAATAGAAAATCAGCAAGCCTTTCCATTGGCTTGCTGATAAGCTGCTTTCCATCTGACCAAAGAAACCGGAACCGGAAAATTGGCTGGCAGAAAATTATTTCGCTGATCCATACAAAGGGTTTGCCTCCCGTATTTTATCAGCGTATTCCTTTTTCAATTCCTCAAAAGCAGCCTTCACTTCTTTTGGTATGTCCACATGGGCAATATACCCTTTACCTTTCGGTCCATATCCGTCCGCATCATCTGATAATCGTGGAATCTCACCCATTAACAGGGTTATATACCTGTCCATGTCCCACATTCCCCATATTTCTTTTTCAAAAACAAGTTCCCCATTCTTGACAATTACGTGTGCACCATAGACAGCATAATTAATGATAATCACATCGTCAGAAACATACTTCCGAAGCCCTGCCTCCATTCGATGCTGCATCGTTGCATCCTGTGCAAGAATCATGCTTTTAAAAGAAATGTTATGTTCCTTCAGTAATTCCAAAAGATAGGTTATGTTGTTTCCGCAATTTGTAGAATTGCATTCCAGAAAGTCTGCTTTTAATCTGTACCGGTGTTCTATATATGCCTCAAATATTTTTGCTTCCGGCAAACCGGCCGTTTCTATATCCGGGAATTCCCCATGCATTCTTAAGCGCAGAGTTTCTGTTGTATGACCTGCTCCGCCTACAATAATATACCTTTTTGCTATCCCCTTTTGCATTGCATGAGCCAGGACATCCCCGCCGCACATAATGCTGCCGCCGAAAAGGACCATTACATCTGCCTGTTCCAGTCCATACTTTTTTCTCAGCTCATCTGGTGTTAACTGGGGAACATCTCTTTTCCCGCAAAAATCACCTAACAAATTAATACATTCAGCAATATGATCCTTCAATGACTTTTCCTTTCGATTTTAATTTATCGCCGCACTCCCTATATCCAGCGGTGAAGTTAATCATGATCTTTATGCAAATATCAGGCAAACCAGTATCAAACAGTCAATATAAGAACGTATTTTATATAAATGCTATCATTACATTTTTAATCCGTTTTAAGAAAGAAAAGCAAAAGCCACGGCCAAAAAGATGGCAGGAAGCAAATTGGCCACCTTTATCATTTTCCCCCAGACAAGATTCACTCCAACACAAAAAATCAAAACCGAACCGGTTAAGGACAGGTTTGATAAAGCCTGTTCCGTCATAATGGGCTCGATCAGCCTTGCCAAAAGGGTTATGGTTCCCTGAAATATGGCAACCGGAACAGCTGAAAAAATACAGCCTTTTCCAAGGGAAGCAGTCATGACCAGAATAATGATCAGGTCCAGGAGAGCTTTGGCAGCGAGAACCGTATAATCTCCGGATATCCCATCCTGGATGGAGCCTACCACTGCCATGGCTCCGATGCAGACTGTTAAAGAGGCTGTCACAAATCCGTCTACAAATCTTGTATCACCGCTGTTATTGGTTTTTATTTTAAGCCATTCTCCAAACCGTTCCATGGCTGATTCAATATCCAGCCACTCCCCAAGCAGAGACCCAATGAAAAAAGAAAGGATCAGCATCATCGTTCCCCTGCTGGTAAGTTCACCCTGACGGATGACCAGCATTTCCGCCATAACGCCTTCAATGCCCAAAAACACTACACAGATACCGGCTGCATTCATCAGCGTGCGCTGGTACCGTTCCTCCAGCTTTTTTCCAAAGAGAAGGCCTCCCAGACCTCCTGCCGCAATTCCCGCCACATTTATCAGCGTTCCAAATCCAATCATGCCTTCATACTCCCAGTCATTATCATTTGCAAAAAATCACAGCCTTATCTGCCTTCTTTTGCCAGCCGCTTCATTTCCCTTGCATTGGCTCTTACCGCCTCGGTGATCTCAGCGCCTCCCAAAAGCCTTGCCAGCTCCTCTACCACATCTTCTCCGCCCAAACGGTGAATGGAGGTGGAGGTACGGCCTTCTTCCACGGATTTTGCGATCTCGTAATGACAGTCAGCCATAGCCGCGATCTGAGGCAAATGGGTGATGCAGATCACCTGATGGTTTCCCGCAATGTAAGCCAGCTTTTCCGATACCTTCTGAGCTGTTCGTCCGCTGATGCCGGTGTCGATTTCATCAAAAATCAAAGTTGGAATGTCGTCGGTATCCGCCAGCACAGTTTTAATGGCAAGCATGATCCTGGACAGCTCTCCGCCGGAAGCCACCATTCCCAATGGCTTTAAAGGCTCTCCAGGGTTTGTGGAAATCAAGAACTCCGCCTCGTCAAAGCCTCCTGCCGTGTAGTGGTCAAGGCGTGAAAACTCCATGGAAAATTCCACATCAATGAAATTTAAGTCCTTCAGCCCCTCCCTTATTTTTTTTGTCAGCTCCTTGGCCGTATGTTTTCTCATTTCAGATAATTGTCCGGAAAGATGCTCCAGACGGTCCAAAATCCCTTGAAGCTCTTGTGCCGTCTTTTTTTTGGCTCCGTCATAATCTTCCAACTCTTCCAGGCGTTTCTGCTTTTCTTCCAGATTTACAAAAATCTGGTCCAGACTTCCCCCATATTTTGCTTCCAGGTTATGGATCACATCAAGCCGCTCCTCCATCTGCCTGTATTCCTCTTCATCAAAGGACATGTCATCCATGTAAGAGGTTATTTCCCGGCTGATATCGTTTAAAATGGAATCCACATCAAAAAGCTGGTCCCGTATGACAGAAAGCCTGTCATCATAAGAGGCAACTGTTTCCACCTCTTTTAAAGCACGGCTGATAAAATCCGAATCAACGACGGAATAGGCGGTTGAAAGGCTTTCGGTTATTTTTTTTGCATTCAAAAAAAGGCGGTATCTGGAGGACAGTTCCTCTTTTTCCCCTTCCTTTAGCCGGGCATTCTCAATCTCTTCTATCTCGTAACGGATAAAGTCCATTTCCCTGAGCCTGGCCTCCTCGTCAAGCTGGAAGGAGGAAAGGCGGCCTTTCAGCCGGACATATTCCCTGTATGTATCTGCAATATTCTCTTTTAGGTCGTGGGACTTTTTCTCCTGGTAGCGGTCCAGGATCTCAAGATGTTTTGATTTGTAGAGTAAAGACTGATGTTCATGCTGTCCATGAATATCCATGAGAAGCCCCGTAATATCCCGCAGTTTTCCTGCGGTCACGGTTTCGTCATTGATTTTGCTCAAGCTTCTGGATGGCATGATCTTCTTTGAAATGATCACAATACCGTCTCCGTCGGGATAGACGTCCATATCCTTTAACAGGCGGACTTTCCCCGGTTCCCTGACCGTAAAGATCAGCTCAATATAGGCGTATTCCGCGCCCTTTCTAATGATATCCTTTGGTGTCTTGCCCCCTAAGGCAATGGTAACGGAGCCGATAATAATGGATTTACCGGCTCCGGTTTCACCGGTGAGAACATTAAAGCCCTGTCCAAACTCCACATCGGCTTTTTCGATCAGAGCCAGGTTCTTTACGTGTAATTCTGAAAGCATGGCGGCCTCCTTTATCCCGTAATGAGTTTTTTTAGCTTGTCCATCATGAGTATGGTATCATCAGTAGTCCGGATGGCGCACATGATGGTGTCATCTCCTGCAATGCAGCCCACCATTTCACTGAAATGAAGGGCATCTAACGCGGCTGCCACCGCCATGGCCATGCCGGATACTGTTTTTATGACCAGGATGTTCTGTGCCATGTCCATGGATAAATAGCCATCCCGCAGGATCCTGATGTATTTGTCGCTGAAGGAACTCTGGTTTTGAAGTACTACATACCTCTGTTTTCCTGACTCAGACTGAACCTTGGTCAGCTTCAGCTCCCTGATGTCTCTGGAAACCGTTGCCTGAGTGACCGCAAAGCCTGCCTGATTCAAATAATCTGCCAGCTCCTCCTGGGTTTCAATTTCGTGCTTTCCGATGAGTTCCACAATTTTGCTGTGTCGTTCCAGTTTCATAGTGCCCCTCCCTATATACCGGCCATTTTGTTGCGCAGGTTGTCTAAAAATGATATGTTTTTCAGCTTTATCAGAATGGTCTTAACATCTGACCGGCGTATCTCTATGCAATCGCCCGGATAAAGCTCTGTGGTAGTATCTCCGTCAAATACCGCAGCCTGAGATACGCCCTTTTTCCCCGACATCTCGATCTGGATCCAGTCTTCAGCAGAAAGGACAATGCTCCTTGCCCCCAGAGCATGGGAACAGATGGGGGTTAAGACCACCATTTTGGAATCCGGGACAATGATCGGTCCCCCTGCGGAAAGGTTGTAAGCTGTGGAGCCGGTGGGCGTTGCCGCTATCAGTCCGTCTGCCCGGTATTCATTTAGAAATTCCTGATTTACATAAACCTTGAATTGAAGCATTTTCATCTGCTCGCCTCTGGTTATGACGATCTCATTTAAAGCGATGTCCTGGCACACGGTCATTCCCTTCCGGTAAATGCAGCCGTCCAGCATCATCCGTTCTTCCAGCTTATAATCATTGGCAAGAAGGGCGGAAAGAGCTTCATTAATTTCCTCTGTCTGGGATACCTGGGTCAGATACCCCAGGGTTCCCCGGTTGATCCCGATCATGGGGATATTCCGCCCTGCCAGGTCTCTGGCCGCCTGTATGAGAGTCCCGTCGCCGCCTAAGGTGATGAGGCACTCTGTTTCCTCCGGCACCATGGCAGAATCGGTATAATGGCTTTTCTCATGCCGTTTGTCCCGGCCTTCTCCTCCGATCAGACAAACTGCCCCATGATTGGTAAGATAATCGCAGATAGCTCTCGCAGTCTCTCTGGCTCCCTCCTTATCAGGGTTCATGATCACATAAAAATACTTCATAATAAAACTCCTTACCTGCAGGAATACTGGCAATGCCCTTTACTGCCGGCTCACAACGAGCCGCTTTCGCCAGAACCCCCGCAATCCGCTTGGCTACTTGCTCATAACAGGCTGCTTCCGCCTACCGTCAGATTCCCATGAGCCTCTTTTACAATTTTTTCCGGATCAACCAAACTCTCCGGACCTCCTTCGCCTGACTGGTGTTTTTTCAAGTGAAGGAGATATTCAATATTCCCTTCCGGCCCTTTAATGGGAGAATATTCCAGATGAAGTACTTCAAATCCAATGCTCACCGCATGGGAAATCACCGCCTGAATTACCTCCAGATGAACGGATTTCTCTCTTACAACGCCCTTTTTCCCAACCTTTTCCCGGCCGGCTTCAAACTGGGGCTTTATAAGACAGACGATCTCCCCTTCATCCGTAAGAAGAGCTTTTACAGGTCCCAAAACCTTTGTCAGGGAAATAAAGGAAACATCAATGGATGAAAACTCAATGGGATCAGCCAGGTCCTCGGGAGTGACATAACGGATATTGGTCTTTTCCATACATACCACCCGCTCATCGTTTCTCAGCTTCCATGCAAGCTGGCCATGGCCCACATCCACTGCATAGACCTTAACGGCCCCGTTCTGAAGCATGCAGTCCGTAAATCCACCTGTGGAAGAGCCTACATCCATGCACACCTTTCCTTCCAGGGTCACGCCGAAATGAGTCATGGCCTTTTCAAGCTTTAAACCGCCCCGGCTCACGTAACGCAGAGTATTTCCTCTTACCTCAATATTTGCATTTTCTTCAAATGTGGTACCGGCCTTGTCCTCCTTATCCCCGTCCACATAGACGATTCCGGACATGATGATTGCTTTGGCCTTTTCCCTGGATTCCGCCAGTCCCTGCTTTACTAAAAGCACATCCAACCGTTCTTTCATTTCTTTTCCATTTCCCTTGTTTTGTCTTTATACTTTTTCCATTCCGTGTTCTGGCGTTCCATATCCAGGTACTCCTTTTTGAGCCTCCACATAATGGAATCACTGTCAATCCCCAGCCCCTTCCGAAGGAGGGACACGTTGCCGTGCTCCACATAGGAATCCGGCAGGGCAATATTCATAACTTTTACATATGGGTAATGCTCATGGATATAACGGGAAACTTCCGTGCAATATCCTCCCTGAAGAACATTTTCTTCCATGATCACAATAAGCCAGTGCTTCTTTGCCAGCCGGTCCACCAGCTCCCTGTCAAAGGGTTTTACAAAACGGCCATTGGCCAGAGTACAGTTCCAGCCTTCTGCCTTCAGCTTCTGCCTTACGTGCTCTCCTGTGCTCACCATGCTTCCCACTGCCAGAAGGGCGATATCGCTTTCTTCATAAAGCATCTCTCCCTTGCCGTATTCAATGGGAGCGCGGAAATTCTTTAAGCCCTGGTAAGCCTCTCCTCTTGGATAGCGCACTGCAAATGGGCTGTTGTAGGATAAGGCAAATTCCATCCCATCCATAAGCTCCCATAAGTTTTTCGGCGCAAATACGCTCATATTAGGGATTGCAGTCAAGTAGGACAGATCAAAAATCCCCTGATGGGTCTCTCCGTCGCTGCCCACAAGCCCTGCCCGGTCTATGGCAAAGACCACAGGCAGATTCTGGATGCACACATCATGAAGGATCTGGTCAAAGCCGCGCTGCAAAAAGGACGAATAAACGGCCACCACCGGCTTTAAGCCGCCTGCCGCCATTCCTGCTGCCGAAGTCACACCATGTTCTTCCGCAATTCCCACGTCAAAAAAGCGGTCAGGATAGAGACGGGCAAATCGATTTAAGCCTGTTCCATCCGGCATGGCTGCCGTTACCGCCACAATTCTTTTATCTTGTTCAGCCAGACGGCAGATGGTTTTGGAAAACACATCCGTATAGCTGGGATTTTTCTTCTTATTATTTGGTTCCCCGGTGATAATATTAAAAGGCTCCACGGAATGGAACTTGGAAGGGTTCTTCTCCGCCAGGGCATACCCCTTTCCTTTCTGGGTGATCACATGGACCAGCACAGTATGGGGAAGCTTCTTTGCTTCTCTTAAGGCCCTGGAAAGAGCCTTTACATTATGGCCATCCACCGGACCAAGGTAGGTGATGCCCATATTTTCAAACAGCATCCCAGGTATGAGAAGCTGCTTAATGCCATTCTTTGTCCTGCTGATCTTATCAATGATCTGATCCCCAATAACCGGGATCCGGGACAGCACGTTGGTCACATGCTTCTTTAAATCCAGATATCCTTCTCCGGTACGGATGCTGTTTAAATATGTGGACATGCCTCCCACATTTTCCGAGATGGACATATTATTATCGTTTAAGATGATGATGAAATTCTTCTTCATCCTGGCCGCATTGTTTAAAGCCTCATAAGCCATTCCGCCTGTTAAGGCGCCGTCTCCGATAACGGATACAACAAAGTGATTCTCTCCCAGCACATCTCTTGCCTGAGCCAGTCCCAGGCCCGCAGAAATAGAGGTGGAGCTGTGGCCGGTATCAAATGCATCACAAGGACTTTCCTTTCTCTTTGGAAAGCCGCTTATGCCGCCGTATTGCCGCAGATAATCAAATTCTTCTCTTCTGCCGCTTAATATTTTGTGATTATAGGACTGATGTCCTACATCCCAGATAACTTTATCCTTTGGAAGATCAAAAGCCAGATAAATCGCCATGGTCAGTTCCACCACTCCCAGATTGGAAGCGAGATGACCGCCTGTGACACTTATTTTTCCTATCAGAAAATCACGGATTTCCTGACTTAAAATATCCAGCTCCTGCTTTGTCAGCTTCTTGATATCCTCAGGCCCATTTATTAATTCAAGTATCATATTTTTATCAGATCCTCTATTTTTCCCGGTTCACCAGCATTCGGATCAGTGCTTCCAGAAATTCATTTTTTCCGGGAAGCTCATGGAGGCAGGAAATCGCCTCTTCCGACATGATCTCCACATCCTGCTTCGCCTTTTTCATTCCCTCAAGGGTTACATAGGTAGTCTTATGGTTCTTTTCATCGCTGAGTACAGACTTTCCAAGAACCTCTTCACTGCTGGTTAAATCCAGGATATCATCCTGGATTTGAAACGCCTTTCCAAGGCAGGAGGCCATTTTCTCCACCAGCTTCAGCTGTGTTTCATCCCCTCCGCCGAGAATGGCTCCGATCATCATGGAAGCTTCTAAAAGCGCTCCGGTCTTCAGCCGGTAAATGAAATCCAGTTTTTCCTTTGGAATGGGTTTTCCGGCCAGCTCCACATCAACGGTCTGTCCCCCTATCATTCCAAAGATTCCTGTTTTTTGCGCTAATATTCCCATGCACCTGGCAACCAGATCCGGTCTGTCTGTCATGGAAAGGGCTTTTGCTGCCGTCTCCATGGAATAGATCAGCAGGCCATCCCCTGCCAGCACCGCCATGTCATAGCCAAACTTCACCCATGCCGTGGGAAGTCCCCGGCGCAGGGTATCATTATCCATGCATGGAAGGTCATCGTGGATCAGGGATGAGGTGTGAATCATCTCAATGGCTGCCATAAACGGCTGGATCTCTTTTCCCCTGCCACCGAATAAACGGTAGGTTTCCTCCATCAGCATGGGACGAAGCCTTTTTCCACCGGCCCGGACACTGTAATCCATTGCCGCAAGCACCGTACTCTGATAGCCCTCCACAGAAGGAAGGTAAGATTCCACAACAATCCCCACTTCCTCTGTGCGGGCAGAAAACATTTCTTTAAAGTTCATGTTCCTCACCATTTTCCTCTAACACGATAATCTTTTTTTCAACCTTATCTATTTTTTCATTGCAGAACTTTACCAGCTTCATACCTGTCTCATAATACTGGAAGGATTCCTCCAGAGAGCTTTCTCCGCTTTCCAGTTTTTTAATGAGCTCTTCCAGCTCGCCAAATGTCTCTTCAATGGTTTTTTCTTTTTTTGCCGCCATAATCCGGTTCTCCTTATTCACATTCCTTCCGGTTTCTGTCTCCTTCGCCCTGCAGGCTGTCTGATAAGCCGGATTCTGCCGGGGTTATGCGGGAAACTACTGCCTCCATGCTGCCATCCCGGAGTCTTACGCCTATCCTGTCTCCGGCTTTCATCTGGTTCACGGAATTGATCCGCTTATCTTTTTCATCAGTCACAAAGCCATACCCGCCGCCAATTCTCTTTAAAGGAGAGCCTGCTTCCAGACGGCTGATGTAAAGCTCCAGCCGGTGCCTGTCCTTTACTGCCTGCTTTTCTATGAGCAATTTCATTCGGAGCCTTCCTTCTTCTGCCTTTGCACGGCCTGCGGCCGCCTTTGACAGAACCAGGCTTTTAAGCTTGTCCTCTATGTCCACAAGCCTTTGCCGGCTCTCATGGATCCGGCGCTTTGGGTCATATAGTTTCAGTTTTAATGCATACTGGTTTCCATGGAAACGATAGCGTTCCAGCTTTCTTTCCATAGTCCTTAAAAGGGTGTGACTGTACAGTCCCACCTGTTCCTCAAACAGGCTGTAATCAAATACTGCCAGCTCCGCAGCTGCAGAAGGGGTGGGCGCACGCATGTCTGCCACATAATCAGTAATGGTCACATCAGTTTCATGGCCTACGGCAGAGATCACCGGAGTGATGCAGTTGAAAACTGCCCTTGCCACAATTTCTTCATTAAATGCCCACAAATCCTCAATAGAACCGCCTCCCCGCCCTACGATCAGAACATCAAGTCCCATCTGGTCCAGGGTTTCGATTCCCTTTACTATGCTTTCCTTTGCATTCTCCCCCTGAACAAGAGCCGGGTAGAGATAAAGCTGTGCGTAAGGGTTGCGTCTGGCCGAGATATTCATAATATCCCGGATGGCCGCTCCCGTAGGAGCCGTTACGATCCCTACGGTTTTTGCATACTTGGGAATCGGTTTCTTATATTCAGGGGAAAACATCCCCATCTCTTCCAGTTCATCACGCAGTTTTTGGAATCTTTCAAACAGATCCCCAATTCCTTCTTTTGTGATCTCCTGGGCGTAGAGCTGATACCTTCCGTCCCGCTCATAAACCTCCACGCTGCCCTTTACCACCACCTGCTGTCCTTCCTCCAGCTTAAAAGCAAGGCCCTTCCTGTGCCCGGCAAACATCACCGCTGCCATGGAGGATTTCCCGTCCTTTAAGGTAAAGTAAATATGACCGGAGGTATGATACTTGCAGTTGGACACCTCACCCTTAACGGAAATCCGGTTCAAGGCAAAATCCTGGGCAAACATATTCTTAATATAGGCATTGACCTGGGTAACGGAATATACACTTGCCATATATTACACCAGCTTTGCCAGAACTCCGTTAATAAATGCCGGAGCTTCATTCCCGCCGTACTTTTTAGCCAGTTCCACAGCTTCATTAATGGCTACCTTTTCCGGCACATCTTCATCAAATAATATCTCATACAGGGCCAGGCGGAGAATGGTAAGTTCCGCCTTTCCCATACGCTTTGTCTTCCACCCTTCCGCAACTTCGTTGATCTTTGCATCCAGTTCCGGGATTCTGGCCATAACGGACTCTGCTCTTTCCCTTAAATAAGCAGCATTTTCTTCACTCATGTCTACATCATGGATGATCTCCTCCACGCCCTCTGCGTTTAGGTCATCCTCTTTTGGTTCTTCAAAATATTGAATAAGCTGCCCGGTCTTCTCCTCTGCAGGATAAAAATCCGCACAAAAGATCATTTTAAAGCAGTGTTCGCGCAATTTACTTCTGGTCATTTCCCATGGTCCTCCTATTGGTAATTTTCTGGACATTTGGAATTATTATACCTTACCAGGGTTTTTTATACAATAGAAACTTTCCTATTCTCCAAAAACCGCCGGATATTATCAAGCACCTTTTCACTTAAAATTCCAAAGGCCTGCCTTGTTCTCCCTGCTGAAGCATTTACGCAGAATACCTTTGGATGGTTTAACAGCTCACCGGTTGGATCTCCAATGGCTCCCGCCGTATCACAGGCGAACCGGTTGTCCCCGGCATCCAGCCATTTTTTTAAATCCTCCGGCTCAAAGGCAGGGCCAATGGATGTATTAAACAGGATCTTTCCATTCCCAAGCCTCTGAAACTCCTCCTCATGAAGCAGGATCACGTTCTTATTCAGGCAGGTAAACACCACGTCACTGCTCTCTAAAAGCTCTCCCATGGGAAGATACTTAATTCCCTTTTCCTCATGGTCCGGCTTTCTGCTTCTGCTATAATAGGAAACATCTGCTCCCAGAAACTTTAATGCACTGGCGATCATCCCTCCGGAAACACCCATTCCAATGATCCCGGCTTTTAATCCCGTGATCTCCTCAGGCATGTCCTTCCACATGGGCCTGTCATATCCGTGAAGGAACCGCACCAGTTCACAAACCGCGTATTCCACCACTCCCACATCGCCGTAATCACGGATTCCCAAAACCGTGATCCCATGGGCTTCGGCATAAGCAATGTCCACGTTTGCACTTTCCTTTGAATAAAGGCTGCAGCACATCCCAACATATTTGATATTAGGGCATCTTTCAAAGACAAACCGGCTGATCCTGGAAGTGTAGCTTAAAAGCACCCCATCCGCATCCCCGATTCTTCTTATGATCTCCTCATCGTCACAAGGAATGTCCTCATACATTACTACCTGCTTTGCATAACAAAAAAGTTCTTTTTCAGCCTCTTTTACCAGACTCACCGGCTCAATGGCAACCAACTTCTCAAACATGTTCTTATCCTCCAGTCAAGCGGATATTCACAATCCGCTTCCCTACTTGATTTGATTAAAAAACCACCGGCGACACAATATTCTGCAGAACAGCCACCACGCTCCAGCCTGCAATGGCGCTTGTACTTGAATAAATATCCACCACTGCCTTCACTCCGTCAATTTCCGCAGTGATCTTATGGTCATCCCCTGTCATTTCCGGAACGCTGTGAATGTTCACCTTTGTTCTCTCCGGTCCCACAGTTGCCAGGGAAGCTGCTACCGCAACGTTCACCTTTGTGGGGAGAAGCCCAATGGCCTCTTTTGCATTGCCCTCAAACACCATGGAGCTTTCTTTGTCAGTCATTAAATGTTCTTCAAAAAGAGGAGTGTTTCTTAAGGATTGGGGCCCCTTCCTGGTTTCGATCCCGGATGTAGCTTCTCCCATAAGAGAAACAGTGCGGAGCACATCAAAGCCGCCCACAGCTCCAGAGGCAATGTACACTCTGGTATTATGTTTTCTTGCTGTTTCCTTTACCTTTTCATAAAATTCTTTATCCGCAAAAGCTCCGATGGACAAAATGATGAGATTGGAGCCATTTGCCAGAACCTGTTCTGCCATATCCCTGACCCAGGTTACGGATGCCGTCTCAGCGATGTAATCCGGTTTTAATTCCAGCAGTTCTTCTGTTCCCAGGCAGGATTTACAACCCATCTCCGCTGCAAGGGCATCGGTATGTTCCTTTGTCCTCCCGGCAATCCCTACCAGCTCATATTCCGGCAGTAAGCCGTCCTTCCATGCTCTGGCAATGATCTCTCCCAAATAACCGCTTCCAATAATTCCAAGTCTAAGCTTATTCATGGTTTTCTCCTTTTCGTGGTATTAAAACATTTAAATTTCATTATACCTGAAATCCAATGGACTTTCAAGGAGAGGAGAAACCATGGTCTTTTTAAAAGACATCAAAGCTGGAGCGCAAACTGATTCTTTCCTTTTCTCTTTGCCTGGTACAATGCCTGGTCCGCCCGTTTTAAAATGGCATCGTATTCTGTTTCAGTTTCCCCTACCAGGGTGATCCCAATACTTGCATGTATGGTTCCTGAAGCGTGAAATGCATTTAATATCCGTTTTGCAATGGCCTCCGGCTGCTTCCTTCCGCTTGCACCGTACAGCCAGATACAGAACTCATCCCCGCCAAAGCGGACGATCACATCCTCTTCTCTTGTGCATTCGTTTAAGATCTGTCCTGCCTGGGTCAGCACAAGATCTCCTTTTTGATGGCCAAAGGTATCATTGATCTTTTTAAAATCGTCAATATCAAGAAACATGCAGGCATAGAACCGCTTTTTGCCTCCGCTTTTCAGTCTTTGCTCCACCAGCTTTTTTGCAGTCTCCCTGGTATAAACGCCTGTTAAATAATCTTTTTGCGCCCGTTTGACTTCCTTTTTCCGCAGATAAAGGATATAAACGATCAGCAAAACCGTACAGACCAGCATAAACGTAGAGCCTGCAACAAAGCTTTCCGACAGCCTTCCGATCCTGTGAAGGGTGCTCTCATAGCCTTTTGTATCCATCAGGGAAGCCACCATCCAGCCGCCGATTCCCGCAGGCTGATAATAAAGAACCTCCCTGCTTCCATTGCGATCATAAGCCACATATCCGGAAAGCCCGCTTTCCACTGCGCTTTTCATCTGCTCCATAGACTGCCCGTCCCCAAATTTCACGGGTTTCAGCATGTCATAGATGGTATCATAACTTTCATATCCGGGGCAGGGAATCACCAGTTCTCCTGACTTTGTAAAGACCAGATTGACCCCATGCCCGCTGAATTCCGTGTTATTTAAATATTCACCCAGTTCTGCCCCTGTATACTCCATACAGGCCGCCCCTGTTACCTGGCCGGCCCGTATTAGCGGAACAGTCAGAACGATTCCGCCCTGACCGTTAAAATCCTCAGAGGGCAGTTTTGAAACACTGCTTTCTCCTTTTAACGCTCTTTGATAATCACTGCGCGCGGAAATATCCCGGGATTCATGGTTTCCGTAATACATGATCCCATTGTCATCGGAAATTCCCAACCGTAAATCCCCCTTTTCAAACGGCTGTGAATTTCCATGCCATGTTTCCTTTTCCTGCTCTTTTGGCAGATCAAAGGAGGCGGAAAATACCTCAAGCATATCAAGTCTGTCCCGGATTATTCCCTGAAGACAGATCAGTGCTCCGTCATTTTCCTTTTTTAAATCCTGGTAAACTTGTTCCCCCAGGCTTTTTTCTACCTCCCTGAAATAACAAATGTTTAAAGCGAATACTCCCATAATTACCGAAACCACCAGACCAAACAAAATCATCACCTTCAGTGAGTAATGGTCTTTCTCCCTATCAGTCATCATAAATGAAAACACCTGTCCCTTAAGAAGCCTATGATATATTCCGGGTTCATTATAAATCCTGCGCGATATCATTACAATAAATTTTTACTCATTTTACACAAAGAAAAGCGGGGGTGTGAACCTTTTCCCGGTTCGCCCCCCGCGATAGACTTTTCTAAAATCTATTTATTCTCTTCCATTGCAACACCGGCAATCCGAATGTTGACATCCAGAACTGTTAATCCTGTCATGTTCTCAATGGCATTCTGCACCTTTTCCTGGACCTTCTCACTGACGGCCGGTATGCTGTAACCGTATTTGATGTTTAAGGATAAGTCCACA
Organism: Lachnospiraceae bacterium; assembly: GCA_902363835.1. Classification (GTDB taxonomy): domain Bacteria; phylum Bacillota; class Clostridia; order Lachnospirales; family Lachnospiraceae; genus Lacrimispora. The sequence continues at coordinate 99,778 of CABJBM010000006.1, forward strand.
GATACATGTTCCTCTGTCAGTTCTACCTTAACGCCCTTGGACAAATTTTTCATGCCCAGCTTCGCCACCAGTTCATTGGTGATGTTGCCTGCCATGGAATCTACGCCTTCTACCTCGGTTGCCGCAAGACCTGCGATGATGGCCACCACATCGTCCGCGATCTGTACTTCGCCAATTTTATCTTTTTCATATACTTTGTGAGTATTTCTGCTTTCCAATTCTGCCACAGCAATTCCCTCCTGTACTAAAATTTCTGAGTTCTGGAATCATTATAACAAAACTGTCTGCAGTTTGCAAAGGCTTTTTACTCTTCCAGTTTCATAAGGGTGATTACAATATTTTCTGCCCCTACTTCTGTTTTTCTCTTTACGATGTCCTCAATCTGGGCCCGCTGCGGGTCTGTAATGCTGGACGCATTGATGACTACATCCACTTTTCCGCTGGAAATGCTGACCACCGGATCTGCAAAGCCTTTGGCAAGAAGTAAGGTTTCCGCTGCATTTTCTTTTTCAGAAACAGCTGTCATTTCAATCATTTCCTGAATGGCCTGCTGCTTTGCTGCTTCCTCAATGTTTGGATTATTGATCAGGTTCATTAAGGTTTCTTTATTCTTTGCCCTTACCTGCTCTCTGTTTAACTGTACGCTTGATATGTATTCCGATACGTTCATTCCACTGGTAAGCACCGCTTCTCCAGGGTTGTCAAGGCCGGTTTGAGCCGCCTGCGTCTCATTTGCCGCCAGGTCTACGGACCCGTCGCTTTCCCCAGCTGCCAGTGTTTCATTTGCTGCCAGCTTATCGATATCTTCCGCATCCTGATCAAGGCTTGCGATTTCCTGACTTACGTCACTTCCGGTAAGGGACTGGTTTTCCGCAAAAATATCTTCCTCAGAAATATCAGTCATTCCAGCCTCATAGACGTCTGTCCCGGAGGCGGCCTCCTGCTTTCCTGCATAGTTTAAATATCCAGCAGCAGCTATCATAACGGCCAATGTGGTGATAATAATCTGATTTCTTCGGAACAGTTTCTTCATATCCATTTTCTTTGGGGTTTTCGGGACTTTGGGCTCATTGCTTGTTTTCCAACTTCTCATACATGACACTCCTTTTTATTCCACCCTCTTTAATACTTTTATTTTATGTGGGGGCAGGTTAAATAATGCTTCCATGGCACCGGAAATTTCAGCTTTTACCGTGGGACTGCCTCCACCCTGGGCACTGATGATGATTCCTTCTATTTCCGGACGTATCTCCTTCTCCACAATAGGAGAGGTGTTTTCTCCTGAACCGGTCAGAATTGTGCTTTCTTTAAGCTCTGCGCTGGTGATCTGTCTGGTTCCCCCGGAGCTGTCCTTCTCTTCGGTGGAGGAATCCGAACTGTCCTTATCCACACGCAGTACCTTCTCTTCTGAGGATTTCAGCACGATCATCACCTCTACCTGACCGACCCCATCCACGGTTTTCAAGATTTTCTTTACCCTCGCCTCCAATTGCTCCTCATAGGTCCGGTCTGCTCCTGCCGCTGCAGCCGCTTCTCCATCCACGGGCTCTGTTACGATCCCCTGCTGCAATGCCGTCTGGTTTTTGCTTTCTGCCGTCTTCTCTATCCTGGCAGCCATACCCGAACCGGAGGGAAATGTAAGGATCAGGATAATCATTCCAACAGCTAATAAAATCAGCCACTTATCCTTTCCCATCTTCCATTTGAATTTCAATATCCTGTTCCTCCAAATCATAATATTCCGCAATCCGCCTTCTAAGACCAGAAAGCCGTGAATTTTCTTCCTGCTTCTGTTTTCTCACGTCCTCCTGTCCCTTATGGTCAGCTTCTTCCTGTTTTGATCCGGTTATTTTTACTTCTTCCACTTCCTGTACCTTTTCCACCGGAGCCGTTCCGGTTCCGGAAACAGCTGCCTCCTTACCTTCTTCTCCTGTTCTCTCCGGTGTCAGGATCATGGTGACCCGCATTACATGGCCAAAGGTACTGCTTTCCTGATCCTGATTGATCTCAGCCCTTGTGACTCTGCAGCTGAATCCTTCGGTCTCAGCCATGGATTTTAAATCCGTTCCCACCGCTTCTTCGTACCTGGCAATCATGGCTTCAAGTCTTTTCCCCTCCATGTCTGAAAGCTTCCCTGTCAGCTCCCCCGCTTCTTTTTTAAGACTGATGGCCTCAAAATAGTAAGCCAGGGTATCATCTAACCTTAAACCGCCTGTTATTGGTTTTAATACCAAAAGGATTAATACCATTCCAGCAAATAACTTTATGTACTTTTCATATTTTTTAGACGGCAGGAGATTTCCCACCACGGTTATAAAAATCAGGTAATAGGTTATATTTCGTATCCAGTTAAATAATTCTTCCATGTCACTCACCCGGTATAATAGGTTACATTGGTGGAAGCGCAAACAAGCGCAATGGTAACAACAAAGAGAATCACCGCGGAAGCAGCTACGGAAAGCAGCATCCTGTGGCCTTTTGCCATATCGGAAATACAGGAAACAATTCTCTTATCACAGACCGGCTGCAAAAGAGCTGCAACGCACTGGTATAAAACCATTAACACCACCAGCTTTATGAGAGGAATCACGGATATGATAAGAAGTATAATTATGCCGGCTGCACCAATGGTGTTTTTAATAAGCACTCCTGAGCCCAGCACCATCTGGGCGACGGAGTTGACACCCTGGCCGATTCCCGGAATGGCTCCGATCAGCTTCTGGATGGCTCCTGTTTTCATGGAATCCACATAAGGAAGTACCATGGCCTGAATGAGATGAAACCCAAGCACAACTCCTACCAGAGTCTTTAAACTCCAGGAAACCACCTGTTCCAAAAGCTCTGTAAGCTTTGAGAGCATGTCCTCTTTGGCAATATGGCCTGCCATGACCAAAAGAGCATAAACCCTTATAAGCGCTAACAGCACCTGACCCAAAAGCCACTGGGCGGCGGCAATGATAAATAAAGTGAATTCATAGGAAGCTGCCGCCGAAGCGCTGCTTCCTGCAAACGCTGCCGCCAGGAAATAGGCAGGCATCAATATCTTTGTAAAATCCAGGATCTGCCCCAGAACATTTCCTGTAATGGTAACGCTGGTAAAAAAGCTGGCTGCCAGATAGGTAAACAGCAGCAGATAGGTAACGAAAAATCCTGTTTCTGAAATCTGGCTTCCCGTAAACACGCTGGAAAAATTGGAAAACACCGCTCCAATGATCCCAAGCACCATAATTTGTCCCATCATATGCCCGCTGTTTTTTATTTCTCCCATCAGCAGGTCTTTCAGCGCTTTTCCGGCCTGTCCCATAACTTCGTTTAATTTTCCATCCATCAGATCCTTCATCAGCTCTTTAAAGGAAAGGTTCATCCCTGTTTCCCCTTTTGCCTGGTTTAAAAAATTCTGGATATCCGTTAAATCATACTGATCCAAGTCCAGGCTGGCAGGTGAGACTTCTGCCTCCTTTCCGGGGGAGACTTCTGCTCCAAGGCTGTTCCCGGGAAAAAGCAGCAGGATCAAAAAACACAGCAGGAAAAAAGCGGTTCTTTTCATGGTCTTTCTCCCTTCCGTCACGATAAAAACACCTGCAGCGTCTCAATAAGTGCAAGGAGAATCGGCATGCTGACTGCCAAAACAGACAGCTTTCCGAATATCTCGATCTGAGTCCCCATGGCTCCGTATCCGGCATCCTTGCATATCCCGGCAGCAAATTCTGCGATATAGGTAATTCCTATCATCTTCACCAGGGTAGATAAATAAATGCTGTTGATCTTAATATAGGTCTGGATCTCCTTCATGGTATCCAGAATGGTGGTGAGCTTTGCCATACCGTAAAAAAAGATAAAAAAGCCCGCCGCCATGACCAGATAGGTCCCATATTCCCCCTTCATTCCTTTTAAGGAAACCGCTAAAAGCACTGCAACGATTCCTGTTATGGCTATGGTCACTACGGTCATGCTATCACCTACAATGCAAATAGATTTTTAATGGATTCAAACAACTGATAAATATAAGGCACCAGCCAGAACAGCACCAGGATCAGCCCCGCAAGGCTTGTTAAGAATGCCTGTTCTTCCCGTCCGCTGTGCTTTAATACCTGGCAGATGACGGAAACCAGGATTCCAACTGCTGCAATTTTAAAAATCAAATTGACCCCCATGCTATCCTCCTTAATACATAACGATTGTTAGGAACAAACCGCCCATAATACCCAGACTGGTATAAAGGCGGCTTTTTTCCTGCTTATGTTTTCTCAAATAACCGATCGTTAAATCAAGCTGTTCCAGGTATAAGAGGATGTTCCGCTCCTGCATGTCCATATCTAAGTATCCCAGATGTTCTCCCAGGCCTTTTAAATTCTGTTTGTCCTCTTTGGACAAGCAGACCTCCCTGGGAAGCTTGTCGATCTCCTCCTGCCAAATGGTATAAAAGGTTTCTCTCTGCTGGCCGGAAAGCCGCTCCGACACAGTTTCAAACAAAACCCCTATCTCACCCCCTGCCTTTTTTCCGGTACGTTCAAAGGCTTCTGTCAGTGGGGAATTGGCATAAACAATCTCACCTTTCAGCAAAAAAATCATTTTCCGAAGCCGTTCCACTGTCTTTAAATGCTCGTTCCATTGGGCCGCCATAAAAAATCCCAGGCCAGAGCATGATATGATGACCAGAACAGCCCCTAATATCCGCAGCCACGTATTATCCATAAGCAATGCACTCCCGCCTGTCCCACCGCATTCCCATCTGATGTACCTGGGCTTTGTAAAGCTGGGTTCCTCTGGAATCATAGATCTGATCAATGTTTCCGATCTTCTCCAAGTTGTTTAAAACAATATATCTCTCAAAGATCCGCTCCTCCACCAGCTTTCTTAAAATGGGCTTCTGCTTTAAATCATCAATGGAGGTCCCATGAACCGTGGCAATCAGTTTACAGCCGCAGTTCATCACGTATTCCATTGCCTCTAAATCCTCCCGGCTTCCGATTTCATCCACGGCGATCACTCTGGGGGACATGGTCCGTATCAGCATCATCATCCCTCTTGCCTTTGGGCAGCAGTCTAAAATATCGGTACGGATTCCCAATTCATTCTGAGGGATCCCCTGATAACAGGCCCCAATCTCAGAACGTTCATCAACCACGCCCACGGTAAGGCCTGCATGGTTCTCAGAACCATTGGAAACCTGACGGATCAAATCTCTTAACAAGGTGGTCTTCCCGCATCTGGGAGGTGAAATGATCAGGGTATGGTAGATCTCTCTTCCCTCCTCATAGAGATAAGGCAAAACCTGGTCGGCACAGCCCCTCACCTGATGGGACAGCCGGACATTGATAAAGGATATGTATTTCATGGCCTTGATCCCGGATTCGTCTAAAATGGTCTTTCCTGCGATTCCGATCCGGTGGCCTCCCTGAATGGTAATAAACCCTTGTTTCATCTCTTCTTCAAAGGCATACAGGGAATAGCTGCTCATGTACTCCATGGTTTCCTTCAGTTCATTTTTAGAGACTATATAGGCGTCCTTTCCTTCTTTGCTCAGGGAACCCCTGGGAGTCACATAATATTCCTCATTTTGATATATCATTAAAAGAGGAGCTGCCACCCGGAGCCTGATCTCCTGAACCTCATCAAAGTTAATTGTCACCCTGTTTAGAATTTCTCTTATGCTTCTGGAAAATATATTGATAAGCTCGTCTTTCCTCTCCACCTTCATCCCTCCTCTTACCTCAATATATGTGGGGTGGGACAAATTATGACTGAAAAACTTTTGGCTTCATAAATGGTATGTAACCGGATATTCCATGTACTTTCCTGAAATAAAAAAAGAGCTTATCCCGGATGCTCTTTACAAAACATGGGGATAAGCCCAAAACCGGCCTTATTTTATTTAGTTTCCTAATGCTCTTCTGACTGAAACCACAGGCATAAAATCCACATTGGATATTTTAATTCCGCTCTCCGGGCCGCTTGCATGGATCAGCTGGTTCTGTCCCATGTAAATGCCGATATGCCCTATGTATGTTACCAAGTCCCCTGGACGGGCATTTTCGATTCCGTCCACCTCAATGCCGGCATTTCCCTGGGCCTCGGAGGTCCTGGGAAGGTTTATGCCAAATTGTTTATAAACGCTCATCACAAACCCGGAGCAGTCGGCACCTGAGGTAAGGCTTGTCCCTCCATAAACATAAGGGTTTCCAAGAAACTGCCTTGCATAAGCCACCACCTGTTCTCCTGTTCCCGTCTGAATTTCCGGCCCTGTCTGGGAAAATCCTTTCCCAGGACCAACTCCGGGGCCGGTCTGCCACTCAAAGGGCGGCGGCGCTACCATGAGAATCGTCACATCAGAGGCAGTATCAGCTTTTGCAGTCAATTGATTAGCGGTCATAAATAACAGACCTGTAAGCACGGTTACCATCCACTTTTTTCTCTGCATTGTTCTTTTCTCCTATCATATGGTTAAATGCCCATGTCAGCTGCATCCTCGGATAAAAATCTGTGGTATATGACGTGATTTTCATGAAACTTGATATAATACCGGTAATTATCCACAGAGGAATCCTCAAAAAATATAATGTAGTCGTAGTCTTCTTCCTGGGATTTTACACAGATAACCTTGCCATCCCAGAATTTATGAAAGACGTTCAATATATCATCCAGGGTGGTATGGGGGTTTTCTACGGTTTCAATGAATGCCTTTAAAAAACCATTGTCTTCTTTATGATAATATACGTATTCTACTCCTTCCGGCGGAATCTCAAAGCAAAAGCGTTCCTGGCTTTTTGTGATCCTGATGTCTCCCAGGCTTTCTTTTACCGACTCCTTAAAGCCTTCCATTGCGGATTTTATTTCCTGGGCAGAGCCTTGGGAGATCTTAAGTATTTTCATCAGCGCATGTTGGGGATAGTAAAAGCGAATCAATTCTTTTTCATATCCTAACTTTATCTGCACCTCTTGTATTGAGTTAATGAGCATCTGCTCCAGCGCACCATATTGCATATTCATCACTCCAGTCGTTTTCCAGTAATGCCCATTTAAATTATACTGTTACAGGTGGGACATGTCAAGGTTCAGGGAAGCAGGTTTATACAGGCAGAAAACAGTGAATCAAACAACCAATAATAAAGATGCTGTTTCCCGCAGACCAATCAGCAGGAAACAGCATCTGAACATCAACTTCTTATTAAATAGTCAAAAGCGCTTAAAGCGGCATTTGCCCCGGATCCCATTGCAATGACAATTTGTTTATAAACACTGTCCGTACAGTCTCCTGCCGCAAAAACTCCGGGCACACTGGTGGCATTATGGTTGTCAACAATAATCTCTCCAATGCGGTTGCGCTCCACGGTTTCACCCAGCCACTCCGTATTAGCTACCAGGCCAATCTGGACAAATACCCCTTGCAGCTCAACATGGTGATCAGCTCCTGATTCCCGGTCCGTATAGGTGATACCATTCACTTTATCAGTTCCGGTAATTTCTTTTGTCTGAACGTTCTTTATGACCGTCACATTAGGCAGACTGTAAAGCCGCTTCTGAAGTATGGCATCTGCTTTCAGTTCAGGCATAAATTCAAGCACTGTCACATGGCTTGCAATTCCTGCAAGATCAATGGCCGCTTCAATTCCGGAATTGCCGCCTCCAATGACTGCCACCTGTTTTCCTTTAAAAAGTGGTCCGTCACAATGGGGACAATAAGCAACTCCTTTGTTCTTAAATTCTTTTTCTCCTGGTACGCCCACATTTCTCCAGCGGGCGCCTGTGGAAAGGATCACTGCCTTGCTTTTTAAAAGAGCGCCGTTTTCCAGTTCCACTTCAATGAATTCTTTTCGTTCCAGGTGTCTGACACGCTGGGAACTCATAATATCCACATCATATTTTTTAACATGCTGTTCCAGGGTATCTGCAAATTCAGGGCCTTCGGTATATTCCACACTGATGAGATTCTCAATCCCCAGCGTTTCTCTTACCTGACCGCCAAAGCGTTCAGCAACAATACCTGTGCGAATGCCTTTACGCGCCGCATAAATTGCTGCACTGGCTCCCGCAGGCCCGCCTCCGATTACAAGTATATCAAAGGGTTCTTTCTCCTTAAACTCTGATACATCAGGTGCACTGCCTAATTTCCCCAGAATTTCTTCCAGGGTCATGCGCCCGCTGCCGAAAACCTCGCCGTTTAAATAAACTGTGGGTACAGCCATGATATCTTTGCTTTCCACTTCATCCTTAAAAGCAGCACCGTCAATCATGGTATGGGTAATGCCAGGATTTAAAATGCTCATTAAGTTAAGGGCCTGCACCACCTCAGGGCAATTATGGCAGCTTAAGCTGATGAAAGTTTCAAAGTGATACTCACCCTTAATACTTTTCACCCGGTCGATTAATTTACCGTCCACCTTGGGTGCTCTTCCGCTTACCTGCAAAAGAGCCAGTACCAGGGAAGTAAATTCATGACCCAACGGGACTCCTGCAAAGGTGACTCCCGTGTCTTCTCCCATACGGTTGATGCTAAAGCTTGGTGTTCTTGGCAGTTTTTTCTGCTCTGTCTTAATTTTCGGAGACAGAGCAGTCAGTTCATCCATCAGAGCCAGCATTTCCTTTGATACAGTGTCAGATTCTGCACTGATTTTAATCAGCACATCATTTTCCAGAAGCTGGAGATACTCAGCAAGTTGATTCTTAATTTCAGCATCCAGCATCATAATCTTTGCTCCTTAGATTTTTCCTACCAGGTCAAGGCTTGGCTTCAGTGTGGCTCCGCCCTCTTTCCATTTTGCCGGGCAAACTTCGCCGGGATTATTTCTTACGTACTGGGCAGCCTTGATCTTGTCAATAAGAACGTTTGCATCACGGCCAATGTTTCCGGCATTGATCTCTACTGACTGGATGATGCCATCGGGATCAATAATAAATGTACCTCTGTCTGCAAGTCCAGCCTCTTCAATCAGAACATCGAAATTGCGGGATATTGTATGGGAAGGATCTCCAATCATCACATAGGTCAGTTTACGGATAGCTTCTGAATTATCATGCCATGCCTTATGGGTAAAATGAGTATCAGTAGATACGGAATAAACTTCTGCTCCCAGCTTCTTAAATGTCTCGTAATTGTTCTGTAAATCTTCCAGCTCTGTCGGGCAAACAAAAGTGAAATCCGCGGGATAAAAGCAAACAATACTCCACTTACCCTTAAAGTTTTCTTCTGTAACCTCTACAAATTCTCCGTTGTGAAATGCCTGGGCTCTAAATGGTTTTACTTCTGTTCCGATTAATGACATAATGATTTACCTCCTGTGGTTTATATTTTTTTATTATTAACATATTAGAATTTCCGCTATTTCTACAGGCGAAAACAGTACCCTTAACTGTGGAAGCCACACCTCAGGGAAAGCAGCTTTATCGCTGCTTGTAGGTTTTATCTGTTGTAAATTGATGCAAAAATATTTGATTCACTTATTGATAAATAATATCAGTAATAATTATTATTATTAACTATATTTATAATATAATACTGGTTCCAGAATGTCAAGTAGCTTTTTCGAAAATATTAATTCTTTTAACTGTTTACCAAGTCACAAGGTATATGGCAGAAAATTTATATTGCCATTTTTCTCTTATTCTTGACATTACACAATATGTAATGTTATAATTCACGTAACGATATTGCAAAATAAGGAGAGAAAGGAATATGGACAAAATTACATTATCTACAAAAAAGGAACTGGAAATCTACATGAATCCTGTCAGGCAAAAGCTTCTTAGGCTGCTGGAGCGATCCAGAGTTCCAATGACACCCAAACAGCTTTCGGAAAAACTGGAGATATCCCCTTCCAGCGTTCAGCATCATATCAAAAAGCTAAGCTCGCTGGGACTTGTGGAATTAGATCATACAAAAATGATCAATGGCATTACCGCCAGGTTCTACAAACCCACCTATGTCAATGTCCAGCTTGGGCTGGATCATCCCAATGAGAACAATTTGTATAAGGAAGTTCTAGTTCAGGAGCAGATTGCCAGAACCTATGAAGGATTTTTGACTCAGACAAAAAAGTACCAGGAGCGGTATAATTCTGCTGAGCCGGAAAGTACGGAGAATTTAGGAGATATCTTGACTGGCGTCATACATCTTTCCGAGGGAGAAGGCAAAGAGTTTTTGAAGATGATCACGGATTATTTGGACCAGCATGCCATCCAGTCCGTAGAAAAATCCCCCTGGGAATATGCTTTCATTCTTTACAATGCAGAGGGAGCGAATTCTCATGAGTAATGGAAAGCAGCTGACTGTTTTTCTCAATCATGCATCCCTGGGAATTCTACTTCCGGTGTTAAATTTAATTCTTCTGGACCGAGGTGCCGATTTAAAGACTCTGCCTCTTCTGGTCGCTTCCTATTCTGCTGCGGTTCTTTGTTTTGAATTGCCCAGCGGAATCTGTGCAGATTTGTACGGACGAAAAACAGTTTTCCTTATTTCCGGCGCATGCCAAATGCTGTCATTAAGCCTGCTTCTGTTTGCGGACAACTGGATCTGGCTGGTATTTTACATTCTTATTAATGGGATCAGTAGAGCCTTTTCTTCCGGAAGCCTGGATGCCCTCATCGTGGATCAGGCTCTGCAGGAAAAAGGTGAGATTTGTCTTCCTTCAGTGGTTGCCCGCCTTGGGATTCTGGAACAAACCGGGCTAGCTGCCGGATGCATTCTTGGCGGCTTCCTTTCCTGCATAGGAGATTCATTCACCGTAAATATATTGACCCGCGGCGCATTTACAGCGGTTGCCTTCGGGATCTGTCTGTTTGGCATACGGGAGGATAAAATCAGCAGGCGGCTGGGACAGAGAACTCCCTTAAATAAGCATATAAAGGAAGGCATAAAAACAATCCTGTCGAAACAGGACTTTCCATTGATTCTGGCAAGTATGCTGTTTACCGGCTTTTTCCTCATCTCCATTGAAACCTACTGGCAGCCGGCTTATCTTAAGATATCACAATCCGCAGAAGGAACCTGGGTTTTGGGTGCTCTGTCCTTTGCCGGATCTTTACTGGCAGCAATGGGAAATTCCTTCTGCCAAAGTCTGATGAAGAAATTTCCCGGCTGTCAATGGCGGATTTACAGTATCAGCCGTTTTTTCCTTGGCTGCGCCATGCTTTTTCTGGCACTGCAAAAAAATGTTTGGTTCTTTATCCTGGGTTATGGCAGTATTTACCTGCTTCTTGGAACAGGAAGTGTAGCCGAAAACAGCCTGATCAACCAATATACTCCGGGGTATTTAAGAGCAAGTATTCTTTCCTTGGGCTCCTTTCTTTTGCAGGCAGGCTCCATGAGTGCGTCTCTTTTTTGCAGCCTGTTTGTAGACCGGATTGCCATACCTGGATTATGGCTGACTGCAGGAGCAGTGTTAATCGGATATACCACCTTTATGGTTGTATTTCTTCTGGCTAAAAGAACCGGACCCGGTAAGAAAAAGCTGGAAAAGAATGATATTAAACGATATGATACTGAATCATTTTAGACTCTTCTTCCTGTATCTGGCGGCAGGCTTCCTTTCTTATCTGTAAAAGCATCCCGTCTTTAATTTTCTCTTTCGGAGACAATACCTGTCCGCCGTTTAAAAGAAAACCATCCTCACACCATTTCTTTATCCTGCTTCTGGATACGGGCAACTGCTGCATTAAAAATATATCTGCCCTCAGATCAAATCCAGGTGGAATCCTTATCTCGATCTCCATAGCATTAGCTTCCCCACAGGGATATGCTGTATCAACGGCTGTCACATGATATTCCACATTTGCGACAGCCACTTCCGCCTTGTTTCTCGTAAATAAATCCCTGTTATTTCCGTATTTTTCCGCCAGTCCAGGATCATTTTTTAAAAATCCCTCATATTCTTCCTTCTCCAGGCGGCCGGCTTCCGCTCTCTCCCATATGGTCATATTCCATGAGGTCTCACATTGTCCGCACCGGTAGATCAGCCAGACGTCTATGAGACGGCCATTGGCATTGACTCTGAATTTTCCGCTGTTTATAAATTCCGTCTTTTTTCCGCATTTCGGACACCTTCTTATGACGGCTGGAAGCTGGTCCGGCGTGACGATCCATTGTTTTCGCAAATTTCGGTTCATGTTCTTTCTCCATTTTTACAATTGTTTCTTTAAACAACTGTAACACGCCATCTTTCTTTCTCCCACCTCATACTCTCTTATGAAACAAAGAAAAGGCGGCGCACCATTTTCTTTCTGATGCGACGCCTACTCTGTTTTCTTACATTTCTTTTCCTGAAGCACGATCCTCTGGATGCTTTTCTCGGACAGGTAATAACGCTCTGCCAAAAGCTTCACGCATATGCCGGAAACATAATCCCGGTAAATGGACCGGTCCCGGAGCTTTCTTTCCTCCCTGGCGCCTGTCCTCTGGCCCCAGGTTCGTTTGTTTTCCTGTTTTCTGGGGATATAAACATATTCCCCGTCTATATAATTCTGAATTAATTCCACCAGCTCTTCCGGTAAAATTTCATTTGCTTTCTGATAGCGCATTGCTGCCTCCCAAACATATTTTTACTGTCAGGAATAGCAAAGGCTATACAATTATTTATTTATTTTAACTGCATAACCCGTGCTATGCAGTCTTTGAGGGTTCCATCATAAAAAGCTCGCCTCCTTTAAATAAACGCTTATCTTGCAACATAATTATAATCATTTTATCACATGAGAAATTATTGAAAACCTCATTTTTGATTCAGAAACGTGTCAGAGCCTCAAAGGATCAGCTTTTTATGATTACACCCAGATATTTTGCCAGTTCTGCCGCCTGGTATAAATCCACCACAGCCCCCCTGATCTCTGCGCAGGTGTCAGACATTGTAAGACCCTGTATGGTGCTGGTGGTAAAATCCATTCCTTTCATCACGGTTTTAAAAAAACTGGCGTGTTCTAAATTTACCCGGTTCCATTCCACCGCCTTACAGCGGCATTGGGTCAGGGAACCGCCCCGGATCTGGGAGTCGGCAAAGCGGATGTGTTCCAGTTTTGAGGAATCAAAATTAGCATAGTTGAAATTACAGTCCAGGATCACGGTATGAAGCATAGTATTTCCGCAGAATTTTACTCCCATGCCCTTTGAAGAGCAAAATTCCGCCCGGTTAAAGTAGCTGTCCTCAAAACTGCAGTTGGATATGTCGCAGGCCCGAAACACCACATCAGTAAATTCGCCTTTTTCAAAGGTACACTCCTGAAATATGCAGTTTTCAAATATAACGGCGGAAAAGCGCATATGGGAAAGGTCTTCCTCCGTTACATGAAGATTTCTTATATGAACATCTCTTACCGCCTCCTCCTGGTTTTTTCTGCGGCATATTTCCTCTATGTCTTCCAGAACAAAATCCATTGTATCCGGAAGGATTGGGGTAAGAAGTTTCTGGCTCATATACCCGTTCCTTTCTCATCTCTTTTATTCAAACGCCATACTCTTTTGCCGCTCTCTCCGCGCGACGGCTGCCTTTTATGCTTCAGGCTGTTATTATCTGTTCCTAATATTACCAGACTCTCAAGGGACTTTCAAGTTCATACGAACTAAAACAACTATAAACTTATTGGCAGGTAATGATTGTTTCATTATGGTGTATGAACCTGTGGTTTCTCGAAAAGGGTTACAATCATGCTGTTAAGGATCATACCGAACACAATAAAAGATATGCCGATTATTCCCAAACCATGGGGCGGTGGATCTCCAAGGAGCCAGATTCCTCCCAGTAAGGTAAATATGACCTCGCCTGACTGTGTGGATTCTATTACAGCAAGCTGCTTATGGTTTGTCTTGACCAAATCAGTGGCTTTAAAAAACAGTAAGGTTGCGATCACTCCGGAAAAAACTGCGACGCACAAGGATTGCAGTGTCTGATTTACAGAAGGAATCCCGGCATTTACCAGACCGAATACAGATAACATGAACCAGAAGGGAAGGCTGCACAAGGTCATTCCATAGGTTCGCTGGATCGTAGTTAATTGATCCCCGCTTGCCTCCATGATTTTTCTGTTTCCCAAAGGATAGGAGACAGCCCCGACAAAAATAGGAAGCAGTGTCATAAGGGTTATCTTAATATCCAAATCTGCAATATTATGTACCTGTAAAAGAAAAACCCCGATTAAAATGAAACCTGATAAACATAGATTTTTTATTGGCACACGCTTGTGAAATACAGGAGACAATAATATACCCATTACAATTGTTACCTGCCAGGATGCCGCAATCAGCCAGGATTCCCCGTAATCAGCTGCATAGGAGATCGATGCATAAAAAAGGCCAAATCCCACAGTACTCCAAATAAACCAATTTAAAAGATTCTTTCTTATAACTTTATGGACATGCTGAAACCCATGGTGTTTTCCCACAATCAGAGCCAGAATCGGAAAGGTAAACAAATAGCGAAGGCTTGCACTCCAAATCCAGCTTCCTCCTGACAAATGCATGCTGCGATTCAGCACAAATGAAAATGCAAAAAAGAAAGATCCGGCAATACCAAATATAAGTGCTTTTTTCATATTTTGTCATATACTCCATTGTGTCATCATCAAGTGAAATATTGGTCAGGATACTGCATTTTTTCATTAAAGCATTCTCCTGACAGCAATTGATTTAAATCATTTATACCGCTTTCCATCTATATATAACGCATTTTTTCATCATAACATACGCCATAATCAAAGTAAATACAAAAAAGCGTTCGCCTTTCCGATCAACTGGAAAAGCAAACGCTTTATTATCCGATAATGGATAATATCAAATGTATATTAAACTTTAAGGACGAGATTGACAGCCGTTTTCCGGCCCAAAGCACTGTATCAGCTTCAGACAGCTTCCTTCTTCAGACAGCCACTGAAGTTCCTGTATCCCTGCAGGCAGAAAGAACTGATCTCCCTGCATGATCCCCTCCTGCCAGACCTTGTTCTGGTCAGCGGCCCCCTCCATGGCACTGCTGTTTCCGGAAATCAGTTTTCCATTGCCTTCCAGAACATAAACCGCACTGCAGCCGCTTTGTTTCAGGCTCATGGCATCTTTTACTTCAAGCATTTCCATACAAAAGCATGGGGTCTCTTCATATCCCACCAGACAGATCCGGCGGTTTTTCCCCTTTTCTTCTAAAAGCTTTGCCGGAATGAACCACCGTTTTCTCGCTTCCTCCTCTGAAAAATTCTCATAATGGAAGCATTCAAACATTGTCTCAAAGCCCAGTCCCTGATGGCACATGGAATCCGCTACCTGATATCCGGATGGTGTCACTCTCTCCACCCGGATGGTATAATCGGTAGGCTCCTGAATTTCCACGAGAAAACAACCGGCACCAATGGCATGAGGAACACCGCCTTCAATCAGAATGGTATCCCCTTCCTGCACTTCAAACCGGTGCAGACAATTCAATATGGCCTTAATATCCTGCCGCAAAAAGCAGTCCTTCCAATACTCCGGCGTCACTCCAGGACGAAAGCCCAGGTAAACGTAAGGCTTTTCTCCATGAATCTCCCTTCCGCCCAGTATGTGCCAGCATTCTGTTTTCCCATATTCAGAATGAAACAGCTCCCTGGCCTTCTTTTTATCCGGATGCACCTGAACAGCCAGCCGCTCCGCCGAATCAATCAGCTTCACCAGCACTCCCAGAGTTGCCCCCAAATGTGCGGCATGCTCCTCTCCTAAGTATCCGGCAGGATCTGATTCAATCAGTTCTTTTAATGACACTGACGGCCGGTCTGCCAGCATGCTTAAGCCCTCAGTCAATTCTTCCCTTCCCGCATTCCTGGCAGCCACAAGGGAAGCAATCCATTCCTCCGGGAAATGACCGTCTTCCCCCGTCTTTTCCCCGTGAAATTGTTCCAGCAGTTTTCCCCCAAAATAGGTCCGCCAGGCCCTGGAACCTGTCAGGCGAATAGGGCAGTCTTTTCTTATCTCCATGATCTCCTCCGTAATTCCTTTAAAGAATTTATAAAAACCATTCCAATTTAACAGCTCTTTAAATCAGGTTCCTGATTTTTTCATGGTAATCTTGGAGCCGTCATAAATATCTGCCTTTAGCAGGCCATTTTTCCTATCCTACCTCAATCTTTTCTCCGTACAGGTGATAATAAAGTGCCCCATACAGATTCGCCCTGCTGCCGTTTGTACAGGCTGTGATCCTTGGCATCAGATAGCTCTGCTGCTGCCCTTCCACCAGAGAAACCACAGTCTTCCTGATCCGGTCAATGATTTCCGGATTGCCGCTGATCCCACCGCCAATGGCAATGAGCTCCGGGTCAAAGGCAAATTCCAGGGTTATGCAGCCAATTGCCATCCAGTAGTAAAATTCTTCCATCAGTTCTTCTGCCAGCGGATCCCCCTCCCTGGCAAGCTGGTCCAGCCTTATTCCATTGATGGTGTCATCTTTCTGCTGCTTTCTCCTGCTGTATTTTCTGGCCTGATTTTCCAGGGTATAATCGCTCCAGGAAAGTAAGACTCCATCCTGAAAGCCTCCCATGGGAAAATTTCCGAATTCTCCCCGGTTCATGGTCACTCCCTTGTCCAGTTTTCCCCGTTCGATCACAGCTCCGCCTATACCGGTTCCGCAGATCACAAACACCACATTCTGGTATTGCCTTGCCACCCCTTTCCAGAGCTCCCCCATTGCAGCACAGTTGGCGTCATTGGCCATTGTCACAGGAAGTCCGCCAAACCTTTCCGTGAGAATCTTTTTTAACGGAATTTCATGAAGATATTCTACGGCACTGATGCCTTTTATTACCCCTTCCCTGCTGTGCACCTCTCCCGGAAAGCTGAATGCCACGCCATCAAGGGCATATTCCTTTATGGCCTTTTCAAAAACACTTCCAATCACTTGAAGAAATTCCGTTACATCTGATTTCGGAGTAGGTACCGAATCCGTAAAAGAAAAGTTTCCCTCCTCATCTGAAACGCCGTATTTAACCGCCGTTCCGCCTACATCAAATACAAGTTTCATTTAGATCCCTCCAGACATTTATATATGTATGCCGTATTCTCCGGTATGGGGAGCCTGACCTGCCCGGCAGGCCCGCTTAACCTCCTGTTCCATTACATATTTTTAAATGATATATTCCAGTGTATCACAAATCTGTCATCTGTCCAGAAGTGTGACAGCACTTTTTAATTCTGTTTCTTCATTTGCTTTATCCAATCGGCTGATTCTATCCTTTTTCGCCTGATTCATAGTTTTTATCCTATATATTGATTTATGGCTTGTACAATCCTGCCCAACTATGGTATAGTGCAAAAATATAATATGGTCAAAGGGGAGGAATGGAAATGAGAGAAGAGATCATGGAAGGAATCCGGCGTCATATTCTTCCTTTAAGCGGCTTGGAACAAACGCAGATTTTGGAAGTATGGCCGGGCCACTCAAAGATATCCCTTAAAATTCCGGAAAGTGCCTTAAACCTATATGGTAATCTCCACGGAGGTTTTTTATTTTCACTATGCGACATTGCCGCAGGCATGGCGACATATGCATATGAATTTTCCAATGTAACTCAGCACGGGTCCGTTGACTTTATGCGGGGAGTAAATTCCGGCCTCATCTATGTGGAGGCCAATTCCATACATAAAGGAAGCCGGTCGGTGGTAAACCGGGTAGAGGTTAAATCAGAAGATGGGAAAATCGTTGCAGCAGGGGACTTTACCATGTATCTGCTGGAAGCGCTGTAAAAACACATGAAAATTAAAGGAGAAAGTATCCGGTTTTTGTCAAAGGAAAACCGGTACTCTCTCCTTTTTTCATCCAGGACCCATCTGTCAGAAAGCATGGACTTACGGTCTGCAGAGGCCTTTTATCATCAGCCTCAAGATAACATGCTATGATAAAACCATTGATTTTAATGAATTCTTTTTTAAAAACCATTCTCTTATATCTGTCTGAAAATCCAGGTTAATATTTTTGTTTCTGCTCCCTGCTCCCATATCACAGATAATGCGTGTTTATAAAAAACAAATACATAGACATCAACTATCAATCATGCCCAAAAAGCCGAGCACAGCCGATTGGATTTTTAAAGACCCGGTGTTTATAATAAAAGCATCAAGATTGTTAAAAAAATATTAATCAAAATCTCTAGGAGGAACCAAACATGAGTAAATTATCCAAAGAAGAATTTCAGGCATATCTGATGCAGATCCGCCAGCTGGCAGAAGGCCCGTTAGAGGAAATCCAGAAAGAAGTGGAAGTCACCAACAAATTCCCCCAGGAATTTTATGATCTGGCTATCAAGAATGATTTATACCGGTGTGCGCTGCCAACAGAATTCGGAGGCTACGGTTTATCCGAGCTGGAGATCCTTCAGGTACAGGAAGAGTTTTCCAGAGGACCAGGCGGTATGAGAATGCATCTCCACTATGCAATGGATTTAAACTGGAGAATTCTTGACGACTATGGCAATGAGGAATTGAAAGCAGAATATATGAACAAATTCCAGGATAAATCCGTATTCACCTGCTTTGCCCTGACAGAAGCAACCGGAGGAACAGGTGCTGACTTACATACCATGGCTGTTAGAGACGGTGACTCCTATGTATTAAACGGGGAAAAGACCCTCATCTCCCACACGGACTGCTGTGAATTTGCCTATGTCATTGCAGTCACCAATCCTGATTCCAATAAAAATGACAGACTGTCCGCGTTCTTTGTACCAATGGATGCCCCAGGATTTGAAGTTATCAACATGCCTCATATGATGGGCTGCCGGGGAGCCGGACACGGAGAACTTAAATTCACGGATTGCAGAATTGACAAGAAATATCTCTTAGGCCAGGAAGGCCAGGGTCTTGAAATCGCAATGCATTCCTTATCCGTTTCCCGTGCACACATCGCTGCCAGCAATCTGGGAATGGCACAGAGAATGCTGGAGCTGTCTCTCCAATATGCAGCGGACCGTGTAACCTTTGGAAAACCAATCGGAACCCGCCAGGCCATACGCTGCAAGATCGCTGACATGTCCATGATGGTACACGCACTTCGCTGCATGGTTTATGACTTTGCAAAATCTTATGAAGAAAACCCAACCGGCGAATACATCGAAGAGAAAGCAGCTATGTGTAAACTTTTCAGCATTGACACCACCAGAAAAGTCAGTGACGAAATGCTGGAGATCTTCGGCGGTGTTGGTTACTTTGAGGATTGCAAATATGGTCCGGTGGAGCGTCTCTACCGCGACTGCCGTGCCATGTGGTTAGAAGAAGGTGCACCTACCGTACAGCGTATCACCATCTCAAAAAACACCATCAAACATGGGGCAAAGATGGAATATATCATCTGATACCGATTTGACTTGGGGTCATCAGGTTCAGTCCGGACCTAATGGCCCCATCTATGTAGAGGAGGAGCATCATGAAACCATTAGAGGGAGTGAAAGTAGTAGACTTAACCACCTATTTAGCAGCCCCCACCACGGTCCGTGTTCTTGGAGAATGGGGAGCAGACTGTATTAAGATCGAATCTGCCAAAGGGGATCCTGCCAGGACACAGGGAGCTGTGTTCAACATGCCCTATGAAGATGAGGAAAACCTGGCATTTGATGTGGCGAATATGAACAAACGGTTCATTACTCTGGACCTAAGGACAGAAAAGGGAATTGAAATTGCATATAAACTGTTAGAAGAAGCAGATGTTTTCGTTACCAATACCAGAACAAAATCCTTAAAAAAGCTGGGGCTTGACTACGATACCTTAAAAGAGAAGTTCCCCAGACTGATCTTCGCACAGGTTCTGGGCTATGGAGAAAACGGGCCGGAAAAGGATACCGCAGGTTTTGACGTTACCTGCTACATGGCAAGAGGCGGTGTATTCGGCACCACCGTAAACAGGGGCGATGCGCCCATGATCCCCACCAATGGCTTTGGTGATTTCCAGGTTTCCCTAGGTCTTGCCTCCGGAATCTGCGCAGCTCTATACGCCCGGGAAAAATCCGGTGCAGGAGATAAGATCACAGTAGGTCTTCACCATGCTGCAGTGTATGCATTGAGCACGGGAGTCATCTCCGCCCAGTATGGAAACCAGTATCCCAAGAGCCGGAAGGAAGTCCCTAACCCATTTAATAACGTATACCGCACCAGCGACCAAAAATGGGTGGTAATCTGCTGCCCCGAGTATGACCGGGATTATGAAAAAATCATGACCTTACTAGGCAGGCCGGACATGGTGGGAAATGAGCGTTATATGAAATGCGCACAGGTGAATGCCAACCATTTAAACCAGGAGGTCATTGATATCCTGGATGATGCCATTGGCACATTCACAAGAAAAGAACTCCTTTCCATGTTCAAAGCAAATGACCTGGCCTGTGAGGCGGCATATGAACCCCTTGATATGTACGAGGACGAACAGGTTTGGGCCAATAACATCATTGCAAAAATCCCCTACCCTTCCGGCGAACGATATATGCCAACAAATCCGGTAAATTTCAATTCCCTTGGTGTACCGGAATATCATATCGGCGGCTCTCAGGGTGCTCATACCGTTGAGCTTCTGAATCATCTGGGTTATGCCCCAAAAGAGATTGAAGAAATTCTGTCTTCCGGTGCAGCCACCGGAGAAACAAAACTGAGAAAGCTTTGAAAAATGAATGGAAAGGTGAGATGACATGAGTTTATTATACACCGAAGAACAAAAGGCACTGCTGGCTCTTGTAAGAGACATGGCGGAAAACGAAATCAAGCCCCATGTTCAGGAAGCAGACGAAAAAGGCGAATGCCCGAAAGAACTGTTTAAATGGGGATTTGACATGGGGCTTCATATGCTGGAGATTCCGGAAGAATACGGCGGCACCGGTTTAAGCTATGAAACCACAGCCATGATTTTTGAAGAACTGGCAAAGGTAGATGCCGGTTATGCCATTACCTTTGTAACTACCTTTGTTGCCCTTAGAAACGTAATCCTGGCAGGAACCAGGGAACAGGGACAGTATTTTGCCGACAAGATTGCGCCTGGCGGATTTGCAGGCTTTGCCTTAACTGAACCAAACGCGGGCTCAGATCCGGCTGCCATGCGGGCAACTGCTGTATTGGATGGGGATGAATACATTTTAAACGGTACAAAGACCTTTATTACCAATGGCGCACTGTCCAATGTATTTGTTGGCTTCTTTAAAACCTCCCCTGGAGCAGGGCATAAAGGGATTTCCGCATTTATCATTGATGCAGATGCTCCCGGCCTGACGGTAGGCGCCCATGAAAACAAAATGGGACTTCGGCTTTCTAACACAACAGACTTAATCTTTGAGAATGTCCGGGTAAAAACCTCTGCAATGGTAGGACCGGAAGGCTCCGGCTTTAAGCTTGCCTTAAATGCACTGAACTTATCCCGTGCCTTTGTTGCAACCCTGGCCGTAGGCATTATGCAGAGAGCTCTTGATGAATCTGTAAAATACGCAAAGGAACGAAAACAGTTCAAAACCCCGCTCATTAAATTCCAGATGGTTCAGGCTATGCTGGCTGACATGGCTATCAAGGTGGAGGCCTCCAGATGTCTGGTCAATAACACCATGAGAATGATGGATCAGGGAATCATGGTTCAGAAGGAAGGCTCCATTTGTAAAACCTTTGTATCCGACTGCGCACAGGAAGTGACTTCCAACGCCGTGCAGATTTTCGGCGGATACGGATTCAGCAAAGAATACCCGGTTGAAAAGCTCATGAGAGACTGCAAGGTATTCCAGATCTTTGAGGGTGCAAACCAGATTCAGAGAATCACCATTGCAGGCGTACTAGACAAGGAATATAAATAGGGGGAATTAACATGAATATCGTTGTTTGTATCAAACAGGTTCCTGACACCACTGAGATCAGGATTGATCCGGTAAAAAACACTTTGATCCGTACAGGAGTCCCCAGTATCATGAATCCCTTTGATAAAAATGCATTGGAGACAGGACTTCAGTTAAAGGATCAGTACGGCGGAAAGGTGACGGTAATTTCCATGGGACCTCCCCAGGCAAAGGCTGTATTAAGGGAAGCTCTTTCCATGGGTGCCGACCAGGCGTACCTGGTCACTGACCGGGCATTCGGCGGCTCCGATACTTATGCCACCAGCTATATTCTTTCTCAGGCAATTCAGAAACTGGGAGCATTTGATGTGATCCTGGGGGGCAAACAGGCAATTGACGGGGATACCGGTCAGACGGCTCCCAGCATTGCAGAGCATCTTGGTGCCGCCAGATTAACTTATATCCTGGACTTAAAAGTGGAAGGTGACAAAGTCATTGCACGCCGTCAGGTAGAGGAAGGGATTGAAGTCATTGAAGCCAGGTTACCGGTTCTGTGCACGGCAACCAAAGAAAGCAATAAGCCCAGATATGCAACCATTAAGAGAAAGATTGCATCCTTAAAAGCTGAGATTCCAGAAATCACACTGGCAGACCTTCCCGGCTCCGATACCGCCAAAATGGGATTAAAAGGTTCTCCCACTAAAGTAAAAGCAACCTTTACTCCAAAAAGAGCTGCCAATGGCGTGACCATTACAGGGAACAATCCCGGAGAAATTGCATGCGCATTGATCAGCAGGCTGGTGGATGCAAAAATACTGTAGAAGGAGGTTGCAGACGATGAGTTTTGAAACATGTAAAGACGTATGGGTATTTATTGAATGCTTTAACGGCCAGCCAAAAAACGTTGGACTTGAACTCCTGGGACAGGGAAGAAAGCTTTCCCTTGGATTAAAGCAGGAATTATGTGCTGTTGTCATTGGAAAAGACACAGAGGCGGCGGTAAAAGCTGCCGGTGAGTACGGTGCAGATAAAATATATGTGGTTCAGGGCGATGAGTATGAGCATTATTCAGCGGATGCTTACGGCCATGTGTTCCTAGAATTATGCAAAAAATATGATCCCAATACCATTCTGGTAGGGGCAACCGCAAACGGAAGGGATTTAGGCTCCAAAATCGCAGTAAGCTTTCGGACCGGACTGACCGCAGACTGTACTGCATTAAGCGTTGACCGGGAAACAGGAAACGTTGTATGGGAACGCCCTGCTTTTGGCGGCAACTTATACGCCCAGATCCTCTGCAGTGAAACCAGACCGCAAATGGGAACCTGCAGGCCCGGTGCATTTAAGAAACCGGAAAAGACACCGGATCACAAGCCTGTGATCATCCGGGAAAATATAAAGACACCGGAACATGAGATCCGTACAAAAGTTATGGATTTTCTGAAGTCCTGTGAAGACAATGATTTGAAGCTTGATGAAGCAGAGGTTATCGTATCCGGCGGCCGGGGCATGAAATCAGCAGAAAACTTTAGGGTTTTAAAAGAACTGGCTGATGTATTGTGCGGAACCGTTGGTTGTTCCCGGGCAGCCGTGGACGCAGGGTGGATGCCCCAGACAAAGCAGGTTGGCCAGACTGGTTCCACCGTATCACCGAAAATCTATTTTGCATGCGCAATTTCCGGAGCAGTACAGCATGTGGCAGGTATGAGCGAATCAGGAACAATTATTGCCATTAACAAAGATGAAACAGCTCCTATTTTTGAAGTCGCTGATTATTGTATCGTTGGAGATGTATTTGAGGTTATTCCCGCTCTGGTAAAAGAATTAAAAGCGAAAAAACAGGGGTAATACGGAATACAGCTTCCCTTTTATCCAAAGGAGGCGGGTTATGTTTGAAGAAACTAAAATCAATCCCCACTTGAAACGTCAGTATCTGGAAAAAGGCTTCTGGACAGACAGAACTTTGCTGGACTGCTGGGAGGAGTCAGTGAAACATCATCCGGACCGTGAATATGTGGTGGATGACAGGGGCTTTCGATATACATACAGGCAAATGGATAAAGCGGCTTCAAAAGTGGCAGCTTTTCTTCTTACCAAAGGGGTAAAACCACGGGAGGCAGTCTCCTATCAGATCCCCATCTGGAGCGAGTTCATTATGATCACCATTGCCTGTTTCAAAGTCGGTGCGGTCGCACACCCCATTGCAATGTCCTACGAAAAAAAAGAGCTGGTACACAGCATGAATCTGACTGAGTCCAAAGCATACTTTGGGCCAACGTTCTTCTATAAAACCGATTATGAAAAACAAATTTTATCAATAAAAAATGAGATTCCTTGCTTAAAAACCATTATTTTACTGGACTATGCAAAAGAAAAGGCAAGTGACAATATTACCGTAAATGAAATTCTCAGGCAGTATAAGCCGTCTAAAGCAATGCAGAGTCTCCACTTAACCGGTCAGGATATTGCTGTAATTCTTGGAACCTCCGGAACTACCTGCGGAACAAAGGGTGTACTGCTGACCCACGACAATATCAGATACAGTGAAGAAACATTTAATAAGGAACTGGGGCTGAAAAAAGAGGACATCATGTTTATGCCGGCACCCTTAAACCACGCCACCGGCTTCCATCACGGCATCATCGCAACCATGCTCGCCGGGGCGAAAATAGTGCTGCAGCAGAAATACTGCTGCCGGGAGGCCATCAACCTGATGAACCGGGAAAAGTGTACGTATTCCATGGGAGCCACTCCCTTTATCTATGATATTCTGCGGGATTTAGAAACCAACGGAGGAGCGCTGCCCCATCTTAGATTCTATCTCTGCGGAGGTGCTCCTGTCCCCGGGTATATGGTACAAAAAGCATGGAATTTCGGAATTCTCCTCTGTGAGGTATATGGTTCCACGGAAAGTGTTCCTCATGTTTATGTAAGGCCTGATGAGGTCCTCTCCCTGAACGGGCCGACTTCGGGCAGAGCCATGGAAGGCATAGAAATCCGGGTAATCGATGACCATGGAAAGGATGTTCCTCCCGGCACCCCGGGTGAGGAACTTTCCAGAGGCCCTAATGTTTTTGTGGGATATTTAAAAAACCGGAAGGCCACTGATGAAGCTCTGGATGACGATGGCTGGTTTCACAGCGGAGATATCTGTGTGATGGATGAAGCCGGTAATATGCGAATCATCGGACGAAAAAAAGACATCATTGTCCGGGGCGGAGAAAATTTAAACTCTAATGAAATCAACGACAATCTGGAAGGTTGTCCCGGAGTGGCAGATCATACGGTAATCGGCATGCCGGATGAACGGCTTGGGGAACGGATCTGTGCATTTGTGGTTCCCCTTTCAGACAAGAAGGACTTAAAGCTTCATGACGTGATCGCTTATCTGCAGGAGAAAAACGTGCCAAAACGATTCTGGCCGGAAAGGCTGGAGCTGATTGACAGAATTCCCCATACAGGCAGCGGTAAGGTCAAAAAGTACCTGCTGAGGGAAGAACTTATTAAAAGAATGAGGAGTTGACCGGCTATGACAGAACAGAAATACGGACCAAAAAGATGCCGTGATACAAGAAAACCACCGGCAAGTCAATGCCCGGAGGTTGCATTTTATCGTTGTGAAGAATGCGGAACCCTGTTCCCAGTCACCGGAAGCAAGGCACTGGAAGAAAAAGAGATTTTTTGCTGCAAAAATAAAACAAAGCGCCTGGTTCCGTCCACACCGGCCCAGGCAGAAAACAAAATAATAGTCACCTACCAGATCACCGGCGGCTACAATGACAATGCCGTCCAGGTTTTCTGGAAGGCAGAGAAGCCTGAATTCGCACCGGAATGGATCTATTTAAAAACATTTACCGGCGGATATTTAAAATACGTGGCAGAAACAAAACGGCCGCCTATGGTATTCGCACTGGCTGATACTGATGCATTTGCATACTGTGATGAAGATCCATGCCTGGAATGTGTCTTCCGATGTAAGCGGGGGTTTGTGATTTACATCTATTCCAGGGGAGCAGGGCTGGTTCATCTCCCACTTGATAAAATGACGGCGCATTGGCAGACTGGAGCAAAAGAAAAAATATAAAACAGCGTCTTTCCTAACGCTGAAAAACTATTTAAAATCGGAGGTAAGCTTTATGATAGCTACTATTGGTTTAATAATTGCCATTACGCTTCTGGTCATTATGATTATCAAAGGCATAGATATGATTACAGCAACGGTAATCACAGCATCTGTTATCCTGGTAACCAGCGGACTGGATTTTAAGGAAGGACTTCTCACCACCTTCTCCGGTGGGGCAGGTGCCTTTGTTGCGTCATGGTTTTTGATTTTAGGACTTGGAGGAGTATTTGGACAGCTGGTATTGGAAACCGGGCTTGCTACAAAAATTGCCAAGACCCTGACAGAAAAGCTTGGAACAAAAATGGTGGGATTGGTAATCCTCATCTGTACCTTTTTTATCACCCTGCTTGGCATTAACGGATATATCATGGTATTTGTCCTGTATCCGATTGCAGATAACCTGCTTCGTCAAAACAAGATGGACCGCCGCGTGCTGCCATTCCTCCTTTTAGGAGGCGGTGCTTCTGCCAACGGATTTGCATATTCCCTGGATATCTGCAATGTATTACCCAGCAACTATTTAGGCACCTCCCTTGGATCAGCCCCCTTATTATCCGTTATATTTACCGGAATCCTGGCGGTATGCTATTTCGTATATTTTAATCATGCGCAGAAACAAAGCCATAAAAACCATACCGAAGAAGAACTTCTGGCCATGTATAAGGACAACAGTGTCACCATAAAGGAAGAAGAACTGCCAGGGATTTTCATCTCTGTTCTGCCTTTTATTCTGGTTTTAGGATCAGTGGTTATCACCTCTGGCTGGGGCACGTCAGCCAGCATTATGTTTTCTCTGATGCTTGGTATCCTTTTGATTATCGCCACACAGTTTAAGCACATTAAAAATATGAAGTCATCCATTAAGACCGGAAGCAGTTCAGGCCTCAGTTCCATGCTTACAGTAGCAGCAGTCATGGGGCTTTCCAAGGTGCTGGGTGCCTCTCCTGCCTTTCAGAATCTCCAGCAGGCAGTGCTGGCTATGAACATGCCGGCATATTTAAAGGCTTTCTTTGGTACCACAGTACTGACCGGCTTAACCGGCTCCGCCATCTCCGGTGAGACCATTTTCATGGAGAGTTTTGGGCAGGCCTTTGTAGATATGGGTGTCAATATCCAGGCTTTGCACCGGATCGTTACAGAGTCAGCTTTAATCTTAAATAAGCTGCCCAACTCTTCCGTTGCGATTCTGACCATGTCCATCTGCGGCTGCAGTCTGAAAGAAAGCTACAAGCATATCATCCTGGGTACAATCATTCCGGCCTTTGCGGCAGGACTTATTATTGCCCTTTTGGCTACTGCCGGGGTTGTATTTTAAAGGGATTGTATTCTAAAGGGGTTATATTCTAAAGGTATTGTCATATAGAATGTGTTTCCATAAAGAAAGATGGCGCCATCTGAAAGACGGCGTCATCTTTGTGCATCCTGCCGGCAGTTTATGGCAGCTTCATTTCATGTGCCACAATAAAATCTGCAAAAGCCTCAACAGCAGACGATATAAAATTCTTTTTGCTGTAAGTCATATAAATCAGGCGTGTATCCGAAGGAACATCGGTCAGTTTAATGATTACCAGGTTGTCAAACTGTTTTAAAAACGGAGTCCGGGCAACAATGGCAGCCAGCTGGTTCTCGGAGATGACACCCCCGATGGATATCTCATCATCGTAAGAAAAGGTTGCTTCCACTCCATGTTTACTCAGAAGCCCCCGAACCACTTTTCCTATGGGGATGGAATCCCGGTATGTAGTAAGTTTATAGTCCTTTAAATCGCTTAAGCGGATCTCCTGCCTGTCTGCAAGAGGATGAGTATCATTGACAATTAAAACCAGCTCCTGTGCCATAATCGGTACGAACACCAGATCAGGCTCATCATCCACCATGGAGCAGAATCCCAGATCAAATTTACCGGTGGCCACCCCATGTGCCACTTCAATGGACATCCCATGGAATATATTGAATTTTGTCTGGGCGCCTTTCTTCATATAATTCTGGATTGCAGTTGGCAGAAAATCTCCCACAAGCGTGGGAATACAACCCACATCAATCATACCGCTGATCTGCCCGGAATACCGCTTCATAGAGGCAATCCCACGTTCCAATTCGTTTAAGGCCCGTGACACATGCTCGTAAAATTCCTGTCCGTATTTTGTAAGTTTCACATTGCGCCCTTTTTTCTGAAACAAAGAAATCCCCAATTCCTGTTCCAGGGAGGCAATGGAATCACTTAAAGAGGGCTGAGCAATGTACAGTTCTTTTGCAGCCTTTGTATAATGCTGAAGTTCCGCCAGTTTCAGGAAATAATATAACTGTGGTAAGTTCATGTAAAACCCCCTGAATGTATTGTTTAAAAATTAACATAGTTCTACTGTTAATTATATAAAAAAGGCCACGGTTTGACAACCTTATTTATGGTTTCTGCACCAGAATACTATTGAATTTCCTTTGAAAAACAGGTTTTGTCATTCGGGGGGAGGTTCTTTCTGTTATATTGATCCGATTGAAAAAATTTGGGGCATTTGTGTTAGCAGAAGACTTGTCTTTTTATACGATAATCAAGATCGGCATCATCCAATGCCTATGCCTTTTGGCCACTATACACTTTAATGGGAATTATAAATTTAAACGAATGAAGTAAACTAGCAGTAAAATAGAATTGTGTCTTCCAGGAAAAACTTTTTCCATTCAGCACAAATTAGAAAATATTGAGCAGCAATAACATCCATTAATTCTTTTAATTCTTTTGCCGGAATTCTACTCCCATTATCGGCAATAATACAGCCACCTGCTTTTGTCAGCCAAATCTTTGTTGCATTGGGAGATGGCTTCCCCTTACATACATGCACATGGATTGGCTCTCCATTCTCATTAGACCAAAAGAATACTTTATAACCACTGACAATAAACAAGCTAGGCAATATGAATCCCTCCATTTGCAGCATATTTATAAAATAAGTGCGCATTACTCTGTAAAAGCTGCTCAAACATTTGGATCTCTTCTTTACTGAACCCATCTATTTTTATCCATTTATAGTCAGGCAGTTCGCAACGCGCGGTATCAAACCCTTCCTCAGTCGGACGTTCAAAATTAACAACTACCTTTTGTTTCCCATCTTCTTCTATAATCTGAGAATGTACAACTTCCGTATCATCTGCCAATGTCATATATGGGTACATCATAGTATTTTCCTCCTGTCCTAAAAATATATCTCTATTTATATTATACACATCGTTATTTGCGAATACAAGCAGTAGCATAATAAAACAAAGTAAATACTCCTCTTAAAATAGCTATTAGAATATAATTATGTATAATAACTTTTTCTTATTAAATGCATTAAATTCAACTATTATCTTTATCTAACCACATATATATCCCAGATTTTTTCTTATTTATGATACAACTCTCCATAATATGCCCAAATGCAAATACCTGCGCTGTTCCTTGCTTCAATTCACATCCTATGACAAAAAATGCTCCTCATAGCTGATAATCATTCCTGTTGAATCAGTGTCGAATACTCCCCACAATGACAATCCACCAGAATAACCTCCAAACTGTGCCCCCACCTCATCGCCATCCAGCGTAAAAAAGTCCTCGATCGTGACGCTATGGCTTCTGTATTCATTATAGGGATCATTCACTTCGACAATACAGTCTTTACTGAAATACAAACTTCCCGAATATAGAATATCAGCCGTCATAATACCATCGTAATAATAAGGAGTATAATAGCTATCGCTGTAGTTCCTTGACAATTTGTAACATTCTTCAATTCCTTCTCCCCCTGATACTAATTCTAAATTCACAGTTTCACCATCTCCGGAATCCCAGATTGTGATCTCCGTAATGTGGTATATTACGTTGTCCAATTCCAATGTATCACCAACGTATTTACCATCCATAACGGATTGGTCAAAACTGTCTTCGCCCATGATACACCCATGGGTTACCTCATAATACGAGCCATGATCGATAATCTGTGCATGAGGCTGCTTATAGTCAAAAAACCGCTCTGTGGAAACATACAGCCTTCTGAATTGCTTTTCTTTTAATATATCTTTATAGTTTGCCAACTGTTCCACTGTTACTATCAGGTCGCAGTTTGCGATTTCATATTTATTAAAGAGAGTATCACCTTTTTGTTCAAACTCCTCAGGAGTATATTGCGGAAAATACCAGGATTTCTCGAAAAAATACTGCTGCAGATCACCGGCAGTAAAAATTCTGCCATGACGGGCAAAGATTTCATTGCGGGCCAAGCGGAGTTCGGCAGTTGACAGACTGCCTAATTCTGTTATGGTGTAAAAGCGGCTTTCGCTTCCGGGTAAAATATATTCGCTTGCCACTGATTCTTTCTTTGTTAGTTCTGTTTTTAATATTGTTTCATCTGATTCCTCTGGCGAAATCGCCGGCGAATTCTGATCTGTATGAACCTCTGTTACGCTTTCTAAGACTTCAGAATCCTGGAACACTGTCTTAGACTTATCTTTAGAACAAGCACTCAGGTACAAACATACAATCAAAAAGATCAGAAGTGTTTTTATCTGATTGTTACTATATGTAATAAATTTTATACACATCAAAGTCCTTTCATATAAAGAATATTATATTGTATAGGTTTCATAATCGCCATATGTACTGGGACGGCTGATTCCGGCAATCCTCTGTTTCTCATTTCATTCAGAAGCAGCGATATCCAATATTATTTTCTGATACCAAAGAACGTTATATAATCAGTAGAAGTTCCTACGTTAAAAGAAAAAAAATCACCATAAAGAGCTACATTAGAATATCCTGTGTAATTAGGATCCATAGCAAGTTCCATATAATGGACCTCGCCATTTGCATATTCCCTATATTCCACCAAATGTATCTCATCATACTTTTCACATAATTGCCCCCATGCCGATGACGGGATAAATATATGATGAAGAAAACAAGCATTTTCATTCCACAGAAAATGATAGGACGGCGTTATTTGCTCAAATTTACGTCCCATATCCCAGCCTTCCGGAGGTTCTTCCTGCTGAACAACGAAATCACCAGATCCAGGATTCTCTTTCAGTATCAGAAACTCACTTACGAATGGGAGGTCATTAGTAAGTGGGCCCATCACATATTGATAAGTCTCTGGTTCCATGTTCCCGCTCTTTCTATATATTGTGCTGTATTCCACATATGGGGCGTAATTGCTTGCTGTATCTTCATACCAACGTATTGGTGATATCTTATCAGCACTGCCTTTTTCCAAAACAATTAATTCTATGCTTTGTTTATCATATACTGTATTTTCTAATAAAACAGTAACTTTTTCAGAAAAATCACTGTCAAAAACAGCATCATTCTCATATATTAATATGAAACTGGGAGATATCATATTAAAAATCTTCTCAGTATTTGTACCGTCAAAATAATCATTCACCAGGAGTTCATCAAAATCACGATATGCATATCCACGATAATATGGAGATATTTTATAAAAAACAGTTTGAGGCAAGCCAAGTTTCTCAGAAGCATAGGTAAGACATGCTTGTTCCATTTCTTCTGCTTGATAATTATCATATACGATTTGATTTTCTACATGAGCTGAAAATCTCCTGTCGTTGTAACTGACAACAGCCACTACAAGTCCAGTGTAACATCTGTCAGTGTCATGTGCACCACCGCTAAATTTCGCAAAAACAGACTGTATTTCAACATCGATTCCGTATTTACTTTTGAAATGATCATGAATGACAGGAATTGCATCTTTTTCCGCATGTTCAGCACGCTTAAGTTCCTCTGCGTCAATACGACTGTAACAACCGGAAAGGAGGAACAGCACCAAAATATTGCAAAGAACTAATACCGTTTTTTTCATTTACCGCTCCTTATTTAATCATTCTTCTCCCGCTTCTGGTACTGGTACCACCAGATGGATCTGAGACTAAATCCTATCTGGACTAAAGACTAAAAACCACCTATGGTTTATCAATTTCGCCACACCTCTATGGACTTAATCAAATCCCGGTTAGCAATCTCATATTTGTTCAGCATATCATCTGAAAATGAAACACGGGAAACTTGTTCCTGGTACCAGCTAAACTGCTTGAAGAATTCTTTTAAACGGCTGCTTTCAAAGATATATCCATTTCTTGCGTATATCTCGTTTCTGGCAATCTCCAATAAATAGGGATTCATATTTAACAATTCATGTTTTGTGTATATCCGTTTGTCCGTTTCAAAAATATTACTGCTAAAATCCAGATCACTTTGATAGTTGTCCTTTATTTCACTGTGGTAAATGCGGACTAACCCATTTAGTTCCTCCACATTCTTTTCAACTCCCTCGGTGACAATAAATTGATTTGATACAAACAAATAATTGTCATCGGATTTTTTTAATACTGTTAGACACTGACTATCAAAAAAGTAATAATCTACGTCGTCACTGAGAACATAATAGTGATTATCCTCAACATATCCACTTATACAGTGAACAATCCTAAAATTAGTATCTCCATGCTGGAAATAATAAGCATCAAACTCAGGCAGATAGCTGCCATAAATCGTGCCTTTATGATCCTTTAGCTCAATTCCCATGGTATCTATACAAAAGGTGTTAATCTGCTTCGTAGTTAGCCGAGTCATATCCGTATAAATCTCATCCACTTGTCTTCTATATGCCTCTTTTTCCGCATCCGTCAAAGCATCGCCTTTAATTCCAGCTCCACAATAAAGAACTAATCCCAAATCCACATATTCCGGAGATTCATAGCCGGACTGTAAAAAGCCATAAGTCAGATATTTAAACCTACCTCTGCCATTGAGCATATCCTCAATCTCGCTAAGTTCATCGGATGTCAGCAGATGTTTCTCTTTTTTAGCAGTATTTGCCGATGTTGTTTCATTTAATTTGGCATAAGACTCTGTTTCTTGTGAGGTTGGCTCTGACTGATTTTGCAGCTCGCCGGTCACCATTACCTGTGTTTCTGTTTCAACTGTTTGAACCTGCTGGACAGCTGTATCGCTCACATCCATTTGCCTGCTGCATCCGTCTAAGAGGAGCACTGCTCCCGCCAATATCAGAATTTTTTTTTAAACATAATTAACGTTTCCCCTTGTGATTAACCTTTATCATGTAAATCGGAATAGTATTATGATTTTGATATATAAGACAACTTATCTAAAATTTCTTCAGATATGAGTTGATTTATATAGCTTACTCCAACCTTTCAGCCCCTGCCCGAATCATCTTTTATTTTGAATATCATCATTTTATTACATCAATAAATATGGCACAACGTACAACCAATAACATTCTTTAATTATATTTATCGAATACAAATTCCGAAATAATCTATAGTGTTAATATCCTGCTTGGTTTCTTGGAGGTTTTCGCCCTTACTTGTGATACGGCTCTCCATTTATAATCCGATAACTACGGTACACCTGCTCCAGCAAAACAACTCTCATCAGCTGATGAGGAAACGTCATCTTTGAAAAACTCAGTCTGTAATCCGCCCTCTTTAAAACACCATCAGAAAGCCCCAAAGACCCACCAATCACAAAAACAATATGGCTCACTCCGCCAATTCCAAGCCCGTTTATTTTCTCCGACAGCTGGGACGAATCCAGCATCTCCCCATCAATGGCCAAAGCGATCACATAGGCCCCATCCTTAATGGAAGAAAGGATTCTTTCCCCTTCCTTCTCCTTAATCTGTCTCTCCACAACCTCGCTGGCTGAGTCCGGCGTCTTTTCATCAGCTACCTGCACAATATCCAGCTTGCAGTAGCGGCTCAGTCTTTTGCTGTACTCCCCAATGGCATCTGTATAAAACTTCTCCTTGATTTTTCCCACGGTTACGAGAGTAATCTTCATTGGTATCTCCTTTATCCATCCAGTTCTTTCTTCATCATGGCAATCAGAAGCTTAACCATATCTCTTGCCGGCTTTGAGTGCTCTGTTTTCACCTTTCGCACCACTTTCCCATCGGGTTTTACATTGATGTGAAAAATAATCCGTAAAAACGATTCCACCTCATCCCAGGCATCCCTGCTCTCAGGAATTAAGTCAAGTCCCATCTGAAATACATGAAACATCCCTTCATAAACCGAAACCCGCCGTCTCACTCCTTTGTCTTTCATCTTATCCGCTACGGTTAAGGTATCACTTAAAAGCACCTCATAGCTTCCCACCTGCATAAGAACAGGGGGAAAACCTTCATATTCCCCGAACACCGGAGAAATATAAGGACTTTTTGGGTCCTTACCGCCAATATAGTCAGAGTTGTAAAGCATATTATCCGTCGAATTTCCAAACAGAGGATCGATCTCATAATTGGATACATGGCTTTCACCGCCGTTAGTCAGATCCGTCCATGCAGACATGGTAATAAAACCTCCGGGAAGTGGGATGCCGTGATCCTTAAGATACAGCCCCAATGCCAGGCCTAATCCGCCTCCTGCGGAATCTCCTGCCACCACAATATGCTCCGGCCGGTAGTCTTTTTCCTCAACAAGCCATTGATAAGCTGCCACCGCATCCTCCAAAGCAGCCGGAAAGGGATGTTCCGGTGCCACCCGGTAATCAAGAGTCAGCACGTCTCCGCCGTAACTTCGCTTGGAGTAGCGGACCGCAAATCTCCGGTAAATGTTCTTCATTGGCCCAATGTATCCTCCGCCGTGAAGCTGCAAGATCACCCGCCCCGTCACCACTCCCACAGGGCGGAGATACTCCATTTTTAAATTCCCCAGCTCTATGATCTCATATTCATATCCAGCCGGACAAACCCAGGCCGGCTCTACCGGATTTCTTCTCAGCTCCCCGGTCCGGATGGGCTGTTTCAGCGATGTTTCCATTACATTCTGCATCATATCCCTCACAAGATTCCCACGTACACTCACTTTTCTCCGGCTCATCAGCAACGCCCTCCTTTTCCGGCGTGTTCTTACACATGAAACCGCCTTTTTAATTCTGTTTTCACACTTCTGTCCCCAAGCACAATGGTAACGGTCAGAATGATTACCGTAACTATAACGGTAATCAGGGCCAGAGTCGGTCTGGTAAGAAGCCCTGCCGCCCATAATATCAAAGGAATAAAGCTGAACACTGTAACAGCTATCTGATACATGAAATAACTCTGCCAGTTCATCCGGTTCACCAGAATCAGAAAGACCACCGACAGATCCGCAAACAAAATGGTGCTTGGAATCCCATAATTCACGGACCAGCCATTATATCCCGTAGAATGGTCCAGGCCCACTAAAAGCACCTGCGCCGCCACCGTCTGCATAAGGATCTTTGCGGCCAGATTGGCATGACGGAGAATGGAATATTCAACCGTAAGAGCCGTGTAGCCCATAAGCCCGATGGCAATGACAGACCACAGGGAACCGGAATAGGTGGCATAATTAATAAGCCCCAGAAAAGCCCCCACAAAAAACAGCAATCCATAAAAAGTGACTGCCAGCTTCTTAAGCCGCTTCCGGTCGTACCTGATCTGGGGATACATGCCCAGATTGTCCCGGTTATCCGGAACTCCGTTGCTCTCAAGGCTAACGGAAATCTCCTGTTCCCTAAGAAAACCAAAGAAACGGTCCTGAAGCCTGGTATCCTGAAACACGGAAGTAAAGGTTACGATCACCTCTTCTCCATAGGCACATACCGCACATTTCATAGGCTGCCTTTTGGAAACGCCGATCATTAAAGAAAATCTTTCGATCTCCTTTCTATATTCCTCTTCTATTTCTATGGGACCGATATTGGAAAGTGTCATGGTGTAGGCTTTATCATTTTTCCGGAAAACCAGGTTTAATGCACACCATTTTACAAAAAGAGGTGCTGCCCGCAGATACCATTTCTTTTCACTGGAAACATTATAGGAAATAATTTGCTCCATCTTTTCCTTTGTGATCTTTAACTCCATCTGCCTGCTCACCTCCTCCAGTATCTCTGAAAAGGTATGATCCTCACTGGTGGATAAAAAGTCAATCAGCGTCACAGCAAAAAAATTAGCAGTTGTCTCAGAACCGAAAAAGGTTCTCAGATTTATAGGAATGCTGATGCCAATGGATCTCTCACATGGTTTTCCCTCAAGATATTCCTGATAAATGGCCCAGATCAGCGCTGCTACCAGAAACCTGGTAATGCTGACTCCATAGCTTTTGGCAGCTGCCTTTAACATCTTTAAATTCACATAGCCGTGAAGAACATTTTCCTCATCAAGAGGAAGGGCCTCTCCAGCCAGATGATAGGCCTTTCTGGAGCTGTACTTACGCTTTTCCGTTTTTTTATAATGGCGGACATAGCTGTCCTCCACATTCATGGAAACATCAGATGATATTTTCTGAGACGCGTGATAACCTGTCCTGGAATTTTGCTTAAGATCCAGATACCGGTAAACCAGAGCCTTTAAAAAATTCACCGCTCCCAGTCCGTCTGTGACCGCGTGGAACACCTCCAGATTGATCCGCCTGTCAAAGTAAGTGACCCGGAACAAAAAAAGCTGGTTGCTGTGAGGATCAATGTATTTGCAGGGATAGGTTGTCTCCCGTTCAATTACAGGCATCCTCTTGTTGTTTTCAAAATAATACCAGAAAAATCCCCTGCGCAGCCTCACCGAAAATCCTTCAAACTGGGGAAGGATCTCTTCCAGTGCCCGCTGCAGGGTGCCCGGATCCACTTCTTCCTTTAAAACTGCGGAAATCCGGAATACATTGCTTAAATTCTCGCTGGCTATGACCGGAAATATCTTTGCCGTATTGTCAAGCCGCCTCCACCGCTCTTCCTGGGGGCTTCGTTTCATACTGACAGTGCCTCACTTCCCTGTATCCATAAAATCAAGCCGCATGTCATACCAGACGGCTCCTCCGTGCACAGATCCGGATACTCCCATGTTTTGGTATCCGAACTTTTCATAATATTGAATCAGCCTGTCCTTGCAGGTAAGGATCAATCCTTTCCTGCCCCTTTTCTCAGCTTCCTCTATCAAACCCTTCATAAGAGCGGCAGCAACTCCCCTGCCCCTCCACTCTTTTATCACATCAAGTCCAAACACGCTTTGGTAAGCGCCATCCGGATTATGAAAATCCGCTTTCTCAAACATTTCGTCACAAATAGTATTCCCGTCTGTAACACATCCATTAATAAAACCAATGATTGTCCCATCAGAAAGCTCTGCCACAAGAAAGCTTTCCGGAAAATGATTGATCCTTTGTTCAAAGGCTTCCCGCCCTGCCGCCTCTTCCGGCGGAAAGCAAAGAGCCTCCACCTTTGTCACCTGGTCCAAATCTTCTTTTCTTACTCTTCTGATGCTGTAATCCATTCCATTGTTTCTCCGTCTTTCATATTTCCCTGGTCCAGGGTTTTTTCTTTCCCAAAATTTAAAGAAAAGGCGGATTTCCCCGGTCTCCCGTTGAAAATCCTCCTCTTTCTTTTTCCAGACGTGAAAGGTTAATAACCCGCAGCAAAATGCCGGGCACTGAACCCTTGCAGCACACATTGGCTGCAGGAATGCAATCATTCCTGCCACCGGCTCATTGCTTGCAGAAATAATAGCCCACGCCCCACTTGGTATGCACATATTTAGGATCGCTGGGACTTGGTTCGATCTTCTCCCGAAGACGCCTTACATGAACGTCTACGGTCCGGACATCCCCCGTATCCATAGCCTTATTTCCCCATACATAAGTAAGAAGCTGTTCCCTGCTGTAAACCTTACCCGGATTGCAGGTTAAAAGCTCTAAAAGGTCAAACTCCTTTGCAGTCAAATTAATCTCTTTCTCAGCGATAAACACTCTCCTGCTGTCCCGGTCCAGCTTTAAGTCACCTGCTATCACCACCTGGCCGTCATCCTGGCTGTCCCTCTTATTCTTCTTGGAATTCCGGCGCATAATGGCCTTGATCCTGGCCTTTACCTCAAGGATATTAAAGGGCTTTGTGATATAATCGTCAGCTCCGTATTCCAGGCCAAGAATTTTATCCATATCATTGCCCTTGGCCGTCAGCATGATAATGGGCATCTCGGAAAATTCCCGGATTGCCTGGCACACTTCATACCCGTCATATTTAGGAAGCATGACATCTAAAAGAACCACATCATACTCTTTCTGCTTTGCCAGATTAATGGCTTCCTCTCCGTCATAGGCACAGTCCACTTCCATACCGTCCTGTTCCAGACTGAATCTCATTCCCTTTACGATAAGTTTTTCATCATCAACTACTAAAACCCTTGCCATACTGCACCTCTATCTTCTATTCTAAACCGTTATGTCATCTTTGATTTTTTGAAACGCTGCATCCTTAATACCGGATATCTTCATGATATCCTCAATTTTCTGAAATCCGCCCCGGCTCTCCCGATATTTCAGGATATCGTTGGCCTTGGCTTCTCCGATTCCCCGCAAGGTCATCAGTTCTTCTTTGGTTGCTGTATTTAAATTTACTTTGGTTTTCTGGACATTTGATGAAGCTTCTGCCGGTAAAGAAAGCTCTCCCCTGGCCTTGGCTTCCTCCGCCTGTTCCTTATTAAGAACCAGGATTTTCATGCCATCCTGAACTTTTTCCGCCATATTTAAATATTCTGCCGCAGCCTGGTCTGTGAATCCGCCTGCTTTCTCAATTGCCTGAAAAACCCGGCTTCCTTCCGTAAGCTCATAAACACCGGGAGAAACAACTTCTCCACAGATATGTACATAGAAAGGCAGGACCGTTTCCTCACCTGCACTTCCTAAACTGTCCTCTGCCGCCTCTAAAGCCGTCTGGCCGCTCACTCCGGAAACGGAATCATCGCTGCCTTCCGCCAAAATACCGGCGGACTTCTCTCCGGAAGGGAAAGCCGATACCTCTGACAGAGACATCCCGGACCTTTGGTCCTCCTGGCTTCTGCTGAGGCCATAACACAGGCCCGCCGCCAAAACACACAGGGCAATAAGGGCGATTTTAACCTTCTGATACTTCATGATATCCCTCCTCTTACAAAATTCTCCAAAAAAGGATACCATCTTCAGCCTATGTTACTATTCTACCTAAAGAAATAGGTAAATACAAGCACTATTTCCAAATTAATTAAATATCATGATTCCGATGATGGCAACAACAGCACCGATCAGTTTTTTCCATTCAAATCCCACCTTTTCAACGCCGAATAAGCCAAACAGCTCCACGGCATAGGCCACGATGATCTGGGATATCACAATAATCAGGGCTGCTTTGGCCGGGCCCAGACTTGCCATACTCCTTACCACCGTATAGGTGATGAAAGCACCCATAATACCGCCCAGGAGCAGGTATTTAGGCTGTACGTCAAAAAGGCCGGAAATGTTCTCCCTGCCGGTAAAATACCACAGGATAATGCAGGTCAAAAATGCGGTAAGCTGCACCCAGCCTGTTGATACCCACATGCTGGTCTGCTTTGTCACTCCCGTATTAAAAACTCCCTGAATGCTCATAAGCGCTCCGGATATAAGAGCTATAATAAAGCCTGTCATTAATACAACCTCCGTATCTCCAATTTTATATCATGAATCAAGCGTATATGCCGGCATGTCCGGTTGATTCACAACCTTACTTCTTTCACTAGGTTGTGCTTTATTTGCATTTTTATACTGATTTTACAATATGGCTGCGGTTCAGCCATACAGAAACATCTGTCTTTCAGAAATACGTTCAATCCGTAAAATAATAAATGATGCCGCCGGACTGCAACATCATTTGATATGGCTTGACAAGCCTGTTATTTTGCGCTATACTCACAACAAAATTATATAAATCACACACGCTAGGGGAGCCTTTGGCTGAGATTGGTAGAAACCGAACCCTCACTACTTGAACCGGATAATGCCGGCGTAAGGAAGCAACAGTAGTCCCCTCCTGCGCACACAAAGGAGGATTTTTTATGTCATTTTTTCTAACTTACTCTGCGGAAAATGAAGAGTACTTATTAAAGCCAGCCGGATACTTACTGGTGATCGTTCTGTTTGCTGCAATTCTTTTCACCCTGCATCTTGTGGGCAGATCGTCTTCCAAAACCCAAAAGCTGCAGACCCGCCAGCTGGTTTACTGCTCTGGCGCCATGGCTCTGGCAATGGTAACTTCCTTTATCAAATTTGCCTCCCTTCCTTTCGGAGGCTCCATCACCCTGTTTTCCATGTTGTTCATCTGCCTGATCGGCTATGTTTACGGCGTAAGGGCCGGGATCATGACCGGCGTTGCCTACGGGATTTTACAGTTTATCACAGAGCCTTATATATTTGCTCCCTTACAGGTTCTCCTTGACTATCCTCTGGCATTCGGTGCCTTAGGGCTTTCCGGGCTGTTCAGCAATAAGAAACACGGCCTTGTAACCGGCTATGTGGCAGGTGTCCTGGGCCGTTACCTGTGCCATGTGATTTCCGGCTATATATTCTTTGCTTCCTATACGCCGGAAGGTATGAACCCAATGGTTTATACTCTGGGTTATAATGCCACCTATATCCTGCCGGAACTGATCGTAACCGTTGTGATCCTGTATTTCCCTCCCGTACTTGGAGCCATTGGGCAGGTGAAGCGGCAGGCTGTTAACGGATAAAAAAGCTTTTATAAAAAAACAAGCGGTATGAAAGGAGTGGAATGAACCGCTCCCATGCCGCTTGTTTCATTTTTACTGTATGGTCTTAAATCTCTTCTAAGCTGTCTCTTTGATCTTCTCTTGTGACCGCCCGTTCCGGCATGCTCATCATGTTCACGCCTCCACTCATCTTCCCTTCATAGACTCTTCCGATTTCAGAAGCTTCCTGCCCGGTTTCAAAAAGGACGGCCCGTTTTCTTTGGTTATAAAGCCGGAAAGCAGTCAAAAGAGCGCCTGCGGCACAGATCAGGGCGGCAGTCATATAAACTCCCTTCATGCCATAAATGAATACATCATCCCGTCCCTGGACATAGTCGGATACATGATACCCGATCTTATGGCTCATCCGGCCATAGAGAAGGAGTACTGCAATGGAAATACCGCTGATCATCCCCATATTCCTTATGAGAGCATTTACGCTTCCTGATATCCCAAGCATGTTTTTAGGGGCAGTGGACATTGTCAGGGAATTGTTGGGCGACTGGAACAAGCCGTTTCCCACTGACATAATGCCAATGTAAGCCATCAGTATCCAGACGGGGGAATTCTGTGTCAGTGTTGACATGAGATATAATCCGGCTCCAGTGATCACAAGCCCTAAAAATGTCAAAAATTCCGAACCAATCTTATCAGATAAATGACCGCTGACAGGGGCCACCACTGCCAGAATAATGGGGGACGCCATGAGAATGATACCCGTAAATGCAGGGGAATACTTTAAGGTATTCTGCAGATAAAAGGGCAGTACAATGGTGGAACCGCTGATTGCCACAAAGGAAATAAAGGAGCAAAAAATGCTTAAGGAAAACAGCCTGTTCTGAAACAGCTTTAGCTGCAGAAGGGGAACCTCTGTCTTTCGCTCCAGCTGAATAAATAAAACAAATGTGACAAGGAACAGAGCAAACCCGCCAAGGATGAAAGGATTTCCATAACCGGAACCTTCCCCCAGGATCAGGGACAGGAACAAAGCCGTTATGGATATGACGAAAAGAAGACTTCCCTTTATGTCAAATGCTTCACCAGAGGTGCTTTTTGACCTGGGCAGGATCTTAAGCCCAAGAAGGTATACTGCCAGCCCTATGGGCACATTGATCAGAAAAATATATTCCCAATTAAAGGAATTGACAATAAATCCTCCTACAGGAGGACCGGCCATGGAGCCAAGAGCAACAAAGGTTCCTGTTATGCCCAGGGCTTTTCCCCGTTCGCTGGCAGGAAACACCTGGGTAATGATCCCCTGGTTGGTTGCCATTGCTGCCGCTGCTCCCAGGGCCTGAACGGCTCTGGAAATGATCAGCATGAAAAAGGAACCTGACATCCCGCACATGAGAGAACCAATGGTAAAGCCCAGGACTCCGTACAAAAATACCCGGGTCTTTCCCACAATATCCCCAAGACGGCCGAAAATCAATATGGCTCCCACGATCACCAGCAAATAAACGGATACCACCCATGCAATGGCCTCGGCACTTACGGATAAAAGTCTGGCCATTTTAGGAAGGGCAACGTTTACAATGCTGCTGTCAAGAGTTGACATAAAGGTAAGAAGGACAACATTTACTAAAATCAGATTTCGGTTTTTATATATTTCTTCGCTTGTTTGTTCCATATCATATCTCCATTCACTTTGTTTTCCAAGGAAAAAAACTGTTTACCAGCTTCTTAATTCCAGACGCAATCCATAAAAACTTATGCATCTGATTTATGCTCGTATCTGCAGCGCTTTGCATCCTGCAATACAATATCCAGCATCCTTACCAGTTCCTTTTTTTCCTCATCATCAAGGCACCGGGTAATGGTATCGTTCCAGCGGTTCATGGCCAGGCTGATTTCAGGAATCAGGGACCGCCCGCTTTCCGTAAGATACAGCTTATAGGCTCTTGCATCCTCCTGATCCATTTCCTTTGTCACATACCCCAGCTTAATGAGCTTTTTGATCTCCCTTGCTGACATGGCCTTATCAATATCCAATTCCCTGCTGATCTGATTTTGATTGATGCCGCCGTTATTATACAGGGTTAACAAATAAGGGTAGCTGCCGCTGGTCACTCCAAACTGCTTTAACATCTCATTGGCATAACTTTGGGTGCAGCGG
This sequence comes from Lachnospiraceae bacterium, assembly GCA_902363835.1. Taxonomy (GTDB): domain Bacteria; phylum Bacillota; class Clostridia; order Lachnospirales; family Lachnospiraceae; genus Lacrimispora. The sequence continues at coordinate 142,316 of CABJBM010000006.1, forward strand.
TAGATACTTCCGGTAAACTTGCTTAATTTAATATGAACGTCATTCATAGATTCTCCTCTTTTCTCTAACTTGGCTCCATGAAAAATGCACGCAGATTATTATACAGCGACATTGTTGACTAGTCAACTAAAAAATACAGGAGTATTTATAGTGTGAAATGTGTGGGAAAAGTCATAAAGCAGAGTTAAAAAAACAAAAAAGGGAACCATCGCTCCATAGATGGTTAATCTATTTTGCAAAGGATCCCTCCATTCCATATTTATTTTTTTAAAGCTGCCAATACCAGATGCCTTGCCAGCACAGCCGTTGTCACCGTTCCCACACCTCCTGGTACCGGAGTTGCCATGGAAGCAGTCCCTTCCAGGGAATCAAAATCCACATCCCCGCAAAGTTTTCCGTTTTCGTCCACATTGATTCCCACATCAACCACCACGGCATCCGTTCCCACATAAGAGGCGTCCACCATTCTGGCGCGCCCGGCGGCTGCCACAAGAATCTGGGCACTTTTGCAGGTTTCCTTTAAATTTTCCGTGCGGGTGTGGCAGATGGTGACCGTTGCATTTTCCTTAAGCATCAGCATGGACAGAGGACGCCCCACTACCATACTCCTTCCCACAATGGCCACCCGCTTTCCGGCCAGAGGGATATCACTGGACTTTAGGACCTCCACCACTGCCTCCGCCGTACATGGGGCAAATCCCGTATCATCGCCTGCAAATACTTTGGCAATATTTTCAGGAGAGATGCCATCTAAGTCCTTTCCCGGATTAATCATGTGCTCAATGTCCTTTTCCCTGATCTGCTTTGGCAGAGGACGTAAAAGAAGGATGCCGTCAATGTCTGGATTTTCATTGATTTTTGCAAACTCCTCTTTAAATGCTTCATCAGTTATATCCTGGGGAAAGGCAAAGCTTTCCCCCTGCAGGCCAAAGCTTTCCATTTTCTTTAAAGCTCCCCGTTCATAGGATAAGTCATCGGGCCGTTCTCCCACCCGCACAATGGCAAGCTTTGGAACTTTTCCTTCCAGGCCGGCCAAAAGTTCTTCCACCTGTTCTTTGATTTTTGCAGACACAGCTGCACCTTTTAAGGTTATCACGTTTTCTCCTCCTTATTCTGCCTTTAATGCAGCTTCCACCTTTGCATAAATGGCGTCAGCCTTTCTGGTCCCGTCCTCCGCCAGCTTTTCCGCCCTGGCCTGAAGCTGTCCGGCCTTTTCCCGCTGCTTCATGGATCCTGTATTAATGGAAACATTCATCTTTGCTCCCAATAAGGCGGAACGGATAAACTGCACGCCAACGCCTACGTCACTGACAGCCAGGCGGCTTCCCTTTTCAGCCAGAACCTCCATGATATCAAGGGCTTCCAGGGCCCGTTCCATGACCATGAGAGGGACAAGGGTAGCAGCCAGGAGATTGGTTTCCAGGACCTCAGCCTTATGTCTTTTTTCTTCCTCTGTGCCGGTTGGAAGGCCGTATGCGGCAGCCAATGGAACAAATACCACTTCATCTTCATCCGCAAGCCTTAAAAATTCGCTTTTTAAAACTTCCAGCTTTTCAAGGAATGACTGCATCTCTTCTTCCACGTCGGCATACCGCTTTTTGCCAATGGTTAAGTTCACCACCATTTCTCCCAAAGCCGCTCCAATGGCCCCGCCAAGCCCTGCCGCTCCTCCTCCGCCCGGGGTTGGGCTTTTTGAAGATAATTTTTCAAGGAATGTGTGAATTGTAAAGTCCTGTATCATAACTATTGGTCCGCCTTTCCATACCGTATTTTATTTTCCATTATTATATAAGGGTTTCCATAAAAAAACAAGTTTAACTTGTCAAGGAAAACAGTCAATGCTATGATTGTCAAAAATAGTCAAATCCCCGGTTAATCTCTGTTTTTAAATGAAAAGGAGCATGAAATGAAATATCCTCCCTTGACCCTTGGCTGGTTTTTATATGAAACCCCCATTGATAATCTGGAATTCATCGGAGAAGATGAAGCTCTTCATAAAACCATTACCGGTATCAGTGTACTGGATAATCCTGACGGTGTAAAATGGATCAAAAAGAATGAAATCATTCTTACAACGGGTTACATCTTTTATAATGATTTTGAAATCCAGAAAAAAATAATTGCGGATCTCCATGCCATTGACTGTACCGCTTTCTGCATTAAGGTCAAACGCTTTTTTGACAGGATTCCCGACTCCCTGATCGAAGAGGCCGCCAAGTATGGACTTGCGCTTGTTTCGGTGCCTTTCTATCACGGTTATTCCAATATTATAAACGTAATTAACGAAAATCTCATAGAGCAGAAGATTTTAAAACAGCAATTCATACTCAGGGAAGCAGAAAAATTTCATGAATCCTTTTTTAATAAAGAAGGAATTGTGAAAATGCTGGAGCGGATATCCAATTATACCAATTCCATGGCAATGATCACCACAACATCTGATTTCCCCATATATTACTGCATTCCTCCTAAAGAATACGGGGATTTTTCCAGGATAGATAAATTGCAGGTCCAGCCGTCCAATTCTCTGTCTGAGGAAAGACCAAAGGAGCACGCCAGAAAACGCAATTTTTACTGCAATGACACGCTCCTCACGTTTCATGCCTTTCTGCTTCCCGACAACAAGCATTACTTATGCATTGACATCACCCGAAAAGAGATTGACGAAACCACCCTGGAAGTCCTTAAGCAGATATTCTCTGTTCTTGCGCTGGAGCTTACCTCTATACAGATCCAGAACAGGGCTTTTTCCCAAAAAAATTATTACGATTCTTTTTTCTATATGCTTACTGATATTAAAAACAAGTCCATTGAGGAAATACGTCTGGTCTGCGACGCCTATTCCTTTCCCATTGACTTAAAAAAGATATGCATCACCCTGGAATGCCAGTCAAAGGAAAGCAAGCTGTTCCGCAGCCTGTACAATGCCGTAAACCAGAGGCTTATCCATTTAGCCCATAAATATTTTTTATGCCACAGCGAAAACCACATTGTTATTTTTCTCCTGTATCCGAAACAAACGCCCAATGTGGAAGCCCTCTCACTGGCCAATCAGACCGCCCTGCAGCTGTCGGATTATTTAAAGAATTACCAAACCTTTTTCAGGCTGGGGATCAGCCGGTGCCACATTTCCTGTACCTCCATTGCAAAGGCATATGAAGAAAGCCTGCAGACATTACATCTGCAGACCTCTGACCGCCAAACTGCCTCCATTCATTCTTATACCAGGCAGTTTGCATTTCATCTTTTAAACCAGCTGACCTCTTATGAAAGGGAAAAAATATACGAGGATACTGCCAGCATCCTGGTTATCTATGATTCTGAAAATAAAGGCGAGCTTCTTGGGACCCTTAAGGCGTATTTGGAAAACTCCTTAAATCTCACGGAAACCGCCCAGAAGCTTTTCATCCACAGGAATACCCTGACAGCCCGGTTGTCCTCCATCAAAAAGCTTCTGTGCTGTGATATCACTTCCATTGAGGACATTTTCCGCCTGTATCTGGGAATCTGCGCCTGGGAGCTGCTTAAAAACACTTAAAGCCTAGGCATCGTCGTCGCATTCATTTCCCGTGCCAAGGGTTTGAAAGTGTTCCATATTTCCATACAGATACTGGATCCGCTCAAATTCCGTTTCATCGTAGAAGCTGCATTCTCCCCGGCCGTAGGCCTTTGCAACCTCCAGCATGAATCTGGCCGCCTCTTCACAATCCGTGATATGGGTGGCACCGGTCGCACAGCCTGCCACCGGTGCCTCCGTGGTTATGGCAACTCCGATCACAGGCGCTTTTGTGGCGGTTGCCGGCTGGAGAATGCTGTTCAAATGATACAGTCCGTTTCCATAAGGCGTGATATCCTGCTGGGAAAGGGCGTATACATAAGGCAATTTCCCTGTTGTTGTCTGCATCAGATCCAAAATGCTCTCGGAAACCCGCAGTATGTATCCTTCCTTTACAGTAGGAGAGACGGCAAAGCCTCTGTTGTTGATGATCCTGTTTCCCTTTGTGGTATCAACGGATAAAATGGCATCCAGCTCCTCTGTCACCTCTTCCTGATTCACCTGTGCCATATTGACCGGAGAATCCATAAACGGGACCGGCTTATGCTCCCTTGTGGGTGCATCCGGACAAATATGGGTGGAAATGAAAACATCCCCGTCCAGACAGTCCCCCTTATTTAGCATATCCAGCAGCTTTGCTGCCAGGGATAAAGCGATAAGGGCTCCGTCCCCGTCGGAAACAAAACCGATCCTCTCCGGTCTGGCTCCTAAGCCTCCCAGCCTTCCCAGCAAGCCGATGGTTGGGGCATTAAAGCCCTTTCCCTTTCCTTTCACTCCGGGAATCCTTACCTTGATCATATCGGTTTTTCCCTTTTGTCCCTCCAAGATATACACCTCCACATCAGCATCCGGCCTGATGGTTTTTAAATACTCCTTTACCGCCTTTCCGCTGGCATAGCTGCTGTCAAGTAAGTCATGTACCTCTATCAATTGCTTCATCAACATTGCGAATCCTCCAAAAATTTATTTTTGCAAAAGCAGCCAGCCTGACCCAGGGCATGTCTGAAAACTCATTGCCGCAAGGTGTTTCACTGAATTTCCATAAGATCACAAATAGCCCCTATATAGGTTTTGGCAGCCGCGATCACGTCCTGGATCTGGACCGTTTCATTATAGGAATGAATTCCCACCGTATTGGAAGGCCCGAACTGGATGGTGGGTATGCCCAGCATCCGGTAATCTCTTGCATCGCTTGACGCCCACTGGTAGGCAGGTATGACCTCTTTTCCCAATAATTCTTCCGCATTTTTCTTAAATGCCAGAACAATGGGAGCCTCATGGTCAGTGAAGTTGGCCTCACTCTTATAATGAAGCTCATACTCCACTCCCTCTGCTCCGCCGGCCTCTATTACACGGCTTAAAACCTCTTCGATCTCTTCCCTGCGGACTCCGATTGGCAGCCGCACATCCACAGTTGCCTCACAATAATCGGGAACCATATTGTGCCTGGTTCCTCCTTTTATCAGGCCTATATTTGTGGTCACATGATCAATGACCCTTCCTAATCCGGGAATGTTGTTTTCTTTCTCCGCAAGCATCTGGGAGTCTTTTAAGGGTTTTTGCTGCCTGTCCGTAAAATGTCCCTTTATTTCCGTCAGCATGGAAACATGGGGCAACACCCTGGATAGTTTTAAAATGGCATTCTCCCCTTTAAAATTCCCCAGGCTTCCATGAGCCGACTTTCCAAAGGCTTTTAAGGTCAGAAGCAGGCCTCCCTTCTGCCCGATCTCAATGGTGTTCATGGAGGTTGGCTCCGCTACCAGACAGGCATCGGCGTGATCCGCATATCCATTGGCACACAGCCACTGAGTTCCGAACTGGCCTCCGCTTTCTTCATCGGAAACAATGTGAAGCCTGATGTTCCCTTTTAAAGGAACCCGCTTCCTTGCCAAAAGGGAAAGAGCAAATAAGACACCGGCCACCCCTGCTTTCATATCAGAGGTCCCTCTGCCCAAAATCTGGGTTTCCGTGATCTGGCCGGAAAAGGGATCAAACTCCCACTGGCTTAAGTCTCCTGCAGGCACCACATCCACATGGCCGTTCATGATCATGGAAAAGCCTGCCTCACTTCCGATCTCTGCTACAATACAGGGATAATCCGGATTGCACCCTGTCTCTTGATACTTGATCCCGGCTTCCTTCAGAAATGCTTCCACATAATCGATCACATCCCTTTGGGTTCCGGTAGGATTTTCGCTTTTTATCTGAATCAGTTCAGATACCAGCCTGATTAATTCTTCTTTATGTTCATCCACATATTGCAAAAGTTCCTTTTTCGTCATCCCATAATCCTCCGTTTCCGGTTTACTCTTTTTCGTATAAAAAGCAGGCTACCTGGTGTCCTTCTTCTCCCTGCTGTTTTAGCTTTGGCATTTCATTTTTGCATAAGTTCATACACCGGGGACACCGTCCCGCCAGAGGGCAGCCCTTCCGCTCCCCAATAGGGCTTGGTACCTCTCCCTGTAACACGATCCGTTCTTTTTCTTCCCCAGGGCTTTCCGGGGGAATGGCCGACAAAAGCGCCTGGGTATACGGATGCAGGGGATTTTTATAGATATCCCCTCCCTTGCAGATTTCCACGATCCGTCCCAGATACATGATCACAATTCTGTCGCTGACATATTTTACAACACTTAAATCATGGGATATGAATACATAGGTAAGGTTGTATTCCTTCTGAAGCTTCTTTAATAGATTGATCACCTGGGCCTGTATGGACACATCAAGGGCTGATACCGGCTCATCACAGATGATCACCCTGGGGTTTATGGATATGGCACGGGCCACATTCAGACGCTGTCTCTGCCCGCCGGAAAACTCATGGGGATACCGGTTCATGTGCTGCACATCCAGTCCCACCTGCTGAAACAGTTCCAAAACCCTTTCTTCCATGGCCGCTTTGCCCCTAACAGTCTTATGAACCACCATTGGCTCGGATACAGAATCAGCCGCCGTATGCCTGGGATCCAGAGAGGAATAAGGATCCTGGAAAATCATCTGTATATTTTTGCACAGCTTCAGCTTATCCTTTGACTTAGCCCCTGCTATGTTTTTTCCTTCAAACAGGATTTCCCCTTCTGATGGTTTATGTAAACCCACCAGGCATCTTCCCAGGGTGGACTTTCCGCATCCGGATTCTCCTATGACCCCAAGCACCTCCCCCTCATGGATTTCCAGTTCAATCTCCTGCAGCGCATGTAAAACTACATGTTTGCCGGCCAGCTTCTTTCCCTTTATCTGAAAATCCTTTGACAGACCTTTTACCTGTAAGATCACTTTTTTCTCACTCATTCCGTTTCACACCTCCCCGCAAAAGACGGCTGCCTTGCCTTTGCCTGTGACAGGCAACGAAATGCCCCGGTTCCAGCTCTTTTAGGTCCGGCACCTGGTTTCTGCACAACTCCTGGGCATAAGGACACCGGTTGGAAAAATTGCAGCAGGTTCCCGTCAGCCGTAAATCCGGCGGCGTTCCCTGGATCGTTGCCAGCTCTTCCCCGGAATTGCTGCTCAGCTTTGGCATGGAATCCAACAGTCCCCAGGTGTAAGGATGGAGAGGATTGCTGTGCAATTCCCCGCAGGCGGTGTACTCAACGGTCTTTCCCGCATACATCACCATAACGCTGTCACACATCTGCCATACAACGCCCAGATTATGGGTGATCAGCAGGATGGCCATCCCGTTTTTCTCTCTCATGCCCTTTAACAGCTCCAGCACCTGGGCCTGAACAGTCACATCAAGGGCCGTGGTAGGCTCGTCCGCAATGATCAGCTTTGGATTGCTGCACAAGGACATTGCTATGATTACCCGCTGGCACATGCCTCCTGACAATTCATAGGGATAGGAATCCATCCGGCGCCCGGCATCTGGTATTCCCACCTTTCTTAACGCTTCTTCCCCCATGCGGTAAGCCTCCTGTCTGCTCACCTTATGGTGGGCGCAGATCATTTCCGCCATCTGATAACCCACTTTAAATACCGGTGATAAGGAGGTCATGGGATTTTGAAAGATCATGGAAACGTCCCGTCCCCGAAAGGCCAGAAGCTCCTTTTTTCCCAGCTTCAATACATCCGTGCCGTCAAAGTCTATGCTGCCGCTTACAATCTTTCCGGTTCTGGCCGGCAAAAGCCGGATGAGGGAAGAGGAGGCAACACTTTTTCCTGATCCTGACTCTCCCACAATTCCCATGATTTCTCCCCGGTTTATGCGGAAGCTGACTCCATCCACCGCTTTGCTCACACCGCTTGCCGTATAAAAATATGTTTTTAAGTCATTTACCGTTAATAATACATCACCCACAGCAGCACCTCCTTTACTCATATCGTTTTTTCATTTCCCCAAAGCTTTGTTTCACCTTTTCCATGGCTTTGGGAAAAGACAGTAAATCTGCCGCAGTAAAGGCCATGGCCTTAGCTCCCACCAGCACTGCCCTTTTGCCTGCCATACTGCCGCAGGCTTCCTCAAATTCCTTTGTGTGGCCCCTTAATTCGGGTACCGCATCGTATTCAGCCAGGAAGCCGATATGAAGTCCGGGCTTTCCGCTGTCATACACTCCCTGGAAGGCCGTATCCAGGCCGCAGATTCCTTTTTCCACCGCAAATCCACAGCTCTCTAAAAGCTCCCATATGGCCCTGCTGGATTTTAATTCCTTAAAGTTATACTCAGGATTTTCCCAAAGGTATCGGGCAAGCTTCCACAATTCTTCTCCATGTTCCTCAATGCTCTTTTCTATCTCTTTTTTTATCCCATTTATGTCCATATGTATTACCTACTTTTTCATTTTTGGATCCAGCACATCCCGGATTCCGTCTCCCAGAAGATTAAAACCGATCACAGTGATTAAGATGAATGTACCTGATACGGCTGCAATATGAGGAGCCGTATTTAAGCAGTTTCTCCCGGACCGCAGAATACTTCCCCAGGAGGCGGTAGGCAATTCAATGCCAAGGCCCAGAAAGCTCAAGGCCGCCTCTGAAATAATGGCGCTGGCTATATTGAGAGTCCCATACACGATTACTTCTGAAACCGTGTTGGGCAGAATGTGGTGTGTCAGCATACGGAAATGGGATATTCCGATCACTCTTCCTGCATTGCAGTATTCTTCCTTTTTTACAATCAGTACCTGTCCTCTCACGACTCTGGCAAACCGTGGGATCTCCGCAATGCCGATGGCCAGGATCACATTGATGATACCGGAACCCAGAACCGTCATAAGAACAATGGATAAGAGGATAAAGGGAAAGGCCAGAACCCCATCCATGATTCTCATCAGGACGGCATCCACAATCCCTCCCATATAACCTGCAATAAGGCCCAGGATCACCCCGGTCACACCGCCGATGATGGTGGCTCCGGCTGCAACCAGCAGGGACACCCTGGCTCCATAACAGATCCTGGTGAATAAATCCCTCCCAAACTCATCGGTGCCCAATAAATGGCCCTTTTCAAAAAACTTCAGATAGGCATCAATGGGATGGATCTCATTGGGCTTTCCGTTTGTGATTACCGGAGCCAGCACGGCAAGGGCGATCATAAAGGTGACGGCAAACAATCCTAAAAGGGCTGTTTTATTCCTCTTTAGCTTGCTCCAGGCACTGTTGGATTTTCTTTCTTTTCTTAAGATTTCTTCGTGGGACTGCTGATCCAATCCAAGTGTATTCGCCATTTAGTATCCTCCTTCATAATTGACATTCGGATTGATTATCATGTAAATCACATCCACAAACATATTGATCATTACAAAGGCCAGGGCAATGACTAAAACCGCACCCTGGATCAAAGTATAGTCCCTGTTGTCAATGGCGCCCACGATCAGTGTTCCCATGCCCGGCCAGGAAAATATGGTTTCCGTAAGGATGGCACCGGCAAAGCAGCCGGCAAGCTGTAAGCCCAGCACCGTTATCAGGGGAGGCAGGGCGCTTTTCAAGGCATATTTCCAGATCACTACAGACTCCTTGATTCCTCTGGCCCGCAGCGCACGGATAGAATCCCCATGAATGGATTCCAGAATGCTGGAACGGGTGATTCTGGAAAAAGTGGCCGTGGGGATGGTTGCAAGGCAAAAGCAGGGAAGCACCATATGGCGGATCACATCACCCAGCCCTTTGGAAATATCTCCCATGCCAAGAACCGGCAGCCAGCCTAAATTCACGCTGAACACTAAAACAAGCATAAGCCCCAGCCAGAAAATCGGCATGGAGACGCCTACCAGAGCCAGGATCATGAACACATAATCAAAGAGCGTCCCCTGATGTACGGCAGAGGTAACCCCTATGAGCAGTCCTGCGATCAAAGCGATCAAAACCGCCGGCAGAGCGATCAGCAGCGTACTTGGAATACGCCTTGCGATCAATGAAAACACAGGCTGATTGTAGGAATAGGATGTCCCGAAATCCCCTTTTACGATGTTTATCATATAATCCTTGTATTGAGCTGCCAACGGCTGGTTAAGCCCCATGGTTTCCCGCATTTTCTCCACATCCTCCACCGAGGCTAAAGGCCCCAGAACAGCTCTGGCAGGATCACCCGGTATCATTCTGGTCAGTACAAAGGTCAGCGTGACAACCACAAAAAGAGACGGGATGATCTGCAAACATCTGATTAAAATTGTCTTTAACATATATCTCCTCCTGTGTCTTTAAAATCAGGGATATTGTGCAAATATTTCTATTAAACCTGAACCCGGCATAAATCATTTGGCGGCGAACACATCTGCCTTACGGAAATATGTTCTGTCCGCCAAATGATGAATGGAGCAGCTAAACTGTAACTTTACTTAGATAACCAGACATTAATGTCCGAAGTACAGATCTTAACCTTGCCGTCAGCGCGCTGTTCTAAGCCCTGGACCTTTGGGCTTACGCCCCAGTTTACATTTTCATTTGCATAGAAGATGCCGGGGTACTGCTTTACGATAACTGCAAGCGCCTTCTTATATAATTCCGCCCTCTTTTCCTGGTCAGTGGTCAGCAGGGCGTCATCTAAGTATTTGTCCACTTCCTGGCTGCTGAAGCCCTGGCCGTTTCCAAGGGAACCGATGGAGCTTGTATGGAATATTTTATTTAAAAAGAAATAGGGATCCGGATACCATGTCCAGGACATTGCAAATACATCTGTTTTCCCCGATGCTGCGATTTCGCTGAAGGTTCCCCATTCGCTGGTATTGATGTTCACATTAATATTTAAGTTTTCTTTTAAGTAGGCCTGGAATAAGGTTGCCATCTTAACCCTGGCTTCTGTATTGGAAATGTAAATATTCATGTCAAACCCATCAGGATATCCGGCTTCTGCAAGAAGCTTCTTTGCCCCTTCGGGATCATAAGCAGGAACTTCTGATTCCAGACTGGAATCGTATCCCCAGGAACCTGGAGGCAGAGGCAGACTGGCAGGCTGTGCTTCCTGGTACTGGTACACCCCTGCAGTGAGCTCCTGGATGTTAACAGCCTTGATGATGGCTTCTCTGACCTTTATATCAGCAGTTGGACCGTTGACCTGATTGAAATAAATGTAAGCAACGTGAAGGCCCGGCATCTCTAAAAGCTTTACGGACTGATCTTCTCTTGCTATTTTAACGGCTTCCCCGCTAAGGCTGGTGGCCAGATTGACCTCTCCCGTACGAAGGGCGTTTACTGCCTGGTTTCCGTCACTGACCGGCTTAAAGGTGACTCCCTCCAGATAAGGGGTTGCTGCCCAGTATTTCTCATTGCGTACCAGAACGGCCTGCTGATCCAGCTCAAAGGTCTGGAGCGCAAAGGGGCCAGTGCCTACCAGATGGGTACCAAAATCCTCTCCCCAGCCTTCTGCTTCTTCTTTTGGCACAATCACATTGCCTGCATCGGTCAGTGCTGTTAAGAAAACGGCATTTGGTTCGGACAAGTAGCAGACCACTTCCGTATCACTGATAACCTCACAGTGATCCAGCATATCCAGCCTCTTCATGGCAGAAAGTTCAAGAGAACGCTCCAGAGAGTATTTCACATCCTCTGCCGTCATTTTTCTTCCATCCTGATACTTTCCCGGCTGGAATGTAACATCATCGCGCAGGGTGAACGTGTAGGCAAGACCATCCTCGCTTACGGTCCAGGATTTTGCCAGGGCTGGCTGGATTTCCGTAAGATCCGTATTATATTCCACAAGAGTATCGCATACCGTGCCGATGATCTGAGATTCATAGGTTCCCGTATACTTGACAGGATCCAGGTTTTTGGGTGAAGAAGAAAGGGAAATGGTCATAACACCCCCGGAGACCGGCTCCCCTGCCGGTGCTGTCGTTTCTTCCGCTGTTTTCTGAGCCGTCGCTGTCGTTTCAGCCGTTGTGGCCGAAGAACCGGAACCGCATGCGCTTAAACCGGCTGTGACAGCTACCGTCAGGATTGCTGCTAACATTCTTTTTTTCATAATGATTCCTCTTTTCCTTGTATATTAATAAAACGACAGTCAAAGAAAGCATAGTCGCCTTTAACTATCGTTATATTCGAAACATATGTTATTTTCGTATTCCGGTTTTCAGATACACCCTATGAGTGCTCTCTCAGCCACTTGATGGCCGTATTTGCATATATGGCAGCCATTTTGTGAAGGCTTTCCTCATTAAAGGTCACTTTTGAGTCATGGACGCCGTAAGGGTATCCTTCTTCTGCTGAACCGGTTCCCACCCACAAAAGTACAGATGGTACGATCTGGGAAATCACGGAGAAATCCTCGGAGCCGGTCATTCTGGGCAGCTCCCTGCAGGTTCCCTCTCCCAGAAGGCCGTCGATATAGCTGACGGAAGCCTCCAGAAGGTCCCCGTTATTTTCCATGGGCGGAACGCCTTCATGGAGGAATTTCACCTCTGCTTTCCCCCGGAACACACCGGCCGTCTGTTCTGTGATTTGAACCAGACGTTCTCTGGCAAAGCTTCTCACCTTTTCATTCATGGTGCGGATGGTTCCTTTTAATACCGCTGTTTCCGGAAAAACATTGGCAGCGGTTCCCCCGTTTATCTGGCAGATGCAGCATACCAGCATTTCGTCAGGATTTACCTCCCGGCTGTTAAGGGACTGCAGGGCCATATGGATGTGAACTGCAATATGAATGGGGTCAATGCAGAGATGAGGTGCAGCTCCGTGTCCGCCTTTCCCTTTTACCGTAATGGTAAAAATATCGCTGGAAGCGCATGCCGTATTCCGGGAGTACCCAACGGTTCCGGACTTATCATGGAGTACGTGGAGAGCCATTGCCCCATCCACAGAAGGATTTTCAAGAACCCCAGCCTTTACCATGTCCGAAGCGCTTCCCACCCCTTCCTCACAGGGCTGGAACATGAGCTTTACCGTTCCCTTTAGTTCTCCTTCTCTCTCCTTTAATATCCGGGCGGCCAGCAGCAATGCGCTGGTATGAATATCATGGCCGCAGGCATGCATAAAGCCGTTTTCCGATGCAAAAGGCAGTCCTGTTTCCTCTTTCATGGGCAGGGCATCCATGTCAGCTCTCAATAAAAATGTTTTTCCGGGCTTTCCGGCCAGCGCCGTAATTCCTGCAATTCCGCAGTCAGCAGGCTCATAGCCAAGGGACTTAAGCTCTTCCCTCACAAGCTTTACCGTCTCCGGAAGGTCAAAACCGATTTCCGGTTTTCTATGTATCAGCCGTCTGATATGGATTCCATAATCCTCAAGTTCCTTTGCCCTGGATAGCAGGTCATTCATCCCATCAATCCTTTCAATTCCTGTTGGTGAATATTTGATAAGTATTTTATCAGGGAGAATTTTTTTTGTAAATAACAGTTTGCACGGTTTTTCATACACAATTTAAGCATCATGCACAGGGATGAAGCCGTATTTAAAAATTCACCCGGTTTTCTCTTTCCTTCAGACGTCTGTCAATTCAGAAACAAGGCGGGCCAATAAGGTCCTGGGAAGAATGACCGGCTTTCCGGTTTCCTTTGCAAACAGCTGTTTCATTTCCTGGCTGAACCCAATGCAGTCCAAAACCACCAGATCTGCTTTTGTATCCCTTACAAGACCGGCCCCTTCCTCCAGCTCCTTCCATTCTCCATAAGGGGAACAGGCGGCAACGGAAACCTGCTCCACGATCCTGGACCATTTTTCCTCACTTTGGGTTATTTGCAAAGGTGACGGCGTTACCACAAGAATGGAAGAAGCTGCGGTCAGAAGAGGAACGACTCTGTCTAAAATTTCACAAGGATAGATGAGAGGAACTTTTGCTTTCAGGGTATCCGGAAATTTTCCCGTACAAAACATCATAATAAAAGCTGCTCCCTGCTCTTCCAGTTCCTGGATTGCCTGCTGAAGCCTGGGAATGATATGGCGTTCCGCAAAGGTGACTGAGGTTCCGTCATTTAGCCTGGAGACCAGTACGTAATCTCCCTTCTTTGGGCTGAATTCCTGGATCTGCTCTCTTGTCAGGCCGTCCAGCCCTCCCCTTTCCAGGATTTCCGCCTTCCCGTTAAAAATATCCATGATATCTGCTGTAACATCTGTTCTCGGGCTCTGCCCAACTGTTATGGCGCCAATCTTCATTTTTATTTCTCCTCTCTTTTCATAAATTCCCCTTATTGTACTTCCTGCCAGGTCCTTATGTGGATAAAATATTTTTTTGATTTTAACAGGGACATCCTCTGCTGTCAACCTCTCATGAAAAAACACGCAGCCATACCCCATCTAAAACGGGCATGGCTGCGTACCGCAAACAGTCAGGCGGATATTTGCAGGCTGCTTTGCTGCCTGATCCGGCTTATTTTATATTCACAGGAATTTCATGGATATTTCGTCAAGCTCTGACCGAAGCCTGATATCCCCGTATTTTGCCGCTATGGGAGAAAATATTTTCATCGTGTCTTCTGCTCTCTTCTTCCATGTGACCGGATCCACAAATTCTATGGTGCGCATGTTGTGGAGCCGGTCGGCAAGGGCAACCAATGCTCCCCTCTCATCAAGGCACTCATGTCTGCTTTCAAATTCCCGGTATGCCAGAAGAATATCCGGAATTTTCCGTCCTGCTGTTTTCCACATTAAGTTTTCCTCCCATGCGCCGGCCTGGGCATCATGAAGAAGTCCGGCACATACGGTGTCCTCATCAGCCCCCATATCCGCAAGAATCAGGGCAACATTCAGGGAATGAGTGATATAGTCCTCTCCTGAATACCGTTTTTGTCCCTTGTGGCAGAATGATGCCAGCTCATATATTTCTTTTAAATTCCCCAGATCATATTCTGTTCCATTTTCATTAAGCATCCGGCAAAGAATTTCCCACAGCTCCTCCGGTTTTTTATAAAGCTCCATTGTCTTTAAATAGATTCCCATATGATCCTGTTCTCCTTCCACAGAAGCATCACGGATATAGAGCGCTCTTAAGAGAACAGGGGCATATCCCAGCTGACTGCAAAAGGCTTTGGTAAAGCCCCCGTGAGTCTCCCAGCCATAATCCAGAGCCACATCTATGATCCTTTTCCCTCTGCGGATTTCTCCGGCTGCGGCAAAAAGGCGCCGTTGTTTTACGTATTCCATGGGAGAAACTCCCATTTCAGCCTTAAACCGCCTGGAAAAATACCAGGGAGAATATCCTGCCCATGCGGAGATTCGCTCCACGGACAGCTCTTCCTTTAAATGTTCATCTATATAGACTGCACATGCCAATACCCAGTTCTCCATTTCCATCCTGACCGCTTCCTTTCCTTTTATTTTCCACGTGGTAATCTGATTATAATTGAAAAGGAAACGTCCTGCTATTCCAAAAATGTCTTTTTTCCCTTTGCTTGTACGTTGCTCTGATTGTATGCCTCTTTGATCAAGCTTTTTAGACTGCAGCGGTAAAACTGGTATGTATAATTTTAATCAAATTGGCTATTTAAAAAATGCCAGTTTTTCTATATCATAGAGTTTAATAAAAATATGAAATAATCTTTGAGGGAGGAAAAGATATGAACAACAACAGAACGAAAAAAATCGTTTTCAGCGCCTTAATGGCAGCCCTTACCACTGCAGCCACTATGGTAATACACATACCATCTGCATTCAGCGGCTATATCCATTTGGGGGATGGAATGGTATTGCTCAGCGGCATGCTTTTAGGGCCAGCGGCCGGTGCGGCTGCAGGAGGGATCGGCTCCATGATGGCGGATTTGCTGTCCGGTTACGCCTTTTATGCACCGGCTACCCTGATCATCAAAGCATTGGCAGCATTTTTAAGCGGATATTTGTACAGGCATCTGCCTTCCACAGGGCGGGTGGGAAGCTTTCGGACACTGGCTTTTCTGGCTTCCGGAATGATATGCAGCGTTGTGGTTACAGGCGGATATTTCCTGTTTGAGCTGGCAGTGTATAACTGGCCGGCTGCCGTTTCCAATGTTCCCTTTAATCTGGTGCAGAATCTGTTTAGCCTGATTGCAGCCGGAGTTTTGCTTCCTGTTCTTCTGCAGGTTCGGGAAATACGGGAACTGAATAGAAATTCGGCTTTATAACCAAAAAGGAAGCACTGAAATCCCATCTCCCAGCGCTTCCTTTTTCTGCCTTAACTTCAATAACTCTTCATAACCTCATCTCTTGCAGGAATCGAAGGCGCAGCACCGGCTCTGGATACTGCAATGGAGGCTGCCTTTGCCGCATGATCCAAAGCCTGTTCCGGAGATTCTCCCAGGGCAAGTCCTCCTATAAAATAGCCTGTAAAGGTATCTCCGGCTCCGGTGGTATCAACCACATGTACCGGATAAATCTCCTGCTCAAACACCTGCTGACCGTCCATGTACAGAGAACCATCCTGGCCCAGGGTTAAAAGAATCTTTGCCTTGGGGAATTTTTCAGCAAGCTGATTTAAAAGTTCCCTGCCGCTGCCGGACTTTTGACAGATATCCCCGGCTTCAATTTCATTCAATATAAAAAACTCCACGTAATGAAGAGGGTACGTCCATATTTTACGGTTCATTGGGGAAGGATTTAAAACGATTCTCATCCCTTTCCCATATGCCTGCTCCATGATATATCCCACTTCATTGATTTCGTTCTGCAGGATGAGAAAGTCCCCTTCTCCAAATTCACCTAAAACTTCATCCACCTGATCTCTTGTAATTTCCTGGTTCGCACCTCCATACAAAAGAATGCCGTTTTGGCCTTCCTGATTCTTTTGTATGATGGCATGACCAGTCTTACTTTTCAGCCGTTTAACGTGCCTTGTATCTATGCCAAACTGTTCCAGCTGCTGGGTCAGTATTCCGCCATCCAGCTCTCCGACTGCTCCTGCATGCCAGACTTCAACGCCGCTTTTGCTCAGTGCCAAAGACTGGTTCAAGCCTTTTCCCCCACAAAATATCTCCAGAGAATCAGAGGAAATGGTTTCTCCCTCTCTGACAAAATGATCCACCTGGTAAACATAATCAATATTCAAAGAACCAAAATTTAATATTTTCATATTCTGCACTCCTGTCCAATTCCCATAGTACTGCTTCTTATCATCAATTTCGGTTCAAATACCGCAATCTTATTTTCCACCTTTTTTCTCTTGATCTGGGAAATCAGCTGTTTTACAGACTCTATTCCCATCTCGTATACAGGCTGTCTGACCGTTGTAAGAGGAACTGCCATCATCTCCGCATACAAAACATCATCATATCCTACCACCGATATGTCTTCAGGTACTTTCCTATTGTATTTGGACAGCTGCCTGCACACTCCAAAAGCAGAAAGGTCGTTGCAGGCAAATATCGCCGTAAATCCATGCTGCATCAATGCTGCCACAGCCCGTTCCCCGCATTCCATGGTATAATCGCCTTCAAAGACCAGGGTTTCATCAAAGGGAATATGAAACTCCTGAAGGGCCCGGGCATATCCTTTTAATCTTCTCTGTGAATCCGCCAGATTTACAGGACCTGTTACACAGGCGATCTTCTTATGGCCAAGCTCTGCCAGATGCTTTGCTGCCAGATATCCTCCCAGTTCATGATCCAGAATTATTTCGGCATGGTCCGTATCCGTAAGAAAGCGGTCCAAAAGCACAAAGGGCATTTGAAGCTGTTCCAATAACCCAACCGATTCTTTGCCGGCAGTCTCATCACTTTCCCTGGACATGACATAAATGATCCCGTCCACGCCCTGGTCAGTCAGAAGATGGATATATTCCATGTCTCTCTCATGGAGATCATTGGTGTTGCATAAGACCAGCGTTCTTCCGTGCTCCCTGCAGCATTCTTCAATCCCCTTTACCATATGGGCATAAAAGACATTTCCAATGTCAGGAATAATAAGGCCTATGGTTTTGCTTCTCTTTTTGACCAGGCTGACCGCCAGCTGATTCGGCCTGTAGTTAAGCTTACTCGCCGACTCCATAATACGTTTTTTTGTATCCTCCGGTATCTTATAGGCTTTCCCATTTAATACCAGAGAAACTGTGGTCACAGAAAGTCCCGTGTCATTTGCAATATCCTTAATTGTCGCTCTCATCCTCAACCCCCGCTGCTGCCATATTTGCCAGTGCCTGTATTGCCTTTAAGTAATCCGCGATGCGTACACATTCATTTGGTTTGTGTGCCATATCCGCTGAACCGGGTCCAAATAAAACAGTTGTCATCCCTTCTCTTCCTTCTGCCAGGATGGAAGCGTCCGTAAAGTAGGAGATCCCGGAATAGGCTTCCTTAATTCCGGCAGCCGCCATGCTTTTTACCAGCTGGGAAACTCCCCTTGAAGTCTTGTCAGCCTCAATGCTTATTCTGTGATTCTTAATCCTGAAAACCAGGCTTGGAATTCCTCTGTGTTTCCTGCTGATATCCTGAAATACTGTCTCCATTTGGCAGAGAATCATTTCACAGGTAAGTCCGGGTACTGTACGGATATCCATTAAAACCGTGCACAAGTCCGGCGTCATGTTAGGCTGTATTCCTCCCTGTATTTCCGTAATCTGGGCGGTAGCTCTTCCAAGGACCGGATGGCCATGGCTGCGGATCCAGTCTCCCAGATGCTTTGCGGCTTCATACGCACAGGTGACCGCATTACATCCTTCTTCCGGATATGCTCCATGACTGGTCTTACCTCTTACCTCCAGTTCCAGCCAGATACAGCCTTTTTGTCCGATTCCCACGGTACAGCCCGTAGGTTCTCCAATGAGCAGGACCGACCCTTCCATCATGGATCCGCCGGAAATAATGGCTTTTGCTCCGGTTCCTCCCCGTTCCTCGTCACATGTTCCCAGGAACTGAATAGAGGTTTTCGGCCTTTTTCCGGTCTCTCCCAGCATTCCCAGAACATATACCATGGCAGCCAGTCCGCTTTTCATATCACTGGCTCCGCGCCCAAAGAGAAAACCGTCTTGTATTACCGGAGTCCATGGCTCCGTATTCCAGGTATCCAGCTGTCCGTAGTCCACCGTATCCAGATGCCCATTCCATATCATTCCGCATCCTGAATCCTCTCCCGGGATCAGGGCAATAACGTTTCCTCTTTCTTCTCCAATATCCTGAACAAAAGCCTTTATTCCATGGCCGTTTAAGTATTGACAGATATATTTTGCAGCCGGTTTTTCCCCGTCTTTTCCATTGACTGTCTTAATCCCGATTAAATCCTTTAAAAGCTGTATTGCTTCCTTTTCCCAGCCTTGCTTTTCCATTCCAAGCCCTCTATTTTTCCGTCAGCCAGTCAAGGATCCCCTTCCAAAGCTGATCGTAATATTCCCACTCACAAAATTCCGGGGGAGCCCAGTGAGGGGCGCAATCCGAGGTAAATGCCGCACTTCTTCCCTTTCCGTAGGTTCCCAATGCAAGAAACGGATCGCCTTCTATGGTAACAGGCACAATGGCTTCCGGCTTTGCCACTGTCTTATTGTATCCCAATACCTCCGGCCAGTTTAAGGTCAGTCCTGATATGGCTTCATGGGCTTCTTTTACAACAGGCTTCACTCCGTCACAGTGCTCCATTCTGTCATCAACAGTCAGAACCTCCACAGGAAGGACTTCCTGGACAGCCGTATCATGCCATTTCCCCTTTGCATCCACGCCGGAAAACGTTAAATATCCTCCTATCATCAAAAGAGCGCCTCCGTCCAGAACATAATCCCGGATCAGCTTACTGCGGTCCGGCATCTTACGGCTGTGGGTAAAGGTAGCTGCCGGAAGCAGAAGGGTATTTGCCCCGATATCCGACAGAATGACCCCGTCATACTCCTTTAATTCTTCCATTGTAAAGGGAAATTCCTCTGAAGCCAGGTGGTTGGGAAGGAATGTCACCTCATAACCGGCTTTTTCCAGGGCCTTTTTCAGCCACTTTTCTCCAGTCTCATAGGTAGAGGTATAAAAAGAATCAAACCCCTTTACATGTGTAGTATAACTCATCCAGGATTCTCCTGCCAATAGTATTTTCTTATTCATCTGTCCTGTCTTCCTTTCCCCATTCTAAAATCAATTGTGCATAGATGTGAATCGCCTTAAGATAATCCTCTATGGGAATATACTCATTAACGGAATGGCATTGTTCCAGATTTCCCGGACCAAACTGAATGGTCGGACATCCGGCCATGTTCCTCCACAGCCTGGAATCGCAGCCAGCCGGTGAGCCCTTTATTGCCACTGGTTTTCCCTCCGCTTTTTCAAATGCTCTTTTAAAGCTGTCTGCAAATGGTCCCTGTTCCATTTCAAAGGGACCGCCTGCCTGATAAATGCTGATTTCCGGCATATGCTCTCTCAGCCATAAATCGCTTTCAGCCAGACGCATGATCTCATCTTTGACCTCAGCCACCACTTGTTCATGGCTCATCTGGCCGGGAAGATAGTGGATGCACATTTCAAACTCACATTCTCCGGCAACCGTGGATCCCGCACTTCCTCCATGAATGGTCCCCACATTTAAATTAGGAGCCGGAAGAAGGGGGTGCTTATAGGTTAGGAGCCAGCCATGCTCCAGTTCAGTAAGCCTTTCCATGATCCTGACAGCCTTTTCAATGGCACTGACTCCCAGCCATTTTGCGCCGGAATGGTTGGACTTTCCTCTGACCAGTACCTTCATAAATACAAACCCCATATGAGCCAGGATCATCTCTCCTGATGTGGGTTCGCAGACCACCACTCCATCTGCCCGTTTTCCTCTCATGACCGCCTGAATGGAGCCATTGCCGCCGCCCTCTTCATCACACACCGAGCAGATGTGGACATTGGCAGGAAGGGGGATTTTGGCATCCTTTAAAAGCTTTACAGCCATGACTGAGGCCATAAGCCCCCCTTTCATATCTGCTGCTCCCAGGCCGTACAGTTTGCCCTCTGCTATGACCGGAGCATGGGGAGGCACATTCCACAGGGACTCATCCCCGGGAGGCATGGTATCCATGTGCCCGTTAAACATCAGGCTTTTGCTTCCCTGACCTTTAAAGACAGCGTAAACATTAAAGCGGTCCTTATAGTCATGACCGGGATTGCCTTCCCCAAATTTTTCTATGGAGGCGGCTATCATCTCTTCTGTCATGGGATCCTTTTCTATCTCATCCGCTCCCATTTCTTCCAGTAACCGGATTAAATATTCCTGCCCCTCTTTTTCCCTTCCTCCGGCAATTCCATGTCCCAGATCCTGGGTATCTATGGCAATAAGCTCTGATAAATATTTAACATATTCTTCCTTATTTTTTTCCAGTACTTCTCTTAACCTTTCCATCACTCACCTCATGAGCCGTAAGCCCTGATTCCTGCCTCAATCAGATCCCAGAAACGTTCCACATCAATATCCACGGCAACATCAACATTGGCTTCTCTGTGACTGTAGCCGAAAAAGTCACAATTGGTCCTTCCATAGCTTTGTACGCTTCTGATGTCCACTTCCGTATACATGGGTTTTGTCACCAGGAGCTTTGGATCAATGATGGAGGCAATGGTTACCGGATCATGGAGAGGCCCGCCTTCCCAGCCGAAAACTTCTTTCTGGCTCTTGTTGAAATGTCCCATGAGATCCACAAATAAGCGGGCTGCCGGGTTGCCGATCTCTTCCATGCGTTTTACGATCTGGGGATAACAGAGCACTTTCCGGGTCACATCAAGTCCTACCATGGTAATGGGGCGGCCGCTGGTAAATACCACATGGGCAGCGTCTGCATCGGCTATAATATTAAATTCAGCCGCAGGAGTCACATTTCCCAACTGGTAGCTGCCTCCCATAAGGACAATTCTTTTTATCTTTGGTATGATTCTGGGTTCCATTCTCATTGCCATGGCAATGTTGGTCAGGGGACCTGTTGGCACCAGGATGATATCACCTTCCGATTCCATCAGAGTGCGGACCAGAAACAATACCCCATGCTCCGTCTCTTGCTCTTTGTGTAAAGGTTCAAATACAGGGCCGTCAAGTCCGCTTTCACCATGGATATCTCCTGCAAGAAGCTGCTTCTCCCGGATCATGGGCTGTCCGCAGCCCGCATGGACCGGGATATCCAGTCCCAGGTGCTGGCAGATATTCAGAGCATTTCTTGTGGTTTTTTCAAGGGACTGGTTTCCTGCCACCACTGTAATGCCCTTCACCTCAATCCCGCTGCTTTTTCCTGCCAGTAATATGTTCACCGCATCATCGTGTCCCGGATCGCAGTCCAGGATGACTTTCTGTTTTTCCATTGATCATTCTCCTTTTCAAGCTTTTTCCAACGCACTTTTTTTCTTCTTTTCCCTTGCCAGCTTTGATGCCATGGAAACTGCCAGGGTGGCTATGGTCACCACATAAGGCATCAAAAGCACCAGCTGAGACGGCACTCCGTAAGCCTGAAGCCTGGCTCCTATGGAATCCGTTAATCCGAATACCAGACATCCGGCCGCAGTCAGAATTGGGTGGGCGCCTCCGAAATACATGGCCGCCACTCCCATAAATCCTCTGGCATTGGTCATATTCTCCGTAAACATTTTGCTGTATCCTAAGGATAGATGAGCACCTGCCAGGCCTCCGATCAGGCCGGATATGGCAATTGCCCGGTATTTCATGGAATTTACATTGATTCCTGCTGTCTGTGCTGCCATGGGAAACTGGCCTACTGCCCTTAAGCGAAGGCCCCAGACTGTTTTGTAAAATACAAACCAGACCAGAAAAATCAACACAATCACAAACCACTCGGTAATGCACCAGTTGTCAAAGATATCTTTCAGGAATGGGACATTGGCCAGAAACGGAAGACTGATCCTTGGGATTGCAATGATCCCCGGCTCTGAAAACGTACCGCTTTTTCCCAAAACGCTGTTTAAAAGAAACTTGGTGATCGCCAGTGCAAATAAATTGATTCCCATGCCAATGGCACAAATCTCCGCTTTATAACGGATATGGCCCACTGCCATGATCATGGCCATAATAAGTCCAGCAATCATGGCGACTATCACTCCCAGAAGCCAGCTTCCGGTTAAATAGCTGACAGCTACCGCCGCAAATGCTCCGGTAAGCATGATTCCTTCGGTTCCGATATTTAAAATATCCGCCTGCTGGGTAATTGCTGCGCACAATGCCGCATAAATAATAGGCGTGGCAGAACGAAAGGTTGCATATATCAAGGATACACTGAAAATTTTGCCTAAGTCCATAGTCCTGCCTCCTCCTATTTGCTCTTTTCCTTTTTATTTTTCTTATCCTTAAACTGAAACAAAAGCTCCATGGTTGCCACGATAATAAAAACTGCCGTTATGGTATCTACAATGGACTTTGGTACGCCGGTACTCTGCTGCATTCCCAGGGCTCCGGATTTTAACACTGCCAGGAAGAAGGAGACAAAGGGAGCAAAAACCAGATTATTTTTAACGATCAGGGATGCCAGCATGCCATTGGAGCCAAGTCCTGCTGCAAAATTATTTAAAAAGTATCCGTGAACTCCCAAAACTTCAATACAGCCTGCCATCCCGCCCAATGCTCCGCTTAACATCATGGCCTGTATAAAAATCTTTTTAGGGCTGATGCCCGCATACTCCGCATGAGCCGGATTTGTTCCCACTGTTTTTACCTTATATCCAAAGGTGGTCTTATTTAAGATCCAGATCATAAGGCCAACTGTAATAAGGGCAATGAAAAGTCCTCCATTGACACTGCTGGGTTTCATAAACTGAGGCAGATTCACTGTCACCGGAAGGGACTGGGCGTTTGCCACCCCTGCGCTCATGGGGCCGCTGACCAGATAAGAGGTTATGTATAAGGCCACGCTGTTCATGAGAATGGTCACGCATACCTCACTCACCCGGTAATAAGCCTTGAGCACGGCAGGAATCAGGGCCCATAAAGCCGCCACTGCCATTGCTCCCAGAAAACAGGCAGTCAAACGAAGAGGAGCCGGAAGAAACGTCCAGTTAATCCCAATATAGGCGGCAGCCATTCCTCCCAGAAACACCTCACCTTCCACTCCTACGTTAAATGCTCCCGCTTTTGCCGCTACCGCAAAAGCGCAGGAGGTGAGAAGAAGGGGGGTAAAGCCGGCCAGGGTAGTGCCTATCTTAAGCTTTCCGTTAAATGCTCCCCGCAGCAGAGCCCCATAGGCTTCCAGGGGATTTTCTCCGATAAAAAGGATAAATAAGGCTCCAATCGCCAATGCAAGCAGCATGGTAAGTAAAATTTTCTGTATGCTTTTTACCGCTACATTCATGTTGTGCTTCCCCTTTCCTCAGCCGGCTCAGTTCCGCCCATCATCAGTAATCCCAGGTTATCTTCGTTGGCTTCTTCTGCTTTCAGCCTTCCTGTTATCCTTCCTTCGTGCATGACAATGATCCGGTCCGAAAGGGACATGATCTCCTCTAAATCTGCGGAAACCAGCAAAACTCCCATTCCTTTGGATTTGACTTCCTGCAAAATTTTCCGGATGGACTCGATGGCTCCAATGTCAACGCCTCTGGTGGGCTGGGAGGCAACCAGAAGTTTCCCTCCAATAGAAACTTCTCTTGCAACCACTACCTTTTGTGCATTTCCGCCTGACAGGGACTGGGTGGATATCTCCGGATCCCTGGGACGGATATCAAAAACCTCAGACAGCTTTTTTGCATATTCCAGGGTTTCCTTATGATTTTGCACCGGCCCCCGGCAAAATGGAGGCTCACTCACCTGAACGGCTATGAGATTGTCCCTGATGCTCATTGCCCTGTTTAAACCTCTTGTATTGCGGTCTTCCGGGATATGGGACAGACCCACCTTCCGGATCTGTTTCGGGCTTAAGCCCGTAATATCTTTTCCGTTTAAAAACACCCTTCCTTTTTCAACCTGCCGCAGTCCTGTGATCGCTTCAATCAGCTCGCTTTGCCCGTTTCCGTCAATTCCCGCAATTCCTACGATTTCCCCTTCCCGGACATCCAGTGATACTCCGCGGATCTTTGAAATTTCCTTTTCTCCGGAAACCCATACATCCTTTACTTCCAGAACCTTTTCCCCTGGCTTTGCCTGGGTTTTTTCAATATTTAAAAACACTTCCCGTCCAATCATCATTTTTGCAAGCTGGGCCGGAGAAGTCTCTTCCTTATTCACGCTTCCAATATAATTTCCCTGGCGCATGACGCTGATGCGGTCGGAAATTTCCATGACCTCATTTAATTTATGGGATATAAACACCAGGGACTTCCCATCTTTTTTCAGGTTCTGCAGGATCACAAAAAGCTGTCTGGTTTCCTGAGGCGTCAGAACCGCCGTAGGCTCATCCAGAATGATTACATTTGCTCCCCTGGTTAAGGTTTTGATGATCTCCACCCTTTGTGCCTCGCCCACTGATATCTGATTGATCTTTTTCCCCAGCTGGATATCCATCCCATACTGGCTGACATAGTGTTCCACTGTTTTTCTGGCCTTGTCAAAATCAATGGTAATTCCATGCCTTGGCTCAAATCCCAAAATAATATTCTCCAATACCGTCAGTTCATTGACCAGCATGAATTCCTGATGCACCATTCCAATGCCTTTTTCAATGGCAATTTTAGGAGAGATGGACGGGATATTCTCTCCATGGATCCGGATCATACCGTCATCAATGGGATACATGCCGTAAAGCAGCTTCATCATGGTGGATTTTCCGGCTCCGTTCTCACCGATCAGGGAATGGATCTCGCCTTTTCTTAAAGTGAACTGTCCGTTTTTTACTGCATGAACATTTCCGAATGACTTTACAATGTCCTTCATTTCAACCACGTATTCGCTCAAACTTTCACCCTCTTTCTTATGTCAGGCGCCTTCTCCCGCACCTTCCGATTGTAAAATGGTTTGGATACCCGAGGGGGACCAGGAAATCCAAACCATTCTCCATTTTCAGCTTCTGCTATTTATTTGCGCCAAAACCGGTATAATTCTCTACCACAATTTCTCCGGAAACGATCTTCTCTTCCAGTTCTTTTACCTTTTCAACAATGTCTTCAGGAAATTTATCTCCCAGATGCTCTTTCATCACACTGAAGTCGGTCAGGCCTACTCCTTCTTCCTTGATGGTCAGATAAGAAGTGGAATTTCCCTTAAATGTGCCTTCAACTACTGACTGGATCGCCAGATAGCAGGCCGTGTCCACACGCTTTACCATAGAGGTGAGAACGCTTCCCGGCTGATCATTATCCTGATTTAAATCCACACCTATGGCATATTTTCCTGCTTCCTTTGCCCCTTCCAGAATTCCAGGGCCTGTGCCGGAGGCTACGTTCATTACAATATCCGCTCCCTGATCAAACTGCGCCAGAGTCAGCTCCTTGCCCTTTAAAGGATCATTCCATGTTCCTGCAAAAGATTGAAGAACCTTGATATCCGGGTCAATGTATTTTGCTCCCTGCTCATATCCAATGAAGAAATCATGAAGAACCGGAATATCCATTCCTCCTACCCAGCCAATGATCTTATCCGGATTTACACCTTCAATATCTGTTTTCTGGGTAAACATGGCTGCTGCCGCACCTGCAAGAAAAGAACCCTGATTCTGTGCAAAGCTGATGGATACGATATTATCGCCTTCCACCGTGGTGTCAATAATGGCGAATTTTACATCAGGATAGCTGGCACAATGCTCTTTCATGTACTCTTCAAAATTAGAGGAAGAGCAGATAACAAGATCATAACCGTCCTCACAAGCGGACAGGAAATTTGCTTCCCATTCCTCTGCTGATGTTCCCTCCAGATTTTTAATTTCCACTCCAAAATCCGCGGCAGCCTCTTTTGCTCCTTCATTGCAGGAATCATTATAGGACTTGTCCCCTAAGTTTCCTGAATACACAATACATACTCTTTTTCCAGACCCTGATTTTTCCTTTGCTCCCCCATTGTCTGATGCGGCCTTTGCCGTTGTCTCTGCCGTCGTTTCTGCCGGTTTTCCGGTTTCTTTTCCTGCTCCTGCCCCGCCGGAACAGCCAACCAGCGACACTGCCAGCGCTGCCATCATCAGAATACTCCAAAATCTTTTTTTCATTGAAATACCTCCTTTAAAAAATATAGTGAAAAAGGACATCATTTTACCTTTCTCCTTTGGTAAAACGTTTTTCCTTTTTGTCTAAAAATAAAACAGCTTCATTAACTGCATTTCTTTAAGCCAATGCTATCATTCTCAGAATAAAATGTCAAGTACTTTTGCATAAAAAAATACTTTATTAAATAAGTTTTCTGCATTATTTTATCAACATATTTTGCATCTCCTATGGTTAAATTCATATATCCGTTCTATAATCAATTGAATACTACTACTTATTTGTTTAAATTACCAACCAAGACAGAAAAAACAAAATAACAATTGAGAAAATCGCCCGGTTAGCAGGCGCTTCAATCTCAACTATATCAAAAATTGTAAACAACAAAGACAACAGCATCAGCCCTGAAACCAGAATCCCGTCCTTACACTCCTGGAATCATTTTATAGAACCATAAAAAAAGCTTATTCCGGGCACTCATCATGAGGTTCCGGAACAAGCTGGGGATAATATTTATATACATTGAATTACATTATACTGCCAAACGGATTTCACTGCACCCTTTCATAACTTATTGATCATTGATCCAGCATGGCTGCAGCTTCCTCATCCATGATAACCGTATAATTGGGATGCAGTTGGAACACACTGGCAGGAACCTCCGGTATAACCGGACCGAACAAGGCTTTCTTTGCGATTTCTGCCTTGTGGCTTCCATTAATGATCATAATGAGATGCCGGGCATTCATCACCGTTTTCGGCCCAAAGGTCACATAATGATCCGGACTGGTCTCTCTTTCAAAATATGAGATAGGATACTTTTCCCTGGTCACCATCCGGGTTTCCATGCCGAAATGTTCTACCGTACCTGCAAGATTTCCGCAAAAATGTCCATCCGTGCCAAGCCCCATGATGAGCATATCTAATCCGCCATCTTCTTTAAGCTTTTTGTCATAATCGTTCCAGTTCTTTGTATCCAAAACATGGATCAGTTCTCCAGGTACCTCTGCCGGACTGAAAAACATATGGTTTAAATCATTCATGGTAACGCCGGTTGCCTCTCCCTCCCTGGGTATTTCGTCAAAATTATAGAAATGTACATGGTTAAAACAGGGATTCCCCTTATATTCCTTTGTAAGCAGCTGATACAGCCGCTCCGGGGTCTTTCCTGCCGTGACGGAAAGATTCACCCTCCTGCTGTCCCCTGTATACATATGGGCTTGAACATGGGTAAGAGCGATATGGCTCATGGCTTCATAGTCTTTTGCAATGATTAACTGCATATTAAAATACTCCCTTCTTTTTATAATTCCTCTCCGTTGGTTTCAATCACCCTTTTATACCAGTAAAACGATTTCTTGGGCTTTCTTTCAAGAGTCCCCTCATTGTTATCGTCTAAATCAACATAAATGAATCCATATCGTTTTGCCATTTCAGATGTTCCGGAAGAAACGCAGTCAATGGAGGACCAGGAGGTGTATCCAATTACATTGGCCCCGTCACTAATGGCTTCCTTTACCTGCTCAATATGGCGGCGCAGGTAATCAATGCGGTAATCATCCTGAATGCTGCCGTCTGCCTCTACAATATCCCGGGCTCCCAGACCGTTCTCAACTACCATCATTTCTACACCAGGATACCGGTCAGCAAAGCAGCCAAGCTGATAACGCAGCCCAATGGGATCAATCTGCCAGCCCCATTGAGAGGCTTCCAGATAAGGATTTTTAAATTGCTGGCTTAAATTTCCGTCTGTGGTTTCCCAGCCCTCCTGCTCTGCGCTGGATATGCTGGTGGAATAATAGCTGAAGGTTAAGTAATCAACCGTATGTGTTTTTATCAGCTCAAAGTCCTTTTCCTCCGTATCAAGCCGGATCTGATGATCATCAAAGTATCTGACCGCATATCCCGGATACTCTCCCCTCATGTAAATATCCGTATAAAAATAACAGTCCAGATGCATGTCATGGTGCATCTTCATCACATCCTCCGGCTTGCATGTACCGGGATAGCGGGTGAAAGGGACTACCATGCAGCCCATCCTGGCATAAGGCCTTGTCTCTTTCAAATATTTGACTGCTTTTGCAGAAGCAACAAACTGGTTATGGGCGGCCTGATAAGTTGCCTGTTCAAACTTATCCCCCCAGTCCTCCCGGAGGATGCCGGTTGAATAAAAGGTATTAAAGCGGGTACCGTTCATTTCATTAAAATTAATCCAGTAGGTGACATAACTCCCGTATTCGTCAAAGCACACTTTACAGTAACGAACAAACATATCTATCAGCTTACGGTTTGCCCAGCCTCCATATTGGGTAACCAGATGGAGAGGCATCTCAAAATGGGAAAGTGTCACAATTGGTTCCATTTTATATTTCTTCAATTCTTTAAAAACCTCATGGTAGAATCCCACTCCCTCAGGGTTAGGCTCTAACTCATCGCCATTTGGAAAAAGCCTGCTCCAGGCAATGGACAGCCGAAAGGCAGTAAATCCCATTTGGGCGCACAAGGCAATATCCTCCCTGAACCGGTGATAGAAATCCACACCATGCCTCTTGGGATACAGACCCTCCCCTTCCCAGCATTCTGCCGCTTTTACCTGTTCTTTTGTAATGTTTTTATACTCTTTTCGGGGAACTTCCTTTCCCTGTTTCATGGCAATGTCTGCCACACTTAAGCCTTTTCCTCCTTCTTTGCAGCCGCCTTCTATCTGGCATGCCGCTGTGGCGCTTCCCCAGAGAAATTCTGTGGGAAAGCCCTTAGGCGCATGTTTCAGCATATTCATTCTCCTTTCATTATTACAGTCCACGTTTTTTGGACATAAAGGTATACCCGAAGGGTGTTTTATTATTATAGTCCACGCTTTTTGGACACAGAAGTATACCCACAGGATGTTTCTATCTGGCAGTTAATATCTTTTCCCCTGCAAAAATAGTACCTTCTTCAAATTCAGGCTGGATTCTCTCATAGGCCGTTGTATTGGAAATTACTACAATGACCGTTGTATCATAACCGGCAGCCTCAATCTGTTCCCGGTCAAACTCAATAAGAGCATCTCCTTTTTTCACCTTGTCCCCAGCCTTACATCTGGCAGTAAAGAACTTCCCTTCCAGCTTGACCGTATCAAGACCAATATGAATCAGTACCTCTGTGCCTTCCTCCGTAATCATGCCAAGGGCATGGTTGGTGTGAAAAACTGTATTGACCGTACCATCAGCAGGAGCTGCAATCAGGCTTTCATTTGGAATAATTCCTATTCCCTCGCCTAATAATTTAGTGGAAAACGTTTCATCATGAATATCCTCCAGTTTGCAGATCTGCCCGCTCACAGGACTGAACACCAGATGCTCTGGGGCTGCTTTCCCCTTTGCTGCCTCAGCTTCTGAAATGCCATTGGTAAATACTATGTTATCATCCAGCTTAAATATGGTCTTCCCAAGAAACCATGTGATTCCAAATGTAGACACAAACATCACAATCAGTCCGAAAATAATGGACATGGGCTTGTCTCCCATGAATACCGGAGTTGTCAATAAGCTGGGCATTCCCGGTGAAAAGGCTTTTGCTCCCATCATGGTACTGACCATTCCCCCAAGTCCGCCGCCTAAGATACAGCCCACCAGGGCCGCCCGATATTTAAAGATGATTCCATACAAGGCAGGTTCCGTAATTCCCAAATAGCCTGAAATGGTGGAAGAAGTTGCAATCTGCTTATTCTTCCGGTCTTTTACAAGTACTGCAACGGCAAATGCGGCGGTTGCCTGGGACATGGTGGATATAAAGGTTGCCGGACTGATTGTTGTATAACCAAGTGTCTCTAACTGCATATACTGAAGGGGCCGGACGGCATGATGCATCCCAACCAATACCAGAAGCGGACGGGTCGCACCGATCACAAAACCTGCGATTCCAAGGTTTAAGTTGATCAGCCACTCAAGGCCGTTGGATACATACGCTGTCAGGTATGTGGCCAAAGGAGCTATTAAGATTAAGTTAATGGGAATGACAGTCAAAAAGGTCAGCAAGGGAGCAAAAATAACGGTAACCATTGAGGGCAGATTGTCATCCAGCCAGCCATATACCTTACTCATAAACCAGATTGCCAGAATTATGGGAATAACACTGCTTCCATAATTAATCATGGGAATGGGGATTGCCCCAAAAAGCCTTACCGGGTCTTCCCCGACCCTGGCAATAATGTTGGGATCCAGCATGGCAGCCGCAATTCCCATTGCCATGTAAATATTGGTATTAAACCGCTTGGCAGCTGAAACCGCCAGCAAAAACGGAAAGAAATAAAGAGATGAGTTGCCGATAACCGTAAGCAGGAAAATAAGCGGGCTGTCCCCCGGCAAAATATTCAGGGTGGTAAACATATACCGGATACCCAAAATCAAACCACCGCCGATGATGGCGGAAAGGGGCGCAACCAGAATGGCTGTCAGGGTCGCCAGCATACGGTTAATAATATTTCCTTTCTTCTCTCCCTCGTTATTTAAGATACTTTCTCCCCCGGCAATCTTTGGATACTGCTTAATAATTTCCTTATAAACCCTGGATACGTCATTCCCCACAATCACCTGGTACTGGCCGCCCTGCTTCTGTACACCAAGTATGGAAAGTTTCTTTAATTCCCCTTCATTGGCTTTATCATCATCCACTAAGAAAAAGCGCAGCCGTGTCATGCAATGGGACAGAGACTTGATATTTCCTATCCCTCCTACATGCTCTATGATTTTTTTTGCTAATTCTTCTCGTTCCATCTTTCTCCTCCTGATTCATCATGATATTGCTTTTTCCATCTGCCTGGCCGCTGCGCGCTTTCACAGCCAAAACAGCAACATAATATAAAACAAAAGACTCAAACCTGTCTGACAGCGGTCTGCTGCCAGGCAGGTTTGGGTCTTGCCAGCCGAACTGTAACGAATCCCTTATGTATTCACCTTTTTTACCAAATTAATAATATGCAGCATTAAAAACATTTTCTCTGTCTCAGAAGTTTCCCATTTCTGCCTTTCATAAATATACTGGGCAATCCTGTTTGCACATTCGTAAGCCTGGGAATCTGCCTTGCGGACAGAATTAATAATCTCCCTATCTGTATGGGAAATTTCCTCTCCTTTTAACCGTCTCATGAGATAATACCTGACATGAGTGATAAAACGGTTAAAGAACACACTGTCCTCATCAAACTCACACTGATAGAAATACTTGACCAGTTTTAAAATGGAATTTGTCATTTCAGTAATTCCGAAAATCTCCTCGCCGGTTACACTATCAATCTGTGCATTTACAATGTGAAGGGCAAAAAATGCGGCTTCGCTGTCAGGAAGCTGTATCCCTAAATCATTCTTTATAATTTCCAATGCCTTGATCCCTATCTGGTATTCCCTTGAATAGAACTTCTTTATTTCCCATTCCAACGGATTTACAATATCCATCTGGTTTTCCCGGCGCTTCAGGGCAAAGGATAAATGGTCAAGTAAGGAAAAGAACATATTGTCATTTAATTCCTTAAATGTCTCCTTAGCCAGATTCACAATTTTGAATACTGCCTTTAGCTCATTGGGTCCACACCCGGTCATAAGGGCCGCCATTTGAGTGTAGGTCATATTGTTTGTGGGGTAAAAGGTTTTTTCAATCTTGCTTTTATCAACCTCATTGCCGGGATATGCCTGAAAACCAATGCCTTTCCCCACCAGAACCATCTGCTGTCCATTCTCCGACGCTAATATCACGTTATTATTAATACGTTTTTCTACATACAAAGAGTTCACCTTCTCAAATAAAAAAGACCAAGATCATGTAAAACTGCAGCTAAACATTATTATCTGCAATCTTACATCATCCTGGTCAGGCCTGTTGAACAGTAACACTTCCAGTAAATCCGTTTTCATTTCGCTTATTATACTAAATAAAAGATAATCCGTCAAGATTTTTAAGTCAAAATCATCATATTTTTTTCAAATATCTACCTTTTTTGTGCATTTATTACAATCTCATGCTTTTCTCTTATGATTGAATACATGATTA
The DNA here is from genome assembly GCA_902363835.1 of Lachnospiraceae bacterium. Classification (GTDB taxonomy): domain Bacteria; phylum Bacillota; class Clostridia; order Lachnospirales; family Lachnospiraceae; genus Lacrimispora. Next base: position 175,232 of record CABJBM010000006.1, read on the forward strand.
ATCTCTGTTTCATTCATGATACAAAAAGCCGTGGCCTTTAGATATCCTTCCAAAGGCCACGGCAAGAATGTTAAAGCGGCTGCTCCAATACTGCCTCCAGCTTTTCTATCATTTCATCCACATCCTCTTTTTCAATCACCAGTGGCGGAACAAAGCGGATAATATTTGTCCCGGCACTGATGAGCACCAGTTTTTGCTCTGACAAGGCCTTGCTCACAATGGGGGCAACCGGCACAGAAAACTCCAGGCCCTGGATCAGCCCCATGCCTCTTTGTTCCTTTATGATATCATACCGATCCGCCAGGGATTTCAGTTTTTCTGCAAGATACTCTCCCACTTCCTTTACATGGTCCACCAGCTTCCGCTTTTCAAACAGCTCCAATACCTTGGACGCTGCGGCTGTCACAAAGGGATTTCCGCCATAAGTGGTTCCATGATCACCGGGAGACATGGCTGTTGCGGCCTTTCCTGCTGCCAGAAATGCTCCCACAGGCACGCCGTTTCCCAATGCCTTTGCCACGGTCATCACATCCGGCTTTACGCCGTATTTCTGCCATGCGAACATGGTTCCTGTCCGCCCCATTCCGCATTGGATCTCATCCAGGATCAGCAGCATGTCATGCTCATCGCAAAGCGCTCTTACGCCCTTTAAAAACTCTTCCTCTGCCGGATAAATGCCCCCTTCTCCCTGGATTGTTTCCATGATTATGGCACAGGTCTTATGGTTTACCAGAGCCTTTACACTGTCCAGATCATTAAAATCAGCGAATTGGATTCCCGGAAGCAGAGGCTTAAATGGCTCCTGGTAATGGTCGTTTCCTGTGACAGAAAGGGCTCCAAGGCTTCTGCCGTGGAAGGAGTGGTTCATGGCAATTATTTCATGGTCATGACCTCCGTCCTTATTGTAAGCATATCTTCTGGCTATCTTTAAAGCTCCTTCCACTGCTTCTGTCCCGCTGTTGGTAAAAAACACCTTATCCATGCCGGAAGCCTTTAAAATCAGTTCTCCCGCTTCCACAGCAGGGACATTGTAAAATAAATTGGAGGTGTGAAGAAGCTTATCCACCTGTTCCTTTAAGGCCGTATTAAATTCCGGATCATTGTAGCCCAATCCCATTACCGCAATCCCGGCGCCGAAATCCAGGTATTCCTGTCCGTCCGTATCATAAAGGCGGACGCCGTCTCCATGATCAAAAACAACCGGAAAACGGTTATAAGTCTTATAAATCTTTGACTCTGCCTTCTCAATATATTCCTGCTTACTTAGCATGATAAAAACGCTCCTCTCCCGTGCTCACAATGGCAGTTCCAATTCCCCTATTGGTGAATATTTCCAAAAGCAGGCAATGAGGAATCCGTCCGTCCATGATATGTACCCTGGATACCCCCTGCTTCATGGCATCAATGCAGTTTTGAAGCTTTGGGAGCATTCCGCCTCCCAGCATCCCGCTTTCCACAAATTCCTCTGCCTCATCAATGGACATTTCAGAAATAAGGGATTCCTTATCCTGAAAATCCTTATAAACTCCCTCAACATCCGTTAAAAAAGCCAGTTTCTCCGCCTCCATTGCCGTGGCAATGGCACAGGCCGCATCATCGGCGTTGATATTATAGGTTTCAAAACCTTCGTCAAAGCCTACAGGACAGATAATAGGAAGAAAATCCTTTTCCAGTAAATCATATATGATTTGAGGGTCTACCTGGGTGATATCTCCCACAAAACCGATATCCTCTCCGTTTGAATAGCGTTTCCGGCATTTCAGCATCATACCATCCTTTCCGCTGATTCCCACGGCTTTTACGCCTAATTCATTGACCATTTGCACCAGGCTTTTATTCACACGGTTTAATACCATCTCAGCGATTTCCATGGTAGGCTCATCAGTCACCCGGAGACCATTGACAAAATGAGGCTCCATGCCTGACTTTTCCACCCATTTACTGATCTCTTTTCCTCCCCCATGAACAATGATGGGCTTAAAACCAACCAGCTTTAAAAGCACTACATCCTGAATGACATTCTTTTTCAGTTCCTCATCCACCATAGCGCTTCCGCCGTATTTTACCACGATGATCTTCCGGTTGAAACGCTGTATATAAGGGAGGGCCTCGATCAGTACCTCCGCCTTTTCCATAATGCTGTGATCCAGTTCCATATTAATTTCTCCTTTCCTGCCCACACCTTTGGGGCATACAAGTACACCCCAGGGTGTTTTCCCTATCTTAACTTTCTCAGTGAAACGGGGCCTTTCAGCAGTTATCCCCATTTGCTTTTTTCATAAATCAATAACAGCTATGAACGGTAATCCGCATTGATCTTGACATAGTCAAATGTCAGGTCACAGCCCCAGGCCGTTGCAGCCGCATCTCCCATCTTCACATCCGCAATCGCAGTCACTTCCGGCTCTGACAAGATCTTTGTGGCTTCCTCCTCGCTGTAGGGAAGGGCTACACCGTTTTCAATGATTTTCAGCTTTCCTACTGCGCTTTCAAAGTACAAATCCACCTTTTCCGGATCAAACATTGCCCCGGAATATCCCATAGCGCAGAGGATTCGTCCCCAGTTGGCGTCATGACCAAAAATGGCAGCCTTTGTCAGGCTGGAGGTGATGACGGATTTTGAAAGGGTCACTGCCTGCTCCTTTGTTTCAGCTCCAATGATCTTTACTTCAAACAATGCAGTACAGCCTTCCCCGTCACCTGCCATCTTTTTTGCAAGGGCCTCATTAATGAAATTAAGGGCTTTGCAAAATGTCTTATAATCCTCATTTTTTGACGTAATTTCCTCATTCCCTGCCATGCCGTTTGCAAGAAGAAGCACCGTATCATTGGTAGAGGTATCCCCATCCACGGAAATCATGTTGTAGGTGTCCTTAATGTCCTCCCTTAGGGCTTCCTGTAAAAGCTCTTTGGAAATGGCTGCATCCGTGGTAACAAAGCTTAACATGGTGCACATGTCAGGATGGATCATGCCGGAGCCTTTGCACATGCCGCCTATGGTAACAGTCTTTCCTCCGGCTTCAAATTGAACTGCCACTTCTTTTTTTACCGTATCCGTGGTCATAATGGCCATGGCTGCGTCTGTCCCGCTTTCCTTACTGCCGTCAAGCACCGGAACCATTGCTTTTACTCCTGCCATAATGCGATCCATGGGAAGTTGTTTTCCGATCACTCCGGTGGATGCCACCAGCACGGAATTGACAGGAATGGAAAGGCACTCTGCTGCCGCTTCCGCTGTTTCTTTACAGTAGCCAAGCCCTTCCGCTCCTGTACAGGCATTGGCAATTCCTGCATTGACAACCACTGTCTGGGCATAAGGGGAATTTGCCACAACATCCTGATCCCATTTTACAGGAGCAGCTTTTACGATGTTGGTAGTAAAGGTTCCTGCCACCTTGCAGGGCACCTGGCTGTAAATCATTGCCATGTCTTTTCTGTCTTTGTATTTAATTCCAGCTGCCGCAGATGCTGCCTTAAATCCTTTTGCCGCCGTTACTCCGCCTTCTATATGTTTCATATCATTCATCCTCCTTTGTCCCAATGACCGTATATCCTGCATCCGCCAAACGCTCCAGAGCTTTTTCATAATTTTCTTTTTTTACAAGAATATAGTCCGTATTAAATGTGGATACTGCGAAGATTCCGATTTCATGATCTGCCAGTACCGTTGATATGTTAGACAGGATCCCGATGAGCGAAAAATCCAGAACCCCTTCAATGCGGAATGCTAAAAAGCCGTCTTCCCTTTCTTCGGTATTTTCGGGAACTGACGAGGTTTCGCATACCAGAGACAACTCCTGGTCCGTCTTTCCCAGGAACCAGAATCCGGACGTCATATCCAGATTTCCCAAATCAGCCGGTCCGGACAGCTTGCATACGGAAAATTCTGCAGATATCGTCTTTAAATTCATTTCACTCTTCCCCCTTAGTCAATAAAGTTTGTAATGTTAGTCTCATTTAAATCGAAATCATAATAATTTAAATCATCACGAAAGGTCCATCCTACTTTATGCCAGAATTCGTTGCCAACGGTATTCGATTTAAAAGCGATCAGGCTTACCTTGTTAATTCCTTCTTTCTTCAGCCTTTTCATTGCCTCCATGGCCATCTTATGGCCGATTCCGTGCTTGCGGTATTCTTCTGCCACACAAACGTGGTACATGCAGCCCCGCCGTCCGTCATGGCCGCAGAGAATGGAGCCAATGATCTTTCCGGCCTCTTCCGCCACCACACTGGTTGCAGGATTTCTTTTTAAAAATCTTTCCACACCTTCCCTGGAATCGTCTACGGTACGCAGTCCAAAACCTTTAATCCCTGTCCATAGTTCATAAACCTGATCATAATCCTTTAATGTCATAGTACGAATCATCATAATATTTTCCTTTATTTATGCATTCATTTGTAAGTTTACGGAAACATTGGAATAAGCTTAAGCCCCTTATTCTCCGGCAATCCAAACAGGAGATTCATATTTTGCACCGCCTGTCCCGCAGCCCCCTTTACCAGGTTATCCATGGAGCCCATCATGACCACCCTGTTAGTCCTTGGATCGATCTTAAAGTTCACATCCACAAAATTGCTTCCCTCCACCCATTTGGTCTGGGGAACCACATCCTTTTCCAGAACCCGGACAAAATATTCGTCTGCATAATATTTATCATAAACAGCCTTTACTTCCTCATAGGATACGGACCTGGTGAGAGTTCCGTAAGCAGTTATAAGAATCCCCCGGTTCATTGGCACCAGATGGGGAGTAAAGCTTATGGTGACCGGACGGCCTGCCCCATAGGACAGCTGTTCCTCGATCTCCGGTGTGTGGCGGTGAACACCTACGCCGTAAGCCTTGATGTTCTCATTGACCTCACAGTATAGGTTATCCACCTTGGCTCCTCTTCCCGCACCGGAGGTCCCGGACTTGGCATCAATGATAATGGTATTGGGATCAATAAGTCCTTCCTTTACCAGAGGATAAATGGATAAAGTGGAGCATGTGGGATAACAGCCCGGGTTTGCAATGAGTCTTGCCTTTTTGATCTTTTCCCGGTTGATCTCCGGAAGCCCGTAAACCGCCTCATTTATAAATTGCGGAGTTTTATGTTCCATTTTATACCATTCTTCATAGGTTGCCACATCCTTGATCCGGTAATCGGCGCTTAAGTCAATGACCTTTGTCTTCCTTAATATATTCTCATTCATAGAAGAGGCGCAAAAGCCCTGGGGCGTTGCTGTAAAAATCACGTCTGCCATTTCTGCCAAAGCTTCCACATTATCATCCTGGCAGGAATCAGCCACAATCTGAAACATATTTTGATAAATAGAAGCGTATTTCTGATCCACATAGCTTTTGGATCCGTACCATAAGATCTCCACATCATCTCTCTGAAGCAAAAGTCTTGCAAGCTCCCCGCCTGCATATCCGGTAGACCCTATTATTCCTGCTTTAATCATAATCATCTCTCCTTATATTTTTTCATTGGGTGATCTATTTTTATTTCTGTATTTTATGCATTGATCCTGCAGGCTCTTTTGTCAAATCAAAAGCCCTTCCAGGTATTTCATTTGCTGGTAGTTCATAATTATACATCCATAACGTATAATATGCAAGTTTTTTTTATATTTTTCATTTTACCCTTGCATTATTCAGGATTTTGGTGTATATTTATGAAAGTTCAATAAAAAAAATCCAATGATAACCCAGGAGGATGTATAAATGAAAGAAAAAGTTATTTTAGCCTATTCCGGTGGTCTTGATACCACAGCCATTATTCCGTGGTTAAAGGAAAATTTCGATTATGATGTAGTTTGCTGCTGCATTGACTGCGGCCAGGGAAATGAATTAGACGGTTTGGAAGAAAGAGCCAAATTATCCGGCGCTTCCAAATTATATATTGAAGATCTTGTGGATGACTTCTGTGACAATTACATCGTGCCCTGTGTTCTGGCAAATGCGGTATATGAAAACAAATACTTATTAGGCACCTCCATGGCCCGTCCGGCCATTGCAAAAAGACTGGTGGAAATCGCAAGAAAAGAGGGAGCTACCGCCATCTGCCACGGTGCTACCGGAAAGGGCAACGACCAGATCCGTTTTGAGCTGGGCATCAAGGCTCTGGCTCCTGACTTAAAGATCATTGCTCCATGGCGTATGACCGACGTGTGGACCATGAATTCCCGTGAAGACGAGATCGAATACTGCAGGCAGCATGGAATCGACCTTCCCTTCTCCGCTGACAACAGCTATAGCCGTGACCGCAACTTATGGCATATCAGCCATGAGGGCCTGGAGCTGGAGGACCCGGCTAACGAGCCAAACTATGACCATTTATTAGTATTGGGCGTATCTCCTGAAAAGGCTCCTGATGAAGGGGAATATGTGACCATGACCTTTGAAAAGGGCATTCCTGTCAGCGTAAACGGGGAAAAGATGAAAGTATCCGATATCATTACCAAGTTAAATGAACTGGGCGGCAAACATGGCATTGGCATTGTGGATATTGTGGAAAACCGTGTTGTTGGAATGAAATCCCGGGGCGTTTATGAAACTCCAGGCGGAACCATTCTCCTTGAAGCTCATCAGCAGCTGGAGGAATTGGTGTTAGACCGTGCCACCATGGAAGTGAAGAAGGATATGGGCAATAAGTTTGCACAGATCGTTTATGAAGGAAAATGGTTCACTCCTCTGCGTGAGGCAGTTCAGGCATTTGTGGAATCCACACAGCAGTATGTGACCGGAGAGGTAAAGCTGAAGCTTTATAAGGGAAATATTATTAAAGCAGGAACCACTTCCCCTTATTCTTTATACAGCGAGTCTCTTGCTTCCTTTACAACCGGTGATTTATATGATCACCATGATGCGGACGGCTTTATCACTCTGTTCGGACTTCCGCTAAAGGTAAGGGCTATGAAAATGCAGGAAGTTGAAAAAGCAAATAAATAATTGAGCAAAAGGACGTACACAAGGGCATTTCCCTGGTACGTCCTTCTTTATGACCATGATGCAGGCATATAAAAATTAATCTGCCAATTTCTTTAGAGTTTCTCCGGCTATCCTGTAAACCGTCCAGTCTTCCATAGGCTCCGCCCCCATGGAACGATAGAAATCAATGCTGGACTTGTTCCAATCCAGGCACCACCATTCCAGCCTTCCGCAGCCCCGTTCCACTGCAACCGACGCCAGCTTCTTTAATAATGCCTTTCCGATTCCGCAGCCTCTGTACTCCGGATTTACATACAGGTCTTCCAGATAGATTCCGGCTCTTCCTAAAAATGTGGAGAAATTATGGAAGAACAGGGCAAATCCTGCTTCCTTCCCATCAGCCATGGCAAAAATCACCTCAGCCTTTTGCTTGTTAAAAATCCAGTCTTCTAACAGCTCTTCCGTAGCCACTACCTCATCAAGCATCTTTTCATATTCCGCCAGTTCTTTAATGAATTTTAATATTAAAGCCGTATCCTTTCTTTCGGCATATCTGAATGTCAATTCCATTACCCTTTCCTCCTGACCGCATTTACTTATTCCGAGATTCAATAAGTATTATACATTAATTATTTTTAGTTTTAATATATCACTTCTTTATATCTTTTTAAAGTTGGGTTTATGAATGTTCGTGTACAGCCTGATCCATGCAATGGACATGAGTATTGATATTTCTTCCCTTTCATCATATGGTTTTTCTCCAGGTCCCCATTACAGGCATTAAAAAACGCCGATATCCCCAAAAACTGGTGTTTACAGGGAGTTACGGCGTTTTTATGTCCTGCCCGGCTTAAAAGCATGATTGACCAGAATAAATTATTTATCCGTTTCCAGTAACCGCCTGATCCGGGGCATCATTTTTTTCGTATATAAATAACCGCTTTCCATGCACTTTTCCATGCATTCAAAGGTCAGAAGCCCTGCTCCCCTGGGCATGGGCGGCTTTAGTATCATAATCTCACCGCTGGACCGGCAGTCCTTAAGCTCTCTGCTCATAATGGAAAAGGAATGGAATGCGGTCTCAATGATGGAATAATCATGAGGCATTTCATATTCTTCCCCAATGTCCACCGCAAGGACCCTTGTTTCTCCTGCGGCGATAAAAAGATCCACAGGAAGGTTGTTGGTCACCCCTCCATCCACCAGTAAAAAGCCGTTCATCTGCCTTGGCCGGAATACGGCAGGGACTGATGAGCTTGCCATCATAATATCACAGAGAAGTCCGCTCCGTTCCCACTTCACATGCTCCTGCTTTAATGCGGAAACGGGCATTTCCTCCTTGAATAGGTTGGTAAATGTAACTGTATCCCCACTGTTTATATCCACAGCCGGAATCAGTAGTCCCCGGCATTTTCCCTGTATCTCCATTCCATCCGTCAAATCACAGAGGAAACGCTGGAGCCGGTTCCCCTTTATAAGCCCTTGAAGCGTTGTCTCTCTGCCAAGCAAAATCTGAGGCAGAAATAAGGCAATTCCTAAAATATCCGGATCAATCAGGCTCCTGCCATGCTTGGCAAGCCACCGCACCGTTTCCCGCATATCCACTGTATTCATGCCTGCTGCATAAAGTCCGGCCACAATGCTTCCGGCACTGGCTCCTGCTATCCGTTCGGGAAGAAGTCCTGCTTCCTCCAGCGCCGTTAATACTCCTACATGGGCCGCCCCTCTGGTCCCGCCGCCTGCTAACGCCAGTCCGTAGTCCGCCATGATTCCATTCTCCTTGCTTTTCAGCCGCATTTCAGGAAAATGTATGCCCTTTCTTTTTCATTTATGCCTGGCCAGGCAAATGCTGAGAAAAACAGCCCCTTTGAACGCCCCTTTCCCTCAAGGAAAACCGGCCCAAAAAGGCTGTTTTTATTTAAACTTATTTATAATACTGGTCAATTCCGTCGGCAATCCCTTTTGCGATCTTGTCCCGGTACTCATCGGTTGCCATCTTCTTATCCTCTTCCGCATTGCTCATGAATCCCATTTCCACAATGGTTACGGGTATGTTGCACCAGTTGATGCCGCTCATGGAATCCGTTTCCTGTACTCCCCGGTTCTTAAACCCGGTCTGGCCGCAGATTCCGTTTACAACGGCTTTGGAAAGAGAAAGGCTTTTGCTGTACAGGGTTCCATTATAAGGGTTCTTGGAGGTCTGGCACATGGTAAGCGCCCCCTGAATGCTGCTGTCATTTAAAGAGTTGGCATGAACCCGGATGAAGATATCTGCTCCGCTTTTATCCGCCATCTGGGCCCGTTCCGCATTGCTGATATTCACATCATGGGTTTCCCGGATCATATAGACCTGGTATCCCCTGTTAATGAGCTCCTGCTTCAACTTTAAGGAAACTGCAAGGGTGAGCTGGTATTCCGGGATACCCGTTGCTGTTCCCTGGGTTCCGGAAGCAACCTTTGCTTTCATTTCAGAAGCACCCGGCCCGATGGGTTCCTTTTCGGAATTGCCCTTTGCCTGATGGCCTGCATCAATGGCAATGATCTTGCCTGCCCCATTTCCAGAAACAGAAGGAGCGGTGCTTGCCGTTTCCTGTGCGGGCTTGTCCTTTGACACGTACTGTGAGGAAATATAGCATTCCTTATCCTGGTAAACCACCCGGCTCCAGCTGTCGCTGTATCCGGTCCGTTTTAAAGAAACTCCCTTTTCAAGCTTTCCGAGGACCTCTCCCTGGGCGGAAGGGAATTTTCTTAAATTCACCTGAGAACCGGTAACATAAACCGTTTCATCGGCTGCCGCAAAGGCCGGGGCAGTCTCCATTGTCACAGCGGCCTCATGGGAGCTTGTCTCCGCAGATTTTTCGTCCGGAGCTTCCCCTGTTTTGTCCTCTGCAATGGATACAGGGGATGTTTCCTCTCCTTCCTCCTGGCCTAAGCCGCCCTGGGCTTCTTCCAGAGCAGGCGCTTTTACGGTTTCATATTTTCTGGCACAGCCTGCCAGCATAAATATGCAAAGAAGGATTGAGGCAAGGAACAGCCACCCATTTCGTTTTCTTAAATTTTTCACAGTATGGTTCCTCCTCCCACAACATAATCTCCCTCATAAAATACCACGGCCTGGCCCGGGGTGATTGCCCTCTGCGGCTCGTCAAACTTACATTCCACCACACCATCTTCTACTTCCTGTATGGTGCACATGGCTCCCTTATGGCTGTAGCGGATCTTAGCCGATACCCGCATGCTTTCTCCATGAAGCCCGTCAACTGCCATCCAGTTGATATGGTTGGCCTGCAGGGTATCAGAATACACGTCTTCCCCTGTTCCGATTACCACTTCATTGGTTTCCGGCCGTATCTCCACCACGAAAACCGGGCGGCCCATGGATAAATTCAATCCCTTTCTCTGGCCAACGGTGTAATGAGTGATGCCCTTGTGCCGGCCAATGACCTGGCCGGAAAGGTCCACAAAATTCCCCTCCGGCGCTTTTTCCCCTGCGTTCTCTTCAATAAATCCTGCATAATCATTGTCAGGAATAAAGCAGATCTCCTGGCTGTCCGGCTTATGGGCAACCATCAGGTTTATCTTGTCCGCGATCTCACGGATCTGGTCCTTGGAATAGGCTCCTACCGGCATCAGGGTATGAGATAGCTGGTGCTGTGTTAAATTGTAAAGGGCATACGTCTGGTCCTTTGCCGCTGTCACGGATTTTTTTAAGGCATATCTTCCGTTAGGGAGCTTATCAATCTGGGCATAATGGCCTGTGGCGATAAAATCCGCCCCTATATCCAGGCTCCGCTTTAAAAGAGACTCCCACTTGACATAACGGTTGCAGGCAATGCATGGATTGGGCGTGCGCCCCTTCTGGTATTCTCCTACAAAATAATCAATGACCTGGGATTTGAATTCTTCTTTAAAATTCATGACATAGTAAGGGATTCCCAGGTCCCAGGCCACCCGTCTGGCATCATCCACGGCACTTAAGCCGCAGCAGCCTCCGTTTTCCTCCTGGGTCCCGGTGTCTTCATCCTGCCATATCTGCATGGTAACACCTATGACATCATATCCCTGTTCCTTAAGCAGCCACGCCGCTACGGAAGAATCCACGCCTCCCGACATTCCTACTACTACTTTCGCTTTACTCATAGCCTAATTTCCACTTTCCCGCCCATGTTCTCTGGGCATAAAGGTATACCCGTAAGGGTATTTCCACGTTCTTTGAGCCTAAAGGTATACCTGCAAGGTGTTTCCATTTCTTCCGCCGGGTAAGCAAAAGCCCGGCATTTTAATATTCTTCTTCTATTTCTTCCTCGCCAATATCAGACTTTGGTTTCTGTAAGCCCTGAATCTCAAGTCCGTTTTTCTTTGCATAGTCCCATAAAGCAGCATGGATAGCTTCCTCTGCCAAAAGGGAACAGTGAACCTTTACAGGAGGTAATCCGTCAAGGGCTTCACAGACAGCCTTATTGGTCACGTCCATTGCCTCCTGAACGGTTTTTCCCTTTACCATTTCGGTAGCCATGCTGCTGGTGGCAACTGCGGCTCCGCAGCCAAAGGTTTTAAATTTCACATCACGGATAATCTGATTTTCATCAATATCCAGATAAATTCTCATAATATCGCCGCACTTGGCATTTCCTACGGTACCCATACCGCTGGGATTATCAATCTCCCCCACATTTCTTGGATGCTCAAAATGATCCATTACTTTTTCTGTATACATAATCTATTTTCTCCATTTCTAGGTAATGTTTCCAGTTCATTTCCCGCTGTTATCAGACAGGGCTTTCAATTATTTCCCCTGATGTCTGATATAGTCCTCATAAAGCGGGGACATACTGCGCAGTTTTGCCACGATCTCTTTGATGGATTCTACAACATAGTCCATCTCTTCCATTGTATTCGTCTCATCTAAGGTCAGACGAAGAGATCCATGAGCGATCTCATGAGGAAGGCCAATGGCAAGGAGCACATGGGATGGATCCAATGAGCCTGAAGTACATGCAGAACCGCTGGAACCGCATATGCCCTTCATATCCAGCATAATGAGAAGAGACTCTCCCTCAATGAACTGGAACGCAAAGTTTGCGTTGTTGGACAGTCTGTTTTTCCTGTGTCCGTTAATTCTTGTATATGGAACCTCTGTCATAACACGGTCCATGAGATAATTGCGAAGTTCGCATTCTTTTTTTGTTCTCTCTTCCATACCTGCTGCCGCAAGCTCCACAGCTTTTCCAAAGCCTACGATTCCCGGAACATTCTCCGTACCGGCACGGCGTTTTCTTTCCTGTGCGCCTCCGTGAATGAAAGAACGGGATTTGATGCCGCTTCTGATATAAAGGAAACCAATGCCTTTGGGACCGTTGATCTTATGGCCGCTGGCACTGAGCATATCAATATGATATTCATCCACATCAATGGGTACATGGCCAAATGCCTGAACCGCATCCGTGTGGAACAGTATTCCGTGTTCTTTTGCAATCTCACCGATTTCCCTGATCGGTTCTATGGTTCCAATTTCATTATTGGCAAACATGATGGAAATGAGGATGGTGTCAGGACGGATCGCCTTTTTAAGCTCTTCCAGTTTAATGACCCCATTTTCATCCACATTTAAATAGGTCACCTCAAAGCCCTGCTTCTCCAGATACTCACAGGTGTGAAGCACAGCGTGGTGTTCAATTTTACTGGTGATAATATGTTTTCCTTTTGCAGCATAGGCTTCTGCAGTTGCGATCAGCGCCCAGTTGTCAGATTCTGAACCGCCTGCTGTAAAATAGATCTCGTTGGCCTTGGCGCCCAAAGTGTTTGCAATGGTCTCTCTGGCTTCTGTCACAGCCTTTTTTGAGATGCCGGAAAACTCGTATACGGATGATGGATTTCCATAATACTCCGTAAAATAAGGCAGCATGGCTTCCACGACCTCTGGCCGCGTTTTAGTCGTCGCTGCATTGTCAAGATAAATCAGTTGTTTCATATTGTTAGTTCCGCCTTTCTGTAGTCCTAAAGTTAAAAGCTTCATCTACAATTTCTATTATACACACATTTCCTAGAATTTCAATAGGAATGATTCTCATTATGAATCTGTCATGAAGGAGATACCCATTCCATATATTATAATAATTCTCATTTTCAGGAGATTGCATGAATGATTCTCTGAAATTTTCCCAAAAACTTTCTCCAAGAAAATATGCACTCCTCACCGGCACTCTTCTTCTGACTTCTGCCGGGCTGATCACCCGGATGCTGGGCTTTGTTTACCGTATTTTCCTTTCCCGCACCATTGGCGCAGAGGGGTTAGGGATATTCAGCCTGGTCCATCCGGTGTTTGGCGTCTGCTTTGCCTTGTGCGCCGGTTCCATCCAAACCGCCATATCCCAGTCCGTAGCTGCTAATGTGAGAAAAGGCCGTTCTATTTTCCGAACCGGCCTCATGATATCAGTGGCTATTTCCCTGATCCTGGCATACGCCATCATCCGGTTTAAGGACTTCCTGGCAACCAATATCCTCATGGAACCCCGCTGCGCCCCTCTTCTTCTCTTTATCGCAGTATCCGTTCCCTGTTCGGCCATCCATGCCTGCATCAATGGATATTATTATGGTATGCAGCGGCCCCATGTCCCGGCATTTGCCCAGGTGCTGGAACAGACCATAAGGATCGGAGCCGTATTCCTCATTGCGGATATCATGATTGAATCCGGAATCAAAATCACGGTTCAGCTGGCAGTCATGGGCCATTTGATCGGAGAAATTGTCTCTTCCCTTTATACGGTTGTGGCGTACCGCTTTTTTTCACCGAAAATGCCCCCAGGCGTTACAACGGTTTCCTCTTCTTTTCATGAAACCGCTCCGGGGCTTATGCAGCTGGCCCTTCCTCTTATGGGAAACCGCCTGGTCTTGAATATCCTTGCAAGTGCGGAAGCTATTTTAATTCCCAGCAGGCTTCAGATGTCAGGACTTTCCGATTCAGGGGCATTTTCCGTATACGGTGTTTTAACAGGAATGGCTTTGCCTTTTATTCTGTTCCCTTCCACCGTATTTAATTCCCTTGCCGTACTTTTGCTGCCAACGGTGGCAGAGGCCCAGTCGGAAGGAAACGAAAAGAGAATCGGGGATGCCATTTCCATGTCCCTGCGTTACTGCCTGTACGTGGGAATTCTCTGTATCGGCATTTTCACCCTGTTCGGAGATGACCTGGGGCTCAGCGTATTTAAGGACAATACCGCAGGAACCTATATGACTATTCTGGCCTGGCTGTGCCCTTTCCTCTACCTGGTAACAACCATGGGAAGCATTTTAAACGGTCTTGGAAAAACCTCTGTTACCTTTGTCCAGAACGCTATCGCCCTGCTCATCCGTTTGGGATTCGTCCTCTTTGGAATTCCTAAGTTTGGGATCTTAGCCTATCTGGTAGGAATGTTGTTCAGCGAGCTGCTTCTGGCCATGATGCATGTGCTGACCCTTCGGAAAAAGGTGAATTTTATATGGAATGCATGGGATATGATCGTAAAACCGGCCGCTCTCATGGTGCTGGCCATCGGAATTTACTTTGCGGCATTTTCCGCAATAGATCCCTTCCAGGGAATGTCTTTATTCATAAAAACCGCGTTTCATATCACTATTTTAAGCATATTTTATTTAGTACTGCTTCTTGGCGCCCATATTATGAAAGGGGAAAAATCCGGGAATCCTTAAACCACTTTTTTTTAATGAACATTTATGACTTACATAATCAAAAGTAAAAAAACGGACTGTCATAAGTCCGTTTTTTAAAATACCGTTTTTAATCGATCCCAACCATTACTGAAGTGGCCTTAATAATGGCGTATGCATCCTTTCCAACTTCCAGCTTAAGGTCTTTTACAGCTGCCATGGAAACTGTGGCTGAAACAATGTTGCCGCCGCCGATGTCAATGGTTACAATGGCGTTTACAGCGCCGGGTTCAATTCCTACAACTTTTCCCTTAAACTGATTTCTTGCACTGAGCTTCATCTGATATGTCTCCTCTCAATCCTATTCTGACCTGCAAAAGCGCCCTTTGGGCATACCTTTATGCCCAAAAATGCGGACAGAAATGCGGAAACACCCTTGGGTTATTTTTATGCCCAAAAAGCATGAGCAGGAACGTGGAAATATATAGCAGTAATTATGGATTGTAAACCAGAAGATTATACTGCTTTTTTATAAATTAATTGTAAACATTTCCGTTTTCATTGTCAACCAATTCCTGGAAATACAACAGACTAAAGCAAAAGCAGAAGATCTTCTTTTGGAAACCGGATAAATGACGGAATGTTTTGAACCATTTCTTCCTCAAAATCCACTTTGTCCTGGATCCACCAGATTTTTAAAGAGGTCTCATCATCAGCGTTCCGGAACAGGTACTGCCTTTGAAAAGGCGTATCCCCAAACCCGGCCAGCTGGACTTTCATGGTATTTTCCTCTTCCAGCCCCTTGACCGGAATCAGGTTATGGCCCCGTATTCCAACATACCGGATGAAATCCCCGATTTTCTCTTCTGTCTTAAGCCTGATCTTCCAGTCACAGGCATAAAGCTCATAATCACTGATCTTTTCTATGGAGGAAATATTCTTGCAGCCGGTCAGCTTTGCGGCCTCCATTCTTTCCGGTCTTCGGAAAATCTCCTTTGTGGAGCCTTTTAATATGGTCTCTCCTTCTGAAAGAAGCATCATATGGTCACAGAATTTATAAATCTCATCTCTGGAATGGGATACCATGAGCACATCACCGGCATAATCCCTGATCAGTTCCAACATTTCCATCTGAAGGGTGTCTTTTAAAAAACCATCCAAAGCGGAAAAGGGCTCATCCAGCATGATGATGTCAGGACTGTACAAAAGCATGCGGGCAAGAGCCACTCTCTGCTGCTGGCCTCCGGACAGCTGGGAAGGATATCTTTTTTCCAGCCCTTCCAGCTGAAAACGCTTTAGCTGTTCCGCAACAAGGGGGAGCTTATCCTTTTTCTTTCCCGGAAGCACGATACTTAGGTTTTCCTCTACGGTCATGGTTGGAAATAAGGCATAATTCTGAAACAGGTAGCCCACACGGCGTTCCCTGGCAGGCAGATTGATCCCCTTTTCCGAATCAAACAGCACCTTGCCGTTTAAAACAATCCTGCCCTGATCCGGCTTTTCGATTCCTGCCACGCATTTTAAGGTCATGGTCTTTCCGCAGCCGGATGCACCTAAAATCCCCATACAGCCGCCGTCGGTCTCAAACTCCACATTCAATTCAAATCCTGAAAACTTTTTTCGGATGTTTACCTGCAATGCCATATTAAATCCACCTGTTCACATGTCTCATATTTTTTCCGGATATATAGTTTATAACCGCAACAATAAAAAATGACAAAATAACGATGACGCATACCCAAAAGCCAGCCGTACCCCAGTTTCCTGCCGCCACCTCGGAAGCGATTGCAACGGAAACTGTTCTGGTCTTTCCTAAAATGTTTCCTGCCAGCATGGCGGTGGCCCCGTACTCCCCAATGGCTCTTGCAAAAGCCAGCACAGTGCCTGAAGCCAGTCCGGGTGCTGCAATGGGAACAATGATCTTCCAGAAAATCTTCCGTTCCGACAGCCCCAGAGTTCTTCCGGCATGGATCATGTTAACATCCACCTGCTCAAAGGCCGCCCTTGCGTTCCGGTACATTAAAGGAAATGCAATAACAAAAGCAGCTATGACACAGCCGGGCCATGTCTGCACCATCTTTATATTAAACTCCTCAAATAGAAACTTACCAAAAGGCCTGCGAAGGCTGAAGATCAAAAGAAGAAAGAATCCGGCCACAGTAGGAGGGAGCACCAAAGGCAGGGTTAATATCCCATCCACAATGGATTTTGCCGTATTATTCAGCTTCATGATCAGTCTTGCCGCGCCTATCCCCAGGAAAAAAGTCAGCACAGTTGCCAGAATCCCCGTTTTAAGAGAAATAAAAAGGGGACTCCAATCTATTGTTTTCATAATTTCCAGCATAGATTTTCACCCCCTTTTATATGTACTGTTTATTTTGCTGATTTTGCAAATCCGGCATCAGTAAACATCTTCATAACGCCTTCATCACTTACCAGAAATTCTTTAAAGTCTGCTGCTGCCTTTGCCTGCTCCTCTGATGCCTCCTTGTCAATAATCAGACCTACCGGATAAACAGCAGGATCGATCATGGTCTTATCTGCTTCTGCGATAATTTCAACCTTGTCTGCCATGGAAGCTGCATCGGTTGCATAAACAACGCCCACTTCATTGCTTGCTTCTGCAACAGCTGTTAAAACAGCGGTAACATTGGCGCCTTCATTAATTTCCATTTTCATAACCTGATCAAGAATTCCCAGGTTGGTGAACAGTTTTCTTGCATACTGTCCTACAGGTACATCCTCTCCTGCAAGAGCAAGGCTGGATGCCTTTGTGATGGTATCAAAACCGGTTACCTCAGTTTTTCCGCCTGTTGGCTTGATCAGGACGATTTTATTTTCAAGCAGGTCGGTAACGGAACCATCCACTACAAATCCGCCTTCTTTTAAAGCATCCATCTGCTTGGTTGCTGCAGAGAAGAACACATCACACTGAGCGCCTTCTTCAATCTGTTTCTGAAGGGTACCGGAGCTGTCAGCATTGTAAATGATGTTCGCATTTGGATGATCTTTTTCATAGGTTTCCTTGATCTGCTCCATTGTATTCTTTAAGCTGGCTGCAATAAAGACATAAAGGTCCACCTTCTCTGCCTTTGCCGTTGTGGTTTCTGCTGCCGTTGTAGTTTCCTCAGCCTTGCTGGTCTCCTCTTTCGCAGTTGTCTGCTCTGCTGCAGTTGTACTGGTTGAGCCGCCAGATCCGCACCCCACAACAGTACCGGCCGCAAACATTGCCGCCATCATAACTGCAAGTAATTTCTTTCCTCGTTTCATAATACTTCCTCCTGATTTTCCTTTGAATAACACTGCATTGTTATTCATTTTAATTAGGTTTTACCATGTTTTGTTCTGTTTGGTAATTCCCAATCCATTTTAGATGATATTCAATTGAATGTCAATGCCAATCTATTTATATAATTACATCGGCTTTTCAATTTTTATGTCCCCGGTTACAAACAGCCCCTGCAGCCTTTGATTGACAATAAAATGAAATATGTTATAACTATTTATATAATAAAAAACCATAGGAAGCAAAGAGGAAACCGTATGGAAAAAATATATACCACTCAGGAAGTCGCCGACCAGCTTAAGATCAAAAAATCAACCGTATATGAACTGATCAAGCGTGGTGAGTTAAAGGCTGCCAAGGTCGGCAAGCAGATACGGATCAGCAAGGAACAGCTGGAGGAATATTTAAAGGCACCGAAAAACAACAGCCTTTTCCAGGCGGAGGAGCCTCTTCCCCGGATCATGGATATCCCCCAGTTTACTGCTGATGCTGCAATCCGGCAGATGGATTACCTCCTTAATACCAGCGGCCTGATCATAAGCAGCCAGGAATCCAGAGTGGTTGAGCTGCTTCGCAGCCAGCTAAGCTTATGCCCGGGCAGCCTTCCCATCCTGCATTCCTATATGAATGATTATAACAGCCTGTATTCCCTTTATTATGAAAAGACCCATATGGCTCTCACCTCTTTCTGCACAGCCCGGGAGGGACAGGAAATCCGGCAGATCCAAAACCTGCTGCCTGGAAAGGAAGCTGTGGTCCTTCATATCTGCAGCCTTCAGGCCGGCCTTTACGTGAAAAAAGGTAATCCAAAGAGCCTTCATACCATAAAAGATTTATGCCGCCCTGATGTCCGGTTTATAAACAGGGAGAAGGGAAACGGATACCGGATTTACATGGACTCCATTCTCTCAGACCAGAAGATTGAAAAGGCGTTCATTTCCGGCTACAGCAAGGAATGTCTTTCCCACATGTCAGCCGCAAACGCGGTAGCATCAGGAGATGCGGATGCGGGCATGGGTGATATTTCTCACTTAGCCGCATATCCCCAGTTGGATTTTATTCCTTTATCCGCGGTCTCCATGGACCTGGTCTTCTCCAAAGGAGCCATGGACCACCCGGCTTTTCAAAGCATTGCACACACGGTAAACTCTCCGGAATTTAAAAACAGCCTTCTTCCTTTTAAAAGTTATCAGGTTGATAAAACAGGAAACTGCACCTTTGTAAACGGCTGAATGAAACAATATTTTCCTGCGTTAATAATTATTGGGCAAAATTTTAGTTGCATTCGCAACTATTTATATGTTAAACTTATCAATAGCTAATTGAGTCTGCAGGCTCGTGCACAATTCTGTGCAGATTATCATTCTTAAGAATCCCTATCATAAAAAACGGACAACAGGAGGTACCTATTTGAACCAAAAATTAAAAGAAAAGATTGTTGAATCATTATCATCTGTTCTGCCCGTTACATGTATCGTGTTGATCTTATGCATAACGATTACTCCCATGCCTTTAGACCCACTGATGCTGTTTCTGGTAGGAGCAACCTTTTTAACCGTTGGAATGGGCTTTTTCACACTGGGTGTTGACATGTCCATGATGATCATCGGAGAAAAAGCGGGCGCCCACCTGGCAAAATCAAAAAAGCTGCCGCTCATTGTTTTTGCCTGTTTTATCATTGGTTTTATCATCACCATTGCAGAGCCGGATCTTCAGGTCCTGGCCGGACAAACGCCGGCTGTTCCTGACCTGGTCCTGATTCTTTCTGTTGCAGGAGGAGTGGGGCTTTTTCTGGCGCTTGCATTTTTAAGAACCCTGTTTAGCTGGAGTTTATCCCGTATCCTTTTGATCTGCTATGCCATACTCTTTGTTACGTCTATCTTCGTTCCAAAAGAATTTCTGGCTGTAGCCTTTGACTCCGGCGGCGTTACAACAGGTCCTATTACAGTACCCTTTATCATGGCTCTTGGCATCGGCCTTTCCAGCATTGGCCGGGGCAAGGATCCTGACAGTGACAGCTTCGGTCTGGTCGCCCTATGTTCCGTGGGACCCATCCTTTCCGTTATGATTCTGGGCCTTGCCTATGAATCCTCTGCTGCCGATTATGAGCCAATGGTAATTCCTTCCATAACTAATTCCCAGGATCTCTGGCTTGCCTTTCAGCATGAGCTTCCTGATTACGCCTGGGAGGTCTTTCTGGCCCTGTTCCCCATTTTGGTATTTTTCCTCATATTCCAGTTCTTCTTTCTGAAGCTGAGGAAAAGACAGCTGATCAAAATTCTGGTGGGACTCATTTACTCCTACCTCGGACTGACCCTTTTCCTCACCGGCGTTAATGTTGGATTTATGCCTGCCGGCAAATATCTTGGACAGCAGCTTGCTTCTCTTCCCTACCGTTGGGTCATGGTTCCCATTGGTATGCTTATCGGATACTTCATTGTAAAGGCCGAACCGGCCGTACAGGTTTTAAATAAGCAGGTAGAGGACATTACAGGAGGCTCCATCTCGGAAAAGACCATGATGACCGGATTATCCATTGGCATGGCCATCTCCCTGGGTTTGTCAGTCATAAGGCTCATGACAGGTCTTCCGCTTCTGGCCCTTCTGCTTCCCGGCTACGCATTAGCTCTTGGACTGTCCTTTGTGGTACCGCCGATCTTTACATCCATTGCTTTTGACTCAGGCGGTGTGGCATCCGGACCTATGACAGCTACTTTCCTGCTTCCCTTTGCCATGGGAGCCTGCGAGGCTTTGGGAGGAAACATTGTAACCGACGCCTTTGGCATCGTGGCCATGGTCGCTATGACGCCCCTTATCATCATCCAGCTCATCGGCGTTTCCTATCGCTACAAGACAAAAAAAGCCAATGCTCCAACAAGTGCACCGCTCCTTAATATGGAGCTTGAATTTATTGAATTAGGAAAGGGGGAGGCTGATGACTTCCAATCGTAAAGTAAACTGGATTACGGTTATCGTAGCCCGGGGAAAGGGTGAAAAAGCAGCTTCCGTTTTTAGAGAACATCATCAGGAACTGCTCCTCATCACCAGAGGACATGGAACCGCAAGCTCTGCCATCAAAGACTGCCTTGGATTTGATGAGCCGGAAAAAGACCTGGTTATTGGAATTGTGGAGGAAGCAGCTACCAAACAATTGTTATCTGCTCTGCATGAAACATTGGAGCTTGAAAAACCAGGCTATGGCATCGTATTTACCATCTCCCTGTCAGGAATCAGCGCTGCTGTTTCCAATATTTTAGAAGCTGCCCGGCCAAGCGGGGAGGCGCCTGCATCCACAGATTATCACAAGGAGGATCGCTCTATGTCAGATACGATCAGATATGAACTAATTGCTGCTGTTATCAATACCGACCTTTCCGCTCCTATTATGGAAGCCGCCAGAAATGCCGGCTGCAAGGGAGGAACCCTGGTTAAAGCCAGAGAGGCCACTGCAGATGAGTCAAAAAAGCTTTTTGGCCTGACCCTTTCCAGTGAAAAGGAGATTCTCCTGATCCTGGTTCCCCTTACAGATAAGCAGGCGGTCCTTAAGTCCATCTGTGAAACGGTGATGAAGGAAACCGGAGAACACGTCATTGCCTTTTCTCTTCCAGTGGATGAAGTGGCCGGACTTAGTACCCTTATAAAATAGTGAATGCTCTTATCCTTTGTGATCTTGAGCTTCTCCAGTTCTTCCCTATGCTGTCTGCATGAAACTTTTGTTTCCCAGTGCACAGTTTTAAGGACAGCGGTCACAAGGGAGCCTTTCGACTCCTGACTGCCGCTGCCCCTCCCTGTCACTGTGTTCACCAATTGCTCACTGCACTCATTAGCAAACCACCTCAGGTATGATAAAATAATGAAAACATGGAATGAAGTTTTCCCATGGCAAACAGCTTAAACTGTGGCATTGGCTGATGGCTTCTGTATAAATTCAGAGGTTATCAGTTTTTTTATTGCTTATCATTTACAGAAATATTTCTAAGTTCTGATTTCTATCTGCCTCCCATGCTAAAACAGACAGCAGTTCCATATTTCCTTATGAAATATGGAACTGCTGCCTGTCTCTTACTGTTTTAAGCCGTGATACAGGGCACTGACAAGCTCTCCCTCCGGATCCTGGCTCAATTCCCAGACCATGGCACCGCCTAAATTTTTCGATTTAATGTAATCCGATTTATAACCTATGGACATCGGATCTTCATAGCTGATAAAAATCGTGCCGTTAAACAGCCAGGGAACCTTTGACTGAGAATGAAAATGATTGGTATAGCCTGTTTTATTTAAGTAATTTTCTTTAATTGCCTGATAGCCAATGGAATTGGAACCTCCAAAGGTCTGGTATAATCCATTGTTAGAATCATTTACAGAGGAATATATGTATCCGTAAAGGGGTATTCCCATTACCAGCTTTTCTTCCGGAAAAGAAGCATTCAGCCAGGCAGTAACAGCCTTGTCCACACTCATTTTATACTGGGGGGAAGGATCGTTGTTGTCATACAAAGGGGCCAGCAGATCCGTATGAGAATCCCAGTGCCCATGTAAATCATAAGTCATAACGTTCGCATAATCCAGATATTGGGCCAGCTTTGACAGTTCCACATGGTCTATGTAAGAACGGTCCGCTCCTCCTGCAATGGTCAATAAGTAATGCTTGTTGTCAGCAGCGCCCCGGGTATCCAGCTTTTCACGTATTTTTTTAAGAAGGAGTGTGAAATTCTGCTTATCTTCTCCCCGCCTTGCATTTTCCTTTAAACCTCCGCTGACCGGATATTCCCAGTCTAAGTCAACTCCGTCAAATCCGTATTTTGTAATAAAATCAACGCAGCTGTCCGCAAAGGCGTTCCTTGTCTCTTCCGTCAATGCTGCATCCGAAAACCTCCCGGACCAGTTCCAGCCTCCAACGGAAATCAAGGTTTTTAAGTCCGGATTAGTCTGTTTTAAGGAATTTAAAAGCTTTATGTTGTCAGGATCAACTTCAGGGTATCCCAGTGTAACCCTTAAGTCGGAATCAATGTTTGCAAAAGCATAATTAATATGGGTCAGCTTTCCGGCATCAATCTGGTTTGGATAGTAATTATAATAGGCAGCCCATGCTGCATAATAACCAACTAATTTCCCTGCCTGCAAAGCAGCCGGTTCCTCGGAAGGCAAAGCAGCTGTTAAGGAATTTTCACCGGGATCTTCAGCAAATGCTTCCCTGCTTAAGAGCCCTCCCAGAATAATCAGCGTAAAAACAGAAACAGACAGAAATGTTTTCTTCAAAATACCCTTTTTCATCACGTTATCCTTTTCTCTTTTTTCTTTTTTCAAGTATAGCATGCTGGTTTTTCTTTGAACAACGCGCAAAAAATGGATCAAATGCATATATATGGAAAAATGTTGTCTATTCTCCGTTGATTGTAACATACTATTACTTATGGTATGATTTTATAAAGTAAGCTAAAATAACGAAAGGGGTGTATACCATGAATGAAACATTAAAGGTAATAGCAAAGCGGTATTCTTGCCGTGATTTTAAAAATGATATGCCGTCAGACGAGATCCTCCAGGCCATTGCCGAAGCTGCAATACAGGCACCAAGCGGAATGAATCGTCAGGCATGGAGGGTCATTGTTGTAAAAGACAAAAATTTGATACAAGACATGGAATCCGAGGGCATGTCCTATCTGGCCGGCATGGAGGACAAATCCTCATATAACAGAATTATGGAACGTGGAGGCAGGTTATTCTATGGTGCACCATGCATGATTGTAGTCCCCATTGATCCGGCACAATATGCTCCTGCACTTATTGACTGTGGCATCCTGTGCCAGAATATAGCTCTGGCTGCAACATCTCTTGGCATAGCCAACATTATGTGTGGATTTACGGGCCTGGCATTCGCCAGCGGAACCCGGGCAGCAGAATTCAGCAGGCGTTTGGGCTTCCCCGATGGTTATGCCTTTGGCTGCTCGGTATTGCTTGGATACCCTAATACTGAAAAGCCTCCTCATGTTCCGGACAAGGATAAAATTACTTTTATTGAATCATGATCTGCTTTCATTTTGAATCATAGCTATATTTTTTGCAAACAGACTTTCCACCCTGATACCGGCCAAAGTATACAAGGGTGGTTTTTCTTATGTATTGCTGCTTACGAAACGTAAAATGAACGTAAGGAATGCTATAAGGAAAAGGTCCATTTAAAATTTTTCTATGTAATATTGAACATTAATAACAAACCACATTTGGGCATCAAATATCATAATCGTCCAAAAAGATACGCCCTGGAGATCATATTCTGCTACCAGTCTGGCCCTTGCATCAAAGCTTCTTGCATCTTTAGTCCATACTACATGCAAAACCCCCTCACTATCCATATAGTAGAAGTAAGGTGACTGCGCTGCTTCACTAAATTGTATCGGTATATTGTTATCCGCTGCAATTTGTACCGCATTATTATAAGTTATTATAACAGCTTCCGTAGCACCGGGGACATAGGGAAGTGTCCAGTCATACCCCAGAGCAGTGACTCCCAGAAAGATTTTTTCAGAGGGAATAATACGAACCATGTAATCTAACAGCTCTTTTAAAATATTAGCCGGAAAAATTGCGTTTGGATAACTGTAAGACCTTGCCCAATCATAGGAAGAAAATATGACTCCATCAACAAATTCAGTTAATTTTGAATAATCTATTTTTTCAAAATTGATATTAGGGGTATCAGCATTCATAACCGGGGTTATGGTAATCAGTATCTTGTAACCCTCTGAATGAAATATCGCAGCGGCCTTTTTCAAATATTCTGCAATAATATTTATGCTGTCAAAAGTGATGTTTTCCACATATAGGTTTATACCATAAAAACCTTTCGTCTTCATTATGTGAAGAGCATTATCAATAAGGCGATCCTGGATAGAAGGATTATTTAAAATATTATTGCTCACTTCACGGTCAACTAGTCCCTCTTCAGCCGTCATAGTGGAAACAAACATCATGGGTGCAGCACCATAAATTTTAGCCAGATCGATAAGTTCAGTGTCATCAGCAGTGAAGGTAATTTCTCCTTCACTTGTAACCCTGTAATTGAATATGGTCAGATAAGTTAAAAAAGGAAGTGTTTTTGTTAAAACTGATTTATCTATATAAGAAAAGGCATAACCATTCGTGGCAATTGTTCTTGTTCTATTCGTTTGATAGCTTATGACTATGGTTTCACCGGCATATATAACTCTTCTATCCGAAAGATAGGGATTATTTCTTAATAATTCCATTGGTGTAGTACCATATCGCTCCGCAATACTTTCCAAGGTGTCACCTGTCTGAACGGTGTAGAGTATTTCAGGCTGAACAATCACGATGGTTTGGCCTACTGCTAAATTGTTAGGGTTTATAATTCCGTTTTCCAATATTAATCTGTTTACAGGGATTTTGTAATACTCTGATATTGAATTTATGGTTTCGCCTGGCTGAACTACGTGTATGATCATGACTTTCCTCAAATGATCTTATTAATCCTATTATATGCTAAGCCTGCCTGTTCATAACATTATGTTATAGGCAATTGCATGTATTTTGATAATCATACTCAATAACAGGACCAGGCTGTTCTTGTTCTAAGCCTTCTGAAGGTCGGTAAATCTATGGAAAAACTTCTGGAGACACGGCATTTGGGTGAATCCGTCAAAAGCTTAATTATATGATCTGGACACTGGATTGTATGGCGTCTTATCATGGCTATAACTTATATCACATACCATTCTAAAAAGTAATATTTTTAGGATTATTATGTATTATATTCTTGTTAATTTTCCTAATAAGAAACAAATTTTAAATGTTTTTATCACAAGTCCCATGTAATCCACACTGCTGGTACAGGTATTGTTGGGATATGGCTCGTTGAACTGCCACGGAAAAGTCCCGCTCAAGTGCATCGCCCTCCTTCGATTAGCTTCCACCGCATACCGCAGCCCTTCATACTGCATAAGCTGGCTTGCCTTTACAGCCTCTTTTATGTTGGTAATCTTCTGTCCAAAACAGGTCTGCATGAGAGGATAATTGTTCCACCAGGAGCCCCGGTGAAAGTAGAAGCTGTTATCACGATCCGGCGGCCATAAGTGTTTCTCATCCATTCCGCAAAGCAGTGTTGGTTCATTGGTCATGCCTTCCACGCCAAATTCACTGGATAATTTTCCCCCTCCTGCTCCGCCAGTTCCGTCACGTCAAATGCACAGGAAGTGAACATACCCTTGTGTTCACCCAAAAGTACATCGTTAAAATAAATCTGAGCCTCATAATCGATTCCATCAAAGCAAAGTTTTAAATCCTTTCCCCTCATTTCCTCAGGAATCCGAAATGTTTTCCTATATACCCAGGTACGTTCCGGAATCCATTCCAGCAAAAGACTGTTTTTCTCATAATAAGGATCCGGTATCTCCCCGCACCGGTATAAATCGCTTGTAACCGCAGAGGGTACGCTTCCGGGTTTCCAAAATCGTACATCACCGGTATTTCTTTTATGGGCATTTCTCCACACCCAGTCCTCTCCCAGAAATTCCTTGAATCTCCAATCTGCTCCATCCAACAATAAATACTGCATCCTTTCCTCCTTATATCCACCTTTTTAAGCCTCTTCCCATCACTTTGTCTCCTGTTTCATATGTTTCAGCCATCGTCCGCTTTTCATCCTCCACAGAAAACAACCGGAACGAAAGACCCAGTCCACCGCCATGGCAGCCCATACACCGAACAGTCCCATATGAAACTGCAGGCTTAACAGATAACTGAATCCGATGCGAAAAATCCACATGGATCCGATGGAGACCACCATGGTAAAGGTGGCATCATAGGTGGCGCGTAAAGCATTCGGCAGGGCAAATCCGGCCGGCCATAAAACAGTGGCACAAACCGAATGGAAAATCACCAGTTTATCCGCTATTCTGGTTGTTTCTTCTGTGACATGATAGCAGCCCACAATTATAGGCGCTGCCAGACAAATGGCTGTGTTGATCAGAACCATGCCTATATAGGCATATACCATCAGATTTTTCACATAACATTTTGCTTCATCCACTTTTCCGGCCCCCAGCATTCTGGATATCAATGTGGATGTGGCTGCACCGTAAACACCGGCGCGGAACCCCATAATCAGGATTCCATTTCCGGCGATATTAACCAAGTTCATAAGAATGGAGATATTCATGGTAATTTTTGAATTCCCCATTGCCCTGCACAGGGAAAAGACCATGATGACAGTCGCAATCCCCACCATGCACAACAATAACTGATCGGAAGTCTTTATGGCCTCTTTCTTCTTGTTTTCTCCCAGATAACGGGATGCCACCAGCGACACTCCTGATACAGCAGCCTCTCCGGCACTTGACACCATCATGGAATTGACCATTCCCATGGTGTTTCCCAGAATTTGCTCCAAAATCAAAGGAATAATCAACGCAGCCATCTGCTTACCAGAAAAAGGTTCTTTCTCTGTTTTCATGGTTATCCTCTTTGTTGTTATACTGCTCCGGGGAAAAAACTCTCAGCCTTCTGTCAGACTACATGTACTCCAGCCCTCTCCGGTTAATTTCAGGGTCCTTATTTCCCATGGCGCCATTTCCAGGGTAGTAGTATGACTGCCATAAGTGATGTCAGCAGTTCCCCCCAATCCCTCGGTTTCAAAGAGGCGCAGGATAAGGTTCTCTTCTTCCTCTGAACATTTAATTGTGTAAATATGTGTATTATGCAGTTTTGTCTCAAAAAGAGCCTGGTTCCGGCTCCAGTTTGCTCCGGGATGATTGCTGTCTCCCAGATATTCCACCGGCATATGCAGGAAATCGGCGTCTTCATACAACCGCCCTTTAGGGATAACCGTTGTATGGGGAATCAGGATGAACTCATAATCATAAGTTCCCTGGTTCATATAGGTCTGGTCAAGGGTTTCTTCAAGCGGACCTCCGCTGCCTCTGGCAAAAACACTGCTGCGAAGCAGAATCAATTTGTAAGTGCTCCCTGTCTGGCGAAAACCATAGATACTGTCGTTTAATATTGCGATTCCTGTTCCATCCTTGGCAGTGATGTCTGCAAAGCGGTGCTGGTAGTGTTCGCTGTTTTCGTCAGTACAGTTTACTTTATTCTCCGCAAGGAATACCGTCTCAGTCCAGACAGTGGGGCTCTCTGCTTTTACGGGAAATTCTAAGCATATCTGCCGGTGTTTTTCTGCATTACGCAGTTTGACGGAAAGCTTCAGACGGTCACTTCCTTTTTCCAGAATATAATCAATTACCATTTCTGACTTTTCCCAGGCCAGCAAGTATCTTAAAATTCCCCGCATTTCGTTGGACTCAATTACTTTGCAGGCAGATACCGCAAAAATCCCCATTTTATTTTCCTTATATACGGTTTCCCCCCAGGCGCCCCGGTCATCATAATATACCCCAACCCCACCGGCCTCCTCCAGCAGTTCTTTTCCATCCTTTACAATAGAAACCGGACATCCGCTGGTCTCGTCAAATCTTACAGAGAGAATCCCATTATCCAGAATATGCTTTTCTGCCCGTATCTTTTTACCCCCAGGCATCCGGTCCGGTCCTTCCATGATAATACGATAAACCGTGTATCCATAGGCAGGTACCTCTGCCTCAAACAAAATTCCTTTCCGGCTTTCCGGTGATCTGTTCTTATAACCGGTCTCGCAATAAACGATTTCTTCCCCCTTACTGTTTCTGATTCGCAGCAGCTTCTTCAAGGCTCTCGGCACATATACATTGGCAGCAAATACTCCATGGTATCTGCAGCCTGTGGAATTCACCAGAATCAGTGGAAATCCATCGCCTCTGGTATCGATTTGGTTGGCAATGGCCTGGATTCCATTGTAGATTACCTTTCTGGCCGCAGCAATGGAACTCTGGAATTCCTGGCAGGCTTCCTCCCTGGCAGGCTCAATGCTGGTTCCCGCCAGAACATCATGAAACTGATTGAACAGTGTCTCCTTCCACGCATGCTCCAGAACTTCCCGCGGATTCCGGTACGTCTTAACGCCCATCCGGCCTGCCATGCAGGCGATGGCCTCTGCTTTCAGCAGTGTCCATTCCGCACGGCGATTCAATTCTTTAATTTCTTTATCAGAGCTGTAGCAGCCAAAAAAGATGCGTCCCATCTCCTGTCTTCTCTCTGGTATCTTATCTGTCTCCACTTTGCTGAAAAACTCCTCTATGGTGGAGAAATCTATTTCCAGTTCTTCATATTCCTCACGCATCTCATAGACTGTGCGGATATTCTCAATGGTGGGTCCGCCTCCATGATTGCCTACACCGTAGAAAACTGCCATCCGGTCATATCCATATTCCTCCAGTGCCTCCAGACTTTCCTGCAAGTTGAATTCCAGAGAGGGGCGGGTCCATGCCATATACTCTCCCCCTGTCCGCTCCGCAATCACGCTGCTGCCGTCCATGGATTTCCAGAGAAAGACCGGCGGAAGCTCCACATGTTTTTTATCCGGCCGTGACATTAAATAATATTTGATCCCACATCCGCTGCATATGGCAGGAAGGTTGGAACCATGCCCAAAGCTGTCCACGTTATAAGCTGTGATAACGTCTTTTCCAAAATTCTCCCGTACAAATTTTTTGCCGTACAGAAAATGACGGATCAGACTTTCACCCGACGGAAGATTGCAGTCCGGCTCCACCCACATTCCGCCTACGATCTCCCAACGCCCCTCAGCCACTTTCTGTTGGATTCTCTCAAATTGCTCCCAACAGTTTTCCTTCATCCACTCCAGAAACGAGATACTGGATTGAGTGAATTTAAAATCCGGAAACTCATCCAGCCGGTCCAGGGCAGAGACAAATGAGGACTTCACCTCCTGCATCCCTTCCGCCCGGTTCCAAAGCCATACCGGATCTATATGCGTATTGCCTATCATATGTATCTTCTTTTTTTCCATATCTCCTTCTCCCTGTTCCATTGATTCCTTACTGCTATCTCATGGAAATCACGGCCGAAACCGTCTCCCTTCCCAGCAGCTTCCTACTGTAAGCATCCGGCTGGCTTCCACCGGTAGACACTAAGAAGCTGCCCGGCTCATACATCCTGGTTCCATCTTCTAAAATTACAGCAAACTGCTCTGCATCAATCGTAAATGACACTTCCTGCTCTTCTGACGGCTCCAAGCTTACCCGGCTGATGCCGCACAGCTTGTGATGGGGAACACGAGTGCCTGCCTCTAAATCCTTTAAATAAATTTGAACCACCTCATCACCGGAAACCGTCCCAGTATTTTTCACTCTGACAATGCCCCGAAGCGGCTGTCCGGCTTCCAGTTCCTCCTGTTCTAAGTGCAGGACACCATACTCAAACTCAGTATAAGAAAGTCCGTAGCCAAAGGGAAACAGTGGGTCTTCTTTCAGAAATTTATAAGTTCTCCCCTCCATGGTATAATCTGTAAACGCAGGAAGACTGTTTTCGTTTTTATAAAAAGTTACCGGAAGACGTCCTGACGGACTAAAATTGCCGGCCAGCAAATCTGCCACCGCTTTTCCTCCCAGCGCACCCGGATACCATGCCTGGATAATTCCATCCGCGTGTTCATTGCCATAGTCAAAATCAATAGCGCTGCCTGTCAAATTGACAATCACAACCAGTGTATTCCGTTCACAGGCAGTCTTAATCAGATCACTCTGACACTTTGGTAAGTAAAGATCTTCCTTATCTCCTCCCAGTTCCTTATCCGGCATCTCTTCTCCCTCAATGGTTTCATCCATACCGGTGATAAGGATGACCACGTCAGCCTGGTCGGTCATTGCCTTCACTTCCGCCAGACGATCCCCTGCATATCCGGGATCTTCCAGCTTATATTCATATAAATGGGAGCCTTCACAATAATTTACCCTTGCTTCCTGGAATTCACTGCGGATTCCTTCCAAAACAGTAATGTATTGGTTGGCCGTTCCATGATAATTTCCTTCCAGCGCTACGATGGAATTGGCATTAGGTCCAATGACCGCAATGGTTTTCAGCTTCTTTTTATCCAGCGGCAGAATTCCGTTGTTCTTTAATAAAACCAAAGACTTTCTGGTTATTTCTTCATTGATCGCCTGATGCTCCTTACAGTCCACAACCTCCATTCCAATCTGATCAAACGGTGTTTCTTTGTCGAACATGCCCAGCTTCATGCGGGTGGTCAGAAGTCTTGCTGCGGAAGTACGGATCATTTCCTCAGTAATCTTCCCTTCCTGGTAAGCCTTCAGCACATATCCGTACATATTCCCACAATTTAAGTCACAGCCATTCCTAAGTGCCAGAGCCACAGAATCTGTAGCAGACACGGTCACATTGTGGTGCAGATGAAAATCAGAGATTGCCCAGCAATCAGAGGTTACATACCCCTTAAATCCCCATTTCCCCCGAAGGATATCCACAAGCAGTGTTTTGCTGCCGCAGCACGGTTCCCCATTAGTCCGGTTATAGGCTCCCATAACGCCTTCCACCCCGCAGTCCACCAGTTTCTTAAATGCCCGAAGATAGGTCTCCTCCATATCCCGGGGTGTTACCTGGGCATCAAATTCATGACGCACCTTCTCCGGTCCGCTGTGTACAGCGAAATGCTTGGCACAAGCTGCTGCCTTTATGTACCTCGGACCATCACCTTGAAGGCCTTCCACGAACGCCGCTCAAAGGCAGCCGCCATCCCAATAGCCTGAGGGAACACTGTAGCCATCCCGCACCTTGCCACTCCGTGCAGCGCCTCATTCCACCAGTTGTAAAACTGAATTCCCACATGCTCTGCTTTTCCGGCTTCAAACAGCATCTGGGCAGCACACTCATCCAGTGTCATGTGATCCACCATGTTACGGGCCCGCTTCTCAAATGATAATGATTCGTCCTGGTATTTTTCCACTTTTCCTCCTTTCAATCTGCCATTTCCAGCAAATTTACTTTTGTGACGCTCTGTCCCTTAAACTTATATTTCAAAGTCAGGATCTCATCATGTCCGATTGCAAACGGATATGATTTTTTCAGTATTGTGATGGTTCCCTCGCAATCTTTGCCTTCCGTCTCCAGCAGTCTGAAAATCAGACCATCCCCATCTTCTGACTGTTTGACCGCCATTATGACCACCTGTTCCAAATCTGTCCTGGCCATAGAAAATCCTGTCAGCTTTTCCTGAATCTGTCCGCTTCCCTGATGCAGATTGTCTGCCAAATACAGATAGGGTTTCTGTGCCAATGCTGCCAGATGATATCTCTCCCACTGATTCCATCTCCCGCCATGTGGAGCCAGATAAAAGGTAAACTGCTGGTTGCCCTGGTCTGCATGGGTGTAGCCCTCCAGCGGGTTATACCAGTTTTTCCCGCTTCCCTGGGCAAAGATTGCTGCTCTGGCCAGCGGAAACTCCAGGCTCTCATTCTCTATTACATAGCAGTACTTTCCATCGTTGGCAGTACACAAACCTCTGCCATTTTCATCTGTCATATCAAGAAAACGGTGCATGCTGTACTCCGTTCCCTTTTCCGGCCTGTGACAGTATGTTCCGTAAGCACATTCCGCTGCGGCATTTCTGCACTGGGCCAATGGAAGAGACATCTTAAGCATCTTCCATTCTTTATCCCAGAATACCTCTGTCTTTACCTCCAGCTCTTTTGCTTCCTTATTCAATATAAAAAGCTGGCTTATCCGGCTTCCCCCGTTCCTGTAAACGGCACGTACCACTTTTCTGATACTGCCGGACTCCACCAGTTCGATTTTCTCCGCTGTCATCCGTTCGCCGCTGTCCTCATAGCGCTTCCCCTGCATCCCTCCCCAGGTATCACGCTCATCGATCCACACCGGATAGGATACCTTACCGGAAAGTGATTCATAGCCACTGATTTTATCCAAAAGAGAACAAAGATAACCGTCCTCTGAAAATTCTGCCCGTATGTAGTCATTTTCCAGAAGTTCAGGCGTATCCTCTGGACTGTCAGCACAATGATTCATAAGCGGAAACTCAGGTTCCTTCCTGACATCACAGGCCAAAGCGGGGATGCCGGTAACCAGCCGGTAAATCCTGAAGCCTCCGGCAGGAATTTCCCCATGAAATACAACTGCCCTTCTGCCTCCCAGATTGTAGTTTCTGACTTTTGCCTCCGTATATCTTCTCTGATAGGGAACCTCCCAGCCTCTGTCATCTTTCAGCACCAGGCCATCCTTACAGAACCAGTTCAGTTCTACTTCTATATAGCCTTTGAAGTCCTCACCTGACGGATTGAATAAAAACAAAGGAAATCCTTCCCCTTCCGTAGACTGGCTGTTCATAATCCTCTGCATGGAAAGGACCCATATCTTCTTGCAGCGGGCGCTCACTTCATCCATCTGACGCAGAGCCTCGTCCCTGGCTGTTTTTACTGCAGTTCCTCCCAGGGTATCGTGGAACTGATTGAAAAGAAGGATCTTCCACAGCTTTCGCATTACGGCAGCGTCTTCCTGCACAGTTCCTGTCAAACATCGTTCCATAGCCAGCATGAATTCAGCCATCATCAGCCTCTGCTCCGCCAGACGGTTCTTCTTTTTTAACTTGCCATCCATGGAATAACAGCCGGTGTTGATTTTGTCAAAAAATTCTCTTCTAACCGGAAGCATTTCTTTCTCCCTGTCTGTCAGACTGTCAAAAAATTCACCATAACTGGAAAACACCAGCTCCAGATCCGTTTTCTCTTCCCGCAGCCTGTAAACCGCCTCAATATTTTTCTTTGTAGGTCCGCCTCCGTGGTTTCCAACACCATAGCAGCAAGGCAGCCCGTGCAGTTTTGCTTTCCCGGCCGCCTCTGCTGCCATCTCTGCGGCTTCCCTGGTTGACTCGTAGAACCAGGTCGTGTATTCGCTGGGAAGGCTTAAAGCATTCACCTGGCTTCCGTCCGGGCTTTTCCAGCAAAACACCGGTGTTTCTAAACGCGGGCGCATAAAAACGTATTCCTGTATCCCGCTTTTTTTCAGAATCTGCGGCAGTGTCACGGTGTGGCCGAAGCTGTCAACATTGGAACCGGTCCGGCACTGCCTTCCAAACTTATCCATAAGATAACGTTGTCCGTACAGCCCCTGCCTTACAAAAGCTTCGCCACAGGGCAGAATGCAATCTGGCTCAATAAACCAGCCTCCTGTCAAAAGGAACCTTCCTTCCCCTACCCGCTCCCGGATTTCTTCAAACATCTTTGGTGCTGTCTTTTCAATCCATTCCAAAAAAGCCGTGGATGTAGCCGTAAATGTCATTTCAGGAAATTCCTTCATCCGCTCCAGAGCTGAGGAGAATGTGGCCTTCACCTCCTGAAGCCCCTCATCCCAGTCCCAAAACCACACCGGATCTATATGTGAATTCCCGATCATGTACAGTTTTCGTCTTTCCATGTTCTCATTCCTCTATTTTCATTTTATTATCATGACTTTACCATTTTATAAGTACATGGGCGCACTATTTATTCCCTGACCGTAACAAGCATCTCCGCCTGGGTTCCCAGGCATCTCCCTTTGCTCCACATCCGGCATCCGATCCTGGCTCTCCTCATAGGATTTTCGGAAGCTTTTATGTTGAAGCTGTGCAGCCTTTCTCCCAATGAAAAGCTATGAATGTTCTCTTTGCAGGTAAATCCTTCTGCCGGTATCAACTCCAATCGTATCCCTTCCTCCGGTTCTGACAAAAG
This sequence comes from Lachnospiraceae bacterium, assembly GCA_902363835.1. Taxonomy (GTDB): domain Bacteria; phylum Bacillota; class Clostridia; order Lachnospirales; family Lachnospiraceae; genus Lacrimispora. The sequence continues at coordinate 209,730 of CABJBM010000006.1, forward strand.
ATGCACCTCCGCCATAAATTCCTCCCCGCATTTCACTTCTTTCTGGTACGGGAAAAAAATTGCATGAAAATCATTTCCCGGATTTTGCGTTCCATCCATTGGAAGCAGCAGGCTGTGCAGTTCTCTCAGTTCCCGTCCTTTCCCCTCCAGGGTTTTATAAAATTCCTCATCCGGTTTCTTTTTAGGCCAGTGGCCGGACAGAATCCAATCAGGATTTAAGTTTCTGTACAAAGCTGCGCTTACACAAAAATCCTCATAAGCAAACATGTTCTTGTAGACATAGTTTGGCATCTGTCCATCATCACCCGCATATTGGTCTCCGGTACATAAAAATGTTTCACCATCTGCCATAAAGCTGATGGCAGCCGAAAAACGGGTGTGTCCTGATAAGGGATATCCCGTGATTTCGTACTCCTCCCATCTAAACGGAACACCATAGGCCACTCGTCTGTCCACCTCAATAGAATCGTACCACAAACAAGGCAGGTCATAACGGTCCGGGTGCTCTAAAATCATGGCATAAGCCTCCGGACAGATCACCTTTGTGCCGTATTTCCGCTTCAGAAGATTGATTCCCGCCACATGGTCATCGTGATAATGAGTCGGAATGCATGCATCAATGGATTTCACCCCGAACTGCCGCATCATGGACGGAATTGTGTAAATCCATGGCCGTCTGGCACTTCTGTCTGTTCCTGCCGCAGCACCTGCCATAAAGTCATAACCAAAATCAATCAGCAATGCCTTTTTGCTTTCCGATAAGAGCACATAGGAATTGGCCATACTGGTTCTGTTGAATAGTACATGCTCTGTAATCTGCTCATAAGGCTTTTCCCGCAGCTGAAACAGCTTCGGATTCTGTTTTCGCAGTTCCCGCAGCCTTGCAAGGTTTTTCACTGTGGGCGCCACTGCGTCCTCTGTTCTCATCTCTTTCCCGTGAGAAGGAAGCAGCCACTGGATGCCTCTTTCCTGAAGGTCCAGAAGAGAGAGTATGGTAAAAGGAATTCCTTCCCCTCCATTATAACTCCACTGGGTTGCCGCCAGAGACCACACCTTTCCTGGTGCATAGACCAGATCTCCTGTAAATGCTATCTTTTTTCCTCCCATAAAGGTTTCCACAGAAACAGAGCCTGTGGTGTGTCCGGGCGTAGGAATGATATGGAATTCCATTCCCAGATACTGATATGTTTCATAATCTTTCATCACTTTTGTCTGCACCGTCTCCAAAATGGAAAACCGGTCTTGACGGTTATTATAATTATTGTAAATTTCTCTGCTCTGCCACATTTCTGATACATTGTTAAACAGTTCCTGCTCTGCCTCCGGCACCAGTATTGGAATCCCGGCCTCCACGGCAAGGGCAAGTCCCTCTCCCTGATCCCGGTGGTGATGAGTGACAAATACTGCCTCCACCCGGCTGATCCCCAGTTCTTCCAGGCATTCAAGGACACTTCCTGTCCCGAAATCAATCAGGACTGCCCTGTCTTTCTGTTTTATCAAAAAAACATTACTGGAATCCTGCACACAATAAAGATTTTTCCAAATCTGTTTCATCTGTCCTGCCATTTTCCCTGCCCCCGTTTTTTCATCAAGATTCCTGCTGCATGTACATGAAGAAGGAATCAGTTTTCCTCTGCGGAGAAATCATAGGAATGGTCCCCACAGGTGATTTTGAACATTTTTTTCTCAAGATCGGCTCGCAGGACCGCTCTGCAGTCGTTGCTGTTCCTTGTAATCTCCAGCATATAATCCGGCAGGTCAGAAACTTCTGGTTCCCCTTCAAAGGCAGGATATTCATTTCTCATGCGCAGGAGCTTTAAAAGCTTCTGCACAACCGGCTTTTGCACCTCACGTCTAATCTCTTCCACCGTATAGTTATGCCGGCTGATATTGCGCGGGAAGTCCGTCTTCTTCATTAACTCGTAGTCATTTTCCCCTGCCAGAAGCCCCATGTAGTAGACCTGCGGCACACCGGGTGCAAAGAACTGAATGGCTCTTGCCAGCAAATAAGCATTGTCATCCTCCCCCAGCGCAGAGTAATATGTACAGTTAATCTGGTACACCACCGGCTTATCCTTTGCCTTGGCAGAGAAATCCATCTTAAAGTTTGCCCCGTTTTTCCCCGTCTTTTTTATTACATCATCCAGCTCTTCAGGAGTCAGCAAATCCTCCACATCCACTGTTCCTATCCCGTCATGGGTGTCCAGGGTTGTGTACTGGTTTTGGGGACAGATTTTAAACCATTCCTTCAGCCTTTTGCAGTTTCCTTTGTAGAGGGTGTGAAGCACCAGAACCGGAAGCGCAAAGTCGTAGATTGCATACCCCTTCTCTGCAATCTTTAACTGCACTTTATAATGGTCATGGATTTCCGGCAACATGGGGATCTGCTTAGCAGCCAGAATTTTCTGAACCCGCTCCATCATCTCCCACATCTCCGGTTCAATGAAAAAGCAGGAGGTTCCATATTTTTTTGTGGCAAATGCAAACGCATCCAAACGCAATATGGAGGCCCCATGATCCATCAGACAGCCCAGGGAACGTTCCACGAACTCCCAGGTAACCGGACTATCCAGATTCAGATCCATCTGTTCCTCACTGAAGGTACACCAGATATCTTCTTCCTCCCCGTCCGCGAACAAAATCCGCTCACAAGGTGCATGGTTTTTCCGTTTGTTCAGCAGAGCCACATCCTCCTGTGCAGGAATGCCGCCCGGCCAGAACTCCTTAAACCGGATGAACATGTCTTTATAGGGAGAATCCTCATGTTTTTCGATAAAATCCAGGAACTGGGGAGAACGTCTGGACAGATGATTGATCATAAAATCATACATCAGCTCATACTCCCCGGCAATCTCCTTAATATCCTCCCAGGTTCCGAACTGAGGGTCTACCTGCTCATAGGTTATGGGAGAAAATCCCCTGTCCCCCCTGCTGGGGAAAAAGGGCAGAATGTGGACTGCTCCTATCTCCCTCTTAAAATATTGGTCAAGCACGCTTTTCAGCTCTTTTAGGTTTCGGCCGAAGCTATCGGCATAAGTAATCAGCATAATCTTATTGTTCATTGATGCCTGTCCTCTTTCTATCGTTTCATTTCTGTTCCTTTCTTTTCTGCTCTCTGCCTGTGATGGCATGTAGACTTAACAGGCCCACTATTTCATCCTCGTCCTATCTTCTTCCGGGATAACTTCCGGTTCACCCAGGATTTTTGACATAATGATGGTTTTTGCCATATTCTCTGCTGCTTCCATCTTGTTGAATACGTCCATAAGGCTTTTTCCGAAGGAGACCACCCCATGGTTCTTTAAAAGCACCACATCATAATCAGAGAGAAAGGGTTCCACCACCTCAGCCATCTCCATGGTTCCCGGTGCTGCATATTCTGCCAGTGCCGTCCCCTTCAGCATCATCCTCATCTCAATCAGATGGTTGTCAGGCAGATTTTTGCCTGACAGCGCAAATGCCGTGACGTACACCGGGTGAGTGTGGATCACCGCTTTTACATCCGGCCTGTTCTGATAGATGCTCCGATGCATCGGATATTCCTTTGATGCCTTCCCCTCTCCTTCCACCATATTTCCCTCTAAGTCCAGGACCATCATCTCTTCCGCTTCCACAAGACCTTTGTTTTTTCCCGACGGAGTCAGAAGAATATGTTCGTCCGAAGCCCTCACACTGACATTGCCGTCACTGGCCGCAACAAGATTCCGCTCATATAAAAGATGGCAGACTTTTTCCAATTCCTTTTTTTCTTTTTCGTACATGATATCATGCCTCCCTCACATTACCGAAGTATCTGCGCCCCGGCATCTGATGCTGATTACGGTCTTTCCCTCTGTCAGTGTATCCAGCTTCCAAATTCCGTTCTCTTCTGCCAGGCGTTCTGTACAGTCCTTTCCATTGACAAATATACTTTCGATTTCTTCTCCTGTGAAAAAGCCGAACAGTCCGCCTTCCTTCAGGATAACAATCTGACTGTTTTCCTCCTCCAGGACAGCTTCAACGGCGTGAAAGCTGATATATTTTCCCAGAAGACCTATGGGAATCACCCTGTCCCGGCAGGGAATCAAAAGGTACAAGGCGCACTCACCTCCAAAAAGCGTGAGTGTCCGCTCATCTCCTTTCTTTAAGATGTCTCCCTCCTGTCTTTTCCAGTCATACAGGAAAAAATCACCGGAAGGCAGATCATAAATATCACCGCATGTAAACGAAGTATGATGCGCCTTCCCTAAGATGTTATAGACGGCTATGGCTCCTGCCTTTTGCCTGTCACCATAATGCGCCGTATTGGTTATCTTTAAAAGGCCGCCTTCCCGGGGATCGGTGAAAACACAGTCCGGTGAAGGTTTTGCTGACCGGTCCATTCTGAGAATTCTACCGTCCCTGTAAATCAACGGTTCCAGAGAAGCTTTGTCTGTCTCTCCGATTCTGTCGCTGAAATAGACAGGACCTCCGCTCACTGCCCTTAAGATTCCATGCTTCTGGGCATCCGGATGGGAGGTCCAGAACATATCCCAGTCACAGTGGTACAGTTCGTTGTGATAAATACCGTTGTAGCTGTTTTGGATCAGATGCTTTGCAAATCCATGTTCATCGTTCGGTACAAAATCGTCACTGTTTCTGGAAAGACCGGAACCAGGGCGCCCCAAAATATTTTCCATGGCCATTCCCATGCAATTGATCAGTCTTCCTCCCATATAAGCAGATGCTGCTCCTTCCAGGGCTTCATGGGTCCCTTTAGCTGCACTGCACACCGGAATATCATTCTCATAATAATTTTTGATCGCGCTCTGTCCATCCACCTTCACAAAATCAATCCCCTCTGCTCTCAGCTTTTCATACCACCTTCTGAAAAATCCGTATCCTTTTTCCGGTGTGGGATGAGGCAGAAGCTTTCCATTTGCAGTATCATACAGATGCGCCTGTTCCCCGGCGGCGGCTGTGGATCCCGGCTCTAATCCGCCCCAGTAACCGCCAAAGGCATGCCAGACACCGAACCAGTCAATTGTGCTTTTGGCCTTTATTTCCTGTATCATGGAGGCAAAGCCCTCCGGAAACTTCTCTTTCTCCGGCATTAAATCATACAGCCTCTGCCCATGCACCGAGAGCCAGCCATCATCCATCAGAAACCAGCGGACAGGCACCTGTTTCCTTCTCAGTTCTTCCGCCTTCTTCCTCACTTTTGACTCCGTGATATCCGTATAAAAAGCATCCCAGCTGCACCAGCCCAGATATTCAAATATCTCCGGATAACATCTGTCCTTACGAAGCGGCAGATGCGTTTCTTTTTCTGCCTGATAAAAGGCTTTTTCCACAGCTTCGTAAATGTGCTTTCCGCAGCTTATAAAAAATATGGTTTCTTCTGCTTCTCTCCTGCCGCTCTGGTATGCTGTCATAACCAGGGTAAGCACACCGGCCCTGCCCGGACAGGCATTGGTCTTATAAATCTCTCCTGCCATTGGAAGAAGGTATGCTGCTCCTTCTCCAATCTCCATGTAAATTGACTGAGTTCTCTCCGGTATCTCCTCAAATGTTTGGATGAAGGCCGGCTGTGTCCACCAGTCCCGGTGCAGATACATAGCGGTCATACGCTCAGGCTGCCGGTCAAATTCCAGCTCAATTTTTATCGGCTCATCAAATGCCAGGTTGTCATTTTCCCGGAACGGTTCGTTGCCAAGCTCCACTTTGATGCGTCCGATTAAAATACCATCCTGCTCCCTGACAGTCAGAACCGCCCTGCTCTTTTCCCCTTGAAAAAAGTACTCTGCAGTTGTACCGGCCTTACTGATTTTTTCCGCATTCAGCCGCTCACGCCCGCTTTTCTGGCGGTTCAGTTGGATACTGACTTCTGTTATATTTAAATTCATGTTTCCTCCTGTTATGGGTCTGAAATCAGTTTTCGCTCTCACAAATCTCTCCGCCGCTGTATTTAGTAGTATATTTTAACTGTCTTGATTTCAAAGCATTCAATTGGAAGTTTTAAGGTCTGTCCCTGTACCACCAACTCCTGCTCTTCCTCCTCGCAAAGATTTGTCTCCACCGCCTTTTTCACCGGATGCGCAAATTCAAGCGTCACACTGCTGTCGAAAATATTCCGATATTCATACATGCGTACTACAAAAGCCCTGCCTTCCTCCGCTCTCTTAACCGTATCCACAAGCACGTGATCTGAGTCTGTCCAAACCATGGAATAGTGTTCAAATCCAATTCCGCCTTCCACTCCTTTCAGATTCGCCCACAGAAAAGGCACGTTTAATTTTACTGCCTCTTTAAGCACTTCACAGCTCTGCGCAGTACCGCTGTGGGGATACAGTGAATAGGTAAATTTATGAATTTTTCTGTCCGCTGTTTCATCAGGGTGAATCGAAGATTTTATCAGAGAAAGTCCGATGATATTCTCATGAATATCCCAGCCGTATTTACAGTCATTGAGCAGGGAGACTCCGTAATTTCCCTCTGAGATGTCCGCATATCTGTGTCCCTGTACCGGATGACCGTCTATATAAAGCAGCGTCTCTGCCGTGGACTCTCCGCCGTCTCTGGGTCCCACCAGAAGCTTAATTGCCAGCCGGCTGCCCCGAAAGCTCTCCGGCACTTTTAACGTGGTCTTAAACCAGGCTACCCGGTCATATCCACCCCAGGTATCACACAACCGGAAGTCCGCCCATGCGCTGCTGTCATAATCCACCATATAGGCATGGATCTTCTCATCCATGGAGGTCTCAAAATACTTCCACTGCTCTATATCTACCGTGTCCCTGTATCTGCTGGGCACGATATCCTCATCCAGGTACTTCCTGACTTTTTCCAGTATAAAATGAGGATCCTTTACTTTCATCCTGCACCTCCCATAAGCCCTTCTGCCAGTTTAAGTGTTTTCTCCCGGTACAGGCTTGATTTTCTATTCATTTCTTCTCCTCAGAATGTCTCAGGCCACAGACAGGGCCGCATAGTCGCCCAATGCTTCTCCCTGTTCCGCTCTTTTGCATAACGGGCAATGCCTCCGCCGCTGCAGAATCCTTCAAAGGAACCTCGTTTCCCTTAGCCTTCAGGTCCGTCTTCAGCATTTTATAAAATGAATGGTAAGCCAGCAGATAAAGCTCCTGTATCAGTATATTCAGATGTACTTTTGCAGGCATAGCTCTTACCTCCCGGTCAATTTTAAAATTGCCTTCTCTATAAATTCCGGACTGCCGAAGCTTCCCGATTTAAGCGCCAGCTGATAATAGGGGGCTCTCACACTCTGACAAGTTGGAAGACCTGTCTCAATCTCATTTTGCACCCGCATTCCCCCAATTCCCAGCCTTGCACACAGGGCGGCAGAGGTATCTCCTCCACAAACGATGATTTTCCGTATTTCACATGTCTTTACCACGGACTCTGCTATTCCGGAAAGCACGTCTGATACCAGAGCGGAAACACCAGTGTTGTCAATCCCCTTTTCTGCGGCCATCCGTTTCGTTTCCTTCACCATCTCCGGCCGGTTCATAGAATGAATCATCACAAATTCACCGTTTTCATATAACTTTTCCACGGCTTCCGTAAGCCGTCTGCACTCTGACTCACGGCTCCCCTGTTCCAACAGCTTTCTGGTATCCAGTTCAAAGACCGGATAGCCCTTTTCTCTCAGATATTCTGTCTGTCCCACAGTTTGGGGGGTCAGGCTCCCTGCTACGCAGAATATTTTATTGCTCAAGATACGATGGCCTGCCGGTGCACTTCTTTTTTGGGAAAAATCCTGCACTTTAGCCAGGTACCCGGAGAGTGCGGAGCTTCCGCAGATGACTTTTTCATCCTTCAGAATCCCCGCTAAAAATTCCAGATCACAGTTATCCCTCACATCCATGATGCAGTATCCGCCCCTGGCCCTGGCCTCTTTCAGCGCTTCTTTAACCGCATCTTCTCCTCTGTCGTAGACTTCATAGTGGATGGCTCCTACCGGGCGGCAGGTCTGGCTTCCCAGAATCACCCTCAAATCGGAACGGTTCATGGGATGCACCGGATCACGTCTGAACTGGGATTCTTCCAGAAGAGTTCCGAACACATAATGCAGGCTGTGCAGCGTGGTTCTCCCGTTATCCGGAAACCCCAGCACCACCACGGCAAAATCTTGATTCAGCACATCAAGCATGGCATCAAATTCTGCTCCGATGTTTCCGCGAAAGACAGAGCACTGCTTATTGATATACTGCTTCACATCCTCCTTCTGGAACAGGCTGAGAGCGCCGGCCACTTTCTTATATGCATTCTCCCCTGTGTCGAATCTGGAATCCGTATCCACGATAAGCACATCACAGTCTTCATAATCCCCGCCACTTTTATCCCAATAGCTGTATACCAGAGTATCCAGCCCCTCCCTGGCATACATGATTCCGATATCATTCGCCCCTGTCACATCATCTGCAATTACAACTGTATGTGCCATTACGTCTCCTCCGGATATTCAAGAAAGTTTACTTCACAGACAGGTTTTGTCCCATCATATGGAATCTTAACTGTCTTAATTTCACATGGCGCAAATGTGAGTGTTTCCTCCCGGTTCATAAACGGTATTCGCAGCAGCACCTGCCCACTTTGCTTTTTCGTCTCATAGGCTCTGATAATCAGGCCATCCCTATCCTCCGCTTCCTTCACTGCGCTGATTATGCAGTGATTGCTCACAAGCTCCAGGAAAGACTGTCTTTGCGGATTTTTTCCTTTATGGAACGTCTCTATAACGGCCGTTGGTTTCTGGTTCAGTTCTCTCGCATGTTTCACCACATCTGCATCCTTCCAGCTCCCTTCATGAGGCATCAGGATATAGGTAAACTCCTGGATTCCGTCATCCACATAACTGTATTCCACTCCCGCCTCCAACTCCTTGGGATCGTGGTGCGCATAGACCGAATTCTTCAGGATGGTTAAATTCATCTCATCCACCTCCATACTGTAGCTGTATTTTGCATCATTTGCGATGGCAAGACCGTATATACAGCCCTTCTTAAAATGCTCTCCGGTAAAATCAAACCAGGTCTGTCCCGGTTCTTCTTCTCCGTTGGCGCTTTTTTCAATATATCCGTAAGGTATCTCATAGGTCGGTTTGCGGAAATTTAAATTCACCGGATATTTCACCTTCAGCATGGTCTGCGGCTCTCTCCAGTCTGCACGGACCTTTACCTCCACATAATCCAGATTCTGATAAAGACGGAAGTCCTGGGTGACATAGGACTGATTGTATTTATACTTGACACGAATAGCCGAACGTACCGGTCCCTCTTCCAGAACACGGGTATACAGCACCTTCATATCCCCGATCTCTTTGTCAAATTTAAAGATATTGTGGGCCCATGTGTCAGACTTATCCTCAAGCACAGTCAGTCTGCCCCCCTCCCTGCACAGTACCTCCAGATCGTTTTTCTTATCATAAAGGCTTCTCATATATCCTGTCAGAGGGTTGAAGGCTATCTGGTATCTTTCATTTTCCAGTGTAGTTTCATTGGCTGTTCTCTCCATAAATCTGGGTGCGTCCTCTGCATTTAGGTACAGCTTGAACAATGCATAACCCATGCCCGGAAGATCTGCCACAAACAAGAGGCGGGACTGGCCGTTCACCGTGGCCTCTGACTGAATTCTCTGAGCAGGAATGATCGTTCCTTTTTCATCTGTCAGCTTGAAATTGTCGTTGGAAAGCCCCCTTATCTCTAAGTCGATCACCATCTTCCCTTGCCATGCATGGGAGTTGAATACAACAATGGGTTTCATGGTCACATCTTCTTCAATGTCAATGTTCCAGGAAATTGCCTGTACTGCATAGTTTAAATTTTTCTGCCCTACGGCCATTGCCTGCCCATAAAGATAAGATGCATCCTCATATGCCGAAGGAATGCTGGTTCCTGCCAAAATATCATGAAACTGATTAAACAGCACGCCTTTCCAGGCATTTTTAAAATCATCCGGATAAGGCTGCTCCTCTGCCAGGCTTGCAACCGCACTCCAGCCTTCTGCCGTTGTAAGTAAGTCTTCCGCTCTGCGGTTTTCTCTCTTTACCCTGGACAGCACACTGTAGCATCCGCTGGCATGGTGCTGAAGGTCTCCGGTAAACTCCGGATAAGATTTTCCGCGGGCTTTGACATCACGGAAAAATCCGGTTGTGCTCCCAATCTCCATTACCGGCATATCTTCTCTGGCGTTTAATTCATAGATACTCCGGATGTTTTCCCTGGTAGGTCCGCCGCCATGGTTGCCCACACCAAAAAACATCATCAGCTCATCTTCCCCATCATTCAGTTCACATTTCAGACGGTCTGTGTATTTCTCCAGGTTTTTGCCCCAGGTGCAGTATTCATATGGAATCCGGTAGGCCATAACTTTTGAGCCATCCATGGATTTCCACCAGAAGATCCTGCCCGGAAGACCTTTTTCCAGCGGCATCGGACGCATGAATACATAGTTATCCATGCCGCTTTTTTTCAGAATCTGAGGCAGATTTCCGTTATGCCCGAAGCTGTCCACGTTATATCCTGTTTCTGCCGCTTTTCCAAACCTTTCTTTGAAATAACGCTGTCCATACAGGCCCTGGCGAACAAAGGATTCTCCCGACGGAATATTGCAGTCCGGTTGGATCCACCAACCGCCCACCAGCTCCCATCTTCCTTCTTTCACCCTCTTCTGAATCTCCTGAAACATCTTTGGATTGTTTTTTTCCACCCATTCGTAAAATGCTGCGGAACTGCAGGTAAAGACAAAATTTTCATCTTCTTCCATACGGTCCAGTGCAGACTTGAACGTCGCCTTGACTTCCTGAAACCCTTCCTGCCAGTTCCAAAGCCAGACAGGGTCCAGATGTGCATTTCCGATCATATGTAATTTTTTATCCTTCATAATTACCTCCTTTTCACGGGCATGCGAGGCACCGGCATCTGTTTTTTTATGCCTGGTGATCACTCAATAAATAATCTGCTATTTTCAGTTCTACCAGTTTTTTGACTGCTTTTCTGGACTTTTCAATCAATTCCGGGGAATATCCATTAAATTCTTCTTCTGTCAGATGGCCTTTCCTCCCTACCACCGCAAGCATCTCCAACTCCAGATCGGTTGCAATATTTACCTTGCTGACTCCGCCTTCCGGAATCTGTGCCGCACGTACCACCATCTCACTTGGTACACCGGAACCTCCGTGAAGCACCAGCGGCGTATTTGTCAGATGATTAATAGCTTCCAGACGCCCAAAATCCACCTTCGGCTGTCTCACTGTGTAGACGCCGTGGGCCGTTCCCACTGAAACAGCCAGACAATCCACATCCGTCAGTTCACAGAATTTCTGTGCCTCTTCAGGAATCGTATACAGCTCTTCATCAATATCAGTCTCCACAAAATCGGTGGTTCCGATCTTACCCAGTTCCGCCTCAACCGTAATTCCTCTCGAATGGGCCATCTCCACAATCTTTTTGGTGATTTCCACGTTTTCATCAAATGATGCTTCCGAGGCATCAATCATCACCGACGTAAACCCTGCATCCATGGCTTCTTTTATAACTTCCAGGGATTTTGTATGATCTAAATGAAGAGCCAGAGGCACTTCCGGATTCAGGGTTTTCACCACATGGTAAAACTCATCGGCAAACTCCCGGATTCCAACCTGATGACGGATAACTTCCTTCTCCGACAACTGTACAATCACTGGTGAGTGGGTATTGATTGCCGCCTCAATAATCGGTTGTATTAATTTAGTATATCTGGCTGAAAAAGATCCCACCGCATATCGGTTTTTAGCCGCGTGCTTCAATAATTCCGTCAAATTCTGTACCTTGCTCATAATAGCTTCCTCCGCTTATCTTTTTATATTCCTTTTATGTTACCAAGCACCTGTGCAACGGGCAGATACCCCTCACAGAACACTTTTTCATATGCCTGCGCACATGCTTCGTCTGGTTGATACTCCTGCCGGCTGGAAAGAAGTCCGGCCAAAAAATCTTCCGCTGTTGCTTCCCCCTCATTTCTGAAAAGAAAGAGGGCCGCCGCTCCATACAGCGTCGCTTCCGTCACTTCCGGCACTGTCACCCTCAGGTTCAGAATATCCGCTTTCATGTGCATCATCGCCCGGTTGTGTACTGCACCGCCTGCACAGGTCACTGCCTCTTTTTCAACTCCATGATATTGTGCCAGAATCGTCATCAGCCATTTTGCCTGATATTGGAGCCCTTCGATGATCCCTTTCAGAATCCGGATTCCATCATGCCTTTCCGTAATACCGATCAGGGCGCCTTTCATGTCAGCACGGTACCAGGGTGCCCCCTGCCCAGTCAGATACGGGAAATACAGGAGTCCGCCCGGCCCTCTCTCCAGCAGGAGAAGTTTCCGGTTCATCTCTTCGTAAGACAGTTCCTGCAGCTGAAGGCTTTTACGGTACCACTCAATAGAATGTCCTGATGACGGTACATTGGCCATATAGAAATAGCCTCCATCTACAAAGGGTCCATACAGCAGTCCGCTGTCCCGGGGAAAACCGAAGATTTTCTTAACTTCCTCCTCCGGCAGGATTCCCACATAAGTTTCTGAAGTTCCCGCACTGTCACAGATGCCCTTTTGATCATGGTATAAAAGGCCAAAAGCCGCGCACAGATGATCGTGCCCGGCGAGCGCCACCGGAATCCCCCGATAATGCCCAAAGCTTCTGCCGGATGGCACCACCTCCGGAAAATTCTCTGTCCTCAGTCCGTAAGCTTCAATCCGTTCCTTATCCCATCTTCCCTGAAGTACATCATATACATAGGTTCTTGCAGCAAACGTAGGATCTGTATACAGCCTTCCTCCTGTCAGGCGGTAAGCCACATAATCACAGACGGAAAGCCAGAGTGCGGTTTCTGTGTCCAGCTTCTGTTTCTTTAACAGCCAGAGAAACTTATAGATTCCATACTTAAAACTGTTACGCAGTCCGGTAGTTTCAAATACCTTTCCGGCTTCTTCTTCTGTCATCTCCTGCGCAAGGGCCAGTGTCCTTTGATCAAACCATGGCAGAATATCCGTCAGTGCCTCTCCTGTTTTCCGGTTAATGACCAAACCAGCTTCCGCCATACCTGTAATGCTGATTCCCGAAGGGCAGGAGTCACAGGCTGCGCACAGGGAATCTGTCTGTTCTTTTACAATCCGCCAGATTTCCTCCCTGCGATAAACACTGCCACATTTTTCTTTTGTCAGAGGTGTTGCACACTTCTTCTGACGGAGTATCTTTCCTCCCCCATCAAACAGAATGGATTTGATGTGGGTGGTACCTATATCCAGTGCAATCACTGTTTTCATAGACTTTTCCTCCCGTTTGCAGCATCATTCGCCTTTACTTAAATCATCTCTTAATTTCTCAATACCCAGTACGGGACTGGTCAGGACTTTCTCTGCCCCTTCTTTCATATCCGCTATAGCAGATGCCATAGATGCCTGGGCCAGCAGGATCCGGTCCGACCGGTCCAGATATGCCTTCACAGCCTCTTTTATTTTGGCATCATGGGCTTCCCGATTTCCCTGCATCAGTGCCTCATAAGCGTCATCCACCAATACCGTATGGATGGTAACGTCTTTCCCGGCTTCCCTGGCCTTTCTCCGCACCAGACGTACCGTAGGTTCCAACGTGGAGTTCAGTGTGGCAAATACACTGATGACAGTCCCTTCCCCCACGGCTTTTTCCGCCATGGCTTCATCAATCCGGTAAACAGGAATCGTAAGCAGTTCATTCGCCTCTTCGGCGAATTCTCCGACAGTAGAACAGGCGCTCAGCACCACATCCACCCCCAGCCGTTCCAGATTACCGGCGTAACCGATCCAACGCTCCCTGACATATTCCACTTCATGGCATTCTCTCATATCTCCCAATATGGAATCATCCAGAAAATTAATCACCTGTATATCTCTGATCAGTTCCTTGACCAGCCGGCCCAGACTTTCGATGGTTGCCGGCGTCGTATGTATAATACCTATTTTTTTCATGCTTTTCTCCTGTCCGGCATCACTTTATAGCTCCGCCCACATTCATTCCTTCAATAAAGTAATTCTGGAAGCAAAAGAACAGTAAAAGAATTGGCAGCATCGAAAGGAAAGATATTGCCATCAGATAATTCCATTCCGTGTATCCCTGTCCTTTAAACACCTGTAGTCCCAGCTGAAGCGTATATTTTGACCTGTCATTCAAGTAAAGCAGCGGTCCCTGGAAGTCACTCCACGCACCCTTAAAGGAAATTAGCGCGATCGTTGCCAGCACCGGTTTCACGAGAGGCATCATCAGTTTTCCCCAGATATAGAAGTGACCGGCTCCATCCACTCTCGCTGCCTCCATCAGTTCATTGGGAATCGTCCGGTAAAACTGACGCATCATAAAGATATTGAACGCATTTCCGCAAAATGACGGAACAATCAGCGGCAGATAAGTATTGACCCAGTGCAATTTTGAAAAGATAACATAGGTGGGAACCAAAGTTACAAAGCCCGGAATCATCATTGTCGCAAGCACCAGCTTGAACAACAGTTTTCTTCCCTTAAAATCTATCTTGGCAAATGCATAGGAAACCAGAGAATTCACCAGGACATTTCCTATAATTGTAAAAAATACGATAATCAGAGTGTTAACCGTATATCTTGTAAATGGTGCTTTTCCCCATGCAATTACAAAATTCTCAAATAATGGTTTCTTCGGAAGCAGAGCAGGAGGATACTGGGCAATTTCAGGTGCAGATTTCAGTGCCGTACTGAACATCCACGCAATAGGAAACAGAATGATAAGTGAACCCAGGCTGAGAATAACAAATAGGATGATATCTATAATTTTAATTTTCTCTTTGTGATAATTAATCATCGCTGTCTCCCTCCTCATAATGCACCCATTTCTGTGAAATTTTCTGGTTTACTGCGGTAAGTATCATGACAATGGCAAACAAGAACCAGCACATTGCATTGGCATAGCCGGTTTTATAATTCTTAAACGCCTGATTCCATAAATGCAGATTGTAGAACAGCAGGGAACCTGCCGGTTTTCCTGTACCGTCTCCCGAAAATATATATCCTTCCTGGAATACCTGGAAGGCACCAATAATACCAATGGTCAGGTTATAGAAAATAATTGGTGAAAGCATGGGAATCGTAATATTAATGAATTTGCGAAACGCTCCTGCACCGTCTAAGGCAGCCGCTTCATAGTAATCATTGGGAATGCTCTGCAACCTGGCAAGATACAACAGCATCTGTCCTCCCAGTCCCCAAAGATGCATCAGGATAATTGCCGGCTTAGTCCAGTTGGGATCAGTCAGCCAGGCCGGTCCTTTGATACCGAGAAATCCAAGGATAGAATTCACCATACCATTGGCAGGATCCAGAAGCAGCATCCATAGGAAGTAGGTACCGACACCAACCATGATGGATGGCAGATAGTAAATTGTCCGGAATGTACGGAGGCCAAAAATTGATTTATTTAAAATAACAGCCACAATTACACCACCGATTGTGACCAGCGGGATATTCAGAAGTGAGTATACCAACGTGTTTTTAAATGCTTTCCAGAACAATTGATCCTGAAAAAACATTCTTTTGTAATTTGCCACTCCTACATACTTTGCTGTTATCATATTATAGTCTGCAAAACTGGTGATAAATGAGAAAATCATAGGTCCTAAGACAAAGCAGACCATACCAACCAGCCATGGAAAAATAAATACATAACCATATGCTGTCTCACGGCCTTTCCTGGAACATATTCCAAGCTTATTTAACAGATTACTAAACATGCGGCCTTTCCTCCTTCTTTTATAAGAAAAGACTCTTTTGGGGAAGAGTCTTTTTGTCCAGGCATTTGTCCTTTATATTTGCATTACTGATTACTTTTAATAAAGTTTGCAAATGCTTTCTGTGCATCATCCAGGGCCTGATCCGTAGTCTTGATTCCAAGCTTTCCTTCATCCACAAGCGGTTTTAACACATCCTGATATCCCTTGATCTGGTTGGGCACAATTACTGTTACCGTTTCTTCCAGGCATTTGGCCAGATCCTTGTTGATCGGATTCTTGTAGAATTCTGAAGAATCATCAAAGTCATTTCTTGCCGAAAAGTCACCGATATTAGTTGCCAGGAAATCCTGTGTCTCCTTGCTGGTTACGTATTTGATAAATTCATAAGAACCTTCCGGACATTTTGCGCCTTTGGGAATCTCCAGTACAAAACCTCCTCCGTTTGCCACATGTCCGGTTCCCGGTTTGAATTCCGGCATCTGGATAATTCCATAGTTCAGATCAGGTGCATTCTGTTTTAAAGAAGATTTGTAAGCACTGGTATGTGCCAGCATTGACATGGCACCGGAGGCAAATGGATCCTGCATACCGGAATCAAAAACCGCCTGCAGTTCGTCGAATTTACTCTGTCCGTAATATACAATCTGACCCCTGATCCAACTCATAACTTCCTTATTAGTATCTGTGTTTACTGCCGGTTCAAAGGTGTCTCTTGTAAACCAGCCCTGCCCGCTGTTTGCGTTGATGATCCAGGCATCAACGTCTGCATTTCCCAGCGTCGGAAGGAATCCAACCCTGTCCCAGGAATCCCCGTTCCTGACATCCAGCTTACGTGCAGCGGCGATTAAATCATCCCAGTTCTTGATATCCTCTGCCTTCAGTCCAACTTCCTCAAAGTGTGCTTTATTATAGTAGATAGCCCTTGTATCCACTGACAGTGGAAGTCCGTAAACAGAACCGTCATCGCCGGTACATGCATCGATATACTGATCATAGAAGGCTCCCTTCTCCTTTTCTGTGAGAAACTTATCTAAGCTTTCTACCTGTCCCTGGCTCGCACGGAATCTTACTTCCTCCATGCTGTTGGCCATGATATCACATGGGTTGCCAGCGGCAATCTGAGCTATATTTTTAGTAAAAATATCACCAAACGGGATATCAACATATGTAACATGATATTTGTCCTGGGATTCATTAAATCCGTCTACCATCTTCTGGATGTAAGGTTTTCTTGCTTCCGAACTCCACCAGCCCCAAAACTGCAATTCCTGAACCTCTCCTTTCCCATCCGCAACTGCCCCTCCATTGCTTCCTGTTCCGGCTGGTTTTGTACTGCCGGCGCATCCTGCAAGTGCTGAAACAGCCAAGGCTGTTGTCAGCATTATAATAGTAAGTCTTCTTTTCATGATAATTTTTTCCTCCTCATACAATTTGTTTTTGCCATAACTCTTTCCATATTGTCACTTTATCATATTTGTTCAATTATTACAAGCATGAAATGATATTTTTTGAACTTTATTGGTAATTTATTGATCATATTATGATTTATTTTAAATTTTCAAGTATAAAAATGTTACTTTCTCCAAATCATTTCCTGCATTTTCTGTTTTTTTGTTTACAACCTCAACTTTTTATACGAAATATGCATTCTCAACAAATTCAAATTATTTCACTTTTTTTCCTTGCTATTCATTTTTCATTCAAAGCATGTTATAATTGTATCAGGCTACAAAGAAAGGATGGTTACAACCATGATTCCCGCAATACGACAGGAGAAGATCCTGGAGCTTTTATCTGCAAATGAAATTGTATCAACCGAATCCATTATAAAAGATCTGAATATTTCAGTATCCACCTTAAGGCGTGACTTAATGAAGCTGGAAAGTGAAAAGAAAATCACCTTGCTGCATGGCGGAGGAGTCCGTCTTTCACAAAAGACAATTGAACTGAACATCACTACAAAAATCGAATTAAACAAAGAAGCAAAAGATGTGATTGCGCGGAAAGCAGCTTCCTTTGTGGAGGATGGAGATGTCATCTTTATGGATCCATCAAGCACCACTTATTTAATGATTCCTTATTTAGCGGGCAAAGATATCACCGTACTTACCAACGGAATCTCACATATCAATCAGCTGATGTCCCTGGATATCTCCTGCGTTATGATTGGCGGCACAATCAAAAAGACCACAAATTCCTGCATCGGTCCGCTGACCGAAAGTACTATGGAAACTTTCTATTATAACAAGTGTTTCCTGGGTGCAAGTGGGTTTAGCATTAATTCCGGCATCACCAATCACGATATCAGTGAACGTACCATCAAGGTTCTTGCGTTGAAAAATGCAACCCGGCCTTACTTCCTTCTGGATCATACCAAGTATGGCATTGTAACCATGGTAAAGGTTGCAGACTTAGATGAGTATCCGATTCTGATCGATCGGATCCCGCCTGAGCTTTCCGGATATAATAATCTGATTTTGTGTGAATAATACTGTGCAACCCGGAGATAAAACAAAGCAGGAGGTACACTGAAATTCAAAATTCAGTGTACCTCCCGTTTTTGACCATTTTATTCATATAGCATTAATTGGACAATAGTCGATAAAGTGGATATTTTTAAAAAAAGTTATTGCTGGTAAAATAGCTCTATCATAATTTTCTATAAGGAATAACAACTTTTAATCGCCTAAAAGCCAAGAAATACCTGACTTTCAAGGAATCTCCCTAGAGCTCATACGGCGTCACCTGATATACATAATAGTTCAGCCAGTTCCCATACATTGTATTGGCCCCATTCCTCCAATTCAAAACAGGCATTGTATCGGGATCATCATTTTCATAATAATTGCAGGGAATCTCAGGATCCAGGCCCTTTCCCAAATCCCGGTGATATTCTCCATCCAAAGACATGCGGTCGTATTCCGGATGTCCCTGGATAAAGACCTGCCTTCCATCCCGGCTCATTACCAGAAGAATTCCGGCCTCTTTTGATTCCACCAGAATCATCAGCTCCGGATGCTTTTCAATGTCCTCTCTTCTCACCTCCGTATAACGGGAGTGAGGAGCCATGACATAATCATCCAGGCTTCGCACAAGGGGCACCTTACGGTCCAGGACCTTGTGACGGTAAATGCCGGACAGCTTACTCTCTCTCTTGTATTTTGGTATGCCATAATGGTAGTAAAGGCCTGCCTGGGCTCCCCAACAGATATGAAGGGAGCTGGTCACATGGATCTTGCTCCATTCCATGATCTTCTTTAGCTCTTCCCAGTAATTGACCTCTTCAAATTCCATGTTCTCCACCGGGGCTCCGGTAATGATCATGCCGTCAAATTTCTTTTTCTTCACTTCATTGAAATAAACATAAAATTTATTTAAGTGGCTGGCTGACGTATTCTTGGAAGTATGGCTTTCCAGCATCAAAAAGGTACAGTCCACCTGCAAAGGCGTGTTGGATAAGGCCCGGAGAAGCTGGGTTTCGGTCTCCTCCTTTACAGGCATGAGGTTAATGATCAGAATCTGAAGAGGACGGATATCCTGGCTTAAAGCCCGGTCCTCATCCATCATAAAAATGTTCTCTTTTTCCAGTATGGCTTTTGCAGGTAAATCCTTTTGTACTTTAATGGGCATAATTTATTCCTCCAGCATTTTTATGAAATCCTCTTCTGAAATAACGGGCACTCCAAGTTCCTTTGCCTTTTTATTTTTGGAAGAATTGGATGTAGTATCGTTGTTGACCAAATAAGTTGTCTTGGAAGTCACCGATCCGGAGACCTTGCCTCCACGGGCTTCAATTTCCTCCTGAAGGGCTTTCCGGTTTTCATAGTGGTTCACAGAGCCTGTAATGACAAATACCATGCCTTCAAAGATTCCGTTTTCCCGGACCTTTACCTCTCTCTCCATGGTGACCTCAGACAACAGGCGGTCCACCATTTCGTTGTTCTTCTCTTCCTTAAAATAAGTGATCCAGGCATCTGCCAGTACCTTTCCGATACCCGGAACAGCTGTCAGCTCCTCTTCCTCTGCGGCACGCATCTTCTCAAAATCAAACTTAAATTCCCGGCACAGCATCTTTGCATTTGCCAAACCAATTCCAGCGATTCCCAGGCCATATATCAGCCTTGGAAGGGTGGTATGAGAGGCTTTTTTTACCGCCTGGATTAAGTTGTCGTAGGATTTCTTTCCAAAGCCCTCCATCTGGATAATGGTTTCCTCATGCTGTTCCAAGTGGAAGATATCCGCATATTCCCGAATAAACCCGGCTCCAATGAATTTCTCCAGGGTCGCCTCCGACAAACCGTCAATGTTTAAGGCATCTCTGCTTACGAAAAGGGTAAAGCCTTTCAGCCGTTTGGCCTGGCAGTCCGGGTTGGTACAGTATAAACTCTTGATATCATTTACCTTGCGGATCTCGGTCTTTCCTCCACAGACAGGACATTGTTCAGGAATCCGCACTTTTTTGCTTCTTGTCAGGTTATCAGCGATCTGGGGAATGATCATGTTTGCCTTATAAACTGTAATCTCATCTCCCTCCCCCAGATCTAAAGCCTCCATAATGCTTAAGTTGTGGACGCTGGCCCGGCTCACCGTAGTGCCTTCCAGCTCTACTGGGTCAAAAATTGCCACCGGGTTAATGAGCCCGGTTCTGGATGCGCTCCACTCGATGTGGTCAAGCTTTGTTTCCTTAATTTCATCAGCCCACTTAAAAGCAATGGCATTACGGGGAAATTTGGACGTATGGCCAAGAGCTTCTCCATAAGCAATGTCATCAAACAGAAGCACCAAACCGTCTGAGGGAATATCATAACTGGAAATGGCTTTGGAAAACTCCTCTACAGCCTCCGGCAGGGTATCCCTGGTCACCATTTTATAATCCACCACATCAAAGCCCTGCCTCCTTAACCATTCAAACTGTTCTTTTCTGGAGTTTTTAAAGTCAACGCCTTCTGCTGTTACAAGGGCAAATGCTTTAAAGTTTACATTTCTCTGGGCTGTGATCTGATTGTTCAGCTGCCTTACGGAACCGCTGCATAAGTTCCTGGGGTTTTTGTATTTTGCAGCCAACTCTCCCATCTCTTCATTGATCCGGTTAAAATCCGAATACTTGATCACTGCCTCTCCCCGTAAAACCAGTTCTCCCTGATGGGATATATTTAAAGGAATGTTGGAAAATACTTTTGCATTGTTTGTAATAACCTCGCCGATTTCTCCGTTTCCCCGGGTAACGGCTTTTTGAAGAGTTCCATGGTTATAGGAAAGAACTACGGTCAGTCCGTCAAGCTTCCAGGATAACACTCCGGTCTGGCTGTCCAGCCACTCCTGCAGGCTTTCCGTGCTCTTGGTTTTATCAAGGGAAAGCATGGGGGTTTCGTGAGCCTCCTTGGGAAGCTCGCTTAACACCTGGTATCCTACATTCTGGGTAGGGCTTTGTGAAAGTATGATTCCGGTTTCCTCTTCCAGCTCCTTTAACTCATCATAAAGCATGTCATATTCATAATTGCTCATGATCTCCCGGCTTTCCTGGTAGTAAGCCTTTCCTGCTGCTGTAAGAATGCTGACCAGCTCTTTCATTCTGCTTATTTTAGCGTCCATCAGATATCTCCTTTTTCTGTTCTTTATAGGAAAGATTTGTCGAGCCCTTTAAGGCCTCTTTCATCTGGTGGTACTCCCTTTTCGAAAGCTCCCGGTAAGCTCCGGGCTTTAAATCTCCCAGTTCAATATTCATGATCCGCAATCGTTTTAACAGCCGTACTTCAAAGCCCAGCTGGCCGCACATTCGGCGGATCTGCCGGTTTAATCCCTGGGTAAGAATGATGCGAAACGCTTTTTCTCCCGCCTTGGCCACAAAACAGGGCCTGGTGGTCACATTTAACTCCGAGAGAAATACTCCTTTTTTCATCTTCCGGATAAAATCATCGGTGACCGGGCGGTTGACCTTCACCAGATATTCCTTTTCATGAGCATTTCCGCTGCGCATCATTTTATTCACCAAAGCTCCCTGATTGGTCATGAGAATCAACCCTTCGGATTCCTTGTCCAGGCGGCCGATGGGATAAATCCTCACAGGATAATTTACCAAATCCACGATGTTGGGGGCACGGTCCTTATCCGATGTAGTGCATACGATGCCCTTTGGCTTATGAACTGCCAGAAGGACAGGTTCATCTTTATGGCTTTTATCTCCCTTTCCCGCAGAAATGGTGCGGCCGTTTATCATAACTGACTGACCGGGAAACACCCTCTGCCCTGGTGTGGCTGCCTGTCCGTTTATGGAAACCTTTCCAGCCTCAATGAAGCGGTCCGCCTCCCTTCGGGAACATATCCCGGCTTCACTTAAAAACTTATTCAGACGGATTCCTTCTGTCTCCATGTTTGTTCTCCCTTACTGTATACTAAATAAAAATTATAGCATTACCGGGGAGGTACGTCAATTTTATCTGCATATTTTACCGCGGTTTTCCCCTATTACTTTTGGCTTTTCATGTGATCATAAAAAGTTTCACATTTTTATCTGAAGTCCCTTTTTGTCTTATATCCATGGTTGAACTTTTGGAGATATTGTTATAAAATGGAAGAAGATGTATAAATTGTATTTATTAACTTTAGGAGGAATTGTTATGCCGTGGACACCGAATTTATCCGTTGGGATATCAATGATTGACGATCAGCATAAAATGTGGTTTGAGAAAGCAGAAAAACTGTTTGAAGCAGGAAAAAACAACCGGGCAAAAGAATACGTTGGAGAACTTCTTGATTTCCTGGATGACTACACAAAAAAGCATTTTGCAGACGAAGAAAAATACATGATAAGCATTCACTATCCCGGTTATGCGGAACAAAAGCAGGCTCATACCGCTTTCATTGCACAACTGGAGAAAATACGCAGTGAATATAAATCTTCCGGAGGCAATCTGCTGGTGATTTTAAATGCCAACCAAATGGTGGTGGATTGGCTCACAAAACATATTTCCAACATGGACAAAAAAATAGGTGAGTACGCAAAGAGTGTTCACTGATGGTTTCATACAAAAAAGGAAGCCCTTGGGCCGTCCTTTGTAAGAGGGTTTTAAATGAGTTTTGAAAGAATGGCGCAGCATAAAAGCTGCGCCATTCTTTCGTCTATAGATGTGTTCAATTTTGGCAGAATATCTTTTCCACCTATTGCACCTGTCTTTATCCTTTTGCAAACCGTGCCGGATACCATTTCTGAAACCATACTGTAAAAACTCCCATTAATGCAGGTAAAATGGAATTAATTAAACCTATGCGGGCTGAGAAATCAGTTCCCATCAGAATATAGGTCCAAACGGGTGTGACGAGATACAAAGCCCCCCAGGCAGCGGTTAATATGCGGTTTGTACTGATAAAAAGCGGATTTGCAAAAGCCTTTTCCTCACCATAGTCTGCTGCACTGTAATAAGCTGTCAGCGGGATTTTGGGAAATGCTCCTATGAGCCACATCAAGCCAAATATGAAATAACTGCCGGAAACAACAAGCCTTACATCCATGCCAAGTAAAACCGCCAACGAAAGCCCTGCGACAATTGGAACGCTGATTTGCTCATAGACAACAGGACGGAATGCAAGCCACAGTAAGGGAACAGATGCTGCCACAGCAATGCCTGCTGCGCTGCCGATAACGGGATTGATGGCTATTGCTGTCCAAATGACGATCCAAGGCGCAAGAAGAACCAGCATTTTGGTTTTGCGCTGCTGCTTTCTATTGTCCGGCTTTGCAGGCGCGTATGCACCAAACAATTCATCCCACTTCAGCATGAGCTTAAAATCGCCCTGGACTTTATAAAGCCTCTGAAACATGGCATCCTGTCCGGAAATTTCCCCTCGCGCAATGGAACGCCAAACAGAATACGGCGTTTCAATCCTGGTGGTATAGGGCTTAAAACCGTCTGTTATGACTTTAGAGCCTTGCTTTGTCAGCAAGATTTGATACGTTTTGTCTATGTCGGTATAATAAAACTCCAATACACGTTCCACACCATCCGGCCTGTATAAAGCCGCCATCTGCGTTGTAAAATTAAGGCTTTCATCTGCTGGGGTTCCTGAATCCTCATCTTTGGCAATTCCCCAGGAAGCGTCCGCCATCTTTTCAAACACCTCACGGGGATATAACGGCTCCGCAAGCTCTGCCTGTGTTCCGTCATGAATCCCTCCTGCAGCATATTCCGCCCCTGCCCGGCGGACAATTTCCAAATATGCATCTGTGCGGCCTTTTAATTCCGGCACACGGAACAGTTCCCCCTGTCCGCAAAAAATTGCCGTGTAATCATCTTTTCCACAAAAGTGATCAAACATGGAGGTTACAGCCTCATAATTGCCTTTTGGTGTCCAAAAGCCGCAAGTTGAAATAATAAGGTGCTTTTGATGGGTTAAATCATTTCTTGCCGGGTGGCCACCACTTTCGTTTCCTTTGGCCATGAATGGCAAAGCTAGTGGAAGCTGACGGTCAATGAGATTTTTCAAGTCGCCGGGAACGCTGAAATAATACAGAGGAAAGGACCATATAATCACATCGGCCTCAATCATTTTGGACAGGATTTCACCCATTCCATCCTTTATGACACACTTCCCCGGTGTCTTATTCCAACAGGCAAAGCAGCCCAAACAGCCTTTTACACCCGCTCTTGTAACATCAATAATTTCTGCGTCCGCCCAGCCGGCCCCGTTTAAAAAGGCGCGGGTAAGGCACATTGTATTGCTGTATTCACTTTTGGGCGAACCATTTAAAACTAAAATTTTCATCATTTCATATCCTCTAAAATAGCAATTGCTTTGTTTACCCATTTAAGGCCAGCATCGTAAAATGTTTCTCCGTGAAGCGCCGTTATTTCCCAGTATTTTGATTTTCTATTGTCGCCCAGAACTGCTCCATATTCAGAGATTGCGTCATAGGCAGCACTCATTCCTTTGATACTTTCAAGACATTTTTCCCGGTATGCGCGAAGCATTTCCAATGATTGTTCCGTTCCCATCTCTCCGGCAAAAAATACGCGCATCAGGAATGCACTCTTAAGATGCATTGCATCGGCAATATCTGATTCGGATGATAACAGCCAGTTGCCAAGTTCTTCTTTTCCGCTGTCTGTTATGGTATATAATCTCTTGTTCGGTTTTTCATTCTGAATGATGCGCTCACTGGTCAGCCAGCCGCGGCGTTCCATATCATCCAGTTCGCGGTAAATCTGGCTGGTCTTTGCCTGCCAAAAAAATGAAAGAGAGTTCTTAAAAGCCTTATCCAATTCATAGCCCGTCATTGAGCCGTAATTCAAGAGCCCCAGTAGGCCATGTTTAAGTGACATATTAACACCTCCATTTTTATATTCCGCTTTTATATTCCATAAGTTGAATATACAATAACAAGAATATAATGTCAATATATTTATCAAAATTAGAGACAAAGGAGGAATGACATATCAAAATTGCATTTACACCTATTGACGTGAAAATGTGTAAATTAGAATTTCTATTAGCCGGAGGATTACAACTGTATGCTGATGGGAGCGGAATTATTGAGTATGAAGAAAACTTTGCGGTTAAAAAGCCTATCATAATTTAAAATGTTTATATGTATTAGGTAATTACTCATTTATGCTTTCCCCATAGGTCAGGGAATAAAAAACAGAGCATCGTTCAAAAATGGACGATGCTCTGTTTTTTAGACATCTTTGCCTGAAAGTACCCATAAAAATTTTCTTTTACCTTATTTTATTGGGGGCTGCTCACTGGCCGCCCTTTTTTGTGGCCGGTTTAAATAAACTTATATTTCACTTCGCATCCGTAGGATACCCGGCTGCAGATGTTCACTACCCGCTCCATGACAGCGGATATTTTCCCCGTATCCACATCAATATTCATTTCCTTTAAGTCTTTCGAGATTCTGATGTCTTTCACCCCGTCAACCTTAGCAATCTCGCCTTCGATTTTTCTGGCTTTCAACCGGTCTGACAGGGCGTAAACGTGATAGATCCTGCCCACGCTTCACCCTCCTTTCTCATTCGGTGTTCTTACCCCTATTGTAGACAAGGGAAGGGTATTTTAAACATCAAAGGAAAGCCCTTGCAATTGTTGTGAATAAAAAGCATACTACAAAACCGGTTACAGTGGGCACCAGCCAGGAAACAGCCGTCCATTTCATGCTCTGAGTCTCTTTCCGGATAGTAAGGCAGGTGGTGGAACAGGGCCAATGCATCAGGGAGAACAGTATGGTGCTGACCGCAGTAATCCAGGTCCAGCCATTGGCAACAAGAAGCTCTCTTAAGACGGATAAATCACTGATCTCCAGCAGGCTCCCTTCTGCCATATAAGCCATAATAATGATGGGAACCACAATTTCATTGGCCGGAAAACCCAGTATAAATGCCAGAAGTATCACACCATCCAGCCCCATAAGCCTGGCAAAAGGATCTAAAAAACCGGAACAGTGGGCCAGCAGAGTTGCATCTCCCACAGTTATATTGGCCAAAAGCCAGATGACCAGGCCGGCAGGAGCCGCCACCACAATAGCGCGGCCCAATACAAACAAGGTGCGATCAAAGATGGAACGCACAATAACCTTGCCGATCTGAGGCCTCCGATAAGGCGGCAGTTCCAGGGTAAAGGAAGAGGGGACCCCTTTTAATATGGTGGCTGACAAAAGCTTTGATATGACAAGCGTCATGAAAACCCCGAGAATAATCACGCCTGACAAAATAGCCGCTGATAATATGGAGGAAAATGCACCGGATGCCCCTCCTACAAAGAACATGGTGATAATAGCGATCATAGTGGGAAAACGTCCGTTGCATGGCACAAAATTATTTGTAATCATAGCAATCAGCCGCTCTCTTGGGGAATCGATGATCCGGCAGCCGATAATTCCGGCGGCATTACATCCAAACCCCATGCACATGACAGCGGAAATTTATGCTAAATCTTCCCTTTCTTCTGCCGGGACCAATACCCTGTAATAAATCCGGATGGTCTGGCATTTATGGCCTTTTTTGCCCTCTTCTCCTTCCCTTGCCTGGGAAACCTCGATCCTGTCTATGAATTTTCCCAGAAGATCAGGGGAAATCCCCTTTTCCCGGCTTATTTCTTCCAGCAGCCAGGAAAGCTGGCCATCCAAAACAGGCTCTTTTTCCTGTGTTGTAAGACAAGTCCTCTGGATCAGGGCCAGCCTTTCCCTGATCTCCTTTTCTTCCTTTTCCCAGGAATCCAGGATTTTATAGAAACGCTCTTCCCCAATCCTTTCGTTTACCCGGTCCTCATAAAGCTTTCCCACCATGCGCGCAAGTTCTTGTTCCCTTTTTTTGAGATCAGCTGCCGCTTTCTTTTCACCAGGCATTTCTTTACGGCAAAAGGGCTGCCGTAGCGCTTCGTCAATTTCCTTTCTTTCCTCTTCTGTAAAGGAAAGAAGGGTTTTGATTTCCTGCAGCACTATCTTATAAAGAAGTTCATAATCCATATAGTGATTGGTACACTCCCTTTTTCCATACAGCTTATATCCTCCGCACACCAGCTTGCGGGATTTTGTTTTTCCTCCGGTTTCTGTGGAGGACATATTTCTTCCGCAGTCCCCGCACCTGGCAATTCCGGAAAAAACATTGGTAAAACCGGTCTTCCTTATGTTTTTTCGGGGAACGCTCCGTTTTCTTACCCGCTCAAAAACCTCCGGAGAAATGATGGGCTCATGCTTATTCTCAACCACCACCCACTCTTTCCTGGGTTTTTGCAGAGTCATGCTGCTTTTAAAGGAAACCTTCACCGTTTTTCCCTGGACAATATGGCCTAAATATACGGGATTGCTTAACAGCTTACAGACCGTGCCTGATGTCCATTCCTTTCTCCTGGAATAGGAGTCCGGATTCAAATAGGGCCTCCCGGCGCACCGGTACATGGCAGGAGTCAGCACGTTTTTCTGATTTAAAAGCTCAGCGATCCGGGAAGGGGCTTCTCCCTCCTCTGCCCGCTGAAATATTTCCCTGACAATGGAAGCTGCTGCTGGGTCAATGAGAAGATGGTTTTTATCCTCCGGGTCCTTCTGGTAACCATAGGGTGCAAAATTTCCAATAAATGCCCCCTCTTTTATTTTAGTCTGAAAGGCACTGCGAATCTTTTTTGAGGCATCTCTGGCGTACATTTCATTTATAATGTTTTTAAAGGGTGCAATATCACTCCACGGACTGTCGGAATCATACCCGTCATTGACCGCTATGTAACGGATTCCTCTGGAGGGGAAATAGATTTCCGTAAGCTGCCCTGTCATGATGTAATCCCTTCCAAGGCGGGATAAATCCTTGGTGATCACCAGGTTCACCTTTCCTGCTTCTATATCCTCTAACAGCTGGTTCCAGGCCGGGCGGTCAAAGTTGGTTCCGCTGTATCCGTCATCTACATACTCCCTGTATATCTCAAAATCATGTTCCATGGCATAGGAGCAAAGCATTTTTCGCTGAGTGCTGATGCTGGAACTTTCTCCAACTCCATCGTCATCCTTTGACAGGCGCATGTAAAGTGCCGCCTTATAATGCGCCGGCAGACTGCCCCACCTTGGCCCGGTCATGATGAAAGATCTCCCGGAATACACCCAATCTTCAGCGATTCCAAAATCAGGTTTTTTGCATTTTTTATTGTAAAGCTACTCTCCGCCTGTGCAATAGCATCTTTTTCCTTACAGGCAGCATGATTTGAAAGAAACATCTTATACACCTCCTGAAAAATCTTATTCCAGCAGGTTTGTACCATATACTATGGGCGGCCTTTTGACTTAAAAGCGTTTTTTTATGTACTTAAAAATCCCTCCCCGTACCTTATTAATCAGAAGCTCCGACAGGTTGTGGCCTGATCAGCACCATCCCAAACATTCGTATATACGATCTTTTCATTCTTCTTCATTGCCATTGTAACGTCCTGAACTGTGTATCGCCCCATCAACGACTGAACCCTGAAATCAAGATAATCCGTCAAAACTTTTAATAGCATATTCCTTTATATTCTCCTGTCAGGCATATACAATTCTTCAAAAGCTGGGGCAAAAGTGACTGCAAACACCCCCGCCCGCAGTCACTTATCAGTCACCTTTTTCTTAAGCCCTTCCCGGTATTCATTTGGGGAAACGCCCGTTACCCGCCGAAACTGCGTATAAAAAGCCGAAAGGCTCTCAAAACCGCTCTGTAAGGCAATGGTCAAAACATTATCCGGCGTATTGGCCAGAAGCTCCTTAGCCCTGTCTATACGCAAACCGTTTAAATACTCCATCGGCGTCTTTTCATATTGATTCTGAAACAGCTGAATGATTCTGTTTCTGCTGAGTCCAAGCTTTTTTAATTCCTCTTTTAAACGATTATGGTCAGAAAAATAAAGATCGTAAACTGATTTAATTTTCTCCCCATTCTCTTTCTGCGGCTGAAACTCCAGCAAATCAGGCCGGCAGCGCTTACAGGGGCGAAGCCCGCTGTCACGTGCCTGCTCCGCCGTATCAAAAAACTCGACGTTTTCACGTTTAGGACTTTTAGATTTGCAGGAAGGGCGGCAGAAAATGCCTGTTGTTTTTACTCCGTAGTAGAATCTGCCGTCATACGCCTCATCACATGCCAGAGCCGCCTTCCATTTCTCTTCTTCTGCCAGCATATTGCCATACTTCCTTTCATTTTTGCCTCATAATTTTTTCATGACTTCCGTTTCATTGCCCTGATCTGTTTTTTTGTCTCTTTGTCCACTTTCAGGGATTCCGTAATCTTCTGCAATGCTTTGTTGTAGGTAAAATCATCCAAACCGTTATCTTTCAGATAAAACATGGTAGATTCCGGATACCGGACATAACAGACGGACACTGCCCATGCTACTGCCATTTTTGCATAATAACCATGGTGCCCCACGCCATCCAGGATGCCCAGCACTTCTCTGACCATTGATTCCCGGATATAATAGAAAATCAGCATCACAACTCCAAACCTGACGTCAAATTCCTGTTCTGATTGAAAATAGGGTTTTAGAAAATCCCACACACAATCTGAGTGGTTCCTGGTAAATTTGAGTCCGGCACAAAAGCTGTCACACACCGACCAGTTGTGTATCTTCGGGACAAACTCATTGATATGAAGCAGCCGCTCTTCAACCGGGCATGTTACGTAACCGATCACCATGCCCTGCAGCATGATTTCCTCAAAGGAATCCTCCCCTGCTGTCTGCAGATATTCCTGCCAATTCGACCTGGCCAGCCGCTTTGCTATTTTACGCAGCATGGGAAGGCGGACGCCTAATACATTATCTGTATCAGGCAGCAGGCTGGAAGAGAACACACGGTAATCTTCTTCTGACAGCGCCTTTAATTGCTGCTTTATATTTTCTCCATCCGTCACATAACGATCCCCGCTTCCGCTGTAAGCTCCATATGTTTTTTCATCCGAAGACAAATTTTTCAACATGGCTCATTCCTTTTTCCTTTGTCTTTATCTTCTGTTTCTTCATAATCCGCCCTAAAAAAGGGGATTCTCCACAAATAAATGGAAGCTACCGAGCCATAGGGGGAATACCGGTCCCTGCAAACTTCAAATTGACTCTTTGTCAGCTTTGGAAAGCCGTATAATTTTTCCATTCCCCGGCGGATTGCCATATCTCCCCAGCTAACCACATCAGGACGCTCCAGACAGTTGATGAGCAGCATTTCCGCTGTCCAAAGCCCAACCCCTTTTATAGCTGTCAGACGGCGGATGACCTCCTGATCCGGCAGCTCCCGCAGATCGTTCAGGCAAACCTTTCCTTTTAAAATGTCTTTTGACAAATTAGAGATGGAAACAGCCTTTTTCATGGTCATTCCGCAGCGCTGAATATCATCTGCTGAGACTGCCGACAAGTTTTCAGGCGTGATAGTTCCCATACTTTCCTGCATACGGTTCCATACGGTGTTTGCAGAACTTGCAGATACCAACTGGCCTATGACAGCATAGACCAGGGCAGCAAAGGGATCAGGAATCACCTGGCGCTCTACCCGTCCCAGCCGTGTCATCGCGGCACCAAGTATGGGATCTGCGGAAGAAAGGTATTCTACTTCTTCTTTGCCATAGTCAAAGAATTTTATTTCAACGGCCTGCATGAGTCCCCTCCAGTTCCAATAATTGTTCCTTGACTTCCAGGCCTGCCGCATAACCTGTCAGCCTGCCGTCTGAGCCGACCACCCGATGACAAGGCGTCAGGATCAGCACGGGATTTTTGCCATTTGCCATACCAACCGCCCGGGATGCGTCCGGCCGTCCGATCATTTCTGCAACCTGCTTATAGCTTCGTGTTTCTCCATACGGAATTTTGCTCAGGGCTTCCCATACGTCCTTTTGAAACTCCGTCCCTTTTGCTTCAAGAGGCAAATCAAATCTCCTCCTGGTCCCATCCAAATACTCCTTAATCTGTTTTTCCGCCTTCTCCAACAAAGGAGTTTTCTGCTCTCCAGGGTTTTCATGAGTATCTTTTACAAAAAGCAGCTCTGTAATAAAACCATCCACTTCAGATATTTTAATTGGTCCCAAAGCAGTTTTCATATATAAGGTTTGTTTCATAAGATTTGCCTCCTTTTCTATTACTAATATATCCGAAATCTGTCTGCCTGTCCTCCTATTTTGCACCATTTAATTTTTATATAAAAAAGGACTTACCCGGCAGTTGTTTTTAAAAAGATCCTGAAAATGTATTTTTATAAACAAAAGGACCATCATCCCTATGGACTCCGGCCCTTTTGCATCGTTATATCTCTTTTTTCATTTACTCTGACGGATTCTTTCCCTTGTATTTACAATAAATTTTCCTGAAATATTCATAATTCGGATACCCGACCATCTGGGCAACCTGATACAATTTAAACCTTCCGCTGGCAATCAGGGCGTCTGCCTGCTCCAGGCGTATGGTGGTCTGATATTCCCTGACCCCGATGCCCAGATTCTTTTTAAAGAGGGTTCCCAGATAATTAGGGGAAATGTAGAACCTGTCAGCCAGTTCATTTAATGTAATATCGTCTGTATAATTTTCACTGATATACTTTGACACCTCTTTGCAGAGATTGGCATTTTTTCCTCCTCCTTTGCTTTCCTGCCAAAGTTCTGACTTCACAAAGGATATGACGCCTTCCTTTCCCCCCTGATAATCCCCTGCGTTCAGGGGCTCATAAAGACTTGCCACGGTCCGGGAGGCAATGCCATGGCCCAGAAAATAGATTCCCAGATTGTAAACCAGACGCTTCATAAGCCTTAAGCGGCATTTTTCTTCTGTTTTATCAATCTTCAGCATCCAGTTCTTTAAGCTCCACAGCACAATCTGCTGATCCCTATCCTCAACTGCGGCCCTTAACACAGTATCATTGCCACTAGTTCTGTATAAGTGCTGGGCCGAGGCAGGCATATCCAGGTAAAACAGGCTTTCCAAAGAAGTTTCGTAAGCCTTTTGTATCATGCTGAATTCCTTATATGTCTTGATTTTGGAACGAAACAGCTCCTTTCCGGTCTGTTTTCTGAGTTTCCGCTTTAAGTCTTCCATGGATGCATCTATCTCAGCCTCATCAGAACCTGAAAAAACAAAAGTAAAGGAAAACTGGTTTTCAAGCAGCCGCAGGCTGTATTTCCTGACTTCCTCCAATTCCCTTGCCAGCTCCTTTAAGCATGCGATTCCCTGGACATCTTCTTCTGAAGGCGGCTGCTCTTTAACCGTACTTCTTAATGCCACGGATACCAGAGAAAAGGAACAGCCTCTTTCCCGTTCCACAAACTCGGCGTACAGCTCCAGCAGCCTGTCATATAAAGGCCTGTTTCCGCTCATGATGCTGTTATAAACCGCGTCTTTAAAAACCTTTATGCCGGCCATGACCAGCTCCGCATCCGCTTTTTGTTTCTCTTCGTTTATCCGCCGTTCATCCAGCCGTTTCTTAATCCTGGTAAATACTTCTATGATCTGTTCCGGGGCAGAGGGTTTTAAGACATAATCCACTGCTCCTAAGCGAAGCGATGATTGGGCCAGTTCAAAATCATCATAACCGCTGAGAAACACCACCTCTATCTGGCCAAACCCGGCCTCCCTCAGCTCCCGTACCAGAGAAATACCATCCTGAATGGGCATTTTGATATCAGTAAGTATGGCCTCCGGCGGCTGGTTTTTCATGGCTGCCATGGCTTCCCTTCCATTGGTATAAGTCCCTGCTATCCGAAATCCTATTTCCTCCCATTTGATGGCGTTTTGTATCCCTGATAAAATCCAGTCCTCATCATCCACCAAAACCAGATTGTACAACATAGATGCCCCCTCCTTGTTGTAGTTATGTCTGCTGATTCGGTACTTCGTTTAAAATTTTAATCTCAATGGTCGTGCCGATTTCCACGGTGGATTGAATGGTGAGCCCGCACCCCTCTCCGTAATAAAGGCCAATCCGTTTCATCACATTTTTCAGTCCATGCCCCACGTCGGATTTCATATCACAAACAGCCTCTATAAGCTCCGGCTCCATGCCGCAGCCATCATCAGTAACCGTGAAATAGATATAATCTTCTTCCACAAATACCTTCACCCATATCTGCCCTGCTCCTCCCCGGAAATCAAAGCCATGAAGGATGGAATTCTCCACCAAAGGCTGAAGCAGCAGCTTGATCATACGGAACTTTAACACCTGGGAATCCGCATCCAGGGAAAACTCGATTTTTCCCCTGCAACGGATGTTCTGGATGTCCATATAGCACTTTAAATGGTTCAGCTCATCGCTTACAAAATACACATTTTTCCCCTTATTTAAGCTGAGCCTTAAGAAATTCCCCAAAAGAATCACCATATTGCTGATTTCCTTCTGCTTCATGCTGAGGGCCATCCAGTTAATGGCTTCCAGGGTATTGTATAAAAAGTGGGGGTTGATCTGGGCCTGAAGGATCTCCAGTTCTTTTTTCTGTTTCAGTTTTTCCTGCTTTAACAGGCTTTTTATCAGATCATCGATCTGTGTGGTCATATGGTCAAACTCAGTGCACAGCACATCAATTTCATAAATCCTGCTGCTCTTTCCTGTCCTGCGGCTCCAGCCCCGGCCCTTAAAATTGGTCACTTCTTTGGATAGCATCAGAATGGGTTTTGATATCTTGTAAGCCAGAATGGCGCTGAATGCCACAAACAGGCAGAGAAGGCCAATGGAGGATACAAATACCATCCTCTGGGTCTGTTTAAATGCCATCACAGTTTTGTCATAGTCAGTCACCGCCATAACATAATACTTGTGCTCTTTCAGCTGCTTTCTGTTAAAAATCTTAAGCCTGGACTCTGTATCAGGATTCTGTTTTCCTGTTAAAATCTTCTGGTATTTATTATAGACGGTTTCCGGCAGGCGCTTTCCGATCACACTTCTGTCGGTGCTGCTTATGATGTTGTCCTGGTCATCGATAAACAGGATTATTGATTCCTCATCCTGACAGTATTCCTTCATCTGATTATAAAACAGGTTTTCATTGAGATTAATGACAAGGTGTCCGATCCCCTCCCCATAGTAAAGCCCTGAATAAATTCTCATAACATATGTATTGATATACGGTGTATGGGACTGGTTTAACAAGTCGTTTTCCCGTGTGGTGATCCAGCCGGAGGACATATTCTGTATCTTCTCACAGCTTTCTTTGCCAGTATAATTTTCATAATGATAGACACCGTTGATTCTGGTTGTCTTTAAATTTTCATCCTCCATCAGGATATTCACGGATACAATATCCCCCATGGTATAAGCCAGGGAGGAAAGATTCTGGTTCATGTTGTTCTGGAATACCATCTGTTCGTAGGAATTGCTGTTTTTCTTATAATTTAAAATGTTATTGATGATATTGTAATTATTGGCCGTGGATCTGGCCAGCAGTTCAATGGAATTCATGCTTTTATCCAGAGTATCGCTGATATAGACCAGCATCTGGTACTGCTTCCCCTCAAATTCCCGGTCTAAAACCTTCTGATAGCTTTTCTGGCTGAAAAATGAACTGATACAGAAAAAAGCCGCCATAATCAGACAGTTGCTGAGTATCAGTAATTTGCTGATTGAAATTTTAAACGCCTGTCCTTTCATGGCAGCCCCCTTCCGGATCCAAAGGTTCTTTATGGAGTATAGGCCGCTGCAAAATAAACTATGGTTCATTTATTTTACAGCAGCCCTTTATTCATTTATTATATCATATTTTATAAATCCGCGCCATCTACCTTATTTTGAATTATTCACCGATTCAGAAATAATCTTAAAGGCATTGGCAGCTGCTTCAAGAGGCGTTTTCTGTCCGTATCCTGTAGCGTACTGCTCATCCATAATGGTATTTTCGATCACTGCGCTTCCTGGCACCAGCCATTCATAATCGATCCGCTTTGTGTTCTCCACCAGTAAATTCACTCCATCCACTACCAGCAGAGCATCTCCTTCCAGCATTGGGGAAATGATTTCACGGATGGATTCCGGAGCCGGCACTCCGCGGACAGTCATAAGAATCTTGGCAGCTTCTTTGTCATTGATCAGGAAATCAATCAGGGTTGCAGCTTCCTCCGGATGCTTGGAGGCCTTTCCCAGGGTCCATGGCATAGAAGCCAGCATGTAAGCTCCGCCGTTCTGAGCTGTGCCCGGTACTAAAGAAACGCCCAGTTCCACTTCTTCTGCCATGGCCGCATGGTCCTGAGGCATGGTTGCGATGTGGTTTACTTCACAGGCCGCATCACAGCTTAAAAACAAATTGTCCTGCTGGGATTCCTGTCCCACGGTTAAATCCAGAGGCGGAAATACTCCTGTTTCCCTCCATTTATTATACTGCTCATAAACTCCGGAAAGAGCCTCAGTAAAGTCTAAAAGCTCACCTTCTTCTGTGGCAAACCACTGTCCCGCCTGTCTTACCATTGTCATGGTCAGGAAGTAGGATGGCTCCTTCATGCCATATTTTCCGGTCTTGTCATAGATTTCCTGACAGGCCTTTTCAAAATCCTCCCAGGACCATTCATTGGTGGGATAGGCAACGCCTGCTTCATCAAATATTTTTTTGTTCCAGATAAACAATGGGCCGTTAAGTCCGCTGGGCACCCCGTACTGGACGCCATTGTAACGGGCCCAGGTCAGAGCGCTCTCCGGATAATCGTCCAGGTTCAGCTGTTTTCCAATGTATGGGGTTAAATCACCCAGTTTGTCATTGGCTGCAAGGCTGGCAAAATACACATTGTTGTCCAGCTGGTACACATCCGGCTCTGTTCCTGATGAAATCTGGGTCATCAGCTTATCATGGTACCCATCAAAGCCCTGATATTCCGCGGTGACTTTAATGCCTGGGTGTTTCTCCATAAATAAATCCAGGGCTTTTAAAGTTGCCTCATGCCTGGCATCGCTTCCCCACCAGGAAATACGAAGCTCCACCGGTTTCCCATCCCCCGCTTTTTCCGTTTCAGCACCAGAAGTTCCTGCATCCTTTGTATCCGCGCTTGCTGAGTTTGCCTGGGTATTTTGTGTGGCGGTTCCTCCCCCGTTGGAACTGCATGCTGCCAGCACAAAAGCCGTACCTGCTGCCACAACTGCTGCCTGTAACCTGGACACTTTTTTCATTTTCGCTTCCTCCTTCTTATTTTTTACAATAAATTTTGAACGTTTTGATCTCATAAGGATTTATTTTAAATGATATCATTTGCTCTGTAACCGGTACGTCTGTTATGTGCCTTTCCAGCAGATTTGTTTCCTCACATGCTTCCACCGGGAATTTAAAGTAAAGTCTTGCCTCACTAACTGTATTATAGGTTTCAAAGATTCGGATGACAATCCCTTCTCCGTCTTCTGATTTCTTAACCGTATCAATAATAACGTTGTCACAATCTGTATACAGGTAAGACCCTTCTTTTTCCTTTTTCTTTCCTTCTGTTACAATCAGCGGAACATTAACCTCATAACCAGCCTGGGCCACTTTTCCCTCTTTGATGCCGCCCACATGGGGATAAATCCAGTAAGAAAAGCTGTGAATGCCTTTGTCACAGGTATGGGAAGGATGGTCAGCACTTCTTAACAGGCTCAGCTCCATATTGGAATTCTGGATGGAGTAACCATATTTACAGTCATTTAACAGGGAAACTCCAAAGCCGCCGTCGGAAACATCTCCCCATTTATGTCCGCACACCTCAAATCTGGCCTCATCCTGGCTGGTAGTGGAATGATTTGGATGCTCTGCATTGCCAAATGCCACATCATATCTGGCGTTCAGCGCGTGGACATCCACCGGGAATTCCACCCGGAGCATCTTATGCTTTTCATCCCAGTCAACTTCTGTCCTAAATTCAATATAAGGTCCATGGTTATACACAATGATCTCCTGCTTTATCCTGGAATGATGCACCTGGGACTCTATGGAAATCACGGTGTAAAGGCAATTATGCTCTGTCACCTTTTGACTCACAGTATGGAAGGGCAGTGAGGGCTTATCCTCCCGTTTTCTGGTAGTTTCCCACGCTGAGCCCCATTCCACCGGAATATCCTCCAAAAGCTTTAAGAGATTCCCCTTTTTGCCTTCTTTTAATATCTGGCGGCGGGCAGCCTTATCATATAAGGAAATCAGGGTTCCGTCCCCATCCAACGCTATATTCAGCCATTGATTGCTTATTATTATCCTGTTTTCCTCTGCTTCGCAGAATGCAGCCATGGGGTCACGGCTCTCCAGTTCCTCATCCGTCCGTTCGTAAGTCTTATATCCCAAAGCCGGCACAGCTTCCGCCAGGAACACAATGGTTCCATCCGCCTTTTTAAACTGCTTCGGCCAGTTTCCGTTTAAATCCTTAACCCCCTGTTTTCCCCGTCCGTCTATGGATACCACCTGGCTCCTGCCCCATGACAGAGAATTATAAACAGTTATCCCTTCTTCCGTCAAACAGGCCATGGAATCCAGATTCTGACGGAGGCTTTGCTGTCCGATCCGGCTTATTTCCTCATAATCCCGGTCGCATTCCTCATAAACCTCACCGATGCAGGTGCCTGGAAGAATGTCATGAAACTGGTTCAGCAGAATCAATTTCCAGCCTTCCTCCAGATCCGTTCCCTGAAAGCTTCCGTTTTCTAAGTACTGGAATATGGAAACGATTTCCGCATCCCGGAATAAAAATTCACTCTTTCTGTTGTTCTTTTTATTCCTGGCCGCAGTTGTATAGGTTCCTCTGTGTTTTTCAAAGTACAGCTCACCGGCCCATACAGGATAATCCTTTTCTTTATCCAGCTCCTCAAAATACTGCTTCACGGTTCCGATTTCCACCTTAGGCGTCATGGGAACCTTCTGAATCCTTGTGACTGCTTCCAGCATCTCTTTTGTAACGCCGCCGCCGCCGTCTCCATGTCCATAGAGGTAAAGAAGCGGGTCCCCGTTTCCTTTATTCTTGAAATGATCCATGGATAACCGGACGCCCGAGGCGGACAAATCCCCATTGTAAAGGCCCAGACCTCTTTCCGTACACATGGACATCATGCCGGATAAGATTTCTGTTCCATCTAATCCTCTCCACTTAAACACACTGTAAGGGAATTCATTGGTTTCATTCCAGGTCAGCTTTGTAGTAAAAAAATAATCGGTGTCTGCCTTTTTTAAAATCTGAGGCATTGCAGAGGAATATCCGAATACATCAGGAAGGAAACAGATATTGGAATCAGAACCCAACTCCTCGTTATAGAATTTTTTCCCGTACATAATCTGTCTGACAAAGGATTCTCCGTTTATTAAGTTGCAGTCAGGCTCTAAATACATGCTTCCCAGGGTTTCCCATCTGCCTTCCTCCACCCTTTTTTTTACCTGGTCATACAATTCCGGATAATATTTCTTAGCCATTTCATAAAGCACGGGCATGCTCTGGCAGAATTTGAAATCCTCATACTGTTCCATCAGCCGCAGCATGCTGGAAAATGTCCGGCTTACCTTTCTGACGGTTTCCTTTAACGGCCAGTGCCATGCCACATCAATGTGGGAATGTCCTGCAAAAAGCATTTTTACAGGCAT
Source organism: Lachnospiraceae bacterium (assembly GCA_902363835.1). Classification (GTDB taxonomy): domain Bacteria; phylum Bacillota; class Clostridia; order Lachnospirales; family Lachnospiraceae; genus Lacrimispora. The sequence continues at coordinate 248,455 of CABJBM010000006.1, forward strand.
TTTTAAATCTTTATATTCAGCAATTCCTTCCAGATAGGCGTCCATGGCCTTTAAAAAGCTGGCCGAAAGGGCTTCCTCATCCGAATAGTCCAGTTTCAGCAGGGAATCATACAGCACATGAAGGGTGCGCTGCCGTGTATACTCCTCCGTACAGCCCAAGATAAATTCAAAACCTGTTTTTATCTCAAAATAATACTCCCATGCAGGCCGGTTAACAGCCGCTATTTCGGACTGGGTGATGATCACATCGCTTTTAAACACGTTGTCACTGTCTAAAATCAAGTCCTTACAGTAGCTTTCAATTTCCAGCTCATATTCCTCGCTGCCTTGGGCACAGGGGCTTAACATGACCATATTCCGGTTAAAGTCAAGGCCGTTATAGTGTTTTCCATTGACAGAGATACAGCCTTCGCCTCCCACTTTCAGCAGCAGCACCGCTGTCTGCCCTTCATAGCTTTTATCCAGGGACACCCGGTTCTTTAAGAATATGGTGTAATCCTTTCCCCCGATATGTTCCCCTTTTGAAAGAGAGAACCACTCCTCATCAAGCATTTCATACTGGCCCGGCCCCTTATAAAATCCCCGTTTTGCCAGCCAGCAGTCCACCGGAGTCCTGTGATAATACAAAAGCCCCTCCAGGCGGTTTAATTCTGACTGAATCTTTTTTTCGATCTTTAACATGAAAGCCCCTCCTTTTATCCTTTCAGACCTGACGTGCTGACCCCATCTACAAAATATTTCTGCAGACAGAAAAACATCACGATGGCAGGTAATACTGAACATAACGCCATGGCCATTACTGCGCCCCAGTTATCCGCACCAGTAGCATCAATGGTAGTTCTCATAGCCAGAGCAACCGTATATAAATCAACCTTTGTTAGATAAATCAGTTGGTTCTGGAAATCATCCCAATTCCACATAAACGAAAAGATGGCAACGGAAAACAGGGAAGGCTTGCAAAGGGGAAATATGATTCCCAGGATAATGCCCAGGGTAGAGCAGCCATCGATTTTCGCCGCCTCATCCAGTTCCTTTGGAATTCCGCGTATGAACTGGGCTACAAGATAGATGAAAAATCCTCCTCCATTTCCAACGCCCAGGGCAGTTGGAATAATAAATGGCAGATAGGTGTTCAGCCAGCCGATCCTGCTGAAAATAACATATCTGGATACCAGGGTTGCAGTGGCCGGAAGCATAATGGTTAAGAATAACACACTATACCAGAGTGCCTTGAAACGAAAATTCACCCTGGCAAATGCATAGCCCACAAACAGGCTGATGATCAGACTGCAGATCACGCAGGTGATGACCAGGACAAAGGTATTGATAAAGAATTTGTCAAAGGTATAAGGTCTGACCAGTTTCCAGCCCGCTGCAAAGTTGTCAAACCGAAACTCGCTTGGAATCAGGCTGGGACTTGACAGCACTTCTTTCGATGGCTTCAATGCCGCAAATATCATCCAGATTAAAGGATACAGCATTACAAGGCCCAGAAGGCTGATTAAGAGATAAATGACAATGGTATTTATGGTTTTTTTCCCTTTCACGTTCCTTCCCCCTTAATCATCGAAATTTAAGAACTTCTTCTCCAGAAGATGCAGAATCAGCGCCGTTCCTGCGATCATGATTAACAGGGACCAGGATAAGGAGGACGCATATCCTACATTGAAATACTTAAAAGCATTCTGGTATAAATAGATTACATAAAGCATACAGGAGTTTAATGGACCTCCCTTTCCGTTAAATATGGTATAGGGAGCGGCAAACATCTGGAACGCGTTGATGGTCTGCATCAGAATATTAAATGACATCATGGGCATGATGCCTGGGATTGTGATGTTGATAAACTTTGCAACTTTTCCCGCTCCATCCACGCTGGCCGCTTCATAAAGAGAGGAAGGTATCTGTTTTAAGCCGGCTAAGAATACCACCATAGAGGACCCGAACTGCCAGACCGTCAGCAGAGAAATGGTAAACAAGGTGTATTTGGGATTGCCAAGCCACGATACCCCTTTGATTCCTATTTCCGCCAGCAGCGCATTGATCACACCGTCTTTTACAAAAAGGGCCTTCCACAAAATCGCAACAGCAATGCTGGAGCCTAAGATCGACGGAATATAATAAATCGTCCTGAAGATGCCGATCCCTTTGATCTTCATATTCAGGATCAAGGCAATGCACAGCGCAAAGATGATTTTAGCCGGTACTGCAATAAATACATATTTGAAAGTCACCTTTACAGCCTGGTAAAATACCTCATCCTCAAACATCTTCTGATAATTTCCCACACCAATGAATGCCGGCGTATTTAAAAGATTGTAATTGGTAAAGGACATCAGAAAGCTATGTAATATGGGCCATAGCTGAAAACATAAAATCCCCAAAATCCAGGGTGCAATAAGGGTGTAACCGATTAAGTTTTCCCCGGATTTAATCCTTTTTTTGCTCATGTGCTTTCATCCCTCTCTTGTTTCGTCTGTATTTATCTTATTGGAAATTTCACTTTTTCTCAACGTAACAAATCTACACTTTTTCCTCCTTTTTAACAATTTTTCTAGTTTCTGCATTGGTTTTTACCTTTTTATGTGCATATAGCACAATCTTGCTTTATTCACTCCGGACCATATAATTTTAATAGTATAACAGGCTCAAAATCCTCTATGCCGATCCAGTATTTACCAGATTCTGCAGGAACAAAAAACTGGGTTCCTTGTCGGACCCGGTAGTTTCTGGTATCTGTTTTTAAAGTTCCCTTACCGGAAAGCACATAAAGGCAGCAGAAAACACCTTCTCCTTCCAATTCACAGGAAGAAGCAATCTCCAGCTTTTCCATCTGAAAACATGGAGTATGATCATACCCCACAAGCCTGTACCGTTTCCCGCCTCTCCACTCCAATTCCTCTGCCTGGATACATGACTCTTTCCGTATCTGTTCCTCATTTTTGCCCGTATAGGCGAAGCAGTCAAACATTTTCTGGAAACCAAGGCCCTGGTGGCACATCCTGTCATCAATTTCAAAACCAGACGGCGTCACCTTTTCCACCCGGATTGTAAAATCCGTGGGCTCCTGTATCTCAATCATCATACAGCCCGGGCCAATGGCATGGGGCACTCCGCCCCTTACCAGGTAGGTTTCCCCTTCCTCCACTTCAATGCGGTTTAACAAGGACAGCATACGGTCATAATCCTGGGCCTCAAAGCAGGAAATCCAGTCCTGTCTCGTGATTCCTTCCCTAAATCCCAGATAAATGCAGGGCTTATCCTCCAATCCTTTTCTGGTTCCCAGTATATGCCAGCACTCTGTTTTTCCAAACCGGCTTTGAAACAGCTTTTCAGCCATCTGTTTATCCGGATGGGCCTGTACGGTCAGCCGCTCTAAGCTGTCTATAATTTTTATCAGGACACCGGGTGTCACACCCCATTTTTCCACATGGTCCTTTCCCAGAATGGCCTTTGGATCCTTTTCTATCAGCTGTTTCAATGTGGTTCCTGAATGATCATCAATCCGGCACAGTCCCTCTGTTAATGCCTCTCTTCCTGCGTTTATAGCCCTTGTCACCGAATACATCCATTCTTCCGGGAAATGGCCGTCTTCCGTCATTTCCTCTCCATGGAGACAACCGATCATTCCCCCGCCAATGTAGGTTCTCCAGACCCGCTCTCCCTTTACCTTTACTGGTTCGTATTTCATTTTCTGATCCCTTCCTTTTTTGTTTTCTCTGATTTTTTTATGTAAATCTTATATCCTTAGCATAGGATTTTTTCTCTGAGAACCCAACTGGGCAATCCACCAAAAAATCTTCTAAAATGTTAAAGATCAGGTGGAATGCCCGTCTCCCTGTTGGTTGCAATATCCAAACCGGAATTTTACTTAAATCGGACATAAAAAACAGGACTTAACCGTTCCCCTACTCCGCTAAGGGGCTGATTAAGTCCTGTTTTATCACCATCATACACATACTTTCCAGTAATGTTCAAATCTGCTTTTCCATGCATAAGTACAAAGCATCCTGAGCCAGACTCGGGGCAATTATGGCTGGCTCCGGTCATGACCGAAACTCCCCGGCCTCCCGACGTTTTCTTAATAATTCCAAAACCAGCTCCTTTGCTGTCTTTTCACCAATAAAAACCCGCTCCACCTTTATGGTCATGTTTTTTTCCTCATAGGTTACCTGATCTGATGAATCCATTTCATCCACCTCCTGAGAAATCTTATTCAAAGGGGTTTGTACCATATACTGCGGCACATACAGGCACTATTGCTTATGCAGAATTTCGTGGTATTTATCAACTGGTTCTTCCATCAAATTTAGAAGGAAAGGCAGAAAATCAGAAAACTTCTGACGTGGGGAAAAATCTATTAAAGGAAGACGAAAATTCAGCCAGAATGTCTGTAATGACAATCCGGCTGAATTTTTAATTAGAAAAGAACTGATACTGCACTTCCTTCCATATATTTTATTAATCCATGTATCCGCCCTTCATAGGCGACACTGCACGCTCACTAAATATTTTCAATACTCCCGACTGGTATTTTGACGGTCTTGGCTGCCATTGTTCCCGCCGCTCCTTGAGGATCTTTTCCATCTCTTCTTCTGTCTTTTGCTGGCCTTTTACCCCTATAATTGCAAGGATTCTGCCAGGAATATCGATTTGAATCAAATCCCCTTCCTCTACCAGGGCAATTGGGCCGCCATCCGCGGCTTCCGGTGAAACGTGACCAATGGAAGGACCTGTGGAAGCCCCGGAAAAGCGCCCGTCAGTGATCAGGGCAATGGTCCGTCCAAGCTCCTTATCTGATGAAATGGCCTCAGACGTGTAGAACATTTCCGGCATGCCGCTTCCCTTTGGGCCTTCGTACCGGATGAAAACGGCATCTCCCGGCTTTACACGGTGTTTAAGGACCGCATCAATCGCCTCTTCTTCGCTGTCAAAGGGGCGGGCATTTAACACTGCCTGAAACATCTCCTTAGGGCATGCGGTATGCTTGATGACCGCGCCTTCCGGTGCAAGGTTCCCTTTTAAAATAGCAATTGCTCCGTCCGTTCCGATGGCCTCCTCAAAGGGCCGGATTATTTCTTCCTTTTTTACTCCGGCCTTTGCACAATATTCATCACATTTATCATAATAGCCATTTTGTTTCAGCATCTCGAGATTTTCACCCAGGGTTTTCCCTGTCACTGTCATTGCATCCAAATGAAGCACTGACTTGATCTCTTCCATAATCCTTGGAACTCCGCCGGCGTAGTAGAAGTACTGGGCCGGCCATTTTCCTGCAGGACGGATGTCAAGGAGGTAATGGGCGCCTCTGTGCAGCCTGTCAAACATTTCAGAATCTATTTCCAGGCCGAATTCATGGGCAATGGCAGGAAGGTGTATCAGGGAATTGGTTGAGCCGGATATAGCGGCATGGACCATGATGGCATTTTCAAAGGATTCCATGGTGACCATATCTCTTGGCTTTATCCCCATTGCCGCAAGCTCTATGATCTGATGACCCGCCTTTTCAGCCATCTCCTTTAAATCCGGGCAGGTTGCCGGCATAAGAGCTGATCCAGGAAGCATGAGGCCAAGGGCTTCTCCCATGACCTGCATGGTTGACGCCGTTCCCATAAAGGAACAGGCTCCGCAGGAGGGACAGGCATGCTGCTTATAATATTCCAGCTTTTCAGGCTCCAGTTCCCCTCTCTGGCACATGGCGCTGTACTTTCCGATCTGCTCAAGAGTAAGCAGATCCGGACCGGCATCCATAACGCCTCCGGTTATCAGAATAGAAGGCATATTTACCCGTCCAATTGCCATAAGATGAGCAGGCACTCCCTTATCGCAGCTTGAAACAAAAACCCCGCCGTCAAAGGGAGTTGCATTGGCATGAATTTCAATCATATTGCAGATCGTATCCCGGGAAACCAGGGAATAGTTGATGCCGTCATGACCCTGAGCCATTCCATCGCAAATATCGGTTGTAAAATATCTTGCCGCCTTTCCTCCCTTTTCCTTCACCCCATCAACTGTCCTGTTCACTAATTCCAGCAGGTGGGCGCTTCCCGGATGGCTGTCGCCAAAAGTGCTTTCCACCATGATCTGCATTTTGGAAAGGTCCTCCACCTTCCAGCCCATGCCCATTCGCAGCGGGTCCATTTCCGGAGCCAATTTTCGAATCTCTTGACTAATCATAACAATGCTCCTTTCGCATCTTTCTTATTTATTTTATCTTAATTATAATAATTCATCACATGATTGTCAATTGATTCTATGGGTTATATTATGTTTTTACGGATATTTCCAGTATTTTCGTGGGGATCTCCCTGTAATTCTAAACCTTTTCATTTAATTCATCTGATCAATATCTGAAATTCGAATATTATTCATCTGGCTGATTTATACTTGAATGAATTATGAATTCCATTTATAATCAGATAAGACTACCAAGTAATGGAAAGGAACCTGCCATGGCCTCAACTCATAAATCTCTTGCAGATACAACAGCTGAAGGAATCATTAAATATATCATTGATAACAAGTTAAAAGAAGGAGCACAGCTTCCCAATGAAACCACGCTTTCCTCTCTTATGGGGGTGGGACGGAGCACCCTGCGGGAAGCCGTGCGCGCTCTTGTTTCACGGAATATTCTCACGGTCCAGCAAGGGTCCGGAATTTACGTCTGCCATAATACAGGCGTATCCGATGATCCTCTTGGCTTTACCTTTATAGAAGATAAGGAAAAGCTGGTGGCTGATCTTTTGGAGTTCCGCATGATGATCGAACCACGGGTGGCCGCTCTGGCAGCTTCAAAAGCCACTCCGGCACAAGCTGAGGAACTCCTCCACTTAGCAAACCAGGTGGCAGAATGCTATCATGAAGGGAAATCCCACTCAGAGGCTGATGCCCTTTTTCACGCCAAGATCGCGGAAATCAGCGGAAATGTCATTGTGCCCCAGCTTGAGCCTCTCATCATGCATGCCATTGATATGTTTATTGATATTACCCATTCCGCTTTAAAGGAGGAAACCATAATGACACATATGGCAATTGTAAATGCCATACAAAAAAACGATGCCATTGCCGCACAGGATGCCATGACCCTTCATCTCATTTACAACCGGGACCGCCTGCGCAAGGCTCTGGAAAAAAGTTCTACCTAGCAATTCCAGTCATAAAAAGGGCATTCCAAAGATTTTTGGAATGCCCTTTACAATTTTTCACCATAAACACAACCAGATTATTTCCGCTCCCCCTTCATGGTCTGCTCAATAATACTGCGCATGGTGTCTTCAGAAAGCTGGCCGCTTGCATAGCCAAATACATTTCCCTCCCGGTCAATCATAAATGTGGTGGGATATGAGTATATTCCGTAAGCCTCAAACAGCTCTGCATCATTATCCATCAGCACCGGATACGTATATCCGTTTTCTTCCAGGAACTGTTTAATTCCTTCCTCATCCGTTTCTCTGCCATAATTAGGAGCTGCTACTCCCAGAATGATCAGGGCATCATCCCCATCCGTATTGGCATTTTCATATATTTTCTGAATATCGGGCATTTCCGCCCTGCATGGAGGACACCAGGTTGCCCAGAAATTCAAAAATATGGTCTTTCCTTTATAATCAGAAAGAGAATGGGTATTGCCGAACTGGTCCGTTAAAGTGAAATCCACCGCCGGAAGCGGCTGCTTTGTTTCACCTGATTCTTCAGTGCTTTCCGTCTCAGATGTTGGTTTTTCTTCCACCGGTTCTGTAGCCGGTTTTGTCTCCGGTGTCTCTTTTGATTCTGTGACCGACGGAGATGGAATGGAGGAAAGATATCCTGTCACCGCATTCATTTTTCCGGTAAACATTAGAATTCCCATAAATACCATGAGAATCCCTCCTGCCTTTACCGCATTCTTTGCCAGATTGCCATGGGTTTTAAAAAATTCAAGAACCGAGGTAGTAAAGAATCCCACTGCCAGAAAGGGAAGGACAAATCCCAATGTATACACTCCGATCAGGACAAAGCCCATGGTCTTTGTGGCTGCCGAGGCTGCCATAAGAAGCACGCTGGCAAGGGCCGGTCCCACACAGGGCGTCCAGGCAAAGCTGAACGTAAATCCCATAATAAGGGCAGTGAAGGGAGACATTGCCAGGGTATTAAGGGAAAACGGCAGTCTGCGTTCTTTTCCCAGAATGGAAGATGTTCCAAAGGCTCCCAGCTGGTATAAACCGAATAAAACAACCAGGATTCCCCCCGCTCTTGCAAAGAAAAGCTGGTTTGATTTAAAAAAGCTGCCAAGAGCAGAAAAACCAAGCCCCAGCAGGAAAAATGCAAAACTGACTCCAAGGACAAAACAAATGGTATGAAGCATGACTTTACTGCGTTTATAATAAATCCGCCCGTCTTCTCCACGGACTCCTGTCCCTCCCGACAGATACCCTATGTAAAGAGGGATGAGAGGAAGAACACAAGGAGAAAAGAAACTGATTACCCCTTGAAGAAACACGGTCAAAACAGGAATACTCACATCAATAGAAAATCCCAAACACTGTACCTCCTTTTAAGCTTGAACCGCATTTTACCGGCTATTTTAGCATTTTTCTGCAACCATTCTGTACTATTTTTAGTTACAGTTTATAGGTGTAACTATACCATTTCCCTGGAAAAGTGTCAAGTCTATTATTGTAAAATTAAAAAAGCATAGATTTCTTCTGACACATGGTCAGCGCCTGCTTTCCGCAGGCAGAACACCGTTTAAAACAACGGTCCAGATTAAATGCTACTCTGGGAAGATATCCAAAATCCTCTAAAAGCGTGAACAGGGGGAAGAATATTGCCATGGGCGGAAGCATAACCGATACCACCCAGGCCAGTACCCGGTAAATGCCATGAATCAGCAGATCCGATATTATAAACGGCACGCCTGCAGCATCGGCCAGTCCTGCCATCCACTCTTCCACTTTAAACAGCACATTGCTCAGCATTTCTGAAGGATAATTAGCCCCTGTTATGGTGATCCAGAAGGTTCCAAGCAAAATTAAGAACATAATGGGAAAGCCTGTGGCCTTACTGGTGAAAAGCTGATCCAGCTTCCTGTCCTTCCGGTCATAAGTCTGGCTTTCATACTCCACCACACCTTCACATAAATATTCCGCCTTTTTTATGAAAACAGCAGCCATGTCATCGCTTACCTTTTCCTGGCTGATCCCGGCAGCCTTCCACTCCTCCCGGATTTCAGCAAGGCAGGAAGCTACTTCTTCTGATTCCGCCACTGGCTTTCGGTATTTTCTTACGGCTTCCATCAAATTTCCATTGGCATCCAACAGTCTGGCACACAGCCAGCGGGCCTCTGCCTTTCCATTGGCCGTCTTTTCCACTGCAGGAAGAAGCTTTGCAATGGCTTTTTCTATATATTGTGGGTAATGGATGAGAACTGGTCTTTCCTCTTTTATATTTGTTTTCTCTTCTTTTGCCTTTATTTCTTCTTTTGCCTTTTCTTCTGCGTTTATTTCTTCTTCTGCTTTTATCTCTTCTTCTGCTTTTATCTCTTCTTCTACATTTATCTCTTCTTCTACTTTTATCTCTTCTTCCGCCCTTATCTCTTCCTCCTCTTTTATCCTTTCTTGTGCTTTTACCTTTACCTCTTCCTCTTCCCTTACCTCTTCCTTCTTCTCCATGCAGCATCTCAATCCAGTGAAAATCTGTTCCAGTCCTTTATTGCTCCTGGCTGCTGTTCCCACAACCGGGACTCCCAGGCGTTGTTCCAATACGTCAAGGCGTAAAAAAATCTTCTTCTTTTTGGCCTCATCCATGAGATTTACGCAGACCACCACATTTGGTGCGGCCTCCATGATCTGCAGAACCAGATTTAAGTTTCTTTCCAGACACGTGGCATCACAGACCACCACCACTGCATCCGGGTTTTCAAAGCAGATAAAGTCTCTGGCCACCTCTTCTTCCGTGGAATGGGCCATCAGGGAATAACAGCCCGGAATATCCACCATAACGTATCCCTGCACGCCGTCCGTACACCAGCCCTGAGCGTTGGCTACGGTCTTTCCAGGCCAATTTCCAGTATGCTGATTCATCCCTGTGAGTTGGTTAAACACCGTACTCTTACCCACATTGGGATTTCCTGCCAGTGCAATGACTTTATCCTCTTCCTTACGCTTTTTGATTTCCAAACCACAGTCCACAGATTTTATTCCCATTGAGTCCCTGCTTAGTCCCATATTTACTCCTCCAACGAAACGGCAGCAGCCACCATTTCACTGCCATAGTGGTGCTTTACTTTTTCCTCTACTTTTGACTGCACAAAAACACGGCCTGAATCTTCGCTTCTAAGGGCGATCACCGCACCGCGTATTAAAAATGCAGTAGGATCTCCCAAAGGGCTCTTTCCCAGGCATTCCACAATGGTACCCTCAATAAGACCGATATCCTGCAAACGCCTTCTCATATCATCATAGGCAGCCAGCTTTTCGATCACCGCTTTCTGCCCCCTTTTTAAATCGGATAAACAAATATTTTCTGACATCCTTTATGCCTCCATTTTATCTTTGAAATGTTTCCATATCCTAACATATGCAGGAAATAAAAATCCGGTTCCTTTTTATTTTCACTGCTTTTATCCTTCGCGAAATGCCAGTCTGACCTTGACCGGCCGGCTGGAAGGCAGTACGAGTTTTTTTCATCCAGGTTAAAGATCTATGCCTCTTTAAACAATGAAAGTAATGCTTCATTTTTATTCATTATCTGATATAATTTTATTAATAACCTTATGCATGAAAGGAGGGATTCCCATGCCTGATACCATGTTCTTCAGTCTTCTGTTAAATATCGGTCTACTGGTGCTCATCGCCACATTGCTGACAAAAATGCCCATCGTGCGCGGAATGCTTTTATACGATAACAATTCCCCCGGATGCATGGCGGCTCTTTCGGTCATATTCGGTCTGGTCAGCATCATTTCCACCTATACGGGTGTACGTGAGCAGGGCGCCATTGTCAACACCCGTGTGATCGGTGTGCTGGCAGCAGGCCTTTTAGGCGGCCCCTGGGTCGGTATGGGGGCTGCCCTGATCGGAGGACTTCACCGTTATCTCTTTGATGTCGGCGGCTTTACTGCACTTTCCTGTGCATTGTCCACCCTTATGGAAGGCTTTGTGGGATCTGTATTTTCCCGCCGTTTTAAAACGGGAAAGATAAGCAGCACCGGTATCTTTCTGATCACCGCACTTGTGGAAACCGGACAAATGGGAATCATACTCCTGATTTCCAGGCCGTTTCATGCAGCCCTGCAGCTGGTGGAGGTGATCGCATTTCCCATGATCATCATGAATGCACTGGGCATGATCATCTTTTTAGGAACCTTTAACATGGTATTCATGGAAGAAGACAGCCAATTTGCCGAAAAAATGCGTCTGGCCCTTGGTATCGTGGAGCAAAGCCTGCCCCATCTGCGTAAAGGCTTATACAGCGCCACAGATATGGAGGCTGCTGCGGAAATCATTTATCGTTCCACTTCCTGTGCCGCCGTACTGATCACAGATACCCGGAAGATCCTGGCCATGAAATCCGATGCAGGTCTGTGCGCCTTAAAAGGGGATTCCATCCTTGCTCCTATTCTGGCATCTCTTCACGATCAAAAACCTACCATTTTTGATTATGCAAAAAAGGATGATCCTTTTTATCCCATTTTAAAAAACCACATGATCGTAGCTGCTCCTATGATTGAGATGGACCAGCCCATCGGCAGCCTGACCATGGTGGTAAAAAAACACTGGCACAATTCCCGGTCAAACTTTAATTTCACCTCCGAACTGGCCCGGCTTTTCTCTACCCAGCTGGAGCTTTCCTATCTGGAATACCAGAAAAAGCTGAGGCGCAAGGCAGAGTTTAAAGCCCTGCAATCTCAGGTGAACCCCCACTTTCTATATAATGCCCTCAATACCATCTCCTACGTGAGCAGGGAGAATCCGGACAGAGCCAGGGAGCTCCTCCGCTCCCTTTCTTCCTACTACAGGCAGACTCTGGAAAATGACCAGTACATGTTGAACCTTCATACAGAGCTTTACCACATCTCCAGCTACTTAGATCTTGAAAAAGCGAGATTTGAAGAAAAGCTTCAAGTGGAAATCCACGTAGAAGAAGACTTAAATTGCATGGTCCCTGCCTTCATTCTCCAGCCTCTGGTGGAAAATGCCGTACGGTACGGCGCTGACCAGACAGGAAACCGCCTGGTTTCCATTCATGCCCATACCACAGACGATAAGATCAAAATAGCTGTTTCTGACAATGGAACAGGATTTCCCCAGGAAGTCCTTAACCGGCTGTATGCGGGAGAAAGCTATGGCGGTGTGGGACTGGAGAACGTACACAAACGGTTAAAGAGCATCTACGGGCCGGATCACGGACTTTATATTCAAAGCTCTGCCAATGGTTCCAAAGTTTTTTTCCTGCTCCCATCGGCTGATACTGAATTCCGATTTGGAGAAGAGCTTGCCGCAACTGCTCACTTAAAAAATAATTTTACGGAGAGATTATTATGAAAATTGCAGTGATTGATGACGAACGCCCTGCCCGAAGTGAATTGATTCACCAGATTTTATCTATTTTTCCGGAAAGCCAGATTCAAGAAGCTGACAGCGGTGCCGCCGCCCTGGAGCTTCTTGAAGATCATTCTTTTGATGTTCTGTTCCTGGACATCAATTTAAACGATATGGAAGGGACTACCCTGGCCTCGGCAGTAAAGCGAATGCTGCCGGAAGCCCAGATCGTTTTTGCAACCGCTTATTCCCAATATGCGGTAAAGGCATTTGAACTGGGTGTTGATAACTATATTCTAAAGCCCTTTGAGCCGGAAAGAGTGCGCCGGGTCCTTGAAAAATGCAGCAGGGATTTAAGCCGCCTGCAGGGAGAAGTCACCCAGGCAGACAACACGCTTCCGCCTTTTTCCTCTAATAAGATGCCCATTTGCGTGAACCGGACCATTATCCTGCTGGACATCAGCCAGATCGTATACATAGAAACCTGTTTAAGGAGCTGCATCATACATACCGTTTCAAAGGACTATACGGAAAACCAGCTTCTGGGGGAATACGAAAAGCGCCTGGCTCCTTATGGCTTCTGCCGCATCCATAAAAGCTTTCTGGTGAATTTGAACTACATCACAGAGATGTTTCCCTGGGCCAGCAACAGCATGGCCGTAAAGATGCAGGGTTTTGAACAAAATATCCTTCCTGTTGGGAGGGAAAAAGTCAAACATCTAAGGCAGCTCATCGGAATTTAAGCCAATCCATCCTGTTTATGATTATCATTCTGCTGTTTGTGTATTTAGTACTTACGTTCATACAAATATCATTTATTTTTGTGCATATTATAGTACAATTTTAAATAAGAATGATTTTCATAATATTTTACAGGAGGTATGAATATGATAAGTTTCTTTGTGTGTCTGGCACTGCTGATCATCGGTTTCTTAACCTACAGCAAAGTTGCCGAAAAGGTATTTGAACCGGATGACAGAAAAACTCCCGCTCTGGCCATGACAGACGGGAGTGACTATGTACCTATGGGAACGCCAAGGATTTTTCTGATCCAGCTTTTAAACATTGCAGGTCTGGGGCCAATTTTCGGGGCTCTGGCCGGGGCCTGCTGGGGACCCAGCGTGTTCCTCTGGATCACCTTAGGTACTCTTTTAGGCGGAGGCGTCCATGATTATATGGTTGGCATGATGTCCATGCGCCATAAAGGCGCCAGTGTTTCCGAGCTTACAGGCACCTATTTAGGCAATACCATGAAGCAGGTCATGCGTGTATTTTCCGTGATCCTGCTGGTGCTGGTGGGGGTCAGCTTCTCTACCGGCCCTGCAAATCTCCTTGCAATGCTGACTCCGGAAGTACTTGATGCCCGGTTCTGGCTTGCAGTCGTATTGATATACTATTTCATAGCGACTTTTGTCCCAATTGATAAGGTTATTGGTAAGATTTACCCGTTTTTCGGGGTCTGTCTGATTGTTATGGCACTTGGGGTAGGAGGAGCCATTCTCTTAAAAGGCTACCATATTCCTGAGATCACCTTATCAAACCTTCATCCGTCAAATGCCCCTATATGGCCTACCATGTTCATATCTGTTGCATGCGGCGCCATTTCCGGCTTCCACGCAACCCAGTCTCCGCTTATGGCCCGCTGTCTTACCAATGAACGGGACGGCCGTAAGGTTTTTTACGGGGCAATGGTGGCTGAAGGCGTAATTGCCCTGATCTGGGCTGCTGCAGGTGTTGCTTTCTACGACGGCACCGGCGGTCTCCTGACCGCTCTGGGCAATGGACAATCCAGCGTGGTTTATGAAATCTGCTTTAAACTTTTAGGACCGGTGGGTGCGGTCATCGCTATGATCGGAGTAATTGCCTGTCCCATATCGTCTGCAGATACTGCTTACAGAAGCGCCAGACTCACATTGGCCGACTGGTTCCAAATGGACCAGAAGCCGGTGAAAAACCGGCTGCTCCTTACGGTTCCCCTTCTGGCAATCGGCTCCATACTGACTCAGTTTGATGTACAAATCGTATGGAGATATTTCTCCTGGAGCAACCAGACCCTGGCCATGATCGCACTGTGGTCTGCAAGCGTATACTTATACCGCAGGAAACGTTTTTATTGGATCACAGCGCTTCCGGCAACCTTTATGTCAGCTGTTTCCTGCACCTACATCCTGATTGCAAAAGAAGGGTTCCAACTTTCCACCGGCATTGCTTATCCGGCTGGGATCCTGTTTGCAGCAGTCTGCTTCGGAGCTTTCGTCTATACCTGCGTTCTTGGCAAAGGCAAGAATGCCAACGCCGCTGCAGAGGAAGAGCAGCCTGCCGCTTAATCCTTAAAAAGGGCCGTCCTGTCAATAACAGGCAGCCCTTTTCCTATGGTTTATATCTTATGACACCGGCTCCATTTGCTTCCCTCTCTCTCTCCTTCCACCACAATGGTCATACGATCCCCATCTGGAGCAAAGTTTACATTACTGACCAGAGAGGGGCCCTTACTGCTGGCGATCACATGGGCAAACACAACCGCAGGACCATAGGCCCGTTCAATCTGGTAGTTGATATCAGATACAGAAGGATTATCCGGTCCCATTCCGGCATACAGTTCCTTCTCCTGTCCAAAAGAAAATACCCGGGTATGAATGGCCCCATCCTCGTACTCGTGAACAACGCTGGACTGATCTTCTGCAGGAACAGTCCTTTTCATGTGATGGAGGTAACTGTATGGCTTCCTGTCTGAAAAATTTTCTATCAGGACTCCTTCAGGCTGTTTGATCCGTGTTCCTGAAAAATGCATGACCCAATCCACCGGGAGATTTCTATCTGCTCCCTTAACCTGGAATACTTCCGCGAAATAATTCTCCGCCCATACAATCTTTCTCACCATTTTTACCAGGCGGTAATGTTCTTCCTTCCACTGCACAATGGTAAAGCTGTCAGGCATTTCATATGGAACGGTCCAGTCCGCCTGGGCTTCCACATATACCACCCCGTCCTTTTCTTCATAACGAATAAGCCTTGCATTGACTGGTGCCTGATTTTCACCTCCAATGTTTACCGTATTGTGAGAGCCTGTATTCTTATAATAATCATAGTGCATGACCGCACCGTATCCAGTGGTTCCAAGATCCGGAGATATCCTTCTTCCATAAGCCAGATAACTGATATCCAGACGATCATAATGATCATGCTCCCCGCCGTAGGGGTCATGCTTTATCAGCAGATATCGTTCATCCTTTCCTCTTAAAACCGTGCTCCCTGACTGCCCTGCTTCCACATGGTAATTCCCTGGCTCCAAGCTGCACTTGGGCAGCTCATCAGCCCCATAAATAAAGGCTTCCAGATTGTCTCTCTTTTCTTCTTCATACAGTCGGTTCAGTATAAAAAGAAGCTTTTCTCCTCCCAGTTCCCGGTATGCGAATTCATATAAATACAAGCTGGAGGATGTATGTCCGTAATTAGTATCATTCAGCATTGGAATACGGAATCCCGGTTCCAGATAGGATACCAGCAGCTCCATCATGACTTTATAATTTGGATGACTGATGTGGCTGTGAGGTGTATGAAGAGCAAACTTTTCATAGGCAAAGAAACTGGTAAGGGCATAAAAATGATAGCCGAATGCTCCTTCAAACCACATGTGATCCGGAAGTACCCCGTTCTCCAGCTGGTACAGAATCCCATAAGGCTCATAAACGGCAAACTGGATATACCGGTCAATATCAAAGATCAATCCAATGACAGCAATGGCTGAGTTTATGATCACTTCATGATTGTGCAGCTGGTTATGACGGTGTTCCATTAAAAATTCAGCTCCGGGGATGAGCATTTCCTTTCCAATAAACTCTTTTTCCTCTTTTGTCATGAAGTCAGACAGAAGATCATAGCTCATGGCAAAGCTTCTGAGGAAATTGGCCTCATCAAGAGTCTGGGCGCCGGATTTACCGGGACCATTATAAGGAATATTGCCATGGACCTCATAGTCCTTATAGTATCTGGAATATTCCATCATAATATCTACGGCCTTTCTGGCATAGTCAGCTTCCCCTGTGATCAGATGGATCAGTCCCATCTGAAATACCGCCGTGTAATTTCTGCTGTTAATGATTCCCCACCAGGTACTGTCATAGGGCTCACCGGAATACACCCGCCCGCAGGAGGGGCAGCTGTGATGATACTTATCATCCCTGTCAAACGTCAGTCTCACAGAACAATCCGGACAGTAATAATAAAGGCTCCAGTTGGCGATCCCTGTTTTGGGAACCAAAACAGGCTCTGCCATGATTTCTTTCACATCTTCCCTGATACGGTTAACAGCTGATTGCTGCCTTTGGAACTTTTCTCTTAAATGCCGGATTTCCTGTTCTGTAAATTGAATCATGATCCTAACCCTCCTAATATAAATTCTCTTCTTCCACCAATTTTTTAAATTCCGTGGGAGTACAGCCATAAAATTTCTTAAAGCTACTGGCAAAGTACCGCTGGTTTTCATATCCGCATTGGTCTGCCACCTCCTGGATTTTCATGCTCGTTTTCTGAAGCAGACTCCCGGCTCGTTCCATGCGCTTTCGGATCAAATATTCACCAAAACACTCTCCTGTGTACTGTTTGAAAATCTGCCTGACATAGCTGGAGCTGAAATGCACCTTTAAAGCCACGCCCTCCAGGTCCAGCTCCGTCTTATGCAAGTCATTTTCAATGATCTGCTTCATTTGCTTCACCACTGCATCTGCCCTGGTTTCCTCTGAATTTTTCCGTACCACTTGGCAGCACTTTTCAATATAGGCGGCCAGCATATGGTTCATATCCATTAAGCTTCCGTAATTGATCCGATCCTGCATGGAGGACAGAGGCTCCGTATCCGCCCGGTCATATCCATCCTGCTCCATATCATTTTGAATAGCATAAACCAGTTCACCCACAGATACGCCCACATAATCATTCTTCCGGTTGGACATGGAGGCATAACACTTCATCAGGCCCGACAGCCCGGTAAGAGCCCCTGCCTCCTGTCCGGCACGCACAGAAAGCCGGATCTGGTTTTTCCACTCCCGGATCTGGCTGCTGCTGATTTCCTCTTTCCGGCTGCTTTCCTCTCCATAAAACAGGAACCGCTTTTCCGCGTCTAGGTTTCCCCGCCACACAGCCATAGCTTCCCGGTAAGAATCCACCAGCTTTGTCTGACTCCGGTAAGCACGGCCAAGGGCGCTGTTCATCTGAATATGGTAATATTTCTCCAGGCTTATACTGAACTTTTCCAGGCTTTCCCCAATCTTTTTAAGAAAGTCCCCCTCATTTTCCCCGTCACCGTACCAGATGGACGCCAGCTGAATCCCGTCAAAGCTGACCGCATACAGGCTGATCCCGGCAGAGAGGTAACCGTTCCGTATCAGCATCAGAAACTCCTCCACATGCTCCTGCTTGCCAAAATCCCATGCTCCGCCTTCCATGCGGATCACTCCTGCCGCGTAAAAATTTCCTTCCAGTATAAAGTCCGGCTCTTCTTTGCACTCCTTCCCTCTTATAAGAGCCTTCAGCGCCTTTTCCCTGGCAAGTCCGGCACGGCTCACGGCCTGTTCCTTTAACAGGCTCATATTTTGCAAAAGCGCCTTCTGGCTGTCCAGTTCCTGTATCACCTTTGTTAAAACATCATTCATTTCCCTGGGCAAAAAGGGCTTTAGTAAATAATCCTTAACTCCAAGTGAAATAGCCTGCTTTGCATAGTCAAATTCATCGTAACCGCTTATGACCACATTTTTACTGTAAAGCCCGGCTTCCTGAATCCTGCGGATCAATTCCAGGCCATTCATAAAGGGCATTGCAATGTCCGTAATGATAATATCCGGCTTGTTTAACAGCGCTTCTCTAAGCCCTTCCTCACCGTCACCTGCCACCGCAACCACATCCACTTCCAGGGCGGAATTTTGGATATTTCTGACCAGTAAATCTCTTACATAGTCTTCGTCATCTACGATCAATATGCGGTACATCATTCCACCTCCTCTGTCATTGCCGGAATCCTAAGAACCGCTTTTGTCCAATGGCCGAAGCTGCTTTCATAATACAGCCCATATTCTTTTCCGTAAAACAGCCGGATCCTTTCATTGACATTGTAAATGCCATAGCCTGCTCCACAGTCCGTTCCGCCCTTTTTTAAGGTTTCATTGATGAATGCAAGCTTTTCTTCCGGAATCCCTGCCCCATTATCCCACACTGCAAGCTTTGTGATCGTCTCTTTGCCGGATTTTTCTTCACTGACAGAGATCTTTATGATACCGGCCCCCTGTTTCTCCTTGATTCCATGATAAATGGAATTTTCAGCCAGAGGCTGCAAAATCAGTTTGATCATCCGGAAATCCAGGCATTTGTCATCTGCATGGATTTCGTAGCTTAAACGGGAATGATAGCGGATGCTCTGGATGTCTAAATAGCTTGACACATGTTCCAGTTCTTCCCGAAGGGTAATCACCTCTGCTCCCTTGCTTAGGCCGATCCTGAAAAACTTACCAAGGGAATTAGAAAGGATGCTGATTTCTTCTGCTCCCTGATCGGCGGCCTGCCAGGTGATGGCATTTAAAGTATTGTAGAGAAAATGAGGATTAATCTGAGCCTGCAGTGCCTTTAATTCCGCATTACGCTTCTGCTTCTGAACTTCGGCCACATAATCCCGCTCCCGTTTCAGTTCCTCAATGGTCTCCTCCTGTTTCCGGACCAGGCTCTGGATCTCTCCGATCATATAATTAAAAGATTTTGCAAGGCTGCCTACTTCATCCTTATAGGGGTAGAAAAACCGAACTCCCAGATCACCTTTTTCCACGCAGCTCATACGCTTTTCCAACCGTCTTAAGGAATCGGTCAACTGGTGGGACAACAACAGGATGACAGCTACTCCCAGTAAGAAAACAACACCCATAATTTCAAAAATCGTGTTTCTAAGAATGTTCAGGCTTCCCAGCAGGCTCTGCCTTGATTTCAGCCCATAAATCTGCCAGCCATTTTCCTTAAGGCGTTCATAGGTGACCAGATAGGAATCTCCCTCGTACTGAAAGTCGCTGGTAATGACATTGCTTCCCCCTTCCCTGGATTCCGAAAGCTTCCTTAGTTCTCCCGGATCCATATCATGGGAACCAATCATTACGTTTCCTGCCCCATCCAGAATAAGTATTTTGTCAAAAAATTCATATTTTCCTTCTAAAAGGCGTTCCAGTTCTGTTTTCTTTAACTGAATCACCAGATATTCCTTTCCAACATAACCCTGGACACTGAACTGCCAGACACAGGGAATAACCTGGTCATTGTCCTGAAATATCTCATCTTTCCATATGGGGAACCAGCGGATGGCACCGCCTCCTCCTGCCTCATAGCTTTTGTAATAAACAGACTCTTTAAAATCAAACTCCCAATTTCTCATGCGGACAAAATTATCAAAGCTCCCTTTATCCGTATAAATATAGGTGGAGTGGATCAGCCCCTCCCCGGTCTCAAAGTCTCTCATGAAATCCGGAATGGTTCCTAAAGCTTTTACCAGGTTGATGTCATTTGGATTATTCAGATAATC
This sequence comes from Lachnospiraceae bacterium, assembly GCA_902363835.1. Taxonomy (GTDB): domain Bacteria; phylum Bacillota; class Clostridia; order Lachnospirales; family Lachnospiraceae; genus Lacrimispora. The sequence goes on from CABJBM010000006.1 coordinate 268,528, forward strand.
GGAAAGGGTTACCATAAAGGTATAATTAGCAAGCATTCCCTTGGCCCTTTGATTGATGACACCCAGCCGCTGGCCTAAGGTATCCACAATCTGAGCCAGGACGTCCTCTGCCCCCACTTTGAAATTCTCTTCAATGTCATTGGATGCATACTGGTAATAGGATAATCCACTGATGGCGGTAGTAAAGAAAAACATGATTCCGAACAGCCAGATGATTTTACTGCGGAATCTTAAATTGTTTATAAACTTCTTCATGCTTCCCCCCCCCCCGTTTTCCTGCTCTTCTGTTTTTTCCAGTATATCACAGGACCCGCCCTTTTTCCTATCCTTTTACCGCACCTGCCGTAAGGCCTGCAATGAACTGTTTGTTGGCAAACAAATAAACAATCAGGATCGGGATGATGGCGATGGACGCTCCCGCCAGCATGATGTGCCATTCCGCCGCAGCATTGACAGAATATTTTAACTGGACAACCGCCACGGTAAGAGTCTGAAGCTTTGGCATGGAAATCGTCATGATCAGGCTGGTAATATAATCATTCCAGGCATTCCGGAAAGAAAATAGGGCTACTACCGCCAGGATTGGCTTACTTAGGGGCAAAATGACCCGGGAATATACTCCATAAATGCTGCATCCGTCAATGATGGCTGCTTCATCAAGCTCCTTGGGAATCCCCTTTGTAAAACCCATGACCAGAAAAACATTGGTGGCCTGCCCTCCCGTAAGAGCTACAATAAGGGCAATTATGGACTTATTTAACTTTAATGCCCGCAGTAATTCGTAAATTGGATACAGGGTAACAGACCCTAAGGATACAAACATCATGGATAAGTAAAGGGCTAAGAGCACCCTTTTCCCGGCAAACTCTCTTCTGGCCAGAATAAAACCGGCCAGCGAGCAGGTAACCGCAGCCAGAAGTGTAACGGAAACGCTGACCACAATGCTGTTGAACGTATATTTTGTAAAGTCTGCCTGGACAAAAGCCTGGTAATAATTTTCAAAATGCCATTTCTCCGGAAAAAACCCGCCGCCCTGGGTCAGCTCTGCATTGGTTTTCAAAGATCCCAGCACTGTATAAATGACAGGATAAAGCGTAAATAAAATCATAATGCCCAGAAATACCCACTTTCCGATTAACGAAAACCAGGCGGCTTTTGACATATGTCTTCCATTCCAGTTTTTCATGCTGCCGCCTCCTTAATAAATTTCATCCAGTTTTTTGGATATTCGCAGATAACCTACGGTTACCAGACCAGCGATCACTGCGGATATGACGCTGACTGCAGCACCGTAGCCATATTGGGGAACAGTAGCTTCTGCCGCTGATATGGGGAAGAAGTAACGGTATCCGTACAGGGACATGACCATGGTAGCATTGTTGGGGCCGCCCTCGGTTAATACCATCACATTGGTAATGTCGTGAAACGCTGAGGTGATAGCCAGCATAAGTATAATTTTTAATATGGGTCCCAGCATTGGAATGATGATGTACCAGATGGTCTGGAGCTTGCCGGCCCCGTCGATCCTGGCACTTTCGATTGCTTCCCCGGATACCTGCTGGATTCCAGCTATAAAATACACCATGTAATTACCTACACCGCCCCAGACCGCTGTCAGAATCAGGGTTTTCATGGCGTGTTCTTTTCCCAGCCAGTTTATGGGTCTTTGTATCAGACCTGCTGCCATTAAATACTTGTTGACCTCCCCATTGTAGGCATTGAATAGCAGATAAAATACCAGCCCCATGACTGCAGAGCTCATAATGGTAGGCAAAAATACAATGCTCTGGGCCGCACCATTCCCCCGCTTTTGCTGATTTAAGAGAAATGCCAGAAAAAAGGCCAGAGGAATGATAAAAATCACCTTCCCGAAACCGTATGTAAAAGTATGGATCACACTTTCCCAATAAACTTTATCCCGGAACACCCGGGCAAAATTTGCAAGGCCCACAAATCTCGGTACTCCTGTTCCATATCCCCCATACTGGAAAAATACATATTTCAAAGTCCACACCACCGGATACAGGGAACAGATGGTGAACAAAATCAAGTTGGGAAGCATAAATGAATAGGCCTGCAGGTTTTTTTTCACAGTCTTACTTCCATGCAAGGCACTTTTGCTATTCCAGTCTTTCATCTGCATACTCCTTTCTTTTCAAAGAAAGAGGGGCCTCGCTGATTTTGCGCCCCTCTTTCAATATTACTGTAAAGTTGGATTCATCGGGTCATAGTTTTCAATCTTTACTTCATGACCGCTTCCGTTTTTCACTGCTTCCTGATACGCTTTATTGTAACGGTCTGTTAAATCCTTTAAGGTAGAATCTATATCTGCGTTTCCATAATAAATAGATTCGCAGGTTTTAAACATATCCTCACCTTCCACCACCATACCAGATGCAAAGGCAGTGTGAGGAGGCTTGGGAAGGAGGGCATCGATATCACTGATGAGCAGCCACTTTTTATCCTGGAAATCTTTACCTGGCGTTGCCTTTTCAATAACACTTGGAAGAATGCTTACGCCAAATCCGCCTTCGTAGTATCCGATTAAATAATCTTCATTTGCAAAGATATCCTTATAAACCTTAAATGCTTTATCCACGTTAGGACTTTTTGCATTTAAAACATAACTTCCCGTACCGGTAAAATACTGCTTTCCTGTGATTTTTCCGCCAACAGTCGGAATGGGAACGCAGTCCCATTTAGAGGAATCCATGGGGAACTGATTCTGATACACCCCTGGCTCTGCATGGCTGTAAGACATATACATACCAATCTTGCCGGCTGCAAACTGAGTCCTTAGGGGATCGATATCCAGGGATTCACAGCCAGGAAACGCACATTCGTCAGACAGCAGTTCCTTCCAGAGCTTTAAAGTATCTGCCCACTGTGTAAAGTCGTACTCTCCCTTTACAAAGTCGTATCCGCGTACCAGTCCGGTTTCTCGATCCAGACCGACGCACATGGAACGCTGTAAGCCGGAACTGGCACTTTTCATATTTTCTGCAAATCCATAAATTCCTTCTTTGGATAGTTCCGTATTGATTTTTTTTGCATACTCCACCACCTCTTCCAGGGTTTTTGGCGGTTCCGTAATCCCTGCACGGTCAAATATTTCTTTGTTATAAAAAAGACGGCAGGTAGTTCCGGTGGTTGGGATGAAATACAGCTTTCCATCCAGTTCATTGTAACCAGGATAAACCACAGATTTAAAATATTCTTTCATATCAGAATCCATGTAATCATAAAAATCTGCCCACTGCCCCTCGTTTACATATTTATCAAACATCTGATCCTGCTGTACCAGAATATCAGGGAGCTCCCCGCTTTGTACTGCCATGTCAATGGCCTGCACATAATTATCCGTATAAAGCTGATAATCTACCTGAACATTATCCGTGTTATTTGCATTGTATTCGTCAACTTTTTTCTGAACGTAAGTGGCGTCGTGCCGGTCTTTGGACCAGACTTTAATGACGGTTTTTTCCCCACTTGCTGATTGAGTCTTTTCCGCTTCTGTCTGAGCAGCCGTCTGTCCGCCTGCTGCCGCTGTGGTGGTATCTGTCTTGGTTCCTGAACATCCGGCCAGTGTTCCAGCTGCCATCAGCCCTGCCATCAGTATGCCGCTTAATCTCCTTAATTTCATCCCTTAAACCTCCCTTGTTTATTTATGGTTTCATTTTACGGAAAAAAGGGTATTAAGTAAATGCAATATCTGACGGTCCCATGTTTAAAATCTGTTTATCTTTTTAATGTTACGCTGATTGAAAATGGACAGAGTCATAGATCTCATTGACATGCCGGCATCGTGCTCTTATAATAGTATTATTACAATTGTAAGAACAGGAGACCGCATATGAATCAACTGCCGCAAATATCCGAAGCAGAATATGAGGTAATGAAGGTGCTATGGAATCATGCCCCCATCAGTACCAACGAAGTGACGGACAAACTGGTGAAGACCACCAGCTGGAACCCAAAGACCATTCATACACTCTTAAAAAGACTGGTCCAAAAGGGTGCTGTCACCTACCGGAAGGAAGGCCGTGTTTTCGTCTACACCCCGCTTGTGGAGAAAAAGGAATATTTGACGAAAGAAAATGATCATTTTTTAAACCGCTTCTACAACGGAAAGATATCAAGCATGATGACCAACTATTTAAACAGTGATTATGTATCAAGCGAAGACCTGGCAGAGCTGAGAAAGCTTCTTCTGGGCGGACAAGAGGAGGAACGCTAATTATGCCCGATTCTTTTATGACACGCCTTTGTCTTAACAGCATAGTCCTGGCCATCTTGCTCGCCGCAATCCTGCTGGTCAGGAAATTATTAAACCAACAGCTGACTGCAAGAATCCGGTACAATCTGTGGTTTCTGTTTCTGCTTGTGCTGGCCGCCCCATTTCTGCCCTGCTCTTTTCTTTTTCCCGGATATGCTTTTAAGCTGCTGCGGTTTATGGGCGGCTCCTTTTCGCCTGAGCATGCAGGTACCTTAGGCGCTGCCTATAAGACCGCGGCAGCAACTGAATATTTTCTCCAGGATTTTTCTGTTTCCGTAAGCCGCGCAGCACATATGGGACTTCCAACTGTTTTATCTGAAATCTGGATCACCGGCATGGTGCTTATGACCGGCTTTCATATCCATTCCAGCCGGAAAATCAGACAGCTGAAAAAGTCCTCTCTTCCGCTTCAGAATGAGGAGATACGGGAGCTATTTGCAACATGTATGAAGGAATCTGGTGTAAAAAAGGAAATACTGATCTATAGCAGCGCTTATATCTCCTCTCCCATTGCGGTCGGATTATGGAACCCATGCATCATTGTTCCTATTAATATGCTTTCGGAATTTTCCAAAAAGGAAATCCGGTATATCCTTCTCCATGAGATTTTACACTGCAAACACAAGGACCTTCTGATAAACAGGTTTATGGCTCTGGCACAGATCATTTACTGGTTCCATCCCTTAGTCTGGTTTGCTTTTAAAGAGATGCGAAGCGACCGGGAGATTGCCTGTGATTCATCGGTCCTGTCCATGCTGGATTCGGACAGTTATCTGGATTATGGAAGCACGCTGATAAACTTTGCGGAAAAGATATCCCTGTTTTCCTATTCTGCCGCCAGGATAGGCGGCTCAAGGAAAGAGATTAAAAAGCGCATTCTGAACATTGCCGGTTACCGCAAAGAATCCAGATGGCGTAAGGTGAAAAGCAGAATTCTATTTACTGTGATTGCAGCACTGGTGCTGGGTTGTATTCCGGTAGTGTCTGCAGATGCTTACACTGGTACGGAATACGACTTTGCAGCTGAAAATGTAACCACGCTGGATTTAGCCTCTTATTTTAAAGGGTACAACGGCTGCTTTGTTCTGTATTGTTTAGATTCGGGACAGTACTGCATCTATAACCGTGAGGCAGGAACAAGGAGGGTTTCCCCTGATTCCACTTATAAAATTTACAGTGCCTTAGCCGCTCTGGAAATTGGAACAATAACGCCGGAAGCTTCCCTGCTTTCCTGGGATGGGACCAGTTACCCTTTTGAAGCCTGGAACCAGGATCAGACTCTTGACACTGCCATGAAGCGTTCGGTTAACTGGTATTTCACTTCCCTGGATGAAAAGACCGGGCTGCCCAGGTTAAAACAATATTTAGATACCATCGGTTATGGCAACAGGGACTTATCCGGCGGTATGGGGCGTTACTGGATTCAATCTTCTTTAAAGATTTCACCGATGGAGCAGGTGAAGCTTTTGACCCGTTTTTGCCAGGATGGGCTTCCGTTCAGGAAGGAAAATATAAGGGCGGTAAAAGAGTCCATGTTCCTATCTTCTTCCAATGGTGCTTCCCTGTATGGGAAAACCGGGACCGGGACTGTGGATGGGGAAAATGTAAACGGCTGGTTTATCGGTTTTGTGGAGACCGGAGAAGAAACCTATGTGTTTGCAACTAATATACAGGGTGAGACTCAGGCGAATGGCAGTATGGCAGGAAAAATTACATTGGATATTTTAAATGGTGAAGAAATTTATAGCCAATGAGTATAAAAAGGATGCTGTACTGATAGCTGTTATTGCAGACAATGCCAATAAATTAAGGGGTTAAAACGTTTCGCCCATACATGATTTAGCTAAAGTATATCAAAGGGGCCTTGGCTGCACAGCTAATAAAGAGTTGGCATACGATTTTTACAATAGGGCTTTTCAAGGTTTTAATATTTTATATAAGGAAAGCGACAAAATATCTATGACAAAGTATCCTTCATATAGAATTGGCAAATTATACAATACCGGTAATGGTATTGATAAAAGTACAGACTTGGCTGAAAAATGGTTTAAAACAGCCGGTGACAATAAATATGCTCAATATTCCCTTGCTAAAATATATATAGATAAGGATATAAAAAGTGGTGAACCTATTCACTCTCATGAAATTATAGATCTATTTAAGAGTGCTTCTAATAAAACTGCATATGCTTCCTATGAACTTGGGAATATCTATAAAAAGGGATATTTCGCAGTTATCGATTCTAAAAAATCATATCATCATTATAGTGTTGCCATTAAAGATTTCAATGTGTTGCTTAAATCATCTACTGATGATGCTCTAATGTATCGTGTTGGTAAAATGTATGAGCTTGGTTTAGGTACAGAGGTTTAACTTGCCTAAAGCAATAGTGCTTTATCAGGAAGCTGGAAAACTAAAAAACACCTATGCTCTATTTTCTCTTTTAAAGATTTATTTAGCAGAGGAAGATCCTGAACTTCATGAAAAAGCTATTCAAATACTAAGCGATTTATATAAAGAACAACCAGATGACGACACGATTTCTTATAGCTTAGGAAAAGTATACTTAGATAAAAATACAGGCTATTACGATATAAATAAAGTATATAAATAAAGCTAAAGAGTATTTAGAGAGTAAGTGTCAAATATGTTGGTGTATAGAAAAACAGACAGCCTCTGTTTATAATTGAAGGCTGTCTGT
>CABJBM010000007.1 GCA_902363835.1 Lachnospiraceae bacterium
ACCTTTCATATTGATATTTTAACGTGTTAAACTTTTCGTGTCCACACTTATATACTAACACCAATAACATTTAGAAATATCACTTGTTATTCCATACTTAATATCTTCTTCTATAGCCATTGCTAAGGCAATTCATTCATGAGCAAAATTATCTTTTGCTCCTTTTTCAATAATTAAAGAAAGAAATTCTCTATCAATATCTCTATATCCTTCTTTAAAGATTTCAATATGCTCTTTTATCATCTCTAATTGTAATTCCAAAGAATCATACAATACATCAAAATGGCTCTTTATGTTTTCAATGTCCTCACCCTTTGCCAGTACTATATTTTCATATAATTTTGTAAAAACAAATAAAGTACATATTAATGCCCAAAAAGGCCCATTCACTTTTTCGGTAGAGAAACTCATGTTTTCACTCTCAAAATAACAATACATAATATCAAAGCTACAATGACTGAACTTACATAAAAAATCATACAATGGTCTAAAGTATCTCTGCTCGCTTTCGCTAACATATTTGGACGGGCCTGATACTAATTGCCCCAAAAACTTTTCATTATCATTTATGATTACATACTTACCTTTAAGCTTGCCTTTTTTGGCAAACCCCATAGCAATTTCATATGGATTAATAATAAAATCAGCAATTGCTTTCTCCATTTTATCAACATCTTTTGAGCGGATTGATGTACGAATATATTGACTTATTATATAATTTTCCAAAAGACTTCTTACCAAGATAAAAATATCTTCATTCATTGGTAAATTATTGCTATTTAACAGACTTCTAATTGCTCTTAAAGTTTTTGTACTTTTAGTCATTACAAAATAATCAAATTCATATATGTATGTATACTTTGATGCACTACTTCCCCGCCCTTTGTCCAAACAATTCAAATATTCAATAAGACCATCCGGCGTCGCCAAGTTTTCACAAAACCGTTTCGAATATAATATTAGTCTGTTAATTATTTTATATGCTCTTGTGTAGAGAAACTATATTTTTTCAAAATATTTTTCCTCTTCCATATTTTTCAATGCATTTCACCTCATTTTGGAATCATCAAGCTCTATATACAGATATCTTATCTCTCATTAATCAGCCCATCTATAACCTATATATACTATACTACATCACTAACTTAATCAAATTCAAATTAATTTCTATTTTTTAGAAAAATCCAGTTATGTTTTCAATTATTTTAAGTTTTATAAATATATATTCTTAATTACTATTGTACAACAAAGAAGCAAATCTCACAATAAAAAAACAAGGCACGGATTATTATTTCCGCCCTTGTTTTATAATATTGCCTCATATACAATTGAAAGTAACTCATAATACTATTTTCGACTTAATTCGACACAAACTTCACAATTCCCCGTAGAAGGAAACATATCCACACAACAGACCTTCTCCACCCGATACCCTCTCTCCTGAAGAACCACCAAATCCCTCACCAAACTGGTCGGCTTACAAGAAACATACACCAGCCTGTCCACACCAAAATCAATGATCTTCCCCAACGCCTTTGGATGAATCCCATCTCTGGGAGGATCCAGAATAATCAAATCCGGCTTATCCTTTAATTCATCAATAACCTTAAGAACATCCCCGTCAATAAATTCACAATTTTCAAGTCCGTTCAGCCTTGTATTCTCTCTAGCCGCTTCCACGGCCTCTTTCACAATCTCCACGCCCACCACTTTTTTGGCAACTGGCGCAATGATCTGAGCAATCGTACCGGTTCCGCTATATAAATCAAATACCACCTTATCCTTGGTATCTCCCACATACCCTCTCACCGTCTCATACAGAACTTCTGCCCCAAGGGAATTGGTCTGAAAAAAGGAAAACGGGGAAATTTTGAATTTCAGCCCTAAAAGCTCTTCATAAAAATAATCCTGTCCATATAAAATATCGGTCCGGTCACTTTTAACCACATCTGCCAGACTGTCATTTAATATATGAAGAATTCCAACGATCTTTCCATTTAAAGGAAGTTCCAGCAGCATTTCCGTAAAAGGCTTTAAATCCAAATCTTCCTGGGTCGTAGTAACCAATGCTACCAAAATCTCACCGGTCTTCACAGCACGGCGCACCAAAAGATGACGCAGATATCCGGTATGCTGCATCTTCTTATAAAACCCGATCCCCAGTTTCTCAAAATATTCCTTTACCACCTTCAGAATATTACAGAAGTCCGGATTAACTATCCTGCATTCCGTAGTGGTCACCACGTCGTAAAAACTTCCTCTCTTATGCATGCCCAAAGCCAGAGGACCATCTTTATATTCATCCCCAAAGGAAAACTCCATTTTATTCCGGTATTCAGCTTCCACGGGGCTTGGCCGTATTCCTTCAAATTCATAATCCTCACAGACTCCGTCTATAAGGGCCTTTACCTGCTGCTCTTTGATCTTAAGCTGTTCCTCATATGGAATGGTCTGATAAACACAGCCTCCGCAGCTTCCGAAATGAGGGCAGGGATCTTCTGCCGATTCCAGGCTTGAATGCTCCAGCACCTCAAGAATCCGTCCCTCACAGCGCCCTCCCCTTTTTTTGTTTATCATAACCCGTACCTTTTGGCCGGGAAGTGCATGCTTTACCGTAATCTTTCCTTCCAGAAGCTCAATGATCCCTTTGTCCGGAAAGTCAAATCTTTCAATGGTTCCTTCGTATATCTCACCCTTTTTCACTATACGCGCTCCTCTTCTATCTTTACTTCTGCCGCAAATGTACCGGAGGCAGGAATGCTTGTGTTCCGGCTTCTTCCAACCGAGCAAAAAAGCGTGTCTCACTGTCTGAGGCACGCTCTTTCTTTTTAATAATGCCGATCCTACTCTTCAGAACCTTCGCCCGGTTTATCGTCTTCAAAGAAATCATCGTCGAAATCGTCATCAAAGTCGTCTTCGAAATCTTCTAAATAGTCCGGTGTGAAGAAACGGTATACGGTATAAGCAATTCCTGCTACCGCCGCCACTGCACCTATGATAGCCAGTACCCAGAGGATACAGTTTTTCTTCTTCTCTTCCTGTTCTCTTCTATGAAGTAATTCATTCATTCTGCTTGAGTTCATGAGATCTTCCAGCTTGCTCATAGCTTCTTTACTCATTGCATCAAATCTGTTCATATCTCCACGTCCTTTCTGAGAGCCCTGCGTTTTTATGCCCATTTGTTCAGGGCAGAACCCACCCCGCATTATTGGGTGCAAAGGAATGCTTATAAGGCATTTCCTTTATATCTTTCGGCTAAGTTTTAGTCTCCCTGCCTATCGCAGTTATTATACCATTATATTGATTCTTTTACTATCATTTTTGCTTTTTTTTAATAAATTATGTATTTTTAGATCAAACTCGGACAAGTTTCAGCTTTGCAAAGGAAGCAAACATTTTTTTGACGCCTGCCTGATCAAACCGGACCGTGACCTCAAAATCCCTTCCGCCGTCCTTGACCTCCAACACTTCGCCTTCCCCAAACTTCACATGACTGACCCGGTCCCCTTCTTTATAGTTTAAAGAGGAGTCCTTTTCTACGGTAAATGTTTTGCCAAAGCCCGGCGTTGACGCAGGCGCCGCGGTCTTTGACGCATATGCATTGTTTCCAGGCCCAAAACTGCTGACGCCTGCCGTCCGGCCGGTTGATCTTGATTTTCCCCATGGCAGACCGCTGTCATCGTAATCAGGGGTCCGGGAAGCGGACAGTCTTGATTCCAGCTTACTTGAATCCAAAAGATCACCAGGAATCTCATCTATGAAACGGCTGACCTTGGAATATCTGGTTTCTCCATTGACCATACGCTGCCTTGCCGCTGTCATCATAAGAAAATTCCGGGCTCTGGTGATTCCCACATAGCAAAGCCGGCGTTCTTCTTCCACATCTTCCTTGTCATCCGAAGAAATGGACATCATACTTGGGAATAACCCGTCTTCCATTCCGCTTAAATACACTCTTGGAAATTCAAGTCCCTTGGCGCTGTGCAGTGTCATAAGGGTCACTCTGTTTTCCGAATCATCCATTCGGTCCACATCAGCCACCAAAGCTACCTCTTCCAGAAATTCGTTCAGGTTGGGATGCTCATGCTCCCCTTCAAAGCTGACTGCTTTATTGACCAGCTCTTCTATATTTTCCAGTCGGGTCTGGTACTCGATCTCACCTTCTGTTTCCAGCTCCTTTAAATAACCGGTTTCATCTAAGATGTCTTCAATCAGCTCGTGAATGGAATACGTTTCCTCTTCAAGCCTTCCGCGGAAATCTTCGATCTGTTCCGTAAATTTAAGGATCTTCTCTGCCGCCTTTCCAAGTCCAGGCACTGCCTTTGCCCGGCAAAAGGCATCATAAATGGCAAATCCATGTTCAGAGGCAAATGCCTGCACTCTTCCCAGGCTGGTGGCCCCAATCCCGCGTTTTGGCACATTGATAATTCTTAAGGAGGATAAGTCATCTCTTCCATTGGCAATGGTTTTTAAATAAGCAAGAACATCCTTGATCTCCTTCCTCTGATAGAAGTTTACACCTCCAACCATACGGTATGGAACGTTGTGCTGAAGGCATTTTTCTTCAATCAGACGGGACTGGGCATTGGTTCTGTAAAGGACAGCGCAGTCCTGGTAATCAGAAGAGCTGTTTAAAATGTCCCTGACAATGGCATCCGCTTCTTCTGAAGCGTTTTCAAACTGCTTAAACTGCACCAGAGGACCTTCCTCATTGGCGGTCCACAAGGTTTTGTCCTTTCGTCCTCTATTATGCCGGATCACTTCATTGGCTGCATTTAAAATGCTCTGGCTGGACCGGTAATTCTGTTCCAGCTTAATCACCTTTGCCCCAGAATAAGCTTTTTCAAAGTTTAAGATATTTTCAATGTTGGCACCGCGGAATTTATAAATGGACTGGTCATCATCTCCCACAACACATAGGTTTCTGTATTTTCCAGCCAGCAGGCTTATGAGTTTAAACTGGGCCGTATTGGTATCCTGATACTCATCTACCATGATATATTTAAAACGCTCCTGATAATAATCCAGGATCTCCTGGTTATTTTGGAACAGCTGCACGGTCTTCATGATCAAATCATCAAAATCCAGGGCATTGTTCTTCTTTAACTGGTTCTGGTATTCTTTGTAAATCTGAGCTACCTTTTTCTGTCTGAAATCCCCACCTGCGTTCAGTTCAAATTCCTCAGCCGTCACAAGTTCGTTCTTTGCTGTGGAAATAAATCCCAGCATTGCCCGGTCCTTATAGACCTTTGGATCCATATCAAGGCCTTTTAATACATGGCGCATCAGAGTTTTCTGATCGTCGGAATCATATATGGTAAAATTCGTCGTATAACCAAGATTTTCGATGTGCCGTCTGAGAATGCGCACACAGGATGAATGAAAGGTGGAGACCCAGATGCTGTCCGCACCAAAGCCCACCAGACGGTCCACACGCTCCCTCATCTCTCCCGCAGCCTTATTGGTAAAAGTGATGGCCAGAATATTCCATGGATTGATGTTTTTCTCTTCTATTAAATAAGCAATGCGGTGGGTGAGAACCCTGGTCTTGCCGGACCCGGCTCCCGCCAGCACAAGAAGCGGTCCCTCCGTATGGAGTACCGCTTCTTTTTGCATTGGGTTTAATGTATCGTAAATACTCATAAATTATACCGTACTTTCCTTTCCATTTTATTGCCCGTATTTTCAGGGCATACGGGGAGCCTTATGGCGTTCCTCTTTACCGCCCGTTTTCCTGGGTATAAAATTATGCCTAATGGCGTTTCCACTTTGCTTCCCATCTTTCTGAAATATGAAAGTATGCCTGTATGGCATTCTGCTATATTAACCATCTTTCCGGGACATGAAAGTATGCCTCCATGGCATTTCCTCACTCAGTAATCCCCAAATACTCTTTCAACTTCCCCATATGTTCTTCCGCCAGACGCCGTCCATCCTCGTAAAGGGCCTCCAGCTTCCGCTTATCCTTTTCTGTTCTCTGAACCGTCACGTGTTTATCCGGACGGATGACATAGATCTTTCCTTCCTCTTCCAGCCGGTCAATCTCCTCCTGCATCCGGTTATACCGGTCCGGGACCTCCTTTAAGGTCTTCACAAACTCAGGCAAGGGGGCAAAATAACGCTCATACCCTCTTTTCGTCCACTTGTCAAGGGGCGGTTTCCGAAATCCACGCTCCCTGGTGAGGACTACAATGATTTTTTCATATCCCAAATCAATGGCCCTCTGGTATGCAATGGACATGGAGCAGCCTCCATCTAAATATTTCTTCCCTTTTACAGGGATCATGTTGGATAAAACGGGAAGGCTGCTGGAAGCCTTTACAGCACTGATAAAATCATCACAGGAACTCTTTTCAAAATATTCCGGTTTTCCCGTCTTACACCGGGTGGCAACCACCTCAAAGATCTGCTGGGATTTCCAAAAAGTATCATAATCAAAAGGGACCAGCGTATCGCATAATTCTCCAAACAGGAAATCAAAATTAAAAATGGAACGGTTTTTTACCATATTCCGAAAGCTTAAAAAACGTTTATCATTGACATAATCCAAATCCACCTTAATGGTTCGGCCGATCTGTTTGCTTACATAGCTCATACCGCACATGGAACCGGCTGATACCCCATTTACATAGGACATCTCAATCCCCTGCTCCATGAATACATCCAAAACACCGGCTGTAAATACACCTCTTAAGGAACCCCCCTCTAAAACCAATGCGCCTTCTGTCATCTTTATCACCTCGCCTTCTATTCTATTGCATTTCCACCGTCCGGTCAATCCTTTTTCCAAACTAGGCGAACTGGCTCTGGTATAGTTTATAGTAAGCTCCCTTCAATTCCATCAGCTCCTCATGGCTTCCTGCCTCCATGATATTCCCCTGGTCAATGACAAAAATGCGGTCAGCCTTGCGGATGGTAGAAAGGCGGTGAGCGATGACAAAGGAAGTTCTGCCCTGTAAAAGGACATCAATTCCCTTCTGCACCAAAAGCTCGGTATGAGTATCAATGCTGGAGGTAGCTTCATCAAGAATGAGTATTCCCGGCCTTGACACCATGGTCCTGGCAAAAGCCAGAAGCTGCCTCTGTCCGATGGAAAGTCCTGATCCTCTCTCACTGATCACCGTATCGTATCCATTTTCCAGTTTCATGATAAATTCATGGGCATTGACCGCTTTGGCTGCCTCTATCACTTCTTCATCAGACGCTTCCAGGCGTCCGTACTTAATGTTATCCCGTATGGTTCCGGAGAACAGGAAATTATCCTGAGTCATGATCCCCATCTGGCTTCTTAAGCTTTTTAAGGTCACCTTTTTGATTTCATGGCCATCAATAAAAATCTTTCCCCCAGTGGTTTCATAAAAACGGCTGATCAGATTAACGATGGTGGTTTTCCCTGCGCCTGTAGGCCCTACCAGGGCAATGGTCTCTCCCGGCTTAACGGAAAAATTCACATCATCCAGGATCAGACGGTCCGGCTCATCCCCGTAAGCAAAGGATACATGCTCAAAGACCACCTCTCCCTTAAGCTCAGGCAAAGGCAGGGCACCTTTCTCATCCGTAATTTCCGCTTCCGTATCAATGATATCAAAAATACGCTCCGCAGCAGAAATGTTAGTGGTTAACTTATTATAAAAGTTGGCTAAATTGCGGATTGGGCTCCAGAACATGGCAATGTAGGTGGAGAAAGCAAGGAAGGTACCGATTCCGATGTTTTCCACCCCAACGATCCGGATTCCGATGAAATACAGCAGGAAACCGCCCAGGCCCCATGTGACTTCTACCAGAGGGCCAAAGCCATCCGCCACAATGACCGCATCAAGGAAAGACTTGTAATGCTGGTTTACCAGGTCATGAAAGACCTCTTTTGTCTCCGGCTCGGCTGCAAAGCTCTGAATGATCCGGATGCCGGATAAATCTTCATGGACATAGGCATTTAAATTTGATGTCTTTTTGCGATAGATCTGCCACCTTCTATGTACGGTGGTTTCGATCAGGAACATGCCCACCGCCAATATAGGAAGGGTCAGCAGCGCAGCCATTGCCAGGCGGTAATTCTTCACCAGCATGATGACCGCCACACAGGCAACCGTAAGTAAATCAGGGATCAGCTGGGTCACGCTGTCTGACAGCACATCCTTTAAGGAATTCACATCTCCGATGATCCTTGCAAGCACCTTTCCCGTAGGCCGGCTGTCAAAAAAGCCAAAGCCCAGGGTCTGAATATGTTTATAAAGCTCTTCTCTGATATTTAAAAGCACCCGGTTGGATACATCCGCCATAAGGCGCATACGCATCTTAGTCCCGGCAAGGAATAAGAAAAACAGCACCGTTGCTCCTGCACCCAGCCACAAAAGACCGGCTATATCCTTATTAGCCACACAGGAATTGATGGCATATTCCATCATAAGGGGGGCAGACATGCTGATTGCTATGGTTCCGGCCATAATAAAAAGAACTATAACGATCTGTTTTTTAAAATCCAGAAGATACCGGTACAAGCGAAGCAGGGTATCTTTTTTGAATACTTCTTTTTGATCTTCATCTATTCTGCTTGAATTGACTGCCATTTTATTTCCTCCTCTCCATACTGTACCTTATAGGTGTTATAATATTGCCCGCGCTTTCTCATAAGCTCCTCATGGGTTCCCCGTTCCACAATCCGTCCCTCATCCAGGATCAGGATCTCATCGGCATGGCGCACTGCTGAAATCCGGTGGGCAATAATGATTTTCGAGCTGTCCTTTAACTCTGTCAAATGGGCCTCAATCTCCTTTTCCGTTTCCATATCAAGAGCTGAGGTGGAGTCATCAAGAATTAAAAGAGGCGTTTGTTTCGCAATGGCTCTGGCAATGCTGATCCTCTGCTTCTGCCCTCCGGAAAGCCCGACTCCCCGCTCTCCGATTACTGTGTCATACTGCTCGGAAAGCTTCTGAATGAAGCCGTGGGCTCCTGCCGTAATGGAGGCCTGCTGCACACTTTCCCATTCAGTGGCATCCTTATTCCCTGTCTTAATGTTTTCCGTAATGCTGTCTGAAAAGAGGAATACATCCTGCGTAACAACCGATATCTGGCCTCTGAGAAGGGATAAAGGCAGATCCTTTATATTGATCCCGTCTAAAAGGATCTCTCCTTTCGTTACGTCATAAAAACGCTCGATCAAATTGACAATGGAGCTTTTGCCGGAACCGGTTACACCCATGATGCCAAGTGTCTTCCCTTTTGTTAAGGAAAAATCAATGTCCCTTAAAATGCTCTTTCCATCCAGTTCAAAGTCCACATGATTGAAGGCCAGTTCCCCCCGGATTTTCTCCGGCAGGACCGGGCTTTCAGGATTGCAGATGACCGGCTGCTCTTCCATGATCTTTTTGATCTTCTTGTTGGAGGCAACAGCTGCTGCAATATCATTGCTGAGCCAGCCTACTATTTCCATTGGCCAGATAATGTTATTGGCATATTCGGTAAATGCTCCAAGATCACCAATGGTCATCTTATCGTGAATGACCAGAATGCCACCAACAACAATGACTGTCATTAAAAGCATTTTTGACAAAAAGGAAATGTTGGGCTGGTAGCGGACGATCAGTCTGGCCTGCTTCATATTTAAGTCATAATACTTTTTGTTGTGCTTTTTAAATTTCTCAATTTCATAATCTTCTCTTGCAAAGGCCTTTACGGTCCGTACCCCTGCCAGATTTTCCTGTGCAACTGTATTAAGTTCAGCGGTCTGCTCGCTGATTTTATCGTAAACCTCTCCCAGTCCGTTTTCCATTTTGATCGCATACCAGGCGATCAACGGGAGGATGACCAGAGGTATTAAGGTAAGACCGGGGCTTAAGCGGTACATACAGACCATGACAATGACCGTGTGAATGGAACATTCCAAAATCAGCATTCCCACAAATCCAAAGGCATTCCAGATCCGTTCTGCATCATCCTTGATCCTGGCCATTAACTCCCCTGTATTGTGGTTGTCAAAATATCCCATTGACAGGGTCTGGATGTGGTCAAATAAATCTTTCCTTAACCTGCAGCCAATCCCTGATGCGGCGTAGTCAAAAATAAACTCCTTTGTGTACTGAAGCACCGCCCTTCCAAGTCCAATTCCCACAAGCCCCAAAAGCAGTCTCATGAGAATCTCCATCTGTCCCCCGACAATGACATCATCAATGATATGCTTTGTGATCTGCGGAGCCGCTGCATCCAAAAGGATGCTGGCGACCATAGCAACAATGGCCAGAACGTACAAGAAACTGTACTTCTTTCCATACTTCCATAGATTTTTCATACTTTTCCTCCTTTACCTGTTGCAAGCTTGAGTGAGCGATCCGCCCGTTTATGTAAAAAAAACCGAAAAAGACTGCATAGGGCGGCCTTTTCCGGTAAATGGCAAAAAAATAACCGCAGTTCATTCAGACTGCGGTTAAATACTCATAGAAGCGGCTTCTGATAAAAGCCGTCACTTATCCCATGATAATATTATCACAAGATTCTATCTTCCTGAGGCAGACTGAATTCATATAAAATAACTTTGCTATTCCATTGATTCCAATTGTATAATAATAACGTTTCATCGAATCTGCCTCCTTTCTTTAAAATTATTGGTATTTAGTGTACAATTACTAGAATACTGCCAATTCCATTTTTTGTCAAGCAATTTATCATCTTTCTTTTTCAGACACTTATGGACTAAGGGAGTTCATTCTCCCAGCAATTCTTTTTGTTTCTTTTTTGGCAATCCTCTTAAAACCAGGTAATAGGATTTTTCAAGCAAATCTCTCAACAGATCATCCGGCACGTTTCCGTCTGTTTTTACAGAATTCCAATGAACCTTGTTCATATAATAGCCTGGTATGATATCTTCATACTGCTGCCTTAAAAACTCCCCTTCCGCCGGCTCCAGCTTTAATGTGATCAGCTGCTCCCTGCCCTGGTCATCCCTGCATACCGCGGCAAACATCTTATCCCCAAGAAGATATCTGGTCCAATTCCATTCCTCCTTGAAATCACTGGTTACCCCTTTCATTGATTTCAAATGTTCATCAATCCAATGATACCTCATACCTCTCCTCCCGGCCCTTTTTCATTACTTTTTATTAGGCTTTCTTTTGATTTTCAAAAGTCCCATCATATCATCATGCAGCAATTGATCCTTTATTTCAAACATCAGCCATTTACCGTCATGATAGGTGGTTGATTCATCGTATACTTTTTGGACCTCAGGGGAATAGTCCTCCCGTTCCTGTTCAAAGGCTTCCCGTTCCGCTTTTCCCAGAATCACCAGGAATCCAAAGCAGCCTTCCCTGGCATACAGAGCGCAGAGAGTTTTCCCGCCTCTGCGGTACTTGTACTCATAGTTCCATGCTTTGCCTCCCCTGTTCCATTGGCATTCCATGTCATACTTCTCTTCAATCCTTTTACAAAGGCTTTTCCATGATTCAAATAAAGTCTCTCCCAGCAGCGATGCCATTTCCTCTTTTGACGGTATATTTTCCAGCATAAGATCCCCTCCTTTTTCCTGGAATTATAACATCTCTAATATGACAACAGTATGTCACTGTTGAGGGACAACTGCAAAGAAAATCAAATCAGCCTCACTGTTATTGACCAGGCTGTGAGTATGCCCCTTAGGACAGTAGTGGCACAGTCCTGCATGTACAGCTTCATCTCCGCCGTCAATCAGCATTTTCCCTGTCCCCTCCAGGAAATAGATGATTTCACTGCTTGTATCATGGGTATGCATCCCTATGGAGGCCCCTGGTTCCAGCTTTCCATACAAAATCTTATTGCTCTCATCCACAAGCATTTTTGCCTTAAATTCTTTTTCTCCGCCATTAAAATGGGGAAGAATGGTTTCTGCTGTTTCATTAAAATCAATGATCATTTTCTTCCTCGCCTTTCTTATCTGCCGCCACATCACGGTTCCTGTTTCAGTGCATTTTCTTTCAGCCATTGAAAACGGAACGGATAATTTCATCCATTAATTCCGGCTGAATCTCAGGGTATGTCAGGGAATCCGGCATCTCATCAAACAGCCGTATCATTTCTATCTCATAGCCCGGGGGCATTTCTCCCAGCTCCTTAACGTCACTATAAAACAGCATGCCAAATGATTCCTTTGAATTTCCCTGTTTTTCATCCAGATTCTGAACTGAATATGCACAAACCTGTTTCAGGGTATATTCCTTGGCTCCCGTCTCCTCATAAAGTTCCCGTCTGGCAGCGGTCACGATATCCTCATCCTTTTCCCGGTGTCCTCCTGGGAATTCAAAGGTGTCCCGGTCTCTGTGTTTGCAAAATATCCACTGCCCCCTGTACCGGGAAGCAATGACTGCAAAATCCAGTAATTGGTCCTCTGCTGAATCATAAAATCTAACTTTTATCATCAGTCTACCTCCTGTCTGCTATCAACTTACCATGTATGCCAGGGAAAAACAATCTGTTTTTCCAGATAATTGTCTGTTTTACAAAAAATAAAAAGCAGCAGACAATTATGGATTCCCAATGAAACCATCCTTGTCCGCCGCTTTCCCAAATCATTTTCTTTTTCCGGCAAATTCCACTGACATCTCTGCCGTATCATAACCGCCTGAATACTTACTTTATATTCCCAGGGGTGTATCCAGCTTTTCTCACAATCTCTTTCAGCTCATCCTCCGGCACCTGCTCTTTCATATGGATTACGGCCAGCTTTTTCTTTAAGTCCACGGAAGCATACAGCCCTTCCCGGCTGTTAAACCCGTTCTCCACTCTCATTTTACAGTTGCCGCAGGTCATTCCCTCTACCTCAAGGGTTCGGGTATAAGGGTAATGGGAAATATTTTTATCGGCTGCCTTAATTTTCTTCACTTCATCACCGCCGCTTCCGCAGCAGCCATTTTTCGTCCTTTTTATGGTGCTTTTTAATCCAAAATAGCAAATGATGATTAAAATTACGCAGATAATCGCAGTAGACATCCTGTTTCCTCCTCTATTTTTTCTTTCTTTTTCTTTCTTTTTCTTCCTTTTTCGGCTTTGCACCTGTTTTCTGCAATCCCTTCTGCCTTCAGTTGCCTTTTGCCGGTTCAATTCTATTATAGTACAATCTCATGGAAATGGGATAAGATTTCCTGATTATTTTTATCAACTATATTGATGCTTTTTTAACAAAACATAAAAACAGCAGATAGCAAAAGTTTTTACACTCCTGCCACCTGCTGCTTAAACTTATGATCTTCTTTCAATGATAAATTCCGTTATAAGCTCTTTTTCCCCGCTTATGCAGTACTCCGGATGAACCGGCGCTCCCCAGCTGTCATCACCGCCTACGCCTCTCATTGCGCCTAAAATGCTCACCACCGTATATCTGGGAACCGGAAGCTCCTCCCTGTGCGTGGCAGATTCCAGTTCCTCCGCCGTATAGGGAAGTACGGAAGCATCAAAGGGCTTTCCTGCTGCACGGAAGGTGATGGAATGGCCTTCCATGTCCGCTATCTTAAGCCAGCGGACTCCGGTCCTGTTGCCGCATTCCTGGGGCACCAAATAACGGGAAAGGTTGTTATCAGGCGTATCCTCATAAATACCAAGCCTGGCTCCCTCATTCCTGTCGCAGTAATTTTCCTCCGGTCCTCTTCCATACCAGGTGAATTTTTTAGCTGTTTCCGGTGTAATGAGCCTCATGCCAAAGGCCGGAAGCTGAGGCAGCCCCTTTTGCCCGCGGAATATGGCCCTTACCTTAATGGCTCCGCTTCCATCCACTTCATAGGAAACCTCTGCTGCCGCTCTGGGAACGGTGGAAAGCTCATAGGCATAGGTGACCTTTACCTTTCCTTCCTTTTCTTCCACCCTGAAATTTTCATTGCTGTAATTGGGGAACCTGCCTGCTCCATACCACACGGAGCTTGCAACGGAGAATTTATTTCCCTTGTCATTATCCGTGGTTGCCCTCCAGTACACGGGCATCACCGGTTTTCCGGCCCATTCCTTTCCATCGTAAACCAGGGAAACAATGCTGCCTTCCTGCTTTGAGAATAACACCCGGAATCCAGCTCCCATGACGCCGATGTTAACGTCGCCGTAAACCACTGTCAACGGCTTTTCACAGGATTTTTCCGACGGTCCTTCCACCACTGTGATTGTCTCGCCAAAAGCTGTCTCATAGCCGGAATCCGCCCATAAGGTATCATGTTTAAGAAGAGCCGAAACCTGGCGGACATATTCTCCTGGCTCCGTAAAATCGGGAACTGCCACAGCCTCATACCCTGTTTCCAAAGGCTTTACCAATGCGTGAAAGCTCTTTTGATAAACCGGTTCTCCATCCTTTAAAACCGTGTATACAAATTCCAGGTCAGAGGTATCGGTAAACAGCCTTCTGTTTTCTATGGATACGCCTTTGGAGTCCGGGATCAGACGGATATCCTGATACAGGTATTTAACCTCCTGAGCCTTTGGTGAAACGGTCCTGTCAGCATAAACGATTCCGTTTCCGCAGAAGCTGTAATCTGTTGGCCTGTCGCCGAAATCCCCGCCATAGGTCATATGCTCCCTGCCGTAAGCGTCCTTTTTCATCAGGGACTGGTCAATATAATCCCAGATAAACCCGCCCTGGTACATCTCATACTTATCTTCCAGATCCGTGTACTTTTTCATCCCACCAAGGGAATTGCCCATGGCGTGCATGTATTCACAAAGGATAAAGGGCTTCTTTGGATCCTGATCCAGATATTCCGCCACCTCAGAAGGCTTGGCATACATCCGGCTTTCCATATCACTGGTCCTGTCAAATTCCCGGTTCCAGAACACGCCCTCATAGTGGACCAGCCTGGAAGGATCCCGCTCCTTAAAAAATTCCGACATTGCCAGAATATCCTCTCCTGCATAGGATTCGTTGCCGCAGGACCAGATCAGGATACTGGGATGGTTCTTATCCCGTTCCACCATGGACCTTGCACGGTCCACCACGCAGTCCTTCCACTGAGGAAGGCTTCCGGGCACGTTCCAGGAAGGCTCACAGGCTCCCATCTTCTGCCAGGAACCGTGGCTTTCTAAATTTGCCTCATCAATGAGGTAAATCCCATATTCGTCACAAAGCTCATACCACAAGCTCTGATCCGGATAATGGCAGGTCCTGACCGCGTTGATGTTATGGCGCTTCATAAACCGGATGTCCCACATCATGTCCTCTTTTGTAATGGAACGTCCTCTTCTCACATTGAATTCGTGACGGTTGATCCCCCGGAACACCATCCGCTTTCCGTTTAAGCACATCAAACCGTCTTTCCGTTCAAAACGGCGAAAGCCCACCTTCTGGGAAACCACCTCTTTTACATTTCCCTGTTCATCGTATAAGGTGATGGTAAGCTCATACCGGTATGGGTCTTCCCCGCTCCATAAACGGGCATTGGAAATGCGGCAGGAGAATTCCATCTCTTTTTCTGCAGCAATGGGCTCCCAGGATGCGGCTGTTTCCCCGGACATGTCTTTTAATACAGCACCGACCCTTCCCTTTATTTCTCCGGCAAGGGTCAGAGCCGCCCGGAATAAGCCATCCAGATAGTCCTCGGACACATCTCCGTGAATGAACAAATCCTCCACATGGCATTCCGGGACCGCATATAAATACACATCCCGGAAAATCCCGGAAAACCGGAAGAAATCCTGGTCCTCGATCCAGCTTGCGCTGCTTCTTTTGTAAACCTCAACTGCAAGGCGGTTGGAGCCTGGAAGAAGGGCATCAGTAATCTCAAACTCAGAAGGCGTAAAGGAATCCTCGGAATATCCTATAAAGGTCCCGTTCAGCCAGACATAAAAGGCTGTTTCCACTCCCTGAAAAGACAGGAACAGCCGTTTGCCCTTTAGGGGCTCCTCCAGCCTAAATTCCCTGACATAACTTCCCACCGGATTATTCTGCCTGTCCGTGTGAGGGGGTCTGATGTCAGCCAGTCCATCCCATGGGTACATGGTATTGATATACTGGCACCGTCCATATCCCTGAAGCTCTATATGCCCCGGAACCTCTATGGTGCCAAAGTTTTCCAGACTAAATTCTCTTTCGTAGAAATGCGCCTCCCGCGCCCCGGGATTTTCCGCATAAGAAAATTTCCATGTCCCGTTTAAGGACTGGCGCAGCCCCATAATTCCCCTTAACCCTTCTTCTTCCGTCTCATAATAGCAGTGGTCGGAATGAGCGGCCAGCCGATTCACTGCAAAGACCCTGGGATCTTCCAGCCATTCCGGTTTTGCGGTTTTCTGTTCCATTGAAAGAAACCTCCTTCTATAAATACTCTAACTTTATTATAAGCGACCCTGATCAAAGAATCCATTGCATTTTTTACGATTTCCTGTATCTTTTATTCCTTTACTGCCCCGGCAGCGATTCCTGCTAAAATGTATTTCTGGAAAAAGATATAGATCAGGATGGTGGGCAGCATAATGATGATGATTCCCGCCGCCAGCTTCTGCCAGGACCCCTGCTGGGCATTGGCGTAATTCATCAAAAAGGTGGTCAGGGTGCGCAGCCTGTTCTTTGGCATATATAAATATGGAATATACATGTCATTGATAATAGTAATGGCCTTGATGATCACCACCGTAGCCGTGGCAGGCGCCAGCAAAGGGAAAATGATCCTGGTAAACAGGCCGAAATAGGAACAGCCGTCTAAAAGTGCGCTTTCATCAAGAGAAACCGGAAGGGTTGAGATGAACTGCCGGTAAATATAAAGCTGCATCAGGTCCGAAGCTATATAAATTACAATAGGTGCTCCCAGGGTATTGTAAAGCCCAATGCCGTTAATGATCTTAAATCTGGCAATTTCCGTTACAAAGCTGGGAATCAGCATTCCCAGGAAAAAAAGGCTCATGATCACCTTTTTAAGCTTAAATTCAAAACGTTCCAGAATAAATGCGGTCATGGTTCCAAACAGCACATTAAACAGAATGCTCACTGCCAGTATAATTCCCGTGTTCTTAAAACCGATCAGCAGGTATTTATCTCCAAGCACCTTTGTAAAGTTTAAAAAGGTGATCCGTTCCATTGGCGGCAAAAGCAGGGGAGATGTATTCACCATATCAGCCTTTGTCTTAAAGGCTGCAAACAAAGTCAGAAGGATAGGCGCAAGAACGATCAGGACCATTCCCATGCAGATGATCTGTTTAAAGCCCTGTTCCATTGTACGTGTTTTCATCTTATTTTCCTCCCCCTTTTAAAATGATTCCATGGATAATCTTATTCTGGATCAGGTAAATGACAACGATCATGACCATGATGGCCACCGCCATGGTGGAAGCAAGGCCAAAGTTGCTGTATTTAAAGGCCGTATCAATGGTATACAAGGTAAATGTGGAAGATGCATACCCAGGCCCTCCGCTGGTCATGACATAGGGGATATCAAATACCTGAAGGGCGCCCCGGATGTTGTCGAAAAGGACAAAATCCACCATGAGCATAATGGAGGGAATCTGAATGTACCGGAACATCTGCCAGGCACCTGCCCCATCCACTCTGGCAGCTTCCTGTACATCCTGGGGAAGGGACTGGAGGGCAGCCATAAATAGGATGACGTGGTATCCGGAAAACCTCCACAGGGAAACAAAGGTCAGAACAAAATTGACGATCTTAGGATCTGACAGCCAGTTCCTTATAAAGCCTTCCAGATGAAATACGGTCAATATCTCATCAAATGCCCCGTTAATGGGAGAAAAGAAATAGGAAAATGCATAGGAAATAGCCACTCCATTGATGATATATGGCATAAAAACCATAGTTTTATAGAACTTTGCCGCCTTAAGCTTTGAGGTCAAAAGAACGGCGAACATCAGCTCCATGGGAATGAACAGCAGATGGCCGAAAAAATATACCGCATTGTTGCGGAGGGACAGCCATAAGTCCTTATTGCGGAACATGGCTGCGTAATTGCCAAAACCAATTGCATCATAGGTTTGGGAATAGCCATCCCAGTTTGTAAAGCTCATGCGGATTAAGTCAAAGGCCGGAAACACCACAAACCCAATGAGCAGTGCCATAGGAACCACAAGGGAACATACAATAAATCTCTTTTTCTGTTTTTCCAGTGAATTCATAAATACCTCCTGATTCAAGTCCTTGGGTGAAAAGAGGACAGGGTTTCCGTCACCCTGTCCCCTTCTTTCTTTTTGTTTATTTAATTCCCAGTTTTGTTCTGGCTTCTGCCCATTTTGTATTGAGTCCATCCAGTTCCGCCTTTAGATCAAAACCATTGGTAAACATCTGAGCTCCCAGCTTCTTGTAATCAAATGCGATTTCGTTCTGGATCGCCTGGAAGTTATCCCCGCCTCCGTCATACATTACCAGTTCCTTATCCGGCTGCTGCTCATCCGACTGGGCCAGAATGGGATCCTTGTCCTTGGGGAAGTTCTTCATGGAAGAAGCACTTGTCACATAGTTAAGGTATCCCGGGTACCAGTCTTCGCTGTAAAACCATTCTACAAATGCCTTTGCCAGCTCCGGATTCTTACTGTGAGTGGTCACTCCCATAAAGGAATCGCCCTGTACAATAACACGGAAAGGATCGTCTTTTGAATCTCTTACGGGAAGATAGAAGGTACCCAGTTCTGAATCATCGTCTGCACCGCTTTGAATGTTCTGAAGGCCCCAGTCTCCCAGCGCAATGATAGCCGCCTTTTTCTGGGCAAACAGGGACGTCACCTGATCATTGCCCATGCCAAGAGGATCCCTGCCGAACACATCTTTGCTGAATAAGCTGTATACCTTGCTGTATGCCTTGTTAATATCGGTTCCGTCTGCAAAGGGAGCGTCTGTTTTGGCCATGTCATTCCAGTTCTGGCCATTGCCTCCCTGAAGTGCCGGCATAAACTCCATATAGGGGTAATCCGGCCATTCATCCTTTGCTCCAAGGGCGATTGCCATGAAATCAGGGTCATTTTTCCCATAGTGATCCTGAAGGGTCTGAGCCGCCTTTTCAAAGTCTTCCCAGGTGGTGGGAACCTCTACTCCGGCGTCCTTAAACATATCCTTCCAGTAATAAACGTATTCATAACCTGCTGTCATGGGAATTCCCAAAACCTTGCCATCCATTGCATATCCGGAGGCAAGTTCGTTGTTTTTTGCAGCTTCCAGATCGGATAAATCCAGTAAATAATCCTTAAATCTGGATAAGGTGAAGGGTTTGTTAAACATTACATCAGGAAGCTGGTTTGCCGAAGTTCTCATCTTCATGGCATTCCAGTATTCGGAATCATCCTTGATCTTTTCTACTTCAATATCCGCATTTGGATATTTCTCCTGGAATTTCCCAACCATATCATTCTCATCAATGTAATCCATCAGATTGTTGTCCCAGATAGCAAATACCAGACTTCCTTCCAAGTCTTCCTTTGCCTCTGTTTTTCCTGCTTCTGCGGAAGCATTCTCCTGGCCTTTTGCAGTGGTTGTTTCTGCCGTTCCCTTTGATGAAGAACAACCGGCCAAGGTCCCCATAGCCATTGCCGCACAAAGCCCCAAAGCCAACACTCGTTTTCTCATTTCTGTAATACCTCCCTTGTTTTGATGATGTAATATTATCATTTCAAAACAACCTTCTCCATGAGATATGGTTTGAAAACTTGATGTTTTGTCAGGTCTTCATTTCCGGTACCCGCCCGGACTTACTCCGCACAGCTTTTTAAACACTCTGGTAAAATGCTCCACGCTGTTATACCCAACGCTTTGACTGATTTCATAAATTTTAAAATCCGTTGATTCCATCAGCTCCCTTGCCTTGCGGATGCGGACTTCTGTCAGATAATTGCTGAAGGTCATTCCCTCTTCCTTTGTAAATCTGGTACTGAAATATTTTTCATTAAGGCCCACAAAGCCTGCCACGCTTCCCAGAGTCAGTTCCGGGTTTGCATAATTGTCCGTAATGAACCGCTTGGCCCGGATCATCATATCCGCCTGCCTCCGGTCCGCCTGATGGGCATTATAATCCATGATCCAGCGAAAAAAATTGTTCAGCCATAATTCCAGGCTCCTCATTTCATCCAAACGGCCTATTTTCTCATAATAATTGACTTCTTCCACAAACAGGGCGCTGATATCGTCATGGTTATCTGAAAGCTGCCAGGCCACGCTGCAGATGATGCAAAGGCAGGCCGTTTTGGCTGCTTTTAATTCCATTTTGTAAAGCTCTGAAAAAAGCCGTTTCTTTTCCGACCATACGGCCAGCTCATCGCCTATCATTAATCCCTTTAAAAGCTTTTCATAATCCTGCCCGGTCTGCCGGACGTCCTCAAAGGAAACCACATCCTTTTCCCAGGGATCACAGATCTTTGCCTTTCCTTTTAAGTGCTTAAGCCTTAACCGCTCTCCGGCCTCTTCAAACCGGTTTAAGAAGTCCTCTGCACCCTTTCCCGGACTGCTGATCCCTGCGGACAGGGAGAGATTCATAAAATGCTTCCACACATTGCATAACTGCCTGCAGGCGGAAACCGAATTTTCCCTGTACTGCTGCGGATCGGTTATGCGGTAAAGCAGACAATAGCGGGACGGAGCTGTTGCTCCAAGAATGCAGCGGGAGACCACTCTGGGAATCTGACCGGCCAGTTCTAACATGGGTTTTATCAGCTCTTCTTCAAAATCCTCTCCAAAACGGGCCGATGCCTTATGGAAATCTTCTATTTCAAACTGCATCACCAGGTATTCCTGCTGAAAAAAGGATTCCTCGAGGGGACGTTTCCCCACAGCCATGTCAGCGAGAAGTGCGGAATCCGGGATTTTTATGACAGGATTCTTTTCCTCCCCTCTTTCCGGGGCGTGATTTTGAAAGACCTCTTCATCCAAACGCTTTAACATGGATACAAGGGTTTCTTCTGTTAATCCTGCCTTTAAAAGATAGTCATAAGCCCCCAGGCGAAAGGCATCCCGAACCAGCTTAAAATCGTCATAACCGCTTAAAACCAGCACTGCCGGCATGTTTTTTAAACGGTTCAGCTCTTCCAAAAGGCCGATTCCATCCATGACCGGCATTTTCATATCAGTGATCACCAGATCCACAGGGTGATTCCCTATATATTCCAATGCCTGCTGTCCATGGATGGCATCGGCAGCAATATAATATCCCATCTCTTCCCAGTTAATGAGAGAACGGAGGGTAATGCGGACAATGGTATCATCATCCACGATCAGGACATTTCTCATGGGTTTTCCGGTTCCTTTCTTTTTATGGGAATACGGATGGAGGTTCTTGTAAACCGGCCCTTTCCGCTTTCCATCTCAAATTCACAGCTTTTTCCATAATTAAGAGTCAGCCTGGTTTTCACATTGGTGATTCCAATGCTTACATGATCCTTTTGTCCTTCCTTTTCCTCTTCTCCGCTCATGATCCGGCGTATTTCTTCCTCAGACATCCCTTTTCCGTTATCCCTGATTTCAATGGAAAGAAAACCCTTCTCTTCCCTGGCCGTCAGCCAGATTTTACCCATTTCATCCATCATGCCGCTAAAGCCATGGACAATGGAATTTTCCACTACAGGCTGCAGAATAAGCCGGGGAACCAGACAGGAAAGACAGGATTCCCCTATGTCGTAATTTATTTCAAATCCATCAGAGTAACGGATTTTCATCAGATAGATATAACCATCTAAGATTTCCAGTTCCTCCTTGAAGGAATAAAATCCCCCATTGCTGCGGAAGGAGCAGGATAATATTTTAATGAGCGCCTCTGCCATGCGGGCTATGGACTCATACTTTGACATCTGTGCAATGAACCGGATGGAATTTAAGGAATTCACCAGAAAATGAGGATTGATCTGTGACTGCAGCGCCCTGATTTCCGCCTCATGCTTTTTTTGCTGCTGCTCCTCATTTTCCTGCATCAGCTGCTTTAAGCGTCTTGTCATCCGGTTAAAGGAGTGAATCATAAGGCGCAGCTCTGACTGGCCTTTTGGCTCCACATGAACCAGAAGGTCTCCCTCTTCCACCCGTTTCATGCCTTCCACCGTATGATGGATAGGGTCAATGATGCTTTTTAAAAAATAGCTGGAAAAACGGTAAAACAGGGTAAACAGGATGAGCGTAACAACCACAATGACCGCTGCCGTCCTGTTAAAGCTTCTTGTAAGGGTTTCATAAGCCACCACGCTGATGATCTTAAGGCCGGTCACCGGCTCCCCGGTCACCACTCCCATATACTGTCTGCCCTTTACCTGATACCGGAACTTTGGCTGTTCCAGGGAAATGTTCCGGGGCAAAAGGGACATGGTGCCTTCCGCGTCAAAAATAACGTTTCCTGACTTGTCCGCGATCATGGTGGACCCCAGTACCCGTTCTTTATTATAATCTTTTATCAGACGTCCGGTCTGGGAGGAAGTAAACAGCGCCGCCATCTCTATGACTCCATCCCGGTCCACATCCATTCCCGGACACAGACCTGCGGCAATGGTCAGGGTATAGGCATTTTTTCTGGAATTGGTCACACTGCGGTCATAAAAGCCTACCTTTACTGCGTTAGGCTCTGCCAGGGCCTCCTGATACCAGGAGGATGCTTTCAGTTCCTCCCTTCCAAGGGTAATGTCATCCTTCATGTAGGTATGGTCCCCGTCTTTCATATAAAATACGGCAGACAGAATGTCCTGCACCGGAACCATGGCATAGTGAAAGGATTCGGTCAGGATCTTAGTATAACGGTATTTTTCAGCCACATCCTTTGTATTGGTTTTGGCTGCATTTTTAATAATTTCATTGTCATTGACATATACGAAATGGGATAAACGGAGGGACACATCCTTTACCTCGCCCCCAAGGGCAGATGCGATGTTATCCTGTGCCCGCCGGATATTGGAAACTGCGGAATCCACCATCATGGTGCGGATGATGAGAATGGAAATCAGGATGATAAAAAGAATTGGGATGACGATGAGGGCAAAGAAGCTGTTATAATAAGAAGCCTTTAAATTCTGCTTTTTATTCATCCACATCTTCTTTCGCCCTCCTCCCCGGTACCTGTATATGAATCTATTATACAGCGAAAAAGTTTTTAAATCAATGGAACAACTTAGACAACAAAGCTCTCCACCTTTGTTTCCAGACGTATTGTCTCCCCTTTTTTAATGCGGTAGGAAACCGCCGGTATGGAACCATTGGGATAGAGCACGTTGGTATTTGGATCAGCCTCAATCACCAGGCCTGCTGCCTCCGGGCCTTTTCCTGTCACCTTGCATCCCTGATCTTTACAGGATATTAAAGCGGTGTTTTCCACTGCTTTCTGTTCATAACCCTCTGTGAATTTTTTCACAGAAAAGCCGCAGTCATAGGCAGTGCAATCCTGCCGGCTGTAAATCTCATGGAGCCTTAAATGACCGTATTCTTTGGGAATGACCGTGGTTGTGACCGTAATCCCGGGAAATGGATGCCATGTACTGACCACCCTGTCAGGAAAGACCTCATAGGAGTCGCTGTATTTCCGGACAAACACGTAATCATCTCCGTCAAGGACAAAGGCCAGAGAGGAATCCGGGGCATTTTCGTGAAGCACAATCTGGCTTCTGGCAACGGAAAATCCAAACCGTGTGGAATAGGCAAACTTGGAATATTTCTCCGGCACATGGCCGTGTCCGTATTTCTCGCACACTCCCGCCGGGTAGGCCACCACATCCTTTCCATGGCGGTGCATTACCATGTCCGCCTGTTTTATCATTTTTACCGGATCTAAGTTTGGCAGCGGTTCCGCCTTGGCGGTCCAAAAGGGATGATCATCAGGAAGTCCCAGGCATAAAAGGGTTTTCATCCCCCAGTATGGGGAGCCTGGCGCATTGTACCGTTCCGCCATGATTAAATTGGGATATCCGTAGCCAATGGTCAGCACACCGTCACGGTCAAAAATCTTCTGCTCCAGCCACCAGTTTAGATGGCGTGATAAAATCCCCTTTACAATCCCTGGGGAAATATCCTCAAGCCCTGCAAACACATAGGCAGACCAGAATGCCGCTTCTCCAAAGCGGTAAGATAAGCTTCTTCCGTAGGGAAGGGCGGCTCCGTTTTCGTCAAACCAGTATATAAAATCCCTGGCAAACCGTGTTGCCCGCTCTTTAAACCGAAGGCATCGTTCCGGTTCCTCCTCTTCCATTGCCACTGCGTATAACAGCCCATAGTAATGAAGGGCAAAGGAAATATAATAATCCTTCTGGCTGGAAGCCCCATCCCGGTACCAGCCAGCCCCAATGTAATAGCTTTCTATTTTTTCAAGACCTGAAGATAACCGCTCTTCACTGTACCGGCAGTCCAGCTTTTTTAAGGCAATGTTCACCAGAATCATGAAAAACTGCCAGTTGCAGTCAGGAATGGTGAATTCATTAATCCCGTAAAGCCATTTTGCCAGATTCTGTTTTCCATCTTCACTCAATGGCTCCCACAGCTTTTCCGGAGTAAAAATCAGGCCGCTTGCTATTGCTGCCATTTCCACAAACCGCTGATCATAATCCTGAAAGCCGCCCCAGTATTCCGGATTAGACGGATCAGTGCCGCTTACAAGGCCCTTCTGGTAAATTTCTTCAAATCCCTTGCCGCCTCCCAGCCACAAAGGCACCAAAGCCCACAAGGGCCTGGAAAAGGCTTCCATCTCCACGCTCACCTTTGGATATGTCACCCCGCTGTCTCCAAGGGAAAGCCTGGCGCATCCTTTGCTGTACAATGGCTTT
The DNA here is from genome assembly GCA_902363835.1 of Lachnospiraceae bacterium. Taxonomy (GTDB): domain Bacteria; phylum Bacillota; class Clostridia; order Lachnospirales; family Lachnospiraceae; genus Lacrimispora. The sequence continues at coordinate 24,646 of CABJBM010000007.1, forward strand.
AAAGGGTTTAACACCTGGAACATCCATTGCTGGAAATCCTTCTTTGTTTCAAGTTTCATCTATATTCGCCTCTTTTCGAATTATTCCGATTATTACCAATATGGGTTCCAATCCTTAGACAGTCTGGTAAGGGCCTCCATGTAAAAATAATCTCCCCAGATGTTGCATTCGTCCACCCCTTCCGGTGTGCAGGTATTGTAAGGGGATTTCTTGGAGTAGGTGCTGTGAAGCACCAGTCCGTTGGATTCCTTAAAATCCTTTACTGCGTAATGTTCCACAACAGATTCCATGATCTTTTTTGCTATGGATCTATAGCTGGCAGCATCGGCTCTGTTTAAATATTTTGCCATTTCAAGCATTCCGCAGGCAGCAATGGAAGCTGAGGAAGAATCCCTGGGTTCCTTAAAGCCTTCGCCGAATTCCAAATCCCAGTAAGGCACCAGATCTGAGGGCAGGTGGTCTAAAAAGTATCCGGTCACATGCTTGAAATCTTCAATATATTCCGGCCTCTTTGTGTACCGGTAAGCAAGGGCGCAGCCATAGATCCCCCAGGCCTGGCCTCTGGCCCAGGCAGAGCCATCCCGGTAGCCCTGACAGGTAGCCCCGTGATCCGGCTCACCTGTCTCCATGTTCATGAAAAACGTATGCCAGGTGGAATAATCCTCCCTTATAACGTTTGCGATTGCCGTGTGAATGTGCTTTTCCGCTATGGAGCGGTATTTCTGATCCCCTGTTTCCTCTGTGGCCCAGTATAATAAGGGGAGGTTTAAAAGGCAGTCAATGATAAAGCGGTAATTCTCTGACTGGTTCATTGGCCCCCAGGCCTGGATGAATTCTCCCACCGGCTGGAACCGGCTGATCAGCTGGTCCGCCGCCTTAACTGCCGCCTCTTTTGCCATCTCATCTCCCACCAGCTTATAGGCAGCCACGCAGGAAGGGGAATACAGAAACCCCATATCGTGATGGTCAACTTCCACCTTGCGGTTGATCCGGTACAAAAAGCTTTTTGCCTGGATCTGCCCGGCCCTTTTTAATTCCTCTGACTTACACCACTCATAAGCCAGCCATATCTGCCCGGTCCAAAAGCCTGTGGTCCAGTTTACATTAAGAGTTGGTTTGTAAAATCCATCCTCGCTGTATGCTTTTTTAAAAAACTCCGTAAATTCCTTTAAATTATCCTTTACCTGCTCCACGGCAAAATCCATGGCCTTCCGGCATTTTGCATCTGTAAGCTCCGGCTTTTCCCTAAGAAGAGCTTTTGTCTCTTTGTTCACGATTTCCTACCTCCTGGTAATATTTCTTCATAACTGAAAATGCTGGTTTTTCCCGCTTCCGGTCCGCTGTTACCAGGCCCTTGATGTTGTATCCCTTCTGATACTTTCCAAGACGTTTCGGCGTCCGGTAATCAAATAAAATCCAGGGTGCTGTCCCCTGAATATAACCGGTCTTTCCAAACATTTCAACCTGCTTTTCATAAATTTCCTTTTGTTCCGCCTCTGAACCCCGCACCCCGGCATTTTCCGGTTCTGAGGAAAGGTATCCATCCCCGCCGAATTCACTGATAACAACCGGCCTTTCAGGTTTGGATCCCTCTAAGACAGCAGCCAGTTTTCCATAATCCGGATCATACCAGCCGTAGTATTCATTGAACCCGATAACATCCAGGTGCTTTTCCAGCCTGTCGGAGATCCTTAAATTCACGGTATCCACAAGACAGGCGGCTGATACCAGACGGCTGGGATCGTATTCCTTTGCCCATTCCGCCAGCTCCTTCATAAAGCCGTAGCGCCGGTCCGTATCCGGATTTTCATTTCCAACAGACCAGAGGATCACACTGGCCCGGTTAAAATCCCTTGCCATCAGCTCAGTCAGCTGGTTTTTGGCATCCCTTAAAGTCCGGGGATTTGCAAAATCGATCCACCAGTAAACCGGAATTTCCTCCCATAAAAGAAGGCCCGCCTCATCTGCCAGCTGTGAGACCCATTCCGTATGGGGATAGTGAGCCAGGCGGAGAAAATTGCAGTTCATCTTTTTTGCCCAATGAAAGGCCAGGCGGATGTCTTCCTTTGTAACCGCTTTTCCGTGATCCTCTGTCTCTTCATGAAGGCAGACGCCCCGAAGGAAAACCGGCTTCCCATTGAGAAGGATCTCCCTTCCTCTGGTTTCCACGGTGCGAAATCCTATCCGGTCCTTCACTTCATCCAGAAGCTGATCCCCGGACCTAAAATGCAGGAAAACATCGTACAGCCTGGGACTTTCCGGACTCCAAAGGGAAAGGCCGCTGATTTCCAATGTCCGCTGCCCTCTTCCGTCACTTCCAAAGGGAACCGTCTCTTCCACCTGAAGCTCTGGAATGGAAAAAATCACTTCCCCTTCCTCATAATGTTGGGAACCTCCAAGAGCCACTGACACATTAATTTCCTTTTTCTCCCCATCAATCAGATATACCTTCATATCTTTGATATAAGTCTGAGGCACGCAAAAAAGGGATACGCTCCGGTAAATTCCCCCGTATAAAAACCAGTCCGTATTCTCACTTGGCACCTGATCCTGCCGTCTGGTATTGTCTGCAATCACAATGAGCCGGTTTTCCTCTTTTAAATCCCTGGTGACCTGAACGCAAAAGGGAGTGGAGCCGCCCTTATGGACCCCCAGAAATTTTCCGTTTAAAAAGATCCTGGCCTCATAGGATACTGCCCCAAACCGTAAAAACACATGCCCTTTAGGGGAATCCTTAAAAAGAAACCGGCGGCTGTATACCGCCGGTCCTTCATAATAAAAATATTCCGGCCTTGCCAGGTTCCATACTCCCGGCACCTGGATTTCTTCCCAGTCATCAAATCCATAATCCAAAGGGACTGTAAGCCCCTCCGGATTTTTTTCCTCCTCCAAAAACCATTTGGCCCTGAGGCAGTTATCATACATATCCACAGAAAAGTTCCAGGCTCCGTCCAGGGACATTTCCTGCCTGCCCCCTGGGATCACATAGGATTCTGCTTCCAGGCAAGGGGAATCATAACTGTCCTTGTAAGTCTCATTATGGATATTATCCACGAAATTCCTTATGATTTTCATTGTCTTATCCTTTCACTCCGGTTGCTGCAATGCCTTCCACGAAATATTTCTGCAGGGACAAAAATACAATAAGAACCGGGACCAGGGAAAGGACCGATGCTGCCATGATTAAGCCGTATTCGGAACTGTACTGGCTGATAAACATTTTAAGCCCTAACTGCAGAGTCTTTTTTGCTTCTGTTTTCAAATAGATCAGTGGTCCTAAAAAGTCATTCCAGGTGCTGACAAAGGTGAAGATGGTTAAGGTGGACAGGGCCGGCTTTGACAATGGAAGCATGATCTTCCCGTAAATCTGATATTCGCTCATGCCGTCGATTCTTGCCGCCTCACACAGTTCATCGGGAATTCCCTGGTAGAACTGGCGCATCATGAATACTCCGAAGGCTGAGAAGGCCTGCAGGAAAATAATGGCAAGATGGGAATCATTCAGCCCGAAATTTCTCATCATCATAAACTGCGGAACCATATATACCTGCCACGGAACTGCAATGGTGGCGATGTAAGCCGTAAACAAGGCATTTTTGTATTTGAATTTCAGCTTTGCAAAGGCATAGGCCGCAAAACTGCTGGTCAAAAGCTGCAAAAAAGTGACCACAAGGGTGATTTTCACCGTGTTCAGTACAAAGGTCATAAGCGGGATCTTTGTCCAGATATCCAGGTAATTCTTCCATCTGGGATTTTCCGGTATCCACTGAATGGGGAAAATGAATACATCCTTATCAAGCTTTAAGGAAGCCGACATCATCCATACAAAAGGAATCAGCATAACGGCTGTCAGAAGGAGCAGGACTGCATATAGGAGGCATCTGCTGATTTTATAATTTGCGCTTTTTACTTTCATTTTTTATCCTCCTTTTCTCAGTTTGCGTACTTCTTCTCACCACGAAACTGAACCATAGTGATGGCAAGAACCATTAAGAACAGTACCATGGCTACCGCACTTGCATAGCCTAAATTCCAGTTGCGGAACGCTTCTTCATAAATGTGGTATACAAGAACCATTGCCTGAGAGCTTACAATGCCGTTGGAACCGCCTGCCAGCATGTATACAATGTCGTAAACCTTAAAGCAGTTAATGGTCAGGATAATGGTCACAAAGAAGGTGGTTGGCTGAAGCTGGGGCCATGTAATGTACCGGAACTTCTGCCAGGAATTGCAGCCGTCAAGGCCTGCCGCTTCATAAAGCTCCCCATTGATTCCCTGAAGCCCTGCCAGATAGATGACCATGTAATAGCCCATGTTTTTCCACACGCTGAACAGTACAATGGTAAACATCACCCAGTGGGGATCTGCGGACCACTTTGGAAGGCTTTTGGCATGGACTCCCAAATAATAAAGGATCATGTTCACAGGGCCGCTTTTCTGAGGGCTGAACAGCATATTCCACACAGCCGCCACCGCTACAAGAGATGCCACATAAGGGAAAAAGCCCACGGTACGGAAAAAGTTTCTTCCCTTTATTTTCTGGTTTAAGACCACTGCAAGGCCTAATGCACAGGCCAGTGTTAAGGGAACTGTTGCAATACAGTATACAATGGTATTTGTAAAGGACGCCCTGAATCTGGCACTTAAAAACATATCAAAAAAGTTCTTTAGTCCTGCAAACTCCATGGGGCTGTTGCCATCCCACTTCATAAATGCCAGAACAAAGGCGAAAATAATGGGGCCAAGGGTAAAAACCGCAAAGCCGATAAAATTGGGGGCAATGAAGGAATAGGCAATCATATCCCTCTTCTCCTGTCGTGTAAGACGTTCCCCTGTCCGCACCTTTTTTATTTTTTCATCTATTGTCTCGATTTTCGCAATCAGCCCGTCGCGCCTTTTGGTCCCTTCAGTCTCTTTTAGTAAAAGGCTTAAGGCTTCCCGCTTCTTATTTAACGCCGCAATCTTTTCCTGTTTTTGCGCTTCTGTTATTGTCTTAGCCATACTCTATATAAAAGCCAGATAAAACGGCTTATCCTCCTTTTCTCATTTTTGCATCCTGATGAATCAAGCGGATATTTCTGCATTTCTTCTTTAAATGAGGCGGGCTTTTTGCTGCCCGCCTCAGTCATACATCTTGTTTGCCTTATTATTTCGCCAGGATCGCGCTTACTTTTTCATCCATCTGTGCAATGCCGTCATCAATTGATATGCTGCCTGTCATGATAGCGTCATGTGCTTCGTTTAAAACAGTCTCGATTTCAGAGCTTTTTGGATTTACAGGCATCTCTAAGTATAAATTGGAAGTGTTAAGAGCTTCCACGCTGGTTCCGTCATCCTTTGGAAATCCCTCTGCGCTGGACACCAGATCAGCTACCGTACTGTTCATAACTGCCGGGATTGTGCCGGTGGAGGCAAGAATTTCTGCGCCGTCCTTTCCGCTTACAAAGTTTATGAATTCCCATGCAAGATCCTTATGAGGAGCATTGGCGGGAATTGCCAGAGAGGTAATGGTGGCAAGGGTGGAGCCTGGTTCCACACCATCTGCATGAGGATATTTTACAATGCCCCAATTGGTGCAGTCTGTGTATTCACCGGTACGGATCTTATCCATTATGGTGGAGATAAACCATGTCCCCATGTTCATCATTGCAACATTTCCCTGGGCAAATGCGCCGGAATAATGTAAGCCGCTGGTCTTTAAGGTAGCATAGTCCTGGCATACCCCGTCCTCCTGCTGGTTTAAAACCATCTCATAATATGGCTTTAAGAACTCATATTTTCCGTCCAGGATAGTGTTCTTTCCATCCAGAACCCCGAAAAGCTGTACGGCTGATCTCCAGGTATGGTAATGGGAGCCGTAAACCTCCTGCCCGGGAGTCTCAACGGTCAGGCTTCTTGCCAGAGCGTCATACTGTTCAAAGGTCATGTCATTGGTTGGATAAGCAACGCCTGCTTTGTCAAAAATGTCCTTGTTATAGAATAAAACCCAGAAATCATTGCGGAACGGAAGCTCATATAACTTTCCGTCAACCGTGATCTGATTCGTAAGGCCCTTGTACTGTGCCAGATCAACCCCTGCCGACTGGATGTAGCTGTCAAGAGGCTCTAATACACCCTTGTTCACAAGGGTCATATAGCCGGGAACATCCTTTACGGTAACCACATCAAAGTCAGAACCGCTTCCCGTAAGCTCTGTTGCCAAAACGGTCTGATAATCGGTAGAGCCTAAATCAACCATTTCAATCTTCACATCCGGATGTGCCTTTTCAAAAGCATCAATAAGAGGCTGATAATAGGTTGTGGAGCCGATATCCCATACAGACCATTTTAATGTAGTCTGTCCTCCTGCTGCCTCCGAAGCTTTTGTTGTTTCCGCTGCCGTGCCTTCTGTGGAAGCTGCCGTGGTTTCCTTTGAACCGCCGCTGCATCCGGCCAGACCGGCCGCAGCCATGGCACAGGCCAGAACAATGCTCAGTGTCCTTTTTTTCATTGTATTCCCTCCTGATTTGATTTTCTTTTCAGTAAACCCCGTATTTGCCCTGTGATTTACCATGGCTAAATTATAACGCGGGATAAAGGTTTTAAAAATGGAAATTATCTTTCATAATATTCACTTTTTATTCACACTTCATTTACACTTTGCTAAAACATGCACTTTTTAATGATAAGCAGTAAAATTTCTCTTTTGTATACAACTTGACAAGGTTGTATTTAAAAACCAGCCTGTTTTTCATTGACATTTTACAGCAAATAGGCTAACTTGTAGATATAAAAACCATTTCCATAGTCTATTAAAGGAAAGAAGGGACACATTTTTATTATGTGGAAAAAACTCTTCCCCAAAACCATACGGGGTAAAATCATGATTCTTACGGCAGCAATTACGCTGCTCATCACCGTTCTTACCACAACTGTCTGTTTCTCGGTTTTCCAGTCTTTTTTAAGAAAAAACCAGATTCAGTCTGTGGAATTCAGCCTTTCAGTCGTAAGCAATAATATCGGGGCAGATATGAAGGATATTATCTACTTCAGCAAATGGTGCTGCTCCAACAGCGCCATCCTGGATTATTTAGAAGCCTTTAAAGACCAGCCAAAGCTTCCCACCGCCTCTAAGGATTTTGACAACCTGCGTCCCATGGCCCTTTCCACCCACAGCCGTTTAAAAGAAGAATATTATAAATATTTTAACACCCGGTCCAATGAATACATGTCCAGGGTCATTGTCTCTTCTTCCAACGAAAGGAATTTCCTTCAAATGGCGGCTGCGGCCAATTCTACCTCTTCTTATGCGGCCAGGCTCATCAGGAATAAAGATTTCTTTGAAAAGCTTTATAATGCCAATGACTTTCTCTGGATCGGCCTGGTAAAGGACCCCTTTTCCAATATAGGCCGGGAACAGTTCATTCCCATTGTCCGTCCGGTTTCCAATGAATTTAATTCAGAGATCATTGGCTGGACCTATGTGGAAATATCTTCACGGCTTTTTACCGATTATCTGGCCTCCTATCCTCTTCCTGAGGACAGCATGCTTTTTATTACCATTGGAGATAAAAACTATGGCTTTGATTCAAAAGGCTTAAAGGAAACAGAATTACCCTACAGCAACCCGGTGAAACTAACGGGAAAGGAATTCCAGTCAAAGGAAACAAAGGTCCTCTCCGTTTCCATGAACAACGGAAAAAAACGGATTCTGGTGGAGCGGCCCATAGAGGGCATGGACGGCTGGAGCTTGTCCCAGGTACTTTCTGAGCAGCAGTTCGGGCAGCAGAAAAACTTATACACCCTTTTTATCGCGGGAATCTGTCTTACCATTGTCTCCTTAGGCCTGCTTTTAGCCTTCCTTTTAAATAAGATCATCATGGAACCCATTCGGAAACTCAGCGGAAAGATCCACAATATTTCCGCCGGAGACTTTTCCAGGGATACTGCTATTGAATGGAATCATGAGCTGGGACAGGTAGGCCGGGGAATCAATGACATGTCGGAAAATATCATCACTCTCATGGAAAAGCGGGTGGCTGACGAAAAGCAGAAAAAGGATTTAGAATACCAGATCCTGCAAAGCCAGATCAACCCCCATTTCCTATATAATACCTTAAATTCCATCAAATGGATGGCAACCATTCAGAATGCAGACGGAATCGCAGATATGACCACCGCCCTGGCAAGGCTTCTGAAAAATGTCTCAAAAGGAAACGCTTCCATGATCCCTTTAAGGGAGGAACTGGATCTGGTAAAGGATTATTTTCTGATCCAGAAATACCGCTACGGCGGCAGCGTTACCATTGAATATTTTATTGAGTCCCAGGACTTGTACGACTGCGGAATCCACCGTTTTACTCTCCAGCCAATTATTGAAAATGCCTTGTTCCACGGAATAGAGCCTGCGAAAACAGCAGGCAGGATCACGGTTTCGGCCAGGAGTGAAAATCTGGGTTCAAAAAAGGCCCTGAGAATTGATATTACGGATAACGGCATCGGAATGTCCCAGGATACCATAGACAAGGTTCTCCTTGAGGAAACCGACAGCCAGAACAAGACGGAATTTTTCCGGCACGTGGGAATCAGCAATGTAAACAGGCGCATACAATATGACTTCGGCCAGGAATACGGGATCACCATTGCCAGCTGCCCGGGCAAATTCACCACCATGACCATTTTAATACCTTATGTCCTTTATTCAGAAAATCAAGTAACCGAAAGGTGACATTTATGACGAAATTATTGATTGCCGATGATGAGCCATTGGTTCAGATCGGAATAAAATCCATGTTAAACTGGGGAGATTACGGCATTGAGATCTGCGGAACCGCCATGAACGGAAAGGATGCCCTGGAAATGATCGAAGAATATTCCCCGGAAATTGTCATCACCGACATCCGCATGCCCATTATGAACGGGCTCACCCTGGCAAAGACCTGCCGGGAAACCTACGGAAACATCCCCCTGTTTATTTTTCTTACAAGCTATGAGGAATTCCAGCTCATTAAGGAGGCAATGGCCTATGAGGCAATAGACTATTTAATCAAGCTGGAATTAAACGCAAAAGCCCTGGAGGAAGCCGTAAAAAAGGCCCTCTCCCGTTTGGAAACCCTTCAGGTCTCCATGGAGTATAAGGATTCAGGGCGCCCTCTTTTGCAGAGCTATTACGAAAAGTTTTTTATGCGGCTTCTCCATAACCTGTTTGACAACGAGGAACAGTTTGAGCTTCAGTCCAGGGATCTTCGCCTGGATTTTTCCGAAACCTGTTATTTTACGGCCCTTTGCCAGATCCGTGAGGAAGGCCGCAGGGATCTGGATCACGGAAAGCTCATGAACCTTTATAACAGCGCCCTGCAAATGGCAAAGGAAATCATTGGAAGACATCTTCCCGCCTATGTGGTAAGCCTGGATATGAAGCACTTTGCAGTGGTATTTCACCTATCTGATCCGGCAGATTACCGGAAAGAGACTGTTCTTAACGCCTTTTGCAACACTGCCGATATGATCCGCAACTATTTTAATGTGACCGTTCTCACAGGGATCGGAACCCCGGTGAGTCAGCCCATGAAGATCAGCGAGTCCTACCAGGAAGCCCGCCAGGCCTTTGGACGGACCTCCCCGGAGCAGCCCATAGTGATGTTTACGGGCAGTGATGCTGCCTCTATCCGCAATGCCTTTAATATCTCCGTATTTAAAAATGAGATAACCAAGGCTTTCAATGAATTTGACACGGATATATTATACCGCACCCTGACTGAAATCATCCAATTGTTTGAAGCCCATCCCCTTCGGTTTTCCCAGGCAGCGGATGGGGCCTGCAACATTCTTTACCTGGCTCTTTCCCTTCTTCCCGACGGGGAGGAAAATATGGCGGAAATTTTTTCTTCCTACAGCGACGGTTACCGCTCCATTTACCGTTTTACCAATGTGGAGCAGATCGCCGAATGGATGACCATTTTCCGTGACGGCCTTTGTGATGTGCTGCGGTCCAAACGGAAAACCTATAAAGCCCATGTTATCACCAATGTGCAAAAATATATTAACAACCATGTATCCGAAAAGCTCAGCTTAAACGAAGTGGCCGGAGTATTTGGACTAAGTCCCAATTATTTAAGCATCCTGTTTAAGAAAAACTGCGGGACCGGCTTTTCAGAATACATTGCCCAGGCAAAAATCAACCGTGCCAAGGCCCTTTTTATGGAACAGGATGTAAAAATCTATGAGGCAGCCGACCAGCTGGGCTTTGAAAGCGCTTTTTATTTCAGCAAAGTTTTTAAAAAGGTCACCGGGATTTCTCCCCGGGAATTTATACAGCAAAATACCGTCAACCCTGACGAGAATAAATAAGGAGCATACATCATGATTACAGAACTAGCAAATGACCAAAAGAAACCATTATCAAGCTTTACTCCCTTTCCCCAGGCCTCTGACCGGGCTTCCTGGAATTCTCTTCCTGAGGATCTCATAAGCCGCCTCATTAAAAACGGGGAAGCATTTTTAAATTTTGAATATCCTTCCTTAACAGCCACGGATTACATGGAGTTTACAAGAAACGGGAACAGAAGCCGATTCCAGGATAAACTGTTTTTAAGAAGGACCGTTCTCGATGCCCTGGTCCTGGCTGAATGCGCGGAATACAAGGGACGTTTCCTTGATGACATCATCAATGGGCTTTATTTGATCTGCGAGGAAAACGCCTGGCAGCTTCCTGCCCACAATTCCTACATCAGGGATACGGCTCCCCTTATCCTTCCCGATGTCACCCGGCCTGTCATTGACCTCTTTGCAGCCGAAACAGCCTCAGTGCTGGCCGTGGCGGAATATCTTTTAAGGCAGGAGCTTGATTCCGTGACTCCCTTCCTTTCAAAGATGATCAATAAAAATCTCAATGAACGGATCTTCATCCCTTATCTTAACGAACACTTCTGGTGGATGGGCGACGGGGTCAGCCATATGAACAACTGGACCGTCTGGTGTACCCAGAACGTGCTTCTCTCCGCCTTTACAAGAGAACTTCCCAAGGCCCAAAAGGAAAGCATATTTAAAAAAGCATGTAAGAGCGTGGATTACTTTCTGGCGGAATACGGGGAAGACGGCTGCTGCGATGAAGGCGCCCAGTATTACCGTCACGCAGGGCTTTGCCTGTTTAACTGTCTGGAGGTTTTAAATGGGATTTCAGACAATGCCTTTTTCCCTGTCTATGAAATTGAGAAAATCAAAAACATTGCATCCTATATCCTGACCGCCCACATTGATGACGTCTATTATGTGAATTTCGCTGACTGCTCTCCCATTGCCGGCCGGTGCGGAGCCAGGGAATTCCTGTTCGGCAAGAGAACAAATAATCCGGAGCTCATGTCCTTTGCCGCCTGGGATTACCAAAGCAGCGAAGATCCCCTGACAATCGGGGAACACAACCTGTTTTACCGTTTACAGGCAGTCTTTACCCACAGGGAAATGGTCTCCTTTGAAAAATCCCCCATTGTCCACCGGGATTTCTGGTATGAAAGCGTGGGACTTTTCATGGCCAGGGATGAGCATCTTTATCTGGCAGTAAAAGCCGGGGATAATGACGACAGCCATAATCACAATGATACGGGAAGCTTTACCATTTACAAGGATGGAAAACCTATGTTTATTGATGTGGGCGTGGAGACTTATACAAAGAAAACGTTTTCAAAAGACCGTTATGACATCTGGACCATGCAGTCCCGCTATCATAACCTCCCCACCTTTTTTGACGGAGAGACCCAGATCATGCAAAAAGCCGGAGCTGATTACCGGGCGGAAAATGTGAATCATCAATTAGGAACCTCTGTCTGCCGGATTTCCATGGATCTGGCTTTTGCCTACCAGGATGAACGGATCAAATCCTATACCCGGAACATTGAATTTATAAAAGGAAAGGAAATCACCATATCCGACCATTATGAAGGAGAACTTCCCCATCCGGTATTATCTCTCATGTTTTATGAGGAGCCGGTTATCAATGGAAAGACCGTTCAGGCAGGAAACTTAGGCGACTTCCTTATTGAAGGTGCATACAAAATACAAAAAGAAGTGATTCCCATCACCGATGAACGATTAAGGACCTCATGGAAGCATGATATCTACCGGTTGCTGATCACAATGGAAAACAAAGATCTGACTTTAACCATCCGGTGACAGCAGAAATCCTTCTTTTAATTTTTTATGAACGGAAAATTGATGCTTACAGGTGAAGCTTTTCAGCAAATTGATTTAAATATGAACTACATAGATGCCCTCCATTTAGCTAATAGATGACAGGATACAGGATATTGTCTATAAGATTGTAGCACATTTTTTTCTTGATAATATAATGTAGTATACCATGATGGTATAACGAAATATTCCTAATTTATTAAACAAAGTGGAGGCCACATCATGAATGATCTTGATATGAGAATATGTGATTGCGAATGTGATGAATGCCAGGATTGCACGTGTAACTGTAACTGCACATGCGAACGGCCCAGAAAATACCTGAAACCTAACAGAACAATATTAAAATGCGGCACCCAGGGCAGCGTAACTCTGCCAGTAGCAACGGTCGCCGGCACAGCCTTTACTCTGGCTACTGTAAGCGTTGATTCAAAAAGCTTAAGAAACCCATGCATTAAATTTGAATTTGCAAGTAATATCGTAACGACCGCTGCTGTTATTACCTTAAACTTCCAGATATTCAAACAGTGCAAAGGCCAGCTGACTCCTATTCCTGTAGGATCTATCTGGACCTTCTCACGGCTTGTTGCTGTTACAGACAGTGACTCCTTCTCATTCTTTGTTTGCGACTGTGATGTCTGCAACGATGACTGCTGCACTTACAGCGTAGTTGCTACGGTTGCCGGCGTTGCTACGGTAGGCGTTACTGCCATTAACAATGCATCTCTTTCCGCAATCATCGTAGATAACGACTGCTTCTAATTCCGACTTTTAATGGTGGGTACAAGGGATGTATGTCCAATAGCTGCATAAACTAACTTTCTTTCATAGATAGGGTATTTAGCTGAACCCAGCTGAATGCTCTATCTATGAGCTTTCAAATAAGGAGCTGTGGTCATTATGTATAACCGCTTATTCGGAATGTCATGCCGTCCCAATTTTCCCTATTACAGACCAGTGAATAGGAATCCTCAGCCTGCCCAGCCAAAAAGCGTCAGCGTCAGCCACAGCCAGAATATACAAAAAAATCAGAAAAGCTTCTGTGATTTACCCTTTGCAAACCAGCATTTAATAAAAAGCACTGCCTTGGGAGGAATCATTTTACCTGACAATACAGACAAAAACGCTACATATAACGTAGCTTCACTTAATATGGATACCAACATCTGCAGGAATTTTTTAATTCACTTTAATTTTTCCTGTAATATAGCCACTACAAGCGCCCGCATGCATCTTAGATTCCAGCTGTTTAAACGGGGAACCGGCCAGGCATTTTCCACACCTGTCAGCTCCAGCTTAGTTTACGGCAGAAACGATAGCAGCGGGGAAACAAATATCTTTTCTTTCACGGCCTGTGACCGTGACTCCATAGGATGCAGATGCTGCAATTACAGTGTATTTGTAGAAATTATGGGCTTTGATACCATCGGTACGGTTATGATCACAAATCCGGTTCTCATTGCATCTATCATAGAAAATAACAGTGAAATTGTTTAGAGGAGAATTTCATGACAAATCAAACAAATATAAGCTTTAATAATTCTACCATAACGATTGAAGAAAATACGATCAAATGGGAAGATCATATGATTAAAACAGAAAATATTTCCTGCATACAGTTAGGAAGCTTCCCTGATAAACCATTTCCAGTCCGTTTTGTTCTCATTTTATTGTTCATCGCTTTATCCGGTACCGGCCTGGTGACCATCATTGGTATGCTGCTGGCTCTGATCCTGTACCTGGGGGCCTGGATTTACAAGAACCGGAAGCAAAAAGAATTAAAGGGGATTCATTTTGAAACCCGTTCCGGCAAAGTTTACTCTTTCCTTTGTTCCAACGAAGAATTCACCCGTCAGGCTTATGACTTAATCAGTGACCGTATTTCAAAGAACATCGGGGACTCAAGCCTTCAAATCAGCTTTTCCGGAGACGGAAAGATCATTGACGATTCTGAAGCAGCAAAGGAACCTGCTCCCGGCAGCCAGGTCTTAAACATCATGGCAAACAGAGTAAATGAACAAATAATCAGAGAACTGGAAAAACTATCCTTGCACTATATTCAAAACAATGAAATCAATAACGAAGCTTTAAACTTAATCGAGCAGGCAGCCCAGTCATTAGGTTCAAACAATAAACAAGAGGCAAAAAAACTCTTCAGCAGTTTTATCACCAAGGGGCTCATGAACGATTGCAACGAATTGGGGCTAAGTGCTTTAATCAATGAAATAAAAGCTAATATCTATTGACCGGTATCTATTATGGAAATTTTTTTAACCTTATATCTGCAAGGTGAAATGGCTTATATGTTTACAGTCGGCGGCTCCTTTTTGATAAGTTGCGGAATATAAAATTCTTATCAAAAGGGAGCATTTTAGATTCCATAACATATCAAATATCCGGTAAGGAATAACTTTAAAAAATCTTCTGTTTCATGCTTGTTAAATAATCTACAATTCTTTGCGGACAAGTCCTTAGGGAAACTCCCTATGGCTCTATCCCCTCATTCATATTCATAAATCCGGAAATTCCCTCAATTATCCCGGAATATTTCCTTCTTCCTGGGCAGTGATATTGGCGTGACGATCATGTTGACTTATTTTCTAACAAACTTGTCATTCAATACATATCATAAGGTATAAAGGAGTTCTAAAGCCCTTTATATTCTGATTTTAATTTTGTACGGAATGCTTATAAGCAAAAAATCACAATATCACACCTTAACAGGAGGGAATTATAATGAATAATTGTAGAAATTGGGACGATAATCGCTGCGGCAACAGCGGTAACAGCTGCAACGGCTGCAATGGATGCGGTTGCTGCGGCCCAACCGGACCACAAGGACCTAGAGGCTGCCCCGGACCAGTTGGACCGCAGGGACCTAGAGGACCGCAGGGACCTAGAGGACCACAGGGACCAACCGGACCGCAGGGACCTAGAGGCTTCCAGGGACCGACCGGGCCACAGGGACCGCAAGGGCCGCAGGGACCCGCAGGACCTCAGGGACCAGTAGGACCTCAAGGACCTCAGGGCGTGCAGGGACCGACCGGACCAACTGGTGCCACCGGCGCTACCGGCGCTCAGGGACCTCAGGGACCACAGGGGCCACAGGGACCAACAGGTGCTACCGGCGCTACCGGCGCTCAGGGACCAACTGGACCAACGGGTGCTACTGGCGCTACCGGCGCTCAGGGACCAACTGGACCAACTGGTGCTACCGGCGCTACCGGCGCTCAGGGACCACAGGGGCCACAGGGACCACAAGGACCAACCGGACCAACCGGTGCTACCGGCGCTACCGGTGCTCAAGGACCTCAGGGACCAACCGGACCGACTGGTGCAACCGGCGCTACCGGCGCTCAAGGGCCTCAGGGACCGCAGGGACCAACAGGACCCGCTGGCGCTACTGGCGCTCAGGGACCTCAGGGACCAATTGGACCGACTGGTGCTACTGGCGCTACAGGCGCTCAGGGACCAACTGGACCGACTGGTGCAACCGGCGCTACAGGTGCTCAGGGACCGACCGGACCGCAAGGACCGCAGGGACCGACCGGACCTCAGGGTGCTACCGGCGCTACCGGCGCTCAGGGACCAACTGGACCGACTGGTGCTACCGGCGCTACCGGTGCTCAGGGACCACAGGGACCAACCGGACCTCAGGGTGCTACCGGCGCTCAGGGACCACAGGGACCGACCGGACCTCAGGGTGCTACCGGCGCTACCGGCGCTCAGGGACCAACTGGACCGACTGGTGCTACCGGTGCTACCGGCGCTCAGGGACCACAGGGACCAACCGGACCTCAGGGTGCTACCGGCGCTACCGGCGCTCAGGGACCAACTGGACCGACTGGTGCAACTGGCGCTACCGGTGCTCAGGGACCGCAGGGACCGACCGGACCTCAGGGTGCTACCGGTGCTCAGGGACCAATTGGACCGACCGGACCTCAGGGTGCTACTGGTGCTCAGGGACCAATCGGACCGACTGGACCTCAGGGACCACAGGGACCGCAGGGTATTGAAGGACCTGTTGGACCAACTGGACCTACAGGTGCTACAGGTGCTACAGGTGCTCAGGGAGCAACCGGACCTACCGGACCTCAGGGACCTCAGGGACCGCAGGGTATCGAAGGACCTGTTGGACCTACCGGACCTACTGGTGCCACTGGTTCTACCGGTGCTCAGGGACCAATCGGACCGACCGGACCTCAGGGGCCACAGGGACCGCAGGGTATTGAAGGACCTGTTGGACCTACCGGGCCTACCGGGCCTACCGGACCTTCCGGTTCTACCGGCGCACAAGGACCTACCGGACCTACCGGACCTGCAGGACCATTTACGCAATTACGTGGATTTGACCTGCAGCTCACTGGAGGTACCTCAGTAGCAAATGGAAGCCGTGTTGTATTTAATACCATTTTAAACAATCAGAGTCTTAATATCTCTTATAACACAGCAACAGGCCTTGTAACACTGAATGCAGAACAAAATTACTATGTATCCTGGTGGGTATCTACAGACGGTGCAGGCCCATCCACTTATGTAGAATTTGATTTAGAGATGAATGGAAGCAGCGGTATATCTTCAAGCTCGCCAATCGTAACCGGCCAGTTAACCGGAATGACCCTGATTACTGTGGGTGCAATCCCATCTACCATTGCACTTGTTAACACAACCGGGCAGACCGTTTCTTACGGTGCGACCCCAGTTCAGGCACACATGGTTATTTTTGAAGTTTCCCAATAACCACTGACACAAAGTCATTTTAAAGATCTGCGATCTTGTAAAAATGCGTCGGAAGCATATGCTTCCGACGCATTTTACATAGACAGCAGTATATTCTCCATTGCTTTACATAAGCGGTGCGAATAACCTGAGCGCCCGCCCTGCAAACACTTCATACCATGGATAATTCCTGCAATCTTCCAAAGTGATCCTACGGCATTGAGCCAGAGTGTCATGAAAATCCCTTTGTATATCCCGTATCACCTCGTTCCGATACAGGTAGACCGCACATTCAAAATGAAGGTAAAGGCTTCTGAAATCCATATTAATGGTTCCCACTACAGCCTTGGTATCATCGCTTGCATATACCTTGGCATGGACAAAGCCCGGTATGTACTCATAAATCTGGACCCCGGCTCTTATTAACTCCCCATAGTGAGATCTTGCAAGCAGGAATGCGTATTTCTTATCCGGTATTCCCGGCATGATGATAATTACCTCCACGCCCCGCTTGGCGGCAAAAGTAAGAGCCTGAACCATTTCATAATCCAGAATCAGATATGGCGTCATGATGTGGATATAATGCCTGGCAGAATTTATGATATCCATATATACCTGTTTCCCCATGGATTCCTGATCTAAGGGGCTGTCCCCGTAAGGGATCACAAATCCATCCATATTCAGTTCCAGGGGATAAAAATATTCCGGATCCCTCAAATATTGTCCATAATCCTCAGCCCCCTTTTCAGAAATGTTCCACATTTGCAGAAACATCATGGTAAAGCTGGTAACCGCGTCCCCTTTCAGCATGATGCCCGTATCCTTCCAATGCCCAAAGCGCACACGCCTGTTAATGTATTCATCTGCCAGGTTTATCCCTCCGGTAAAAGCCGTAAGACCATCCACCACCAGTATCTTTCTATGATCCCGGTTATTCTGGTAAGTGGTAAACGCAGGCTTAATGGGAGAGAAAACCTTTGCCTTAATTCCCTTTTCCTGCAATTCTTTTGAATAGCTAAAGGGGAGAAGGGACAGGGAACACATGCCGTCATACATGAACCGGACTTCCACCCCTTCCTTCACCTTTCTCTCCAGAATCTCCAATATGGCATCCCACATTTCCCCCCGCTCCACAATAAAGAATTCCATAAAAATAAACCGTTTTGCTCCCTCCAGCTCCTTTTTCATGGCCTCAAACATGGTTTCTCCCAGAACAAAATATTGTACATTGGTATTTTTATATGCCGGGTAATGACCTGAGTTCTTAATATAGTGAGCCAGATTGGCATTTCGCCTGCTGATCCTGGACAATTCCTCCATAACCCTGGGATTTGGGGTCAGATAGGTTTCTGACTGCTCCATGTTGACCCGCAGTCTTTTATTCATCAGCTTCCCCACAATCTGCAGCTCCACAAACAGATAAAAAAGCGTTCCAAACACAGGAACAGCCGCAATTGGGACCATCCAGGCCAATTTAAAGCTTGGATTTTCTTCCTTATTCAGGATATAAATGATAACAAATGCGCCGAGCAGAGCATAACTGCCGTAAAAATACGCCAGGTAGCGGCTTAAAAAACGGTATGCCGCAAAAAGAATAGCCACTTGTATGATAAGAGAAACGGCCGCAAACGTGGTCCGGCCAAAAATAATCCTCAGCATCCTCCTGATCTGTTTCATCCTGTGCACCTCCATGCTGCCAAATCCATTGATCAAATCTCCTTCATTATACAGCCTGTTTCTTTTTCTTGCAACAGCCTGCAGGCCCAGTATCCGTTTTCAATCCATGAAAAACAACGGGAAAACCGCTGGTATCGCAGTCTTCCCGCCGCCTCTTCCCTTTTTACCGTTCCAGAGCCTGTCTGATATCCTCCACAATGTCCCCGGCATTTTCGATACCCACGCTCAGCCGGATCATGGACGGGTCAACCCCCGCTTCAACCAGCTGTTCATCCGTCAGCTGCCTGTGGGTATGGCTGGCCGGATGTAAAACAGAAGTGCGGGCATCTGCCACATGAGTCACAATAGCCGCCAGCTTCAGCCCATCCATAAACTTGACCGCTGCTTCCCTTCCGCCCTTTAAGCCAAAAGAAATCACGCCGCAGGTGCCGTCGGGCATATATTTTTTTGCCAGATCATAATATTTGTCCCCTTCCAGCCCCGGATACTTGATCCATGCCACATCCTCCCTGGAACTTAAATACCTGGCCACCTTTAAGGCATTCTCACAGTGACAGGGAACCCGAAGATGCAGGGTCTCTAAGCCAAGATTTAACAAAAAGGAGTTCATTGGAGAAGGAATAGAGCCCAGATCCCTCATAAGCTGTGCAGTAGCTTTTGTAATATAGGCCTTTTTTCCGAATCTTTCCGTATATACAATGCCATGGTAGGACTCATCGGGCGTGGTAAGCCCCGGATACCTTTCCCCATGAGCTTCCCAGTCAAAATTTCCGCTGTCAACAATGCAGCCGCCTACGCTGGTGGCATGGCCATCCATGTATTTTGTGGTAGAATGGGTCACAATATCTGCTCCCCATTCAAATGGGCGGCAGTTAATGGGCGTGGCAAAAGTATTATCCATAATCAGCGGAACTCCGTGCCTGTGTGCAACCCCTGCAAACTTTTCAATATCAAGAACCACAAGAGACGGATTGCCGATGGTTTCCCCGAACACTGCTTTGGTATTGGGTTTAAATGCCTTCTCAAGCTCTTCTTCCGAGGCATCCGGATCTACCAGAGTGGATTCGATCCCCATCTTTTTTAAAGTTACGGTAAACAGATTGGTGGAGCCGCCGTAAATGGTGGCGGAGCTGATCACATGGTCCCCTTTTTCACAGATGTTAAGCAGTGCATAAAAATTAGCAGCCTGTCCGGAAGAAGTCAGCATGGCCGCCGCTCCGCCTTCCAGTTCGCAGATCTTAGAGGCTACCGCATCATTGGTAGGGTTTGCCAGCCTGGTATAAAAATACCCTTCATCTTCCAAATCAAACAGCCTTCCCATCTTATCGCTGTCATCGTACTTAAATGTTGTGCTCTGAAAAATCGGAAGCACCCTTGCCTCACCGCTTTTCGGCTGCCAGCCGCCCTGAATGCAAACCGTCTCCCTGGAACGCCCGTTGTGACTCATCTTTTTTCCTCCTGTAAACCTTAGTCATTTGCTTCTCCTAGTTTAGCATAAAAGGTTCTGGAAATAAAGTCCTAATTGCCTTCTTGAATTCCCTGTTTTTTTACAGTATAATTGCGGTATTATACCACTCATCAAAGGAGACAGCCATGAAAAAATCAAAGGTTTACTATACGAATTTTCATACCACCTTTCAGGAAAACCTTCCTCAAAAGCTTAAACGGCTTATAAAAACCGCCGGAATGCTGGAGCAGATCGACTTTCAGAACAAGTATACGGCCATTAAGATCCACTTTGGAGAACTGGGGAACTTGTCCTTCCTTCGTCCCAATTACGCAAAAGCAGTGGTGGACCTTGTAAAATCCCAGGGCGGAAAACCATTTTTAACGGATTGCAACACCCTGTATGTGGGAAGCCGCAAAAATGCCCTGGATCACCTGGATACCGCTTATGAAAACGGATTTTCTCCCTTTTCAACCGGCTGCCATGTTTTGATCGCCGATGGATTAAAAGGAACTGATGAAAGCCTGGTTCCCATTGACGGAGAATACATAAAAGAAGCTAAAATAGGACGTGCCGTTATGGATGCGGATATCTTCATTTCCCTTACCCACTTTAAAGGCCATGAAAGCACAGGCTTTGGCGGTGCTTTGAAAAACATTGGAATGGGCTGCGGCTCCAGAGCAGGAAAAATGGAAATGCATAATTCCGGAAAGCCCCATGTAACCGCGGAAACCTGTATCGGCTGCCATGCCTGTGAAAAGAATTGCGCCCACAGCGCCATCTCCTTCCAGAATAAAAAGGCTTTCATCGACCATAACATGTGCGTAGGCTGCGGCCGCTGTATCGGTGTCTGTCCCGTGGATGCCGTTGAGACAGATTTTGATGAGTCCAACGACATCCTAAACTGCAAGATCGCGGAATACACCCAGGCAGTTATCGGGGACCGCCCCAATTTCCACATCAGCCTGATCATGGATGTATCCCCTTACTGCGACTGCCATTCAGAAAACGACATTCCAATCATCCCTGATGTGGGCATGTTTGCTTCCTTTGACCCGGTGGCCCTGGACATGGCCTGTGCAGATGCCGTAAACCGCCAGCCGGTCATGGCAGGCAGCATACTGGAAAAGCACGGCAGCCATCACCATGATCATTTCAAGGACACCCATCCAAACACCAACTGGAGATCCTCCATTGAACACGGGGTAAAAATCGGTCTTGGAAATGAAGAATATGACTTAATTACGCTGTAGCACAATAAGGGCTGGGAATTACGCCTTTATGAAAATAAAAAGGGAGGACGCAAACATAATGTGCCCTCCTTTTTTCATACTCAGTTCAATGCCCTGATCCTGCCGGCCCTGTAATGGGTTACCCCTTCTCCCAGGGGTACCTTGTCCCTTCCGATCTGCCAGACTGATAGCTCCGAATCTTTCATCTTTTTTTCCGGGACATCTTTTGCAATAATAAGCTCCGGCCAGACAAAGGTGGTTTCCACAGGCTTTCCGTCAAAACAGATCCTGGAATAAGGAGTGAAATTTTCCCCGTAAACCAGAACATTGGAATCATTGTACACCACATGGTCAATCACAATGTCATCAATTCCCATTTTAAGCTTTGTGGACTGGTAAGGACTCTCTCCTCCATACACTTCACGGTCACCGTAGAGAATGTCATATTCCAGGGTTTTCATGTCCTTTAAATAGCTTTCCGCATCTGTATTGGGATTGCTGAAATAATTCTGATGGAACCTCATCATGGTTCCCTCATGAATGTTAAGCATATCCAGCACATGGGCTGAAAGCTGATAGGCTTCCACATCCTTTTTCTCCACAGGAAGATTCATGTTGTTCCAGATCACATATTCGGTCTGAAACAGGGAACGGTTCTTCATCTGATGCTGTGTCCACACAAATCCAGGCAAATGGTCCCCGTACATAACCAGAACAATGGGCTCCTTTCTGGTCCGCAGGGTATTGACAAGGGAACGGATAAACTGGTCCATTTCCCCGATCTGCTGGCAGTAATACTCAAAGTTTGGATATTTCCCGTGTCCCTGAACGGAAATGGTATAGATAAAGTCAGGGCCCTTGGTAGAATCCAGCGTTCTGATGATCTCGCCGGTAAGGATCTTGTCCTTGCACCAGCCCGTAGGATTTCTTTCTATGTTATTCATATATTCAATGGGAGTAAAGGTATCAAAGCCCAGCTGGGAAAACACCCGGTTCCTGTCATAAAAGGTGGCCTCATTGTTGTGGATGGCATGGGCGGTGTAGCCTAAATTTTTCAAATCAAAGGCCACGCTTTCACAGGGGGTTTTCTTTAACACGGTTTTATAAGGATACTCTCCCGGGCCGAAAAAATCCAGGTTCATGCCTGTGATGGATTCAAACTCCGTATTTGCAGTGCCCGCGCCCACAGCGGGTACGCTTAAATAGCCCCCGGGATAATTCTTCTGCAGCTGGTGGAAAAAAGGGATGGGATCATAATTTACCGGATTCTCCTTCCACAGGGAAGGGTCAAAAAAGGATTCCAGCTGGATCATGATCACATTAGGCTTTGTATCTTCAGACAGGGCATAAGTATTCTCCGGAACCAGTTCCTCATCCCGGATGGCTTCCATTGTCTCGGTTCCATATCCCTCAGGCTTGGAAATTCCGGTATTAAACAGGGAATTGGAAAAACAATATGGAAATCCATAGCTTTTAAATGCCTCACCAATGTTACCGAAATGAACCGCCACTAATCCGGTTCTCATGGCTGCGCTTGTGGCTCCCAGCACAACAACGCTGCTGATGGCTATCAGCCCGGCCCCAAGGCCGTATCTCACCCGTTCCCTGGAAATTGGAGCCCTGCGCCAGACTGCGGCCAGGAATATGACGGAAAACGCTACGCCGGACACGATTAAAATAATCTGCAGCCAGGTGAAATATACCGTGGCCAGGCTGACCGCATACTTTACCAGGCGGAAATCAGCCCCGGTAAAAGGCGTTGTCCTGAAAATGAGCAGGATCCCGTTTACCACTCCCATCAAAAGCCATATGAGGGATATGGTAATGCATGCAAAAGCCTTGCGCTTTGTCACAAATACAACCGTAAAAGGAAGAATAATGATCAGCGTATTCAGCAAAAACACAGGAAAACTTCCCAATATATAAGAACCAAGGCTTACCAAAGATTTTCTGCTGGCCAATTCAATAAAGACATTCATCATGGCAGAAAGCACAAAAAGTCTTCCCAGCCATTTGACATATAATTTCATGATATACCTCTTTGTCCCCTATTTCTTTTCAGAGTCGGATTTAGTCTATCACATTTTACCGGAAATTTACATACTTTTTTTAAAAAAGCGAAAATTCCCAAAGGAAAGACCGGCTTTTTAAGCCGGCCTTTTAAGTAACTACTCTTGTTCTTCTGTAGGTTCAAATGCGTCTTCACTAACCGTATTGATACCAGCTGCCGGATTTACTTCTTCTGCCGACGCCGCCTCTTCTACTTCCTCAACGCTCTCATCTTCTGTATCAGCTTTCTGGGCTGCTTCCTTTACAGGAGCTCCGCACTTTCCACAATAAAAAGTATTCTTTGGAACCTTGGCTCCACACTCCGCGCAGATACGGGTTCCCTCGCTTTGGCTCAGTTCTATCTCCAGAGCGGCAATTCTCTCCCGGCTGGCTCTGACAGCTTCATAAGCCTTTGCATAAACTTCCTCCGGCTCTTTGTTCGCTTCATAGAATTGTTTGCCGATGACTGCATAAGCTTCTTCCAGCTTTGTCTTCTCCACACTGATCTGTGTCTTTAACTGTATTGTTTCAGTCAGCGCTTTTGCCTTGGTTGCAACCTCTTTGCCGGTACCACTAATTGTCTTTCCCAACTCTTCAAAAAATGCCATCCGTGATTCCTCCTTTGACTTTTGCTTCTATCATTTTAACTTCATTGGAAGAAAAAGTCAATGAAAGACTGCTTACACATCTTTTTTTATCTTCTCGATCTCTTTTTTTACAGACTCCGGCAATTGGTCCAGTGAGATGGCGCAGCCAACCTCACTTCTGCTTGTGCCGGATTCCGTAACAGCAGAAAAACTGACCCAGTTCCCTTCCCTGCCGCCAAAAGGATTCATGCTGGAATATTCCTCCAGCACCGCATTGCTCATGATCTGCCTGACCTGCTGGGGTTCATTGATGGTCATGTATCGTGATTCCTTATCATCGTAAGTATATTTATACGGCTGAAACTGGTAGATATCTATATTAATTTCTTTAACATTTTCCAGGTTACTCCAGCTCTCCACATTGACTTTACACTCCTTTAACACCTCCAAGGTGTTTTTAAAAGAAGGATAAATCGGATAATACCCTCTTGAAGTGACATCGCTGTACTTCCAGGAACTCTGGGTTTCATCCCTCTTTGTTTCCGCCTCTGCCTGTATTTTCGTTAAAAACTGTATGGTGGCTATGGGATTTTCCTTTTCCATTGTCTCCACTTTCAATTCCTTTAAATCCTCCTGATATGCAAAGAGCAATTTTTCAGTCATGGCTTTATCTGTTCCGTTTCTGTCACGGCTGACAATGTTCGTCTGCTCTCCCTTGCTCACCCTTACCCAGGCAGTATCCTCGGGTGTCTGGACCAGGATGGGGTAAAGCGCTTTCTTAAATTCCTGGTTTTCAAAGATTTCCACAATCTCCGGCCGGATTTCATCGGAGGATAACCGGTAGGAGCGGTAAACATCCTTACCGTTTTTCAGCCTGTATTTTACGGAAAAATTATAACTTATTCTTCCGTCCTCCCAATTAGGGGAAAAACTGCTGTTATGGTACAGCTTCTGGTTTCTGGCCACCGCATCACGTACCAGGGCAAGGACCGGCGCCGTATCCTTCAGTGCCATATGGCTGAATGCATAATCATCAGAATCCTGGTATTCCCAGTAATATTCTCCAAGGGAATTCTGCTTTGCTTTTCCGTAAGAAACCCAATAGGTTGCATCCTGCATGGACATTGCAACGGATTCAATGGACGTTTCTGCGGGTATATATCTGTCATACCCAAACAAATCGTAGCGGAAGCCGCCAAATATCACTGCAGCCATCAGAGCGCAGGCCACCATTTGTTTCCAATGGGAAAACAGCTTTCTAAACTCAAAGTGATAGATGATTTCAATCACACAGTGGGATAAAAGCATTCCGCAGATCAGCCCGAATACAGCCCAGCCCAGGCTGGAACGTATGGACCAGAAAAAAATGCTTCCGCTGAGAGATGACAAAACCACAATGGGAATCCGGATCACCGGCATGCTGATCTTAAAAGCCATGGCTTTTCCTGCTGCTTCTGATCCCCGCTTTTTATATAACAGGAAGGAAAGGAAGGCCAGTACTGCTGTCACCGCCAAAACCGCAAAGATCCTGACAGCCTGTGTTTTAACCGGAGTTCCCGGCTGAAGCCGGTCTAAATTTACCAGGAACAGGGCAAATGCCGAACATTTATCTATGAGAAGGTTAAATAAATTCCCGCCTCCCCTGTAGCTGGTATAAAAGAAATGGCTGTAGCAGAATTCCAGGACCCCTATGACGCATACAAAATAAAACTGCAATACTATGGTTCCAAAAACGCCGATCAGGACATTCCCGGTGAGGATCATGGATATCACGGTCACGGAATACATCATGGCATAATGGATCATAAACAGCACAAATCCGGTAAAGGCTGATCCTATTACCTCAAAAGGAGAAATGCCGTTTACTGCCACCACTCCCATGGTGATGATCAGGTTTATCCCATATACGGCTGCCGGAATGAAAATTCCGTTAAAATAACTGACCCAGAACAAATGCTTCCTGTTTACAGGAATGCCGTGGTAAAAATCCACTTTCTGCCTGGAATGGAGGTAAGAAAAGCTGGTCACCCCCATGACCAGGGACAGGAGGATAAGAAGTACGGCTATCCAGCCGTTCTGAAACCCCAGCCACTGCTTTAAGCTGGATACAAGATAAGAATAATCGGTAGTTTCTCTCGCCCTTTCGCTTAAGGAAAGCGCGGTTCTCACCGGGAAGGTAAAAAAGAACACTAAAAATGACAGTGCCATAGACCAAAGGCGTCTTTTGCCATCTTCTCTTAATAAATTATAAAATAAGCTTTTTGATGTCATATCCTGCCACCTCCGTCTCACTAATGAATATCTCTTCCAGAGATAATGGTATGATCTCGTAAAATACCGGCTGGTACGATTCCATCAGCCCTTCCACTTCTTCTCTGGTTCCCCGTACCGTTATGGTATAAAGTTTTCCTCTTGCTTCCGTCTTAATACGCTGCAGGGCCCCTAAATCTTCTGCGGTCATCCCTTCTTTTAGAACACACTGCACCTTATGAATGTTAAGCTTCATGTCATCTAAATCCTTAGAAAGCAGTATCCCTCCCCTGTGGAGAAGGCCTACATGATCACAGATATCCTCTAACTCCCTTAGGTTATGGGAAGCAATAATAGGCGTTAAATTCCGCTCAGACATATCATTGGCAAAAATGCTCTTCACCGCCTGGCGCATGACAGGATCAAGTCCGTCAAAGGTTTCATCGCAGAAAAGATAATCCGTATTGGCGCATATCCCGCATATGACGGAAAGCTGCTTTTTCATGCCTTTTGAAAAAGTATGAATCTTTCTCCTTGCTTCCAGTCCAAAGCTTCCCAAAAGATTATGAAACCGTTCCCTGTCAAACCGTGGATAGACCCTGCTGTAAAACTCCATCATATCAAGAGGGGAAGCATTATTAAAATAATACTGGTCATCGGAAATATAAAAAAACCGGCTTTTCACCTTTTCATTTTCAAAGATCTGATTCCCATCAATGGTAACACTTCCTTCATCAGGTTTTAAAATACCGCTGAGCATTCTTAAAAAGGTGCTTTTTCCTGCTCCATTGGTTCCAATGAGTCCAAATACGCTTCCATCCCGTATCTGTGCACTTACCTGGTCTACTGCCACAATATCATCAAACTTTTTTGTCAGATTCTCTGCTGTTATCATCTGCTCTCTCCTCCCCTGCCAAATATTCCTGTTTTACCCATTCCTCCGCTATCCACGTATGAGCCTTATCCTCTGTCAGTCCTGCCCGTTTGGCTTCCTGAATCCAGCTTATAAGATCTCTTTTCAGCTCACTGTTTTTAAGGGCTCTTATGGAACTGGTATCCGCTACAAAGCTTCCTCTCCCCTTTACGGAATAGATAAATCCCCTTCGTTCCAGTTCCCCGTAAGCTCTCTGTATGGTATTGGGATTAATGGATAAGTCTGTTGCCAAAGCGCGGACAGAAGGAAGCTGTGCATCCTGTTCCAATACGCCGCATATCATAAGATCCTTAAGCTTTTCTACAACCTGCTCGTATATGGGCCTGCGGTCTTTGTAATCAAGCAGTATCATATTCCACCTCCTTATTTGTATTAATACTCCTAATACACTTAGTATAGTAAAAAACCTCTGACCTGTCAATCAGAGGTTTCTGTTTTTAAGATCTTCGGTCTTCCACGATCAAAATGCGGATGGCATCTTCCACATTGCTCCAGTTAAATACGTACAGGCTGTAGGAAGCATTGCCCCGTACATAGATATTGGAGGATAAGAGCAGATTTCCGCCGGAAGTATTTCCGTTGGACACGGAAACCAGATAAAAGCCTGTTAAGACATACTGAAAGGCGGTCACTTGCTGATAATCTACATTGCGGAACGTTATGACTCCGCCGTTTAATGATACGTGGACCCTGCGGTTTGTTATGGACAAATTGCATACGCGGAAACAGCCGGAGTTAATACCTCCGTTGCAAGGTACATCCTCGATTTCCATTAAATCCAGTCCATAATCCGTATTGATAATGGCAACAGTCATTGCTCGGTTAGGGTTAACTGTAATCTGCTTTTCAATGAAAACATATCCGTTCAGCCCGCCTACAGTTATGGTCTGCTGCGCCGCCAAAACCCGGCCGTACTGGCTCATTTCCCCATTATCCAGTCCATTGACAACAATCTGATTGCTGATATAGATGAGAAATGGATAATAGCCTGCTGCTGCGTTTAAGAACCGGACAAGGCCATACTCTCCGGAGCCGCACAAATAGCATGGGATAATCGGCTTGGGAAATACCGTAATAACAGAACTCCCCATTCCGTCAGCAGCGGAATCAGAAAATGGGAAATTAGGAGAAGGCAATTCCTTTTCCAGATTGAGCGGAGGTGTGTTTTCATTATTTTCTTCCGGCGGTTTTTCCCCTGTTTGATTTGTGTTGCCGCTGTCTTCTCCTTCCGCCGGAAACTCGTCTTCTTCCGGACCTGTGGAAGGATTTGTTTCCATATCCGTATTGTTCTGCATATAAGATAAAATTCCCATAGAAACCCTCTTTTATGATAGTTATATAGTAAGTTTATTCCCGCATTAATGCCCAGTGCCTGTCTGCTTTAAATACTCCCTCTGTTTTGAGAAAAAATCTGTGAAAAAGCGGTATTCTTTCCACCATATCATCTTATATATCAAAGAGAGCCTAAAAAAGTACTATTTTATTATTGCAAATCATAAATTTATATAAATTTTTTCGAAATCAATTTTATATTTTTATAAAATTACTATATATTTTATTAATTTTTTATGATATCATAAATATACATTATACAAAAGAAAGAAAGGTAATAAAAATTATGAATGAATACCTGGCAATGTGGAAAAACTATTTTAATTTTAACGGACGCACGACCGTAAGAGGTTATTGGATGGCTGTATTATTCAATATCATTATCGGCATCCTGCTGGGAGTGCTGAGTAATGTTTCGAATATGTTCGGACTTTTATCTATGATTTATGGGATTGCGGCCCTGATTCCCGGCATCGCTCTTGGAGTACGGCGGCTCCACGACACTAACAGATCAGGCCTCTGGACATTTATTGCATTTGTTCCCCTTGTAGGCTCTATTCTTCTTATTGTGTGGTATTGCTTAAAGAGTGTGGATGAAGGCAATCGTTTTGGTACAGAACTGGTTTAATTACATGGCTTAAAGAAATGATACTTTAAAAAGGCGCTCCTGACAGACTTCTGTCTGAGGGAGCGCTTTTCTGTTGCATATGTTTTTTATATTTCCCTAAATTAAGCTTTCGGATTACCAGAAAACAGGCCCGGATAATTTCATCCGGGCCTGCAGTTTATTACATGATAATCAATTATTCATTGCCGTATAAAATAACCAGTTTCTTCAGGTATTCATACCGGTCTTTTGCATCTGCCTCATTCCTTGCAAATAATTCAGCTGCTCTCTCAGGATTCTTCATAGCTAAGGATGCATAACGAACCTCGCCCTTTAAGAATTCCTGGTATCCTTCTAATGAAGGAGCCTTGCTGTCTAAGGTGAATTTCTTCTCAGCAGCAGGATTGTAGCGGAAGTTGTTCCAGTAACCGCATTCAACAGCCAGCTTCTCTTCTGTCTGAGCCTTGGACATGCCCTTCTTGATACCATGGCTGATACATGGAGCATAAGCGATGATCAGAGATGGTCCCGGATAAGCCTCTGCCTCGGAAATTGCCTTAACAGTCTGCGCATAATCAGCACCCATGGCGATCTGTGCCACATATACATAACCATAACTCATGGCAATGCTTGCTAAGTCTTTCTTCCTTGTCTCCTTACCGCCTGCAGCAAACTGTGCAACAGCACCTGTCTTGGTGGCCTTTGAAGACTGACCGCCGGTATTGGAGTAAATCTCAGTATCAAATACCATAACATTGATATCTCTGCCGCTTGCAAGCACGTGGTCAACACCGCCGAAGCCGATATCATATGCCCAGCCGTCACCGCCGAATACCCACTGGGATTTTTTAGCCAGGAAATCCTTATCCTTAAGGATAGCCTTGCAGGTATCACATTCAATGCCCTCTAATGCAGCAACTAACTTATCAGTTGCAGAACCATTGGTTGAGCCTGATTCAAAGGTATCCAGGTATTCCTTGCAGGCTGCCTTTACTTCTTCGGAAGCCTTTTCAGAATTCATAACCTCTTCAACCTTTGTCTTTAATCCGCCTCTGATGGCGCTCTGAGCCAGCATCATACCATAACCGAACTCGGCATTGTCCTCAAATAATGAGTTTGCCCATGCAGGACCCTGTCCCTTTGCATTTACGGTATAAGGTGTGGATGGAGAAGAGTTGCCCCAGATGGAAGTACATCCGGTTGCGTTTGCAATATACATTCTGTCACCGAATAACTGGGTGATCAGTTTTGCATAAGGTGTCTCGCCGCAGCCTGCGCATGCTCCCGAGAACTCAAGAAGCGGCTTCTTGAACTGGCTGCCCTTAACAGTGTTTTCTTTAAACTTATCAATAACTTCCTGCTTAATAGGAAGTGTCTGGCCGAAATCATATACTTTCTGCTTCTCTTCGCAGTTTTCTTCCATATTGACCATAACAAGAGCCTTCTCGCCCTTCTTTCCCGGACATACGTTTGCACAGGAACCGCAGCCTGTACAGTCAAATGCAGATACGGTCACAGCGAACTGATATCCCGGCATACCTGTCATTGGAAGAGTTTTCATCTCCTCTGGCTTTGCTGCTGCTTCTTCTTCAGTCAGAGCAACAGAACGGATAACAGCATGAGGACATACATAGGAACAGAAATTACACTGGATACAGTTTTCAGGAATCCAGCCTGGGATGGTAACTGCAATACCGCGCTTCTCGTATGCAGAAGAGCCTGATGGTGTGGAACCATCAACATAATCGCTGAATGCGGATACTGGCAGGGAATTTCCTTCCTGTGCGTTTACCTTGGACTGAATGTTATTAACGAAATCAACAACATCTCTTCTGCCCTCTGTGATAAACTTGTAATCAAGGCCTTCATCCTCACAGTTTTTCCAGCTTTCCGGAACCTCTACCTTAACAACGCCCTTTGCACCTGCATCGATTGCTGCCCAGTTCTTCATAACGATTTCTTCGCCCTTACGTCCGTAGGTTGCCTTTGCAGCTGCCTTCATCAGTTCATTTGCCTTCTCAGAAGGAATAATTCCGGTCAGTTCAAAGAATGCAGACTGAAGGATGGTGTTGATACGTGTCTGGCCCATGCCGGTCTCAATACCGATCTTAACACCGTCGATGGTGTAGAACTTAATGTTATGATCAGCAATATACTTCTTCACCTGTCCTGGTAAATGCTTCTCAAGACCAGCAGCATCCCATGGGCAGTTCAGTAAGAAGACACCGCCGTCAACCAGTTCCTGAACCATGTTGTACTTGCGGATATAGGCTGGATTGTGGCATGCCACAAAGTTAGCCTGACGGATCAAATAAGTGGATTTGATCGGCTTGTGTCCGAAACGTAAGTGAGACATGGTAACGCCGCCGGATTTCTTGGAGTCATAGTCAAAGTAAGCCTGAGCGTACATATCCGTGTTGTCACCGATGATCTTAATGGAGTTCTTGTTAGCGCCTACGGTACCGTCAGCACCAAGACCCCAGAACTTGCAGTTTGAAGTTCCTTCCGGAGTTGTAACGATAGGTGTGCCTGTCTCAAGAGAGAGATGAGTCACATCATCCACAATACCGATGGTAAACGGAGTCTTTTCCTTATTGTTATAAACAGCAACGATCTGAGTTGGTGTGGTGTCCTTGGAACCTAAACCATAACGTCCGGTTAAGATCTTCACCTGATCAAATTTTGTTCCCTTAAGAGCTGCAACAATGTCAAGGTATAACGGCTCACCTAAGGAACCTGGCTCTTTTGTTCTGTCTAATACGGAAATAGTCTTCACTGTATCCGGAATCGCTTCGATCAGAGCTTCTGCGCAGAATGGGCGGTATAAACGAACCTTTACCACACCTACCTTGTTGCCGGAAGCCAGCAGATAGTCAAGAGTTTCCTCAATGGTATCGTTTACGGAACCCATGGAAATAATTACATGCTCTGCATCAGCAGCTCCGTAGTAGTTGAATAATTTATAATCCGTTCCGATCTTTGCATTGACCTTGTCCATGTATTTCTGAACAATTGCAGGCAGAGCTTCATAATACGGATTGCAGGCTTCTCTTGCCTGGAAGAAAATATCAGGGTTCTGTGCGGAACCTCTTAACTCCGGATGGTTTGGATTTAATGCACGATGGCGGAATTCGTCGATGGAATCCATATTTACCATCTCTTTTAAATCCTCATAATCCCATGTTTCGATCTTCTGGATCTCGTGGGATGTGCGGAAACCGTCGAAGAAGTTGATAAATGGTACTTTACCCTCAAGAGCTGCCATATGAGCAACAGGTGTTAAGTCCATAACTTCCTGAACGCTGGATTCGCATAACATGGCACAGCCGGTCTGACGGCATGCGTATACGTCGGAGTGATCGCCAAAGATAGATAAAGCATGGCTGGCAACTGCACGTGCGGATACGTTGATTACACCTGGTAACTGCTCGCCTGCGATTTTATAAAGATTCGGGATCATGAGTAAAAGACCCTGGGAAGCTGTATAAGTGGTTGTCAGAGCGCCTGCTGCTAAGGAACCGTGTACTGCACCTGCCGCACCTGCCTCAGACTGCATCTCTGTAATCTGTACTGTCTGACCGAAGATATTGGTTCTTCCGTCTGTCGCCCATTCATCTGTTGCTTCAGCCATAGGTGAAGATGGGGTAATCGGATAGATAGCCGCTACATCAGTAAATGCGTATGACGCATGAGCTGCTGCATGGTTACCATCCATGGTTTTCATTTTTCTTGCCATTATTGATTTCCTCCTGCAAATGTGAATAATATATCAATTGGTTCCCGTTAATTGGGAAAGTGACCTGACATTATTATAACAATTATTCAACAAATTGCAAATATTAAAACAGGAAATTTAAGTATTATTTTCGAAACAATCCGATAAAAAGGGACTGGAAAGAATAATCTGTCCAGTCCTGTCTGATTTTGAACTATTTTTAGTTAAATGGATTGGGAGGAATGACGGTCTGACCGCCCTCATCATCCGCCGCTTCTGTAGTAGAAGACGGTCCCTGAGTCTGGGAAGGCTGAGTTTCCGTGGTTCCCGGCTTTTCTGCCGGTCCCTGTGGCCCACCGGAATTTCCGCCCGTCTCATTGTCGTGGGGAGCGGTGGTCTCTCCAATTCCTGGAGAACCTGCCGGAGTGGTTTCAGCGGCAGAGCTGGCCGGATCAGTGGCAGGAATGACAACTCCTGACTGGTTCCGCTTGATCGTAGCCGGTTTTCCCCGGTAGGTGCTGTTATGAAAAAGCTCATCGCTTACAACAACGCCGTTCTTTTTGGTAACCAGATTGGTCACCCAGCGGCTTCCCTTTGTCTCTGCCTTAACGATCTTTTCCTCTCCAAGCTGAAGGGTCTGGTCTTCCTCATAAACCGGTGCCGGAGCATCTAATTCCGCCGTTTTCTTTGATGTCATGGATAAGGTGACGCCCTCTTCCAGAATCGGAATTCCTACAATGGAGATCTTTAACTTCCGGTCTGCAAAGCTGGTTCTGATAGCAACGGCAGTGGAAGAATTATTGACAAATTTCATATCAGGCCCGCCATAGCTTACCATGGCATCCTCACCTGGTGTTACATAGGAAGGCTCGTAGCTGTGAGCATGGCGCTCCGTAGTGGAAAGCCCTGCAAATACAACCGCATTATATAAGGTAGAGGACACCTGGCATACGCCTCCGCCGGGTTCTTCAACCAATTCTCCGTTTAAATATGCACCTGCCGGACGGTATCCCTTTGCCGGAGAACGCTCCCCTGTGGCTTTGTTAAAGGAAAATTCCTCTCCAGGCTGCAGGATTAAGCCGTTTAATGCGGCAGAAGCCAGCTCAATGTTCTTATTTCTGTCACTATTGGCGGTGGTTGTGGTGGTATAAGTGCCGATTACCTTATACATCTCCTTAGCCTGGGCCTCAGTGATCTTGGGAGCAACTTCCTTGCCAGTGGCCTGGATGGCTGCCTGAAAATTCTTGGCCTGAAGCTGGGCCATGATATCAGATGCCAGTTTCTCCTGATCAATTATAACTCCGTTTTTCTCTCCGGAATAAACAAACTTTCCGGTATTTTTATCAAAGCCTGATATGGAGCCGTTTTTAGCCGCAACATCCCATTTTCCTGCAATGGTTTTTACCTCAGCCTGAACATCCTCCTCCAGTCCGTCAAAATCAAGGGTGTAGCTTTCCTTTGGTTCTCCTGAATAGATCTCTTCCAGAATGGCGTCCACTTTTTTATCCATCAGGTTCTTAAGTTCATACTGTTCCTGGTTATAGGTGACCTTCATCCCCCATTGGTACTGCTTTTCAATGGCTTCCCTGGCCTCTTCCCTGGACATGCCGGTGATGGTAATCCCCTCCACCTTAACCTCTTTCTTCAATTCCGTCTCTGAAACAGTGGTGGAGTTTACCTCCGTCTCCTTTGCTTTGCTGCCTCCAACAAGCTTAACCACAGCAAAGACACAGATAAAGGCGGCAACGGCCAGAATGATCCCCAGAAGTATCTTTGTGACGCTGTACTGTGGGCCCCTCTTTTTTTTCTTTCCCCGTCTCTGCTGATAGGGGCTGCCCGTCCTGTAAGCCTGTCCTGATCTGCGGCCTGCTTCCGATGCATTTTTACTGCTGACCTTCCGGGAAGAATAGGTTCTTCCCCCACCTCTTTGTCTGTTATCTATCTGATTCATTTATTTCACCTTTTTACATGATTTTGTAGCATTACATTGAGTAGTATACCATACTTTGTGGGAAATGCTATTACGATTTTATGAATTTTCTTAATTATTTTTCGCGTTTATTCTACATTTTACAGAATGAAAAAAACATGTTACTATAGTGTTACCAAACTATTTCAATTTGGAGGTTTTTATGAAATTTGTCGATTTGCACGTTCACTCCAATGCTTCGGATGGCACCTTCACTCCCTCCCAGGTGGTTGCCCTTGCGGTAGAAAAAGGCCTTGCGGCCATTGCACTGACCGATCACGATACCATTGACGGCCTTGCTGAAGCCCAGGCTGCTGCTGCCGGCCTTCCCATTGAAATCATTCCGGGAATTGAACTCTCCTGCGTGTATCAGGGAGAAGAAATTCACATCCTGGGACTTTATGTCGATCCGGCGGACCGGGATTTTATCTCTGAAACAGGGGCTCTTAAGGAAATTCGAAAAAAAAGGAATGAGGAAATGATACGCCGCTTCCAGAATGCCGGCATTTCCATCACCTTAGATGAGGTAATGGCAGGAAATCCTGATACCGTCATAACCCGTGCCCATTTTGCCCGGGTCCTCCTTGAAAAGGGCTATGTAAAGAGTATGGATCAGGCATTTAAAAAATACCTGGACTACAGCGGCCCCTACTGCCCCCGAAAAGAAAAAATCACTCCTGAGCACGCCATGAAGATCCTTACGGACTGCAAGGCCTCACCTGTTTTGGCCCATCCATACCAGTATCATCTGGGGGATAAAAAAACAGAGGAGCTGGTCCGGTATTTAAAAGAGCTTGGACTTCACGGCCTGGAAGTCTACCACTCTTCCAATAACCAGCATGAAAGCGGAAAACTGAAAAAGCTGGCAAAGAAATATGACCTCTTTCCCACAGGCGGATCTGACTTTCATGGAAACAACAAGCCTGATATCAGCTTAGGGGTTGGGCGGGGAGGTCTTCGCATATCCGTTCTTCTTCTTGACGACATGAAAAGGATACGGCAGGAAAAGGGCCTTTGATCCTATCCTGCCCCAGGCCTTTTCTCAGCCGATCTTTCCCTCGTCCATAAAACGGGCAAGTTCCATTGCAAAATAGGTAATGAGAATATCCGCCCCAGCGCGGTATATGCTCACAGCTGATTCGCATATCACCTTTTCTTCCTCAATAAAACCGGCTTTGGAAGCCGCTTTTATCATGGCGTATTCTCCGCTCACGCTGTAAGCGGCTACAGGAAGGTCATGGCGGTCCGCCACCTCTCTTATAATATCCAGATAAGAGAGGGCCGGCTTTACCATCACAATATCGGCTCCCTCTGCCACATCCAGTTCCACTTCTTTTAAAGCCTCTTTCCTGTTATGATAATCCATCTGATAACTCTTCCGGTCTCCAAAGGCCGGAGCAGACCCTGCAGCATCCCGAAACGGCCCGTAAAATGCGGAAGCATACTTGGCGGAATAAGCCATAATGGGAACATTCACAAATCCTGCCCCATCCAGAGCCTGCCTCATGGAACTGATCCGGCCATCCATCATGTCGGAAGGTGCCACCATATGAGCTCCTGCCTTTGCATGGGAAAGGGCAATTAAGTTCAAATATTCCAGAGTCCTGTCATTATCCACATATTCTCCATCCAGGATTCCGCAATGACCGTGGGATGTATATTCACACATGCACACATCTGTGACAATATATACCAGCGGATAATGTTTCCTGATAAAGCGGATGGCCCGCTGGACGATTCCATCTTCGTCATAAGCCTGACTTCCGCAAATATCCTTATGAGCCGGAATTCCAAACAGCAAAACTTTTCCCACACCAACATTCACCAGCTTCTCCATAATCCCGGGAAGCTGATCCACGCTGTAACGGTACTGTCCCTCCATGGAAGGAATTTCTTCCCTAAGCTCTTCTCCATCCACCACAAACAAGGGATAAATCAGGGACTCTTTTGAAACTCTGGTTTCCCGTACCATTTTTCTCAAGGTATCTGATGTTCTTAATCTTCTCGGTCTGTATAACAAATCCATATTCCATCCCTCCATTTTATTTTCCCTAATGCAACGGGCCAAGGCCAAGCAGGCTTGACTTTGACCCCTGCCCTATTATACACCCTCCAAACGAAGATTCAAGTAATTCTTGCAGCAATGGAAAAGATTGCTTATAATAGGATTCATATAAAATGAATCAGAAACGAGGTACTGCTTTATGGAAGAATTTTATCAGGCCATTGAAAAAGCCATCCGCGGGGCCGGATATGCAAGCCCTGTGGACGGGGAGGAAATCTACAACGAAATCTGCGACGAGATTGAGGACAAGGAGCCGGGAGCATATATATTCATGTCAAAGAAAACGGATAATACGTTTTTTGAATACAAAATCCAGATCTTTGAAGACCAGTTTAATTTAAGCGCCATTGACATCCATACACCTGATCAGGTCTATCACGTAGATTTTGATTAAGGCTGCTCCTTGGAAAGCCACAGGTCTGTAAGGGAATGCACCACATTTCCCTTGTGACCTGTGGTTGTTTTTGCCATGGCAAGGGAATTGAGGACCGCCTCCTCCGTTGCTTCTGCCGCAGCTGTAAATGCCGTTTCCAAAGCAGCTTCTTTTAAGATGCGGACGGACAGCAGTTCTTTTTCCGCCTGTTCCGGTATCCGGTTTGCCGTGGTAAAACCGATCATAATATCCCCGCTTCCATGTCCCATATAGGAACCGGTTCTGGACAGCCCTACTCCTGCCCGCTTTAAAATCCGCTTTAGCTGGCGGTCTGAAACAGGGAGATCCGTGGCTATGATCGTCATAACCGAACCTCTGTCCAATATGGATGGTTCCGTTATCCGTGCAATTTCCTTTCCAACAGCCATTCCGTTTACCATGAGGTTTTCCGTGCTTCCGAAATTTGACTGAACCATTACTCCAAGAGTATAGACTTCTCCTCCGATTTTAAACCTTCTGGAAGCAGAACCGATCCCTCCTTTTAAACCGTAGCATACGGTGCCGCAGCCTGCCCCTACTGCTCCTTCCTCAAAATCGGAAGAAGCGTCTGCCACAGCTGCTTTCACTTCTTTTAAACCCACCACCCTGTCGCTGATTTTATTTAGGACCGAATCATTGCATTCTCCTACCACCGGATTGACGGATACCATCTTCGTTCCCTCTTTTCTGCACTGCTCAAGCATGAGATCCACCAGAGCGTCGTGGACCTTTCCCACATTTAATGTGTTGGTAAGGGCAATGGGTGTTTCCAGGGTTCCAAGCTCTTCCACCTGGATTAAGCCCTGGCTTTTTCCAAAACCATTATGTATATAAGCCGCTGCCACCAGCTTTCTGCGAAATGGATTGTCTTTACAGGGCAGAATCACAGTGACCCCTGTTTTATGGTCTTTGGTATTGATTGTGGCATGTCCCACCAGGACTCCCTCCACATCGGTGATTTTATTAAGGGGCCCCGGAGCCAGCTTTCCTGTGATAATGCCATATTCCCGTATCCTCTTCATAATCCTTTCCTCTCTTTTTCCGTTTATGTTCCTATTATACATAAAAATCAGCGGAATAAGTTCATTTTCTGGTTTTTTCCATATTGTGCCAGAGAAAAAACACTGCTATAATAAGGATGTAGGAATTGACAATTATTTCACGGATACTCCAAAGGAGGAATTCATATGAAAATTCAAAATATCACAGATGTAGAAAAATTTTTCAAAGTCATTGAGCAGTGCAAGGGCACTGTTGAGCTGGTTTCCAATGAAGGCGACCGGATCAACTTAAAGTCCAAATTAAGCCAGTACCTTTCCATGGCCACTATTTTTTCCAACGGAAGCATGATCAATGAGCTGGAGCTGGTTGCCCATGATCCGGAGGATGTGGAAAGACTCATCAAATATATGTATCAGGGCGAATAGAAAAAAGAGGGGTTCCGCGAATCCCTCTTTTTTTATTGCACATCTATAACTTTCTGCTTTTAAGCCTTTTCTTCTTTTCCAGCCTGCTGTTTACAATCTCCCGAAGAATGGCATACACCACGGAGCAAAGAGGGATGAACACCAGCATTCCCACAATTCCCATGGCGCTGCCTCCGATGGTGACTGCCATCAGAACCCAGATAGAAGGAAGCCCCACAGAATTTCCCACCACATGGGGATAAATAAAGTTTCCTTCCACCTGCTGAAGAACAAAAAATATAATTAAAAAAATGACCGCATCAAGAGGCTTTACCATGAGCATCAAAAATGCTCCGATGGCACAGCCGATAAATGCCCCAAACATGGGGATCAAAGCGGTAAAGGCGATCAGAACGCCGATGAGAAGCCCATATGGAAGCCGGAAAACCGATAAGGTCAAAAAAAACATGCTCCCAAGGATGACCGCTTCCATGCACTGTCCGGTGAGAAAATTGGAAAAGGTTTCAGAAACCAGCTTTAAAATCTCAAGGGTCTGTATCATCACTTCTTCCGGAAGAAAGGCTTTCATCAGCTTTTGAAACTGACGCGACAAAGTCTCTTTCTGAAGAAGCATATAAATAGCAAAAACCAAAGCAATGATAAAGGTTGTCACCCCGTTTATAATGGATATGGCGGCTGACATTGTAGAGGAAAGCACTGATCCCGCTCCTGTGGACAA
The DNA here is from genome assembly GCA_902363835.1 of Lachnospiraceae bacterium. Lineage (GTDB taxonomy): Bacteria > Bacillota > Clostridia > Lachnospirales > Lachnospiraceae > Lacrimispora. The sequence continues at coordinate 63,951 of CABJBM010000007.1, forward strand.
AAATCCCACCACCCCTTCCAGAAAGGCCTTCCAGTCGATCTGGATTCCATTAATATAGTCGGCGATCTCAGGATTCTGGGCAAACAGCCTTTCCGCTTGCTCCTTGACACCTGTAAGAAAAGCCGGAATGCTGTTTTGCAGGCTTAAAATCGTCTCAAAAAGCTGGGGCATCACCACAAAGATAACAAGCAGCAGGACCCCTATTACAAACACCAGGGTAAGGCAGAGACTTAAGGGCCTGCGGATCCTGCTCTCTTCCTTTACCGGCAGCATTTTTTCGATCCTCCGCATGGGCACATTAAGGATAAAGGCCATGACTCCTCCCAGAAGAAAAGGAGAGATAAATCCTATCAGCTTCATAACCAGGGCCAGCAGGCGGCTGTAATTCCACCCTGCCACAACCACAATTACGGCAAATATAATCAGCCCCCGTATTTTTTTTATCGTACTGTCGTTAAATTCCATCATTCTCTCCTTTTATGCCTCTTCCTCAAAAGCTCTTCTGATATCCTTTGGCAAAGCCTGAAAAGTTCCCTGGGCCATCATGGCACTTCCCCCTCCCCTGCCGTTTAATCTTCTATTTAATACTTTGCTCAGTTCCCTCATGTCCTTAGAACTGCTTCCAAGGGCATACTGACAGGATCCCTCTTCTCCGGAACAGGCCAAAACAACGCTTCCTTTCTTCCCCTCATACAGCAGGGTACAAAACTGCCTTAGCTGCACCGGAGGTAAGTCACGGTCAAATACCAGAAGAGGTCCATCCCACTCAGGATAATCCCCTGCCTTTCTCTCAAGAAGTTCTTTGGAAAGCAGGCCGATCCTTCCATCCTTTTTAAACCCTTCCTCTTTCAATCGGTCAACTGCCTCCAGGACCTTGTCCGGTTTTGCCGATAACAGGACGGAAATGCCTGACACTGCCTTTTGTTTTTTGTGGTAATCCTCAAAAGCCATCCGTCCGCATACCATGGACACCCGGACACCGCCTTTATAATGAATCATTCCCGTCACTTTCAGAATACCGATTTCTCCTGAGGTCATAACATGGGTCCCGCAGCAGGCGCACACATCGCCTCTAGGAAACTCAATCAGCCGGACTTGTCCGGTCAATTCCTTTTTGCTCCGGTAATCCATATGGGACAGTTCTTCCTTTGAGGGATAGGATTCCAGAACCGGGATATTGTTCCAGATGAGTTCATTTACTTCCATTTCCGCGGCTTCTATCTGTTCCTGGGTCAGGGTCCCGTTAAAATCAACGGTCACCTCATCCCTTCCCATGTGAAAGCCTACGTTGTCAAGACCATAATGCTTATGTACGATCCCGGACAATAAATGTTCTCCGGAATGATTCTGCATATGGCAGAACCTTCTCTCCCAATCTATAATCCCCATCACCCGGCTGCCGGCCTTAAGGGGCTTATCAATAATATGGACAATGCCTTCCGGCCTTTCCCTGACATCAAGGACAGCCGCTTCTCCCAGACTTCCCATATCAGCCGGCTGGCCGCCGCCCTCCGGATAAAAGGCTGTCCGGTCTAAAAGTACCTGAAAAAGGCCGTCCTTTCCCTGACTGCAATTCAGCACCTCTCCTTCAAATGTTTTTACATATGGTCTGTCATAATATAATTTTTCCATCTTTTGCTCCTCATTTCTCTGTTGTTCTAATTATACACAACAATTGGATAAGTTCAATCACATCAAATCTAAAATTTTAGAGAAAAATATGGAAACAGTGGCAAGCTAGCTCTCATACACTTACAGTGTAAACAAATTATTTGGAGGAACCAATATGAGTGATCTGGCAGCAACTAACTGTGGATGCGGATGCGATTGCAACAGCGGAGGATGCAACAACGGTGGTTTCAACCTGATTTGGCTGATCCTTATCCTGTGCTTCTGCGGCGGCGGCAATAGCGGTTGTGGTAGCAGTTGCGGCAACAGTTGCGGCGGTTGCGGAAATGATGGCGGCAGTTGGATTTGGATCATCATTCTTCTGTGCTGCTGTGGCGGCGGCGGCTTCGGCGGCGGAAATAACTTCTGCTGCTAAGCGAAACATAAAACAGGGCCCGATCTTCTTCACAGATCGGGCCCTGTTTTCATTTATGAACGGCTCTGGCCGTTTTCTTTTCCAGGCCTTGGAAAAGGGCCCTGGTTGTTTCCTCCTTTTAAAGAGTTCCTGTTCTGCTTCATCTTCATACACTCTTCATCAATTTCATATACTGCGTTACCATCTATAATTAATCGGCTATTCATATCTAAATCACTCTCCTGTAATACTAATATATGCAGACGCATATATTGTCAACAAGAAAAGTAAGGAATCTCATGCCATGAACAATGAAGAAAATGTCCGCGCAAATGATTTAGACTCCCTTATCGGCGATAATCATCTTCAGATGATGAAGGCTGCCCTGCCTTATATGCAAGTTTCCCAACAACGCTTTATCTCCTACTTCGTCAAAATAAACGAGCTTCAGCGCACCATCAATCTGTTTGAAGAAGGGGAAGTAGCCACCATGGGAATCTGCTCCGCAGGAGAGAGAAACCAGTCCGACAACACCCCCATTGACATGTTGAACACCATAAAACCCTTTGCCGATCCGGCAGAACAGGATTTCATTGACCTTATTATCAATTTGTTCCAGGGTTTTAAGCTGGCCGGTTCTTTCTCGGATCCCGTTCCCAGTTCCACCATTCCGGTCCAGGCCCAATCTGACGGATCGGGCAGGCAGGCAGGGCAGACAAATCAGACAAACCAAACAAACCAGGCAAACCAGGCAAACCAGGCAAACCAGGCAAATAACCACCGGCAGAATAACCCTTTCGGGCGGATGTCTTTCGACCAGATAAAGAACTTCATGCCCCCTGAGCAGCAGTCCCGATTTGAGACCATGCAGCTTATGATGTCTGCCATGCAGCAGATGAATTAATCCTTGTTCCTCCCCTGATTCTCTTTACATACCCCCATAGAAAGGAAAGATAACGATCTATGAACGCAAACTGGAAACAAGACCCCAGGCTAAAAACCATGAATCCACAAAAGCTCTCCATGCTGACTGAATTTGCAAAACGGGTGGAGACTACCCCAAAAGACCAGCTTCTTCCAACGCTTTTAAACTTAAATGCGGAAGCAAGCCGGAAAGGCATTCAGTTTAATGATCAGGAAACAGACCTTCTCATTACCATCATGAGCGCCAACATGGGTCCTAACGAACAGAAACGTATGGATACCCTTCGGATGTTTTCTAAAAACTTCATGAAACGCAATTCAAAATGAAAACAAGGACATTATGGGCGGTCCCCTTAGGAGCCGCCATAATGTCCTTAATTTTATGCTTTACATAAATCTTACTTGCACACGATATTTACAATTCTTCCGGGAACATAGATTTCCTTGACAATGGTTCCTGTTATTTTATCCGGGATCAAAGCCTTGCCTGCCTCAATGGCCTCTTCCTTTGATACGCCTACAGGAAGCTTTACCACTGCTCTGGTTTTTCCGTTTACCTGGACTGCAACTTCGATCTCATCTTCCTTCATGGCCTCTTCATCACATTCCGGCCACTGTGCGTGGAATACGGAAGCCACGCCGCCAAGCTGCTGCCACAGCTCTTCGCCGATATGAGGAGCAAAAGGAGCAATTAAAACAACAAAGGCCTTTAAAGTCTCTTTGTCAATGCCTCCGGTCTTTTTAGCCAGGTCGATCAACTTATTATTATATTCCATGAATCCGGAAATTACTGTATTTAAGTTAAACTGGTTAAAACGCTGTTCAATATCAAAAATCAGTTTGCTGCGCAGACGAAGCATTTCCCTGGTGGCTTCCACATCCTTACCGCTGCTGTCCTTCACCAGATTCCAGAAGCGGTGTAAGAAACGGCTGACACCTTCGATTCCCCTGTCATCCCACTCTGCATCCAGCTCCGGCGGCCCTACAAAGAGCTCATACATACGGAGGGCATCACAGCCATAGTCACGTACCAGATCATCAGGAGATACCACATTTCCCTTTGACTTGCTCATCTTGATTCCATTTTTTCCGTTGATCATACCCTGATTAAACAGCTTGGTAAAGGGCTCATCAAAGTCCACCACACCGATGTCATTTAAGAACTTGGTGTAAAAACGGGAATACAAAAGATGAAGTACGGCATGCTCCACGCCGCCGATATACATATCCACCGGAAGATATTTTTTTGCTTTTTCCTTGGATACCAGTTCATTTTCATTATGACTGTCCACGTAGCGGAGGAAATACCAGGAGGAACCGGCCCACTGAGGCATGGTGTTGGTCTCTCTCTTGGCAGGAGCGCCGCATACCGGACATGTGGTATTCACCCATTCCTCAATATCTGCCAGCGGAGATTCTCCCGTGCCCGTAGGCTGGTAGCTTTCTACCTCCGGAAGGGTGAGAGGAAGCTGGTCTTCCGGAACCGGCACGTTGCCGCAGTGAGGACAGTGGATGATGGGAATCGGCTCTCCCCAGTAGCGTTGTCTGGAGAATACCCAGTCACGGAGCTTAAAGTTTACGGTTTTCTTTCCAAGCCCCCGTGACTCGATCATTACAGGAGCCTCTTTTTTAAGGATAGAGGATTCCATTCCGTTCCACTCACCGGAATTGATCATGATTCCGCTGGCTTCGGTATAGGCTTCGGTCATGTTTTCGATTTCCCTGCCATCCTTTGAGATAACCTGGACAATCGGAATGCCGAACTTTGTGGCAAACTCAAAATCCCTGTCATCATGAGCCGGCACGCACATAATGGCGCCGGTACCGTAATCAGCAAGCACATAATCGGAAAGCCAGATGGGCACCTTGGCACCGCTTAAGGGATTTACCGCATAGCTTCCGGTAAATACGCCGGTCTTTTCTTTATCCTGAAGACGGTCCACGTTTGACTTCATGGAAGCATCGTAGATATATTTCTCAACCTCTTCTTTATTTTCCGGGGTAGCCAGGCCAGCAGCAAGAGCGTGTTCCGGCGCAAGTACCATAAAGGTAGCCCCGTACAAGGTATCCGGTCTGGTGGTATAAACCGTAATGCTTTCCTCTCTTCCGTCTACCTTAAAATCCACCTCAGCTCCATAGGATTTCCCGATCCATTCTGACTGCATCTTCTTAACCTTATCCGGCCAGTCAAGCTTATCTAAGTCATTTAACAGACGGTCTGCGTATGCTGTGATTTTTAACATCCACTGCCTTAAGTTTTTCTTTGTAACTCCGGTTCCGCAGCGCTCACAGCAGCCGTTTACCACTTCTTCGTTTGCAAGTCCTGTCTTACAGGAGGGGCACCAGTTGATCGGGAACTCCTTTTCATAGGCCAGGCCCTTTTTAAACATCTGAACAAAAATCCATTGAGTCCATTTATAAAATTCGGGATCAGTGGTGTTAACTTCCATATCCCAGTCATAGACGGCTGCAATCTCATTGATCTGACGCTTGATGTTTGCCACGTTCTCCGCTGTGGATTTTGCCGGATGAACTCCCATCTTAATGGCGTAATTCTCTGCCGGAAGGCCGAAGGCATCCCAGCCCATGGGATGAATCACATAATGGCCCTTTAAAATCTGATATCTGCTCCACACATCGGAGATTACATAACCTCTCCAGTGGCCGACATGAAGGCCGCTTCCTGACGGATATGGGAACATATCCAGACAATAATATTTCTGTTTCTTTCCATCGTCAACATTGATGGGATTTTTTGCCCAGTTTTCACGCCACTTTTTCTCAATGGCGCTGTGGTTGTATGACGCTGCCATAACAAAATTTCCTCCTTTTCCACAGGTTTTTTTCCTGTATCAAATGTCTGCAGATCATGTGATGACCGTAAGAGCACATAAAAAAATGCGCCTCAGGCCATTCATATAGCCATAGAGACGCAGGATCTACCGCGTGGTACCACTCTATTTCATACAAGATTGTATGCTCTCACTGGATATGAAAAACATATCCGCCCGCTGTAACGGTCAGGTCACCGGCAATGCCTACACAGAAAGCAGAACTTCCTTCAGCACGCTACTCAAAGGCGAGTTCGGCTGTCATCCCCAACCGGCTTCCACCTCCCGCCGGCTCTCTGCATGTTTCAGACAGCTTACTACTCCTAATCACAGTATTTTTGCTAACTACAAATGTAACATAATTGGCGAAATGTGTCAACCGTATTTTATGAGATCTCAGGATTCCCCCTTTTATGGCATAAATTTCAGACAGGAGCCGGAATCCTGTTTCATTTAAAATAATGAAACAGCAAAGGTCATGGCTGAAAGAAGGAAAAACAAAATCATCCCAAGATTTAAAAAAAGCGTTTTAAATGCCCCTTTGCCCCACTTCTCCATAAGCCCCGGTTGGAGTACCAGACGCCTTTGGCTGACAAAAAACAAAATGGTTCCAACAAAAACCGCTCCAAGCATAAATACGGAATACCCCACAGCAAGCAGGGGATTATCTCCAATGTGAAGCGCTGCAATGGAGCCGAGAAAGTTGATCATCATATGAAAAACTATGGTATAACCAAGTCTTCCCGTCTGAATATAAATATATGCAAACACCAGGCCGATTCCAAAGGCATAAAAGAACTGATAAAAGTTTCCATGGATTAAGCCGAAGACAACACTGGATACCAGGATCGCCGCCTTATCACCATACAGACGGATCCGGTCAATCAGGAGCTTACGAAACAGAAACTCCTCACATACAGGAGCCATTACCACCATAGTGACAAAAATCGCCCAGGTGCTTAAACCCTTCATCACTTCCTCCACGGGATTGATCATGGGCTTTCCCAGAAGGGCGCAAATAAGACTCATAAGGGCCTGGCCCATGAGGTTTCCGAAAAATAAGGCACTCATACAGATTAAGAATCCGGAAACAAGCATTCCTGTTCCGGCCTTTTTTACCCTTGGCCTGCAAAAAACCGGCATATCCTTTACAATCAGGAAGGTAACAGCTCCTCCTGCAACATAATTAGCCAGGGAGGTAAACACCATGTACCAGTTCCCAAAAGTTATTTCCATTCCAAACTCGGACAATACAAGAGCAATGACCCCTACTTCAAGCTGTATCATAATCGTTACAAGGAGAAATGCTCCGCAACCAATTCCCACCCTTGAAAACGCCTTCCATGCACTTCTTCTGTCTCCCACTATTCTCATACCTCCTGCCAGTTGGTATCAGTTTATCACAGATCAGAAAAAAGCGCAAATTCCCTTTTTATCGACACTTCATCCTGAGACAATGCCCGTTAAAAAAAGAAAACAGCCGGTTCATGGCCGGAGCTGAATCAATTAAACTCTCCGGGTGCCATTGAATCCCCATTATAAGCCCCTCCTCGTCCTCCAAAGCCTCTATCATTCCGTCGGCTGCATAAGCAGAGGCCTTAAGTCCTTGCCCCAGCTTTTTCACTGCCTGATGATGCATGGAATTGGTTTCCAGCTTTCCTGCCCCCAGTGTGGAAGCAAGCCGTGTTTCTTCCACTACCTCCACCCCATGGGTCAGATAGCTTCTTTTCCGTTTCTGCATATGCTGAAGGCTCGTTTTCTCCCGCAGGGAAAGATCCTGATAAAGGCTGCCTCCCATGAGAACATTTAAAAACTGGTGTCCTTTGCATATCCCCAGCATGGGGATTCTCCTGGTGATGGCGTACTGCCCCGCAGTGAAAAGCGCTTTGTCAATCTCCGGCCGGATTTCCCCCAGAATCGGCAAAGGCTCTACTACCGCAGAAAAAGGCACCCTGCTCATAGACCGGGCAGAGTGCTGTAAAAAACTCCGTTCTGTCCCTGATTGCCGTCTCTCCCCGCATGGGGCGCAGCAGCATAAAGGAAGCCCTTGCCCAACGGGGAACCGACTTAAGCGAGGGAAAGCTGCGTTCCATTTTAAAGGAGCTTTCCGACGAAGGCCTCATTAAAATCAACCGCACCAGAGGAGGATGTGAGATCACAGAACTGGGGATGGCGGTGCTTTAAATGGTTTTTGGGACCGGATCCGGGCTATGCATGATATTTCAGTTTTGTATCCACTAGAAAGTCAACGCCCAGCCCCTCCGGTTCTTTTCTTGTCTCTTTATTTTCACGGTCAAACAATTCCGGATATTTGGATACCAGAGACCGTTCCTTGCTGACCAGACGGTTTAAATGATGATTTAAAACTCCATGAAGCCGTTCAGAATCCTTTGCAAGGATGGCATCCACCATTTCTCTGTGCTGCTTTACAACCCCTGGTTCAATTCCCGAATCCGCCATGGCCAACATACGGATTCTTCTGTAATGGCCGGAGTTGGCAGCCAGAATATCATTGCAGTATCCCTTGTTGGCTCCATCGTAGAAGATGGAATGAAAATACATATCCTCTGCTAGAAACGACCGGATATCTTTCTTTTTTTCAAGCTGATCCTGTCTGTCCAAAGACATCTCCAATGCGGTGATCGCTTTTAAATTACAGACTGCCATAAATTCCAGCATCACATTTTCTTCCACGCAAATCCTCAAAAACCGTTCATTGCGGACCTTATCATAATCAATCTTGGATATCATGGTCCCCCGCTGGGGCAGAAATGTAATGAGCCCCTCCTTGGAAAGGCTGATTAATGCATCCCTGACCGGAGTTCTTCCAACCTCATAAGACTCGCTTATGTCCTTGATACTGAATATCATTCCAGGACGCAGCTTTAAATCCAGTATATCGGATCTCAATACATCATAAATGGTATCTTCCTGGTTGTTTTCTGTGCCCCCCATGAATGCCTCCTGTTAATAACTTAATACTTCCCTGTACATCTTCAGGGCCTCGTTTGAATTATAATTATAATACAAAAGTATATCAAGCGCAAATGGTGAATAAGGAAATCCATTTATTTTCTTGGAAAAATACATGCCGGCGATTTCGGACAGCGCCCTGACGGTTGATTTACTCTTGTAGCCCAACAGTTTCCACAAAACCACCTTTTCCCTTCTGGTGTAGATCCCCTCCTCCTCTTCCTCAAGGTAATGAAAAATCTCATGTCCCAGGATCAGCCTCTCCATCTGTTCCATTGTCAGCAGACCTTCCGGAAGTCCGCTTTTTGCAGCCAGCTCCATGGGTTCCTTCATGATCTGTATCTGGTCCGGAGGTGTAAAAAGGGCAAATAACACCTGGTCTGCTATCTGCCCTATATCCCCATACTCAACATTCAGCTTTAATTTTCCTGCCAGTTCCCAGGGATCCCAGGTTCCCAGACTGCTCATGACTTTATCCGCCATTTCATATCCGCAGCAGATTGCATGTTCAATCATCCTCTTTTTTTCCGCTTCACTGACCTTGTCCCGCAGGATGTCCCTGGAGAATGCATACATTCCCCAGGACATATCCTCCACCTGTGCAAGGTTTTCTGCTATTTCCTGCAATATTTTTTCCGACATATCCGTCTCCAGGCATTTAATTCTGTTTTACGTTGGCTCCTACGATCACAATTTCTTCATCCGGCTCCAGAGATGATACCTCCAGATCGGTCAGCAATTCCAGCTGTTCAAAATCCTGGGCCGCAAAATCCGTGACCCTGGCGCCCATACAAATATAATAATCGGGCCTTATAATCAGGTCCGTCTGGTAAACTGCCATATCATCCCAAAGCTGTTTCAGCGCTTCCAGGTAATCGGCCGCTTTTACCTTCCGGCACATACCTCTTCCTCTCTGAACCTTAATAAAGCCCTTTTTATCAACAATACGTATGGCACCGGGAGACTCGTCATCCACATTTTCCCCATAGATATAGAAGTAATCTGAACTTGCCAGAAGCTTTGTTTCCTCATCTGCAATCCGCATATCCTGGGCTGCCAGATGCCTGGCTTCCGATTCATCGCATTCCTTTAAAAGATCCGCAGTCTTAACCTCTGTGGATCCGGTTGCAATTGCCGTTACCTTGGAGGTCTGGGAATCAATCTCAACGTGGATTTCTACGGATTCCGCCGTTGCTCCGGATTCAATGGCTTTGTTTAACGCCTCATTCTTAATGGCGCGGATATCGTCCTTAGATGGAGATGGTATAATGCGTTCCACCACATCCCGCACCATGGAAAGAGCAACGCCAATGGAGGAAATGACCTCCGCATTTTCCGGTATGGAATATTTGACCCCCATCTTTTCACTGAAATATACGATCAGGGAGGCAGCCCCTCCTCCTACGCCCACCAGGGATATCTGATCCTTTTCCAGCTTATATTTCTCGGCCAGTTCCAAGATAACCGGTTCAATTTTTGCATAGGCCTTTTCCATGATCTGTTTTGCAATATCTTCTGCTGTGGTACCGCAGTAATCGGCCAGGGCTGTCATGGCCTTTCTGGCGGCTTCCACATTTCCATAAGAAAAATGCTCCGGCTTTACCAGTCCCAGCACATTAGCCGCGCAGGAATTGGTAAGCGTAACCGCAGAACCATCCTCCAGACGGATGCGGACATAATCGGCAGGATCACCGGGTTTGGGGGAGAAGAACTCCACCTTTGGCCCTTTGATTTTAACAGGATCCGTAAACACGGAATAATCCAGCCCTGCAATATGGGCGGAACGGGGACCTACATCCAGAACGCCCTGCTTGTTCGCCCGCACCATGGATCCTCCTGCCACGCCCAGAACCCGCACATCAAGAGAAGAGATATAGGTAGGATGACCTCCAACAATGGAATAATCAATGGCAGGACGGCCGTTTTTGATGACTCCGATGTTGGTGGTGGTTCCTCCCACCTCAAAATAAACGCCGTTGGAGGCACGAAGATACATGAGAGAGCCCATAACAGAGGCAGCAGGCCCTGACAGCATGGTCAGAACGGGGCGCTTTTTCATTTCAGAGATTTCCATTACCCCTCCGTCGCCTCTCATAATCATAAGCGGCACATGAACCCCGGCTTCTCTTACGGAATCCTCCGTAGAATTGGCGGTATCCAGCATCTTTGGAAGGATGGAGGCATTGATGGCAGCGGTTCTTGTCCGTCTGGTAAGCCCGTAAAGCTTGGTAATATCAGAAGCCATGGTAGTTGGAACACCTCTTTCGCTGGCCGCCTGGTAAACCTCCTGCTCCGGTCCGCCGTCGTCTACGCCAAAAGCCATGGAAGAAACAAATACCTCTGCTCCTGCTTTCTGCATTTCGCCGATGGTTTTTTCCACTAGGGACTTTTCCAGCTTTTTAATGTTCAGAAATTCATTGACAATTTTAATCTTCTTTTGATTTCCCAGATCAATATCCGCAAGTCTGGTCTGCTTTTTAGCAAGGATTCCTTCCAGGCCGCCCTTTGCCATACCGATAACGCCCACTGAAGCCACGTCACCCTCGATCAGCGCATTGGTAGCCTGTGTTGTAGAATGGGCGACGAATACTACATCTTCCGGACTGATTTGATTTTCGTGCAGACAATTCTGAAAGGACTTAACCACTCCTGCCGCAACGCCTCTGGGATCGTCATGGGTTGTCTTCACTGAGGACTTCCCAATAATTTCATGGGTGGCATTATCAATGGCAACCGCCTTTGTATGGGTACCTCCCACATCAATGCCCATTCTTACTGATCTTTTCATTAATATAACCGTTCCTTTCTAAAGAGGGAACTGGCAGCATTCCCTGCCAGTTCCGCATTTATTTCATATTTTAACCTCATCAAGTAAATCCCCTGCTTCAATGCCGGAAAGACATAAGTGATGGGCAGGACTTACATTAAGCCACCATAAAGCACAAACGCAAGGATGCAGCAAATGAAGCCGACAATCCACCCTGTGGGTATGGACATCTTCATATAATCTTTTGTCGAAACCTTTGTATAGCCAAAGCCCCAGGCTACCCAGGACTGGGTGATGTCCAGATGCTGCGGTGCAATGGTGGTTATGGCAAACAGCGGGTATAAGAATGCAACCGGTGCATTTGGAAGCGCAGCAATGACTACTGCCAGAATTGCGGTTCCGCATCCAACAAGGTTCAAAGGGCCTCTAAAGAAGCCCAGAGGAGTCAGGATTGCAAAAATAAGGGCAAGAACAAGAGCGCTCCTTGGAACAAAGCCTCCTAAAATAGCCGTAAAATACGGCGCGGCATATGCGGCGGCGTTGTTGAACATGGACAGGGTAAGCAAAAAGCCGATCATAGGAGCAACATCAATGGAACCATCGGTAAACAGCTTGGCAAAAAGCCGGCAAATATCAGAATAAGTTCCTTTCAGCTTTCCTGTAGTTGCAAGTGCGTAAATACCTGCGAGGCAGAATCCCAGGATAATGGGAATCTGAAAAACTACAACACCCAGAACCGGAAGAATTACGGAAATCCAGGAAATGGCCGGAGCATTATCACTTACGGTAAAAGATTTTGCAGCCCAGGCATGAGCCGCTTTTTTGCTCATGGATAAGTTGGCCACTGCCAGCACCACCACCAGAGCAACTACCATGCAGATAATGCCCATCTGGAAATAATCGTTGTAAGTATAGTTTTCCGCAGCCGGGTTAAAGCCTGCATAAATAGTCTGATACTGTTTGAAGTTTACAATATTGCCAAAGATACCGGCCATAATGGATCCCATAAAGCTGAACATGGCAATAGGTGCCGGTACGCCCAGAGACAGCATGATGGGAAGCACAATAACCGCAATGGAGATTACAGGTCCGATTCCTGTCATGGACATAAAGATAATTGCAGTAACAATACATAATAATCCCATGGTAATTCTCGGCTTATCTCCGCCCAGCTCAACAACCTTACGGATAAGTGTTGATGCAATTCCAGTATCCACCAGAACTCTGCCGAAGAACGCACCAAAGAATACGTTGACCAGAATTGATTTTGCATACCCGGCCGGACCATCCGCATACACATAGGTCAGCACATCAATAAATGACTTGCCTTCCATAGCGGAATTGGGCGAAATGGAATTTCCCAGCAACGCAAGCGCTGTCCAGAAAGTTGCCATGACTGCAAATCCCACCATGAGGTTCAGCCCTTTTACACAGTACCATACCATGCCCAGGAAAGACAGAATCATGATAATTCCGATGATAACATTGACGTTCATATGAACCCTCCTTTAAAAAATAAAGTTTATAGAAACCTGCAAAAAGCTTTTTAAGCTTTCTGCCACCCCTTAAACGACAGTGAATCGCCGTTTATACTAATATATTAGTACTAAAATATCAGATTGTATATGGGTGTTATACCAGTATTTTCGTTATTATTTTGTTTATTTTTCACAAAATATTATAATTTATTCCTCATTAATTATATATATCAACAATGTCGAAAGCATAGAATTCATGTCGATTTTTAAACTGATATATTAGTTCTTCGTTTCTCTTAAACCATATTCTTATATTGTACTGATCTTTGGAGAAACTATTCTTTTCCCTTATTATTTTTTTAATTACACATACAAAAACCCATTGCAGCGCCTTACAAGCAGGTGCTGCAATGGGTTTTTGTCCCTATGTCAATTATTTAAACTTCAATTCTGTCAATCTTGGAAGCCCGCTCTTCCACTTCTCTCTTCTGTACATCTCCCGGAGCCAGTTCATAGCGGCTGAATTCATATTCAAAGGTTCCGATGCCTCCTGTCATAGAGCGCAGATCCGTATTATAGCCGAACAGTTCGGACATTGGCACATCTGCCTCAATGACCTGCTTTCCATTGTGGTTGGAGTTCATTCCCAGAACGCGGCCTCTTCTGCGGTTTAAATCTCCCATAACATCTCCGGTAAATTTATCCGGGACCGTGACCTTAAGGGAAGCAATTGGTTCCAGAAGAACCGGATTAGCATCCATAAACGCCTTTTTAAAAGCAAGGGTTGCAGCCATCTTAAAGGCCAGTTCAGAGGAGTCAACGGGATGGTAAGAGCCGTCGGTCAGGGTTGCCTTTATTCCCACTACCGGATAAGCGGCAAGAGGTCCTTTTAAAACGCACTCTGCAACTCCCTTTTCAACTGCAGGGAAATAGTTTCTCGGCACAGCCCCTCCAAATACGCATTCATCAAATACATAAGGAGTTTCTAAGTCTCCGGAGGGCTCAAAGATCATCTTAACATCGCCGTACTGTCCGTGTCCGCCGGACTGCTTTTTATACTTGCCCTGAACTTCCACTTTCTTTCGGATGGTCTCACGGAAAGCAAATTTAGGCTTGCTCAGTTCCACATCAACCTTGTAGCGGTTTAAAAGCTTGCTTACAACCACCTCCAGCTGCTGATCGCCAATGCCATAAAGGAGAGACTGGCGGTTTTCCGTATCATTGACTACCTTTAAGGTCCAATCCTCTTCCGTCAGCTTTGCAAGAGCGGTGGAAACCTTGTCATCATCGCCTTTTGTCTTGGTCTTATAACGCATATACGTATAGGGAGTGGATATCTCCGGCTTATGGTATACAATGGGCGCGGAACGGAGGGCAATGGTATCACCGGTCTGAGTCACGTTCAGCTTGGACACCGCTCCGATATCCCCTGCTTTTAATTCCGTAACCTCAATAGCCTCTTTTCCTCTTAACACGTAAAGCTTTCCAACCTTTTCCTCTGTGTCCTTATTCACGTTAAAAATAGCGGAATCAGGCTTTAAGGTACCGGTACAAATCTTAAGCAGGGAATACTTGCCGATAAACGGATCCACAATGGTCTTAAATACACGGGCTGATAAGGATACATTATCATTGTATTTGGCTGTAAAGCGCTCCCCTGTGGAAACATCCACGCCAATACACTCAAAATATTCAGGGGACGGAAAATACTTATCTATGGCCTGAAGCACCATCTTGGCGCCCTGGGCATTGATTCCGGATCCCAGCATGACCGGAACAATATTTCCTTTTATCACATGTTCCCGAAGAGCAGAAGAAATCTCATCAATGGTGAACTCTTCACCGGAGAAATAACGCTCCATATATTCCTCGCTGGTTTCTGCCACAGCCTCCATAAGGGCTTCACGGGCAATTCCCAGGTTCTTCTGGCTATATTCAGGAATCTCACATTCTTCATAATCACTGTTAACGGTAAAACGCCGGCCTGCCATCTTTACAACATTAACAAAACCTACGAACTTTTCGTTTTCACGAATGGGGAGGTGGAACGGCGCAATCTTTCTTCCGAACTCTTTTTCCAGCTTTAATAACAGTTCACGGAAACTTGCATGATCATCATCCATATTTGTTACAAAGAAAAGTCTGGGAAGCTTGTACTTTTCGCAAAGTTCCCATGCCTTTAACGTTCCAACTTCAATACCTGCCTTACAATTCACAACAATAACTGCTGCATCCGCAACGCTGATCGCTTCTTCAACTTCGCCAACAAAATCAAAATATCCGGGAGTATCAAGCAGATTAATCTTGATCGGTCCATCCTCTCCTTTATATTCCAAAGGAATCAGGGTAGTGGAGATGGAGAACTGTCTCTTGATCTCTTCTTTGTCATAATCGCTGATGGTATTGCCATCGGTAATTTTTCCCATTCTGCTGATGGCTCCGGTAATCAACGCCATAGCTTCTGCCAGGGTGGTTTTACCGGCGCCCCCGTGCCCAAGTAAGGCGACGTTACGGATCTGATTGGTTCCATACACGTTCATAAACATTCCTCCTGTTCGGTATTTAAGTCTATAAGGATATTTTACTAAAAATGTCATATAATTGCAAGCAAAAGGTGCAATTTGCACAAATATTTTTTGGACATTTTCTCAATTCACTAAAAGAGGAAAAGCCAAGCCCTCTTTAAACTGTAGACAACATTAAATTACATCTTGTAGAAATGTATATGAAGAGAATAAATAAACTTTGCTATATTTTTGTACTTTGTTCTGTTATAATGAAATAAAACCGGATTTTTGTTAGTCTTAACTGTTGGCTATTGATATAACGGGAGGTGCGGATATGGTCTATTACTCCGATGAGGAGGTTCTGATCAGAACAATTATTGAAACAGATCCTAAAACTATTTGCGAAGAAGAAATGGCACAAGGCTGGCAGGCAAACGAAGAAAAGTATTTGACCAGGTTAGCGGATAACGCTTCTGGTAAAGCTGTCTCTCTTGTTGCAGAATACAAAGGCAATGTGGCCGGATATATAAATGTGTATATCAATTCTTCATGGGGTTCTTTTGCAAATATGGGATATTGTGAAATTGTTGACTTTGGTGTATTAGAAAAATACCGTTGTTGCGGAATAGGTTCCAGACTGATGGATACTGCTGAAAAGATTGCTTCAAAATATGGAGATACGGTTTACCTTGCAGTAGGCTTACATAGCGGATATGGCAGCGCTCAAAGAATGTATTATAAGCGTGGATATGTACCTGACGGCAAAGGTGTCTGGTATAAAGATAAAATAGCAGAGCCCCATAAAACTTATTGTAACGATGATAACTTAAATCTATATTACAGCAAGAAATTAAGATAGCCACTATGAGCATAATGAGAACTCTGCAGGTTCCGGTTTAATCATGATGTAATAAAACACTGGAATACCGTTTGTCCATAATCCGAAGAGGGCCGGGCCCTCTTCTCTCTTTATAATCCTCTTTATAAGCTTTTTATCATGTTATTGCAGTGACTTAGCCGCCTTAAGCGCCGTATCCAGCGCACTCATTGCCGGTATCCCCACCTCAGTGTCCGGCAGCTCTTCCCGGACTTTTTCTTCCACCATATTCCGGATCATATCATTTTTAACCAGAACGCTGCCCCAGAGCCAGAGGTTTAGACGGTCCGCCCCACTCTTTCCTTCCATCTTGGCCGCAGTATCCCGAATGAGCCCCCACAAAGCCTCTCCGCATTTCTGGTGAATGTCAATGGCTTTAAGGTCTCCCAGAGCCGCCGCCTCATATGCAAACAGGGATAATCTGGCGATCTCAGACTTTTCCATCAGGTTTGCATTAATAAAATCATCTATTTTTTCCAGTGAATCAAGCCCTGTTTTCTCTGCTATAAGAGGTGTGAGAACAGGACATTTGATTCGTCCGGACAGCTCATCTCCCACTGCTTTTAAGACTTTTAAGCCCATGTCAAACCCACTTCCCTCATCGCTGATGATGTGGTTCCAGCCGCCTGTCCTGTGTATGTTTCCTTTTTTATCTCTTCCAAAGCATACGGAACCTGTCCCTGATATGACCACCAGAGCCGGATCCTCCGTCATGTGAAGAAATACTTCGCAGTCATTCAGCACCAAAAGCCTTTCATGCGGAAATCCCATTTCTTCAAAGCTGGACCTGCAGTCATGCTCATCCGACGGAGAATCGATCCCGCTGGCTGCCACACAGATCCCAAGACAGGAACCGGGATCCAGGTTTAGCTCATGAAGAGCCGGGAGCACCAGATCCCGGTACCGAAGCCGGCTTTTCTCCGGTCCATCCGTATTGAGGCTGCAGCCCGGTGCCGTAAATTCTCCAAGTACCGCTCCATCCGGATCACAGATTTTAAGCCGCCCATTGGTTCCTCCTATATCCAGTCCTGCATAATATCCTTTCATGATACCCTCCTCCTTATGGTCTTATTTCCACGGCAGAAAACCCGCCGTAGTAAACATCTCCTTCTCTTCCAGAAGATATTTTTTTAACGAAGTTTGCAGCGAGGTGCTGCAGGGGTAATGTTCCGGTTTTTCCATGGAACAGTCAAACCCCATGACCCGTTCCAAAATCTGGGGCCGGTCAGCCTTAAAGGGCAATTTGTAAAAACGCTCCATAAAGCTTATGATCCGGCTTTTCTCCGGCAGAATAAACTCCAGATGAGGATCCAGAAGCCAGCTGTCACAGACAAGAAGGCTTCCTTCATAATATTCCTTTGCAGCTTCCAGAGCCAAATCAATTTTATCGGGAGAAAGATCTGCTCCTTCCGGGATATGGACTGTCACAGCCTTTTCTCCGGGAGCCAGCTCAAGCTCCCAGTCAGGCAGATGGAGAGTCACGGATTTTTCCATGTCAAGCACTCCCTGCTTAAGATCCGGCGAAAAGCCGGTCACAGTCCCATCCTGAAATCTTAAATAAGTCTCAGACTCCCTGCTGAGTTCTCTTCCATTGGTCCCTGAAAAATATCCATCCTGATCCACCTTGAGGCCGTGACATGCCAATGCCCTGTATTCCCCGGTGTTCCTGTTTTTATAAATCAGGAAGGGGAATTCATAAGTCACTTCCTCAAACTGAAGACTGCCGAACCGGCGCACTTGTCCGCAAATGGACCGGAACACCCATTCAATCTGGTCAAGGCCCGCCCTGTCCTCATGGTATTTCCGGTAAACTTTAATCCAGATTTCAATATCCTTTAAGGATTCCAGAAAAATCCTTTCCGGAATTTCCTGATTCCGGAAATCCTCAAAGACCTCCGGCAGCATCCAGTCTATGTAAACCACCGGAAGCATATAGGCATCCAGGTTCAGCATTTCTCCATGCCTGATCCCCAGCTCTGCTGCCTTAGCAGCCTGTTCCGGGTCCTTTCGTTTCAGCAGCAGTTCCCTGCACCATCTGTAATTGCTCATAAAAAAGGGATGACTGCGGAAAACGGCGGATGCACAAGCAACCGCCTTTTGAGTATGTTCGCTAAATATACTGTGTTTTATCATGATTTTTCACAAACCTCACGTTTAACCTGCCTGCCGTCAGTATGCGCTCCTCCTCATTAAATTCCGGCCGGTACGGAAGGAAAGAAGTCCAATGGCTGCGATAACCGGGTTTAAAAGGGGCAATATTATTTTATAATAAATCCGGAAAAAAGTACAGCCATCCTGGATCCGTAATTCTGTCATTTAATGGCCCCAGAATTTTTGCATCTGTAAAAGTTTTTAAGTTAAAGCCGCTCTGGCCTGCACTGATGTCCGAAAAATCAGGTGCCATACCGGAGGAATATGCCATGGAAGGCATATTTACGTACTTTTCCCTGCAGAGGGTTACCATATCACAGTAAGGCATACTCCTTGTTCACAAATATGGCATTCAATTTCCACTTCATACCTTTGGCGGTTTCCAGACGGATTGCTGCGTTCCCATCCCTTTGCTGGATATAGGGAAGAATTCTGCATTGATAACGTCCTGCTTTAACAATGGTTCCTTCCAGCCGGGTTCCCTGCTCCGGAATGCTTACCGTTGTCAGAGAATCTTCCTCTTCATCTCCCGAAATAACCAGAAAATCATATTTTCCTTTGGGAAGCTCCAATAAAAATTCGGTCTGCTCCCGGCCCTCCAGGAAATCTCTTCTTAAATCATCCGGCTGGGCTCTGTCTTTCATGGCTATCCCTTGGGGATTTGGAAAACCATATCCCAGATCATTGCTGTATTCCTGGATTCCAACAGACCGGGGACCTGCTGCATAAACAAGGGCCTGCCCGTTGAGATAAGACTGCCTGTGATAAACAGGATCATAATTTTTTATGACATCTGTTCTCCCAAAATCAAAAATGTATGGTGTGGACATACAGCGGTTGTCATTTCCAAATCCATAGACACAGGTAAAGGAATCCACGGTCTTATAAAAACCGGTATCCTGATTTTCTCCAATGAATATTCTTCTGTGAGTCCGCACCGCCTTATGGATGGGGATTTCCGGAAGCGAAAAAAGCGGCGGCCCGGATTTCTCTCCGAACACAATCTGTTCACCCGGTTTCATCTGTCTCTGCATCAGATAAGGCTTTCCATTTTCACTCAATTCTCCCGGTACCTGAAGCTTCAGGTAATTGTCCCCGGTGCTCTCCACGGAGAGATAGGTGGTTCTTCCCTTCTGTCTTTGTGCCGATACAACAAAACCTCCGGGAGCCAGAAGGCCGGTAAATTCAACCTCATTCCACCCAGGATATTCCCCGGCTGCTTCTTTATCATCTTCTCTGTATTGTACTGTTTTTTCCATAAACCCGTCAACACCATCCGGAACAGCAGGAAATACATGGATCACATCTTTTGCCTGGAGAAGCATCAAATTTACCGTATTCACAATACAGCCTGATACCTCCATCATTGGCGGCAGCTCATGTGCCGGCTTTGTAATATGGCAGTAATTGATGAACCGCTCCGATTCCTCATATCCCATGCCATTGGAATGCATCACATAGTCCAGCAGCTTTTCATATAATATCCGCTGGGCGGACGCACCCTTTTTTAAGTTTGCAGCCGCCATGGCCAGCCAGCCGGGGCCAAAGGTTCCGATTTCCGTATGCTCCACTGCATATTTTAAGGTCTCTTCCGCTGTCTTTAAGACCGCCTTATTGCTTTCCCAGGTAACCTCACCGCCAGGAAATACAGGCATAAGTACGGAAGGATGCCTCATGAACAGGTTATCATTCACCAGCGGGGAATCCTTCCATCTCTTTCCATCTGCAGTGAGACTGTATTCCGGAAGGTTAGAAAGGATCTCTCTCATTCCGGCAGCTTCACTCTCCGGTCTGTTTAAAATACCGGCGGCTTCTACCGCCATAGCAAGAAGCTTCTTCACACAGGCAATAGTAATTACGGTATCACAGCCAATCGTTCCCTGCTCCGGACAAATATCCAGTTCCATGTGAAAAATTCCATTCTCATCTCTTTTGGCCAGCCATTCAAAGAACCGGATTTGTTCCCGCATAACAGGGTATGCTTTTTTCTCCAGAAACTCCCTGTCACCGCTGTACTGATAATACAGCCATAAAAACTGGGCGCACCAGGGCTGGATGCAGTGGTACAGCGTATGGGGATAATCCAGGGCCCAGCCCTCTGTTCCATAGACCTTTTTCGTATATTCCCGGATCTCCTCTTCATACGCCAGATATCCGTCGTAGAATATTTTTAACAGCTCGGGGTGACCGGAAGAATAGGTTCCGCAGAAGGCAATCTGGATATTGGCATCCCAGTACCACATACTTCCCCACATATTAGGTCTGCGGATATCCCACAGGCCGCTTAATCCACACGCCTGCTCCGGATAAGCGCTTCCTCTCCCGCAGGAGCATTCCATTAGATAAACATGCAGATGCCACAGTGTCTCAAGGAAATAATCCGGCAGCCTTACAGAGCTGGTCCAGAACCGGCTCCAGGCTTTGTCATGGACACGTTCCCATTCTTTTCGCCTGCATTCTAAGTATCTTCCCTGTTTCACAGCCATGTCTTTTCCCGGCATAACCGTTGCAAATGCTGTAAATTGTTCTTTTTCTTCCGGAAAACACAGACGTCCTCTTCCTTCCTCATAATTTCCGGACTCCGGCAGGTAGAAAACCGTTTCCTGGATAAACGAATTGCCATCTTCCCCTTCCTGCTGAAAAGAAGTTCTGAAACATATCATATGCTCAGCGGACTCTGCAGCCACATGGTAAGCGCCCTGCCCCTGTTTTGAGGGAATGGTCATGGCAGCTTCCTTCCACAGCCCATCTGCAGATTGCTTCATATCTATGATCACACCATCCTCTGTCTTTGGAACAAATATTTTTGCTTCTGCTGTTTTTCCTTTCTTTCCCGCACAAAAATATACCTTTCCCTCTTCAATGGCCAGCCGCAGGCAGGAGTCGCTGGTATCTACGCCTTTATCAAGGTATAATACGATTTCACCTGCCATAGGATAGCTGGAGCCTTTGTATGAAGGCCTGTTTTCTGTGTGTTCCGGGTGAAGAATTTTAAGATAGTGAGCCCTGTCGTAATCCTCTGTTTTTCTTGCTTCCAAAACCATCTGGCATAACTGGTCATAAGTCCGCAGCACTCTGGCAGGATCATCAAAAATCCGCTTCTTCCGGTCCGCCCTGTTATCCCCTGTTTTCTCCGGCAAAACACGATAATAGCAGTCATAGTGGTTCAAGGCGATATGCAGCTCGCGGTCCCGAAAGAAAATCATGGCACCCATCCTGCCGTTTCCAACCGGCAGCGCATTATGCCAGTCATTTGACACATTCCGAAATACAACCTGATGCATATTACTCCCCCTCTTTACTCTTTGACAGCTCCGCCTGTTATTCCTGCAATAATCTTATTTGACAGAAACAGGTACAGGACAAATGTCGGCAGGAATACAATGACAACTCCTGCAAACAGACCGGCCCAGTCTCCGGAGTACTTCATTGACTGGACAATCGCCTGGAGTCCTGTGGAAACCGTGCGAAGCCCGGTTTTATTGGCAAAAATCAGAGCCATAAAATATTCGTTCCAGATATTGATGAAATTAAATATTGTCAACGTGACGATACCTGGCTGGGCCAGGGGAAACATAACCTTCCAGAATGCCTTATCCGGCGTACAGCCGTCAATTTCCGCAGCCTCCTCCAGCGCCTTTGGCAGCGACATGAAAAAGCCGATCAGGAAAAACACGCCAAAAGGCACATTAATGCAGATATAGAGAATGATCAGTATCCACCGGGAACCAATCAGACCAATGGAGGTCGCCATTTTGAAAAGAGGCATCACCAGCATGACAGAAGGGATGGACATGGCAATGACAAACACATTATTCACCATATGCTTTCCCCTAAACGAAATACGGGAAAGCACATAAGCAGCCGGGGCCGCAATCAGAATAATCCCTATGCAGCCGCTCAGACTGTATATAATGCTGTTTGCAAAGTATACCGACATTTTGTGCTTACGCAGCACATTGGCATAATTCTCCCAATGCAGTCCGCTGGATAATATCTGACTTCCAAATATCTCCTTTGTGGTACTTAAGGAGGCCAGGATAATCCAGCCGATCATGACCACCGTAAATGCAAGCCATATTCCCAGAAGAAGATAACCGGGGATAAAACGGAGCTGCTTTTTACACTTTCCTTTTATGATTTCATAACTTTTCATTTTCTGTCTCCTCCTCACTGTTCATCTTCTGAAGGGATGATACGGTTCAGCACAGCATTTACAATGAGTACCAGAAGCATGATCAGTACGCCTGCCGCAGCACCTGCGCCCACGTTCAGCTCTGCACTGCTGGAACCTACTCCTGTACCGAACACCACCTCATACATATATACCATTGGGGTGACCGTTGAATTTTCCGTGTTAAAGGAAAACAACGTGGAGTATACGAAGAAGCCGGCAGCCGCAGCCGAATACAGAACAATGCACCTTTTAATGATATCCTTTAACATCGGCAGGGTGATATAACAAAATTGCTGCCAGATTCCGGCACCTTCTATCCGGGAGGCCTCATAATAATCCTCAGAAACCCCGTCAATTCCTGCCACCATAATCAGCATATAAAATCCCACCCCTGCATAACTGTAGGCAATCATCATTGCCAGAAAAAGATTTTCCGGAGCAGTCCACTGGAACTGTGCCATTGACTCCCAGTGAAGCAGCTCAAATATCTGCTTGAAAAGCCCATACTGATTATGGTAAGCATACTGCATCCACATGGTAACCAGCGCAACAGAACTGATAATATGGGGAAGGTAAAGCATTGCCTTCCAGAATTTTTTTCCCTTGATATGGGAGGTAATGATGACGGAAAACAACATGGAAAGGCTCAGAATGACCACTCCGCCTCCGATCCATATCTTCAAGATGTTCTGCAGGGACCTTCTGAACAGAGGACTTCCCATCAGTTTTGAATAATTGGCAAATCCGATAAATTCCCAATCCTTCATGTTGTCCGTCACAAAGCCCACCTTAAAGAAGCTCATCAGGATCGTTCTCACTGCAGGATAGAGAAAAATAATTAACAGACACAGTATTGCCGGGGTCAGAAAACGCACGACAAACCAATTTTTACTTTTCATTTTCACCTTCTCCTTCTGATTTTTGACATATAATATGGAAGAGAGCACTGCCCTCTTCCATCTTTCTCAGGGTTCGGCACATGCATTTACTGCTTTGCAGCTGCCGCCATGTTGGCAACAAACTCATCCGCAGTAATCTGCCCTGCTGCCAGTTTGATAAAGTTTTCGGAAATTGTGGGGGATAAATCCGGATTGGATGTAATATCCCCGCCCGTCTTAAGCGGTACCTCTACGGATTCCAGGGCGCCTTTCATGTTTGCCAGGGCCGGCGGCCACTGGGTCTCCACGGTTGCAGGTGTGGTTCCCGCATGCTCCACCATTTTAGCATCATTTTCCTTGCTTAAAGCATATGCCACGAATTCCATGGCCAGCTCCGGATTCACAGTGTTTTTGTTTACGGCCAGCAGCGTACAGCCAGCGGGATCCTCTTTGCCGGAGCGTCCTGCGCCGTCTATTACATCGGGATAAGAAAAGCCGCCCCACTGGAAATCAGGTCCTGTGATATCCGCAACCTCGGTAGGCAGTCCGGTCAGGTTATAGTACATGGCAACCTTTCCGTTTCCAAAATCCACTTGTCCTGCCGGCCATTTATTGCCGCTTACATTGGCATCAAAATAACCCTTCTTTGCAAAATCCTCAAATGCCATGGCCATATTGACCACCGCTTCATCCTTCCATAATTCGCCCGTGGTATCCTTTACCAGTTCCCGTACCCATTCCTGGCCTTTCTCCCTTGCAAGATACATGCCGGGAAGCCAGGAAGCATAAGCGTCATCAAAGGTGATGGGCACATATCCGGCTTCCTTGATCTTTGCACAGGCTGCCTCCAGATCCGCCCAGGTCTTTGGCTCCGCTGTTACTCCCGCCTCCTCAAAGATGGCCCGGTTGTACATGAACAGAGACATCCAGGGCTTATAGCCTACTGCCGGAAGAATATCCGTCCTCCCGGTCATGGTTCCCGGCGTGACCAAAAGGCTGGGAATCAAAGTGTCCTTAAAAGGCTTTCCATCCGTGGTATCATACACCTTATCCACATAAGGCGTCAGATCCAGAACATAATCATTTAAATCAATTTCAAAAGGATATTCAAATATATCAATCGTCTCATTGCCTTCCATAGCCGGCTTCAGGATTTTCTTATTGTCGCGTCCGCACCACTGGACGGTTATTTTTACCTTTGGATGCTTTTTCATAAAACCATCAATGATTTCCTGCCATACCTCTCCCTGAGGCTCCGTATCATTCCACATGGACCAGTAAACCAACGTACCTTCCAGTTCCCCAGGCCCCTGCTCCTTAGACTCTGCTGCCGCACTTTCCGCCCCCTTGTTTTCTTCCGGGATGCTTTCCGCTGTTTTGGATGCACCGGCTCCGCAGCCTGACAAAACCATACCTGCTGCCAATGCTGCCGCCAATACTTTGTTAACCCTTTTCATTTTACATACCTCCATCATATTCTCAGGCAGAACTTTATCTGCCTTGTGAGCCTATTATAAATAAATATTTATCAAAGCAGAATGTCAGATCGCAACCTGTGTGAATGCAAATTAATAAACTAAACATGCCAGAGATCATTCGGCCACATTCCATGGCAATATTTTGTTTTCCATGACATCAAACAGGGGCTGATGATTTCTGTCTTCTCTCTGTCACCGCGTTTTATTACCAGTAAGGCTCCCAACACGGATCCATGACTCTCATCAATGCCTCCACATAAAAATAATCCCCCCAAAGGCAATATTCATCAATTCCCTCTCCTAAAAGGCGGCCGTAAGTGGAATGTTTCAGCAGACCGTTCCCATCCTCTTCCGGACGGGCCGCATAATGGTCAATCAGACTTTCCAGGATTTCCTCTGCCTTGTCTTTATAGCTCTTCTCACACATTCCCTGTTTGTAAGCTTCCAGGATTCCACAAACCGCAATTGCTGACGCAGAGCTGTCCCTTGGTTCATCACCGGACATAAAATAAAAATCCCAGTAAGCAGCCAGATCTTCCGGCAGATGGGAAAGAAAATAGTCTGTCACACCCTTCCACTGCATCACGATTTCCGGCTTTCTGCAATGAGAGTAATTGAGAGCCAGGCCGTAAACCCCCCACGCCTGTCCTCTGGACCACGTGGAATCATCTGAATATCCCTGTTTCGTAGCCCCATATACCGGTTCCCCTGTCTCCGGGTTAAAGTAATAGGTATGATAAGTAGAATCATCCCCACGGACCAATACCCTTCGCGCTGTTTCCAAATGCTTAAGCGCAATTTCCTGATAAGACATGTCTTTTGTTTCTTCAGACGCCCAGTACAGAAGCGGAAGGTTCATCAGACAGTCAATGATCATCCGGTATTCTCCAGCATCATTTAACTGCCCCCATGCCTGGATAAAACTCCCTTTTTCCTGAAACCTGTCTTTTAAGTTATCCGCTGCCAGAAGGGCCGTTTCTCTGGCAAAGGAGTCCTGGATCAGCTTCCAGGCAGCCACACAGGAAGGCGTGTAAATAAATCCCATATCATGATGGTCCACCACGACCCGCTCCTCAATCCGCCTTCGGAAGCTTTTTACATGTTTTTCCGCCGCCTCCCGGAAGCTTCTGTTTTTTCCCCTTTCATAAAACATCCATATCAGCCCTGTGTAAAAGCCTGCCGTCCAGTCAATATTTTCAATAACCGGATACCAGTTATTTTCACTTGCCGGAGCCGGAAAACCCTTTAAGAATTCGTTCTGGTGTTTCTCAGTAATTTCCATGGCATTCTGAAACGCCATTGCTGCTTTTTCCCTGTTCATATAAACTCCTTTTTAAAATTCAGAATACTGTATTAAACGTTTCTCCTTACCAGGCCAGAATTTCGCCGGTAATCACTTTTTCTTTTTCCTCTGTCCGGTCAAAAAGTACTGCTTTCCCATAACCAAGGCAATTTTCATACCGTAAAATATCGGTAGGAGTGAGTACTTCCCTGTGGGCCAAAAATAAAATATACTCTTTTCCCTTTACCGCAATCTTTAAAGCCTCAGCATCCTTTTGATCCAGTGTCTTTTCATGAACCACGGACCATAACCCAAAGCGTTCCACCCTGGCAGGCTCTGCCGTTTCTTTCGGGCCTCCGTTTATCACCGCAATCCTGCTGAAAAAGACCTCTGCACTGCTGACCGCCCTGCAGGCTTTATTCCCTGACTTTTCATTATAATGACAGGACTGTTCCGTCCCATACAGTTCCAGCTTTTCGTCTTTTTGCGGGAACTGGATAAAGGCTTTTGTTTTATTTCCCTCAAATAAGATTCCATTCTCTCCGCAGCTTACCATTCCGGATCCTGAAAAATGATACAGGCTCTCCAATATGTGCCTTCCTGTACCATAAAAATCATCCACCAGAACGTATAGTCCCGGTTTAATCCAGATGATCTTCCGATTCACCAGCACGCCCCTGTCAAGGTATCCCATATGGCTGCCTTCTACATAAGCTCCTGAACGCCCTTCGTAATACTGCTGTTTCAGGCAGGTGCACAACTCCTTGTAAATCCAGGATGTTTCACACCGGCTGAAGGGTTCTCCGTCCACCAGGGATACATTATGTCCCCCCGGCTCTTTGAATGCAGACCGGTCTGGCCCGTCTACGTATGTATATCTTCCTGAATCCACCAGAACATCTTCACCGTTTATAACCAAATCCACATGAAGCTTATCGGCATGGCCGTGGCCGCCCCCGGTCTCTCCGCAATGAAAATGGAGAAGATTGTCATTTTCTCCCCAGCCGCTGCGAAAATAATAATTCCCGCTAAATGGCAGCTCCGCCGATGTAAAGGAGGGCTTCTCCTTTTTCATGGCTTCATAGGCTTCACATTCTTCCATTCCAAACTGCCATGCGCTCTCATAATCCGCTTTTTCATAGCCCCAGAATTTAAGGACAGGGTCCTTTAAGACAATCGCTCCCGCCGTAATCTGGTCCCTTAAATCCGAAGCATCGCTGTCTCCCTGGGCAAACTGGGTGTGATCCGGTTTTACCCAGATCCCATTGACATACGCCATTTTCCTGACAGTCTCTCCTATGATTTCAGGCAAAACAAGACCCCCGCGCATTCCATAGTAATACGCATTTAAAAAGCAATGATAAACCTCATTATGGTACATGGGGGATTGCTCCCACTGAGTCCCATCTGCAAGAACCTGGATCGCTGCCGCCTGTTCCAGACGTTTTAAGGCTGCCTCTTCGTATTCCCTTTTCTTTTCATTTCCCTCCGGCATGATAAGGGAAAGAAGGAGCAATCCGCTGCTTTCCAAAACTCCCCAATTGCTGATGTATTTGTGCTCCTGGAAATGTTCCAGCAGACGTTTCCCGTGCTTTCCAAGACATTGCTCCACTTCTTCCGTAAACCCTTCACTGACGTATTGGCTTTCTTCTACCAGCGCCAGTGATCTTAACCAGGTTTCTGCACGGATTCCTGTCTCCAGTGTACGCCACGGCCCTAAATCAATGGCTTCTCCCGGCTCCCCTCTTTCCATCCAGTCCCTCATAAGCCTGACGTAATGAAAAGCGTATTGCTCTTCACCGGTAAGATGGTATGCCTGACCCAGGCAGAGGAGAAAACGATGCCTGTTAAACTGCCACAAAAACTCTCTGTCCCCAAACGGGATCAGGCTCCAGTCAATTTCCTTCTCAAAGATCACCGGCTCATAGGTTCTTTCCATATCCCATGGAAAGTCAAATAAAAATGTATTGCAGCATGCCTCCTTAGCCGTCTTTATTACATGCGCCGTTTCTTCCGGCCAGTTTTCCTTGCAGTACGCCGATACTTTTATTTTGTCTTTTATCCCAAAAATGGGACGAATCCTGTGATAGAATTCTTCCTTTTTCCTGTTTTCCAAGTAATGACTCTCCTTTCCCTTTTATCAGCTTCAGTATAGCTGAAAATCAAAAAGTCAAAATGCATTATCCTGCACTGGAATAATGTAAAATCACAAACTCTCTTTTCACAAAAAAAGGGGCGGCTCAAATGTCTTGAACCGCCCTCTCTGCATAAAACATCATTACCAGCCTGGCTTTCCCTTAAATTTCATCTGCTCAGCAAAATCACGATCCCATTCTTCCAAAACCTGTCTGGCTGTCATTTGCCCCGCTATCATTTCACGCTGGTTATTCCAGAATTCATTCTTATTAATCCCGCTTAATACCTCACTAATCTCTGGTACTGTTTTATTCTTTGAAATATAAGTATCATATAAAAATTGCTGCCAGCTGTTTAAGACCATCTTCTGATCCTGAAATACGGGCATATGACTCCAGCCTTTATTAAATACATCCATATGCTCCGGCGCAGAAAACCATTCTAAAAAATGTCTTGCCTCCTCAATGTGTTCAGAGTCTTTTGATACCGCAAACATTCCCGGCCCGCTGAGCACGGCCAGAAAATCCTTATTATCGTATGGTACGGGCATCATCATTACTTCCCTTTCCGGATTCTTCTTTATCACATCCTGAATAAAGAACTGGCCTGATGTATACATTGCCGCTTTTCCGGCTGCAAATGCCTCCACCGCCCCATTATAAGTGGCTTCCAGATAATCCTGATTCGTATAGCCCTCCCTGTGCAGGGCTTCCATATCGCAAAGCATGGTTTCAAATTCAGGAACCTCAGACCATTTAATCTGATTGTTCATCAAACGTTCCCATAGATGATTCTCTGTCAATTGAACTGCCATACAGCTGAAAAACAGCGGTGTTGTCCAGGAGTCTTTATCAGAGGCATATAGCGGAGTCAGCCCTTCCTTTTTAATACTTTCACAGATCCTCCGGAACTCTTCCATGTTATGAGGAACGGAAAGATTTAATCGCTGAAAGATTTCAGGATTATAGATAATTCCCACACTGCTTACAGAACCAACCGGCAAACCATACAAATGGCCTTCTATTTCCTTATTTACCTTCTGCTCCTCAATGATCCGGCCATACCATGATTCATCCTCACCAAATTCCACAAAATGGTCCGTACCGACCTCTTCCAGTAAGCCGCGGTCGATTCGTATCATATCCGGCATTTCACCCACCGCTGCCTTTGACTTCACAAGGTCAGTCCATTGATTATCCGGAATCCTCTGTACTTCTATCCGGCATCCGGGATTTTCTTTTTCGTATTCCTTCAATAGCTCCTGCAAAAAGTCCTTATCGTGGGACTGGGGCATCATTAACGTAAGTATAACCGGCTCGTTTACCGTCTCATCATTTGTTTTTCCATGGTCCTCACCCACACAGCCCCCAAGCACCAGACAGACCAGTAAACCGGTAAGAACCCCCATGAACCTGTTCTTCATCTTTGCCCTTCCCCTCTTTCCTTCCATATTGCCTTATTGTTATTATAATGCAATTTTACATGGGCCGCAAAAGAAAATCATAAACCTGATAATGTAATATTTTAAACTCACCGGGAAAGCACCTTCAAAACATTGCATTCCACCAGGCCTTATGTTACACTTTCCACAGATAAAGGTGGTGTTTTCAATGAAAAAGGATCAAAACTATATAAAAAAACTCTTTCTGACATATTCGGCAACATTATTACTGATCCTGACTGTCTTTTTTGCCATTTCCCTGCTCTTCCTCTATCGGGAGCAATATCACCGAAACATACAGATACAGTCTCAGCTTTCTTTAAAAGTGCAGGAACAGACAGAGGCCTCCTTAAAGGAGATGGACCGTATTATCAATGGCTTGCTTTTCAACAAATCCTTTATGAAGATAATGAAAAGCTCTGTTTCCGATCCGGACCTTATGAATTACAGTGATCAGGTAATCGAAAGTTTTGTAGCTCTTGATGCCCCTCTTTTTTCCACTTACCGAATTATTGCTTTTAATGATTCCTATTATTATACACTTGCAAAAACCGGTGAAAATCCTGACTTAATCAAGTCGGCTGCCCTCTCCTACCCATGGAAGGAAGAGATATTAAATGCAGACGGAAAAAAGGTATTCATTCCTCCTCACCGCGATACCTTTGATGATGAGCATCAGCTGGTATACTCTGTGGCAAGGACCATAACCGACGGAAAACAGAATTATGGATTCATAGAGGTACAAAACATCTATTCCCAATTAGAAAATTACTGCAAGCTTACGGAAGCCTCCGGTTCCGTAATTATTTTTTCTCCGGAAGGCTCGTTCGTCTATCCGGCAGTTTCCGGGGAAACTGATTCTAAGCTGGCTGATTTGTATCAGACCATATGCAGCACAGGAGAGGATTCAGGTTCCCTCCGCTTAGGGCAAAAACAGGTTTCTTATCATATTTCCAAATATTCCGGCTGGATTACAGCCATTTACTGTCCTATATCAGAATTTGTTCCCTATGGACTGGAAATCATCGTATTAACCGGCAGTATCTTCCTTCTTTTATCCTTGTTATCCCTGCTGACAATCCGCATCGTTGCAAAGCGGCTGGCCGCTCCTCTCACCGGCTTAAGCGAAGCAATCGGACGTGTAACCATTGACAATATGAATGTAACACTGAATACCACTTCAAACATTGTAGAAATCAACAAAATCAACCAGGCATTCCGTACCATGTTCGATCAATTAAAAGAAGCCATTGCCAGAAACATTCAGTCCTGTGCCAATGAGGAACGTGCCGCCTATCTGGCTTTACAGGCACAAATGAACCCCCATACACTGTATAATACCATCTCCATGATTGAATCAGTCAGTTATATGAATGGAGATAAAGAGGTTTCCAACCTCTGCATTTGTTTTTCGCAAATGCTCCGTTATATCTCAGATTACTCCAAAAGGGAATATACGGTTCAGGATGAACTGGGTCATTTAAATAATTATGTCTCTCTGATAGAAAAAAGGCACGAAGGAAAACTGAGCATCCGCATTCATGCCGATCCTTCCCTCCTGTCGGCTGTCCTTCCAAAGTTTACCATTCAGCCTTTAGTGGAAAATGTGGTAAAGCACGGATTCAGCTCTCAAATCCATGAACTGAAAATAGAGGTAATTATTGAACCTGATTCCCGCGGCTGGCACCTGATCGTAAAAGACAATGGCAGGGGCTTTTCAAATGATGCCATATCAATGATTTACCGCCAGTTCCAGGAAGGTGATGCCACTATGGCAGACCATGGCGATGTGATCAACACAAAGATCGGGAATCTTGGTCTTACTAATATTTACATACGGTTCCGCATCCTTTATGGAGATTCCTTTTATATCGATATAGGAAACAATCCGGATTCTTCCGGAGCATACATAGAACTTTCAGTCATTACGGAGGTGTGACATGACCACAATCTTTCTTGTAGAAGACGAAGCTTACGCACTTAAGGTCCTGCAGCAGAAAATTATGGATTTAAATGAAGATTACGAAATTGTCGGGACTGCAGACAATGGAATTTCTGCGCTGGAACAGCTTCCAGACGCCTCTCCCGATATTGTAATAACAGACATCCGCATGCCGGATATGGATGGCCTTGCTCTCATTGATAAATTGAGGAAAGCAGGCTGTACCGCCCTTCCTGTCATCATCAGCGGTTATCAGGAATTTGATTACGCACAGCAGGCGGTCCGTCTGGGAATCGCAGATTATTTATTAAAGCCGGTTGATCTGGAGGAATTAAGGAGATGCCTTGCCAGCTGCAAGAAACGTGTAAAACGGCAGCGAAAAAATATTATTTCATTTTTCGTCGGGGATGATTCCCTGTCCTTTGAAGCCTCCATGGGACAGGATATATTCTTTTTGATTTATATTATAATTTCCAATCCTCTGAGCACTGTTGAAAACATGATTCATCCCAACGTTCGGTATATTCCGAACAATGAAATGGAGCGGCTTTTTCCCCGGCGCAACTCAAAGCAGTTCATCCACTGCTTTGACGGGTTTTTTTCTAACGAAAAGGTTATCATATTGAATTATTCGGATATGGAGGCCCAGATGCTGGAGGCAACCTTACAGCAATTTGTAAAAAATCTTCAGGAAGTGTCTCAAGAATACATTACTGTTTTTCATACTGTAACAAAAAAACAAGCTATGGCCGCATCTGTGCGGCACTGCTACAACGGCGCCATTGCAAACCTGGTTCTTGGTCATACCGGCGTATTCTCAAGCCTGCCGCGGAAGAATGCTCCCGCTGAAACTTTAAGCGATATGGTAGACTTATATGCGCTGCTCCTCCAGCAAAAACAACCGGACCTCCTTCGTTCCAATGTCCGGCGGTTGTTCCAGTCCTGGTCCCAGAAGAAGCGGCTCTATATTGACGAAAGAAATGATCTTGTATTTTTGCTTAATGCTCTCAAACAAAAGTTTTTACTAAAAAAGGAATTTGACTTTAACAGTCTCTATTTTCTTGAAAATATTATTTCTTTTTCAGCAGACAACTTAGAGTTCGCCGATAATTTTTGCTGCTTTCTGATTGAGATGTTTATGAATCATGAATCCGAAACAAAAACAGGCGAAGACCTTGTGGAAACAATTCTTGCTTATTTTAAAAATAACCTGTCTTCCAATGTGACGCTCCAAATCCTGGAAGAAGAAATGGGGCTTTCAAAGGTATATTTGTGCAGAGTCTTTAAAAAATATAAGGGTACCACCCCAATTGAATTTTTTACACGATTAAAAATAGAAAAGGCCAAAGCCCTGATGATTCAGTTTCCGGATTTATCTTTACGAAAAATATCCGAATCCCTTGGCTTCAATGATGTTTACTATTTTAGCAAGGTATTTAAAAAGATCACAGGAATCGCACCGTCGGAGATGCGGGCCTGTAAACAAAGATCTGTAAAAAAATAAGCGGCAGACAGGTTTTCTATAAAATGGTATACAATATACAAATCGTCAGGGAACAAATTTGCATCCATTATCCTGCCTTCCTCCCAAGTACAGCCAAAACCCTTTCTTCCGCTTCCCGAAACCACTGATCCTCAGGATTCACCAAAAGAACATAGCGTATTTTTCCCAAAAGGGAAAGAAAATACTGCTCCTCAGAGATTCCCGCCTCACTTCCCTGCCTCTCCAGATGGGACTTTGCCCCGTATTTCAGGCAGTAAAAAATCTCCTGACGCAGTTTCCTTCTGTAATCCCGGGAAACCTGGGGTTTTTCGTTGACCACAATTCCCGTGACCGCCTGCCTTCCGTTGCGGTACAGAATTCTGGTCTTTGTTTCATTCAGTTCAAACCCCATGGCATTTAAAAAACCGGAAACCTTCTTAATAACCAGGCCCGGGTTAAAATTACCGGAAAACGTCATATCATCGCAGTATCTGGTATAGGAGATCCCTTTGTCCCTGCACCATTTGTTTATGGATTCATCAAAATGCTTCATAACCAGATTGGAGATTGCAGGTGAAGTGGGAGCTCCCTGAGGCAGAAAATCGTTGCAGCAGCACAAGGATGTCAGCATGGTCCCTACTGCCGGCGGGAAATACTGAACAGGAAAAACGCTTTTTAAAACCATGGGAAAAGAAATACTCCCAAAAAAGTCTTTTATATCCAGCTTTACCACCACATTTTTTCCCGTATGAGCTCTGGCATTTAACATCACGCCTGCTCCTTTGTGATAGGCGGTGGCACAGCCGGAGATCCCACATCCATCCAGAATATGATGAAGGATATTCCTCTGTATTTTCATGAGCATGTAATCCGGCACCAGAAGCTTCCGGTATGTTCCGTCTCTCTTTGGAATACGGACGGCATGATAATGGCGTTCCGTATGGTTGCTGAACCCATAAAGACATGCCATTACCTTCTGGTCCGGCCATCTGGCATTCCCCAGAAGCCGAAAAGACAGCAGCATGTCCCTGCAATATTCCGGTGTGCAGTATTTCCATAAATCTGTCTGATACATCGGCCCCTCCATACCAGTTTTATTTTGAATTCTTTTTTAATTTTCGCAAAAACAACAGAAGCAATACAAACATGATGCCGTAAGATGCGAAGATGTACAAGCCGCAGGCGTAAGCACATGCAATGTGCGGACGTACTTCGCAGCAGATTACGGCCTTTTTCCATACCATGAAAATCCCGGCAGCGACTCGCTGCCCGGCCGGAGTTTCATTCTGCCGGCAGCTGAGAAAAACACGCTTTGCAGGTTTTTCTCAGCTGCCGCGGCATTGGCCAAAAGAACATGCAGGCATATTCCTTTGGCCCCTTACTCGCGGAAATACTATTGCTTCTGCTGTTATACTAATTATTCTATCATAATGATTTTAAATATTCCACTGTTTTGCTGGTAAAGTATGGTCTTAATCCCTTTCCTTGCAGTAATCTGCTTTAAAGCGTCAAAGTTTAACGTGTAAAAGCGTTGACAAGTTCCCTGCAATGGATTACAATGGGGATTAAATATTTGCAAAAGAAAGGGAAAGAAACATATGATCATCATCATGAAACCCAATGCTTCCGAGGAGGCTGTTGGTAAAATAAAAGATTTAATCGAATCAAACGGACTTCAGGCCCATTTATCAAAAGGGACGGAAGTGACAATTGTAGGAGTTGTAGGCGATAAGTCAAAGCTCCAGGGCGCAAACATCGAGCTGCTGGAAGGCGTTGACAAGATCGTTGCAGTGACTGAAACCTACAAGCTGGTGAATAAAAAATTCCATCCGGAAGATTCTGTCATAACCATTGGAAACGCAAAAATCGGCCCGGGACATCTCACCATGATGGCCGGCCCCTGTGCCATTGAAAATCACGATATGCTCTTAAAAACTGCTTTTGCAGTAAAACGAGCCGGAGCCCAGTTCCTGCGCGGCGGTGCTTACAAGCCCAGAACTTCTCCTTACGCATTCCAGGGCTTAGAGGAAGAGGGCTTAATATACATGAAGGAAGCCAGGGAAGCCACAGGGCTTAATATCGTCTGCGAGGTCACAAGCCTCCGGTCTCTTGAAACAGCCGTAAAATACGTTGACATGATCCAGATCGGCGCACGGAATATGCAGAATTTTGAGCTTTTAAAAGAAGCCGGAAAAGCAGGTATTCCTGTCCTGTTAAAGAGAGGACTTTCCGCCACCATCGATGAATGGCTGAATGCGGCGGAATACGTTGCTTCGGAAGGAAATCCAAACATCGTGCTTTGCGAACGGGGCATCCGTACATACGAAACTGCTACCAGAAACACCCTGGATATCAGCGCCGTACCGGTCATCCGTGCAAAGAGCCACCTTCCCATTATCATTGATCCAAGCCATGCCACAGGCGTCCGGGCGTATATTGAGCCAATTTCCAAGGCTGCCATAGCAGTTGGCGCCGACGGATTGATCGTGGAAGTTCATCCATGCCCCTCCTGTGCCTTATCCGACGGACCTCAGTCCCTGACCTTTGAGCAGTTTGAAAAGCTGACGGAAGAATTACAGCCTTACGCCAAGCTTGCGGGGAGGGCACCTTTATGAGTGATGCCTCCATTGCCTTTATCGGGCTTGGTCTCATCGGCGGCTCCATTGCCAGAGGGATCAAGCGCGAAGAACCCAGTACAAAAATCATGGCCTACATGCGCACCCGTTCCAGGCTGTTGCAGGCAAAAGAAGAGGGAATCGTAGATGTGATCCTGGAGGGAATCGGGGAAGAATTAAGGGAATGCGATCTCATCTTTCTCTGTACTCCTGTGGAGCACAATGCAAGGTACTTGGCAGAAATCAAGCCCTTTTTAAAACCAGGAGCCATTATCACCGATGTAGGCAGCACCAAGGCGGATATCCACGAAGAGGTAAAGCGCCTTGGAATGGAAAGTCAGTTTGTGGGTGGTCACCCAATGGCCGGTTCGGAAAAGACCGGATACGAGAATTCCACCGACCATTTGCTTGAAAATGCCTATTACATCATCACCCCCACCGCTGCCTCCACAGAGGAGCAGGTAAACCGGCTGGTAAGAATCGCAAATATGATCGGCTCCATTCCTCTTGTCCTTGATTACCATGAACACGACTTTATTACTGCTGCAATCAGCCATCTGCCCCATATCATAGCCTCCAGTCTGGTGAACCTGGTGAAGGCTTCCGACAATGAGGAAGGGGTTATGAAACGCCTTGCTGCCGGAGGTTTTAAGGATATTACAAGAATTGCTTCCTCCTCACCTGAAATGTGGGAGCAGATCTGTATGACAAACAGCAGAAATCTTTCCGTGATTCTGGAACGCTATATCTCCTCCTTAAGCCAGATCCTAAGGGAGCTTAAGGAAAGTGACAGCCAGTACATTTACCAGCTTTTTGAAACCTCCAGGGATTACCGCAACTCCTTTTCCCAAAAGGTTCCGGGATCCATTGCCCCTGATTATTCCTTTACCGTGGACATGGCTGACGAGGTAGGAGCTATCTCCACCTTATCCGTCATTCTGGCTGCAAAAGGCATCAGCATTAAGAATATCGGCATTAACCATAACCGGGAGCATGGAGAGGGAACCTTAAGGATTGCTTTCTATGACAAGGAGACCATGGACAGCGCATGGAAACAGCTGGAACGGTACCACTACGATTTAATTTCAAATTAAAAGAGAGGGTCCTTATGAAATTCACGAAAGCCTCCCCTTTAAAGGGTGAAATAACCATACCAGGTGACAAATCCATCTCTCACCGCAGTGTGATGTTTGGTTCCATTGCAAAGGGAACCACAGAAATCAGCCACTTTCTCCAAGGGGCTGATTGTCTTTCCACCATTGACTGTTTCCGGAAAATGGGAATTCAGATTGAAAACAACCATGACAGTGTCATTGTTCATGGAAACGGACTCCATGGTCTGAAAAGGCCGGAAAACATTTTGGACTGCGGAAACAGCGGAACCACCACCCGCCTGATCTCCGGCCTTCTGGCTGCCCAGGATTTTAACGTAACCATAACCGGAGACGAATCCATCCAAAAACGTCCCATGAAGCGCATTATGGAGCCATTGTCCATGATGGGGGCCGATATAAAAAGCGTAAATGGAAATGGCTGCGCCCCTCTTTCCATAACCGGCAAAAACCTTCACGGCATCCACTATACCAGCCCTGTGGCCTCTGCCCAGATAAAATCCTGCATCCTTTTAGCCGGATTGTATGCAGACGGAGAAACAAAGGTGACGGAACCTTATGTATCCAGAAACCACTCTGAAATCATGCTGAAATACTTTGGGGCAAACGTGAATACTGAAGGAATCACCGCCTGCATCACTCCTGCAAAAGAACTCTACGGCAATAAAATCGTTGTTCCGGGGGATATTTCCTCCGCAGCTTACTTTATTGCAGCAGGCCTGATGGTTCCAGGCTCGGAAATACTGATAAAACATGTGGGTATTAACCCCACCCGGGACGGAATCATCCATGTGTGCCGGGATATGGGGGCTGATATTACTCTTTTGGAGGTAAATGCGGATTCAGGGGAACCTACCGCGGATATTCTGGTAAAATCCGGTTCTCTCCACGGCGTCACCATTGGCGGAGCCATCATTCCCACTCTGATCGATGAACTTCCCATGATCGCTGCCATGGCCTGCTTTGCAGAAGGGGAAACCATTATCAAAGATGCGGCGGAATTAAAGGTAAAGGAATCCAACCGCATAGAGATCATGGCAAAGAATTTATCTGCCATGGGAGCCGATGTTTCGGAAACTGAGGATGGCATGATCATCAAAGGCGGAAAGCCCCTCCACGGTGCTGTCATAGACAGCAAGCTGGATCACCGGATCGCCATGACCTTTGCTGTTGCCGGACTGTGCGCAAAAGGGGAAACCCAGATCCTGGGTGCAGAGTGTGTGAATATCTCTTATCCGGGATTTTATCAGGACCTGGAGAGGTTGATGAAATAATTTTCTGCCAGCGTTCCACTGCTTTTCCCAGATCACCGGCTGCTGTTTTTCTTGGAAAGCAGAAAGATCCCCATTGCTTTTTTAGACAAAGGTGTATTTCGTATGTTTTACTGTCTGTATAAATAAATAACCGCAAAAAGCAGGTTCTTCGGAACCTGCTTTAGACCGTAGACAGACTACATTTTCTATAGTTC
This sequence comes from Lachnospiraceae bacterium, assembly GCA_902363835.1. GTDB lineage: Bacteria > Bacillota > Clostridia > Lachnospirales > Lachnospiraceae > Lacrimispora. Next base: position 102,494 of record CABJBM010000007.1, read on the forward strand.
TTTTTTCAATTATTGTATAAAGATACAAGTTACCAGATCATTTATTCTATTGTAATAGAAGCCCGATCATCTTCACATGTGGCATGGATTGAACTAATGGGAAAAGAAGAACAAATATGGAAAAAGGTATTTACAACACTTGGATCTGGCACATCTTCATGGCCTCTAACGCATTCTCATGGCTCTTTAAAGTCACACCTGCACAGCATGAGGAATCCACCAGCACCGGAGTTTCAGGAAGAAAGGCCTTGACCAGCAGGGCATTGGAAATCACGCAGATATCCGTACACAGGCCGACCAGTTCAATGGATTCATACTCTTTCTCTTTCACATACTCTCCAAGAGATGCACTTCCAAAGGTGTTTTTTTCAAACCGTTTTCCCTGGAACTCCTTTAAGGTTTCATCAAGTTCCCAGCCGGCAGTTCCCCTGATGCAGTGAACCACCGGAAGATTTTTTCCCTCCTGAGAATCCAGATAATTCTCCTCGTGGGTATCCAGGGTGAAGATCACCTCATCTCCTGCTTCCTGATATTCCTCTATTTTTCTTTTTACCTTGGAAACAATGGACACTGCCTCCGTGGTTCCCAGGGATCCATCAATAAAATCCTTCTGCATATCTACTACGATCAATAACCGTTTCATGGACAAACCTCCTATAATAAATAGTATTGTTTATAGTTTATCACAATTTACTTTCATAAGCACATTATTTTTTAGCAAATAAATCCTTGCTATTTTCTCTCTTTTTACCGTTCATCTCCATTAAAACCTTTTCATAATCTAAAGATCCCGGACAAAGGCGATATATTTTCTTCCTTTCATTGAAATTAAGAAATATCATAATTGCAAATATTAAAAATATCCCAATTGCAATAAAAATGTTACCTTTTTTCTTCATTGTCATCTCCCCGCTTTGCTGTATAAATTATACTTAGGCTGCTGTGCTGCTCCCATTGCACCTCAGGAAAAGCGAAAAAACGACAGAGCCAATGCAGTCGGAAACACTCTGCCGGCTTTCTGAAGCAGACAGGCGATTTCCCGACTTTTTAAAATTAACAGTTGACAAATCCCCACGGACGTATTAATATACTGTTTAAATGAAATAATAATAAACCGTTGAAAAAGAAGAGTAAGCTTTCCATGCAATATTTCAGAGAGCCGCCGTTGGTGGGAGTGCGGTATATAGCTGATGGCTGAATGGACTTTTGAGGGCGGCCCTGAACCATTGTTCCAAGTAGGGGCTGACGGAAACCACAACCGTTATTTTTCGTGGCATATATGTTAGTATATGAAAAGTGGACTTTTATAAAGTCAATTTGAGTGGCACCGCGGATTGTATGATTCGTCTCAAGTACGTTTTTTAGCGTACTTGGGACTTTTTTTATTTATAAAAATGTCCGCTCACTCCCTCGCCTTGTCAACGGAACCATTTTAAGGAGGAAATATTATGAAAAAATCAATTAAGACCCTGTTACTGGCAGCCCTGGCAGCTGCTGCACTCTCCGGCTGTTCTTCAGCCCCTGAAAAACCTGCTGATAACACTTCCGCCTCCCAGTCTTCTTCCAGTACAGAGACAGGAAGTTCTGCGGACCAAACCGGGAGTGAAACTTCCAAAGACGGCATATCCTATACCATTGGCGTCGGACAGTTTGCAGAGCACGGTTCCCTTGACAACTGCAGGGAAGGCTTTTTACAGGGCCTTGCGGAAGAAGGAATTGAAGAAGGAAAAAACTTAACTGTTATGTATGAAAATGCACAGGCTGACGGAGGCACTGCAAGCCAGATCATAAACAACTTCCTTTCCAAAAAAGCAGACTTGATCTGCGCCATTGCAACCCCAATGGCCCAGTCTGCCTACAGCGGAGCAAAGAAAGCGGGAGTACCTGTTATTTTCACGGCAGTTACGGATCCGGTTGCCGCAGCCCTGGCAAATGAGGACGGGACTCCGGTAGGAGAAATCACCGGAACCAGTGATAAGCTTCCGGTGGAAAAACAGCTGGAAATGATCCGTAAGATTCTTCCCGATGCCAAGACCATCGGCATCCTTTACAGCACCAGTGAAGTGAACTCAGAAACAGCGATCAAGGAATACAAGGCTGCTGCAGCTTCCTATGGCTTTGAAATCGTGGAAGGCCCTGTTTCCGCAACTGCCGACATTCCCCTGGCAACTGACAGCATTTTAGAAAAGGTTGACTGTTTAAACAATTTAACGGACAATACCGTAGTAAGCTCTCTTCCGCTGATCCTGGATAAGGCAGGAAAGAAAAACATACCGGTATTCGGAAGTGAAGTGGAACAGGTAAAAATCGGCTGCCTGGCTTCCATAGGCCTTGATTACGTGGACTTAGGCAAGCAGACCGGTAAAATGGCTGCAAAGGTATTAAAAGGCGAAGCAAAGGCAAGTGAAATAAATTTTGAAGTGATCAAAGAAGCAGCATTTTACGGAAATTCAAAGGTTGCAGAGAATCTGGGAATTACCCTGCCTTCAGAGCTTACCGGCTCCGCTGCTGAAATTTTCACAGATATCAAGCAGCAGTAAAAACAAAGGAATATATTGGAGGAAGTTAAACCATGTCAATCATACTTGGCGTTTTGGAAGAAGGCCTGGTCTATGCCATTATGGCGCTGGGCGTTTACATCACCTATAAGATTCTGGATTTTCCGGATCTTTCTGTGGATGGAACCTTCCCTTTGGGAGGCGCAATCACCGTTACCCTGATCCTGGCAGGAATCAATCCGTTGGCAACGCTTTTTATCGCGTTTGCCGTGGGAGCCCTGGCCGGATGCATCACCGGCTTCATCCATGTAAAATTAAAGGTACGTGATCTTCTGTCAGGTATCATTGTCATGACTGCCCTCTATTCTGTGAACTTAAGGGTAGCCGGAAAATCCAATGTTCCGTTTTTTAACAATGATTCCATTTTTGAAAACAGCCTTGTAAACAGCCTGTTTTCCGGAAAGCTTGCAGATATCAGCGTGGTGCTTATCCTGGCTTTCATCGTAGTGATCGTTAAACTTTTGCTTGACCAGTATTTAAAGACCCGCTCCGGCTATTTGTTAAGGGCCGTTGGTGACAATGAAACCCTTGTCACCTCCCTGGCCAAAGACAAGGGCATGGTAAAGGTCATCGGCCTTGCCATTGCAAACGGCCTTGCCGCCCTGGCCGGCTCCGTATACTGCCAGCAGAAAGGCTTTTTTGAAATCAGTATGGGAACCGGTACCATTGTAATCGGCCTTGCCAATGTTATCATCGGCACAAAGCTGTTTAAGCGGGTGGGATTTGTAAAGTCCACCACCGCAGTTATTATCGGCTCCATCATTTATAAAGCCTGCGTATCTCTTGCCATTTATATGGGAATGGAAGCATCGGACTTAAAGCTGATAACGTCAGTGCTGTTCCTGGCTATTCTGGTGCTCAGCAACGGCAGGGAAAAGAAGGTGAAATCTCATGCTTGAACTTCAAAACATCAATAAATATTATAATCAGGGTACGGTTAATGAGATGTGCCTGTTTCAGGATTTTAATCTCACTGTGAAAGACCAGCAGTTCGTATCCGTGGTGGGGAGCAATGGCTCCGGTAAGACTTCCCTGTTAAACATTGTCTGCGGAAGCATTCCCTTAGACAGCGGTTCCATCCGGATCAACGGAACTGATATCACCGGTATGCCGGAGTTTAAGCGTCAGCGCCGCATTGGAAGAGTCTATCAGAACCCGTCCATGGGCACATGCCCCAATATGACCATCCTGGAAAATATGGCTATGGCTGATACCAAGGGAAAGCCCTTTAACCTTCTTCCCGGAACCAACAAGCAACGGATTTCCTATTACAGGGAACAGCTTCGTTTCCTTGGCCTTGGCCTGGAGGATAAGCTCCATGTAAAGGTGGGCGTTCTTTCCGGCGGCCAAAGGCAGGCAATGGCCCTTCTCATGTCAACCATGACTCCCATTGAATTCCTGATCCTTGATGAGCACACAGCTGCCCTTGATCCCAAAACCGCTGAGGTCATTATGGAGCTGACGGATAAGATTGTAAAGGAAAAGAATCTGACTACCATTATGGTCACTCATAATCTCCGTTATGCGGTGGAATATGGAAACCGCCTGATCATGATGCATCAGGGAAATGCCATCATTGATAAGGCAGGGGAAGAAAAATCCAATGTTGATGTGGAACACATTTTAGAAAAGTTCAATGAAATCAGCATTGAATGCGGGAATTAAAACAATGTTTTAAAAGAATGCGCCGGTTCATAGTTGAATGTCAGCTATGAACCGGCGCATATTTTCTTTCCCCTTACCTTGCCGTTATTATTTCCAGCAGTGCTCCGTACAGAGATGAATCAAGCTTCATGGAACTCAGTTCTGTCACAAGTATTGGAATATCTTTTTTCTCACATAACAGATGGTACAGCCGGTCCTTTAAAGCAAACTCTATTTCTGCCTGGTTCAAAAAATCAAAACACCTTAAAAGCACGTCATTTTTTCTGCTTCTCTTGTCTATTGGAAGAATCAAAGACAGTTCCTTTGTCACATCAATCCCCTTCATTTCCACGATCACCGCCTGGCTGTTCCTGTGGTAGGTTCCGTAAACCACCTTTTCCTGTCCGTCTGACCGCGCACGGATTGAACCCAAAGCTGACTCCCTGCATCCGGTAATCTCAATGGTATAACTGCGGGTTTTGGGAATCAGGGACAACTCCCCCCGGGCCGGGCAGATCGTAAAGACTGCCTCCTCCATTCCTTCCCGGTACTCCATTCTGGTCCGCACACAGAGGCCCGTCTCATAATCACAGCTCACATTATCATCTTCATATAAAGTAAATACCCCATCTGCCCCCATATAAACCTTAATGCGCAGGGTATCCGGATTTCTGCATGCCTGTGCGCCGCTGATTTCATCTGTAAGCGGAAGGATCCCTCCCCCTTTCACCAATACAGGGATACTGTCCAGACTGCGGTACATATCCATCAGCCTTCCGCCTTCATATGCCAGTCCTGTATGTAAATCATACCAGATTCCCTTTGGAAGCCATACCTTTACACAAGCCACATTCAGCCCGGGAAAACGCGCAGCCGTAATGGGCGCCACAATTAAATCACTTCCAAAATAAAACTGGTTTGGAACCTCATAGGCATAGTTTTCTTCCGGATGCTCATAGTACATTGGCATTGCCAAAGGCATATTGTCCTTATAATTTCTGTAATTCATGGTATAGAGATAGGGAATCATCCGGTGGCGCTGACGAAGTGCTTCACCCATGACGATTTCGCTTTCCTTCTTAAACCTCCATGGCTCCTTTCCGTTGAATTCACTGGAAGAGCTGTGAAGGCGCATAATCGGCGAATAGATTCCGTACTGGAACCAACGGGCTTCCATTTCGTCATTTTTATATCCCTGCATATGGCCGCCGATATCATGGCTCCACCACCCATATCCTATATTGGAGGCTGTTGAGGTAAAATACGGCTGAAAATCCAGGGTATTCCACGTGGTAATGGAATCTCCTGAAAACCCAATGGGATAGCGATGGCTTCCAGGCCCCCCATACCGGGATAAAATCATGGGACGTTTTCCATTCCTCTTATTGTCCAGAAAATGATAGTGATTCAGGATCCAAAGAGGGTCCAGCCCCTCCACCCTGGAGTTTTCTCCCTGCTGCCAGTCAATCCACCAGAAATCCACCCCTTCCTCCTCTCTTGGGTGGTGCAGATACTTAAAATATGCTTCCATAAATTCCGGGCTCACCGGATCAAAAACAACAGGATCTTCCTGTTCATAATTTACACCCAAAGCCCTGGCCATATCCTCATACATTTCTTCATGCCCCTGAACTCCGGCTGCTGGATGTACATTCATGCTCACATGCATGCCCTTGTCATGGAGTCTTTTCAGAAAAGCCTTTGGATCCGGAAAAAACTCCTTATTCCATGTGTAACCTGTCCAGCCGCTTCCATACTTGGGATCAATATCTACCAGATGCCAGTCCATATCAATAACCGCCACAGTAAAAGGAAGATTTTCCTTTTCAAACCGCTCCATAAGCTCCATATAGGAAATCTCCGTATATTGATAATATCTGCTCCACCAGTTTCCAAGGGCATACCTTGGCAGCATAGGCGTCTTTCCGCAAAGATAATAGAAATCACTCAGCGCTTCCTTATAGTCATGCCCGTATCCAAAGAAGTATAAATCCTGAACGCCCTTTTTCCTTGGTTCTATCCACCCATCTTCCTTTAATATCTGGGATTTGCTGTCATCCAGGACGGAATAACCGAACCGGGAGACTACGCCATGGTCCAGAGGCACTGTTCCGTCAATACAATCTAAGGTTCTCGCTGTTCCGCCCAGATCCCTGATCTCCTCTGAGTAATGCCAGATGCTGTGATATGCACTTAGATTTCCTTTCAACCGGATGCTCAGACCATGCCTGGAAAACTCTTTTTCATTGTATATTAAGTGCAGCCTGGAGGTATGGATCTCAATTCCATCTTTCCCGGAAACCAGGCGCCAGGCACTCCCTGGAAAGTTCCTGTTCATTGCCATCTGTGTGGGTTGATCTTCAAAACAGCCATCCTCACTGTATTCTAAGCGCACCAGCCTTTCGGTCAGCATGGTAATCCTGTATTTATTCCCCTGGATAATATTTTCATCCAATGCCTTGGGATAGGAAATTAATTTATAGATATTCTGCATATAATTGTTCTCCTGTTATTCAGTTCAATCCTTTTAATACTCTTTCCCCTTAACCTTTAACTGCCGATGCCGTAATACCGGCAATAAACCGTTTTTGGAAAAATAAATAAATCAGCAGTACCGGCACAATGGAAATGGTGGTGGCTGCAAACAATGCGCCATAATCCGTGGAATACTGCCCGTTGAACATTTTAAGCCCTACTGCCAGCAGCTGTTTTTCCTTTGAATTGATTACCAGATAAGGCCAGAGAAAGTCTTCCCACGTCCAGAGGAACTGGAAAATTGCAATACTGGAAATTCCGTTTCTTGCCATGGGGAAAATAATGCGGTGGAAGATAAAAAATTCATCTGCTCCGTCAATACGGCCCGCTTCTATAAGCTCATCGGGCAAAGAGGCAATATGCTGTTTCATCATAAAGATTCCAAAACCGCTAAACATGCCCGGTATGATAAGGGCCTTATAACTGTCCATCCAGCCAAATACCCGAATCAGGGAATATTTGGGGATAATGGTCACACACCAGGGAATCATCATTGTACAAAGTACAAATCCAAATAAAATATCTCTTCCCTTAAACCGGTATTTGCTCAATACAAATCCACATATTGTGCTGGTATAAAGAACAAACACTGTGATCACCACTGCAATCAGAATGCTGTTTGCAAAAAAACGCAGGAAATTAAAATGTGCATTCATATTAATATAGTTGTCCGCCACAAATACTCTGGGAAGCAAATGCTGTTCAAAGGCCATGATTTCCTTGTTCTTTTTAAAGGATGAGGCCAACATCCAGATAAACGGATAAAGCGTTACAAGCCCCATTAAAAGAAGCATTCCGTTTAATACAATCCTGCTTATTTTTCTTCTCATAACAGCTCCTCCTATTCCTCTGAACCGGATACCCGGAAAGACAGCCATGTAAATGATGCGGTAATCACAAACAAAACAAATGATAATGCTGACGCATATCCGAAATTGTACTTTACAAACGCCTCGTCATATATGATATAAGAGGCCAGATAAGTCGCCGTACCCGGACCTCCTTCCGTCATGATCAGAATCTGCACATAAGCCTGGACATAAGCAATAATGGAAGTAATAACCACAAACAATGTCATTGGCTTTAACAATGGCAGGATAATATAACGTAAGGTCTGTGAGGAGCTGGCTCCGTCCACCTTTGATGCCTCCAATGCATCACTGGGAAGGGAATAAAGGCCTGCCATAAACATAACCACTGCATAACCAAAGTCTTTCCATATTGTCATGATAACCACTGCCATAAGTGCCAGTTTGGGGTTCATCAGCCAGTTGATATCCTGACCGAGGATTCTGTTAACCGCACCGATCTGGGGATTGTACATGAACTTCCACACAAATGCAACCGCCACCATGGGAGTAACCACGGGCATATAATAGACAGCCCGGAAAAAATCCTTGTACTTTACAAGAGGCGAATAAATTCCATATGCAATGAAAAGCCCAAGACCCACTCGAAAAACAATAACCACGGCAGAAAAAAGCAGGGTATTCCATAAGGACTTTCCAAAAAGGGCACTGGTAAATATCTCTTTATAATTATCAATTCCCAGAAATACATAGGTTCCATTCAGGGGATTCCATTCATGAAAACTGCCTGCAAAAGCCATCCCAATGGGAACTATCAAAAATACAGTAAAAAAGACCACCATTCCTGTTACCACAAGATTGCGCAGAATCAGCTCGCTTCTGCTCTGCAGCGGATATGACTTTTTAAACATAAGCCTTCCTCCATTCCCCATGATTTATTTTCTTTGGCTATTTTGCGTACTTATACATATTTTCTACGGACACAAATGTGCTGTTCTTCATGTCGCGGATGATATTATTCTGAGCAGCCTCCAGTGCCGTTTCAATATCAATTCCATTAAAGAAAATATCCTGACCTGCCTTTTGGAGAGATGTTTCCATGGTGGAAGGCATTGGACCCGGCCAGATATAACGGTCAATATGTTCTGCCAATACGCTTAAGGATGGATTGGCAAGTATTTTCTCATTATCTGCAAGGGAAATCTTTGCCGGGAAGGTACTCATGGCAAGGTTAAATTCAATCTGCACCTCATCATTTGCAAGAAAATACTTCACAATGTCCTGAGCAACTGCCTGCTGGTCTGCCGGGGCGTTCTTATTCACCCCAAAGGTGGATTCTCCATTATAGCGGTTATAGGCATAGGGATTGTTGTCAAAGGCGGGAATTTCAAATACTCCAAAATCTACATCAGGGTAATTGGTTTTTAAGGTGTTGTAAAAATGCCCCCATTGGATGACCATGGCTGACTGTTCCTGTCCAAAACTGTCTGCCCCCTTTTCCCCAAAGTCTTTGGAGCCTGCACCATCCACTTCATACATATCCACTAACATCTGCATAACCTGTTTCATCTCTTTGGAGCTTACATTAGGAGTCCTGCCGTCTTCCTGGAAGAGATTTGCTCCCAGCTGGTAATTCAGACCTAATAAATAATTCTGGTGGAAGTCCCCATTAAAATTTAAGCCTGCCCTGACGATCTTGTCCCCTTCCTTAACCGTCAGCTTTCCTGCTGCTTTCCTCATCTCATCCCAGGTCTTTGGAATATCCGCCTCCGTCAGTCCTGCCTCTTTCCACATTGCCTTATTGTAATAAACGGAACCGGTCATCATGCCATAATCAATGTAATACACCGCTCCGTCAATCATATGCGCATCAACTCCGGTAAAGTCAGCCTGGAGATCCTCCACAGGGATATCATATGGAGCCATATAGTTAATCAGATTTTCATGGTAGCTGTTATGTACATTAAAAATTGCGGGTCCGCTTTCACCTCCAAGGGCCAGGGGGAGTTTGGTCCAATAATCATTCCATGGATTGTTCACCAATTTAATGGTTACATTGGGATGAATGGCTGTGTACCCGTCAATGATCTTCTGGAAGAGGTCATCACTTCCCCACTCCCACAGCTCCACTGTAATGTCTTTTCCTCCGTTCACCTGCACAGCCGGATCGTACTTAACCGCACCTCCAAAGGGCTCCTTGGGAACTTCTGCCTGTGGTTCTTTTCCATTCTTAACCTCACTGCTGCATCCTGTAATTCCCGCCAGACTCACTGCCATTACGCCGGCCAGACAAACTGCAATTACATTTTTCTTCATCAACAATCCTCCTTAATCTTTTTGGGTATATTGGTTTAACGCTAAATATACTATATATCTACTATGTTTTCTTTATTTTGTCAATATTTATATTATATTTTTGTCGTTTTATCTATATTTTCTATGACATTTTTATATATTATCCATAATTTATTTGTAAACTCACTATGGATTTATATACCTTTTTCCTGTATAATAATTATAGCGCTATACTAAACTATAAAGCAAAAATGGAGGGGGTCCCATGACTCTAAAAGATATTGCAGAAAAGGCCGGCGTCAGCATGATGACGGTTTCAAATGTGATTAATGGCAAGCATAAACGTGTTTCAGCCAAAACCATAGAAAAAGTAAATGCCTTGATCCAGGAATATAACTACATCCCAAACTTAAGCGCCCGGAGTCTGACTGCCCGGTCCTCTCATATCATCGGAATTATTATCTCCGTTAATGATAGTGACAAATTGGAAAATTATTTGGAAAATCCTTTGATCAGTACAATGATTGGAATAATAGAGAGCAGGCTGAGAGAAAACGGATATTTTGCTATGATCCGCTCAATAAAAAATGCAGATGATATTATGGTTTTGTTTCGCAATTGGAATGTTGACGGCATTATTTTCCTCTTTCCGGGATATGAGGATTTTTTAAGCCATTTTTTAGATGAACTGCGCTGTCCTGTGGCAATATTTGACAGCCCTCAAAAAAATCCCGGCTTAATCAACGTCACCTCCAACGACCAAAAGGGGTTATACCTGTCCACCAAATATATGATAAATCACGGTCATACCCATATTGCCTTTGTAGCAGACTACGAAGATAATCCTCTTCTTATGGCACGGTTTAAGGGGTATTTGCAGGCACTGGAAGAAAGCGGAATTCCTTTTTGCCCTGAATATGTATTTCCGTATTCTCCCACCTACGAGGGAGGAATAGGAGCAGGAAAAGAAATTGCTTCTCTGAAAACAAAAATATCGGCAGTGGTTACCACTGCCGATATCTGCGCCATCGGTATTATGGAAGGCGCCCGTCTGGGCGGCTACCGCATTCCCATGGATTTATCCGTTGCAGGCTTTGACAATTTAAAGCTCTGCACTTATACAACACCTAAATTAACTTCCATATCCCAGCATGTGGAGGAAAAGGCTGCCATTGCCATTGACCTTCTTCTGGAAAAAATCCGCACAGGTACCATTTCCACCTCATCCCATGTGGTAATGGATGTTGAAATGGTGGAACGGCAGTCTGTTGTCATGCTTGAATAAAGCTATCTGCTCATTTCACTCTGAGGCCCTTTGTCATTATGGTCTCTGATAACAGTATTGACCTCGCTTAAATCAGAGGTGGGAAGATCTCCTGGTATGGTATTCTTTAAAGCGGCGGTCGCATTGCCGTACCGGACTGCTTCCATGCAGTCGCCTCCGCTGCTTAAAAGTCCATAAAGAGCTCCTGCAATATAAGCGTCTCCGCTTCCGATCCGGTCCACAACATCAATGTTATGGTATGGCTCTTCCTCGTAATATTGCTTTGTGGAAGCATCATAAATCACGGAGCCAAAGGTGTGGCTCTTGGGGCTGTGAACGATTCTCTGGGTGGAAGCCACAACAGAAATGGGATATTCTTCTGTAAAGCTCTTCATCATCTCCTTAACGGTCCCCGTCTTCTTAAAGGTCAGCCTGGCCGTTTCTTCGGAGCAGAAGAAAATATCCACATAGGGAAGAATCTGTTCAATACACTCTCTGGCTTCCTCTCCTGTCCAGAGATTGCCCCGGAAATTCACATCAAAGGAAATGATGGTTCCTGTCTGCTTGAACCTTTTGATCATATCAACAGCGGTTTTCCTGGTGTTCTCACACAGGGCCAGGGTAATGCCTGTGGTGTGGAAACAGGTCGCTGCCTGATACATCTCTTCCGGAAAGGAAGAGGTGCTGATCTGGACAAAGGAACTGTTCTTTCTGTCGTAAATGACTTTTGGTTTTCTCGGATATGCTCCGTATTCATAATAATAAAGCCCCAACCTTGCATTAGAGCTGCTGTCATAAACAAAATAGTCGTCACTGATTCCATAGGAACGGACTTTATTCTTCACAAAATTTCCTATATCATTAAACGGCAGCTGGGTAACCACGCCGGTATGAAGTCCTAAAAGAGCTGCGCCTACGGCAACGTTTAACTCCGCACCGCCCACCTGCTTTTGAAAGGAATCTCCCCGGACAAGCCGTTCCACGCCTGCAGGAGACAGGCGTAACAGCAGTTCTCCCAGGCTCAGTAAATCAAAAGGTCTGTCACTCATCTTGAACTTTCCTCCATCGTTTTAAAAAGGGGAGCCATTATCAATGACTCCCCATATCTTTGGCGTAAACTTCTTTTTATGAATTATCTCTGAACACGTCCTGAACCGTCGCCTCCGGCTAAAGTTTCCACGTCTTCTCTGGTTACCAGGTTAAAGTCTCCGGGAATGGTGTGCTTTAATGCGGATGCAGCCACAGCAAACTCTAAGGCACCCTTAAAGTCCTTGCCGTCAACCAGGCCGCAGATCATGCCTGCTGCAAAGGAATCGCCGCCGCCTACACGGTCAACAATAGGGGTAACGCGGTATTTTTTGGAATGGTAGAACTCACGGGTAGCACCATCCATAACACATGCAGACCAGCCATTGTCAGAAGCAGAGTGGCTTTCACGTAAGGAGCTGATCACGTATTTGAAGTTGAACTTATCAATCATCTGATTGAAGATGTCTACATAGCCCTGTAATTCCAGTTCACCGGAAGTTACATCCGTATTGCCCGGCTTAAAGCCAAGAACCTTTTCTGCATCCTCTTCGTTTCCGATGCACACATCAACGTACTGCATCAGATTTGTCATAACCTTCTGAGCCTTCTCAGATGACCATAATTTCTTACGGAAGTTCAAGTCCACGGAAACGGTTACGCCGTGAGCCTTTGCTGCCTTTAAAGCTGCCTCAGTCAGTTCTGCCGCTTCATCGCTTACTGCCGGTGTGATTCCTGTAAAATGGAACCAATCCGCATCCTGAAAGATCTCGTCAAAATTAAAATTTGCCGCAGTTGCCGTTGCGATGGAGGAATGGGCTCTGTCATATACCACTGCAGACGCTCTCATGGCTGAACCTGTCTCTAAGTAGTAGATACCAAGTCTTTCTCCGCTTCTTGAGATGTGCTTTGTTCCTACGTTGTATTTTCTTAAAGCAGCTACTGCGCACTCGCCGATGGGGTTTTTCGGAACTGCTGTTACGAACTGAACATCATGTCCATAGTTTGCCAGGGAAACAGCTACGTTAGCCTCTCCGCCGCCATAGTTTACATCAAACTCATCTGCCTGGATAAATTTTTCATTATTTGGGGTAGATAATCTTAACATGATCTCGCCCATGGTCACAAGTTTTGCCATTTTTTATTCTCTCCCTAAAATTCTATTATTATTTTTAATTATCAGCTTTTTCTTAATTTGCGTGCCCAAAGGGGCCTTCTCTGCCGCCATTTACCTTGCTGCGGCTACTGCCTCAACGAATTCCTTAGCCTTTGCTGTAACTGCAGCAAAATCACCGGTCTTAGCGCCCTTTGTTAAGCTGCTTCCCGTTCCAACGGCATAAGCTCCTGCCTTGATCCACTTATCCACGTTGTCAACGTCAACGCCGCCGGAAGGCATGAATTCACCCTGAGGAAGGGGTCCCTTAAAGGAGCTGATCGCTTCCGGTCCCATGATGTTGCCCGGGAAAATCTTGATCACGTCACAGCCGCACTCCAGTGCGGTAATTGCCTCGGTAGGAGTCATAACCCCTGGAAGCATTGGCACTCTGTAACGGTTGCAAAGCTTGATGGTCTCAACGTTTAAGCCTGGGCTTACCACATAATTAGCTCCTGCAAGAATAGCCGCCCTTGCTGTTTCCGGATCCAGAACAGTACCTGCTCCAATAACGACATCTGGATTTTTGCTATATTTTTCAGACATTTTTGCGATGAATTCAATTGGGTTTCCTTCATCCATGGTCATTGTGATCTCAATGAAATTGATGCCGCCTGCAATGATGGCGTCAACTACCTTTTCGCCCTGTTCAAAATCCTTTGCACGAACAACAGCTACCAGACAGTCTTTTTTCATCTTTAATAAAACCTGTTCCTTTTTCATCATCCTTCTTCTCTCCTTCTTTATTTTCGTATATACGAACTAGTTTCATATTTACGATTCCTATACTTGAAATATTAATCGTTTCCAGGCATTTTGTCAACAGGTATTCCTTATATTTTCCCAAGAAATCCTAACAAACGGGAAACCTCCATGCCCTTCCTTGAAACCAGATTTCCCAGAGCCTCATAATCTTCCGAGGGCTTATAGAGGCTGGAAATGCTGATGGCTCCCAGCACATTGCCATCCCGGTCAAAAACCGGCGCTCCCACACACTGCATATGCTCCTCCATCTCTCTTGCATCAAAAGCATAACCTCTCTCCCTGACCTTTTTAAGCTCTTCCAGAAGTTGTCCTTTGTTTTTGATAGTCTGTTCCGTAAACTGGGTGAATTTCAGCCGGTTGATCATCTGCTCCCTGGATTCCTCATCGCTGTATGCCAGGATCACCTTTCCAAGGGAAGTGCAGTACATGGGATTTTTCGAACCAACAGTTGCAGTTGTAATGATAGGGTTCTCCGGTTCGAACTTACATATGTATACCACATGATGATCCGAAGGAATTCCAAAAAAGACTGTTTTTCCCACTTCTTTTGAAAATGCCTTTAACACCGGTTCAATGATTCCGATAAAATCCAGATTGTTGGTATAATTAACGCCAATACGGTAGGCCATCAGGCCTATGGTGAATTTTTGCTTCTGTCCTCTTGTCACATTTACCATGCCCATTTCGGCAAGGGTTGTTACAATATCATAGGCGCTGGTCTTGGGCAGATCCAGCTTTTCACAGAGATCATCTAAGGTAGCCCCTTCCGGCGTTCTGGAGATCAGCTTTAAGATCTCCACGGTTCTTTGTGTCGTTCTGTTCAATTTCATGGTTTTGCCTCCATTTCTATGTCCTAGTATACTCCCGGAAACTGAAAAAAAGCAAGATGATTTTCGCATATGCGAAACATTTGTAAGCATTTACAAAATGCCCGGGATTTCTTCGGATATTTCTTGAAAACTAAAAATCAGGGATTGTAATATCTATCATAATTATGTATAATAAGCTGGGTATGTAAATACTTACAATTACGGAGGTGATGCTTTTGAATATCTATGATGTTTCCCAACATGCTCACGTATCGATTGCCACCGTTTCCCGCGTCATCAACGGAAATCCCAATGTCAGTGAAAAAACCAGAAAGCGGGTCCTGGACGTCATGGACGAGCTTGGCTATACTCCCAATGTATTTGCCAGAAGCCTGGGATTAAATACCATGAAGACCATTGGGATCATGTGTGCCGATTCTTCTGATCCATGGCTGGCGGAAGCTATTTACTATCTGGAAAAGGAGCTGAGAGGCAATGGCTATGATTCCATTCTCTGCTGCACCGGCTATCTTCCGGAAACCAAAAAGAAGTATCTGGAACTTTTGCGCTCCAAACGGGTGGATGCCATCATCCTCACCGGTTCCCATTATATAGAAGCAAAGCCAAAGGACAATGCCTATCTTTTAGAGGCTGCAAAGGATCTTCCCATTATGCTGGTCAACGGCAGTCTGGAAGGGGAACAGATCTACAGCACGGTTTGTGACGATCACGCCGCGGTCTATGATGCCACCTTACGCCTTTACCGCTCCGGCCGTTCTTCGGTGCTTTACCTCTATTCCGGAAGTTCCTTCAGCAATTTGCGCAAGCTTTCCGGCTATCGGGATGCCGTAAGAGACGCCGGCTTTATGATCCGGGACGAGCTTATGGTACTCTGTCAAAAGGATTTAGATGCGTCCATGGAACGGCTGGACACTCTCTCCCGTTCCGGCGTTCATTTTGATGCGGTGCTGGCTTCTGAGGATATTCTGGCTGTTGGAGCCGTAAAATATGCAGACAGGGCAGGACTTAAGATCCCTGAGAACTTGAGCATCATCGGATATAACAACTCCATCCTGTCTAAGTGCACAACCCCGGAAATTACTTCTGTTGACAACAAAGTGGAAGCTCTCTGCACCACCACTGTCAACACCCTGATGAAGGTGCTGGAGGTGGGTAACGTACCAACAAAAACCACCATCACTCCGGAACTGATAAAACGAGGTACTACTAATTTCTAATTTCACATATTCAAGGAGGACTCTCTAACATGAAACAGTTTATGGACAAAGACTTTTTACTGTCTACGGATTCAGCCAAAACTCTTTATCACACCTATGCAGAACCTATGCCGATTGTAGACTATCACTGCCATATCAATCCCCAGGAAATTTACGAAGACCGAAAGTTTGATACCATTACCCAGGTATGGTTAGGCGGCGACCATTACAAATGGCGCCAGATGCGTTCCTGCGGCGTGGATGAAAGATACATTACCGGTGATGCCTCTGACCGTGAGAAATTCCAGAAGTGGGCTGAGATCCTGCCAAAGCTCATCGGCAATCCGCTCTATCATTGGAGCCATTTAGAGCTTCAGAGATATTTCGGGTATACGGGCCATTTAAACGGCAATACCGCGGAAGAGGTATGGAATTTATGCAATGAAAAGCTTCATGAAGATTCCATGAGCGTGCGCAATCTCATCAGACAGTCCAATGTCAAGGTGATCTGCACCACCGACGATCCTGCCGATACCCTGGAATGGCACAAAAAAATCGCTGAGGACTCCACCTTTGAAGTAAAAGTGCTTCCCGCCTGGAGACCTGACAAGGCCATGAACATTGAAAAGCCGGATTTTGCCGCTTATATGGCAAAATTATCCGCTGCAAGCGGCGTGGAAATCAAAGATTTCGCTTCCTTAAAGACCGCTTTAAAGAACCGCATGGAATTCTTTGGAAGCCAGGGCTGCAGCGTATCTGATCATGCTCTTGAATACGTCATGTTCGCCCCTGCCAAAGAGGCTGAGCTTGAAACGATCTTTGCAAACGGACTTTCCGGAAAAACCATTTCAAAGGATGACGAATTAAAATACAAAACCGCTTTCATGCTGTTCGCTGCAAAAGAATATAACCGCATGGGCTGGGTGATGCAGCTTCATTACGGCTGCAAGCGTGACAACAATGCCATGATGTATGAAAAGGTAGGACCTGACACCGGTTTTGACTGCATCAACAACTACGCTCCATCCGCACAGATGGCTGATTTCTTAAATGCATTGAGCGCGACCGATGAAATCCCCAAAACCATCATTTACTCTTTAAATCCTGTTGACAACGCTTCCATCGGCACCATCCTGGGCTGCTTCCAAAGCGAATTTCCGGGAAAGATCCAGCAGGGCTCCGCATGGTGGTTCAACGATCACAAGACCGGCATGACCGATCAGATGATCTCCCTGGCAAACTTGGGAAGCCTTGGAAACTTCATCGGAATGCTCACAGATTCCAGAAGCTTCTTATCCTACACCAGACATGAATATTTCCGCAGGATCCTCTGCGAGCTGATCGGCGGCTGGGTGGAAAACGGGGAATATCCGGATGATCAGGAAGCACTGAAAGAAATCATTGAGGGAATTTCCTTTAACAATGCCATAAACTATTTTAATTTTGAAATTTAAATCATTTTTGTATCCAGTGCTTTAACAAAAAAGATCCGGTCTGTTCAAAGACCGGATCTTTTTTGTTTACTGAATCACCTTTACAGGGCATTTTGCCGCGCATTTTCCGCAGTTGGTGCATTTTTCATAATCAATCACCGCAACATTATTATCCATGTGAATGGCATCAAATTCACACTGCTTTGTACACAGCATACAGGCAATACAGCCAACTTCACATTTAGCCTTTACATCCTTGCCCCTGTCATGGGAATTGCACTGAACCAGATGCTTTGCCTTATAGGGAACCAGGTCGATCAGATTGTTTGGACAGGCAGAAACGCATTTGCCGCAGGCTACGCATTTTTCCTTATCCACCATTGCCACACCGTCAACCACATGGATGGCATCAAATTCACAGGCCTTTACACAGGACCCGTATCCCATGCAGCCATAGACACAGGCCTTTTCCCCGGAACCTGGAACCGCAGAGATCATCCGGCAGTCGTCGATTCCGTAATAATTGTACTTGACCTTTGTCTTATCGCAGGTTCCCTTGCATTTTACAAAGGCGATCTTCTTATTTGTGGAACCTGCTTCAACTCCCATGATCCTGCCGATCCGTTCCGCTACCGCTGCACCGCCCACCGGACAGGCGGCAACATCTGCCTGACCCAGGGCAATGGCTTTTGCCAGAGCATCACAGCCTGCATATCCGCAGCCGCCGCAGTTGTTTCCCGGAAGCTCATTACGGACAAGGATCTCTTTTTCATCTACTTCTACTTTAAACTTTTCGCTGGCAATCCCTAAGAACACACCGATTAAAATACCGATGGCCCCCACAATGGCTGCCGCTAATACAATACCTGTTACCATTCTTTCGTCTCCTCCTTATTTAATTAATCCGGAAAATCCGAAAAATGCGATTGCCATCAGGCCGGAGGTAATTAAAACAATGGGGGATCCCTTAAAGGAATGGGGAACATCATTGAATTCGATCCTCTCACGGACACCTGCCAGCATAACAATGGCAATGGTAAAGCCTACGGAAATACCCACACCGTTGACAACACTTTCCAGAATGTTATATCCCTTCTGCACATTGGTTAAGGCAACACCCAGAACCGCACAGTTGGTGGTGATCAAAGGAAGATACACGCCCAGTGCCTCATAAAGAGCGGGCATGGATTTCTTTAAAAACATTTCTACAAACTGCACCAGGGCCGCAATGACCAGGATGAACACAATGGTCTGTAAAAACTCCAGATGAAGTCCTACTAAAATCCCCTTGTAAATCACGCTGGTAACAAACGCTGCAATGGTAATTACAAAAATAACGGCTGCACCCATGCCGGCAGAAGTCTTCACATTTTTGGAAACTCCAAGGAATGGACAAAGGCCGAGAAACTGACTGAGCACTACGTTGTTGACCAATGCGGAGCCAATGGCAATCAATAACAATTCTTTCATCTATCCATCCTCCTATTCATCTTTCCCGGAAGCTGCTGCTTTTGCCTGGGCTTCCTTTTTTTCTGCCTGTGCCTTCTTTGCTGCCAAAGCCTCCTCTTCCATCTGCTTCTTCCTTGCCTGAAGGACCTCATGATTGGACATGCAGGAGGAACCGGTACAAGAGGCGCAGTTGCCGCCGCAGGCTAATTCAGACTTAGGACCGGAGCCGTTGGTGGCGGAAGGAGCTTTAAACTTGTTCTGAAGAGCTGTTAATATGGACAGCACAAAGAACGCGCCAGGAGCAAGGACAAAAATAGCAACATGGAAATCTTCCGGAATAATGGTGCGGCCGAATATGGCTCCTGCGCCTAACAGCTCACGGACAAGGCCGATGCAGGTAAGGGCAATGGTAAATCCAAGTCCCATACCGATTCCGTCAAAAGTGGATTCCATTACCCCGCTCTTGGAAGCATAGGATTCTGCACGGCCTAAAATAATACAGTTTACCACGATTAGTGGAATATAAATTCCCAGTGCAGAATACAGGCTGGGTACATAGGCCTCTAAAAGAAGCTGCACGATCGTAACCAGGGTTGCAACAATAACGATATAAGCAGGGATCCTCACCCGGTCCGGAATGATCTTACGAAGGGCAGAAATCAGCATATTGGAAAACATCAGCACCACAGTTGTGGAAAGCCCCATGCCCACGCCGTTCACCGCTGATGTGGTAACCGCCAGAGTCGGGCACATGCCAAGCATCAGGATGAAGGTCGGGTTTTCTTTTACAATACCGTTAAATAAACGTTCCATACATTTGTTGTTCATCTTCCCACCTCCTACCGGTTAATACTGTGATGCACGTAATACAATGCGGCATTGACTGCATTGGTTACTGCGCTTGATGTAATGGTAGCGCCGCTGATGGCATTGATCTCCCCGTCACCGGCATTGCCGGATTTGGTAACAGCCAGGGATTCCTTGTTCTTTCCGGTATATTGGTCTTTAAACGCCGGTTCCTTTGCCTTTAAGCCCAGTCCCGGAGTATCGCTGATTGCCAGAAATTCAATGCCGTTAATGGTTCCGTCTTCCTTAATACCAACGGAAATCTGTACACCTCCGCTGTAGCTGTCATCAGAATGGGAGGTAATCACATACCCTATGACAGCACCGCTTTGATCCAGTGCCCGGAGAGCATTGTCAACAGTCACTTTTCCAAAATTCTGGGAAACCAGCTCTGTGTTGCAGGCTTCCACAGATGCCTTCATCTCATCATCCGTTGTAAAATCAGCTGCTTCCGGAAGTACCTTTTTATACGCTGCCAGATTCGCTGCCTCAGTTGCTTTTGCAATTGGCTCCTTTGTGATCTCATAAGCGCCGCCCAGCAAAAAACCGGAAATCAGGGTGATCAAAAATAAAATCAGTGCGTCCTTCATATATCCGCCTTTTTTCATCTTACTTCCCCTCCTTTCCAAATGCTACCGGCAGGGAAATCTTCTCAATCAATGGCACCAGGATGTTGCTGATGATGATGGCATAGGAAACTCCTTCTGCAGAACCGCCGAAAAGACGGAACAATCCGGTCAGAACACCTAAAAGAATGCCGAAAAGAATTTGTCCCTTTGGAGTGATGGGGCTGGTCACATAATCCGTGGCCATAAAGAATGCGCCGAAGATAAGACCGCCGCCGCATAAATGAGTCAGGACATAGGTGAGATCATGACGGCCGAAAACAAATACGAATGCGGCAAAGGTGATGAGATAAGCAGCCGGAATCCGAATGGAAATGATCCTTCTGATTATAAGGTAGGCCGCTCCAATGAGCAGGGCGATCACAGACACCTCACCAATGGTTCCCGAAATTTTTCCGATGAACATGGCTGTTAAGTCAACCGCCTCTCCGGCCTTTAATGCGGCAAGGGGAGTTGCTCCTGCAACCGCGTCATTGTATGTAAATGTGGTCATCTTCCCTGTAAAAGAAATGAGCAGGAAGCATCTTGCCGCCAAAGCCGGGTTCATAAAGTTCTGGCCCAATCCGCCATAAAGCTGCTTTACCACGATGATGGCAAATACACCGCCAAGAAACGGAATCCACAAGGGAATGGACGGGGGCATGTTAAGACCCAGGATCATTCCGGTCACCAGGGCGCTTCCGTCGCTGACCGTCACCGGTTTTCCCATAAGGGATTCAAATAGATATTCACTGAGAATACAGGATAATACACTGACCAGCAAAATCAGTGCTGCTTTTATCCCAAACTGATAGACACCATACGCAGATGCAGGAATCATGGCAATGGCAACATCCAGCATAATATTCTGTGTTGTTACCTGATCCCTGGCATGAGGCGATGATGATACGTTTAACAATTTACTCATGCTTCCTCCTCCTACGCTTTCTTTCTGCTTGCCTGGACTTCTTTGCGCATTTCTTTAAATGCCTGGGTAAGGGGCCTTCTGGCAGGGCAGATATATCCACAGCATCCGCATTCACAGCATTCCATGCCGTTTAATTTTACAAACCGTTCCATGTCAGACCGTTCCGCCGCTTCCATGAGCATCTGAGGAACAATATTGCCCGGACATACTGTTACACATCTTCCGCAGCGGATACAGGCGGTAGGCATATTTTCCGCCACCTCATCCTTTGTCAGGCAGGTGAGGGCTGAGGAGGTTTTTGTAATGGGAATATTTAGGTTGAACAGCGCCTGTCCCATCATGGGTCCTCCGGAAATCACCTTTGACGGTTCCGTCCGAAAACCGCCGGAAGCCTCTATAAGCTCCTCATAGCTGGTTCCGATCCTCACATTGTAGTTCTGGGGATTTGTTATGGCATCTCCTGTCACTGTAATGATCCGGCGGATCAATGGAATGTTCTTTGCAACAGCATTATAAATGGAAATTACAGTATCCACATTATCTACCATACAGCCAACATCTGCCGGAAGCATGGTGGAATTGATCTTTCTTCCTGTTACGGCATAGATCAGGGTACGCTCCCCGCCCTGTGGATATTTTGTCTGCAGGGGACAGACCGTGATCCTTGGCTCATCCTTTACAAGCTCTGTCATCAGCTTAATTGCTTCCGGCTTGTTGCTCTCAATGGCAATGACTCCCTTTGCATTTTCAAACAATTGAAGGATTATGGTAAGCCCTTTTATGATGCTTTCCGGTTCTTCCAACATCATCCGGTAATCGGAAGTTAAGTACGGCTCGCACTCCGCACCATTGACAATGACCGTATCAATCTTTGATTCGTCTTTTGGTGTCAGCTTCACATGGCTGGGAAATCCTGCACCCCCAAGTCCTACGACCCCAGCTTCCTTTACAAGATTCCTGATCTCTTCCTTT
This sequence comes from Lachnospiraceae bacterium, assembly GCA_902363835.1. Lineage (GTDB taxonomy): Bacteria > Bacillota > Clostridia > Lachnospirales > Lachnospiraceae > Lacrimispora. Next base: position 124,802 of record CABJBM010000007.1, read on the forward strand.
GACAAAGTCTTTGGATCACGCTCTTTGCCAAACTCTTCCACCGTCTGATACTTTCCGTCGTTTTCAACAATAACAGACAGGACCATGGAGCCGTTAGCGACCAGTCTTGGCTCAATGGTTTTTACCGTTCCTGAAACGGAACTGATCACGCAGGCGGAAATAAAACCTCCCGGTTCTCCGATCTTCTGCCCAACCAGCACCTGATCACCTGCTGCCACCAAAGGTTTCGCCGGTGCGCCGATATGCTGGGACAGGGGGAATACCATCTCGCCTTTTGGCTGCAGCACTTGTACAGGTTTGTTTTCCGACAATTCTTTTCCCTCATAGGGATGAACGCCGCCTTTAAATGTAGCCAGACCCATTTAACTAACCTTCTTTCTATACATTTCTTTGTCTTTCCCGGCAAAAATTCAGCATTTTGCCTCCTGAAACAGTATATCATAATTCCCAAACCGAAACAATGCATAATTACATATTGTATACTGTGTTTCATATACAACTTTTTCATTTATCAGAAATAAAGCCTTGTTTCATGAGTTTTTTTCTTGTTAAATAAATAACATTTCTTACAAAAGGAAGTCCTGTTATGTTTTCATAAAAATACAATTAATCCGGTTCTTTTTCAGTAATTCCCTATAGCCTGCCTTTTTCTGACAGTAATTTTAATTTTATACATTCTTCCTTGTTAATTTTTTGTTAAATCTTACTGATTTATAAAAGTCTTCTCATATTCTAATGAATTATTTTTATCATTTACCAGCTTTACTTATAAGAATTTTTAATAAATAAAGAGGAACATTGGAAACCGGAATCATGAATGGCTGCATGATTCCGGTTTACTCCAATGCTCCCCTGTGGGAATGCAGGCCGTGGCCTTTGTTTAATCCAGTTCCACTGCCCCGGTATAAAGCTGGTAATACCTGCCTTTTTGTTTCAGAAGATCCTCATGATCTCCCCGTTCAATGATCTCACCGTTTTCCAATACCATGATGGCATTGGCATTGCGCACCGTGGACAGCCGGTGGGCGATGACAAATGTGGTTCGGTCCGCCATAAGACGGTCCATTCCCCGTTCAATGTGCTTTTCCGTTCTGGTATCCACGGAGCTGGTTGCTTCATCCAGGATTAAGATAGGCGCCTTTGAAATGGCTGCCCTGGCAATGTTTAAAAGCTGCCTCTGTCCCTGGCTTAAGTTGGCTCCGTCACCTTCCAGCACTGTGTCAAAGCCGGCAGGCAGCCTCATGATAAAGGAATAAGCGGAAGCCGTCTTTGCCGCCTGAATCACCTCTTCATCCGTTGCATCAAGCCTTCCGTAACGGATGTTCTCCATAACGGTTCCTGTAAACAGATGGGTATCCTGAAGAACCATTGCAATGTTATGGCGAAGGTTCTCCCGTTTTATATGCCGGATATCCACTCCGTCAATGGTAATCTCACCGCCCTGAATATCGTAAAAACGGTTTAAAAGATTTGTGATCGTGGTTTTTCCTGCTCCAGTAGAGCCTACAAAGGCGATCTTCTGCCCGGGCTTTGCATAAAGGCTTAAATCCTTTAAAATCACCTTGTCAGGATCATAACCAAAGGTCACATGCTTCAGCTCCACAAATCCGTTCATTGGATCCAGCTCTGCCGCGTCCTCATCATCTGCCGGCTCCGGCTCCTCATCCATAATGGCAAATACGCGCTCCGCTCCTGCAAGGGCGGAAAAAACATTGCTCACCTGCATGGACATCTCGTTAATAGGACGGCTGAACTGCCTTGAAAAGGTTAAAAACACAGTCAATCCGCCTACGTCAAAGCCCCGGAGCACGCAAAGCAGTCCTCCGATGCATGCGGTCAGGATGTAATTCAACTGGCTTAAATTCCCCATGACCGGCATCATCACGCCTCCGAAAAACTGGGCATGGATCATGTTGTTCCTTAAATCCTCATTGAGTATCTCAAATTCTTCTTCAGCCACATCTTCATGGCAGAACACCTTCACCACCTTCTGTCCGCTGATGATTTCTTCTATATATCCGTTTACAGCCCCAAGAGAGCTTTGCTGGGCTGAGAAAAACTTCTGGCTTCTGGAGGCCACAAAGCCGCCTACCTTCATCATCACCGGTATCATGATTATGGTCACCAGAGTCAGCCATATATTCGTGTATATCATGAGCAAAAGAGTTCCTATGATGCTTAGCGCCCCTGTAAAAAGCTGGATCAGGGTGTTGCTCAGCATCTGGCCGATGGTATCCACATCATTGCTGAACCGGCTCATAAGGTCTCCGGTGTTATTGGTATCATAAAACCGCACAGGCAGGGTCTGGATCTTGCCAAACAACTCATCCCTTATTTTTTGCAGGGCATTTTGCGCCACTGTCAGCATGATCCTGGACTGGGCGTAGTTGGCAATTACACCGATGAGATAAATAATTCCCATTGCCGTAAGACCCTTTGCAAGGCCTGAAACACTTCCCCTTGCTCCCCCCGGAGGCGCAATATACTGATTGATAATGGGGCGCAGCATGTAAGAGCCGGCCAACATGGCAAGGGTGCCCACAATGACACAGAAAAACGCAGCTCCCATGAGAACCTTGTATTCATTTAAATAAGACAACAGACGCCGGATGGTTGCCTTGGTATTCTTGGGAAGACCTCCCTTCATCTGTCCGGGTCCTCCAGGTCCGCCCATTGGTCCCCGGCTCCTGGCAGGCTTGGAAGACCGGCCATAACGCTTTTTTAAGCTTTCTATTTGTTTCCGCTTATCCATCATGCACCTGCCTCCTCTTCCCGTTCTCTCTGGGAGTAATAAATTTCCTGATAAGCTTCACAGGACTTTAGCAGCTCTTCATGGGATCCCATGCCTGCAATCTGCCCGTCATCAAGCACGATGATCTTATCCGCACTTTCCACGGAACCGATCCGCTGGGCAATGATGAACTTGGTGGTGTCCTTTAAGGTGGTCTGGAAGCATTGGCGGATACGGGCTTCTGTTGCCGTGTCCACTGCAGAGGTGCTGTCATCTAAGATCAGTATTTTCGGTTTCTTTAACAGGGCTCTGGCAATGCAAAGCCTTTGCTTTTGTCCGCCGGATACATTGGAACCTCCCTGGCCCAGATCCGTGTCATACCCATCCTTAAAACCGGAAACAAAGCCGTGGGCCTGGGCGCTTTCTGCCATGTAAATCACATCTTCCATGTCTGCGTCTTCGTCTCCCCACCGGAGATTTTCTTCAATGGTTCCTGAAAAAAGGACATTTTTCTGAAGAACCATTCCAACGCCTTTTCTAAGGTTCCTGATGGAATAATCTTTTACGTCAACATTGTCCACAAGGACTTGTCCCTCATCTGCATCGTAAAGCCTGGGAATCATCTGCACAAGAGATGTTTTTCCGCTTCCCGTGGAACCTATGATTCCAATGGTCTCCCCTGGCTCCGCCGTAAAATTAATGCGCCTTAAAACCATTTCTTCCGTTCCCTTTGCGTACTGGAAGGAAACGTTGCGAAATTCCACCTTTCCCCTTGTAACCTGGGCAGATTTTTCCGCCGCATGTTCGTCTGTTAAATCGATTTCAGTATCCAGGACCTCTCTGACACGCTTTAAGGAAGCCATGGCACGGGAAGCCTGTAAAAAGACCATGGACAACAGCATAAGGGACATGAGAATCTGAACAATATAGGTGGTAAAAGCAGTCAGATCACCTACCGGCATCCTTCCGTCTATAATTAAATTTCCTCCATACCATACCACGGCAATGGTCGTGACATTCATGGCAAGCATCATCACAGGCATGCTGGTTATGACGATCTTCATGGCACTTAAGCTGCCTTCCTTTAAATCCCTGTTAGTGACCTGAAATTTCTTTTCCTCATAATCTTCCCTGACAAAGGATTTAATTACACGCACATTGGTCAAAGCTTCCTGCACCCCGGAGTTTAAACGGTCGATCTTCTTCTGCATGGCATCAAAACGGGGAAACGCCATCTTTAAAATGATGAAGATGGCCAGGATGAGTATGGGGATCACTGCCAGCAGAACCACCATTAACTGGCGGTTCATAATATAAGCCATGATAAGGCCGCCGATCAGCATGCCCGGTGCCCGGAACATCAGGCGCAGGCTCATCATCACCACATTCTGAATCTGCTGGATATCATTGGTCAGCCTGGTAACCAGGGAGCCTGTGCTGAAATCATCAATATTTTTAAAGGAAAACTGCTGAACCTTATGAAAAACATCTTTTCTCAAATCCGTGCTAAAGCAAATGGAGGCTTTGGAAGAAAAATAGGAGCCTCCGATTCCTCCTGCCGCCATAACAACGGCAATGGCAAGCATTCTTCCTCCCATGTTTAAAATGTATCCCATGTCCCTTCCGGCCACTCCGTTGTTAATGATCATGGAGGTCAGCTTGGGAAGCATGATTTCCCCTAATACTTCTGTCAGCATCAGGAGCGGGCCAAGTATAAAAGCCCCCAGATACGGTCTGATATATTTCCAATATCGTTTCAAGTTTTCAATCCTCTCTTTCTGTCATTTCCTTTTCTAAAGGAATCTGAGATAAATTGTCGTAAATGCGGTCCAGGTACTGCCCCATGGCTGCCAGTTCTTCCTTTGAAAAGCCATTGAACATCTGATCTTCCACATTGTGAAAAAATTCCCGGCTGTGCTCCACCATGTACGTTCCTTTTTCCGTCAGGCACAGCTTATTCATCCGGTTGTCTTCCTGATCCACGGCCCGGGTGATGTATCCCCCTTTTTCCAGCTTCTTTACGGATACTGCTATGGTTGCGGTGGAAACATAAAGGCGTTCTGCGATCTCCTTCTGGGATACATTGGAGTGATCGGAAAGCATCATGAGGATCTGGTGCTGGCTGCGGTATACGCCCGTCTGTCTCAGGCGTTCATCCATGATACAGCGGTGCAGCTTCATAATCCTCATATACCTTACCATCACACCATGGGTAGGCGAAAGGTTCCCCTTTATTCCTTTATCCCGGAACGGGCATGTTGATTTCATCTACATACATTCCCCTTTCTGTTAGCTTCCTAATAATTAGCTAATTAACTATATGCCAGTATATCACCTTATGTGCCGGTTTTCAACCCGGTAATTTTTGAAAATTTTGTGAATTTTCTACTATCATAACCTATTTTTATGCTTCCATTCCCATGTCCTAAAAACTTTCCTTCTTCCCTTCCTAAGACTTTATCTTTTCTATTCCCCTGGGAGCCTTCACAGAATCAGACAGCTGGAGCATCTGATTCCACAGTTCCTGATACTCTTTGCTGCTCATGTCCTTTATGGGCCTTTGCCTTTCATACAGCTCATGCATTTTTCCGTTCTTTATTGAAAAGCTTTCCGGCGTATGGTATTGCAACTCAAAAATCTGGCCGTCAGGTGAGCGCAAGGTGGTGTTGATCCCCTTGTATGGGCTGCGCCTGTCAAGCCAGTAATTTTTGATTTCAATGGTATAATAACCTGATTGGGAATAAAGTTCCATGGTTCTTAAAACCTTCTCTGCAAGCTCTTCCCCGGGAGCCGTATAAGTATATCTTAATATGTCCTTTACCTCGTACCCCTGGCAAAGAGGGCCGTATTTCCTCTGGATCTTTTTCAAATAAGAATCCCTGGATTTTATGCGGTTTTCCATTCCTGCCATGTCCATTCCCGCCTGCCTTGCGATTGCCCTGACCTGCCTTGTAAGCCTCGGTTCATACTTCGCAGCCCTGTTATAACAGGATATCCCCTTTATCTGAAGCCTGATGGCCCCATGATTATACTGTCTTCCATCTAAAAAGCGATTCCGCCACATTTTCTCCCCACGCATTGTCCTGAATTTCCTTTGACACTTTTATCATATCATTCAGCATATGCCTCTTCTCCGGAAATTGTGTCTGTATTATTTCATGACAATGGCAAAGGAATCCTGCTTCCGGATATCTATGTAAAAGCGGGGGCCTGAATTCTATACAGGCCTCCGCTTCTCTATGTCTAGCAATTTTTTTCGTTGCGCCAGCGGCAGCATGGATCATTACACCCATCTCTGAAACCTGCCCAGTACGCTCTTCTTCTTTCTTCTCTGCAATTGTCGCGACCACCGCCGCCACAATTATTGTTACAATTATTATTGCAATTATTATTACATCCACAATTATTTCTACCGCATCCAAAGCAGCCCATATTTCACACCCCTCTTTTATTAGTGTACTATATTATATGGGACGCACAGACAAGGTGTGAAAAGGCCGGAAGAACGTAGAAAAACCGTCTGAATTGTGTTATGCTGAATGGGAAGAAAATCTGTTTCTAATGTGAACTTTGCCGGAGATAGATGAATTTATATCTGGTAAACGGTGAGAGAAATGATCCGGTAATTTGCCGTTTGATTTCCAGTGCTTACTTCTGTAAGCGGATTAAAATAACCTTACGGAAGCCTTATATGCCGTATCGGAATATTGCTAAAGGAAGTGACCTATGGAGTATGTATCTGAAGCCCCATATCCGCCGAATGAAGAGATTAATAATATGGGTGAATTTAAAATTTTTAACATCACTAAATCTGAGTTTGAAGCAATATGGTGCAGCTATCCAAATAAATACCATGATAAGTTCCAGGAAATATTGCGCATCAGATTGGAAAACCGGAAGAAGAAAAATATTTAAGGTTAAGCTGCGGCATACTGGCTGAGTTAAAACAGGAGCACCGCTTCTGACATGGAATCGTTTTGATATCATGTCATTGTACGGTACTCCCTTATGGTATATCAAGCAGCAGGTTTTACTCCACTTTCCCAGCCGTATTCAGCGCCAGTTCCATCATTTTACGAAAACCTGTCTGGCGTTCCTCCGGGGAGATGGAAATTCCCTGGAGAATGTGATCGAAAACCGTGAGAATGCATAAAGCCTTTTTGCCTGCCCGGGCTGCATTCATATAGAGCGCTGCCGCCTCCATTTCAACAGCCATGACCCCCATTTTAGCCCAGGAATCATTGACCGACTGGTCATCATTGTAAAAGATATCTGATGACAGAACATTCCCGACAGCAGGTGTAATTCCCAAACATTCAGCCTCTTTCACCGCTCTTTCAAGAAGCCGGTAATCGGCAATAGGAGCAAATGTACCCTTCAGACCATACTGATATGCGATTTCCCTTATAAGTCCCTGTATACCCGAACATATTCCTTACGGCAGTAAAACATACAATATCCTCCAGATATGTTTCTGCAATAAATTTGGCGCGCAGGGGATCCCCTGGCATCAGAACCGTCTTTGCAATATCTCCTTTTTCTGCTCCGTTATGTGGTGTACCCATATTATTTTCCCCTTCTTCATGAATCGAAAAGCTTATACATAAGATTCCAGCCCCAATCTTACATACTGTTCCTTTGGCGCGTCGTTTTCCTTCATCATGCGTATCATATTGCATATCATACGCTCCTCCACCTCATAATTCTCCATGGGCTGGAGCTGTTCCGGATCTTCTTCTAAATCATAAAGAAGTGTTCCAAATTCCATCAAAGATTTGGGGGGAAATCCCAGGGTTCTGATTCCGTAACCGCCGCGGATTCTAAACATGGGGCAGCCTTTGGTAAAGGAAAAGCCAGGATAAAACTCAGCTGTTCCCATTTCTTCCGCAGTGATGGACCCAGGATAACTGGTGGGCTCTATAATGTAGTTATACATCTCCTGTTCTTTGCCCGGCTGCGGACATCTCATGTACACATATCTGCCGTCAGTAATGTTCACATGGACGCCGTGCTGGCCAAAAAGAGCGTAATCTCTGACTTTTTTATTATTTTCAATGGTCTCTTTAAGAGGTTTTCCCTCCATATCCCCGGGAATATCCTGACCAAAATACTCAAGAAGGGTTGGAGCCAGATCTATGGTCTGTACAAGGGCCTGCCTCCTCTCACCTGCGATTCCTGTTCTCGGGTCCCAGATAAACAGAGGGATCCTGGCCAGTTCACTGAAGTACGGCATCATCATCTTTCCCCACCAGTTGTGCTGGCTCAGCATAAAGCCGTGATCCGTATTCACTATCAGCATGGTATCCTTCCACATATCATATTCATCCATCATATCCAGAACCTTGCCAAGATAGGTATCGCACATGGTCACAAGCGCCTTATACTCGTTAATGCAATGCTCCACCTGTTCCGGAGTCTCCACCACTTCATGATAACCGGGCCAGTCAAACATGATTCCTTCATAGCCATCTTTATAAGGCTCCTTGTATTTTTCCGGTGTAAAATAAGGCTCATGAGGGTCATAGTTTTCCAGCTGAAGGTACCAGTTGTCCGCCCCATGGTTATCCCGGATGAACTCCAGGCCATTGGAAAAGTTCTGTGCAATGGACTGGTTGGCCTCCTCCTGCATGTAGTAACGGTTGATGTACTCCTGCCTTCCGCTGGCATCCTTTCTGCCGCCCAGATGATCCGGCACATCCCATTGGATTCTTCCCTTCCAGGGATCGCCTTCCTGACCTCTGACAATTTCATATGTATTGTATTTGGTCATATAATTGTCTCCGCCCTCTTCCCAATAATGCCAGTGGTCCGTGGTCAGATGGGTGTAAATGCCGTTATCCTTTAATATTCCGGGCATGGAATCGTCATAAGGCTCCATTGGTCCCCAGCTTCTGTGAAGGAAGTTGTAGCGCCCTGTATGAATTTCTCTTCTTGCAGGCATACAGGGCAGACTGCCGGCATAACAATTGTCAAATGTTACACTTCTCTGTGCCAGCCTATTGAAATTAGGAGCCTTTATATCTTCGTATCCATAGGGAGGAAGCATATGGCGGTTAAGAGAATCAAACATTACCATGATCGCTTTCATAATAGATCCATAACCTCTTTTCTTTCATATTTTTTAATACGCTACTCATCATCATGCATTCCGACCCCTGCAGGCGGAGTTATATGGCGGACGCCGAAAGCCAGTACAAACAATGTTACAGCGTAAGGGATCATTGCCATGATCTGAGGCGGTATGCCATATCCCTGAAAATTAATCTGTACTGCATCGCAAAATCCAAAAATCAGCGCACAGAACAGAACCATGATTGGATTGTATTTTGCAAGAATCATAATGGCCACAGCAATATATCCTCTTCCTGCCGACATATCTCTCACATACATATTCAGCTGGTCAACGGATAAATAGGCGCCTCCCAGGCCAGCCAGAATACCGCAGGCTGCCACACCCATGTATTTAATTTTATGTACCGGAAGCCCTACAGCTGCTGCTGCCTTTGGATTCTCACCCACCATACGAAGCCGCAGGCCGAAGCGGGTCCAAAACAGGAAGATATACTCCAGAAAAATTACGGACAGCATGAGAAATGTGATCGGTGACGTATACACACTGGAAGTAATGGATGGCACCTGAGGTGATGACCCCTTGTTGTCCCAAAGAAGCTGCATTAAAAGAGTTGTCACCGCCACTGCCAGAAGATTAAGTCCTATACCGCTGATCACCTGGTTCACTTTATAGCGCACGCTTAAAACAGCATGGCACAGCCCGAACAGTGCCCCGCCTGCCATACCTGCCAGAACAGCGGCCCAGACATTGCCTGTATAATAGGAACCCAGAACTGCGCAGAATGCGCCCATGGTCATCATACTCTCCAGTCCCAGAGCCATAACTCCGCTTCTGACGGAAATAACTCCTCCCAGTGCGGCCAGAATCAAGGGTACTGACATGCTGAGTGTTGACGTAACAATTGATAGAAGCTGATTCATCCTCTTTTTCCTCCTTTCCCTCTGCCTGCATTCTTCATTCTAAGAATTTCCCTGACCAGAAGGGGAGCCGCCACAAACAGGATAATAAGCGCCTGGATTACATCGATAAACTCAGTGGGAATTCCGGTGGTACGGTTAAGCACCATACACCCTGCCCTTAAAGCTCCAAAAATAATTCCGGATAAAATCACACCAACAGGACTGTCTGCCGCAAGGGCGGCAACTGCGATTCCATCAAATCCATAGCCTGAAGAAAAGCCTGCAATCAGCCTGTGATCCACTCCAAGAACATGGCTTCCTCCTAAAAGTCCTGCAATTCCGCCGCTGAGCACCATGGCAATTACCATAATTCTTCCAATTCTGATTCCGGCAGTTTCTGATGCCTTTAGGTTAAATCCCACACACTTGATTTCATAGCCGATTACCGTCCTGTCAAAAAGGAGCTTTACAAGAATACAGGCTATTACTGCAATTATGATTGCTGCTGTAAGCTGGGTTTTCTCCAACAGCCTGGGAATCCATACTGCTTCTGTAAACTTTGCCGTCTGAGCCATGGATTTCCCCTGTTCCTTTAAAGGGTAGTTGACCATATAAGCCACAAAATTAACAGCTATGGTGTTAAGCATCATAGTGGCTATGACTTCATTGGAACCGAATCTTACTTTCATAAATCCTACAAGTCCCGCGTATAGGCCGCCTAATAACACGCCTGCCAGAAGGGCCAGAGGAATCCACACCGCTACTGGAAGGCCAAGAGGCATCAAAGCTACAACGGAAGCTCCCAGCGCTCCCATATACAGCTGGCCCTCAATGCCCAGATTAATCAGATTCCCTCTCTTTGCCACCGTATATGCCAGGCCTGCAAAAATCAGGGGAGTAGCCTGTACCAGCGTCTGGCAAACAGCCCTTTTCCCCATAAATGCCCCCCTTAATATGGATGCATACGCTTCAACAGGGTTGTAGCCGCAAATAAACATAATAAATCCGCCCAGCACCAGAGCCAAAATCAAGGACACAGCAGACATATTCTTTTCCAGTATCTGAGTGATATTAAATTCTGCCTTTTTTCCCTTCATGTCCCCTGTCCTCTTTTTTCTGCTGCTCCTGTCATCAGAAGTCCCAGCTGCATATCATCAAATTCTTCCGGAACTCCCTCCACAACGATTTCACCGTCATACATTACCATAAGCCTGTCGCTTAAATTTTTTACCTCATCTAAATCTGCGGAAATCAGCAGGATTGCTTTGCCCTCATCCCTCAGTTCCAACAGGCGCTCATGGATATACTCAATGGCTCCGATATCCACTCCTCTGGTTGGCTGCGCTACAATAATAACATCCGGATCCTCACTGAAGACCCTGGCAATGACGATCTTTTGCTGGTTTCCCCCTGAAAGGACATTACACCTGACAGATGTGCCGGGCGCTTTTACCTGAAATTCCTGCAAAAGCCTGTCGGAAAAACTCTTAATCCTCTTCTTATCCAGGATTCCCCTGGTCTGAAACCGCTTCTGATAGCCCAGAATCATATTTTCCAGAATAGAAAGCTCCAGTACCAGTCCCCTGGTCATTCTGTCTTCCGGAATATGCCCGATTCCCCGCTCAATAAAGTCCCCTGGGGTTCCAGTTACCTCCTGTCCGTCCTTAACCATGTCCAAAACATCGGGCTGGCAGATTCCGGTCAGGCATTCAATCAGTTCTGTCTGCCCATTGCCCTCAATTCCGGCAATCCCCAGGATTTCTCCTTTCTTCAGGTCAAACCGGACTTTATTTAAACAGATTCTGCCTTTTTCCTTTAAAGTGATGTTTCTCACGGAAAGCTTTGTATCTCCCACACAGCTGCTCCGTCTCCGTATTCCTAAAGCCACTTCTCTGCCTACCATCATCTGCGCTAAGCTGTCGGAGGTTACGCCTTTTACCGGAATATCGGATTGAATCATCCTTCCATCCCTAAGAACGCTGACACGGTCTGCAATCTCCAGTGTTTCTTTCAGCTTATGTGTGATTATTACAATGCTGGTCCCATTCTTTTTCAGTTCCCTTAAAATACGGAACAGTTCTTCTACCTCCTGAGGAGTCAGAACAGCAGTAGGCTCATCCAGAATCAGAATCCTTGCATCTCTGTAAATGGCCTTTAAAATCTCAACCTTCTGCTGCTCTCCCACAGAAAGCTCCTTTACCTTTTGGGAAGCGGATATATGGAAGCCATAGCGGTCAATCATTTCCTGAACATTTTTTTCCGCCTGGCTTTTGTCAAAAAAGATCCCCTTTGCCGGTTCCCAGCCCACTACGATATTTTCGGTTACGCTTAATACGGGAGTCAGCATAAAATGCTGATGCACCATGCCTATTCCCATATCAATGGCCTGTTTGGGGGTTCTTATATTCACCGGCTTTCCGTCAATCCATATCTCCCCCTCATCCGGTCTGCAGATTCCATACAAAACCTTCATAAGCGTTGACTTTCCTGCTCCGTTTTCTCCCAACAATGATACAATCTCCCCCTGTTCCAGAGAAAAATCCACATGATTGAGAGCACGGACCAGAGGATACTGTTTTGTAATATTTTTCATCTCAACTGCATACATCAGACTTACACTCCAATCAGGCTGGCTTTATTTGGTGTACTGATTCTTGGCTACCCAGGCATCTAACTCTTCTGCCGTCTTACATGGTTTCAATTCTTCTGCGACCAGCATTTCCCTTATATCCTCTACTGCTATTTTGATGTCCTCAGGCAATTCCACATTGGACCCCTCCGTATCATAGCCCACGGCGTTTTCCTTGATCCCACTCATATGCAGCCCTGGTTCCCAGGTTCCGTATATCACTTTTTCAATTTCATTATAAACCATCCAGTCTACGCTTCTTACGGAAGAGGCTACCACGTGATCCGGGTCCTCCCCGTTCTGGTTAGAGCCTACGCCAAATGCATATCTGTCTGCTTCCTTTGCTGCACCAAATACACCCAGACCGGAAGCGCCTGCAATACACTGGATAAAGTCTGCACCCTTATTGTACATGGAAAGCCCGATTTCCTTGCCTTTACCCGGGTCGTTGAACGCTCCTACAACGCCTTCCAGCACCTGTACGTCAGGATTTACATATTTTGCACCTGCTGTAAACCCTACAACGCCTTCTCTCAGATTCGGAAGGTCAGCTCCCAATATAACACCCACTACATTATCCTTATTTGCTTTCTCCATATCACTCAGGGTTCCAAGACCTGCAATCACACCTGCCAGAAAGGTCTGCTCACTCCATTCTGTCTGAATGGTACTGACGCCATCAATCTTTGCCGCACTGTCAAGAACAGATATTTTCTGGTCCGGGAATTCTTCTGCAATTTCCTGCATTGCTTCTTCCTGGTCTGCGCCTACGGCAATCAGCAGATCATATTCTTCTGTCTCCGCAAACTGTCTTCCAAAGGGAACGAAATCACTGACGGAATTAGGTTCCACATAGTCAAACTCGATTCCCAGCTCTTCCTGGGCCTTAATAACTCCCGCATATGTCATATCGTTAAAATTCTTATCTCCCAGACCGCCTGTACCAAATATAATTCCTACCTTAACCGCACCTTCTGATGTTCCTTCCGTTTCCTGGGCTGATGCGCTCTCTGTCTCTTCTTTCCCGGCTGATGTACCTGCTGTGCTTTCCTCCACGCTTTTGGATCCACCGCATCCTGCCGTTGAAACTGCCATTACCGCGATCAGGCATGCTGCTGCCAACCTTCTCATTTTCATCTTTGCTCTCCTCTCAACTGTTCCATACGCTTTTTTATCTGTATGTATTTCATGTCTATATTGTACAATTTTTAAAAAATAAATAAATAAAAGCTGTGAACTTTATCATGAAGTATTTTAACTTCATGATGGTTCCACAGCTTTCGCGACTGTCAATATTATGACTTTCTGTCAATTTTTTGACCTCTGTCTAATTCAGGAGTAATCCCCATGTACTCATGGTAGACTCTTGAAAAGTAGCTTGGGGTAGTATATCCCACTGCATAAGCGATCTCATATATCTTCATATCTGTGTTCAGCAAAAGCGCTCTGGCCCGCTCCAAACGATACAGCATCAGATAATTGCTGAAATTTTGTCCTGTCTCTGCTTTAAAAAGGCGGCTTAAATATTCAGGAGAACGGCAGATTGCCTGGGCCACCACCTTTAAGGATAAGTCCTGGTTTGCGTAGTTTTGATGGATATACTGAACAGTCTCCCGTATACTTTGGGAATAACTGAATTGATTTCCGGAATAAAGCAGGCTGACAAGCTTTATACAGATATCTCTGCACATTTTTGCCGTCTGAAGCTTTGTAACCTTATGCTCCTCCTGATAGTCTGAAAAATGCTCTCCGCATATTTCTTCCAATCTTATCACGAATTTAATGCATATTTCTTTCGCCCAATCCGTATCCTGCAAGCACACCTCTTTGAAACAATCAAACCACAGAATAATAGCCTTACAGACTTTATCCTCCTCATCATGCAGAAGGCTGTTTAGTATTTTATGATACTCCTTCCGTATCTTTTCCCGGTCAAGCCTCTCCCTCTCCTTGTCATCTCCTGCCCGAAAGCATCCCTTATGATAGAAAAATCCATACTGCAGCATTCCCTCTGCCCTGTCAATTTCAGGCATGATTTGATCAATGCCCCATGCAACAGGTCCCATAACAAGGATTCCTCCTCCATTTGCGCTCCATTTTTCATAGAACGCTGCCAGGCTTTCCTCCAGCTTTCCTCCCTCTTCAGACTGCATAATAAGATAAATGTTTTCCTTTTGCAGAACAGGGCGGAGGATATGGATCTCTTGTTCTTTGATAAAGTCATCCAGCAGACCTTTTTGGTTCCAGCTGTCAGAGCTTTTAAAGGCTGCCACGCAAAACATTTCATTCTCACGGAAATGATGCTTTTTCCAGAATCCCTGTACAAACCCTTCATCCTCCATGTGGCAGCAGCAGGTATAGATATCCAGATAACCACTGAAATAACAGTCTTCTTTCTTTTCCCTAATGAGCTTTTCATTGCTTTCATGGATTTCCATAAGAGCCTCCAGGATATCCTGTCCCCGAAGTTCTGACTTAAGAAAATACTTCCTGGCTCCATAAGTGATGGCTTCCCTTGCATAAGAAAACTCCGCGTAGTTTGTCAGTATAATAAATGAGACATAAGGTATTTCCTTCAGAAGCTTTTTCATCAGCATCAAACCGTCCATTCCCGGCATTTTGATATCTGTGATCACCGTATCTACCTGGTATTTCACAGCCAGCTCAAAAGCCTCATTGCCGTTTTCTGCTACGCCTGCAATCTCAAAATCCGGATTATTCCCCCGCTCAATGCTGAACTGAATCCACTCCCGGATCGGTGTCTCATCATCTGCTATCAGTATTTTCACCCCAACCGTTTCCTTTCATTTGTTACCGGCATCTCCATAATAACCTCAGTCCCTACTCCCTTTTCGCTTAAAATCCGTATTCCGTAGGACTCACCAAAGTTCAGGCGAAGCCTGTCATTTACATTGCGAAGCCCGACTTTATTCATATTCATCCCCTTCTCCAGAACACTGCTTATCATATTCTCATCCATTCCCACTCCATCATCTTTTACACTGACGCAAAGTTTTTTTTCCCTGATATGGCTGCTGATGAGAATATGGCAGACCTGCTTTTCCTTTAAGCTGTAAAAAATGGCGTTTTCCACAATGGGCTGCATAATAAAATCAGGTACAATACAGGAAAGCGTATCCTCTTCCATGTTAAACTTCACTTCAAAACGGTCTCTGTACCTTGCTTTCTGAAGTTCTATATAGTACTGAAGGGTTTCGCATTCTTCTTTTAAACTAATGAATTTTTCCGAGCTTGAAAGGGTTTTCCTGAGAATTTTTGAAAAATCAATCAGCATCTTTTCTGCTTCTTCATTTTTCCCCATCTCTACATAAAAACGTATGGAGCTTAAGGTGTTATAAATAAAATGAGGATTTATCTGGGTCTGAAGGAAATCCAGATGAAGCAAATGCCGCTTCCGCTCTATGACGCGTATCTCTTCCACCTGGCTCTCCAGCTTCCCTACCATGTAGTTGAAAGAATCCGCAATCTCCGACAATTCTCCTTTTCCTTTTTCCTTCTGGCTGATCCTTGCCTTAAAATCCCCTTGGGCCACCTGGTTCATCCTGTTCTTAATAACATCAATGGGCTTTAGGATCGTCCGAAGAGCCAGAACAACAGACGGCAGAAAACAGGCTGCAAATATAACCACAAGAATCCCCGCAAACCATGCAGTTCTGTCAAGGGGAGCGAAAATATGGCGCAGATCCGCATTTTCCAGAAGATACCAGTCAGTTCCCCATATCATTCCATAAAAATAAACATTATCCGGATATGCTTCCGATATGCCATAGCCTACTTCCTGAAACGCTTCATTGGATATTACAATATTATTTTTGCTGTAAGGAGCCCCTATATCCCTCTTATTTTTTGCAGAAACCACAATGCCGTTCCCGTCTATAATGCAGTAATCCCTGTCAGGCTCAATCAGCTCCTGATACATATCATACAGGATCACTTCACTGAACTGCATGAGCACATATCCCCGCACTGCTCCGCTTAAAAGATCCCGGACAGGCCGTACCATATAGAAACTATGGCGGTAAAGCCCGGCCTCCTTTTCACTGCGAACCAATCCCTTCAGATAAATGTCTTCCTTTAGTCCGGAGCTTCCAAGCTTCTTTGCCTCCTGAATGGAAGGCTGGGCCTCCTCCCAGGAAATCTCCGGGAAATCACTGGCATATCTAAGTTTTTCCAAATCATAGATATAAATTCTGAATTTATTACCCCTCTTGTAGTTTCCGTAGATCTCATCCTGAATAAACGTGTCAATTTTCCCGCTTCCCCTGGTATCCTCCATCAGCCATTCCACGACTGCGGCATTCTCAGTGATTTTCTCCAGACTTCCCCTTAATCCTCTGATGGTAGCGGCCGGCTGCACAATGGACTGGCTTAAAATAGACTGATGAAGGCTGATAATCTCCTTTCCCACAACCTTTTTTGAGAAACCTGTAATAGCAAACACAAGAATCCCAATCAACAGGATTACTGCTGCAAACATTTTTAAAAAATACCATTTCATGTAACTCAGTTTCATATAGCTCAGCTTCATGTTCTGCTCCCATGGAAAAACTGTCACCTTGTAAGTTCAGATTTCTTTATTATACATGACCATAAACAGAAAGTGAATCGTTATTTTATCAGCGTTTTTATGTGATAACATCTACTGTATGATTGTTTCTTATAATTTTGCCACCACCCGGCAAGGCAGTCCTGTGGTTTTTGCATATTTTACGGGATAGGTATTGGCAATAAACTCCATACTGGTTTTGTGTGAAAGCAGGGTTTTTAAATTGCAGATATTCTCAACAACAAAAACATCTCTGTCTGCGCAGTATTGGTCTTTTGGCGCGTGCTCTGGCCCCCGCCTGACTCCAGCGCAATCAATGCCTATAATGGAAACATTTAAATCCACAAGTTTGTCTATTAAATTATTGGAAAGCTGGGGATGCTCTTTAAAATAGCGTTTGCTCCCGTAACCTTCTTCCTCAATAAAGCCTGTGTAAAAAGCAACAAACATTGGTTTTACCTCTTTTCTTCTGATAATATTTTGATTTGTTCTCCTAAGTACCCATTAAACTCTTCAAAAAATGTGCAGATTTCAGAAAGCTTATCTTCTGAATATTTGTTAAAAAATTCAGAGTCCCGCTTTTCCCACATTTTGTGCCGTTGTTTATGTTCGTTAAACAGCTCCTCTCCTTTCTTCGTTAATCGAAAGTAAATTTCTTTCTTATTGCCCTCCAGGGAATAGCTTTCAACTAAACCCTGGGATATTTGCTTTTTAGCCATTCTGCTGATTGCCCCCCGTGTCACCTTTAAACGATTGGCAATCTTTGTGACATTTGGCATATCCAATGTGCCGATTGCGTCAATGCAGTGTATTTCAGAGTAGCCATAACCATGAAGAAATTCTTTTTCTGTTAGGGAGCCACCACTAATTCTGCCGTTTTAGGTCAAGGTTGAGGTGATGGCAAAGTCTCCTTCTCGTACCTGTAATCCTGTGATCCTGTATTTTTCATAATTTTTATTTTATGACAAAAAAAGACATAAAGTGAATCTTAATGCAGCATTGCCACAAGCTTATAACGGCAGACAAAGCAGAAGTCTTGACAATTGATTTCATTCGTGATAGTATGAGAATGCTCTCAGGAAGAGTACCAGTCAGGGGCAGTACTGGTTTCGACAGGGGCTATGCAGCTGGTGAAGCTATCCGCATGCGATGCGTTAAATGGCAAACCTAAATATAAACGCTAACAATAACGAATTAGCTTTAGCTGCTTAATGCAGCTTGTCGGCCTTAAGGCACTCACACTTTAAGATCCCGGCATCGACGATGTGAGAAACGACGTATGCAAAGCTTTGAGTATGCGGACGTAATATGAAGCTACTGAAGCTGTCAGGGTGTTAGTTCCCGGGCGGTAGAGGGAATGTCAATAAACTAACTATGATAGTAGAAGAACAGGGAATTGGTTTTTGGACACGGGTTCAACTCCCGTCTGCTCCACTAAAAAAAGTCTGGCAAATGCCAGGCTTTTTTATTATGGGTCATGCCTCGGTTAAATACGCAAAGCGCGGAAAATATTCAGTACATACAAAACAAGGCACTGCACATGGAACATCTGACGGGTAATACTCTGCCCGTCAGATGTTCCATGTGTCAGGATAGCGGTAAACCTACTGTATTCACTCTCATTGAATGGCATCCACTGTAAATTTTACAATCTCTTTATCTGAAGAATCCCGATCCAGCTTATTCCGCCTGCAGCGCAGCCATTGTAAAATAATTATAAGGCTGATTAAAGTGAGGCAGGAAGAAAATATCAGTCAGCTTTAACCGGTCAATGGTAACCTGCTCCTGAATGGCAAGGGAGAACATGTGTATTGCCATGGAGATATCGTATTCAGAGCACAGCTGGGCTCCCAGAATAACGCGGGTTTTCTTATCGTAAACAATTCTGATCTTTACTTTATAATTATCATGCTCAACAAAAGCCGGCTTCTGAGTGTCCTCATAATCCACTGCTGCGGCATCATACCCCAGCTTTTGGGCCTTTGCATAAGTTATTCCTGTGGAAACCATTTTCAGATTCCAGATACAGATTCCATTGGATCCCTGGACGCCAATGGATTCCAGGGGTGTTCCGCAGACATTATGGGCAGCCACAATTCCGGAACGCACGGCATTGGTTGCCAGCGCAATGTAATTTGTCTTCTGAATGGAATTGTCAAAAACAGTTGCACAGTCACCGATGGCATATACCTCCGGCCTGCTGGTCTGCTGCCGCTTGTCCACCAGATATGCTCCATTGCAGAACAGCTCAAGCTCTTCCTTACCTAACAGGTTGTTAGGCTTAAACCCGATTCCCAGTATTACCATGTCGGCATGATATTCATTTTTATCAGTGATCACCTTCTCCACCTTGCCGTTTCCAGCCAGCTTTTTCACGGTTTCACCATAAGCCAGGTGAACGCCGTGGCTTGATAAGTTTTCAGACATGAGATCTGTAAATTCCTGGTCATAATAGCCTGACAGGCAGGTATTCATATTGTCAATCAGGGTGACATTCTTTCCCACACGGCGGAAAGCTTCCGCTAATTCAACGCCGATATATCCTGCCCCCACTACCACTACATCCTTTATGGCGTCATGGTGCAGCTTATCAATGACATCTTTTGCATTCTGAAATAATTTTACAAATTGAACGTTGTCCAGTTCTTTCCCTTCAATATCAGGGGAAATTGGGAGCGAACCTGTTGCAAGGATCAATTTGTCATATTCCTGCTGGTATTCCTTGCCATCCTTTCCCACGGCATAAACAACCTTTTTATCGTAATCAATGCGGTCTACTTTGGTTTCCATGTAGATCTTCGCACCCTTTTTCTCAAAAATATCTTTGCTGCAATAAAACAGGCCATCAGAGGAATTGATCTGCTCTCCGATCCAAAGAGCCATACCGCAGCCTAAAAAACTGATGTTGTCGTTGGAATCAAAAATAACGACTTCCTTATCCTTATAATTATCCAAAATAGTGTTGATTGCTGCCGTTCCGGCATGATTTGCGCCAATTACCACAATGCGTTCCATAAACATCCTCCTTAAAAGCTTTTTTCTTATTATAACACATCGTTAAAATAAAAACAATTATTATTACTAAAATTTATCAAATCAATACACAGCTGCATTTCACCGGTTACAGATCATCCACCAAGGCGCTGCTCTTGGCATAGGCCGTGCTCTTGGCTTCAAAAAAATCCGTTTTAATCAAATTGGCGTTGCTGTACTGGCTGACCCATGTCATGCTTTCCGGTTCCCTGTCATGGCCCTGGTAGATTTTCTCCCATCCAAGGCTTGTACACCGTAAATTTCCCAGATACATAATGTAATCCGTGATCATTTCCCCGGTAAGTCCCGGTACCTCATCTCCGATGGCATAACAGCCCCAGGCGATCTCCTGCTCGCAGCCTTCCCTGATCATATCCCGGTAAAGCTCCACCCGTTCCCTGGTAAACAGCTCCGGCTCCTCCTTTTCCAGTTCCAGAATAATGTTGCGGAACAGCCACAAATGGGTATTCTCATCCCGGTTGATGTAACGAATCTCCTGGGAAGAACCGGTCATTTTCTGATTGCGCCCCAGGTTATAAAAGAACATGAAACCGCTGTAAAAATACACTCCTTCCAGGATAAAATTAGCCACAACCGTTTTCATGAAGGCAAATGCACTTTTGTCCTTTTGAAATTCGTTGTAAAGGTCACCGATAAAGGTATTGCGTGCAAGAAGATGGGGATCGCTCTTCCACTGATAGAGCACATCATTCCGGGTCTGAGGTTCACAGATGGTATCCAGCATATAGCTGTAGCTCTGGCTGTGAACTGCCTCCTGAAATGTCTGGATGGAAAGGCAGAGATTGATCTCGTTGGCAGTTACATATTCTCCAATGGCCGGCAGATTGGCAGTCTGGATGCTGTCTAAAAATACCAGAAAGGATAATATCTTATCATATGCCCTCCGCTCCTGAGGACTTAATAAGGGATAATCCTTCCGGTCCCTGCCTAAATTAATTTCTTCCGGAATCCAGAAATTATTCATGGCCTGACGGTACCAGTCGCTTACCCAGGTGTATTTCATGTTGTTAAAATCATTAAGGTTCGTGGTATTGCCGTTGATCATCCGCCGCTTTCTTACATCAATCTCTCCGTCGGGATGAAAAAGAGGCCTTTTTTTTAATTGTTCCATATCAGTCTTTTCACTTTCTCCTGTTTTATTATTCTGGCAAAGGCAGCCGTCCCTTTAGCTGGAGCAGGCCTCACAGTCATCCACTTCAAGGCTTTTGGAGCGGACGTAATAAATGGTTTTTACCCCGCATTCCCAGGCCAGGATATAAAGGCCAAGGACCTGACGAAGGGTATAATCATTGGTGATATAAAGGTTCATGCTCTGAGCCTGGTCCACATGGCGCTGGCGGACTCCTGCCGCACGGACAGACCATTTCTGGTCAATGTAATGGGCATTTTTATACTTCCAGAAGGTTTCCGGCGATAAGTCCGGAGCCACTCTGGGCACCAGGCCGCTCTTTTTTTCTTCCAGGTAATACCGGTTTAAGACAGGGTCCAGTCCTGCCGTTGTTCCGGCGATCATGCTGGTGCTGCTGGTCGGCGCTATGGCAAGAAGCCAGCCGTTTCTCATGCCATTGGCTTCCACCTTTTCCTGAAGACGCTTCCATTTCTCTGAACAGTATCCCCGCTTATGAAAATAAGCCCCGGTCTGCCATTCACTGCCTTCATACAGGTCATATCTTCCCTTTTCCCTGGCAAAATCACAGCTGGCCTCAATGGCCGCATAATTGATCGCCTCAAACACCCGGTCGGAAAATTCCAGATGCTCCTCTGATTCCCAGGAGATTCCGTTCTTTGCCAGCATGTGATGATATCCGCTCACTCCAAGCCCCACCGGGCGGTAACGGAGGTTGGTGACCTTTGCATAGGGAACAGGGAAGAAATTTAAGTCAATGACATTGTCCAGTGCTCTGATGGCACTTCTCGTCAATTCTGTCAGTTCCCGGGTATCCTTTAGATTGATCTTTCCCAGGGAAAGACTGGCCAAGTTACAGACCACAAAGTCACCGGGCTTTGTCACGGTAACCACAACCGTTTCCCCGTCCACTGTCCGGATCTCCTGCTCCACCTGTTCCACCCCGCTCATGTTCTGGGCGATTTCCGTGCAAAGGTTGCTGCAGTAAATGATGCCGCAGTGGCTGTTGGGATTGGCTTCATTTACCACATCCCGGTTAAAGGTAAAGGGCGTTCCGGTTTCCACGGCGCTTTTTAAAATCAGGCGGATAATATCCTTAATCGGGATGATCCGTTTGTTGATGCGGCTGTCATTGACACAGTCTAAATAACGCTCCTCCCACTGGGCTCCGTAAAAGTCTTCCAATGCCCAGCCCTTTATTGTCAGAATCTCATGAGGGCACATTAAATACCAGTCCCCTTCTATGTTCTCCTTTGCCTGTTTCCAGAACAGGTTCGGATAACATACGGCAGGAAAAACATCGTGGGCCTTCATGCGGTCATCGCCGTTGTTGGTCTTTAAAGTCAGAAATTCAGGCAGGTCCTTATGCCATGCATCTAAGTAAACCGCCACAGCTCCCTGCCGCACTCCCAGCTGGTCCACGGCCACTGCAGTATCATTGGCCAGCTTGATCCACCGGATCACACCTCCTGCAGCTCCCTTAAAGCCCCGTATGGCGCTTCCAGTGGCACGCACCTTTCCAAAATAAAGGCCCATGCCTCCTCCGAATTTGCTGACCTTTGCAAAGCTGTCAATGCTCCGGTAAATGCCATCCAGGCTGTCCGGCACCGTGTCAATAAAGCAGGAGGAAAGCTGATGGTAAGGCTTCCTGGCATTGGAAAGGGTGGGCGTTGCCATGGTGACCTTTAAAGTGCTGAGCATATCATAAAACCGTTTGACCCAAGTCTCCCGGTCATCCTTTTCCTTCATGGCAAGATGCATGGCAATTCCCATAAACATTTCCTGAGGTGTTTCCAAAGGTGCATTCTGGCGGCTGCGGATCACATACCGGTTAAGCAGAAGTTCCAGGCCTGAATAGTTGAACAGATGGTTTCTCGTCTGATCCATATACTTTTCATACCGGCGGATTTCTTCCTCTCCATAATGTTCCAGAATATAATCTCCGTAAAGCCCTTCCCCTGTCAGAAAACAGATTTTATCATAAAAGCTTTCAATCTTCTTTCGATCCAGCTCTGTCTTTAACCGGATCTCAAAGCGCAGCATAAGAAGCCTTGCCCCTATATACTCCCAGTCCGGCGATTCCTGGGTCGTCAGCTCCACCGCCGCCTGAATCAGCGCTCCCAACCGTTCCTCAAGGCCCATATTTTTCTTACAGAACCCTGTGAATTTTATGGAAAGGCGTTCCAGGTCATAGGACCGGGAATCCCATTCCTTCTGAATTCCATTCAAAATTCCTTCCAGGTCCGGCACCTCTTCAAAATATTCCAGAATTTCCTGCTTTCCGTTTCTCTTATCCATTTAAAATTCCTGCCATTTCATGATTTATCTTAATATCAATAACTGTTATTGAATCTCACATGTAAAAATATACCACAACATATAGTTAATTTCAACCGTTGAGACACAAAATATTCTCTTTCAAATATTTTCTCCCATTTTTATCAGGAAAACAAAAAGCACAAAATTCATCCTAAAAAAACGCCTGAAGTCTTACAAAGTAAGGTTTCAAGCGTTTCTATACCAGTGGAATATTATGGGCCGGAAAGCGAAAAAAAAACCTATCCGGACTCTTTTAAATCCAGTTCTTTAAACAGGCTGTCCACTGCTGCCCTGTACTCCCCAAGGTGCTGGGATTTGCGGATTTTTTTGCCGTGTTTTTCGCTGCCGCCAAACATCTGGATCATATAAGCCCACAGCTCCTTCATCTTAAACAGAACATTACGGTCCCCTGATATGATTTCCTCATATCCTCTTAAAACTTCATCATGAAAAGCTTTTAACTGCTCCTTTTCCATGGTTTCCCCGTTCTTTATTTCCCCCACAAGGCCTGGATTTGCCACCAGCCCCCGTCCAAACATGACACAGTCTATTGAGGGAAAGGATGAGGTGAATCTTTCATAATCTTTCACGGAAAACAGGTTTCCATTATAGCATAAAGGATTTTTGCCTAAAGAAACTGCCTCTTTCACAGCTTCCCAATTGGGTTCATTCCTGTAAAAATCCTTCTGGATCCTGGGATGAAGGATCAGTTCTTTGAGAGGATATTTATTATAAATTTCCAGAAGCCTTCCCAATTCCTCCTGGCTGTCCTTTCCGATTCTGGTCTTTACGGAAATCTTCATGTCCAGCGCAGAAAAAATCTCATCAAAGAAAGCTTCCAGCTGATCCGGTTTTCCAAGAAAGCCGGATCCCCTGCCCTTGGAAACCACTGTTGGAGAAGGGCAGCCCAGATTTAAATTCACTTCATCATATCCATATTCCTTCAGTTCTTTTGCCGCCCATATAAAATCATCTCCTTTATTGGTGAGAATCTGAGGGATGACATGCAATCCCTGGTTGTGCTCCGGCAGAAAATCTTTTTTTTCCCTTGAGGTAAACTTCCGGTTCTGGGTGGGCACGATAAAAGGAGTAAAATACACATCTACCTGCTTAAAAAACATGCGGTGAGCATTCCGGTAAACATAACCTGTGATCCCCTCCATTGGGGCAAAATAATACTTCATATTTGAGTCTCCATTTTCAATTATTTCTGTATCGGTACATTTTACCACAACAAATGACGAATTCCTAGAAGGCCATTTACAGAATCTGTCAGAAAGTGGTATAATATAAGACAAAATGCAATTACTCTGGAGGATCGATCATGACACAATTTAAAAAACTATTCCCTATAGCAGCCAAGGCCTTTTTGCTTACCGCTCTGATTTCCACCGCTTCCACTTCCGTCTCATGGGCAGAAGAAGAAACCGGACCGGCCTTTGCACCTCCGGTGACCAAAACAGCGGCCCCTGAAATCGGACCGGGTATGCGTAATAACTCCAACTTTATCGTAGTTCTGGATCCTGGCCACGGCAAGACCGGCGGACATTATTCCGGCTGCCACTTTGAATATAACGGGGTCACCTATTATGAAGACGAAATCACCATGAAGATCGCCTCCTATACAAAGCAGTATTTAGAGCAGTTTCCCAACTATACGGTTTATTTAACAAAGGACAGTGCAGAAACCACCGTTCCCCTGGACCAGCGGGCTTCCTTTGCCGCCTCTGTCCAAGCGGACCTTTTTGTAAGCCAGCATGTGGACTCGGCTTTGGGGAACGGCACGGTAAAAAATGCTTATGGCGTAAGCTCCATGGCTCCCAGAACCGGCCGCTTCAACAACGACCTGGCCCTCCAGTCCCAGGAAGCTGCCAATACTATTTTAAAGCAGCTAAACACTCTTGGGCTTCACAACCGGGGACTGATCCTTCGGGATTCTGAAAACGGAACCTTATTTCCTGACGGGAGCCAGGCCGATTATTATGCCATTCCCCGTTATTCCCAGATGTATGGAATCCGTGGCTTTATCATTGAGCACGGCTTTATAAACCACACCAGCGACTTAACTCTGTTCCTGTCAACAGAGGAACAGTATAAGGCCCTGGGAGAGGCTGATGCAAAAGGGATCATGGAATATCTGCAAAAAGCAGGAAAATCCACATTTACCCAGACGGCTGAAGTAACCCAGACAGCCCAGAATACCAACAACCAGACGGAAGGAACCGTTACCCCTCCCCCTGCCTCTGAAAGCAAGGGACCGGGTGTGAATTAAGAGTTTCCGGTCAATGTCTTGCCAATGAAAGAACACAACTGGCGTCTGTCTGTAAAAAACACTGACAGCCTCAAAACCCCTGTCTTAGTTCAGAATGAAGACAGGGGTCTTCTTTTGCTCTGCTTTATCACTTTGTTAAAACGTCGACAAAATGAGCTGATGAGGCAGACGCTCGCATATTCACATACATAACCGGGTATGTTCCCTGTCCATGGCCTTAAAATGGCTATGGCATGTAGGAAACTCTATTAAGAACTATCCCTAAAGAGCATAAGAAACTAAGGCTGTCGGAATAATGAATCCGAAAGGAAAGAATGAAATTACAAATATTGCCGATAATAATCCCGCAAAACCCGAATATCATCATTATTAGAGATCCACTGACACCGTTATAATAACAGGAACCGAATCAATATTCCGGTAAAAAACAGGCTTTGGACTTACTGCTGCATGGATTATGAGTTTTCATTGCCGATTAAAAAGCCCATAACAACAACCATTGCAGTAAAAACCCGTTAAGAAAGTGTTAAAAATTAATATTTAAATCCTAATTTATTCACAATCATTAGACAAATCATACCTTTTATTAGTAAACTCAATTATTTTTTTGTTGAAAATATATATTATTTAGTATTATAATGAAGTCATCAAAATATAAAACAGGAGGTATGAAGTAATGGATGCAATTTATTTTGTATCAATGGGGTCATTGTTGGGGATTATCTTTGCTTTGGTTATGTTTTTGCGGGTTAAAAAGCAGCCTGAGGGCACCGCGGAAATGGCCAGGATCTCTGAGGCTGTAAGAAGAGGGGCAAACGCCTATTTGAAACGCCAGTATTCAGGGGTTGCAATATTTTTTATTGTAGTTTTTTTTATTTTGCTTATTATGGCATTTAGTGGTTTCTTAAGCTTTTTTACCCCGTTTGCATTTTTAACGGGCGGCTTTTTCTCAGGTCTCTCCGGATTCATAGGTATGCGGACGGCAACCATGGCTAATTGCAGAACCGCAGAAGGGGCCTCAAAAAGTTTGAATAAGGGACTCCAGGTGGCATTCTCAGCTGGTTCGGTTATGGGCTTTACCGTTGTGGGGCTTGGCCTTTTGGATCTTTCGATTTGGTATTTTATCTTAAACGCTGCCTTTCAGCATCTTCCGGCAGACCAGCGAATTACGGAAATAACAGCAAATATGCTGACCTTTGGAATGGGCGCTTCCAGTATGGCCCTCTTTGCCAGGGTTGGGGGCGGTATTTTTACCAAGGCTGCTGATGTGGGGGCTGATCTTGTGGGTAAGGTAGAAGCCGGTATCCCTGAAGATGACCCGCGTAATCCCGCTGTTATTGCTGATAACGTAGGTGATAATGTAGGTGATGTAGCCGGAATGGGCGCTGATCTCTATGAATCCTATGTAGGCTCTATTGTATCAACGGCAGCCCTTGCAGTTGCTGCAGGATATGGAATCAAGGGAGTGTCCATACCCATGCTCCTGGCAGCGCTTGGTGTTATCGCCTCCGTCATTGGTACCTTTTTTGTCAAGACAGAGGAAGGCGCCTCTCAGAAGAATCTTCTCAAGGCACTTAGAACCGGTACATATATCAGTGCGGCAATCATTGTTGTTGCAGGCTTTTTTATAATAAAGCTGATGCTTCCCGATCATATGGGACTTTATGCTGCCATTCTTTCAGGATTGATTGCAGGAGTTTTAATCGGAGCTATTACAGAATATTACACATCAGATACCTATAGTCCAACCAGAAAATTAGCACAATCCAGTGAAACAGGAGCAGCAACAGTCATCATCAGCGGATTATCCCTTGGCATGCTCTCTACTGTGGCACCGGTAGTAATTGTAAGTATTTCTGTCCTTGTAAGTTACTATTGTTCCGGAGGTGCCAATGACTTTAATCTGGGGCTTTACGGCATCGGTTTATCTGCAGTTGGAATGTTATCCACTTTAGGCATTACCCTGGCTACGGATGCTTATGGACCAATCGCTGACAATGCCGGCGGCATTGCTGAGATGACACATATGAATGCTTCCGTAAGACAGAGGACAGACGCACTGGACTCTCTTGGCAATACCACTGCTGCTACAGGAAAAGGATTTGCCATTGGTTCCGCTGCCTTGACCGCCCTTGCACTGATTGCTTCCTATGTTGATAAAGTACATCAGATCCAACCGGATTTAAATCTGGATTTAACCATAACCAATCCAAAAGTACTGGTGGGATTGTTAATTGGCGGTGTATTGCCATTCTTATTTGCCGCCCTCACCATGGATGCCGTAGGCAAAGCCGCACAATCAATCGTACTGGAGGTCCGCCGTCAGTTTAATACCATAGCCGGAATTATGGAAGGAAAAACAGAACCGGATTACGCTTCCTGTGTTGATATGTGTACAAAATCAGCGCAAAAGCTGATGGTTGCACCAGCCATGATAGCCGTTGTTATTCCTATTATTATTGGCTTGTTATTAGGGCCGGAAGGCGTATCAGCTCTTCTTGCAGGCAATACTGTTACGGGTTTTGTTCTTGCTGTTATGATGGCTAACTCCGGAGGCGCATGGGATAATGCAAAGAAGTATATTGAACAGGGTGCTCATGACGGAAAGGGAAGCAGCCAGCATAAAGCCGCTGTGGTTGGCGATACCGTAGGAGATCCTTTTAAGGATACTTCCGGACCATCCATCAACATCCTGATAAAGCTTACTTCCATGGTTTCCATTGTATTTGCATCACTGATCCTGACGTTCCATTTATTATAATAAAAAATACAGACTGATCTTCAATATAAATCAAACAAAACAAAAAACCTTCAAGCCCGGCAGATTACCTGCCGTAAGCTTGAAGGTTTTATTTGCCAGCTAAACAGCCGCAAACTTATTCTTCAACAAACATGTCCTTACCAACTCCGCAAACTGGACAAACCCAATCCTCGGGTAAATCTTCAAACGCAGTGCCTGGCTCAATACCAGAATCTGGATCACCGATTTCAGGATCGTACACATATCCGCATGGTTCACAAACATACTTTCCCATCCTATCACCTCCTTTTATTTTGCTGTGCTTTCTTTATAGCATATTATTCCATTTTTATCAATAGCTTTATTTTACATGTCCCACTTTTTAATTCTCCGGAGATCTTGCTATTTTATAGAAAGTCTTCTCTCATTGGGGTAAAAATATCCACCAATATGCCTTTTTCAAGACAGACACAGCCATGAACAATGCCATCCTGCTTTAAAAGGCTGTCCCCCGCCTTTACGACCTTCTTTTCATCTCCTATGGTAAACTCAAAGGCTCCGCTGGCAACATAGGTGATCTGGGTATGGGGATGGCTGTGAAGATTTCCCACTGCTCCCTTTTCAAACCGGTTTTCCACACACATCATACCGTCACAGTATGCCAGAATCTTTCTGACAACGCCTTCTGATGCCTGTTCACCTTCTATCTCCTTATTGAACACCCATTTCTGATCTTTTTCCGGCTTTCTCATCTTGTTATCTCCTTATTTCTTTCCCTTTTACGAAGCCCTAACTCCAAGTTTTCCACACATCCGGCTGGTATCCAACCGTAGCCAGTTTTCCGTTTCTGACAATAGGAGTTTTCAGCACCTTCTGGTTTTCCAGGACCTTTTCATCCCTGTCTTCATCAGCAATATACTGAATAAGTGCCAGGGCATCCCGGTCCTTGCAGTTTTCATCAAGCATGGCGTCCAGCCCTCCTACCGCCTGCTTTACCCCGTTATACTCGCCCTTGCTCAGCCCTTTTTCTTTCATATCAATAAACTGGTACTTGATTCCCCGTTCCTTGAAATAGCGCTGGGCCTTCTTAGTATCAAAGCACTTTCCGGCTCCAAAAATCTGTATGTTCATGGGCCTGTCCGCCTTTCTGATTCTTTCTGACAGACTCATTTTAACACAAGAAACAGCTGGTTTCAATCCATAACCAACTGTTTCCCATTTTGAACACTTTATTTTACATATTGATGCAGAGTCTTTCTCACAGCTTTGGGGCCTTCCAGCATTTCGTAAAGCATGGCTTCAACCTTGCCTGATAAGCCTGCCTGAACCAGATCGGTTCCAAAGAGAAGAGGATTGGACAGGATTTCTTCAAGCCCTGTCTTTTCGTCCGGCTTTTCTCCCAGCTTAATTCCCTTTAACTGTTCCTTTAATTCCGGGAGCATGGGATCGCTGCTGATCTCCATGGGATTTCCCTCATCATCCACGCCCAGGAGATAACGGAGCCAGCCTGCAATTGCCAGGGGGATAGCGGTCAGGGTCTGCACATCCAGCTCATCATCTTCCAGATAAGCCTTTATGGTCTCTCCAAAGCGGATAGGGATCTTCTGGCTGGTATCCGTGGCAATTCTCTCAGGTGCATCGGGAATAAACGGATTGGGCAGACGGTATTCAATCACCTCTCTGATAAAATCCTCAGGGCTTAAAATCCCCGGATCTGTAACCACCGGCAGACCTTCCTTGTAGCCGATCTGTTCCACAAGAGCTTTAAGATCCTCATCTCTCATTTCCGCTGCAATGCTCTTATATCCCAGCAGACAGCCGAACACTGCCAAAGCCGTGTGCAGGGGATTTAAGCAGGTGGTAACCTTCATCCGCTCTGTCCGGTTTACCGTATCCCGGTCCGTCATATATACCCCTGCCTTTTCAAGATCCGGACGGCCGTTTGGAAACCGGTCTTCCACTACCAGGTACTGAGGAATTTCCGCATTGACAAAGGGAGCAATGTATGTGTTTTTACTGGTAATAAGGGGC
Source organism: Lachnospiraceae bacterium (assembly GCA_902363835.1). Taxonomy (GTDB): domain Bacteria; phylum Bacillota; class Clostridia; order Lachnospirales; family Lachnospiraceae; genus Lacrimispora. The sequence goes on from CABJBM010000007.1 coordinate 155,243, forward strand.
GCCATCTCCTCAATGCCTGCCTCTTCCAGAGACCTTTGTACCTCCTTTGCAGGCCGTGGCGTGATCTTGTCTATCATGGACCAGGGAAAGGAAACCTTGTTTTCATCAGAAATCCAGGCCAGGAACTCCTGGGGCGCATACCCCTTTTCAGTCCAGGCTTTTGCAATGGAAACAACGCTGTCTTTCAGCTTCTCCCCATTATGGCTGCAGTTGTCCATACTGACCAATGCCAAAGGAAAACCGCCTGCAAGATACCTTTTAAGAAGAAGGGCTGTTACCACGCTCATGGCATGAGAGGCTTTTTCCGGTCCTTCTTCCATGTCTTTTTCCACTACCGGGAAAAGCTCTCCCCGGAAATTTGTCAGGGCATATCCTTTTTCAGTAATGGTAAAGCTTGCCATCTGAAGAGAGGGATTCATAAAAGCCTGTATCAGATATCCGAAGTCCTTTTCATTGCTCACATCAGCCTTTACGCCTCTGGCAACGCTGGCAATTACCTCCCGGTCCATGGTTCCATCCGGTTTTAAGCTGACCATCATGGTCATATTGTCAAAGGGGGTATATATTTTGTCAATAATATCATAATCAAAGGTATCTGCCGCTATAATGCCGCTTTCTTCAAGCCCTTCCTCTAACAGGCGCTGCTGCAGTACCGCAATAAATCCCCGGAAAATATTTCCTGCCCCAAAATGAACCCACCTGGGTGACTGGTCCGTGGTCTTTACCATCTTCTCCCAGTCAAATTCCGGCAGCTTTACAGAAGCCTTTTCCCAGGCCTCCCGGTTTGTTAAACAGGATTGATTCAGTTTCATAAATCCTTACCTCCTATTTTTTATTTTTATGGGTTTTATCAATGGCTTCCCAAAGTCCCAGCAGATAATTTGCTCCAATGGCCCGGTCGTACAGCCCATATCCAGGACGGGCCTGTTCTCCCCAGATCATGCGTCCGTGATCCGGCCTGATATACCCTTCAAAGCCTGACTCATACAAAGCCTCCACAATGGCAAACATATCTAAATCACCGCAGGAAGAAAGATGGGCCGCCTCATCAAAATCCTTTTCCGAAATATGGTGCACATTTCTGATGTGGGCAAAATGAATCCGCTTCATGCCGCCAAACTCCCGCATCATGGCCGGAAGGTCATTGCTTAAATCACTTCCAAGGCTGCCGGTACACAAGGTCAGTCCATTATAAGGGCTGTTGTTTAAAGCGAGAAATGTCCGTATATTTTCTGCATTGGTAATGACCTTTGGAAGCCCATAAAGAGGCCACGGCGGATCATCGGGATGGATTGCCATCTTAATATCATACTTTTCCGCATAAGGAACCACTGCATCCAGAAAATACTTCATATTGTTCCAATACTGCTCTCTTGTCATGCTCTGGTAAAACTCAATGTCTTGGGCCATTGCATAAAGCCGCTCCGGCTCCCAGCCCGGCAGGGAATACCCTCTGGCCTTTCCTTCCATGGCCTTTGCCATTTTTTCCGGATTCATCTGAAGCACTTCATCGTGGCGGTAAGCCATAACATAGCTTCCATCCCCCGTCTGAAAGGCAAGATCGCTTCGTGCCCAATCCATGACCGGCATAAAATTATAGCAGAGGCACTTGACCCCTGTCAGGCTTAAATGCTCCAGGGTTTTTATATAAGCATCAATATACTCATCCCTGGAAGAAAGGCCTTTCTTTATGTCCTCATGGATATTGACGCTTTCGATCACTTCCATCTCAAGGCCGGACTCCTTAATCTCCTCTTTCAGGGCCTTTAAGGTTTCCAGGGGCCAAACCTGTCCGACAGGCACCTTAGGCAGGCAGGTGGCCACGCCGGAAACTCCCGGTGTCTGGCGGATCTGGCTAAGGGTCACGCTGTCATCCCCAAAGGGAAACCAACGCATAATCATTTTCATGCTGCAATACCTCCGTTTCTTTTACTCCTAATTATCTTCTAAATGCAATTATTTATGACTTTTAAGTCCTGCCTTTAGTATATATCTAGTATACTAGTAGTTCAATCAGCACATTCAATAAATATCTAGTTTTTTTTTGTGCATTATATATAAATGCCTCTCAAACCTCAATGGCCCTTCAGCCTGCACGCAAAAAAGCAGTAACAAAAGAGAGAATGACACCACTCTTTTATTACCGCTTTTTATATATTATGAATCACCAAAGAAAACTCACCGGAAATACCCGGGATATTCTTTTCTCAAGGCTTCCTCATCGATCTTATATCTGGATAAATGCTTTTCCATCACTTCTTTTGCCCTGTTTCCGTCCTTTGCAGCAATGGCTTCCACAATGGCCTGATGATCGGAAATTGTTTTTAAATCCTTTACCGCAATTAGTGACATGCTGCGTATCCGGTCAAAATGAATGGTAATGCTGTCCATGAGCTGATAGACCTGGTTTTTTCCGGTTATGTGAAACAGCAGCCGGTGAAATTCATCATCCAGCTTAAGGAGCCGCTCAGGGGAACGGTTTTCTAAATAAAACTCCTGAAGCTTCACATTTTCTTTCAGCTCCATGACCGCCTCTTCCCCGGCCATCTTACAGGCCAGCTCCACAACCGCGCATTCCAGGACATTGCGCATAAAACGCGCCTCTTCCACCAGATTATAATCAATCAAAGACACTGCGCTTCCCTTTTGGGGATAGATTTCCACGATTTTCACCTTTGACAGCTCGATCAGGGCTTCCCTTACAGGGGTTCGGGATAAATGCATTTCCGTGGATAATTCATTTTCGCTCAGCAGCTTTCCTGGAATCAGGTCAAGATGTATGATATTATCCTTTAACATCCTCAGTGCATATTCCCTTCCTGTCTCTTTGGAATACCGTTCTGTCAGCCGCATACCATGACCTCTTTTCTCAAATTCTGTTCATACATAGAATAAGCGAAAACACCGTCATTGTCAAGCACTAGTATACAAGTAACCGGTTCCCTGAATACTTGAAACTCCAGGCAAAGACAGGCAGATTCACAGAAACCATCCTAATATCTCATAGGCATGATTTCCAAATATTCCTTAACCGTTGCCCCTGCCAGGAACATATCAATGATCTGCTTTCCTAAGGGATTTAAATCATCGGTATAATACTTCATCAGCTCCTGCTTAAAGAAGTCAGTCAATATTTTTGCTCCGTCGTCGTATCCCTGGACTCCTACTTCCTGCTGGGTCTCCGGTCTTAAAAATGCTCTTCTGATATACTGCCCGTCAATTTTTAAGGAGTCAAGGCCAAAGCCCAGAAGCGGACAGCGTGCTTCCACCAGATGCTCCGGTTTAAACTTGGCGCTGCCTCTGCGCGCAATGTACTCTCTGGCAACCCACTGGGGCATAAAGCTCACCTCATAGGCACCGATGTGCTGGTTGGGGATCAGGACATACCGGGTATTGGTTGAATGCAGAATCTGGTCAAGAAGCAGGTTGGCCTGAGTCACCATTTTACCGGTTGCAAAAGGCCAGTAAGAGCCAACTCCTTCACTGGTCATTTCCAGAGTATCGATAATGCTTGGGTTGTTGAATCCTCTGGGGGCCACCAGGCGCCATAACCAGGCAAGGGCCGGGGGCAGTATGTGCAGGATGCCAAGAATTCCGTAGGTGGGGTTTTCCTTGGTACATGCTGGAGTCCGGACGCCAAAGCTTCTCACATCTACTTCCACCGGAGTGTCAATGGCCTTTGGAACCAGTCTTCTTGGTAAAATAACACGGGGATTGGGACAGGGCTTTCCGTTTTGATCCAGAGTATGTTCCCAAACCAGGCAGGTTGCGCCTGCTACTGCCTGCATATTTAAGAAAATAAGAGGCTCTTCCGGCTGGATCAGTATTTTTTCATATTGGGGTGAAGTGCCGTAGCATTTGATATTATCCAGCCGCAAAAACCATGCGGATTCTGCATCCTTAACAACCAGCTTTTTGCTGTCATTCTGCATTTTGGGATGGCACAATGCCATATCATCTGTTACAGGTATGAGATCACAGGTTTCATTTAATACCAGGTAGTTCTTTTCGCCGGTCACTGTATTTCTGCCCAATATGGCTCTGCCATCCATTTCCTTGTGGATGTCTTCGATCATTTCACTTTTTCCGCCTCCTGAGGCGCCTTCGTGCATGATGACGATCTCATTGTCATAAGGGGTGATGACTTTTACCGTTGATGCGTGGGCCGTTACCCAGCCTTCCTCTTCTCCGATATTAAGAAGAACTCCGTAAATGCCCTTTTTGGCACTTGGACCAGGATATAAATTATAAGAATAAACTTCGTGAATTCCATCCAGACGGTTATGAACCACAATCTGCTTTCCCTCAAAATGAGTATGCCTGAATGGGGGAGCCAGGAAAACAACTGCTTTTGGCTCAAACTCATAAGAAATTTCATCAATATTTAAAAATCCCTGCAAATCTGCAAGTCCGGCAGCAAAAAATCCGGCATTTAACGGTGCGATCAGAATTGAATCATATCCATATTCAAGTCCGCCTGACTTAAATGGGAAAAAAATCAGCTCCTGCTTTTTCAGCCAGTCAAAGGTTTCTGTTCTCAGGGACTCAAAATCAGAATGGCAAACATCCTTGTATCTGGGTTTATCCGTTGGCTTCTCATCTGCAATCAACAGGCAGTCAGGGTCACGGCGTCTCATATAGTCATCGGTATAATTGACTACAACACCGTTTTTGCACTTTGTGGCAGTTGCTTCCAATACCATGCCCTTGCCTTCTACTTCATATTCAATATAAAATTCGGTATTCTCTGCATTCCCCATTGCAAGCGTCAGCAAATCTTCTCTTGTCTTTGGAATGACGACACCTTTTGACTGAACCAATATGTCCTGTACATACTCCGGTAAATTCATATCACGTAAAGATTCCAGCATATTTTCCTCCGTTCCTGCGCACGCCCTTATGCACATCTGAAGTTTGCACCGAACATGGGACCGGTACAAACCATGTAATTAATTATGTCCTCTTCAACCTTTGTTTCCCAATTTTATTAAGTATTACATAGTTTCTATTTTAATATTCCAGACATGCATTCATTCTGTGGTTTTCTAAAAAGTCTTTCACAGTTTCATGCCCGGTACCTTCCATTATAACCGGAAAACCTCTGGGATTTCCCGTTATTGCCATGTTTGCCGCCTGCCGCCTCCTTTCCGCCATATATATAAAGCCGATATCCAATTTATGGATATCGGCTTACTTACAACTTAGAATATTGATTCTACTTTGTGACGTCTTCCGGTGTTATTTAATTGTATAAAGCTCTTCTAAATTTCTATCAACAGTTATAACAATGATCTTTTCACCTGTTTTCGTGCTGATATCAGAGTGAGTACTGACAATTGCCGCATCCATGACATCTGCTAATAACTTTTCCAGATATTCTCTTCCGCCCTCAAATAATGAAGTCCGGACTTTCTTAAATAATTCAATGCCCTGCGGACTTTCCGTCAGCTTTTTCTCAGAAGGACTTAAGAATCCTATTAATCTGACAATAATCATGTCACTTAAAACATAGGTACGGATGGTCTTTGGACCTCTTCCCATATATTCAACTTCAAATTTGCTGACGATCTCACTGATCCTGGCTTCCAGCTGGCCCTTTGTCATATTCGCATCACCTGTCAGATACAATATCATGAAAAACGGACCATGTCAATGACTTTTTAATAAAGGAAAGTGAACTTATTTTCTTTCAAACAGCACTGCCACTGCCTTCCTGTTTTCCTTTGGACAATACCGGAACAGATTGTTTTCAACGGAAACTTCTTCCCTTGTATCCGAATACACCTGACTCACATTCCTTGGACAGCCTGGAGGAAGGGGGATCTCAATCTGCTCCGGCAGACTGCCGTCAAATGTATGGAGAACAACACAGGCCATCTCTTTGTCATCTCCTATACGGACCACTGCCTGCCAGCCTTTTGGATGGCGTATGCTAGTTATTTCTGTCCCAAACCGGTATGACTGCCCATGCTTTATGACAGGAACAATCCGTTTGTAGAAACTCATTCCCTGTTCAATGATTTCCCATTGCCTTGCAGTAAGCTTTGTCACATCTCCAGACAGGCACAACCTCCCCAGAAACGTATTGATTACGGAATAGGCAATCCGTTTTAAAGAGTCCTGCTCCCTGATTACCGCCCAAATCTGGCTCTGCCTGGGCAGGACCGCCCGGTGGAGGTTAGCCGCAATTATGGGAATTTCCTCACATTCGTGGGCATCGGAAAAGGAAGCCATGCTGGTGGCAGCCATAAAGCGGGGCTCCAGGCGATGTCCGCCGGAGGCGCAATTTTCCAGCACGATCCCAGGGATTTCCCTCTTCACCTTTTCCAGGAATTCATAGGATTTTTCCATGTTCTTTCGAAGCCCCTCTCCTACGGACTCAGAGCCGTCACAGCCAATCCCTATGGCATCATTGTAATCGATCTTCATATACTCAAAACCGTATTTCTTTAAAAGGCCTATGACCCTGTCCGCCAAGTACTCTTCCACCCATGGGTCATTCATGTTCCAGAACCTGCGTCTGGTGGTGGTGAGCACTTTTCCGTCAAGATGAAGGAGATGCTCTCCCATCTCATAGGCCATGGAGGCTCTTCCCACATTTTCGATTTCAAACCATATTCCAGGCTTTAAGCCTGCCTCTTTTATTGCTTTTACGGTTTTTTCCAATCCTTCCGGGAACAGCTCCTTAGATACCTGGTAATCCCCCATGCTGATATCCCAGGGAACGCCCGCCCTCTTATACCAGCCGCAGTCAATGACAAAATAGGAAAAGCCTTTGTCTTTTATGGCTTCTAGAATCCCCAGGATGTTCTCATGGGACGGACAGCCCCAGGTGGTACAGTACTCATTGAACACCATGGGAAGCTCCTGTTCCGGATCAGGACCTTGATCCACTGCCTTTTGTCCTGCATCTGTCAGCCTCTTTGTTAAAACATCTACAAACTCCGTATGGCATACGGTTGCAATGGCCTTTGGGGTCACAAATGACTCTCCCGGCCTGACCGTCTTCATCCAATGGCCGAATTCCCTGTCTGAAAGACCTCCGCTGACAGCGATATTTTCGTCAGCACGGTAAATTTCCATCTGCCAGGAAGCGCCGTGTGCCAGCTGGACGCCCCAGAACACATGATTTTTCTTATCCTCCATAGCCAGGAACGGAAAATAATGGTTTACAGGTAAAGAACCCACCTGGCCAAAACGTTCGCATCTCACAGCTTCCATGGACCAGGAGGTGTCCAGCTGAAGCTCTTCCATCGTCTGGCTGGCAAGCTTTCCTTCCTGGCTCCACCGGCTCATCAGACGGTGCACCACCACCTGGTTATGGCCGTCACCTTCCAGGTAAGGGGAGATGCCTGTAAGGGAAAAGCTGGAGATCATTTCTACCCCTATGGGCCTGTCACTTTCGTTAAACAGCTCATTCCACATCTCCACGGATGCCTCTCCGGTTTCCCACCGCAGATAATGACGGACTTCATAACCCCGTTCATCCCGCAGACATGTAAGGATTATCTGTGAGTCATTTTCCCTGATCACTTCCTGGCTTTTATAATGAAGCCGGTCCACGCTTTCCCCGTTTCGCAGGGTATTGCCTGGAGCATAGGCTCCCTGATAAATGTCACCTGCCAGCTTCATCTGCACCATACCGTCAAGCTTTGCCTTTTTTTCCGGCTTTTCCGGAACCGGCATATCCCCTGGATATAATTCCAGGCCTGCATGCTGTTTTTCATCCAGAGAATAACGTGCAATCATGTCACCTAATATGTATTCTTTTAATATGCTGTCCATATGCTTCCCCTTTTAACCTTTCCGCCCTGCAGCCATTTTCCCATATTCAGCTTATCTGTTCCCTGCTCTTTTGATGCCAGTATACCAGACTTTATATTGCCGTGCCATAAGAAAATGAAAGGTATTTTTGCATTTTCTTATAGTTTTCCCTTTTCATTTGTGGTAAAATAAAAGACAATTTACCTGTGAGTGAATGTAACTTAAAACAAAAACCAAAGTTATAAAAGGAGAACCCAAAATGCAGCTCTGCATTGGCAATGCTCCGTGCAAGGTCTGAACCGGACGAAACTGCACGGAGCGGATTGAATTCGTCCGTCGGACTTTGCACTTTCATTAAATCGCAACGATTTTATTTGAAAAAGGAGCAAAGTCATGATAAAAAATTTAAAAACAAACATCAAGGAGCTTCATACCTTCCTGATTTTATGGATTACACAGTCATTTTCATCCCTGGGCAGTGCAATGACCAACTTTGCGCTGGTGGTCTGGTCTTACCAGCAACAAGGATCAGCTCTTACCACCTCATTATTGGCAATCTGTTCCTATGCCCCTTACGTTCTGCTGAGTATTTTCGCAGGCGCACTGAGTGACCGGTGGAACAAAAAAGCCACCATGCTGGTCAGCGACAGCTTTGCGGCAGTTTGCACTGTTTCGGTGTTTATTCTGCTTACAACCGGTAAACTTCAGATCTGGCATCTGTATCTGATCAATACCTTAAACGGATTGATGAACACAATACAACAGCCGGCATCCGATGTATCCATCAGTCTGCTGGCCCCGAAAAAGCACTATCAAAAGGTCAGCGGGATGCGTTCCTTATCCAATTCGCTGGTTACCGTACTGACACCTGTGCTGGCTACCTCCATGCTTTCATTTGCCGGCCTCCGGTTTGTCATCCTGTTTGATTTGATTACGTTTACTACAGCATTTATATCCCTGCTGTGTTTTGTCAAAATCCCTCAGGCAACAGAACAAAGCAGCGCTGTGAAGGAAACGGTATTGCAGTCTGCCAAAAGCGGTTTGCAATATCTGAAGAACAACCGGGGGATTCTGGATTTGATTCTTTTTTTGGCCGTCATCAATTTCACGGCCTCCATTTTCAGTGCTGCCCTGCCTCCAATGATCCTTTCACGCAGGGGCGGCGGAGAGCTGGTCCTTGGCATGGTCAATACGGTTACGGGAATAGCAACCATGTTTGGAAGCATTTTAGTGTCTGTGCTGCCACCACCCAAAAGCCGGGTCCGGGTGATTTGCAATTGCCTGCTTTTTTCCATGAGTACGGAGAATTTTATCCTTGCTTTTGGCAGGAGCGCCCCTGTATGGTGTTTAGGGGCAATCCTTGGCTGGGTATTCATCCCTGTTATGAACGCCAATATGGATGTGCTTTTTCGCACAAAAATCCCAATTGAAATGCAGGGCCGCGTCTATTCCGCAAGAAACACTCTGCAATTTTTCACCATTCCTTTGGGATACCTATGCGGCGGTATTTTGGTTGACCGGGTATTTGAACCCTTTATGGCAAGGCAGTCCATGAACAGTCTGTGGGCCGCAATATTTGGAACTGGAAAAGGCTCCGGCGCTGCTTTGCTGTTTCTTGTAATCGGAATTTTAGGGGCATTATCATGTCTGCCCTTCAGGGCAGATAAAAATATTTGGAAACTGGAAGAATAGCTGTTTTTTGATCAGGTTAAGGCTCTGTTCCTGTTTTATTAAACATGGAGACACGGAAAAAACCATAGCGGATTTTTCCAAGACCGTTGAGCACTTTTCAAGAATGTCATAAGAAAATCAGATAATAAAAAACAGCTGCATTTCAAGGCAGCTGTTTTTTATTTACAGATCCGGTACATGGGGCGCTGGTGCATGATTTTGGATCAGCCGGTTTCATCAATCCCCTTGCCAATATCCCGTCTCATATACTTATTCTCAAAAGAAACCCATTCCGCAGCTTCATATGCATTTTTTCTGGCTTCTTTTAAATCTCTTCCAACTGCCGTCACTCCCAGCACTCTTCCGCCGTTGGTCACCACAGTTTTGCTGCCCTCTAATTTACTTCCTGCGTGAAAGGCAAAATAACTGTCCTGCCCCTTAAATGCTTCCAGGCCAGTAATGGGATAACCCTTTTCATACTTCTCCGGATAACCCTCAGATGCAAGCACCACGCAAACTGCCGCGTTATCTTCAAACTGTAAGTCAATCTGGTCCAAAGTCCCGTCAATGCAGGCCTCAAAAACCTCTACAATGTCATTTTTCATCCGCGGAAGCACCACCTGTGTCTCAGGGTCGCCGAATCTGGCATTGTATTCCAATACTCTGGGACCGTTTTCTGTCAGCATCAGCCCAAAGAAAATAATTCCCTTAAATTCCCGGCCTTCCGCTTTCATGGCATCCACAGTCGCCTGATAAATATACTGTTTGCAGAACTTATCCACTTCTTCCGTATAAAACGGACTTGGAGAAAAGGTTCCCATTCCTCCTGTATTAAGGCCCTGGTCTCCGTCCTTTGCCCTCTTATGGTCCTGGGCGGATGTCATAATTTTAACAATCTTTCCATCCACAAAGGAAAGCACCGATACCTCACGGCCTGTCATGAACTCTTCCACCACGATCCGGTCTCCTGCGGAGCCAAACTGCTTATCAAGCATCAGGGATTTTACCCCTTTTTCAGCCTCTTTTCTTGTATTGCAGATCAAAACCCCTTTTCCCAAAGCCAGGCCGTCCGCCTTTAAAACAATGGGCATTTTGGCTGTTTTCAAATAGCTTAATGCAGTCTCCGGGGAATCAAAGACTTCGTATGCTGCGGTGGGAATTCCATACTTTTTCATCAAATCCTTGGAAAATGACTTGGAGCCTTCCAGCAAAGCTGCAGATTTCCGCGGACCAAACACCCGAAGTCCGGCTGCTTCAAAGGCATCCACTGCTCCTGCCACCAGAGGATCATCCGGCCCTATAATAGTGAGATCAATCTCCTTTTCCCTGGCAAAAGCCACCTGTGCGTCAAAATCCATTACATTCATATCCACGCATTCCGCAAGCTCTGCGATTCCTGCGTTTCCAGGGGCACAATATATTTTATCAACCTTAGGGCTTCCGGATATTTTCCATGCAATGGCGTGCTCACGCCCGCCGCCGCCTATGATCAGAATCTTCATCCCTATCCCTCCTGTCCGTTTGCAATCAGATCTATGGCCTGAGGAAGAATCAGCCACTCCGCCTCTTCCATAACACGCCGCTGCAAAACCTCCGGCGTATCTCCTTCCCGGACATCAACCGCCTTTTGCAAAAGAATCGGCCCGGTATCCATCCCTTCGTCAACATAGTGGACCGTAGCTCCCGTAACCTTTACTCCCCGGGCCAGAGCGGCCTCATGAACCTTAATCCCATAATACCCTTTTCCGCAAAAAGACGGGATAAGGGACGGGTGAACGTTGATGATCCGGTTCCTGTACCTTTGTATCATAGCCGCCGGAACAGTAACCAGATATCCGGCCAGAACAATCAGGTCAAGGCAATACTCATCCATCTTTGAAAGAAGAGCCTTATAAAACTCCTCTCTCCCCTGAAAGTCACCGGGAGAAATGCAGTAAGCCGGAATTCCATGATTCCTGGCCCTTTCCAGGGCATAGGCATTGCAGTTATTGCTGATGACCACCTTTACTTCCGCATTGGTGATTCTTCCGCAGTCCATTGCATCTAAAACCGCCTGAAGGTTAGTTCCCCCGCCGGAAACCAGCACGCCGATTCTCAGCATAAAGTCACGCCCTTCTCTCCTTTTTCCGTGCGTCCGATCACGTATGGAAACTCTCCTGCCTTGCGGATCGCCTCCATAGCAGCATCCACGTCTGACGGATCCACTGCCAGAAGCATTCCGATTCCCATATTATAGGTATTGTACATGATTTCTTCTGCAATATCCCCTTTTTCTGCCAGCAGTCTGAAAATAGCAGGAACCTGGTAGCTGTCCTTTTCAACCACCGCCCGGATGCCCTCCGGAAGCATACGGGGGATGTTCTCATAAAAACCGCCTCCTGTAATATGGCTGCAGGCTTTGATCATGACTCCCCTCTGTTTTACACTTTTTAATGCATTTACGTAAATTTTAGTAGGAGTGATCAGTGCCTCCCCAAGGGTTTTTCCCAACTCCTCATAATGGGTATCAAGGCTTTCTTTTGTCATGTCAAATACCTTGCGCACCAGAGAGAAGCCATTGCTGTGAATTCCGGAGGAAGCCATTCCAATGAGCACATCCCCTTCTTTAAGATCAGCTCCCGTAATAAGATCCTTCTCATCCACAACACCTACTGCAAAACCGGCCAGATCATATTCATCCTCAGGATAAAATCCCGGCATTTCCGCTGTCTCACCGCCGATCAGCGCGGCATTTGCCTGTTTGCAGCCATTTGCCACCCCGCTTACGATCTGGGCGATCCTTTCCGGGTAATTCTTTCCACAGGCAATGTAATCCAGGAAAAATAAGGGCTCACCGCCTGCACAGGCGATGTCATTGACACACATGGCCACACAGTCGATTCCAACGGTATCGTGCTTGTCCATTAAAAATGCAAGCTTCAGCTTTGTGCCCACTCCGTCAGTTCCTGATACAAGAGTGGGTTTTTCCATGTTTTTAAAAGCTGACATGGAAAAAGCGCCTGAAAATCCTCCGATTCCTCCAAGAACCTCCGGCCTCATGGTTTCCTGCACATGCTTTTTCATCAGTTCCACTGACTTATATCCTGCTTCGATGTCCACTCCGGCATTCTTATAATCCATTTTTCTCCTCGCCTCCGATTTTCTCACTTCTTCATCTGGGATAAATATTCCTCATAGCCTATCCGGTCCAGCTTCTCCGCTTTTTCTGCAACCTCATTTTTTAAATTTTCAGAGTACTCCTTCAGTTTCTCCAAAAGCGCTTCATCCCTGACCGCTAAAATCTTAGCCGCAAGAATTCCTGCATTGGTTCCCCCGTTAATTGCAACCGCTGCCACCGGAACTCCGGAGGGCATCTGCACAATGGAATAAAGAGAATCCACTCCGCCAAGATCCGAGGTCTTCATGGGAATTCCGATTACCGGCATTGGAAACAGGGCTGCGCACATTCCAGGAAGATGAGCTGCCTTGCCCGCGCCTGCAATGATGACTTTTATGCCTCTTGCTTCCGCTGTTTTGGCATATTCAAAAAATATATCCGGTTCCCTGTGGGCGGAAATCACCGTCATCTCAAATTCCACTCCGAATTTTTTCAAAACATCTGCCGCCTGAGCCATAACAGGCATATCAGAATCACTTCCCATAACAATGGATACCTTTGCCATAGTAAATTCTCCTTTTGATTTTATTTGATGTGATTACTCATTATTTGCAGTAATGCAATTTATTAGTTTAATTAATAAACATTGCCATTTAATTAACCATTTCTTATTAATTATAATACTAGTTTTTTTTTGCTGCGTCAATGGTTTTCTTTAAAAATTTAAGCCTGTCCGCAAAGAGTACAAAAAGGCGGGAAAACCGGAAAGATATCTCACTTTCACTCCGGCCCTCCCGCCTGACTATCTATGGTTAATACTTTCCGCCGCCAAATGGAGACGGCTCTTCAAAATAAACCGGATCAATGGTAAGGACCGGGTCCTCCTGGTTTCCCGCGTAAACCGGCATTTCAGGGTGAATATCTCTGGATCTTGGCTCTGTTACGGGCCGGGAGTCCTTTCCTTCCTTTTCTCCCTCATAAAGCTTAAAGCCCTGGACAAGTCCCTTCATGATCTGGGCCTGGCCTGACAGCTCTTCGCTTGCTGCGGCACTTTGTTCCGCTGTGGCGGAGTTGGTCTGAACCACACAGGATATCTGGTCAATTCCCTGGACTACCTGATCAACCGCCACGGCCTGTTTGTCAGAAGCCACGGCGATCTCCTCGATAATCCCATTAATGCGCCTGCTTCCTTCCACAACTGCCTGCATGGCCTTTGCTGTCTCAGCAGTAATCCTGGTTCCGTTTTCTACTGCCTGCATGCTTTCCTCAATGAGAAGTGTGGTGTTCTTTGCAGCTTCTCCTGATTTACTTGCAAGGTTACGCACTTCATCAGCCACAACTGCAAAGCCCTTTCCTGCTTCCCCGGCACGGGCGGCTTCAACGGCCGCATTCAATGCCAGAATATTAGTCTGGAATGCAATATCCTCAATGGTTTTTATGATCTTTCCAATTTCATTGGATTTATCACTGATGGCTGTCATTGCCTGGTTCATTTCAGTCATTTTCTCATTGCTCTTTGCAACATTCCTGGTTGCTTCTTCTGATGTAGAACGGGCCTCTTTTGCATTTTGGGCATTGATGTTTATCTGGTTTGATATATCGTTTATGGTAGCTGCAAGCTCCTGAATGGAAGAAGCCTGTTCCGAAGCTCCCTGGGACAATGCCTGAGCGCCGGAAGATACCTGCTCTGAACCATTGGCCACCTGATCAGCGGACTGGTTAATACGGAAAAGGGCATCGCTTAAATTGTTCCTGATATTACGCATAGCCACAAGAATGGGTTCATAATCCAGGACATATTGTTCTCTATGCTTGGACCCCACCTGAAAATCACCTGCTGCCAACGCTCCCAGCAAGCTGCTGATATCGTCAATCATGTTTCCAATATTGGAAATGGTGGTCCTCATGCTGTCAGCCAAAGAGCCTAATTCATCCTTTGACTGGTAATTTAACTGGACATGAAGACTTCCATTTGACATCTCCTTTGCTGCCTTTTCAATCTCTTTCACCGGCGCTACAATGCTTCTGGTAGTAAAAAGAGAAAAGCCCAGTGTGGCCAGTACAGCAAAGATCTGTAAAGCAACTACCGTAATCTGGGTAAATCTTACCAGCTGTTGAGCATCACTATAATTATCATCGGCTTTTTCATTGGCAGAATCACTGATCTTGATTAAGTCTTCCTGAACTTTGGTAAAATAAGGATTTAATGATTCAAAGAATATATCAGCTGCCTGTCTGGACTTATTTTCTCTTGCCAGGCCAAACACCTTTTCCTTGTAAGGCTGAGCCTCATTTAACGTATTTACAATGTCGGTCACCAGAGACTGGTCCCCCTGGTAATTTTCTTTTAAGAACTGTATTCTTTTCTGGAAATCTTCCAGATCCGCTTCAGCGGCATCCACATAAGTTCCTGTGGTCTTTAAATCAAGGGTCATGGTGGCATATCCAACATTTTTTGCCGCGGATTGGATATCCCGCCTCATCTCAAGCGCCTGCACCGCCACCTGGTGCCCGTTGTTAAAAAAATCTACAAATTTACCGTTGTTTTGTCTTAAGCTCACCACAGAAATGGTGGAAACTATTAAAAACAGCGCGAGGATAGCCCCAAAAGCAAGTCCAATTCTTTTACCGATCTTTAAATTCTTCACCTTTGTCCTCCATTCAATTCATCTATCCTATTTTTGTACACCAATGAATCAAGGGATATGCAAGTATATCCAGTTGATTCATAAACTTAAGGTTGAAAGAAGTTTTTCTTTCAACCTTAACCTTCGTATATCTTATCGACATGTCCTTTCATTTTATAAGCATTTGCATATAATTTATTGAATATTTGAATACTTCTTTATTTTTCAAATATTTTAACACTTAAACTTCTGATAAGGGGATATTTAATTCCTCCGTGCCCTTTAATACAAACCTGCCATCATCAATGATTAAAATCCGCTCCCCCAAAGCCGTAACAGCTTCTATTCTATCCAGTTCCGCATATGGTATGGTAATATCCGTATGGCAGCTGAAATAGGCCTTTGACAAGTCCTCTTTTCTCAGTATTGACACCTCATTATCCCTTGGGATCACTTCCTTGCCGTTTGGATTATAAACCGGGCTGTCCTCTGCCCAGCTGTAGCAAGTATCTCCCACTGCAAAATGAGGCCCCATTTTTTCCACGATCAGGATAGGAAGCTTATCAATGATTCCGAATTTTCTGGCCATGGCATAAGCCGTGGTATTGGTACCTATGGCAAACTCTCCCATGGGAAGGGTGTCATGGTTCTTTAAGATCACCTGTTTTACCAGGGCCTTCCCTTCCTCCGGGTCCTCAAAATTACTGCAGGAATAGTCTTTTATCATGCCGTTTTCAAAGGTCATGACAAGATCCTTAAACTGGAAATCCGTAATATACACTGTACTGACTGCCAAAGTCCCTTCCGTTCCCGTAAGCCTTGGGGATGTGAACACTTCTCCCAGAGGAATATTCACATCAGCCACACAGTTTTCAAACTTTGTCTCCTTATCCCTGTCTTTTAATGGATGAAGGGCCACCTTAAGGTGAGTTCTGTTATTTCCTTTTCCTGTCACCTCCACGTACTCCGCCTCATCCAGAACATCGATAACAGCCTGCTGAATCGCCTTATATTTCTCGTAGTCCAGAGTATTGATGGCAATGGTCTCTTCAAAAATCTTCTCAAAATCTTCCCCGATTTCCGGTACCGGAAATGCAATGATGGTAAAGCTGGTCTCATCTCCAGGCACATACTGATTGAGGATTCTTGAGGTTTCATTGGACATTTCCGCTGAAAGCTTTTCCTGTCTGACATCCAGACGGATGGCTTCCGGCTTATTCACCGGCTCAAAGCCTTCTTTTCCAAAGGTTTCAATGACCGCAGGGCCGGCAAAAGCTGCTGCCTGCTCCTTGTAGGTTTCATAAGCCACCTTAAGAACCGCTGCTTTCCGGTCCTTAAATGCCTTATTTAAATAGAGGGCATCATCATAACGGTGGTCATAATCATACTGCCTGTTGGGGGATGTGCTGTAGTAACCGGATTTCCGTCCCACGTTGGTATTGACTGTCCAGACGGCTGCACGGCAAAGGATCACTTTAAGGCCGAGCTTTTCAAAATTCTCCATGGCATACTTCACCATCCGCTCAAAGCCCAGCTCATAGCGGATCTGCACCGCTCCCTTTTTCTCTATATCCCTTCCCATGACTTCAAAGCCCTTCCGGTACCCTTCCGTATAGGTATCAGCCATGAGGCGCACCGTTTCTTCCGGAACGGAATTTAAGTACTCTGCGGTTTTTAACACGGAATCGGAAATATATTCTCCAAAATAATACAAATACCGAAGATCCCCTAAATCACTTTCTCTGATAATATCCGCTGCAAAAGAAAGTGACGGGTCAAGCCCTTCTCTGACACGGAAGGTAACCGTATGATCCGTATAATCGCTGACAAACCAGTAAATCACTTCCTTAATGGCAGAAACCTCAGGAATTTCCTCTTCAAACATGTTGTAAATTTCTATCAGCGTTTCATTTAAAATGGTAAAATCCGTAAGCCTCCACTCGTGGACAAAAACAATATCTCCCCGAATCTCCTTATACAGATACGAAAGGAGCTGGCCATACCCTTCTCCCAGCCTTGATACCCCATAGGCCGGATTTGCATAACTCTCTTCATAATGGCCGGGTAAAATATCCTCATAAAACTTCTGGTTCCATTCTTTTAAAACCTCTGCAGAAGCAGTCTTCTGATCTCCTGCCTCAAGGAACTGAAGATACTCCCCCATCATTCCGATAAAGGAGGCTGTCCTGGCAAAATAATCACGGTACGGTTCCGGTACCGTATGTTCTGATGCCATCTGGCCGATCCGTTCCATGGACAGCTCAAAGCGCTCCATAATATTTTCATTTTCCTGCTGAAACATTACTCGATAATCCATAGTCTTTACCCCTTTATTCCTATAATAATAAGAACTGTCCAAAGTATGATCAAGGCTGCACTGATCCCCATTCCAATTTTGGACAGTATGTATTTTTTCTCCCTTTCAAAGAAAGAGAGGACACCGTAAACCAGTGAAAAAAAGGAAATCACCAGGCTGCAAAAGCAGACTGCTGCTACGTTAAGCTGTGCCTGACCCTCCGCCAGCACAGCACTGATGATTCCAATGATTCCAAGGACCAATGCCCCAACAGCAAGTCCCAGGGACAGAAAGCTCCTCTTTGCAAAGGACTTTCTAATGTAGGACACTCTTTTTTGCTTTTGCACGCCTTATCCTCCTAACTCTTATGTGCTGAACGATTTTGTACAGGATGTATCCCAGGATACCTCCCAGTGTATTCAGTATCATGTCATCCACGTCAAAGCTGCCCACCTTGAAAATAAGCTGGATAGTTTCAATGCATAAGCTGAACAGAAAGCTTAACAGCACCGTATTAAACCAGCGGCGGCTCCTGCGGCTGATGACCGGAAGAAAGAAACCACAGGGCATAAAACCCACAATGTTGCCTACGACATTCAGCAGAAAGGACTCCAGTCCAACCACATGGCGGTAAACGATAAAACGCCGTATTTCCTTAAACGGGGTCAGATTGTACGCATATTCCGCCTGAGCGTGGCTGCCCCTGCCAAAATAATCGGAAAAAAATAAAAAATATGCCAAAAAGATCAGGTAAAATATGAAAATTACCCAACCCATTTTCTGCCGTTTTGTCGTGTTTTTAATCATAACAGCTCCATCTATATGCGGCAGCTAAGAAAAACGGAGTTTTCTTAACTGCCCCAGTATTCGCCGAATAAATATGCAGGCATATTCTTTGGGCTCATTATTTGCTCAAAAAGGGAGAGGCTGCTTAAAAGCCATACTCTTTCAGCAGCATCCTCTCCAATCATAACAGTTAAAATGTAATTTCAGATTTTCTTTTTAACAGAAGTGCTCCATTTATAATTGATACGGTTCCGGCGGCAAGTCCGATCACAGTCACCACAATTCCAATCGCAATATTTAAGGCTCCAATATTTCTCATAGTTTTATAAACTCTTTCCATACCAAACTCTCCTTTCCTTATTCCCGCCCATGTTTTCTGGGCATAAAGGTATGCCCGAAGGGGGGTTCCTTATTCCTGCCCATGCTCTTTGGGCATAAAGACCTCCCTGAAAGGGATTATTTTACACCATAAACTTCGTAATAAGCATCAATTGCCCCTTTGATGGCATCATCAATAATGACATTTCCATCATACTCCCTATTATGCAGATGTTCAATGACTTCTGCCATGGAAACAATGGCGGCCGCTTTAAATCCATACTTTTCCTGGATCTCATCCAAAGCTCCCTTGTCTCCTTTTCCCTTTTCCATGCGGTTTAAGGAAACCATAAGGCCTAAAATCTCCACATTTCCCTGGGCCTTGATAATGGGGAAGGTCTCTTCAATGGATTTTCCTGAGGTAGTCACATCTTCAATGATCACCACCCGGTCTCCATCCTTTATAGGGCTTCCAAGAAGGATTCCTGCATCACCGCCGTGATCCTTCTCCTCTTTTCTGTTTGAGCAGTATTTGATTTCCTTTCCATACAGCTCATGAAAGGCAATGGCAGTGGCAACGCTTAAAGGAATTCCCTTATAAGCCGGCCCAAACAGGACATCAAAATCATCCCCAAAATTATCGTGGATGGCCTTTGCATAGTATTCTCCCAGCTTTTTAAGCTGCGCTCCTGTTACATAAGAGCCTGCATTCATAAAAAACGGGGACTTTCTTCCGCTTTTCAGCGTGAAGTCGCCAAATTTAAGAACATTGCTTTCCACCATAAATTCAATAAATTCCTGCTTATACTGCTCCATATTGTCTTTTTCTCCTTATTTTATGCACTTTACAGCGTTTTTCTATGTAGTGATTAAGGCATTTTGTACCATTTTTGTACCATTTTAAAAATCATGCCTCTTTCTGTTCCATTTTCTTCATCTCTGCAAATAACGTATCCTCAGTCACATGACAATATAAATCCATCGTCATTTTAAGAGTTCCATGTCCAAGAATTCGTTGTAGCGTTTTCGGTTGTACTCCATTTTCGATAGCACGTGTTGCGAATGTATGTCTTAGGGTGTGCGGTGTAAAATGCTTAAAATTAGCATTTTCTTTTTGTATGTTTTTTATAATGACACCAAGACACTCTTTGACCAAAAATAATTGTGTAGGCTGATTATTCTTCGTTACAAATACAAGATTTTCATAACCACTTAGAGGTTCTTTCCCGGCAAGCATGATTTCCTGTTTTTGTACCATCTGCCTTTTCAGAGCAAATATTGCCCTTACTGTCAAAGGAATAACCCTTTTACCGTTATTAGTTTTCGTATCATGCATTTCGAACACATATTTACCATCTTTGCAGAAATAACATAGGGTATGTTGTACGCTTAAAGCTTTTCCCTTTAAGTCAACATCAGACCACTGTAGTGCGCATAACTCACCAATTCGCATACCAGTTTCAAGAGCCAATTCAAATAGATTGTAATAGAAACGCCCCTCTGCCATAGACAAGAATGTTTCAGTTTCTTCTCTTGTCAGCACTCTTTTTTCATTTTTCTCTTCTTTGGTTATGACCGTATTTATCTGTTTTGCCACATTCTTCACAATTAGATCACTATCCAATGCCTTATTAAGTATATCAACCAATATTTTCTTAGAATTGTTTCGCTCGTTATCAGAGTTTAGCTTATTAATGGCTTCTTGCATAGTGATAAGATTAAGTTTAGTCAATTTTCTCCAACCCAATTCATCTTTTATACGCTTGTAATGTGTCGCATAAGTTTCCTTGGTTGAATTTCTGCAATTCATTTTGCACGTACTTAACCAAACATCGTACCACTCGTCAAGCGTCATGTCTTTTCTTGTAACATTGATCTGCTTTTCGTCATGATACTGCTCTTCTCTCAACTTTTTTGAGATCTCAGACTGAGTCTTTGCATAAATTACCTGTCTTTTCCCGAATCTATTTGTAAATCTTGCCAGATACATACCGTCCTTGCGCTGCAAAATACCTTTGCCTAGTTCTTTCCCATTGAGCGACTTACCCATCACTTACTCCTTCCTAGCAAAAATCGGAGGGAAAGAATTAAATTAGAACATTCACCCTTGATTTTAGCATAATCACTATATATTTTCAATTACATAATTTGATTTAACAACCATGAATTCAATCTGTCCTTATGAGCATACAATCTATTACCAATCCGAACAGTAAATCCATTTTGGGGGTTATGTAATAGTTCCCTCGCCTTAGTTGGCTTTATAGATAAGTAATCGCAGAAACTCTGTAAATCCAATAATGCTCGTTCCTCTCTTGATGTTTTTGTATCTATGATAACTCGTCCTCTCTTTCTATTTATGTTCACATAAAAGGAGTCGGCTATAAGCCGACCCCTCATCAAAATATAGTTATACTAGTTCATCATCATGGCAGCAGGAAGTCAATTGTACTAGAATCATGTCCATCAATCTGGAAGTTTGGCAATGTTTCCCATACTTTCATGGACATAACAAATGGATTCACTTCACATTCGTTTGTCATTAAAGCACTCATTTCCTCATTAAACTTTTCGACATTACAGTCTTCTTTTAAATTGAATATAGTAGTATTATCTTCAAATCTGCAATACTGATCATTTTCGTCCTTATAGCAATACTCTTTGTAAATCTCTATAAGCTTCTTAATATAGTATGTATAATCATCAGACAAGATTTTTATATTCTTCATACACCAATAATCAACTGGAACGCCAAGATTCAATTCTTTTATCTTGGAAAGCATAACAACCCCACTAGCAATTTTATCAAATGTTATTTTCATATTTTTACTCTCCTTATTAATATACTTTTTGCATACAAAAAGAGCGAAGCACTTGTCTCCGCTCTCTAATATCATTACTTATTTACATCAGTTATAGTATTTTTAACGTTTTCTACCACAACTTGTCCATCTTTAATCCAAGCACCATCAGAGCCTACTTGATATCCATCTGGGGTTGTGGTGTCATGAAGCATATAACAATACTCATCGAAATAGTACCACTTGCCGTCAGCAGGGTCATGGAACCATGTGTTTTGTAGGGCCAGTCCCTCTTCATCTAAATAAATCCAGGCTCCATCATATTCATGATGCCATGCGTTTTTTATAGGAATGTAATCCTCGTTAAGGGCTGTCAACCTTCTTTCATTTCCTCCCAATGGTCTGCGCTCTTCGGCAAAGGCTACCATATTCAAGGAAAGAATCATCATTACCACAGCAAAGATCAAACGTCTTATTCTCATGTTATCCACCTCCGATTTTCTTTTTCTATTATTATGATAACATATCATATCATACGGTGCAACATGCGAATAAGTTAAGATTTAAGGTTTTCTATCTGATTATACAAATAATCAAGAGCTTCAAAAAGTGTATATCTTCGCCACCAGTTATCGCCAAACAATTCACAGTCACCGTTAATCTGCTTAGCATTAACAAACGGTGTCTCCAAATGGTGGTCAGACAATATAGTAGTTCCTGCTTGGGAACTTAAATTTATTGCCGCATACTTACCAAAAGGGCCTCCTTTTGCCGTTTGAATAACTACGGTTCCATCAGTAGAGCGCAAAACATTACTACCATCAGCACTAACATAATAATCGCCAAAGGAAACCCCGTCCTCACTTACCTCAAATACATCACCGATATTAATATTGCCATTTTTAATGTTTACAGACTGTGCAGTTAATCTACCAGAGCTATCCACCTTAAATCCATTTCCAATAGATAAACTACCACCAGTAATATTAACATCTGATGCGTTTAACTTACCCTGATTTGTAACTCTGAAAGGAGCAAGATTCGCATTCTCGTTTCCTGCCCAGAAAGCAACAGCACCAGTAGTAGCATCAGAACTCATACCTACTCCACCAGATGATAATTTATCCTTGGCAATATCCCAACCACCGATTTTACCTTCGTCAATTTCAGCATATCCCCTGAACACCAATTTCTTACTCTCAGCGTCAATGTAAAAGAACTTTTCATCATCTTTAGAAATATTGAATATGTTGTTTGGATCATCAGGATTAATCTGTACACTGAACCCATTTAAAGCCTTTGCCTTAAATCCATCTGCACCCATGGTAAGAGTATTATTCTTATTCTGGATATAGAGATTTTCAGCGATTACGATCTTACCCAATAAAAGTTCTGCTCCGATTCCATAAGCCTTAGTTACTACATCATTCTGATTAACTTCTATCATACCAATTGCAATTTTTGGCTCTTTCAGGTTTGTTCCTACTGGCTCATCAAATAATAGAATCTGCCTATTAGTAATCCACAACTTTTCAGAAGCATCTTTCTTAGTGAATAATGCACCTGTGTTATCAATCGTAACTTCCTGATCTGTAGCATTACTCTGAATCTGTTGCATACTCAAATCAAGGAACTTTTTAAGATTTGTATTGTAATACGCTTCGTTTGCCTGTTTTGAAGCCTGATTCCATCCAGATTTGTTGTATTTTAATGTACCAGTATTTCTATTAACCATCTTTTGCATATCATTAAGAGGAAACCAACCTGTAGTAATGCTAGATTTTGAACTAAACGTGAGCTTAAAGTTTTTAAAATCTTCCCAATCTAATTCCATTACAAGAAGCCTAGCCTTTATAAAATCGCTATCTGAATACTTGATTACCAAAACATCACCTATTTCAAGCTGTTTTGTCCATTCCTTATATTTAAATAGTACGGGAAAGTTCACAGAGCTTACAGTCATGTCAAACTGTGGGTAGCACACCTTATTAAGTTCTTCAACACCATGATTATATAAATCCTGTTTCATTTCTAAAACATCATTATCAGTCATTACAGAGGTTGCAATGTAAGAAGTGTCACATAAGTTGCCCTCTCTTCTAAATGGTTGAAGTTCCAAATATAAATCTTCCCCAAGTACATCTGCCATATTTATTACATAAGATTGAACTTCAGATTGTTTAGCCTTAATCTGGTTTTCCTTTGTAGTAATCTGATTCTGCCTAACGGTAATTTCAGCGGTTACAGCATTCCAGAGAGAATTATAGTTGTTATACTGATTCTGTGCTACTGTATCGGAAGCAATCGCATCTGTTAAGACAGACATTTGTTCCTTATATGTAGTTGCTTTTGCTTTCAAACCAACAAGCCCATATTCTGACCACATTGTACTTGATTCATTGGTTGGCATTTTATTGTTTAAATCAGACAAGTCATCTTGTAAAACCTTTAATTGAGACATTGCCGTGGCAATCTTACCGTTACTAGAATCCATTAAATCGTAATATTCTTCCAGTTTTGCTTTAAGCTCATTACTCATATCATCATAAAAATAGCTGAAGTTAGTTATATAGTTGTTACCAGACGGATTTACAGAAGCAATAGACAAAGGTGTTCCACTTGCATCATTACCACCAGTTACGTTTAACATCGTCTTGATATCATCTTCATTCCATGAGATATTTAATTCTTTAACCAAATTTCTGAATGATAATACAATGGGAACTTGTTTGCCAAGATTTTCGGCCTTATATGCGCTAACACTCCGATCATTGCTATCGAATTTAAAGATACATTCAAAAGCATCAGCAACATCAGTTGTAAGGAATTCGGATGATGTCACACTATCGTTATTAAAACTACGGCGACCTTTTGCTATTTCTGGATCAATGTACTTAAACTTCCAACCGGGATTTTTGTCCATAAATATATGAGCAATACTATGTGATGTATCACCAGCATCATATAAAGCATATCTATCTAATCCTCCCTGTTCATCATCTTCAGTTCCCATAGAACCAAAAGATGTAAGATATGTTTGCTTCAATTCACACACTAAATCATAACAGGTTACTTCAAGTTTCGGATTATAACTATCATCTTTACGGCTAATATCCGTAATTCTGTACCAACCGATATCCTGTAACCATATGTATTTACCAACTGATATGTCATCAAATCCTTTATTCTCAATATTTTCGTGGTATTTGTAAATTGAAAATGCAAAGCTGGATACCCCCGCTGCGTAAAGTTCAGATTTTTTTTCCTTTGCATTTAAAATACAGATTCTCTTCTTATTTGGATAGCACAATACAACCTTCGGAACAGTAATACTTTTATAGTCATTAAATGAAATGTTCATTAAAATACCTTCCTTTTTCTATATTTTTGTTTTATATGGAGACTCGGCTTGGAATCTCCATATTTTGTTTAAAGACCCTTTTTATTACCTACTGCATATTTGGGTAATTCGTTTTTCCCATAATCAACTAACATGGTCTTACATGCAGCCAGGGTATTCGCATTAGCGTCTCCCTGAACATTGAAAGCAACATCTAAATTAACTACAGGCTGCCTTTCAACAGTCTTAATATTACTGAAGTCATACTTAGGTGTGACAATATTCGGCATAAAATTCTGTCTAAGTTTTTCCGCTCCTAATGAACTATTACCCAATTCCCACAACTTCTTAACCATATCATTTGGAAATACAGTGTCTCCACCAACAGAATTGAGAACAGTACCATCTTTGGTCACAATTATTTCAGGCCCATCTTCATTGACCAATTTTAGTCCAGGTTTAGAATTTTGTGTACCATTCTTGTATCCTACGGTAATCTTACGCTGTTTTACCTCGTCATAAGAAAGTAACCCACCTTCCGGTACTCCTTCATCATTAACATAATAATAACCATTTTCAGACTTCGATTTGATCGCCATATCAGTAGCCATAGTGCCATCGGATTTAAGATAGTATTCTTTACCATCTGCACCTTTCCTCCAAGTGGACTTCACCATCTGCCCATTTTCCGGTTCAAAATATCTCCACTGACCAGTAGAATCGTCCCAACCAGATTTCATATATCCATCTTCGTTAAAGTTATACTGCTTACCGCCGATAGTATAGACTCCATCTGACACATAATCATCATTGGAATTACCATACCACCAACCCTTAGAGGTCTTCTGCCAACTACCGGAACCTGTTACATCTTCGAATGAATTACCTCCACCAGTAGCAGAAAATCCTTGCATTGTACTAACCATTTCAGTCAACTTTGAAAGGTCGATACTTGCAATATCAATGTTAATTTGAGAGATTGCATCGCCTACGGCACTCTGGAACATATCCACTGCTGATGAAGCGGAATCCCATGGTGAAGTTAGTTCATCAGTCATAGTTATTCCATAGTCTGTACCATATTTTGTTAGCGTATTGTAGACAATTTGATAATCCTTCTTCACTTTGCCCAAATAATTTTCTATAACTTTATGCTGTTCATCGGTACTGGACTTTAGTGTTTCAAGTTCTTTATTTTTAGAATCCTCAAATTCCTCTGATTGTTTATCCAGACTTTCAAGTGTTTGGTCGAAAGCATAATCAGCCTGTGTCTTAGCCAATTCTTCTTTTGCGTCAGCCATATCTTTTTCAAGTTGTAATCTCTGAGCGATATCTTTTCTATCAGTAGACAGGGATAGTTCATCAATTTTAGCTTGTAGGTTAGATATGTCTTTTTGTTTGCCGTTAATTTGGTCAAGATAATCTTGATAGTCTTTTTCCGTCTGCAATGCTTCTTTCTTAGCAGATATCAAATTCTTCATATCATCAATTTCTGCTTGAATAGCATCATATCGAAACTGCAAGATTGCGTCCTGTGCTTCTTTTGTTGCACTTACCGCTGACAACTGTGCACTAGAATACTCATTGATTCTCTCGGTATATTCTGCCTGTGTAAGAGTGCCATTTGAATATGCTTCTTCTACGGCTTCAATGGCTTCTCCATAATTAGCAACTTCCTGTTTTGCGTTTCCAAGCTGTTTCCCTAATAATGCAAGTCTGGTAAGACCCTTTGAAGTCTCCATACCACCATCTATAAGACCGTCACTTCCGATTAACTCTAACATGGAACTGATTTCATTATTTACTCTACTGGTAGCATTAGTGATTTTTTCCAGTTCCTCGAATGGCAAGTCAATCATAGATTTACGGAAATCATTCATATTAGAAACAACATCGTTCATGGAATTATTTACATCAATTAATTCCTCGTTGTATTTTCTCCATTCCTGACTTCCTACTTTAATAGCCTTACTACTTACTGCATTATGTAATTCATCACTTAAGGTTTTATACTTATTCTGTAACTCATCATATATTCCCTTTTGCTGGTCAATTAAATTCTCATAATCGGTGTTAGAGATTTCTTCCCCTAAATCCTTTTGTAATTCAATAAGGCTCTTATTATAGGAGGAATATTTCTCCATGAGTGATACGAGACTGTCAAAGTCATTAATGATATTATCCAATTTGGATTTTGCCAATTCCTTCATGGATCTTGTAACATCGTCAATCTTATCTCTGAGATCTTCGGCTTTGTTGTACGCTTCCTGATAACCTTTTACATTCTTTGCGACAACTTCATCAGTAATATCTTCAATCTCCAAAGCACCATTTTTGATTTTATCTATGTATGTAGGAGAAAGTCCATATGAATCGGCTTCTGCTTGATATGCGTCAGCTTGTACTTGCAACGCCTCAATCTGTTTACCCATTTCAGATATTGCGGTATCTGTAAGCGTATTTTTCGGTTTCCAGTTAGACACATCATTTAATTGATCTTGTACTTTTTCGACATTCTTCTGCGATTGCTTTGCTTGAACATCTATCCAATCAAATCTAGTAGGATCTTTCTTATTTTTATCTTTACTACCCCCGGCTTTACTGGCATTAGGCCCATTATATGTAGCCTTTTTGTAATCGTCAGCATTAAATTTAACACCATAATCAAATGTACCGTCTGCTATACCTTCAAGTGTTTTCTGGGCTTCACTCAATTCTGCCATTGTATTATTGTTTAGCATTTCAGCAGCCATTGTCAGTCCAGCAACTACAGGCGCACCCAATGATGGATTGGCTAACTGTGCTGTACTTTTGGCGATAGCTGAATTAATACTTGAAAATGCAGACTTCGCCCTAGCCAACTGTTCCAATGCCGACGTACTTGCACCAGCAGCATTAGCAAGAGCAATTACCTGGTCAATATCACTGGCAGTATCAATTTTAATGTCGTTGACTGATAACTTTTCTAATGCTAATAGGGACATAGCCTGTTGAGATACACCGGCCGCAACCCCTTCATTTACAAAAGCATCAACTTCAGACATAGTAGCGTTTGCCAAGTCATCAGATGCATTTTCATTATAATACTTTTCAGCAGCTAATTTTTCATGGGCCATCGCAACACGGTTTGCCACTACCTCTTCAGCATTAGCAACGCCCATGTTTTTCAGCATAGAAGCAATCATACTAGCGTTTTCTTCCGTGTAACCTTTTAATGCTAGTTTGCTATCAATCCATGTCGTAGTTAGGTTATCAAAAGCGGATTGTGCACCTTTTACATCTTTCGGAGAATTGGATACTGTTTCAATGAAATCCGTATAAGCTTCGCCAAGCTCACCAAAGTTATCTTGGAATTTCTTATCATTTAATAATCCATAGTCGAAAGGCTTTTTATCCTTCATACTGGTCATTATATTGTCAAGAGATTCAAAACCTTCAGACATGGAATTAATGCTTGCTATAACATCTTCTTTAGAAACAGGCAGTTCTACATTTTTACTTTGCTCAATATATGCTTTTTCTGCTTCGGTAGCTGTTTTGGCTCCTTGTGCAATTTCAAGCCATCTATCAATTTCTTCCGGGGTATTAATGCTATTGGCTTCAAAGAAGTTCGTTTCGTCTTGACCAAACTTACCCTTTGCCGATTCAATGGCACTGTTATACTTTTCAACTAAATCATCGGTGTCAACCGTAAGATTAAAGCGTAATTTATTTGCATCTGTATCAGACAGATTAAGCTGAGAAATGATCCGATTCAAAATGTCATTATACTGTTTTGCATATTCTGTTACGTCTAAGTCCTTTGCATTAAGAGCAAATAAATCATTAATTCCACTTTTAATTTGTGGATCATCTGAAATACTTTCAACCATTCCAATGATTGAAGCCTTAACACCTGTTGCATTATTCTTCAAATCCTCTGCACTAAAATTATCTTTGACATAATTATCAACAAATGATTTTTGTGCATCGGTCAATTCACCATAGCCATCTACTAACTGTGGAATCTTTTGTAGATAACTGTCAATATATGTACCATCCAAAGACTTCAATTCACTGTCTAAGGTCTGCCACTCCTGAACATACATTTTGAGACTTCTTGCTTGTTCAGATCTTGGATCAATACCAGCTTTTGAAAGAATATCGTCCATGTTTTTTGCAAATACACCGATATTTCTCTCCATAAATCCTTGTATATCTAAATCCATATCTTCATCTGCAACGTCAAATCCAAAAGTCTTTAACCAATCACTCTTGCCATACATTTTTTCAAATGGGCGAGAATTAGTGTAATCATAAAATGCCTTAACTGACTCTTCATTAAACAGCTTTGCAGCCTCAACTCCGAATCGTGTTGCCTGTCCAGATACCGTATCCAATCTGAAATTACCAGATTTATCATAAGGACTTCCAATTCCATACAGATCATCTCTTTTATTGACCGCATCTGCACCAACAGTTTCCAATTTGTCGGAAGAAGTTTCTTTCTCTAACTCTAACTGTCTTTCTCTTTCAAGTAGTCTGATTGTTTCAGATAAAACGGTGTTTTTATTTACTATGGCTTGATTCTGGTCATCGTAACCTTTTACAATAGACGGATTAATATCAACAAGTTTTTGAATAAGACCGTGGTATTCGTCCATCTGTTCATTTGTAAGGGAAACATTGTTACCATAATCATCGACACCTTTTGATAACTCTGTAAATCTGCCAGATAAGCTATCAATAGCTTCTTTCTGGTTATTATACTTATTTATGGACTCATCAATCGACGATCTAATTTGACTTGCGGCTTCGGCGGTTTCTTCCTTAATCTTTTTGATGTGGTTCTCATACGTCGTAAAAGCCATTATACCGGCTGTTACACCAGTTGCCACCAATACAAAGGGATTCGCCATTAGCGTAGCCCAAAGCCCTTTTAAGGCACCTGTGAGCGTTGTGGTTGCTACTGTGGCTGTTCCATTAGCTGAAACAAGGCCCATTGTAGATAATTTGGTTACCGCCTGGGATTCTGTTAATCCTTGATTCATTAAAATCTGTATTCTTTGTGCATTTGTAAGATTAGTCGTAGAAAGCAGTAATTTTGTCTGGGAGGTACTTAACCCACTCGTCAGATCAAGTAACTTCTGCATACTCGAGGTTGCATTTACCGTTTTAATTACTTCCAAAGCTTCAGAAAACTTCGTTAATTCAAGAGCCGTCTTTCCAATGAGCAAAGATAACTGTTGAAATGTATATAATGCTCCTGCTGTCCCAAGTCCTGTCAAAGCACCTTTTAATAAACCTGTTTCACTTGTAAAGTCTACAACAGATTTAGTGGTGTCTAGTATGGAGGCATATAATTCTTTGCTGATTGTAGTAGATGCTAAATCTTCCATACTAGCTTTCAGGGAGTTTGTCTTTGATTCCAGACTTTCCAAGTAGTATCCGAACTTTTCCTCTGCGGTTCCTGCGCTATTAGCAGCCACTTCAGTATATTCCGTCACCTTATCCCAATTTTCCATTAAGACTAAGAAATTCTCTTGCTGTCTTACTCCGGAAAATGCTTTAGCTATGGCAGCCTGTTGTACAGAACTGTATGATCCCCATGAGCCAGCAACGTCATCTAATACATCTTGAAAGTTTCTAAATTCTTGATTACTGTCTCGTAATTTAATTCCAAGTTCATTCAAGACAATTTCTACATTCGAAATATCCTCAATTTCACCATCGTCACCAACAATTGAAAGTTTGCTGTCTTTTATGTCTCGCATTCTTGAAAAGATGGTTTTATATGACTCTCCTATGCTTGACATTGATTTCTGCGTAACTTCACCTACTGTCGCAATCATACCGATGAGCCTATCCATGCTGACATTCGCAATATTAGCAGATTCGGACGTTCTGGACATTGCTTCTGCTAATCCTGCGGCATCCGTAGCACTTTCCAGATCCACCGCCGAAAGCTTATCTACCACCCTAGCCACATCATCAACAGCAACCTTATAGCCTTGCATAGCCGATGTGAGATACTTGGTACTATCTGCACTGTTTAAATTCGATACCTTGCTTAAAACCATGGAATCTTTTATTAATTTATTCGTATCATCAATAGTATGACCTTGACGCAACCATGCATCAGCAGCGTTAGATACATCAGTTGTAATGGCTCCCAAAGTCTGTCCCATATCATTATACTGGCTCATTAATCGCTTTACAGATTCATAGGATTCACCCGTTGCCATTCTCAATGAGGTGGCTGCATCGTCTAAGGCTTTAACTGTCTCAATGGATTCTTTACCAGAAGCAATTACTTTATGAATAGCATCTTGAAGTAAATTAGCCATGGTATAAGTACGAAATGCGTCTTCTAAGGTTGAGCCAAACTGCTGAAAAACAGAGTTGCCTACTCTTACTCTAGCATTAATATTATTTAGTACATTTTCAAGTTCTTTTACATTCTTTGTATCAATCTCACCTATTTTAAGGCTAATATTTCCTTTTCCACTTGCCAAAATCATTTTATTTAACTTCAGAATATCACTGATAATTTGTTTTTCACTAGCTGTTAGATCCAAACCAGCCAATAATTCTATATCTACATTACTACCCATTATTTTCCCTCCATTTAAAAAGAGCGGACAGTATAAACCGTTCGCTCTAATATACTTCTTCTATTCCGTTTTTTGTCAGCTTTACACTAAAAGGCTTGTTGACCTTTCTCTTGTATGCTTCTATCCCATTCTCAATGAAGTGGGTTGCCTCTCGGTATCCAAAATATGGCACATCGGCAAATGAACCATGTGTTTGCCAACCGTCATTAATTAATATTGCAGTATCGGCATCAGAGCCATCAAAACCCTTATGTATCGCTCCGTCGTCAAAATGAATACCGATAGACAGATTGCTTCCACTTGATGATATATCAATTCTCACCTTATCATCTATATAAAGCGAATTATATAGGTTGTAAGTTCGTCTATACACAACAGGAGAATAACTGTCATATACAGCGTCAAGCTCGTACTGGATACAATCTGCCAATGTTGCAGCATGACGCTTTATTTCGTCTGCCATGGTCTTTCCATTCTTCATTTTGAGTTTGGATACGTCGAGATTTTTTAATCTATCACGAATACTTTTCATGACATTATCTTGTCCCAATTTTCCATGAGAACATTAAAAGTCTCAACATTTTCAACATATGTAACACCAACTATGGCTTTAGCGATACACAATTTTTCAATATCAATATAACGACCCCAATTCCGTCCAATCTCACTCAACATATCGAGTACATTACTTTTAATTTCAATTCCATTAGTTTTTAACATAATAATAACGTCAGCTTCAAAAATGCTTATTGTGCTTAAACGTTCCAACGTATTATAAAGTCTTTTTTCGATTAACACATATTCTCTCTGGGTGATATCAGTAACAACTGACACCATTCTGTCAAACAACTTATTGCTGATTCCAAGGAAAATCTCATCATCATTCTTATTCTTTTCCAGTTCGTCATATATTGATATAACCATATTTTTAAAACTTGCTTCATAATTTAATTTACTATTTAATTCCACATCTGGAACAGAAATCGGATTTTCATCAAAAATTTTATCAATTTTATTCTTATCCTCTTCATTCAGACCTTGACGAAATTTAACAAAATTCTCCATTTCCTTTTCATATGAATATCTACAATCCTCTAAATGAATTTTATCAATCAAATGAATGAATCCGGCTTTCAAATTACTCATATTATTAATATATGCATCCACCCAATGTACTATATGTTCTCGTACAACATCATCATTAGCAGCAGAAACTAATGCGTCAAGTTTGAACGCACTTAACAATAATCCTCTTTCATTTTCTGGTAAACCTCCTAATATTAAAGCCACTTCTTCCATGTTATATGTTTTCTTGTTTTCCATAATTTAATTAATTCTCCTTCTTATCATTAATAATTTCGATATCCCTGTATCCATTTTCATACAACTGTTCCATCGTATAATCATAATCACCGACATCGCTTAACTTCTGCAAATATACGGTAGACCAAACTACCGCCACTACGGCATAAATATAATCATCATATTTGACACAATCACCTTTATTTAATTTCACGCAATCCCCCTTTTCTTTATGGTTGGGATTTCATACCCTAGAATATATATGTTCGAGTTATCAACTCGTTTCTTCTGCTTATGGGATTTTAATTGAATCAGATAGTGGCTTTTCGCCTAAGATTTTTAAAATATGATTAATGATTGATAATTCCTTTAGATTTGTTGTTTCGTAATATCTATCCTTAAAACTTGTAATAATATACTCACGTTCTTCATCATTAAACTGCTTATTCGTTGTTACCCCTCCTTTAGAATTTCATCAACTGTCTTTATAAATTTGCCATTCAAGAAATCATGTGTTCTTTTAATCTGTTTGGGAGTTATTTTACTCTGCCCTTTTAACCACTTTATACATCTTGAATATTCGCATCCAATATAATCCGAAAAATAACGAGTTGTGATTCCGTTTTCTTTCAAATATTTGTTTACAACTTGATTTAATGTATCCATTGTATTCTCCTTTCCGGGTTCATTATTTATATAAAAATAAATCGGCTATCCTCGATGTCCTCTTCCCTATTATCAAACGGTCGATTTTAAAAAGGAGTGCGAAAAGCCTTATAAATCAAGGGTTTTAAGCACTCTCTAAAAATTCGATTCTCCTAATTATTATAGAACAAATATAACACTAATTTTTTCCATTTTTATTTCGAAGTTCCAACGCTCTTGAATGTTTATCACAACAGGTTTTTGAATTTCCTACAACCTTGTATAACTTATCGCAAATTTCACACTTTCCTATTTTGGCTTCACCCGTATATCTATAATAATACAGTAATGGATTATCAGAACCAACAACAAATAAAGGTTCTTCATCTTGTGTTAACGTAATATCAAAAGAGGATGGTTTCAAAAAAACCTTATCAAAACGATCACATTCAGTTAGACAAATATTTTTTGATTTATGTAAGCGGTCAAGTGCTTTTACTGTTATATCTTTCTCCACCCATTTATTTATCGACGTTTTAGTTGTTTTTGATCCACCTCTAGCATTTCTAAAAATCTTAATATAATCTCTAACATCTTTAGTGAGGTTTTTTTGCTCATCAGTACTCAAAGTATCAAGATAAGCCAGTTTTCTTTTATATAGCACGATCAATATAAATAATATATACTTATCATGTTCACATCGTTTTCGACATTTCAGACTATTGATCCAATCATATTCATTTTGATAAATATAGACTTGGCCTTCCTGTTTTAGCTGATCTGCAATTTCCGCCGCTTCTTGTTCAATTTTAAGTTCCCGTTTCTCTCTTGATTGATAAGCAGTCTTTTTAACTTTAATGCTGTCTCTTGGTAACTTAGTATTTACCAGTAGATTATCGTATAAAACATCTCCAAAGCAGTTCCACAAAATATTCTTATCTGTGTCGATATTCTCTTCCTGAAAATATTCTATATCCAACAAATAGGAAGCTGCCTTTCTACGCATTCCTATAATTTTCATGATCTCATGATTGCAGTAATGGTAATAAACATCATATCCTAATGATTTGTTAAATCTACTCTCATTATATTTTTTATTAAGTTTTTCCCTAAATGTATTATTATCCCGTTCTTTCAGTTCAACAATCTTCTTTTGCAATTCCATATATTCAGATGATGTCCTATCCACATCAAATTCAGCTATTTGAGATTGAAAATATTGTGGATTAAATGTATCATTCTGATTTGCATTACTGTCATTCTTCCAGATATTTCTTCTATTATCCTTTGTTTTTTCTTGAATGTATTTGCTGATACGATTTACAGTACTCTTTTCATCATTCTGATATTCTGCACATACTTTCGCCTTTTTACCTTTTGCATATTGAAAGAAATACGGAAACTCAGAGTCTTTTAATTTCTTAAACATCTCCTGATATTTTTGTGGTAGGCTCGGTTTATATTGTGACTTCGGAAAGTCTATAATAAAATTATTGTAGGCCGTCATAAACCGAACAAATCTTAAATCTGGTTCTTCTTCCATATTCAAATGCTTGGTAATGGCATTCGATATATCACCAATAATGGAGCTGTCAAAACTTTTTCGTAGACAATCATAAATGTTCTTGCTGTTGACTTCCACATCAGCAGCCTTTTTCATTTCATAGTACAACGGCAATTTATTTCTATCCAGTAAATCAATAAAGGCATTATCATGTACATTCAAACACTCATCTCCATCAACATCACATTGTAATGTCTTGGTCAGTAAATCATGCGTACTGATTACCGTATCTAATCCATGAAACCACCGTTTACACTCTTCTGATCTTTCAAGTTTTCTAATTCCATGTTCACAATCTGACAAATGTGGAGAGCGTAAACACGCTATTTTTTCTACATCATCTTTATCGTCATAAAAAGAATTGTATACACTGTTGGCTGGGATTAACCCCTTTGGAGCCTTATCATTACAAAACCAATACTCACAAGCAGCATACAAATCAGGGCATATGTAGCTATAAAATCCATGTATAAAAGGCTTGCCTCCCATTGCTTTTCTTCTAATGGATTCAATCTTTGACTTAATCCTTTTCTTAACATGAGAATCCTGTAGCATCTGGGGGTATTGCTTTATTGATGCATAGAACGGTGGTAATTCTTCATCATCTTCTAGATTTGCACCCATGATTTTCAGTGCAGTATCCGTATTTGTTCTGGCATCATTAATTAATTGGATTGTCAACTCTGATAAGCGTTCGATCTTTTCATCAGTGACATTTTCCCTAGGAATCGTCTGTTCAAATTGATATGCGCTTTGAACAACTGGATCTATTTCTGTCGGATAGTGCATGGTATTGTTTATGCAAATCTTTAAATTGTTTTTCTTGAACTCCTCTTTGTATTGCTCCCATGATTTATATTTCTTCCACATTTTCACCTGACTTGTATTCAATATCAGTTTTATATTATCTCGAATATAATTAATAGACACTTTGGTTCCCCAAGGGTCTACTATGTATGTCTCCTCTTCAATCTTCCCTTCATTCTGTTTTTCATTAATAAACGCCTGGAAATCAAACGGGAAAACGCACCCTTTAATCCACCCTCCACGAATTTGAGCACTGCATGGGAGAAGTCCTGGCAAAAATATCCCGGCTCCGTCCATATGATTAACAGGCACTGACATTTCCCTTTTTTCCATAATGTCTTCTTCAATGCTCAAATAATTAACCTGTCCCGTTATTTCTGTCTCAAATTCAGGTAAAACAAGTACCTCATCTATATTAATTTCAATTGACGGTTCTACACTCTTTGAGAATACCAATGATGTATAGGCTAAAAACTTCCCCGTATTGCAGCCATCAAGCTTATTTATTACATCAATAGTTAGACCACACATCAATCTATTTTTATGTTTTTCATGAAAGTCTGCTTGTAATAAGCATATCTGTTTCTTTTTTTGCTGATTTGTTGACGAGGAATATAGTATAAATCTTCTACCACCAATATTGATATCATTATTGTTAATTTGATTTAAAATCTCCTCATGATGGCAATCCATTATTACAATCTCTGGTATAAAAGGAATCTGTTTAGGATTCTTCTCATCATAAACAGATGATTCAGATAATCTAACACATTCGTTTTCAAATCCTGCTATAACTTTATTTTCTCTTGGCTCTCCGTCACTATCATATATACAGGAACCATGTATTTCCCTAGTTCCTTTAAATGCTTCAATCTCTTCAAGATATTTTGTGCGTAAAATCTCTTTGTCTTTGTCGTTGGCTTTTCCTAATGAATTATATAATGCTCTCTCTTCTTGTGTAAGGCAATCAAACGTTGATAAATTAAACATCATGAATCTTCTTGCCTTTGGAATAATATTTGTACTTATGATTCTTTCCTCCCTAATTCATAATTCTCATTTTAAAACATACTCATTTTCACTTAATCCCAATTGGGCTTTAGTGAAAATACAAAACATTTCCCTTTGAAGGGAACCCGTACTTTTGGAACGAGTTGAAACTCTGATTTCATTGCAACTCACTTTATGGCTCCCCATCATGCAAAAATAGGAGCCACTTATTTATTCTCTCTTTAATTTCAAAATCTTTAAATGTGACAGCTTAATTTTAAGCAGTCCTCCAAGGTGGGTAACGAAACGCTATACACCCTGTCAGTGGTCTTCTAAAGCCACTGCATAGAAATCAAAGCCGAATTATTCGTACTTGATAATCGGATATGCAAATTATGCACATCTGAATTTTTATCTCCACCATTTAAAGATTTACTTTGCTCGGCTGTCTTTCATAAGTAGGTGCGTCAAATTTGACTACGTTTCCACTCATTAAGACAAATAATCTCAGCTTGTCCTTTAAAATTTTCCAAAGCCATTCTATGTCCTTTTTTATTTTTCAGGATTATTCTAAACTCG
Organism: Lachnospiraceae bacterium; assembly: GCA_902363835.1. Classification (GTDB taxonomy): domain Bacteria; phylum Bacillota; class Clostridia; order Lachnospirales; family Lachnospiraceae; genus Lacrimispora. Next base: position 192,423 of record CABJBM010000007.1, read on the forward strand.
CTTAACTCTGAAAGGTCAAATAACTCACTGGCTGGAATGTCTAATGTATCTAAATCCGTCTCAACCGCTTGTATGTGCATATCTGAAAATGAAATAGCCGACACTATGTAAATCTTATCTGCTACTTTGATATATTTAATTTTTGTTATGTTTATTGTAATATCCCTCCCTTTACATCATGAATCTATTAACAGGTACTTCCTTAAAATATTCATCTGGATTTTCTCAGGCAGCAATCAACCTATAGGATTTCTGTAGGCGTAGCCGGAAGAAATACTATTGTGCTAAGCACCCACCTACTCAATTAAGTAATTACCATATAAAATTATGTCTCTTATCTGGTCACACATATTTTTAGTGGGTATATTCTTCTCTTTTACTTTAGACAAAGAATCTTTTATATCATCAAGTGTCATATGACAATCCTTCATAAGAAAATCAATAAAAGGTTGTCGATATGAAATCATTTTATCTAAATCCAATTTGTAATTATTACAATAAAAACAATTTCTATATTGCTTTTCTTTATAGGCAAGCTCATTGATTTTGCTCTCGTACTTTGCAATACAGCTTATTACATATTCAACAGTCAACGTATTACTGTTTAACCTATTCTCCATTTTTATTCTGTAGCTTCTATCCATTCTTCCCTTTCTCTACATAGTGGATCGCTCTGCGATATAGGTTTATGTTCCGCCCGCAAGGGGCTACACATAAATCCAATCGAGGTTTTAACTTGTTACCCCATTTCTAATAAGTATTATTTTATATAGAAATCAGATAACATTTTAGTACTGTCCTTATAATGGGGGTGATTCTCTAATATAATATATTAGGTAAACCCCCCTAAAATTTAATTAGCTAATCCTGTAATATCCTTTTTTATCGGTCTGCATTTGTTCAAATAATAATCTTACAGTTTGATTACTCTTCTTTGTGTCCTTAAATGAATCATTGTTCAATCCAGTATCAGATAGTAATTCATTCAATTTAAAGATTTTTCCAGTAGTTTGTGAATCACACCAATTAACAATTTTTTGAGCATTTGTCATCTTTTTACCGTCAGGTGGTTTTCTGTCTTTTACCTTGTCTATCTTCAAACTCAAAGGCGTATCTTCATACTCAAAATTTGTTCCAACAGCCTTATATCTGTCTTCTATCATTGATGATAATTCACCATACAAATCATCATCTACATTATAGAAAGTCCATATTTGCACTTTTTCTGTATTCTTATAATTTCTTATTGCTAACCTAAATATATTCTGCTCAAAATCTGCAAGAATGCACCTAAGCATAGTTTGTGTAATTATGTACTGGTATTCTTTGTTATGATTTTTGCTTATTCCATCAAAAAAATCCATAGACTCTTGTTCGGTCATTTCAGATAGTCGCTGATAAATTTCCATATGGGAACCGCAATACATATAAAAGTATGCCATATTGGGAAAACGATTCATGCCTATGTATGCCATATTATATAAGTCTTTAAAATCATTAAATCCCCTCAAATTACCAAAATACCCTATATATTTAAAGTCTTTAAATCTTTTAATTAAATCACTATACAGCACTATCAGAATATCCTTTGGTCTGCCTATATAATGTTTTAATTTATTTCTTATGTATTCAATAATGGCGTTTGTGGTATTAAAAGAGGACTTTTTTCCATTACAAAGAGCATTTTTACTTGTGGACATTTTTACATTTGTAATTGTCATATTAAGAGGTATGTTATACTTTTTACCATCAACTATCTCCACATAATCTAAATCATAGCGTGGATCAATATCGGCAGTTGCATCAAACACAAAAAATTTTTTATCCTGATTTAAGTAAAAATAATCTCTATTATCAATTACCATTACAAGAGAACGCTCATAATTTCCGTGTTTCTTTTTAATAGAATGGAATATGGCGCCGTCTTTTGCAATTTTCTGTAAACACATTAGGTCTTTCAAAATAGCATTATATTGTTTGGAAAGAGGTTCCATATTCTCCGTAATAACCTTAAAGAATAATGTATCATTTGGTGTAATTGTTGAATACCTTTCATCTTTCCAATATAATATGACATTCAAATCTTCTGACAAGTTTTCTTTATTATCCATCTGATCAAGGAGTCTATCCTTAAAGGTCTTAAACTCTTTAATTACAAAATCCTTATTTTCTACTTCATTAGATAGTCCTTCGTACAAAGCAGATTCTATCCGTGTCAGATTTACGCTGTTAATATTTATTGTTTCAGAGAAATACGGACATTCATCAAAAATAACTATATCCCTTTTAAGCGGTTGTTTTTTGTAGCTGAAAGAAAATAGCTGTTCTCGAATACTCTCACTTAACATAAAGTAACGTTGGGTTGACAATAGAACAATGGGTTTGTAGTGCTGCTTAATCAATTGTTCCATAAAAGGAGTATCAGAACGCAAAACAATCACACTGTTTTCAAAATTTTTATAATGATTACTAAAACCAAAACTTTCAAAAACTTCGCCCCAATATTTTTCTGCGTTTTTTCTATCTTTTTCTCCGTTAGACAACTCCTCTAATCGTTTTATGGAATCAGTGACAACTACTAATCCTTGAGGTTCGTGTCGCCCACAGTAAAAAAAGTCTCCGATACAACAGTGCATAAATGACTTGATAAATGTAGATTTTCCTATCCCTGGTCTGTCTGCAATACAAGTAACTTTTGATGTATCTTTGTTATGAATAATTGTTTCAAATGTCTCTTCGAAAAACATAAGCTGTTTATCATCAAAATTATAATCTGGTAAATAAGTCTTAAAATCTTCATATGTTAGTTTTGATTTATTCATTGGCACACCTCCATTTATCGGCTCATATATTCGTCTATTGCCGATTTCAATTGAGGTGAATCTTTAAAAAAGAACACATTTCTACCAGACTTCTTTAAATCTGGTTGCATATCCACAAGTACAAATCCCTTTTGCATCAAATAACCAGCCATTTTCTGACTATAAACAATAAAACTTTTCTTTTCCACTGTAACTATAATAGTTTTATTCCTCCCTCTTCTTATACCCTATCTCCACAACATTCAATTTCAATTGTTACACCACATTTCATAATCACATGAACTGTCTGGCTTCCATACTCATCCTTTACCTGATAGCAAGCAATTACATCACCATATGGAATTATCAAGCCGTTTTGAGGTCTTCCCCATGTAATCCTAAATCGGTCTCCCCCATTTGTGTTTTGATTGTAACTTCTTTCACATGGAATGGTAAATCTTCCGATAATGGCTCCTTTTGATTCAGTCTTTAAATATGATTCAATAGCATATTCTCTATTCCTGTCCATAAAATCACTTAATATTTTGCTTGTAGTTTCTTTATCCATACCTTCTATTCTCCATTTCTATGTAAATTTGACGGGAGAATATCCCCCGTCCCGGCTAATCTACTTATTCAAAAGTTCATCAAATCTTATTTTCATGGCTTCTTGCAACTGGTAAATCTGTTCGTGAGAAATGGTTTCTTCTGCTAAGATATTCGTAAGCAGCTTTTTATTTACATAGCCCGTTTCGATAATTTCTTTGAATACTCTCCAATCCCTACGGCACATATTTTCCCAGTGGTAGGAAACCATATCAAGATTATTCAGAAATTCGCCGGACGTTACCTTGATGTTATCCGAACCTTCCATACAGTAGAACTTAATAGTCCCATCTGTAGTCTCACAAAATGTACCAAGTGATTCCTGTTCTTCCTTCCAATCCTCAACGAACCGCTCGGCGGCATACTCATTGTCTGACTGCCCGCTATCTTTCAGGTAGTCCTTATAAGCCAGCTCTATTACCTGAAAATCCGATTCCGTAATGAATACACCTGTTATTTCTCTTAATCTATCCAACCTTAACTCTGTCATTGCTTGTCCTCCAATTTATTTTTTATGGTGCTGTTTATATCCTTTTACTGCTTTATTTGCCGTATCATGCAAAGCAGATATGTAGATTACAAACGGTGTTGGCTCCTTATTTTTCTTATGCGTTTTAGGCATAACCATAACAGATTCTTCGTTTAATATTTTCTCTACAACAACTTTGAAGCAACTCTTGCAATCACTTTTACACGTGACATAATAAGTGCCACCAACTTTAACATCTTCTATTTTCATATTGTTCCTTTCCCTATAAGATAAGTATGAATTACACTTGCCTTACTGATTCACTGATATATCTGCCTTGTTGCAATATCCATTAATCTAGCGTTGATATCCTGCAATTCTTTAATTATTTTCTGGTATTTCTCAACAGTTTCATCTTTAGACCGCCATTGGTGATCATATTCCACTGCAAGATTGTTCACAACTTCCCAAATATTAGGCTCATATAAAGGATCGGAATTATATACACATAGGCAGCTAACCGCATCATCAGTTGTTTCATATTTGAGTGTGCCTTTTAACTCTAATTCCTCAACACACGTTGAATATTTTGCTTCATAGTTTCCTACGAATTCATCAACCGAAACTCCTGAATCCTTGAAATCGTCATAGATGGTTTCAAAATAGCCTGGTGAGACGAAAATACCCGTCTGGTTGATAAAGTCTACCCTTGATATGAAATCCTCGTATACGGGTTCTCTGGTCGTTTCTACGGGGTGGATAAGAATTCTCTTCTTATCTGGATAAAACCTTCGTAAATCTGGTTTATCATGCAATGTCCTCATAATTGTAATTACTTTATCAATGTCACCGCCAAACACGCCAACTTCTGTACATGATTTAAGTTTGTCATATCTCACGGTCATATCTTCGTTGTAATACTCAAGATTATGCTTTTGGTAAATCTTAAAAAGTTCTTCCTCTAACTGTTCCTTTGTTATTGTTCCGTAGTCTTCCATTATAATTTCCTCCGATTTATTTAATATCAGCATGTGCCGAAACTGACACATGCCGTTTACATTACTTTCCTACTTAGAATTCACCGTTTCTAAGTAAAGCCATTACTCAAACTTATTATCATTCTCAATGTTGTAAATGTAATATCCCTCATATCCAAGAAGAATCTGCTTGTCCTTACAGATAATAACTAAACTCAATGTATCTATATCATCAGAATCTTTATTCACTTCTGCCAATCCAGTTACTTCCACTGCAACGTTGGAAATGATTGATTCGCAATTATCTTCTTTGATTCTGAATAACTGATTGTCTTCACAATAATAGCCAGAATCGTAAAAGTCTGCATCATCTAACCATTTAGCAATAAACTGTTCCCACCGTGAAATTGTTCCAGTCTTTACGCTTTTACCCCCTTTGAGGAAAGTACCGATATAATCGTCATAAACTCGCATAGCGCAATCTCGTTCGTCCATCAGCAAACCATTAACCGCAACTTCATTGTAAAAGCTAGGCTCGTCATTTTTAACTGTTCTGACAACGATAGACCGTCTATCATAGCCCAAATCATCATCTAAAATCTTCTCACCACCGCTAACCTTGACTGTAATTCCGTGGATATGGCTTTCAATGTAATCCTTAATTTCCATGAGTTTTCCATGATGTTCATAGTAATCATTTTCTGGACTCAATTCGAATTTTTCATTGCTTTCAGTAATTACATTCACCCTTTGCTCAATCAGTCCAAGATCCACATTTTTAACGTACTTTCTTAATTTCTTAAACATATAAATACCTCCGATTTTATTATGTAGAGTCAGCATTTCGCCAACTCTTAAATAATAGTTTGTTGATGGGACAGGAGCCGTACCCTATCATGCGTTCCATCTAATATGTTATTCTCCGTTTGGTAACGAGAAATATCTCTAATTTTTAATATTGTCCAGTGCCATAGGATGCTTTTTCTGTCCTAGTGTCTTTAATTCAACGCTTGCTCCTCGCATGGCAGCCGATAAGGTAATTGCTCTATCGTGAACTCTTCTGTAAGTCTCACGTCCCTCTTGTGTCATGTTTTTGGTAGGAGCATACTCCAAAGTGTCATAGCCTTTTTTCATTTCATTAAAGCCCCGTTTATAGTGTTTCAGGGATTGATTTACAAAATTATCGGGTTCCAATATCCGATAACCATCGCCAGGGATACTCTCTAAACAAATTTCTTTCTTTAAGAGCAGTTTCTTCGCCTTTGCAATCGTACTTGTATACTTGTTTGATGGATAATCTTCTCCGATAATGCTTGAAATTTGCTTATGTAGAACAATATCTCCATAATTCAATTTTTCAATTTCTTCTGATAATAATTCTGATTTTTTCTTATTGGATAACACTTCATTCATATCTTCATTTCCTCTCTTTTTAATTTTAAAATGCTCAAAATGCTTAACTTGGCCAAACTTAACTTACCCGACCACACCTCACCTTAGCATAACTCAACTAATCACAAAATGCCTAACACAGCATAGCTTAACACACCGTAACCCAGCTTAGCATAACTTAGCAAAGCTCAGCTCAACTTAAAATACCTAACCCAGCAAAGCCCAACATACCAGAACACAACTCAGCATAGCTCAAAATGCTTAACCTAATCTAATTCTTCAACAACTGCTACAAATTTGCCGTATTTCGGTCTTGAATCACAAAGTCCAATATATTGTCCAGCATACTCTATAGCATTTACAACAGTGTCTAAGTCAAGTTTCTCTTCGTTATACAAAAGATTAAAAACTATGCTCCACTGATCGAAGCGTGGTCTGGTTCTTAGAATTCTTGACCTGTTAATTACCATAATTCGGGTATCACGATATTCATAGTTTTGGATTAAATCTTCTTTTGAAAGATTTTCTCCATAGTTAAACGGTATATATAAATCCGTCACATTCACATATTTTTCAATATCTTTGCCTTTTCGATTAACTTTTGCCCCATTACGAATTGTGGCTTCAACGTTTTCACCTGGGATATAAAGTCCTAACCCCTCCTTCCAATATGCGCCAGATTCCCACTCTAAATCGGATATTCGTATAAGGTCTTCTTCTGTTTGTTTAGACTTCTTCTCAGTATACTTTTTCAGTTCCTTTGATATCGGGTGTAATGGATTTACACACTGGCAACTATGCATGATTAATGGGGAAATACCTTTCCATGTTACACTTAAATTTTTCATTGTTCTCTCTCTCCTTTTTTCTCTATAAAATTGCTATTTCAAGTTATCTTGTTTTGGCAGGTGGTTTTCACCACCCACCGATTTATTCTCTGTTTAAAACTTTACTATTCTGAATTCAGGTTCAATGACCAAATCTGACATTCCATTATTGAATTCGAGCCTGTACGCAATACTTCCAGACTCAGCGGAATCACTGTAAATTGCGGAAATTATACTATTGTCTAATGTAACTTCTTGTCCTACTGACAGCATTTCAATCTCATTGTCATTGACAGAAATAGTACAATCACCTATGTTTAAATAAACAGAACCTCCGTCTTGACTAGTAATTCTAAAAACACCATGCTCGTTATCCACCAACTCTTTAAACTGCTTTCGTGAAAGCCGACTTCCCTTATCTGAAACATTAAAGCACAATGTATAGTTGGAGATTTCAAAGCGGTAATCGAAGTATATACTGCCTTCCCAAACCTCCCAAAGAGCCTCTTCGTTATCATCTTCGCCAGCGACTGCATAATTCACATACTCATCATCGGAAATCGGAAGATTGAGTGTCAGATGATTTTTAAGATCAAATACTATTGAATCTTCTTCAATTGAAAAGTCTCTCAAAATATTAACTGGTGTTTCCTCCCAGAATGTATCTACTAAATAGATACCGCCTGTTGCTTTGCCTAATAATTCCTGTACCTGTTTTCCTGTAAATACTGTCTTGTTCTTGTTCATGTTGTCTTCCTCCATAATTTTGATTTTTATTTGTAGTTCCAGTGAGTAGTTTTGACTACCCACTTGGTAATTCTCTAAAATTTTTACTTCTTTACAATAATGACTTCATCATCTTCGCAATCATCAGGTTGTAAGTTCTCAATTAACCTCTCAAATCCCTTAAATCCTTCCAGATAATTACTTAAATCTGAACGAATACGTGAAGTAAATTCATCACCGTCCTCACCATAGAACTCTTTACTCATGAGCCACTGAATCCCCTTTTCAATAGATTCCAAATATGAATGATGGGTTTTCTTTATATGATTCAGTTCCACTTCTGTATTAAAATCGGATTCATAGGCTTCTGGCGGCTTGTCCACATTCTCTTGTACTGGTAATATTATCGGATGTCCTTCTCTTTCCAACCGTTGTAACTCTTTATGGGCAGCGCTTACTGATTTCTCTCCTGAAAGCATTTCTTCCTTCAATTCCAGATTATCAGAATTTAAAACCTTTTCACCCATACGATATGTTTTATCAGAAACACCCGCAATTGACGCTAATTTTTCAGAAGTGTTAATTGGTTTCAACTTTGAATCCATGCTTGGTAAATTTACCAAAGCTGACTTTGCTCTATTTTTATTTGACTCTGAAACTGCCTTAGACTGATTCTCTTTCGCCTGTTTCTCATAAATGGGTCTAAACTTCTTTACAAGTGCAATTCTCTGCGCACTATTCAAATTTCTTCTGCCTAACTGCGCTCGTATCATCCATTGAATAACCTCTTCTTTACTTTCAAATTCCATTTTCTGTACTTCATACGGGATGTTATGTTTCTTACAAAGTTGATATCTGTTATGACCATCAATGATAATATCTCCCCACACAATAAGAGGTGCACCCTTATAACCGTCTTTTAAAAGGCTATTTTCTAACTCTTCTAGTTCTTCCTTTGTCAGCCGTGGCATGATTTCATTTAATTCTGGATCAATCCGATAATCATTTTCCATAGCTACTCCTTCCAATTACGGATAATATTTTCAAAATAATCTAACCTTGCTTTTACCTTCTCCTTTTTATATGAACCAGCACCACAATATTCAGCATACTCGCAATTTGGCGAATATTGATCAAACAAAGTCTGAATGCATGTACCGTATTTCTCCATATCAAGCCCTATCTCGTCTGCTGTTTGTACATGATATGCAATAATCGGAATGTTCGTTTTCTTCATAAGCTTGTTTGGTTTATCACGTTCTGGAACCGCCTTATCGAGTTTATCAATGATATCTGAGCAATACTCTAAATCACTCTTTTTTTGGTTCTTACGAAACCATTCTGCAAAATCCATTACGCAGTTATTACCGAAATCCTTAAAGGGATAATCCATAATTAACATAAGAGTCTGCAATATACACGTTTGCACCTCACCATGTTTTCTTTGGTTACTGGTGAAATATGATTTTTTCATAAAGAAGTCTTTTTGCTCTTGTGCGTCAATAAATTCTGCTAATTCATCACCAAGAATAACTCTTGTTTTCTGATCCTTAGTTAATGGTGTACCATTGTTCAAACGGAAAAACTGATTTTCAATATCTTCATCAGTAAAATCGGAAAGTAAGATGACCGAAAACGGGAAATCCAAGATTCTCTCTTGTAACTTTTCATCTAACTCAGAAAATAACTTATTGGAAATGTCGTATTCTCTGTTAACAAATTCGGCACGTCTATTTCCATTCTCGTCGACAACCGTTTCCCTTTTTCGTATTGTTACAAGAGGAATATCTTCAATTAATCTGAATCCATCTTTCACAAAATCGTAAATTGTAGTGAAGCGTTGCTTTCCATCTAATACTGAAAAGGCTTCATCAAAATTATCATAAAGCTGCAATGCATAGGCCTGTGGAACCGCATATCCGACCTCTATACTATGTATAAGTAGACTTTTTTGTTCATCATCCCATTGCCCCGGCTTTCTCTGCATTGGGTGATCATATACGATGTTCTTGCATTCTGTGTTTTCAATAATGGTTTTGACTGAAAACTTTTTTTCTCTTACCTGCATAACTTATCTCCTTTTCCTTCATGCTCAATCTTGCGCTTTACAAAATGATTTACCAGTATCAGTTATAAAATAGGTACTCGCTAACTCATCGCTAAGTCCGCATTTTATATATCCTTGCACAACCATATTTTGAAGATGCCGGTACGTTGTACTATACGACTTTCGCTGTTTCTCAGACATTAATTCCAATACCTGGCTAATACTAAGGGCCTTTGATGCCGATTTAATATCGTTATCATTTAGCACCTTTAAGACTAACAAACTAAACTTTGTCATAATATTTTATTCCTCCTCTTTTCTATTCATTTAATAGTAAAAATATATGGGCAGAAATGCCCTTTGCTTATGATGAATCAAGTTTCTTTGCCGTTGGAGTGGGTTCTTTCCTTATCTTATAGGGAAATAAGTCACAAGCTCCCAATCTGCACTCTAAATTGTAATGCTTACAACCGTCACAAACTGGTCTTTGCCACTTAACATGACTTTTACTCAATTGTTTCCTCCTATTCTACCAATAGAACTGGTGATATTCTGTTTACAAAGGTTCATTTATAAGCCTCATCATAGACGCAATAAGGTTCATAAAGTAATTCTCTAAATTTTTATTAAAATGTGGAGTTATAGCAGAAATGCCGATTTGCTTGAAAAAACTTGACTATTATGAAATAGTTATGTAAAATAGAGTCAAGCATAGTATTCCGCTATGTTGCGTAAACCCATTTCTTCCAAAAATGAGTTTATGACTTTAATTAATTATGTAAATTGCAGTCTGTTTAGAGGAGGTGCTTCCAACACCTATGATTCTAGGCAGGCTGCAATTTTTATATCTGGAAATCTGAATCTCTTGAACTAACTCGATTATAAAGCAAACATATGTTCTTGTCAACCGCTTTTCGAACATACATTCGAACATTTTTAACATGTTTTTATTTCAATACTTTATACGGAATTAACATCATATCATGCTTTATTCCCCTGGGTTCAATATTAAAAACATCTCTCTGTAACGCACTATATAAGGAAAGTATTGAAAATGAATCCTCGCCATCATTATCCTTATTCAATACAAAGGTCTTTGAATCGCTTACCAGTACAATTGAATTTCTTTTATCTATCCTCCGTTTTCCAAGAGATTTGTCTTTTTCAAGATCATGTGACACCACAAGGAAAAAATCACATTTATCCTCTAACAGTAACTTTGCAACTTGTTCTCTATTTAATTTTACTAATTGAGCCATTGTCTATCTCCTTCCAATGTATTGTAATTCGTCTAAATCCTGATCAAAATCACCATAGGCTGCCGAATAGATGAAGCACTTAAATATTTCCTTTTGTGTTTCTCTATCGCTAATCCTTCCGATCTTCCTGGCTTTGCATTTGCTAATAGTAGTTGTCTGCTCTGCTAGAAGCATAGAATCCCCACTAAGTCCATTATCGTTATCGCTCTTAATTATTGTGTGGGTTGGCTGATCTGTGTTCTTTAACTGACACGTTAAGGGAATTACTAGAAGTGTTGGTGAATATTTATTTCCGATATCATTAGAAATTACGAGAAGCGGACGATATCCAGACTGTATTGAATTTTCATTGTGTGGCAGCTCACCATACACTACGTCGTATTTACTGTATTTTTTCACTGAATTTTTATCCTCCCTTCTCATGATTAATTCACTTTCATCATTATATCACTTTTATATGTATAATTCAAGTTTAAAGTGTAATAATAGTTCACAAAAATACACTTTTATATTGTATAATATTTATATAGATTGATTAGTACACTTAAAATATATTTTCAGGAGTGATTGTGATGGCATATACACCTAAAGAGTTAATGGCAGAAATAAGGCGCAGAATGATTTTAAAAGATGTTCAGATGAAGGAGCTGGCTGCTCTCATGGACACAACACAGCAGAATATGAGTAATATTTTTAGAAATGCAAATCCCAAATATTCAACCTTGCTTCAGATATGTGAAGTGCTTAATTTGGATATGGTTATTAATTTTGTAGATAAAAAAGACGATAGTGAATAACTTCTATCGTCTTTGAGTTTACTCCAATATTGTGATTATCTAAACTGCACGTCTTTTATCTACTCTTTTATTTGCAACTTTTGCGTAGAATGTCTCCACTTTTTTGATATCATTAGACTTATTCTTTATAGGAAGTGCACCCCAAACCAATTGTTTATATGGTACTTTACTGCCGTTTCCCAATCTGGGATCTATTATTGAAACAATTCCAAAATCATTTTCATTTCTAATTAGTCTACCAATACCCTGCTTCAATTTTATAATCATTTCAGGAACGTCCACTTCCATTAGTCCATTTTTACAAATACGTCTTTTGTAGTCGATAATTGGTTCTGGTACTGGAAATGGTAATCTGAATATAATAAGATTTGACAAGGCTCTTCCTTCAATACTAATTCCTTCCCAAAATGAACCAGTTCCCAATAACACCGAATTCATATCTGTTTTAAATTCTTTGATCACATCATTCTGCGACGCTTTACTATTTTGCATTAAGATCTTGTATGGAACTCTTTCACGCAATATATTATACACTTCAAGCATGTCCCGTTTAGCAGTGAATAATATCATTGCTTTCCCATTCGTGATATTTAAAAGTTTAATAATTTCTTTGACACCCGCCTCTATAAAAGAATCTCTCTGTCTGGTGGGGTGTGGTATATCTTCAGTGTAATATATCATTGCATGGCTATCATAATCGAATGGTGATTCTTGTGAATCGCATATTAGTGTCTCATCGACTGGTAAATTAACATTTGATATAAAGTAATCATAATCGTTTACTCCGTCACTTGACAAGGTTGCCGAAGTCATAATGACCCTGAAATTATTACTTTTAAACAATAACTTCTCTGTCAATTCATTAACATTTTTGGGGCATTTTGAAATTGTTATATTATCTTTATTTTTGGATTTGCTATTCATCCAAAAAATATCCTTTGGATCAGTCTCTAATAATGACGAGAAAAAATCACATTGTACCTCTAACCTTTCAAGTGTCTCATCTTCACTACGTGTTTTATATGTATCTTCCAAACCAAAATCCATAGAGGCAGAATCATGTAAATCACATAGTATTCTTACTAGTTCAGCTAATGCCCCTATATTGTTTTTAACATAATACCGCTCTAAGTCTCGATCATTCTTAGCTGCAATCTCATCTTGCCTGGCTATTTGTTTAGACAGACTTATAAACACATCATTTATGAGAGTTAAACAGCGAGCAATTTTTTTATCTAATACAGAGCCTAATCTTCTGTTAATACCTTTTAAATCTTCTATTGTATTTTTACAATCATAATAAGTTAAATGTGTTGTATATGATGTTCTTACCCGACTTTCCAAGTTATGTGCTTCATCTATGACTATATGTTTAAAACTTGGTGAAAACAATTCATTATTAAAATTACTACGTTTTCTCATATTCATTGCTAATAAATCCTGATTGCATAATATAAATCCGGCTGTCTTCTTTAGGTTTATCCGCAACTGATAATAGAAACAGTAATCTTTATGAGGACATTTTTGTCTACAATTGTTAGGATTAAATGTAGAAACATTTATCTTATCCCATATTCTATCTGGTATATCTATATTCCAATCTTTTTTCTCGTGACCACCCTTATTTATTTCTTTATAGTATTCATATTCTTGGGTATCCCTTTTTCCGAAAAAATATGTCTCTAATCGATCCTTACATAAAAAATGGGTCTGGCCTTTAGCAATTAAAATATCAGTGTGATAATCAAATATGTCTTCAATAGTTTTTAAATCTGCCGCTAATTGCTCTTGAAGTGCTATTGTAGATGTAGCAATAATGATTGGACTTTTATATTTTTTATGATAATATAATAGCGGTACAATATAAGCAAATGTTTTGCCTATTCCTACACCTGCCTCAACTAATACATGCTTCTTATCTAACATTGCTTGAACAATATCAGAAGACATTTCCTGTTGTCCGATTCTTTCTTCAAAACCTAATAGTGGAGCCGTATCCAAAAAAAATGAGTCCACCTGTGTGCCAATTGAGTAAAGTTCTTTCTTTCGTTTTTTTTCCAATTGCTTATTCTCTTCTTTTGAATCCCAGAAATCAATCATTAAATACCTCTCTTTATATTTGGCAATATTCGAATGTTTGTTCTCCAAGGATTATATCACGAATTTGCTTACTGTTCAACTACATATAGTATTGTTCGTTTTTCTGTGTCTAAATATAGTGCCATCAAATTAATCCGTAAAAGTTCCACTAATTCAGGAATCATATCTGAGAGAAGTTTGTAATTATGTAGTGTTTGCACTGTCATTCCCATGCTGGTAGCCAATTGATCTTGTGTTTTTGGAGTCTTAAAATTATTTGAAGACTCCTCATATTGATTTCCATAATATCCGGAACCCCCTTGACGTATTCCATACAGTCGTTCCAATTCCCTAATGCGTAATCCCATTTTCTTAGCTGAACCACCCACATCTCCACGTCGACGAATATTGATGTATCGATAATAAATAACTCTAATTTGTTGGTAATATCTGTATAAATATATAAGACCACCGATTTTAATTAAACCAGCGGCCTTATACACTATTTTTCTTTTCTGATACCCTTAAACGGGGTACCATCTTTCTTACCGTCCATAAATCTTCCGGTATCCGTATCACGTTTAGTCCATGTTTCAGTTTTGGGATTAAAAGTTTGTGAACGTCCCTTCACTGCTCCATTTCTGTGACCGTCACCGCTCGGTGGATTTGTTGCCATTATTTTACACCTCCTCTTCTCATATATTATGGACAACTTCTATTTTACGAAGTGTTTAAACCCGTCGATAGATTCTTTACGCAAGTGCCATCTTTGCATAATATTCGCAGAATGTACCCAACTTCTGAGGTGTAAGCCCTTCACGATGCCAATTCAAATTATACATTATGCTTTTTCTCCTTAATAGACCTTAAAGTAGATGCAAAATGAAAACACGATTTCATCTGTATTTGTTCGTATGCTTAAACTCCAAATCAATGTCAGTTTAATGCATTATTTAAAAAATCATTTAATATCTCCTTTAAATATTCATGCGGATCACTATTCATTCCACGCATAGCCTTAAATATTACAGTGCCTTCAACGAACATATCATTATTATTGACATAATTTAAATTATCTTCTATAAACATTAAAACGTCAGCTTCACCTTTATCTGCCTTTTTAGCTGAACCGCCATAGTATGTATTATAGCTTTGATTACTAGATCCCATTAATATAGCATTAACAGAAATTGAATTAAGAAAATTTTTTTTATTCTTTTTATTTAATGTATCAGAACTAAAGTTGAATGTTGGATTATCATTTACTCCAAAGAAAAAAATCATTTTACGGTGGTCTGAATTGTTTGACACTTTAATTTTTATCTGTTTGAATTTTCCAGTCACGCTTAATTTCTTATAGTGTTCATCTATTATTTTAGTTGATCCCTTTTTTACAGTTCCTGTTAATCCCTTGAGATACCCTATATGAATAATTTTTTTTGGCGGTACAATCTTTTGAAACTCATCTACAAAATCATTAATGCTCTTTAAAGTTTTACTCATATATCCTGGAGAGGATATAATATTATTACCATTCGGATAATATCCCATACAGGTTTTTATAACGTCAATTATTTTAAAATCTACAGATTCCCCTTTTACTTTTGGTATATAACTAAGAAATAATTCACTCATATTGTTTTCCTTTACATTTTATTAATCCGCCGCTGGCAAAGGGAATTTTGACCAGTAAGTAACCTTTAACGCTTCGTTCTTAACTTTGTCTTCCCATTCCCATCTCTTTGTAATTTCCCCATCTACAATCCTTTCACACCATTTCATTACCATAGTTATTTTCCGATCCCAAGTGTCGCACCCCACGTAACTAGATAATAAGACCCATGTCCGCTTAAATCCTTCGGCTCTTGCTCCAAAATATTTATCCAGTTTCCTTCCATAATTTTCTCGTTCTCCGCATTATCACTCATAATCTCCCCCATTCTATGAAACACTGGTAGGTATTCCACCAATATACCCATCAAGATAATTTTGAGTTTCACTTCCACAATCCGGGCAGAAACTTGTAAAATCTCCACATGGTTTTCTGCACCCATAATCGGTGCAACGATTACCTCCAAACTCATAACCACATACACAATACATTACAAAGACATCTATGTGCCTATGACATACTGGACATTCATTTGTTTCAATTTCTGGTAACTTACTTTCCATACAACTGCCCCCTTTACAATATACTTATTTTTCTTTTAATACTTCCACTGAGATTATATCTTCAGCTTTTATTCCTTCACCATAATCACAAAAGCATGTATTGCATATCAAAGACAACCTTTTATTATTTAACTTACAATATAAATAACACAATGCTGTTCCTATATAGTTTTTGTCCTTTTCGTGGTCGCACACAACTTTACGGAATTTTGTTATTACTGGCGTTGATTTTTTTATAATGTGCATATTACACCATATACTGTATCACTGTTTCAGCAAAAATACAATATGTGGGAACTGTATTCTAACTAAAATGCTACAGACGTTTGTAGTCTCTTTGGTTTCCAATCTTCTGTTTATTTCCTTCACGTACCACCAGTAAATTTTTTCTGCAACTTTAGTTCTACAGGACAAATAATATTCTCCACAAATCACACCATATATGATACAATTCTTAAAGAATAAATACATTTTTATGCGCGAAATTTGCAAGTGCTATAATGAAACACAAAAATTGCAAGTTATATACGGAAAGCGAGGATAATATTCATGGAAACAAATTTTAAAAACATGAAGCAAACAATTGAAAGGTATGCAAAGAAATGGCTAAAATCAATCTCAGTATTTTTACTCATTGTCTCCGTTGGATTTGGAACAGGATTATATACGGGTCTTACCAGGCCGTGGGAAAAGGATATGCCAGTAATTACAACAGTAGATGACATAATAGTTGAGGATAATTATACACTAACCATAAGTACCATAGAAAAATTAATTAGTCCAGCAAGTGATTTGATAACAACTAAATATAATTACAAAGATGCTGATACTTATGAGAATTACGGCAAGGTCTTTGGAAAAAGAGTTCCATTAACAACAAGCAAAATAGTATTTACATATAGAGGCACTGTCAGCGTGGGAATTGATTTGTCTGAGATAAAATATGCCATTGACAATGAAAAGAAATTAATTAGTATTACATTGCCCAAACTTAATGTTGTTGCAAACGAAATAGATGATTCATCATTTGAATATCCTTTTGAATCCAGTTCAATATTTAACCCTACTGAAATGAGTGAGTTTACAGAACTTCGCCAACAACTAAAGGATAAACATGCAGAAGAAATAATGAATGATGCCCAATTCATGAATACTGCAACTGAAAATACGAAGAATGTATTGAAAGATTTCTTAACTGTCCCTAGTGAAACCAAAGATTATACAGTGATTTTTAAGTAATATAAAGCAGCTCTTCCTTAGACATTGTTTTAGGGAAGAGCTGAACCATTATAATATTACTTTGACTCTCAAACCATTATTTGCAAACAATCTCGAACATAGAATTAATTTCACAACTCTTCCCTCTCACGAAACCTATTTTCCCCATATAAAATAAGGCTTTCCTTATCCATAAACAGAATTATCATCACAATTTACCTCATTCCCCTCTAAACACTCAAAAACCCTGTAAAATCAAGACATTTCCCACACTCCAACAGCCATAGATTCGAATACACTATCGAACCACCCTATTTACCTATATTTTTACTATGTTTTAAATTTGCAAAACCCACTTTATCTAGTGTTTTACTATGTTTTAATCCTTTACTCTCCCCTAAAATACCCCTCTACCGAACAATGCTCAAAAATGCCAATTTTGCACATTTCGTCACCACATTTTCACCCTCTATTCACACCAACAAATCACGAAAAGCCTTGTAAAATAGGCAAAAAATAAGAAGCTGCACCATAAAAGTACAACCTCTCTCGAACACTTCTCGAACTAATGTATATTTAAAACATTTTTCCCTTTAATAAATCACACAACTTATCAATGTCCTCCCCTTTATACCCCATCTCCACAAGTGCCTGGTATATCCCATAAGCGTATCCATAGTATTTATCAGACCTACGTTGTGCAATTTCTGCTTCATACATCTGATCGTTAATATAATACTCTCGTATAGAATTACGCTCTATAATTGATTGCTCTACTGCTTCAAAGGCCATAGTAATTAATTTCTTTATATCTTGTTCCATGTGGTATCCCCTTTAGATTAGGATAATACAATATGGACAATATTTAACTGGTAATTACTTCCATGTAGAAATAAGCCGTAACCTTCAAAGGATACGCAGGATCAATCTCCGCTTCGGTTTGAACCGAAATCATAAGAATATCCATTAACACGAAAAAGCCATGACCTTGCAGCCATGACCTTTCCAGAAATCAATCAAATATATCAAGGGGTAATCAGTCCCTAGACACCAAATCTAACAAAAATATTATATCATGTAACAAGTTACATTGCCACTCAAAATGTTAAGTCTGATCATTCCGGAAACAGCGTGTTATTCACATAGTTCTGGAAGTATTTTTTCATAGCACTATATACCACCCTATCATCTCTTGTGATTGCGTAACTTTTATGTATAAATATTTCATCTTCGACTCGCTTTGCCATAAAGTCATTTATTATAATTGACAGGAAATATTTTGTTCCTGTTTCTTTATCGTTTTCAAGTACCAAATCAGCATCAAGTTTAAAGTCCTTGGGGCAGAGCATACAGCTTTCATTATAGCTTAAATATTCGCTGAATTCATAATTAACAATCTGATCCAGCCTTTCCTTAACACATTCAGGAGTGTCGTATGCACGAGGAACAACAATGAGTATACCGTATTTAGCAGTAAATTCTAGTAAAACTTTACGAGGTTCAACAATAAAATCTGCATACTTATATTTTAGTTCTGTCATATGTATTTCCTTTCTTAGGTAAAGGCTCCCGACTTAACGCTGTTGGTTTGTGATTCACTTTTTTAACTTATGAGCCGTGATTATCGTATAGCTATAAGCATTAACTGTAATTACGCCGTCAGCCACGCTTATATACCAATTCTTTCCCTTCCTGATTATATCAGCATTAGGTTTTAATATAGCACTTCTACACCAACTAACAACGTCTTCCTCCTCTAAATAAAGATTTTTCCTTATACGCTCCACTCCTAAATCAGTAGTGTGCAACTTGTCTAAATTCAAAATAAGTTCATTTTTCTCATTCATTTTAATACCACATCTAACCTTTCACTTTTCCATTCTACCTATTTAATAATACGTCAAATAGTGCCTACTATCAATATATTTTTCCATTTGGAAATAACTTCCTGGCACACAAATTTAATCTTACAAGGACTCGGTAATCTCCCTAATCCCTCTCATTCTTCCTAACCTTATCTAACTCCTGTTTCTTTCTATTCAAGTGCCTTACTCTGGCTCTCGGTTCATATTTACTACACTTCTGGCAGTAATGGGCATGATCCGCTTTTCTGCCCTTAGTACATAATCCAGCGCACACATAATGTAAGCATGGTGTTTCTCTATCTTTTGCCATTTATCTTAAATCCTCCACTTTCTTAAAAGCTGATACAATATTATTTATCGTGTGTTCGTCCCACCCACAAAGCCAGACCAATATACTATTTTCATTTTGTGTCAATTCAATCTCACTGAAAAACTCATGATTAAGTAAGTCAATTCTTCTGCGCTCTGATTTATAGAATGAATCATTAACATTCCGTTTTTCTCTTTCTGGCTGTATAATCATATCATCACCCAACTTTCGTAAATTCATAACCGACTACTTTAATTGCCCGCGGGGAACCTCGTTTTATTTCAATCCACCCCTCGTCCTCCAACCTATCAATATGAGTAATAACCGTCGATACAACAAGCCCTACACTTTTACCGATTTCTCTGTATGTTGGCGCATATCCATTTTCTTTAATATAGGAGACAATAAACTTATATATCTCCAAAGTTCTATTTGTCATAGTCCACCCATTCTTTCCATGTCCTCAAAAATATCCCGTAAGTTGTCCATGTCTGATTTTATAAAATAGGCCCTCTGACCCAAGACAACGGGATTCCCATTTTCATATGCATGGAGCAACTTTTGTTTCATCAATTCAATTCCCTGTTCAATCCCCCTCTGGTATTCAGAATATAACAGCCTTTGCAGATCTCTTTCCTTAATATTCAACATTTTCTATTCCTCCTGATATTTTAATTAGCTTCAATATAATTTCGCCTTGTCACAATCTAAAGTCATTCCAAACACTACTTGCTGAAATACTCCGTCATTGCTTGTTACTGTTGTAACAGTAGCAATGTTTTCAAAGGCAAGATCGTCAGGGAAGTTCAACTCTATCATTTTTATAAACTCTTCCTTTGTGAAAGTCTGTACTCCACAATTTGTTATTCCTCCATGGAGCATATCTGGTACAATTTTAGCCATCTTTATTCCCTCTTGATAAAGTCATTTTGTATGTGTTTCTTCTATATAAATACGAAGCTGGTAATTATAATAGATTTATGTGATTCTGTAAGGCATTTTCAATCTCTTGTCTTTGCAACCCAATATAGCGTTGAGTAGTTACCGCGGACGAATGTTGCAGCAGTACACGAACCAAATTAATGTCATAGTGATTATTCACATAAATACTCGTTGCAAAGTATTTCCGGAAGCTATGGGAACCTATCCCAACATAAGCCAAATAATCACATACTAGCTTCAGATGCTTATTAACTGCCCTCTCCGATATATCAAACAGCTTTGCAGCAGGATTGATATTGTTTTCCAAAGCATAGTTTTGTATATAGATGTAAATATCTGCTGGTACTGTAAATTCCCTTTTCTTTTTTGTCTTCTGTTCCACAATATTTAATCTGTATCTATCCCCATCACGAATAATAGCCGATAGTCTCAACTGCAATATGTCACTGATGCGTAATCCTAAATTCGCCTCCAATGATAAAGCCGTTGCTATTCTTGGATTAGGTTTCACGATATGGCCATCGGTGCATACAAATCCGTTACGCATTGTAGAAATAATACTCTTATACTGTTCTTCTGTAAGTGCTACTGTTTCCTTATTCAATTCTCTCACCACCTTTAAAAGTTCCTATTTTCATAATGATTTAGTTCCTATATTGAGTGCTGATTTTTAAACAGTCCTTAAAACCACGTAAATAAAGGAAAGTTCCTAAACTCATACATTATTGGAACTGAATATCCGATTGCCTTTTTCACTAAATCAGCCTATACTTTATATATAATATAAACGTGTGCAATCTCTCCACGATTTTACAAAACTTTTTAAAATTTCTTTGAAAGGAGTTGATACAGATTAATATTGAAATTAAGAAGCGTAATAGATTTAAAAGACTGTTCTATATCATATGTAACAAAACAGAGGATATCTTATTCTTCATGATTCAAAAATTGCCTGTAAGTCTGGTACCCAAATTTATTATTGATTGGTTGCAGCAGTATATGAATAAACGAATCGCAGAATTAAATCAGCAGATCGTTCATGACAAATGGAAATCTATGGAATTGAATAAGGCAGTAACTTCAATCCGGCAGCAGGACATAAACAAAGCACCTTCAGGAGAATAAACACTTCTGTTGGTGCTTTTCTAATTGTGGAACATCTTTCCATATGCTATAATTATCCAGTATGATCAAAAGGAAAACGGATGCGATTTTCCGCTGTTAGATGCCCTCTAGTATTACGAAAGAGAGGGTGATGCCCTTATGAGTACTGGTGAAGTTCTAACCTTATTACTCGTCGTTTTTGCGGCTCTGTCTTACATAGACAATCATAACAACAAAAAGAAATAGCATCCCTACCCTCGACAAGTTCGGATGCTATTCTTTGAATTCATTTTAACTGACTGAGGGCAATCGGAAGATCAATTCCGATAACCTTTCTAAGTAGATTATACAATGGAGGGCTTGGAAAATCAAGTCCTCTTTTTTATTGCTGTTCTTCCTTGAATCTGTTTTCATATGATAATTCGGGCTTTAAGTCAACCTTCCATTCAATTAAATCTTGTGGCTGACATTGTAGAAGCTGGCAAATATCCTCTATAGTCTTTGTACTCACATCACACATAAAGTCTTTTCCATCATGTTCCTCTTTGTACTTTTCCAACTTCTTTTCTATTTCTTCCATTGAATCTGCTGAACACATTTTTAGCTTTGCAAGCGTTCCTTGAGGTATCAATGCTTTCTGCCGAATAGTATAGGTTGTGATCCCCTTTTCCTTTAATTTCTCCATCAATTTATTGTAATTAACCATAAACATAAGCTCCTATTCATAATATACATGCATTTACGTGTATATTATAACACTCCTTCCCCTTTTATTCAATCGGCACCAGTAGATTATTCCACCAGTGCCGATACTATTTCCATAGTCTAATTGATTATACAAACCTAATTTCTCTTAATTCGCACCTTATCCAATGCCTTTTTTACTGCTCCATCATTGATATTTGCATCATAGCCATTTACATACTGGATACATTCGCTTGCTCTGGCTCCGCTGCTAGTAATACACACTGGATCGCCATCAATTAACACAATATGTTTATATGTAGCATTATACTGTTTTACAGTCTTCACTTTGATATCCATTCTCCACACCTTTCTTCATGACATCATTTGTCCTAAATACTTTTTCAATATGTGCTTTACCATCTTCCAACCTAACCGACCAGCATACTTCTTTTCCATCTGGTATAAAAATATGCTTGATATCCTGTCAATAAATTCCTCTGGTAAAGCTGAAGCCTTTGCGCTATTGCAGAACTCACACGTACATTGTAAGTTCCCCACCTCATCAGGCCCATTCATGGCAAGCGGTATTATATGATCAAGTGTCATATCTTCAAACAGAATCTTTCTACCACATAACACACAATGACCGTTAGCCTTATTGTAAATCATCTTTCTAATGCCAAAAGAGTATTGATTCCTTCGTTTCCTTTGCTTTTTCTGTTTCTCTACCTTGTCTATTTCAAGTATATAAAATCCCCTACATTTACCAGGTGCGCCATGTATCTTGTTCTCTGCGGTAATTTTATAATGGAAGTGAAGTGCCTCTTCAATGTGTGGAGTTTTAAAAATTCTACCGCTTTCCCTAGTTGCGATATAATGTGATCCATTTGTTATAACAAAAGCCATGTTCTCCCCTCTTTCAATCGCTCAAATAAACCGCAATCCGATCCCTATGCAATTCTGTAATACGTTCTACAAAGGATAATTCTATGTCAGTTATCCAATGGACGAAACTTTCATCAGTATCAGGATCGGCATTATTCCAAACAATAGCAGAAGCAGATTTAACCAAACATAAAACCTCTTTCTCCTTGGATATTCCACATTCTGTTAATGCCCTGTCTGCTTCCTTAATTAATGTACTCGCAGCACAAATAAACGATTTGTCCATTTTATCCTCCATCTTTAGGCAAACATCAATTCTTTTACAACTGCTCTGATCCTCTGCATTTCTTTGTAATATGTCGATGAGGGTATCCCCAACATAGAATATACTTCTTTATCGTTATAGCCGTTCATTTTAAGCAGAACAATCTTTCTGCGACTCTCTGACAATCCTCTAAGTACAGTGTCATAAATCATTTTGTCTAACACATCAGCTTCAGTAGACTTTCTACCGGCAGATTTATAAAAGGCTTCATCTGTACAATCTACATCTAAACTGATAACCACTTCAACCGGCTTTCTCTTTTGTGCATTTTGAGTTTTAGATTCATTCCCGATTTCTGCCCTCATATATTGCTGACTAATAAAAGGAAAAGCATATTTATTTCGCAACTCTTCTCTTCTATGATATATCTGTACGGCTTTAAGATATCCAGTGATTACCACGTTGTAATATTCATCAATGCTATAGCCGTGTTTATGAAGGAAGTCATATACAAGTCCATGATTCTGTTCAGCAAATTTCTTTTCTTTCTCTGTTAATGGGGATAACGTATGATTTTTCATGAGGTTTACACTCCTATTTTGATTGATGGGAAGATTGTCACTTGGTGACAACCCTCCCTGATTTCTGATAGTGTTTAGAAGAAACGGTCAATTAATGTTGAAATAATAAATTTCTTTAATCTGCTTTCATGTTCGGTTATATCTATTTCAAAACATACCGAATCCGATAAGTTTGAATTTTCTATGTCCTCATAATAAACGGACAACTTGTATTCAAACTTTCCCTCTTCTGGTAAATAAACATATAATTGCGGTACGGTTTTAACACCAGATTCACCCCACTTTTCTTTATATGGCTTCTTTATCTCCTGAAAAACATTAGCCCAATGTTTAATATATTGAATCTTTGATTCTTCAATAGCCTTACTTATCTTTTCACTTAAATCCTCTGGTAAATCAGCAATATCAAAGTACAATTCCATTGAACCCATCAATTCTATCTTGGAAAAGTCCACTGTTCCGATATTCGTTGTAAATGTTGTTCCTTTCATAATTAACTACCTCTACTTTCATATTTTATGTATTGGTGAAGCTGTCACACTCCCCATTGTCTATGTACTTAGTTCACTGACTACAGATTAAAAAGGACTTCGCCTATTCCGTCCCATATGATTTTCTTAATCTTCTTTGAATCCTCATCATTAAATGATACGGGGATTTCCTCATAGAATTCTGTTGTATCATTTCCAGTTTCATCATCCGACTTCTGCCATATGATAATAAGTAAATTAAACTCTGCTTCATCTTTATTTGCATTTCTAAAACTACCGCAGGAGAAAACCACACGTACATCAAAATTAAGTTCTTCTTCTGATTTCACATTCTGATACTGTTTCATGTAGTTATTCACACATTCATCTGTCACTTTATCAAGCTGTTCCGCTGCCATATCAATAGGTACGTGAACTTCAATCTGTCCACTTCCAATACTGACACCTTCAAGATTTACAGTTCCTAAATTTTCTATTATCGCTGTTCTTCTCAATTTGTTTTACCTCTGCTTTCTGATTATATTTGATTGATTTCTACGGTTAATTACCGATGGGACAATGTGGAATCGAACCACATATAAAACCGTTTGCCCCTACCTTGCTTATGACATTCTCGCCCATTCTCTTCTGCGAATGCGGTTATAAAATGTTGTTGCCATTTCATAATCAGTAAAGGATTCAACCGTATAGGTGATACCATTTTTCAGATATTCAACTATGTACTTTTTCATGTTGTTATCCCTCCTGTTTCATGAATCGACTATCGTCAAGCCATCTTATAGAACCGTCTCTATTAATGGGAATTTCAACCCTTGCTCCGGTGCCATACTCAACAACCTTTGACAATCTTCCGTCCTCTGCTTTCGTAAATACCTTGGCTTCATTTGGCATAGTATGATTACCTCCTCAAATATGATTTTTCAATCTGCTATCCTCTGCCTTTTTCATAGCGACTTGGAACGCTCATAGGTGGCATTATAGCTGTAGGCTTCAGGGGATTGCTCCCCGTCTGCCTAATGACTGCTATTTGATTCTTAAAACATTGAAAGTTGAAATCTTACTGACCTTCTGATAATCATCAGCGTCAAGTATCTTTTTGACTTCTTCTTTATCAACCGTTTCTCTTGATTGCTCGGCTAATGTTGCGGTGAAAAGGTTGCCGATAAACTTAAGAACTTCTTTGCCCTTGGTACTTGTTGCTTTGCAATCTTCCTTATTTTCCTCAAGGAATTCAATCACTTCTCTTTCAAGAGCTTTGATATTTTCGTCTGCTTCCTCTTTAATTTTCTTTAAACTCTGAATCTCTTCCATCTTTGCATTTAAATCTTCTCTACTTATACACATTGTCTTAATCTCCTTTCATATGGTGGAAACCCTTGAATCATCTTCCTGTCTATTGGTTTTGCCTCGGCTCACTCACAAGGAATATGGATTCAAGTTCATAGCTTTTCGGGCTATTGGTTTCCGTTTATGTAGGTCTGTTTTGCTTGACCTTGTAATGCAATTATACACATATTTATGTGCATAGTCTATTGACATTATACACAAATAAATGTGAATATCTTTGTTGGTTTTGTACACATATATTTGTGCATAAATCATTGACTATACACATTTTTATGTGTATAATAGTCTTATATTAATAAAGCAATTAACCAATATAAAGGAGGCTTTCCTATATGAAATACTTCAACAACATCAACACACTGGAAGAATTAAGAAAGCAATATAAAGAACTATTAAAGAAGTTTCACCCCGATAACCCAAACGGAAGTACAGAAGCAACACAAGAAATCAATGCAGAGTATGACAAGCTGTTTCAGATATTAAAGGACAAGCACGACAGCAAGACAGCCAGTAGCCAGGATAAGAAATCATCATATGAAGATATGAAATGGGATTTTGCAGAAGATGAGAAGCTGAGAGACGTACTAAGTAAGATAATTAATTTCAGCGGTATCACAATTGAGATAGTAGGCAACTGGTTATGGGCATTCGATAGCTACGGATACAGAGCAGAGTTAAAGGAATTGGGCTTTAAATATGCCAGCAATAAAAAGGCATGGTATTACCATACTGAAGCATTTAGAAAGAAAAGTCATAAAGCCTTATCAATGAATGACATAAGGAACTACTACGGAAGTACAGAGGTACAGAAAGAGGAAAGAAAGCAGTTAAGGCAAGCGTAGACAATAAAATAAGGGTGTCCTAATACGGGATACCCTACCACATAAAAAAGGAGATAGAAACAATGACAAAACATGAAATAACAATGAAGGAAGTACAAGAGAAGAACTGTGATACATTCATGAAAAAGGACAACAGCGTTAGAGGTTGCTCATGCGTTATGAAAAGCACATTGCAAGTCGGTGACAAAGTGGTGATAGACAATCATTTTACTGAAATAGTTGAATAAAGTTTTGCAAGCCTAAACGACAAACATACAGTAAAGGAGAATATAATAAGATGAAAAGAACAGTTAAAACATTCGGAGTTATTGCAATCATGGGGATCATGCTAACAGGTGCTTACTTCATGGGAACAACAAAAGCTAGTGTCGTGCCAGATGGATATATTGACGGCACAAGCGAGGAATTTTATAACAACTATATGGATATGCGAAACGTTACTGATTTTGAAACCTATGGAAACGGTTTACAACTGTATTGTAACGATGGTAATGGCTACTATTGGGAAAGGTAATGCAGACAATGAAAATTAAAGTTGACGATATGGGAGATGGCTTCCTTGTTGATTCATCTGGAAACACATACATTTTAGATTATGACCTTGTAATTGACCATAACAAAGAGGATTGGAAAGTTTACAAGATATCCGCTTATGATGAATCAGGCGAGGTAATAGAGATAGAAACTATGGATTAACAAAATATGATTTATGGTAAAAAATAAGGCTAGGAGTGGTTAAACTCCCGGCCTTTTGTCGTGATTGAATGTGATGTTTATATGGTGTAATTCTATTGTCATTTAAAGCGTTTTAAGGGCTGATTTCGGCTTGTATATGGCTAGGTGTAGACTTGTTAGGGTATGGCTAAATAAGGGCAAATTGAGGGTAATTTGTGCGTGTACGAGCGTGTGAAGAATGTGATTCATAGTGTACGTTGTGGGGTGGCGATGATGGAGTGATGGTGGCAGGAGGAAACCAGATTGTTATATACATATTAAACTAGTATGTTATAATGTATGTTGGCAGGTGGGGCTATGTTTACATTCTAAAGTTAATACGTCATTGTGATAAAGGGGGTATCTGTTCCATTCACAGACACTGTTGATTTTGAGATCTTACCGAACTTATCGCTAAACGAGGATTGTTTAAAAAAACATGAAAAAGCTCTAATTAAGACACTTAATCTCTTAGTTAATGTCCATAAGCTTCTCTATGTAATATTGAGTATTAACAATTAACCACATTTGAGTATCAAATCTCATGATAGTCCACAGAGATAAACCTTGAAGATCATATTCTGCTACCAGTCTGGTTCGTGCGTCAAAACTTCTTGCATCATTAAACCACACTAAGTGAAGAATCCCGTCACTGTCAAAATAATAGAAGTAAGGTGACTGTGCTGCTTCATTAAATTGTATTGGTATATTATTTTCCGCTGCAATCTGTATCGCATTATTGTTTGCAATAGCAGTTGCACCTGTTGCACCTGGAACATAGGGGAGTGTCCAATCATAACCGAGCGTAGTGATACCTAAAAACAAAAATTCAGATGGAATAATACTAACCACATAGTCTAATAATTCTCTTAAAACATTAACCGGAAAAAGTGAACTTGGGTAACTATAAAATCTGGCCCAATCATAAGAAGCGAATAGAATTCCATCTACATATCCAGACAATTGTGAATAGTCCAATTTTTCAAAACTTACGATAGGCCCATTAATATTCATAACCGGCGTTGTAGTAATTATTACTCTGTAGCCTTCTGAATGAAATATGGCTGAAGCCTTTTTTATATATTGTACAATACTATTTATGTTGTCCAATGTAATATCTTCAATGTACATATTTATTCCATAATAACCCTTTGTTTTTATCATTTGAAGAATATTTTCAATGAGCCGATCCTGCACAGAAGAGTTATTTAAAATATTCTGAGTTATTTCACGAATAATTGTTCCTTCTTCTGTAATCGTGGAAACAAACATCATGGGCGCAACATCATAAGTTTTAGCCAATTGAATTAAATCAGAGTCGTCAGCGATAGAGATAATTTCTCCCTCACTTGTGACCCTATAATTGAATATTGTCAGATATGTTAAAAAAGGAAGCGTTTTTATTAAAATCGATTTATCTATATATGAAAAGGTATAACCACTAGTGGCGATTGTTCTTGATTTATTTGTTTGATAATTAATAACAATAATTTCACCTACGTACAAAAGTTCTCTATTGGAAAGATAGGGGTTATTTCTTAATAATTCCATAGGCGTAGTGCCATGCTGCTCTGCAATACTCTCTAAAGTATCACCAACCTGTACAATATAGAGTGTTTTCGGTTGAACAATCACAATAGTTTGGCCAGTTGCTAAATTTACAGGGTTTGTAATTCCATTTTCCAATATTAATCTGTCAACAGGGATTTTGTAATAATCCGATATTGAATCGATCGTATCGCCAGGTTTGACAACGTGTATGATCATGGATTCCCTCAAATGATCTTATTTGTTCTATTATATGCTATTCTTATATATTCATAACACTATTGTATGGATAATGTTATATATTTAGCTCTCAACCATTCCCCAAAATCAAACGTACATATTAGAATTTCCCAGTAACCTTCATTAAGCTGACCAACTTGTCATAACTTACAATTCCATCGTAAATTTAAACGTACACCATTGATTATAAAGCATAGAGGGGGTATGGTTTACAGTTTGGTATATTTTAAGTACCCAACATACATAACCCCTTATTAAAAATCAAAATAAAAAAATAGGGCATACCAGATATTTCTATCCAATATACCCTATAATAGTCAAATCAATACTTGCCAGATTGGTTTATAAAATCCGAACTAAATACATTGCTATTTTGAATTTTTCTTTCTTCAAGTTTAAAATCCGCATTTTCATTGGTACTGATCACTTTTACTTTAAATTTATTTACTTCTTCTTTAAGCATATTGGCCTGAGCAGCCAGTTCCTCACTGGAGGCTGAACTTTCTTCCGCTGTTGCAGCATTTGATTGAACCACTGCTGAAACCTGGGACAATCCCTGATTGATTTCTTCAATCGATAAAGACTGAGCGGCTGAAGATTCTTCGATCTTTTTGATTGCGTCTACAGCCCGCAATGCCCTGTCTGCAACCTCCTGTAAAACTCTGCTTGTTTCATTGGCAAGTTTTTCTCCCTCTGAAACAGTTGAAACTGAATTTTGTATTAAATCAGAGGTTTGTTTTGCTGCTTCAGCAGATTTTGCAGCCAAGTTGCGGACCTCATCAGCTACAACAGCAAATCCCTTTCCTGCTTCTCCGGCTCTTGCAGATTCT
Organism: Lachnospiraceae bacterium; assembly: GCA_902363835.1. GTDB lineage: Bacteria > Bacillota > Clostridia > Lachnospirales > Lachnospiraceae > Lacrimispora. Next base: position 222,447 of record CABJBM010000007.1, read on the forward strand.
ACCGCAGCATTCAGAGCGAGAATGTTGGTTTGAAATGCAATATCTTCTATAACTTTTGTAATACTTGATATTTTAGCAGAAGATTCTCCGATCTCCTTCATTGCTGAATTAAGTTTATGCATATATTCATTGCTGTTCTTAATACCGTTTTCTGCATCAAGGACATAATTACTTGCAACTTCAACAAATTTAACATTCTGCTCTGCCTGTTCTGTCACGCTGGCAATAGAAGCATTTAATTCTTCTACGGTGGCGGCTTGTTCTGTTGCTCCGGAGGCAAGAATCTGAGAGGAGGAGGACATCTGCTCTGCTCCTGAATTTACCTGGTCTGCGGAATTATGAATTGATAAAACAGTCAAATTCAATTTAGAAGTAATCGCTTCCATTGATTCACGGATTTCTTCAAACTCTCCAGGATAGATACATTCACTATTGATTGTCAGATCTCCATCTGCAATTGCATGTAAATATATTGATATATCACCAATTATCTCTTTAAACTTCAAGGACATTCCATAAATTTTTTTAACTATTAACCCAATTTCATCATTTCTATCTGTTTTTAAATCTAAATTCAAATTACCATTTGCAAATTTATCAATAGAATCTACAACCACCTTTATAGGCTCTGTAATACGTTCTGTAATCTTTAAAATCAGAATAGCTGAAATCACCAAAGAAATAACACCAAGAATAATCGAACTAATAATCCCTTTCTTTACACCAGATAAAAACTCTGATTGCATTGCTGTAACATTGACAGACCAACCATTTGTTTTAGCAATCGGAGAATAAGAACCGAATTTTCTATCTCCCTTCCATAAATAAAACCCAAAACCTGTTTTACCATTAACCATATTAGATTCCAATTCAGCAACCTGTTTATACAAAGCAGGATCTTTTTTAACATCTTCCAGGTTATTCTGCTGCTTCAGGACAAGTAAAAAATCGTTATGAGCTACTTTTGCACCATTCCGATTCAAAATATAGGTACTGCCCGTATTCCCAAGTTTTGTTTCTTTAATAATATCTTCAAGTACAGAATATGGAAATGAAATCAATACAACTATATCATCATATGAATACCCGTATTTAAATAATACGGAATCACCCTCTATAATAGGATCAGACAAAATAGCTTCACCATTCCTGGCTTGTTCGTATACAGGATCTTCCTTATAAGATCTTCCATTTAATACAGAAGTCCCTCCCGAAGATACTACGTCAATATCAGTTAAGCCATAAGTAGTTATATAATTACTTATGCTTGAATCAATGTTTTTTTCTCCTACGCTTTTTATTTGTAACCCCACTGATTCAGCTATAATACTATATTCATTTATTTTATTTGTCACCTGAACCGCAACTAGCTCTGATGTTTCGATCAGACTTTTTTGTAATGCCTGTTTTGATGAATCGTAGATTAAATAAATGGAGGCAAATGATAACACCATAATCACAAAAACAATACAGCTTATGGTGAATCTAAGTAAATCTTTTTTAATACTTTTTTTTCCTGTTTTCTTTTGCTCTTTCATACATTTCTCCTTAAGTAAAATAAGTATTCTTTATTCAAAAAGTTAATCGCTATATTGCACGACGTTTTTTTAAGACATCTTAATATATAGTATTATATCACTCATTCAATTTAAGTCAAAGTACTTTTATATTTTCATATATTATTCAAACTATTTAAACATATAAAGAAAATAGGGTATATCAGATATTTCTATCCATATACCCTATAACACCGCGGTCTTTTAATATCTCACTTTAGTCATCAATTTCAATTTTCCAGTCTATCAGTGCTTCATATACCTTTTCCGGTATTTTACCCTTATATTTATCGGCCATAATTAAAATCAATGCTTCTTTGTGTCTCTTGTATTCAGCGAATGCTTCTTCCGGTGTACTCCAATAGTGTAAACGTACATTCTTTCCGTCAATGTTTAAGGAACATCTATATTTTCTACCATCTTTACACACCCCTATTGGAAATTTACCTCTTTTTGCTGAATTATTCACTACCAGTGTATTAATGCTATGGGGAACAAATATACAGGTATCGGGACTATAAATCTTATTTCCCTTAAATAAAATGTCTTTATCCAGATCCATTTGTTCATCACCTATGGAATAATAGTTCTCTTCCACCCACTTATAAAAGCGTGTTTTGTCTTCTCGCCATTCATCACATATTGTACAGCCAAAATATTTTGGAAAACGCTTATGTAACTTCCAATTGTAACATCGTGTCTGCATATCGTTCCACAATCTTCTTGCTTTCATGATATTAATATTCATAAATGGAACATATTCCTGGATTCTGCTTAGATCGTCAATTGTCTTTTTATTGGTTTTTAAAGCGCTTAATTCACCGGGACTAACATAAATCAGATTATTATATTTACTATTGCTATCGTCTCCGTCAATATGATATATCATGTTCTTCCCTGGAACTTTCTCTAAAAAGGCTTCTGCTACAAGATATTCTGCTTTAACATCTTTTGTAGTTCGCATATTCTCATCATCTTCATAAAAAATCTTCCAGTGAACTTTATTAGTACCACTAGTTAATGTATCTGCATGGACATAGAATTTACCTTTGATATTGTTTGCAAGCCTACCCTCTGACGAAATATAATAATGCTTTGTACCTTCCACAAGCATAAATGTTTCTAATTGGTTTAATGGTTCTATTCCTGTTTTCTTTAAATCTAATATATTTATATCGTTCATTATATATAATCTCCTTACTTTTCTGCATAACAAAAGAGACAATACGAATAACTCATACTGTCTCAATATAGTAAAATGGTAATATCGAGGTAATAGGGGGGGGTAATATAACATACATATCTTAGGTATATACCCCCTACCTTTTACCTCCTATACACCATTTATCAATTAATATCTTCAATAATTATGTTGGGATAACCGTCTGATTTAATGTCAAATTGTTCCTTTAGTGCTTTATTAGCTTTGACCTTTTTCAATCCATAAGTATCCATGATCTCATTTAGGCTACGTTTTATCTGAGTTTCAGTTACTTCATATTTAAAATCATTACCCAATATATAAATAACTTCTCTTTCAGTACAATATCCCTTGTCCTGAATACTCTGTAGAATTACCTCTGAAATCTTCATCGTTCGCTCATCACTGGACTTTGTTGTAGTACGATTAACAATTTCACCGTATTCATTCTTCTTTTTCTTATACTGTGGATAAAGGTTAGCCGCCACATCAAATCCCTCTGCACGATAGAACATATCAAAAGAAATACCATCAACTCTATATCCTTTGTCTTTCCAGCGAACACCTTTGCTTTCAATCATATTGAGTTGCTTGATTACCCATGAAGGTATAGCATAGAAATTCGTGTGATTCTTCTGTCCATTTGCCTTTTGATGATTGATTGCCTTAATCAATAATTCTTTGGGTATTTTATCATCATCTAAAATTCTTATTAAGTCATGATAAACAAGCATTTTTACATACTTACCTATTTTATCAATTTTACTTTGACTATAATTCTTACCCAAGCATTCAGCCAGTCTTTTTGTTGTAACAAAGAAAATGATTTCACCGTCATTATTGGAGAACTTCTCACTGTAAATATTATTCCTCGCAATAGACAGCATCATAAGGAAAGTATCTTTCGCATACTTAATATTCTTATCAGCCTGCGGACACAATTCTTTAAATTTATTTAGTGTTATATTGCTAATCATCATATCTATGTTTTCTCTTTGCTCAATGCTCCATTTGGATTCTTTTATGGATAGATTATATATGTCCATTATGAATTGAATTGCTTTAAATTCAGACTTGAAATCTCCCAACATCTCAATCAACTGCTTTATGTTAAGAGTAAGGTTTTCGGAACAGCATCTATACTTCTGTATTCCGTTTTGTGTGGTGAATATATTAGCAGAAGGGTTATGGTCATCATGCAGAATACAACAAAATGACCTCGGATCATCAATATCTATCAATTCTGCAATATCCAGTTCTGAATAGATATAATCCCAAAATTCATTTTTTGTTTCAAATTCTATAGGTTCGTGTGCTAATATCTTTTTCAGATAGTCAACATCATGCTCCTTTATTGCTTTTACATTTAAATTATCATATCTTGGGCGATATTCTTTTTTGACTTCATCATTGACTTTACTGGCAGCAGGACTATTCTTTTTGGATTTTGGCTTTGCATTGGATATGTACTGTTCATATTCGTCTTTCCAATACTTTTCAATGACGGATTCCGCATTAATCGTACTGGCATATGAAGGATATAACACCGTATTTCCCTTACCGCCATAAAACATTCTGTCTTTATTAAAACATACTTTATCAATTCCACCAATAACACCCATAAGGGTAGCTTGCAATCTGTTTCTGATGCAACCATCTGTAATTATAGTGTCATTACAGAAAATCATACGGAATTTATGATGTTCTTCCTTGTGACTAAACGTGGTATACATAAAGCATGGAGTAATTCCAAGAAAGATCACCTTGTTATATACATCATCAATGCGTATTCCATCATCAAAATCCAAACCAAATAATTGTTGCTGTGTCCAATTATCGGCTTTCATTCCTCCCTGTAATACTCCGGGCTTAAATGATGCTCCATGAACCAGTTCTTCAGCTAACTTTTCAATCGTTATATCTGTTAGTATTAAACTTTTTTGTATCCTCTTACATTGATCACCTTGTGGCTTCTCGCTGAATCTATGATTAAAGTACATACATTTAATTTGTTTATCATTCATTAGACCTCCTTTTTATAAATCAGAGGTTCAAGAAAATTGCTATGCTAGGGGGGCCCTAAAATGCCGTATTTTGAGGGAAATTTAAGAATAAACCCTTATAAAATAAGGACTTTTTACAGGTCCCTATAAAGAAACCTTTATTCTATAAGCATTTCCACAACTTTTACACCATAGAAACCGCCATTTTTCGTTAATTCAGTCCGGTCATGGCATAGCAAATAGGACGTTCCCAATTCTGGGAGCCTCCTTATAAATCGTTCATATTCTATTTTTACTTATCTTCATTCTTTATCAATGGAAATAGGTGTGCTGAATCGACTTGGGCAACGTAGTTATAAGATTACCACGTTTGAATCTGACGACCCCAAATCGGGTGACGTAGAATCTCATGGCCGAAAATTCGACCGCGAGTTAGAATCTGACAATCCAAAACTGGATAGCCAAAATAGATTTACTCTTGAATCCTGATACTGGTTTTCTTTTACTTCCCACCAGTTAGGAATTACAAAATATTACTATGTGCATCTACCAGTTATTCAATGGTAAAGGTGACTGTTCTTATAGTCCTTAACTCATATCCACCTGTAGCTGATTCATATCCCCTTATAACCGTTGGAATACTCTGTAAACTAAAAACATCTCTGTATTTTTTATTGAAAGGATATAATTCCTGAATAATTCCCTTTATGACTTCAGAAATATTGTCCAATCTGTTTTCATTATTTCTCGCGACACAATTCAACCCAAATATTATTGAAACATCAAACTTAAGAGACGCATTATAAGTTTTAATTTCAGATACATCTACTGATATAAAGTCACTGTATGACTCTATTCTGGCATAATCAAATATATAAGCGTCTTTAATGTCAGATATGGATTTAAACCCATGTTCTTGCAGACCAAATAAGCCAACAATATATGTACTGTCTAACAGCTTATCAATAATTTCCTTCTTAATTCCTTTAATGCTTAATTCTTTACTCATGATTTTTCTCCTTCTCTCTTTGGACACCAATCTGGGCTTTTTTCCGAAGGATTATCAACACTAACATATCCCATATCATCGGTTCTGTCCTCATTGTCACAATAATAATTTTTGAACGCATAATCAAAACATCTTAAAAATTCACACTCTGCACATTTGCTACACTTTGTCACTCTCTTATCCATATTCAAATCCTCCATGTTCTTATTCTTCTCCATCTTCTTCTGTTTCCTCTGGCTTTAGAAAGCCTTTATCAATTAATATATTTATCTGCAACTTATTACATTTACACTGTTCACCAATACCGGCAAAGCCATCTTTGATATTTTTTAAATATTTACTATTCATTTTTTGCTTATTAGTTCTTCCTCTTGTAAACTGAATTGTTGTATATGGTTTATTTCCATCTTCATCATTCATGCTATGCACATTATATGTAATGGGAGTATGTACCTTTGGAGAAAGAGAACCAATCTTAGATAATTTCACCTTCTCTCCATTCTCCAATGCTTTTTCACATTCATCAAAATACATCTTCAATATATCCTGTATCATTTGCAACTTATAAATATTGTCTTCTCTCTTCCACACTCTTTCTCCCATACCCTGTATACTAATGGGACGCTTCTGTTTTGTATCACTCATTTTATAAATCCTCCATTATTTCTTCAATAGCAACTTCTATATGCTTATTAATGATCCGTTCAAGATCACCGACCGTCATATCCCCATATAGCTGATAAAGTCCATTCATATTTTCAGGACTAATAATTGTAACTCTGTCTCTTAATTCCAATATGTATAATCCTCCTTATTCTCTCACTGAAAAACCTTTACTTTTCAAATATTTAATAGCCATCTTCAGCAGTTCTCCATTTGTGATAGTATTTTCTATTGTGTCATCCCACACATGGGGAGTATTATTCCCTACATCTAATCCACCATGCAACCCCTGATTTGCCCATGAAGTGACCTCGTAACCAGATGCATTATAATAATTGTCCATGGAATCATAATCAATATATACAGATGCTACAACACGGTTTCCCACCCGTTTAGGTTCAACCTTTACTGCCGATCTCAAAAAGTCATATTGCCTTCGGTAATACTCTGGACTATAGCTGTTGTAATATTCTTGCAGAAAATAATTCAAAGTTTGGTAGACTCTTTCTGCCATCTGCTCTACCATGCTTTCCATATAAGGCATCATTGCAGCAGCCAATTCATTCATATTACTTACTCTTTTTACCATAGTTTACCTCGCTGAAATCTGAATCAATTACAATAATATCTCTTGCATTATAATCGCTTCTATCATTTTTAAACGGCCTGAAAAACACCAAATATCCCGGCTGAATACGCTCACCATATAATTTAGACTCATGAACAAAATATGTCTGGTTGTCCTCTCCACGAATAAATCCATATCTCTTTTCTTCATAATATCTGGTCACTCTTCCAATCATTCCTCTTCTCCTTTCAATCCATCAATTCCTCTTTCTAGGTTTTCACTTAATCTTTTCTTTAATTGTTCCTTTAATATATCGCTGGTGCAAATGTTCAGTCTTACAACTGTATAAGAACTATCTTCTCCACTCTCTTCTCTACTCTTCATTACCGGAAGTCCACAATGTACAGAATGTATGATGTTGGGACGGATCGTGCCTACACCCTTAATATTAATCTTCCCACCATTTATTAATGTTTTCATACATTCCTCTGCATACATCTTCAATATTTTTTCGATTGTCTTCTTGTTATACGTATTGTCCTCTCTTTTGTAAATTTGCTCTGTAGCTCTCTTAACAGTAAAGCCACGATCATATGTTTTCTTATTCATTCTTATTTACCTCCTGTGGTTAGTTTTTCTATATGAAATTGTCGTTTCAACTTGTGCCTATATACCCCCTGTGACGCACCAGAATCGCCATATAGCCATTTGAAGCTATGGGAGGTGGATATGTTTGCATTTATAGTTTAAGGCACTAAAATAAGCCCTCTATCAATTATATTTTTACAATTGATAAAGGACTTATGCTAATGTCCTAATTTATTTAATGCCACCGATTTTAGTGTACCATTTTTTGTACCATTTTAATGTCAAAATACCTTATTTCACGATAATTTACGATAAGTACGATATTTGTTTAATGCGCCACAAATGCCGTAAAATCAAGCATTTACAAGGATATTAGAGGTCTGGAATTAGCATGTACCATGAATTCAATAAATTCCTGCTTATACTGTTCCATTTTGTCATTTTCTCCTTATTTTATGCGCTTTCCAGCGCTTCAATCTATATTGAATTTGCTCTACTACACCATTTTTACACCATTATGTATTTATGCACACTTCTGTTCCATTTTCTCCATTTCTGTAAATAGAGTATCCTCTGTCACATGACAATATAAACCCATTGTCATTTTGAGTGTACCATGTCCAAGTATATGCTGAAGTGTTTTTTGCTGTATTCCATTTTTAATAGCTCTGGTTGCAAATGTATGCCTGAATGTGTGCGGTGTAAAATGTTTAAAGAGATCGTCTTCTTTTTGAATATTCTTGATAATAACGCCTATACATTCTTTAATAAGGAATAATTGTGCAGGCTGATTGTTCTTCGTAACAAATACAAGGTTCTCATAACCTTCCAGTGCTTTTTCCCCTCAAAGATAACTTCCTGCTTCTGTGCTTTTTGTCTCTTTAAAGCCATAACAGCCTTTGAGGTCAGAGAAATAATTCTTTTTCCATTACTGATCTTGGTATCATGCATCTCAAACAAGTATTTCCCATCATTACTAAAATAACAGAGTGTATGCTGTACGTTAATCGCCCTATTCTTAAAATCAACATCAGACCATTGCAAACCACATAATTCACCAACACGCATACCTGCTCTAGTGCAAGAACAAATAGATTATAGTAAACTCGTTCCTCTGCCATTGCCAAAAATTTATCTACTTCATCTCTTGTTAATACACGCTTCTCTCTTTTCTCACCCTTGGTGACAACGGTATTAATCTGTTTAGCTACGTTTTTAGTAATCAAATCGCTATCCAATGCTTTATTAAGCATGTCCACCAGAATCTTTTTAGAATTAGCACGCTCATTATCTGAATTTAACTTATTAATAGCTTCTTGCATGTTGATGAGATTAAGAGATACTGATTTTCTCCAGCCCAAATCTTCTTTTATCCGCTTATAATGGGTAGTATAAGATTCCTTCGATGAACTTTTACAATTCTTCTTACAAGTATTCAACCATATATGATACCACTCATCAAGAGAAATATCCTTTTTGACAACATTGCTTTGTTTTTCATCTTCAAACTGTTCAGCACTTTGCTTTCGGGATATATCAGTATATGTTTTGCCGTAAATGGTCCGTCTTTTACCAAACCTATTAACGAACCGTGCCTGATAAAGACCATTCTTTCTTTGAGATATACCTTTACCAAGTTCCTTCCCTTTAAATGATTTACCCAATATGTCCTCCTTCCTGCGTAAAATCGTGGGAAAGAATTTATGTCAGAACATCCGTCCCTAATTTTACCATATTCAATATGTATTTTCAATCAACAATCGTTATATAATTTGATTTAGTAACCATTTATCCAGTTTGTCTTTATGAGTATACAATCTATTATCTATTCTAACCGTAAAACCATTTCTAAGATCATGTAACAATTCTCTTGCTTCTGTTGGCCTTATAGACAAATATTCACAAAAGCTCTGCAAATCTAACAATGCTCGTTCCATTGTTGACGATGATGATCTGAAAACTATCTTTTTAAAACGAAACCAGCATAAAAAGTTTCCCGAAAAGGCGGGCCTGTTAAAGTATGCAAAAAATCACGAGAGGGACTGATAAAATCAGCTATCTCGTGATTTTTGTTGTCAAGGGGATGTTAGCTTTTCAGTTAATGCTTTTTGCAACAGCCCCTTCTGCTATGGTTGTATCTGATGTGTTATATTTTCTGGATTTAATCTTCTTTCATATCTTTAGAGGTCTTCGCCTGATCGAGCATCCCCAAGGTCTGTTTTCCGAGGCTTTCATAGATCCACTGGTCAGTCTCTTCAGCCCATTTCCAACCGGAATTCTCCACTCCAATCTCATTAAAATAGTACCAGACTTCATCAATACAAACCCATCCGGTTACCATCCGCCCAGTACTCGGATCCAGATAATAACAGTTACCATCCTGCGGATCAGTTATCCACCCTGTTTTCATTTTCCCCTTTGTCCCATCTGAAATCGGATTTAAATAATACCATCTGCCGTCTTTATCGGCAAACCAACCGACAACAATATATCCATCTTTCCCGAAATAATACCAGCCAAGTTCACCATTATATTCCACCTGCTTCCACTCATTGGAATAATATCTATCTCCGGATGTGTAATACCGCCATCTACCGTCGCTACTGAAATGCCATCTGCCGACCTGATTCTCATGCTCAGAGGAATCATATTCTGAATTGATTGTAATTGAAGTTTCAGCTTTGCACTTAACATCGTTCTCATAATTTGTTGCTACTATCCAGAATGAACTTGTTCCCGTTTCTGTCGGAACTCCGCTAATAACACCAGTTTTCCGATCCAGCGTTAGGCCAGCCGGTAGCTCACCATATTTTAACCAAACAAAGGATAAATTGGAATTAATCTCAAGCTTTGCAGAATATGCAGTATTCACGATTCCGTCTTTAAAACGCTCATTTTTAAACCTTGGAAGCTCTTCCCAATACGAATAAATCGTATCGTTAGAGGACAAATCATTCAGCTCATCAAGAATATACCCGTCTAAATCAATAACCTTAGTTCCTTTTCCACCTTTCTCTGTAAAATAACCGCCAAACTTATATCCTCTTTTATACGGAGGCCAAATGCATATCGTATAGTGATACCGGTCACTATATTCACTCCAATAACTGCCACTCGAATACAGTTTGGATGTTCCTGGGACATCCGCATCTTGATTAGCAAGATTAATCTCTATATCACGCATAACAACTATCTTAAATTTGTCGTCAGAAGAACTCACCCGCCATCTGGTCGCAATGAAATAGTAATCCTGTCCTTCCTCCAGTCCATAAGTTATTAAAAAATTCCTTTGCATACCACCATCATCATCATATGCCAGACATTGACTGCCTGTGGTAGACCAGACCGACTTTTGAGCGGATTCAATTCTATGGCATAATGCCTCATATTGCTCAGAAGTACATAAATATCCATACGGATCAACTTCATAATAATAGTCTTCACTCAACTCTTCTGAATAAAATGTATAATGTCCTCCTTCACCTTCCGGGACTGTATACTTAAGTACCTGATAGTATGGAGCTTCCCCCACAGATGTAATCATCGAAAATCTCCGCCCATCCAAATATACCTCCTCGAAGGGTACAGGAGTTGCTTCTGACGGTGTTGCCTCTGATGGTGTTGCTTCTGATGGCGTTGCTTCTGATGGCGTTGCTTCTGATGGCGTCGCTTCTGATGGCGTTGCTTCTGATGGTGTTGCCGACCGCCACCTAATGCGTGTATCTCTCGCCCCACGATAATCTTCTGACTTATCACCTCTTTGTTCAGCTTGGGAAGGAGTTGCCAGAGGGTATCCCTCCTGCCTTTCATTACCTATTTCCTGTATTTCTGCCAATACATTGCCTGGCAACAATGTAACTATCATTATCACCACTAAAACTTTTGCTGTTATAGACCTAATTTTCATTTTGTTATTCATTTTGCTTCCCCTTTATATACATTCTTCTTTTGTAACACATTACTCCTTTCTCTCACCGCCTGCTCTTATCCAGCTCGGCGATAAAGTACATACATGCCCTTGGTTTCACCGTCATGTTCCGGCAATGATGCGACTGTCCCTACATGAACATAAAAGCTGCTGACCATCTAACAGATCAATTGTATCAACATAGATCCATTGAGATATAATATCAAAGTATTGTGTTCGTTCTTCAAACTACCTAGCCAAGCTAACCAACTTTCTCCAGTCTCCGACAAATCTAATGCATAGGCATCCCGGATGGATTAAATCTATGCTGAAATAACTTTTTTATACAGCATTTATTTTTTCGCACCATGCTAGAACCACCAGACTACCTATTGTATTTTAAGACAGTTATAATTATAATATAGGAACACACATTGAAAATCAATACTTTTGGTACATAAAACCGTATATATTCTCTATACACCTTCATTTTTTCTACAATTTCCGTTATTTACTTACAATGAGTAGTATCTACGACTTTTGTTCTCTCATATACCAGTACTTCCTATTTAATATGTCTTATCATTAATCATCAGTTTCAATCTTCCAATTAACCAGAGCTTCATATACTTTTTCTAGTATCTTACCCTTATATTTATCGGCCATCACTAATATTAATGCTTCTTTATGTCTCTTATATTCAGCAAAAGCTTCTTCTGGGGTATCCCAATAATGTAGCCTAATATTATTTCCGTCAACGTTTAGAGAGCTTATATACTTTTTTCCTTTTTTATATACTCCTACTGGATAATCCCCTCTTTTGGCTGTATTATTTAGAACCAGCGTATTAATGCAATGGGGAATAAAAACACATGTATCAGGACTATAAACCGTATTGCCTTTAAATAAAATATCTTTATCTAGATCCATTTGTTCATCACCTATTAAATAATAATTTTCTTCCACCCATTTATAAAAGCGTGTTTTATCTTCACGCCATTCTTCACATATATTACAGCCTATGTATTTAGGAGAACGCCTATGTAATTTTCTATTGTAACAGCGTGTATTCATGTCATTCCAGAGCCTTCTTGCTTTCATTATATTAACATTCATAAATGGAATATACTCTTGAATTCTGTTTAGATCATCTATCGTCTTTCTCTTTGATTTCAGTTCGCTCAATTCCCAAGAACTTACATATATTAAATTGTTATATTTACTATTACTATCGTCACCATCTATATGGTATATCAGGTCTCTCCCTGGAACCTTCTCTAAAAATGCTTCTGCAACAAGATATTCTGCCTTAACATCTTTTTGGGTTCGCATATTTTTATCATTTTCATAATAAATCTTCCAGTGGACTTTTTTATTTCCACTCGTAAACGTATCTGAATGAACATAAAAATTACCTTTAATATTGTTAACAAGTCTACCCTCAGACGAAATATAATAATGCCTTGTCCCCTCAACGAGCATAAACGTTTCTAATTGATTTAATGGTTCTATTCCTGTTTTCTTTAAGTCTAATATATTTATATCACTCATTTTACAAATAATCTCCTTATTTTTTGCATAATCATGACCACCCGTAAAACGGGTGGTTTGCACTAAGGCTGTAAGCCTTTGTTACCGGCCAGCGCCTCAAGACGCTGGCTTTC
>CABJBM010000008.1 GCA_902363835.1 Lachnospiraceae bacterium
TTATTTAAAACTTCCCTGCCAGGACTTATAAGGCTTTTTACTGATATCTGCTGAGTACAGATTCTTCTGTTCCAATGTCTGTCAAAAGCCCCTTGCATTCTTTATAGGGCATTGCATAACGCTGGGAAAGATAACGCATGGAGGCTCCCATTTCTCCGTCTGGTCCTCCTTAAGTCAAAAGCAGATAACAGATTTTGCCCCCTGCCTGTGCTCATAAATCCCCCCTTTTCCCCATATATTATAGAAACTTCCTTTTAAGAGGCTCTTATGCAGACAATCTCTCAAAAAACGCTGACGGATATCATGCGCTACAACGGGGTAACTGTTTTCATCTATACAATCCATTATCCCCAGTTTACCACCACATGCAATCCCGATGCTGCTAAAAAGATCAACGAGTTCTATGAATTTCAGGCAAAACAGACCGAAGCCTATTGCCGCACTGAACTGTTCGGCCAGGCCGTAGAGCAGGTGGAATACTCCCGCCAAAACCAGTTCCCCTTTCATTATTATGAATTTTTATCGGTCTATCAGGTCACATACAATGAGGACTGTGTCACCAGCCTCTACACCGATCAATATACTTACCTGGGAGGAGCCCATGGAAATACAATCCGGGATTCCCAGACATGGGACTTTTGTACCGGCAACCAGTTAACCCTCCCTGATTTTTTCCCCAACAATCCGAAATTTACGGACTATATTTTTACGGAGATCCAAAAGCAGATAGAAGAACAGATAAAAACATCCTCAGTAGAATATTTTGATGACTATATGTCTCTTGTTCGGGGTAACTTTAATATCAACGGATTTTTTTTAAAACCCACCGGAATTGTCATTTACTATCAGCAATACGATATCGCTCCCTATGTAAGCGGAATCCGGGAATTCTTCCTTCCTTTTCAGGACTGCTCTCCCTTCCCCTATTCCCTGTAAATCCATCCAATAATATGCACAGCCTCCGCCTTTCACAAAGTATTCACAGTTCCATCAAATTTCCATCACATTTGGCCGGTATATTAATAATTACAAAGGGCAGTAACCTTTTTAAATAAAATTTTTTTTCATACTTGGCCGGCAGGATTCTCCATCTTGCCGGCCCCCTCCATGTCCGGCTTATGTTTCCTTTTGCATCAGCCTGGAGCTTCCATTCTTTGAAAACCAATGGATTCCATCATTTTATCCTGAATCATCAATCCTATTTCCTTGCGCTTTTCCTCTGGCAGAGAATCCATAAGAACATCTTTTCCGCTAATTTCTATGTAATTTTCAATAATCGGTTTTTTGTTCATATTTCCATCCCCTCCCTGGTAAAATGTATGTGACACAGATTGTACTTGTTTCCGGCTATTTCCCAGGTACAAAAGGAAAGAAGGGATGGATTTTGAGAAAAAACGGAACAAAGAACATCGGAGCTGCTTACGTCCGGGTAAGTACCAATGACCAGACAGAGCTTTCTCCTGACGCCCAGTTAAGGGAAATTAAAAAAGCGGCAACAGCGGATGGGATCCTGATCCCGGAAGAATTCATTTTTATTGAAGAAAAGGGAGTCAGCGGACGCCGCGCCGACAACCGGAAACAATTTCAGAAAATGATCTCCATTGCCAAGTCCCAGCCCTCCCCTTTCCAGTATCTCTACCTCTGGAAATTTTCCAGGTTTGCAAGAAACCAGGAAGAGAGCATGTTTTATAAAAGTGTTCTCCGAAAAAAATGCGGTGTGACCATTAAAAGCGTATCAGAGCCTATAATGGAAGGCATGTTTGGCCGGCTCATTGAAAGCATTATCGAATGGTTCGATGAATACTATTCCATTAACCTGTCCGGGGAGGTTACCAGGGGTATGACGGAAAAAGCCTTAAGGGAGGGCTACCAGGCCGCCCCCTGTCTGGGATACTGTGCGGTTGGAGAAGGAAAGCCTTTTCTTATTGATGATGCAGAATATAAGATTGTGGAATACATCCATCAGTCCTATTATAAGGGCATGGATTTATCCGCCATTGCAAGAAACGCCAATAAACAGGGCTTTTTAACTAAAAGAGGGAACCGGTTTGACCGGCGGGCAGTTGAGCGGATTTTAAAAAACAGGTTCTACGACGGAGTGGTCACCTGGAAGGATATCTCCTTTCATGGGCAGCATGAAACCAGGCAGACCGTAACATCGGTTTTTAAGGACAATCAGACGCGTCTTCAAAGAGAATACAGGCCCCAAAACCGCCGGGAAGTATCCGGCTGCAGGCATTGGGCCTCAGGCCTTTTAAAATGCGGGTACTGCGGTGCAAGCCTTGTATTTAATAAAGCCCCTGATACAGGCCGCCATCCCAGCTATTTTCAGTGCTGGCGTTACGCCAAGGGGCTTCATGAAGAGTCCTGCAGCATTACTGCCAAAAAGATGGAGGACTTGATTTTAGAGTCTCTTTGCAATGCCCTTACCTCTGAAGAGAGGAAATACAGCTATGTACAAAAGCCTGTTTCCGGTATGGACAGGGAAGGGGAAAACATACAGGCAGCCCTGTCAAGGATCAGCCATAAAAAACAGCGGATAAAAGAAGCATATGAAAATGGAATCGATACACTGGAAGAATACAAAGAAGGAAAAAGGCGGCTTAAAGAGGAACAGGATGAACTGGAAAACCGTTTAAAGGATTTGAAAAGCTGTGCCGCTCATAACAAGGCTGACGATCAGGCTCAACTGGCAGACAGGATTCAGAAGGCCCGGGACATTATTTCCAATCCGGATATGAGTTATGAGATAAAAGGCAATGCCTTAAGAAGTGTTGTAAAGAAAATTGTTTATGACAAACAGGAAGGAAAGCTGAAATTCTTCTATTATGTTTCTCTGTAACCGGAAGAAATAGGGAGAAGGCCACGCCTGCCTTTTCACCTGATCATAGGGTACTGTAATATGGTCCTCCATACTGGCTCATAATGAACGTAGCAATCTTGGGATTAGGAGTGGTAATATTTACCGGATACTGTAATCTCTTTTCATACCTCCACATTAGCCGCACACTCCTTCCCATGGCCATGGATCATCTACCCAGGTCCAGTAATTTTCATCCATAACGCCATCAGCCATCAGAGGACCGCACTGCTCCTCATATGCCTGCATGGCCTGCAGCCGCATATTCACTACATAATAGTAATAGTTCAATGCATCCTGATCGTCTGGATGGGTGTCAAGATATAAAACTACATCATCCATTGCAAAACTGGCTTCATAAACCTGCCTTAACAGCATATCGCAATTAACATTAGAAGCTATCATCACTGGCACCCCCCCATAATAAATGGTTTATTCAGATCCGGGAAGATCGTTCCAACGCTCATGGCCACATCTACTGCATATACCTGCTGCCACTGCTGCCATGGCACATAAGCCATGCCAACCGGGAACTGGTCAATATTTTCAGCAGGTGCTGACGGAGCCGGAGTTGGCCAGCCGGGACAGGTGACCGGAGCAGTGCATGTGGGCATTTCCGGACATTTTATTGGCGCGGCTTCTTTGACTTTTTCCGGACATTTTACGGGCATTGGGCATACCGGCATCTCCGGGCATCTCATTGGCATAGCTCCCTTTACCTTTTCCGGGCATTTTACGGGCATTGGGCATACCGGCATTTCCGGGCATCTCATTGTCACAGACTCCTTTACTTTTTCCGGGCATTTAGGCGGCATTGGGCATACCGGCATTTCCGGACATCTCATTGTCACAGATTCCTTTACTTTTTCCGGGCATTTAGGCGGCATCGGGCATACCGGCATTTCCGGACATCTCATTGTCATAGATTCTTTTACTTTTTCCGGGCATTTGGGCGGCATTGGGCATGCCGGCATTTCCGGACATCTCATGAAAACGGGAGCGGTTTCTGATCCACATTTTGTGTCCGGACATTTCGGCTTTTTAGGCGGCATCCACGGGCATGGACCTGCGGACATTCCCTGTTGTGTCATAAGTATGGGAGATGCCGCAGTTTCTGTGGACTTTGCCGGCCCCGAGCCCAGGGGCATGTCGGGCCGGATCACCGTACCAGGGCTTACAGACATATCAAGCCCCATAGCAGACTCCCAGCCGGTTGGACCGGTACCAGTCATGCAGCCGGGACGCCATTGCTTCGTATAACAATCCATAGGATGTGTGACTCCTTTCGCTATTGAAAGTTTCTAATATCAATCTATGAAAGGAATACTCTGTTGTGCAGGGCCTGCAGAAATTTTTCCATTAATTTCAAAAGAAGATCCATGGCAGGGGCATTCCCAGCGCTTATCGTACCGGTTCCATACCAGACGGCAGCCCATGTGAGGACAGTTTACGGCTCCCTTCATGGTTCCGGCGGAAAGTCCCTTTACCGATTCCAGGCCATGGGAAACCAGGGTGCCGGCAGACGCCTTTAAATGATGTCTTCTGGGTGAGAATACCCCATCATATGGTGTTTTCCTTCCTGTGATCTGGGCACTCAGTATCTTGGCTGCCACCATGGAGGTGCTCATACCCCATTTTCCAAAACCCGTGGCAACATACCAGTCCGGTCTTATAGAAGAAAACGCTCCGATATAAGGAATCCCATCCAATGTCATGCAATCCTGGGCCGTCCACCTTCTGATTTCCCTTGCTTCCGGGAATAAATGCTCACCCGCCCGTTTCATAGTGGAAAAAGGACTTTCCTTGGGAGCTTTTCCTGTCCTGTGGCTTCCATATCCCAAAAGGAGTTTATCCCCTGCATTCCGGAAAGAATATGCCCTCTCATCAATTCCAAGATACATACCCCGTATGGACTCCACAGGTTCAAGCTCCATGACATAGCTTTTTTCCTGATACATTTTTGCAAAATAAAATCCCGGCATATTGACAAAGGGGTAATGGGAGGCAAATACCACCTTTTCCGCTTTTATCACCCCTTTATCCGTCACCACCTCATGGCCCTGGACCTTGATGACCTTTGTCCGCTCAAAAACCGTAAGTCCTGCGGAAATATCTCTTAAAAACTCCAGAGGATGAAACTGGGCCTGTCCCTTAAAGCGCACTGCCCCGTGCACTGGAAAGGGAAGTCCTGTTTCTCTCACAAACGTTGCCGGAAGCCCAAGCCTGGCAGCGCATTCCGCTTCCCTTAAGAGCACCTCCGATTCCTGGACGGAGTACAAGTATGCATCCGTTGCTTCATAATGGCATTGTATGGAATAGCGTTTAATGAGTTTTCCATACTCCTCCACTGCCAGCTGGTTTGCCTTTCCGTACAGCCTTGCTGTTTCCTCTCCCACCGTGCGCACCAGCTTTTCGTAGATCAGATTGTGCTGGGAGGTGATCTTTGCCGTTGTAAATCCCGTCTGTCCGCTTCCTATGCGGTCCGCTTCCAGCACCACCACATGCAGCCCATGCCTTTGGAGATAAAAGGCAGTGAGAATTCCTGCCATCCCCGCTCCTATTACTACAACCTCTGTCCGTTTGTTCCCTGCCAAAGGGTTACGCCCGGGAATTCTGGCTGATTCTGTCCAGATTGATTTCATTTTTTCCACCTCTTGCCTTTACGTTTAAAAATTCCAAAAAATGTTCACCTTATCCTTATTATTCTCCCTATCTTCAGATTAATGCCTTTTCTTCCTCTTCCAATTATTTCTTGATTTCCCCTTTCTTTTATAATACAATAAAATCAAACAGCCCATAAAAAGGAGGTAATCCATATGAATTGGTTTCATAAAAAAACAGCTCTGCCTCCGCAAACAAAAACGGAAACCCAGGCTGAAGGAAATACAGCTTCACAGAGCAAACCGGAACGGGAGGCCTGTTTAAAACATTTAAGTCAGGCAATGGACTCCGGGGAACGGGGCGCTGTAATAAAGCTTCATATTGAAAATTTCAAACGGCTGAACCAGGTTTTTGGTTATGAATACTGTGAAAGCCTTCTGGAACAGATCCTTACATATTTAAGAGAGTTAACGGAAAAAAACGTCTACCATTATATTGGCGTGGAATATATCATCATACTGGATCAGTACACCCAGGGCCAGGCTTTGGAGCTTGCAGAGGAGATCGCAGGAAAATTTGACCATGTCTGGAAAGTCAATGGGACAGACTGCCTGTGTTCCATGCAAATAGGCATCTGCTCCTATCCCGGCCATGCTGCTGATCCTGAACAGATGTTAAAATGTCTGGATCTGGCCATCATAAAGGCGGAAGAAAGAGGTCCCAACCTGGCAATCGTCTTTGACAGCGCCTTGCAAAGGCAGCTGCAGAGGCGCCAGGCCATTGCCCTTTATTTAAGGACAGCTCTGGAAAAAGAAGAGGTGGAAGTCCGCTACCGCCCAACTCTTCATATTGATACAGGAGTTTTTACCCGGGCTGAGCTTTACATGCGCATCTTTATTAAAGGCATTGGGCTGATCGGGGCCGGAGAATTTCTTCTTGTTGCAGAGGATTCGGGGCAGATCCGGGCCATTGAATATTATGCCCTGAAACAAGCGGCCCAGTGCATTTTTGACCTGCTTCAAACAGAATGTGAATTTGAATCCATTGCCCTTCCCATTTCTCCTGTCCTCTTTTTACAGGAGGATTTTCTTGATGAAGTGAAGCGCATCATAGATGTCTATCATATCCCAAAGGGAAAGCTTGCCCTGGAAATCCAGGAAAGCGCCCTGACCATGGCTTACTTAAACATCAATGTAACTCTTCAGCAATTGCAGGAAATGGGCGTGGAAGTCATTCTCAACGAATTCGGTTCCGGCCATTCAGGGATTTCCTCTATTCTGGATCTTCCGGTGGATACCTTAAAGCTTGAGAATCTGTTCGTCTGGCAGCTTGAGACCAATCCAAAGTCCCGGTACATCATTGAAGGACTTGTCCGGATGGCAAGAGAGCTTAATATGACCATTATTTCCGAAGGCGTGGAAACAGAAAACCAGGTTCGGATTCTGACAGAAGCAGGCTGCAATTACCAGCAGGGATTTTACTATTCCCCTACTTTGGAAAAAGACACACTGTTAAAGATTCTCGGCACTTCCTTAAAGGATTCTTATCAGCTCTTAGGCGAGGAAAAGAAAAAAATGAGCCGCTAAAGCCTGTTCTTTGGGAACCATTTCATAGACAGCCGCACACAGGAAGGAGAACTCCCATATGACGAAAGCCGTATACTACCAACGCCCTGAAGACCGTTCCTTCCAGGGCAGAAAAGTTGAGGGCCTGTTAGAAAACGTAGAGTATTCCCTTAACTCCAATATCCGCATCTGGCATAACATTCAGACGGAAGGTTACGCTCCTCACCAGCACAGCGCATTGGAAATTCTCATACCTGTTGAAAATGAATATACCGTTATCATCAACAAGAAATCCTTCACTTTACAGCCAGGGGACATTCTCTTTATTCCCCGCTTTTCCATCCATGAGATACTCCCGGCTGCAAGCGGTTCCCGCTTCATTTACATGTTTAACATGGAACCACTGTCCAGTTTCTATGATTCCGCCTTTCTGGATGTGGTCTTATTAGAGCCTTGTCTTATGAACAAACAAAACCACAGCCGGATTTATGAACGGATTTATTCCGGCCTCATGGAGATTAATGACATCTATTTCCCAAGCGCTATCTTTTGGGAATATTCTATTTATGCAATTCTGATCAACATCCTGACCACAATCGGCGGAGAGTACTATCATGCCCTCTCCGCCAATTCACAAACCTCTCAGGAAAAACACTATGAGTATTACCAGAAGTTCACAGGCCTTTTGTCCTACATTGATGCCCATTACGGGGAGAACTTAACCTTAGAGAAAATGGCCGCACACATCGGCTTTTCCAAATACCACTTCTCCCGCTTGTTTAAAGAACACACCAACTCTACTTTTTATGATTATTTAAGCCGCAAACGCATTCAGGCAGCTCAGGAAATGTTGTTGTCCGGTGAATCCATTACCTCAATCGCCTTCCAAACCGGTTTCAACAATCCTGCTTCCTTTAGCCGGTGTTTTAAAAAGTATACAAAATACAATCCCACCGAGTTTCGCAGCCAATTTTCCCTTTCGTCTATCCCTTAACACCGCCCAAGGCAACACCGGCAATGATGTAACGGGAAAGAAGCAGATAAACCACAATCAAGGGCAGCACCGTTAAAGCCAGCCCCATATAAACAGAGCCATATTCCGTCTTATAAATATCCCCCCGAAGCAGGCTCACCATAATAGGCATGGTATACTTCTTCTGATCCGTCAAAAGAACCAGCGGGGTAAACAAGTTGTTCCAGCTGGACACAAAGCAGAAGATCGCCTGTGTTGCAATGGCCGGTTTCATAATCGGCAAAGCAATATGATTAAAAATGAAGAACTCTCCGCCCCCGTCAATGCGGGCAGCCTGAATGATTTCCATTGACAAAGCAGGCATCATATATTGCCTCATAAAGAACACCATGGAAGGGGAGGCAATGGCCGGTAATATAAGCATGAGGAAATTATTAGTCATATGTATCCGGTAAACCATCTGGTAAAAACCGATCATCGTAATCTGCGCCGGAATCATCATAATCGCCATAATAAAACTGAAAAACGGTCTGCGGAATTTCCAGTTGTATACCACCAGACCGTACGCGGTCATATTGGAAAAATACACGGCACAAAGAGTTGCCCCTACGGAAATGATAAGGGAATTCCAAAAACCATTGGCAGGATTAAAGCTTTTCCCCAGCAAAATGGCCAAATTCTTCATCATATAAGTGGAGGGAAAAAGAGAAATCGCATGCTGCTGTATCTGTGTCGTAGAGCGGGTGGCATTGATCACCATAATGTAAAACGGGGCAATGCTTAAAATTGCAAGAAAAACGGATACCACGTAAATGATGCTTTTCAGTACCAATGAGCTTCGCTTTTTATTCATGTGATTTCCTCCGTTCTTTCTGCATTTTCCTATATTCTCTTTCCTGCTTTCTGGCCAGCTTCTCCAGTTCGGCTTCGTCCTTATCCCTCATTGTAAAAAACAGAATTGCGGATGCAGCGCAAATAATCACAAACATGATCATACTGGCGGCGGAAGCCCGATTGTATAAGTAACTGCCGCTAAACGCCTGATTGTAGATAAATACGCTGGTAGTCAAGGTGGAATTGTCCGGTCCGCCAAGTAAAAACAGCTTCGGAATATCGAACATCTGTAAACCGCCGATTAAACTGGTTACCAATGTAAACAGCAAAATAGTCTTTAGGTTGGGGATTGTGATATAGAAAAAGGTCTGAATCCGGCTTGCTCCGTCCACCTCTGCTGATTCAAAGATTTCAGGGCTGATTCCAAGTACGCCGGAAATTAAAATAATCATGGTGTAGCCATACCACATCCAGAACTGGATAAATGAGACGCTTCCTCTTGCAACGGTTTTGTTGACCTGAAAATTAATTGGCTGGTCTGTAATTCCTAAAGTCATCAAAAGATCATTGACCGGTCCCATGGGATAGCCGATAAGGGCGTTGAACAGAATGGCAATCGTGGCTGCTGTAATGATATTTGGCATATAAAATAATACCTTAAACAATCCTTTTCCTTTGATATGGTTCCGGTTATCCGTAAACCATGCCGTCAAAACCAGTGCCAGGCCAATCTGAGGGATAAAGTTGCATATCCACATCCCCAAAGTGTTCCGAAACGACTTCTGGAACGAGGGATTTGTCAAAATGTTCTTAAAGTTTAAAAAAGGGTCGTCCGCCAGAAAATGAAACTTTACCATGCCCAGTCCCTTGCAATCCGTAAACCCAATGAAAGCTGTAAAAATAATCGGATATAAGGAAAAAATCAGAAAAGCAAGGGTAAAGGGCAGACAGAAAATGTATCCCCATTTCGCATATCCAGAATGCTTTCGTTTCATATCAATTCCTCCATTCCACGCAATCAGGCGGACAAGAAGAAAAATCCTCCCCTCCTGCCCGCTCAAATTATTTATTCTACGGTGATATCCAGATTATCCGCTACCTGCTGTTTGAAATCCTTAATTGCCTGTTCTCTGCTCTTATTCCCTGCGGTGTATTCCCGCACCTGATCTCTCCAATACATATTAATGGTTTCATCGTACTGTGTCAGGTTCGTACCCTTTGCATACTGGTTTGCCGGAACAAATACATCAAACATATTCTGACCGTTTAAGAAGTTAATGGAGCCGTCTGATTTTGCCATGACAGTACCGGAAGCCACGGCGTCCTTTGTCCCCGTATCATTCATGGTACCGTTTGCCCACATGTACTGTAAGCCGTTCTCTGAAGAATCCAGGGTGATCCATTGGATAATTTCACCAACAGCCTCTTTTACCTCAGAGTCCTTATTTGCCAATACCCATGTGCCGCCCCAGAAGAAGCCGATAGGAGATTCACATACCGCCCAGTCTCCAAAGGTTCCTTCTCCGATTTTTTCGCCGCCGGAATTAGGAGCCATAACATAGTTGATCAGCCATGCCGGGCCAAAGAAACCTAAAACCGGTTTTGTGCCCTGGCCCTTCATATCCGCAAACCAGGCGTCCTGCCAGTCTCTTGTATCGTTATGAAATCCTTCATCCATCAATTTCTTGGACAGGTCTAAAAATTCTTCCCGCTTTGGGTCAATAACCAGCTTACCGTCCACGATCCAACCGGTATCAGAGCTGTTTTCCACTGCATGCCATAAATCGCCGTCTCCAGATATAATCCCATAACCTTTGGCCTTTAAATCCTTAGCGGCATTGAAAAATGAATCCCAGCTATTGGATCCGCCTCCCAGCTTAGCGCCGACTTCCTTTGGGTCATCGGTTCCCCAGGTATCCTTTGCAATGGAACGGCGGTACATAAATGCGCCGCCTGTGGCCTGGTATCCCAAGGCAACCAGTTTGTTATCAGGATTGGTTCCGATGTCCATGGTATACTTGGCAATGTCCGCTTCCTTCACTTTCCCGGCCACGTCAATTCCCAGGTCCTCATAAGGCGCCGCATATTGTCTGGCATCTCCCTGAGTATATTTAAGGACAAATGCGGCTTCCGCACAATATAAGTCCGGCGCATTGTTCCCGCCTGCCGCCAGTGCCTGATCCAGTGCCGGCTGATAAGCGCCATCTGTTGTGGCAATAATTGTAGGATTGATTTCATAATCAAAGTCCGGATGCAATTCCTTGTATTTTTCAATCATTTTAGGGACTTCATCCGTAAATGACCAGACATTGATTACTTTTTTCCCGGTAGGTTCTGATGCCTCTGCCTTTTCCGTAGATTCGCTCTTTGCTGCCGTCTCCGCAGATTCGCTCTTTGCTCCCGTTTCCGCTGACCCGCTCTTTGTCCCGCTGCTGCATCCCCATAACATCCCCGTCAGTACAAATGCGCCTGCCAGCAATATAAACCGTTTTTTCATGTTTATTCCTCCTCCTTTTCATAATCAGCAAAAAACCTTCTGTGTTGATTTGTAAATTCAGTGTATCATACAAGATATCTTTCCGCCCTACAAATCTTGCTTTTTAATATACAGAAATTGCTTTATGACATAAAACTATTGCTTTAGTTTATGGAGGTATTTTTTTATACAACATAATTTTTTTGTGTATTTATATTTATTAAACTCTATTTTTATAGCTTTTTATATTTATTTTGTCTTTATAATTCTTATTTCTAATCTTTTTATATAGCAACAAATGCGCTGATTTCCCATTGATTTCGACAAAAAACCGGTATAAGTAAGCTGTTTTTAAAAACAAAAAAGCATTTTCTGCCAGATATCTGGCGGAAAACGCTTTTTTAAGCTTTATTGAATGATTGCAGTCCGGCAGTCCGTTACTGACTGCTGCACCTCCAGGGACTTATTGTAAAAATAGCGGATAACATCTTTACGGGTGATGATCCCGATAAAATTCTTCTGATCATCCACAACCGGCACAAAATTTTGGTTTAATGCCTTATCAATCAAGTCTTCCATATTGGAATCCGCATACACCGGACGGTTATCTGACCTTCTGTCAATGGCAGCTACCGTCACCTGCTCTGCTTCCTTTAAATTGAGATTGAATTTGTTCTTGATCCCCCAAAGCATATCTCCTTCGGTTATAGTCCCTACATATTTACCCCGTCTGTTGATGACGGGCACTGCGGAGTATTTATGATACTCCATCTTCTCAAGCGCCTGGCGCAGAGATTCATCCTCGAAAATATAAGCCACTTCATTCTTAGGCGTTAAAAAAAACAGTATGTTCATAGCCACACTCCCCGTTGATTCTCGTGAAGGCAGAGGGCCAGAGCCAAGCAAGCTTGACCTTGACGGCTGCCCACGGGGTCAAATACTCCTCAGCAAGCTGTGGAGTATTTGACTGATCGGTTCTAGTATAGCAGATGAGTCTTAATCACGTATGAACATTTTATTATTTTTTTATAACATTTTCCTGAGATTTCCTTTTAGATTTAGGCTTACTGCATATAATCCAGAGGATCAATGGTCTTATCTTCATGAGTTAATTCAAAGAATATGTTGGATCCTTCTACGGAATAATACTTGGTAGGCTCGGCCACATAGCCTAAAACCTGCCCTTCCTTCACATATTCATTTTCCACTACCTGCAGTTCCTTTAACTGGCCGCAGACAGCCGTATAGCTGTTGCCCATATTTAAGACAACATAGCTTCCAATTTCTTCATTGGAGCCGATTTGCTGCACTTTTGCATTGGCGGGAGCCACAACCGGAGTGCTTACATCTCCCTGAATTACAAGCCCTGGATTGCATTTATACTGATCCAGAGTTGGGAAATAGATGGTGGACTCCATACTGTAGTCCAAAATGACATTTCCGCGTATTGGCCAAGTCATTCTGGTAGCATCGCTAAAATCAAGCACCAGAGATTTTGCTGCGCTCTTGTCTGTTCCGGCCTTTACTGCGGGAGCTTTTGTTTCCTGCTCTGCAGTGGCTTTGTTGGAATCAGCCGCCTGCATTTCCTCTTCCATATTCTGTGTTGCACTGGAGTCTCCTGCAACTGCAACTTGTGTTTCCTGGGGGATTGATTCTTCAACAATCATATTGCTCTGATCCGGCACTTGCAGATAAGGGCTTTCTCCTCCACCATTTCCTCTTTGAACGGTAATGACTCCTGCTGCAGCTACTATAGTCAGCAGGCCTAGAACCAACAGGACAAGGAATACTTTATCCTTGAACAATTGACTTATTTTCTCCTTCACGTTTATCACCTCGATAATATTCTTACCAAGAGTGAAAGAGTTATTCAGAAATTAAAACAATATTTTTATAAAAATAAGGGAGAATTTGTTCTGCTGTCCAGCCTTCCTCTGCTTTGCACTTGGCACCATACTGGCTCATGCCGTATCCGTGCCCGATCCCCTGACAAATCACCCGGATTCCCCCTTCATATTCCTCAAATCCATAGGATGAGGATGGAAGTCCAAGAGCCCTCTGAATCTCTTCTCCCGTATAAACTCTGGTGCCGATCTGGATCTGCCCCACATATCCTCCCTCATCTCTGAGAACGATCTGGATGCTTCCCGGAACCTGATCAGCCTTTACGGGCACATCGCCGGAAATCTGATTGATCTTTTCGGCAAACTCCTCTTTTTTGTAAACGATCATAGTGAGAAAACCTTCTGCTTCCACATCTCCGGGACAGGCAACCGGCTGTAAATAAGGATGGTTCTCATCTCCTGTTCTGGTTTTTCCTGTGCTCGCCCGGTGAAATAAAGGGTCAATGAGCTTTCCGTCATACATCATGACCATTTTAGCCGTGGACCGGACCGCGTCCTCCACCGCCTGATAGCTGGTCACAAAGGCTTCGCTCCCCCACAGCTTTTCCATCTGCTGTTCTTCTAAATATTCCATGTGAAGCTCAGATTCCTTTACTTCATTCTGCCCGTTCATTTTCCCGTAAATGTATGTCCTTGCAATAATCGTCTGCGCCCTGAGAGCCTCCTTGCCGTAATCAGCCGGCATCTGTTTTGCCACCACACCGGGCAGGTATTCTTCCACATCCATATAAGATTCCCCGTTTTTCCGGTCAAGAATGATTTTCTTTCCGCTGGTGATGATGGGAACCTCTTTCCTCGCCTCAATCTTTCCCGTCCAGGCCAGAGTAATTATATATGGAAATAACAGCGCAAGAATACACGCCATAACCGCTTTTTTCAACATTCCGGATCACCGCCCTTTCTATGTTCCTGCCATGCTTTCCGGCAGAGCCTAAAGCTTTATCGGGTGCCTAAGCATACACAAAGAATGCTCCCATAACTGGAACCCTTGTTCAATATATGATCGGGCAGGATGGAAAATTAAATAAATTTTCCCAACCGCTCCCGTCTGTAAGCAAGCCGTTTCTTTCCTGCAGCACATCCGTCAGCCGTATACAGGCAAAAGCCAGGAACCACCTTCAAATGGCGATCTTCAAAAAGCCAGCGCAATGAAATCCCAATCTCTCCTGATATCATCCATTTTTATATACATTGGATGATTTGTCCCACAGTTATCAAAAGAGTGTAAGATTCACAGCGCCGGCCTTGACCGGAAACTTGGACATTACGTCAAAATTTTAAATGTTTTGATTTCAAAAGGTGTAATTTCAAATATCCATTGGTCCGGCTGATACTGTTCGTCTTTATTTTTCTCCAAAATGTTGCAGCTTTGGATTGTAACATTTTTCAAATCAGTTTTCAGCCGAATTTTATGGCTTCCGCCACGGCATTCATGCAGACGGACAACATAACCCGTTCCATCTTCCGACCGTTTTACGGCATCGAACATTACGGCTTCCTGCTCCGTATAAACCAGTCTCTGCCCAGATACACGTTCTCCCGCAAATACTTTGACAGGCGTATTCAGTTCCACCGCCTCCTGGATTGTACCGCCCTGCTCAACCCGCCCTTCGTGGGGAAGCAGTGCGTAGGTAAAGGTATGGGTTCCCATATCCGCATGGGTGTCTGGGTATTTTGTGCTTTTAAGCAATGTGAGCCGCAGCGTATTATCCTTTGCAGAATATCCGTATTTACAGTCGTTAAGAAGGCTGACGCCATAATTGGTTTCAGAAACATCTGCCCACTTATGTCCCACTACTTCAAACCGGGCAATATCCCAACTGGTATTTGAGTGTGTCGGGCGCTGCACATGCCCATATTGAATGTCAAAATGAGCGGTTGTCGCATGTAAATTCAGATCAAAAGCAGTTTTTAACAAACGGTAACTCTCCTGCCAGTCTGCCAGTGTTTTAAAATCAATTCTGCAGCTGTCTGCATAGACCACCATATCCTGAGAAATTTTAGAATCCCGATATTCATATTCCGTACGGATTACGGCAACTAAAGGACCATTCTCCACTAAAAAAGGAGCCTTCGTAAGCTTAAACAGTTCTTTTTTCTGCGTATGATATACTTCGATATCCCAGTTTTCATTTGCCAGAGGTTTATCTTCATAGACTTCCAGCAGATTTCCTAGCCCTCCGGGGCGAATCACATGCCGCTGATATCTGATATCATACAGCTCATCTATATATCCCTGCCGGTTCCATCTGATTGTATAATTCGGGGTGGTCAGGACATTGTTCTCAAAGGTAAATGCGTTTGCCTGTGCCGGTGGAACGCTTTCGAAAAAGTCAACGGTGGCCAGCTGGAATCCCGGGAGGCCGGTGCGCACATAATAGCCTTCCTTTGTTTTCTGTGACTGTAACAACACACCTTCCATCTGAAAATGTCCCGTCCTGTGTTCCGGTATCAAAGCTAATGGTTTGCTGTCTAACCCATTAAATTGGAACAGCGTATACTTATTTTCGGCTGGCTTGATCAGTTTCCGACCCGCCAATTCCACAACTTCCCGGACTGCCTCATTTGCGGACTCATACTCTTTTACCGCCTCCTCATTCACTTCCCGAATGGATGACCCTGGGATAATATCATGAAACTGGTTTCTTAAAACAACTTCCCATCCAAAGTCCAGCTTTCCTTTTTCATATGTTCCGCCCATAACCGCCGCAAGCGCCGATAAGTATTCCGCCTGTGCCAAACGGTTTTCAAGAACCCGGTTCCATTTCTTGATTGCTGCCTGCGTTGTATAGGTCCCCCTATGGTATTCTAAATACAGTTCCCCATTCCATACAGGAACCGGGCGGTCTGTTTTTTTCACTTTTTCATGAATGCGGTCAAAGAACTCAGATGGAGTGGAATTTTTCACTTTGGGAAGCCCGGGCAGCTGATCCATGGTCCGGCGCAGCTTAAGCATTTCACGGTTTGGCCCGCCGCCGCCATCTCCATAACCATAAGAAACCAGAACTTCATTGGACAACTCTTTATTTTTAAAGCGTTTCCAGCTTCCCATGACGCTTCTGGGGTTTAAAAATCCATTATAAGTGGCATAACGGTCTTCCAGATCCCGGTCATGGGAAGGTGTGTCAATAAAATATGTAAGAACCTTACTGCCATCAATTCCCTGCCACATAAATAAATCGTTGGGAATCGTATTGTATTGATTCCAGCTTATTTTTGTGGTCATAAACGTTTTAATATCACACTCTTTTAATATCTGCGGCAGCGCCCAGCTATATCCAAATACATCCGGCAGCCACAAATACTGTGATTGGACGCCCAATTCCTTTTCAAAAAATGAAGTTCCATATAAAAACTGCCGTGAAAGCGATTCGCCAGAACTGATATTACAGTCGGCTTCCAGCCACATCCCGCCGTCTGCTTCCCACTTTTTTTCCCGTACCCGCTGCTTGATTTTTTCAAACAGCTGCGGCTGGTTCTTTTTTATATATTGGTACAATTGCGGCTGGCTCTGAATAAAGCGGTAATCTTCAAACTCTTCCATGAGTTTCATCACGGTTGCAAATGACCGGATTGATTTTTCCTGCGTATGTTTCAGCCTCCACAACCAGGCAACATCAATATGGGTATGCCCCACACAGTGAACTGTGATTTTCCGGTCCTTTTCCAGGGATTCCAACCGGGTTTTCAAGACACCAAGCGCAGCAGATACCGTCCTGTAAAAATGCCGGATATCCCAATCAATCTCCAGAAAAGCCGCCTCCATGGCACCAATTAGAGGCTCCCGGTCCGGACTTTCCTGTGGCAGGTACTCTAATGTTTCCGAAATTGCCTTTGCATAATAATAAAATTCGTCACTGTCACAATGCAAATATCCAAGATTTGCGGCCTTTAGGCGGTGCTCCTGAAGCTTGGGAGAGCCTCCCCCTTCCAAGCCGGACCAAAGCATAAAATGCAGTTGTACCGTTTTGCCGGCAAGTTCTGAAAAACAAACCTCTTTGTGGTTGCTGTCCACTCCCTGGTATGGCTCTTCATCCACATAAAGAAGTGATTCAAATCCGGAGTTATGACCTTCGCCTGTTTTTCCAAAATCAAAATAACCAAAGGGGAGATATCCTTCTTTTTCCTTTGGAATCTTCACCTTTTTTTCCAGCCAAAGATATTTGTCTCTGCCGATAAAGTCACTGCCCTGTTCTAAACAGATATCATAGCCGGAGGTTTGAACCTGCGTATGTATCTCATCTCTGCCCACTGTGTCCTCTGCTGCTCTCAGCGGAAATAAATCCTGTTCTGCAATGAATCTTAGTTTTTCAATTTCTTCCATTTGCTTACGGAATTTTTGCAGTGCCAAAATCTGATTCATACAATCACCTTATTTATATTTTATTGTAATCCTGTTTTTATTCTGAATCTGCCGTTCCAGTTCATTAAGCAGGGTAATAAGCTCCCTGCTGCTTGCCACAATGTAATCCGGCATTTCTTCCGGCGTATCCACCTCCATTGGATAGCGAGGGGTTTCACTTTGTAAAATTGTGCGGATTCCCATTTGGTTTGCGCCCAGAATATCTCTCTTAATGTTGTTTCCAATCATTACAATGCGCTCTGTATCCTGTACGCTTAAGTCCATTTGTTCCATCGCGGTTTCGAACATGATGCGTGCCGGTTTCTCCTGACCCAGTTCTTCTGAAATAATCCACTTTTCAAAAAGATGCTCCAAACCCAGCTCCCTGAATATATTTCGGAACGATGCAACGCGCCCGTCAGCAACCAATGCCATACGGTAACCATCATGATAGATATGCATAAGCATTTCCCGGGCTCCTTCAAACAGCCGGGCGCTGATCACATCGCCGTTGTCATTCATAATTTGGGTAGATTCATCTACCAAAGTATCCCCGCAGTCGAAGAATAGAACCAGTTCTTTACTCATTGGTCTCTCCTAATTTTATATATTTATTTCAAGTCCGTCATAAGCGACCTGTATATTTTCGGCACGGAACCTATCTTCCAGTTCCTGATGCATAAGCTTTCCATTATGAGAAAAATGTGCAGCAACAAAAACCGTGTTCTCATCTGCAATTTTTCTCTGAATCATATCTTTTTTCATGGAAATAACATCCTCGACTCCCATATGGTTCCCGCCGTCCGCCTCTATACCGGTGGTGCAGTCAAGACTGACCGCATCCGCTTTTATTTTATTCCAAACCAGATAATCCCAGGTTTCCCGGGGAAATATTCCAGTATCATGGCAATAAAGCAGCTGTTTGCTCTGCCCTTTGATGCAATAGATCAAACATTCTTCCCTGGAATCATGCAGTGCTTTTAGAGGAATCACCTGATAGGAGGCAACCTCATATACCTGGAAGGGTTTTACAGGAACAAAACAGTTAAAATTTTCTATATCCGGTTCATGCCTCACCTCTTCCCGGTAAAGTGCTTCTACCGTTCTGTTTCCATAGATGCTTAGTTTCACGGCATGTTCATCGCAATATGGCCTGCAACGCATTTCAAGCTCCTTCGGATAAAAATGATCGGAATGACTGTGCGTAACCAGTATATCCGTTATTGCCGGCAGCGGAAAACCATGCTGTAAATAATGCATATATGTATCTGGCGGCAAGTCAATCAAAAGTTTGTTATCCACCAAGGCCTGCGACCTTGTGCGAATATTTTTACCACCCAGCTGTCTTGCTTTTTTACAGCTTTCACACGAGCAGAACAACGCCGGCCACCCTTCCGCGGCTCCAGTTCCCAAATATTTCAGCTTCATTGTTATCTCCTTATCAATCCCCCTGGTCTGTCGCCAGATAAACGGAAACCACCGGCTCTTCTATGGCTAAATTCTCCGTGGAAAAATCCGATTGGGATGATGAAAATTTTGATATAAAAGTTTTATAGGTGAGCAGTTCCTGTGTTTCCGGATTTTTACGGAACTGACTTGGCGTCATGCCGGTAATCCGTTTGAACTCTTTTGCAAAATAAAACTGGTTGGTATAGCCAACCGTCTCGGATATTTCCTGTATTGACTGACTGGTGGATTTTAACCGGGAACAGGCTTTATCAATCCGGTAATAGATTAAATACTGTTTTGGGGGGATATTCATCGTACGGTTAAAAAACGTATAGAGCACTTTTTGAGATACCCCCACTGCCGCCGCAATCTGTTCCACAGAAATATTTTTCGCATAGTTATACTCAATGAAATTTACAGCATTTGCGGCAATAAAATCCGTATTATCAATCAGCTTTTCATTCAGCCGGGTGGGATTTGCATCCAAAAGCACACTAAACGTATCATACAGTACAGACATCATAGGGCAATAGCGATTGGGAAACGTCTTGGACAACTGAAAAATCTGATTTAGCCGGTTGTGAATTTCATGATTGCAATCCTGATAAATTGGCTTTTCAATATAAATATTGGCACGGTTTAAATAATGTTCCACTGAAAATCCCGTAAACGAAACCCATGTTAATGATACATCTTCTGTTCCAATATTGGTAATGGCGTAATTTTTATCCGGAAACGCAACAAAGCCACTTTCCCAGTCAATTTTATGCACGGATTTTTCGCATTCAAGTAATGCCAAACCACTGTTGATACATGCAAATGTAAACATTCCATTTGCTTTAACATGAATTCGCCCGGAAGATGAAATCAGGTTTTTCCCGCATTGACATAAATTAAACATCAGATTCAATTTTGTTTTGTTGCTGATATATACACTTGTATTCTCCCCAAAGTCATTTGCCATATTTATTCACTCTCTTTATCCAATACTACATCTATTTTACATCCAGGTCCTGGCTAAAACTGTTCTGAAAATCATCTTACTATATTATGCCTTTTAAACTCAGCTCTTTTGCCCGATGGCAGGTCACAAAATGCTCCGGCGATACTTCTTCAAATGCCGGTTTTTCCTCCCCGCAAATCTTCTTCCGGTATTTGCATCTCGTATGGAAATAACATCCGGATGGAAGTGATGCCGGATTTGGGATTTCACCCTCCAGCGGAATGCTGTTAAATTTGACAGAAGGGTCTGCTACCGGAACAGAGGACAGCAGCGCCTCCGTATAAGGATGTCTGGGTTTTGCGTACAGGTCATCAGATGGGGCAAACTCCATCATTTCTCCCAGATACATGACCCCTACACGGTCAGAAATATGTTCCACCACAGACAAATCATGACTGATAAACAGATAAGTCAGGTTCATTTCCTTTTGCAGGTCTTTGAGCAGGTTAATTACCTGCGCCTGCACGGAAACGTCCAGTGCAGAAACTGCTTCGTCACATACGATAATTTTAGGATACAGCACCAGTGCCCGCGCAATACCGATTCTCTGCCGCTGCCCGCCGGAAAAAGCGTGGGGATACCGTTTTAAATAACTGGGATTCAACCCTACTTTTTCTGCAATTGATTTCACAGTTTCTTCCATCTCTCCTTTGGGCATATGTTTGAAATTTGCTTTCAGCGGTTCCGAAATAATATCAAAAACGGTCATTCTGGGATCCAGCGAAGAATAAGGATCCTGAAAAATCATCTGGATTTCCCTGCGGATCTTTTTCATATCGTTTTTGCTGATGGTTTCCAGTTGATAGTGTTTTCCGTCTTCCGCTTTATAGTCAATGATCCCACAGGTGACCGGATAGGCGCCGGCAATACATCTTCCTAATGTTGTCTTTCCGCAGCCGGATTCGCCCACAATACCAATGGTTTCACCGTGTTTTGCCTGCAGGCTGACACTGTTAACCGCATGAATTCTGGTCTTTTTTGAAGAAAAAACTTTGCTTAAGCCCTCTACTTTCAAAATCGTTTCCGGCATTTATCCCACCTCCTTTGCCAATAATTCCGGCTTACTGTTGTTCGTATACTTATAACATGCCACGCTGTGCCCTTCGGAAGTCTGGACCAGATGGGGTTCCGGAAGTGTCAGGCATTCTTTGTTTCGCCTGGTACAGCGGTCATAAAAACCGCACCGGTTATCCAAATTCATAGCCAGCGGTACAAATCCTTCAATTGAAAACAGCCGTTCTGTTTTGCCTCCGATTTTATGCACCGAATGAATCAGCCCCTCAGTATACGGATGAAGCGGGTTTTTAAAAATCTCATCCACAGTTGCAATTTCTATAATTTTCCCCAAATACATAACCGCAACCCGGTCACAGATTTGCGCCACAGTTCCAAGATCGTGGGTAATATAAATAATTGACATGCCCACGTCTTTTTGCAGGTTTTTTAACATCTGCAAAATCTGTGCCTGGATGGTAACATCCAGTGCGGTTGTCGGTTCGTCTGCTATTAAAATATGGGGTTGGCAGATCAGTGCCATTGCAATCAGGGATCGCTGCAGCATTCCGCCTGAAAATTCATGGGGATATTGCTTATACCGCTGCTCTGCATTTGCAATTCCAACTTTTTGCATCATTTTGATTGTCATACGCCGGGCTTCCTGTTTGTCCCTGGTTACATGCAGCCGCACATTTTCCGAAATCTGATGCCCAACCGTAAAAAGCGGCGAAAAGGAACTCATCGGTTCCTGGAAAATCATCGAAATGCTTTTGCCTCGAATGCTGCGAATTTCTTTTCCTCCAAATTGCAGACCTAAAAGCTCTTTTGCTTTCCCATTTTCATCCACCAGATGAACCGATCCCTCTGATTTAAATTTTTTATCATTAATTCCAATGACCGCCTTGCAGAGCAGGCTTTTCCCGCAGCCGGATTCCCCCACCAGTCCAAGGGTTTCATTTCGATACAGTTGGAGATCAACTCCTCTTACCGGGGTCAGCAGGCCTTCATCCAGCTTGATGCTGATCGACAGCTTTTTTACCTCCAATACCGAATCCTTTGTCCCATTCATATTACCACCTCACTTATACGGGTCGGCAGCATCGCGCAGTCCGTCGCCGAGGAAATTAAACGCAAGTACTGTTAATCCAACAAAAATAACCGGAATCAGCTTCCATGGACAGTTGGCAATGTTGCCTATACTCTGGCATTCCTGCAGTAGCACGCCCCAACTGGTTGCCGGCGCTCTCATCCCCAATCCCAGAAAACTCATGGAGGTCTCCCCAAGAATCATATTGGGAATCCCCAAAGTCAAATTTACAATCAAGTAACTCATAAAACCCGGCAGCAGATGTCTGGCAATAATTTTAGCATCAGAAACACCGGACAGCCTTGCCGCCATTACAAAATCTGCTTTTTTCAGCGAAAGGAATTTGCTGCGCACCGTACGCGAGAGCCCCGGCCAACTGAGAAGGGACATAATAACTGTGATGAGGATATATACTTGGGTAACCGGTATATTCGGAGGAATGGCGGCAGAAAGAGCCATCCACAGCGGCAGCGTTGGAAAAGCGGAAACCACTTCAGTTAAGCGTTGGATTACCATATCCACTTTGCCGCCATAATACCCGGAAATCCCGCCGATAATAACTGCCAGGATAAATGACAGAGCGGTTCCCACCAATGGGATGGTTAAGGATACCTGGCTGCCAATAAGAACTCTGGAAAATAAGTCCCTGCCTGTTCCATCCGCACCAAATATCATGAATACAACCGGATCTTTTCCGGCTTCTCTCTGGCTGTTGTCTACGGTGAACAGATGCGTCTGCCAGGGTATAAAACCAAACAGTTTGTAAGGGGAGCCTTTGGAAAAAAACCGAATCCTGTATGGTTCGGAAACGTTTTCTACAAATATTTTTTTCTCAAATACGTCACGTTCAATAGTATATGCGTATGTAAACGGGCCAACCCATTTTCCCTCGTGAACAAAATGCAGCTTGCTTGGAGGGGCATTCCCATAAGTCGCCGAAAACTCTTCCAGCCCCTGCGGCGCAATGAACGGAGCAAATAAAACCCCCAGATATAAAAATAACAGAATAACCATACTCATCACTGCAGCTTTATGTCTGACAAGCTTGCGGATCATAAGCTGCCATTGTGATGCCATGTAATATTTTTCCTGTTTCTGCTTCTTTTTTTCCTGTTTCTTTTGTTCTTTTTCAGAAAGCGGCCCGCCCGTTTGCACAGCTTCCATATGATCTACACCAGTTTGCATTATTCACTTTCCTCCACCAGCTTGATTCGTGGATCCAATACGGCCAGTAAAAGATCCGAAATCAGATTTCCAATTACAACCAAAGTCGCAGAAATCAGCAGAATTCCGCCTGAAAGATAGATGTCCTGCGTTCTCAGCGCTTTCAGCAGCACCGGCCCAAGTGTTGGCAGCAGCAGGACAACTGCTGTAATCGTGGAACCGTTAAAAACAGAGGCGATCATATTGCCAAGGCCGCTGACAATCGGATTTAAAACCGCCCGCATTTGATATTTATAGGTAATAGTATTTTCACTGACCCCCTTTGAACGGACAGCAAGAACATAGGGCTGCCCCTGCTCGTCCAGAATCTGTGACCGGATAGTCCGTATCAGCCCGCAGGTGCCATTGATTCCAATTACTAAAATGGGAATAATCAGGCTTTTTATCCATTCCCCAAAGGTTGCAAATGATGTAATCCCAAATTCGGGCAGGCCCATGATTGATTTTCCCGTCAGCCGGTAAGAGGCATACATCAGCAGGATCGCCATAAGGAAATTGGGAACGGCAAGCCCGATAAAACCGATAAAGGTTACCAGATAATCTCCCAGCGTATATTGGTGCTTCGCTGAAAAAACAGCAATCGGTATTGACAATGCATATGTAAAAACCATTGTTGCGATTGAAATTCCAACCGTAATTCCCAAAGTTTCACTGATCTTTGTAAGCACAGGCTGGTTATAAGTAAATGATGTGCCCCAATTTCCTGTTAAAATTCCCTTCAGCCAGGAAAAATACTGTACAATAAAGGGCCTGTTCATCCCATACATCTCTTTCAAATTCGCAATTTCTGTTTCTGATACCTTTTCTCCCTCGGCGATCATGTGTTCTACCAGGGTATCCACAAAATCTCCCGGAGGCAGCTGAATCACCATAAATACCACAAATGTTATTAAAAACAAGGTCAATAAAGCCATCAACAATCTGTTTACAATAAATTTTGTCTTATCCATTGAATAGCGCTTAATGCCTCCTTCCCAACCAATCACCCACACTGGTTTATAAGTCATCTCTCCAGAATTGTTCAGGACGTGCAAGCCCTCCAAAGCGGTATTCGTCTGAAAGAATCATGTTGTCCGGCATATTCCGAATTGCTTTGTTGATCAAGTGTCTTGCCGGCACTGGGGATAAGTATCCGATTACCCACACATTTTCCTTGTGCAGATCGTATATCTTTTGTACATTTTCCTGTACCGCCTTTTCCCTGTCCTGTCCGGTTGCCGTCTGAATCGCTTCGTAGGCCAGTATCAGTTCCAATACGTCTCCAGTAGGCTCAACACCGCCGCCGGCAGTACTTTTTCCGTCTTCATACCATTTTCCATATGCCGCATGCCAGAAGGAAACATTGCGGACCGGAACCAGAGCATCCGGGCGAATATTCGCTCCCACGCAGTTAAACAGCTCAAAGGAAGCCTCCACATCATTTGAAAGCATTGCAATACGGGAATCCGGATCAGCTTTCGAAATTAATTTGACTCCTACATTTTTATAAGAAGACTCCAGGATGGACAGATAATCCGCAAATCTTTTTGGCTCTTTTACGGACAGGATAATTTCTGCATCCCGGTTGGTGCCCTTCATCTTGCGGAAGGTTCCGGGGGCACGATTCCATGGTTCTGTCACGCCGTCCAGGAGCTGGTTGGCTTTATCCACATCATAATCGGTCCATTTCCTGCTCCATTCTTCATCATATCCAAACATTCCTTTGGGAACGGAAGCCTGTGCCGGTTTACATATTCCATTGTGGACCGTTTCATTCAGCAGATTGCGGTCTACCGCCAGAGACAGTGCCTGACGGAAATCCCTGTTCTGAAACATGTTGCGTTTGTCAGCATCTTTTACTGTCTGATTCAGCATTACCACTTCCTCACTTGCCCAGTCAGAGCTTTGCCAGACATACACATCATGACTGTCCTGCAAGGCGGAAGCAACCGTAGAAAAATCCGCATTCGCATTATAAAAATCAATGTCGCCCGACATCACCTTCAGTGTGATCTGATCCATTTCATTAATAATTTTCACTTCAATCTGATCCAAATAAGGAAGCTGCCGCCCTTCACTGTCCGTTTTCCAAAAATATGGATTGCGAACCATGACATATGTTTCGCCAACGGTATCCCAATTATCTTTTACCGCAATAAAACTGCGAAGCTGCGGAATGATATAGTTTCCCCAATGATAATAAGCCGTATCCTTTCCCATTGCACTGTAAGAAGTCCACTGTTTATTAAACTTGGCATTTGCATTTGCCAGCGCCTCTTCCTCCGAAATGGCCGGGAATGAAGGGTCGTCTGTGACACCGTCTTTTCTGGACAGGATGTCCACAAAGAAATGCTTTGGAAGGAACATCCATTTGGCATCCACTGCCACCCTCACCGGGAAATCAGGCTTTGGAGCTTTAAAATTTACAGTCAGTTTGTAATCATCAATTTTTTCCATCTCGGCCCAATAATGAACTCCATCCACCAATACCTGGAAGCAGTCGTAGTTTTTAGATGTAAATGCACTGTAATAGTTTGGATCTGACGCGTCCACTGCGGTCCGATCCGGATTGATGGCAGGAGTCGAACAATGTTCATAATAAAACAACACATCATCTGCGGTAAAAGGTGCGCCATCCGACCATTTCATTCCTTCGCGAAGTTCTATTGTCCAAACGCTTGCATCCTCATTTGGATAGAAGTCTTTGCATACATTCGCCTCTACTTCATTGGAGCCGTCCTGCTTAAAACGAAACATGCTTTGCTCAGAATAATATCCCCATTGCCAGCGTCCATTATCCAGGGTTGTAACGGACATGCTGCCGCCATACTTCCCTAAACTTTTCACATCCGGTTCCACCATAATATCTCCTGCTACAGGCAGCCGTTCTTCCAGGGCCGGCAGTTCCCCCGCAGCCACTTTTTCTGCCAGCATGGGAGCTTCTTTCTGTGTCAAGTCGATCTCAGCCGCTGCATCAGCATCTGCCTCCACATCATTCTGTTTTTTATCCAGAGCCGCTCCCTGCCCCGAACCGCATCCACTTGTAAACAGCAGCATAGCGGCCAATAACAAACCCATAATCCCCTTTGACTTCATGCTCTCTTCTCCTTTTTATTTATATTTTACTTAATTATATATTTTTTGACGAAACAATATAT
Organism: Lachnospiraceae bacterium; assembly: GCA_902363835.1. GTDB lineage: Bacteria > Bacillota > Clostridia > Lachnospirales > Lachnospiraceae > Lacrimispora. The sequence goes on from CABJBM010000008.1 coordinate 26,452, forward strand.
ATTTTTTAACCGAACTATGTATTTATGACACCGGCTTTCTAAATGTCCTTTGAACAGTGCAATGAAACCGATAGACCTGCAAGCCCTTATTATAGCGGTATTTATCGCATCTAAAGATATAATTTTCATTCCGGGCATCCTGCCCGCTTTTCGTCATTATATCAAAATTTTATCATCTGGTAAATGTGTTTTTGTGCCATTAAAATATATATTTACTCCCAATATATTTATTTTCATTAAAATATAACATTAAATAACATGAATCAGACAAGGAAATTATACGTAATACACATAAAGCAAAATTATCTAACACTTTGAATAAAATAAAAGCGTACTTCATACGTCTGCCAACAAAACCGGCACATAAACTGCCCCAAAATCGTAAAAAAGCACAGAGAGGACAAAACTCCCTGTGCTTTTTTATGATTCTACTCTTCTTCCAGCTCTACCTTCACCTTTTCCAGGTGCCAGATATCTGCCACATATTCTTCAATGGTGCGGTCTGAGGTAAACTTGCCGCTGCAGGCCACATTTAAGATGGCCGCCTTTGCCCACCAGGTTTCATCCCTGTAGGCCTGATCCACCCGGCGCTGTGCCTCCGCATAGGATGGGAAGTCTTTTAAAATAAAGTATGTGTCAGCACGGTCGCTGCTCTGGGTATTTAATAAGGAATTGTAAATATCCCGGAACAGTTCCGGATCCTGTGGTGAGTAATAGCCATTAATGAGCTGCATCAGCACTCTGCGGATCTCATAGTTGTTGTTGAAGATTTCCATGGGATTATATCCGCCCTCATTCTCGTAGCGGATCACCTCATCAGAAGACATGCCAAAGATAAAGGCATTCTCTTCTCCCACTTCCTCTACAATTTCCACATTAGCTCCATCCATGGTTCCAAGGGTCAGGGCGCCGTTTAACATGAATTTCATATTGCCCGTACCAGAGGCCTCCTTGCTTGCCGTGGATATCTGCTCACTGACATCTGCCGCAGCAAAGATAATCTCCGCATTGGACACTTTATAATCTTCAATGAAAACCACTTTAATCTTGCCGCCAATGCTTCTGTCATTGTTAATGACATCAGCCACCGCATTGATCAGCTTAATGGTCAGCTTTGCACGCTTATAACCTGCCGCAGCCTTTGCGCCGAACAAAAAGGTTCTTGGCACAATGTCAAGGTTTGGGTTATCCTTCAGATGATTATACAAATACATAACGTGAAGGATGTTCATCAGCTGCCGCTTGTATTCGTGGAGACGCTTTACCTGCACATCGAACATGGACCTGGGATCCACATCAATGCCGTTATGCTCTTTAATATATTTTGCAAGGCGCACCTTGTTCTGGTATTTGATGTCCATGAACTCCTGCCTGCACCTGGGATCTTCTGCATAGATTGCCAGGCGGTGGATATGAGGCAGATTGGTGATCCAGTCACCGCCGATCTTTCCCGTGACCCATTGGGCCAAAAGAGGATTTCCGTGCAAAAGGAACCGCCTCTGGGTGATGCCATTGGTCTTGTTGTTGAATTTTTCCGGCATCATCTGATAAAAATCTCTTAATTCCTGATTCTTTAAAATCTCCGTGTGGAGCCTGGCAACACCGTTTACTGAGAAGCCTCCCACAATTGCCAGATTGGCCATACGGACCTGACCGTCATAAACAATGGACATTTTGCAAAGCTTTTCCTGGCTGCCGGGGTACATCTCCATGATCTTCCCCTGGAATCTCCGGTTGATCTCTTCCACGATCTGATAGATTCTGGGAAGCAGCCTGGAAAACAGTTCAATCGGCCATTTTTCCAGGGCTTCCGACATAATGGTGTGGTTGGTATAGGCGCAGGTCTTAGTCGTGATCTCCCATGCTTCATCCCAGCTTAAGCTGTAATCATCAAGAAGAATTCTCATAAGCTCAGGGACTGCCACGGTAGGATGAGTATCATTCAGCTGGAAAACCGTTTTTTCGTAGAACTTATATATGTCGTCATGTTTTTCCATGTACTTCATAACCGCTCTCTGAACGCTGGCAGAAATGAAGAAGTACTGCTGTTTTAAGCGCAGCTCTTTTCCTGCATAATGGTTGTCGTTGGGATAAAGGACCTCTACAATGGTTTTTGCCAGGTTTTCCTGTTCCACTGCCTTCTGGTAATCACCTCTGTCAAAGGAGTCCAGGCTAAAGGTATTGACAGCCTGGGCATCCCAGATCCTTAAGGTATTCACCACGTTGTTTCCATATCCTACGATGGGCATGTCATAAGGAACAGCAAGGACCGACTGGTACCCCTCATGGACAAAGTGTTCCCTGCCGTTTTCCCAGACAGTATTCACATAACCTCCGAATTTTACCTCAGTGGAATATTCCGCGCGGCGCAGCTCAAAGGGATAGCCGTTCTTCAGCCAGTTGTCAGGCGCTTCTATCTGATATCCGTTCTCTATTTTCTGTTTGAACATGCCATAACGGTAGCGGATGCCGCAGCCATAGGCAGGGTATCCAAGGGTTGCCAGGGAATCCAGGAAGCAGGCCGCAAGGCGGCCTAACCCCCCGTTTCCAAGAGCCGGATCCGGCTCCTGGTCCTCAATGGTGTTTAAATCAAAACCCAGTTCTTCCAGAACTTCCTTTACCTCCGGCTGAGCCATAATGTTTATGATGTTATTGCCAAGAGCGCGGCCCATAAGGAATTCCATTGACAGATAATACAGGGTTTTTACATCCTGCTTTTCATACTCCTTATGGGTTGCGATCCATTCGTCTATGACAACATCCTTTACCGCATAGGCCACTGCCTGGTACATCTGCTCCTGAGTCGCTTCATCAACCGTCTTTCGGAACACATTCTTCATATTAAACAGAACACTTTTCTTAAAGGTTTCCTTATCAAATCCCATACTCATTCTACCAAGCCTCCTAACCCTTTACTGAAACTTCTCCACACCCAAAGTTACATTTTCGCCGTTAATGCTCCATTCTTTTACATAACCGTCCAGCGTTTCAAGGATGATGTTTTCCGCAAGTACTTCGCTCTTTACTTCTTCCTCATGGATCTTTAATATACCGGCAATGGTTTCATTGCCCTTGCTGTATACCACAATGTGATCCGTTACCTCAAACCCTGCTTCCTTACGCATGGTCTGGATCTTGCTGATCAGCTCACGCACAAAGCCTTCTGCCAAAAGCTCAGGTGTCAGATTGGTATCCAAAACAACGGTGATGGCATTATCTCCCTCAGACACATAGCCTTCTGTCTGAGCGGTGTCAATGAGAAGGTCATCTCTTGTGAGCACCACTTCCGTTCCGTCAAAGGAAAAGGTAAGGGCGCCTGTTTCATTTAAGGTGTCCATGGCCTCATTGCCGTTGATCTCTCCAAGAGCCTTTTTAATATTTCCCAGCTGCTTGCCGTATTTCGGCCCAACGGTTTTTAACTGAGGCTTAAAGCTGTAGGATGTGAAATTCCTTACATCATCAGTAAATACCACCTTTTTTACGTTCAGCTCTTCTTCAATGATCTCCTGGTAAAACACAGGCAGAACATGAGGCGCTTTTACGAACATCTGGCCAATTGGCTGGCGGTTCTTTAAATTGGCGGTATTTCTGGCAGCACGGCCCATGACTACGATTTTTAATACTTCATCCATGTCCGTTTCCAGCTGCCTGTCAATATAGGCCTGGTTTGCCACCGGATAATCGCACAAATGAATGCTCTCCGGTGCAGACTGGTCCACGCTGCAGACCATGTTCTGATAAATCTCTTCGGTCATAAACGGGATGAGGGGAGCCGCTGTCTTGCTTACGGTAACAAGGGCCGTGTAAAGGGTCATATAAGCGTTGATCTTATCCTGCTCCATTCCCTTTGCCCAGAAACGTTCCCTGCTTCTGCGGACATACCAGTTGCTCATATCATCCACAAAATCCTGAAGAGCTCTTGCCGCTTCCGGAATCTGATAGCCGGAAAGGCAGGCATCCACCTCCCCAACCAAAGTGTTCAGCTTGGAAAGAAGCCATTTATCCATGACGGTCAGCTTATCGTATTCCAGGCTGTAATTTGTTGGGTCAAATTCATCAATATTCGCGTAAAGCACAAAGAATGCATAGGTATTCCACAAGGTACCCATAAATTTGCGCTGTCCTTCCATAACCGCTTTCCCGTGGAAACGGTTGGGCAGCCATGGAGCGCTGTTTACATAGAAGTACCAGCGGATCGCATCTGCTCCGTAGGTTTCCAGTGCATCAAACGGGTCTACTGCATTTCCCTTGGATTTGCTCATCTTCTGGCCGTTCTCATCCTGGACATGTCCCAGAACGATTACATTTTTATAAGGCGCCTTGTTAAAGATCAGGGTGGAAATGGCAAGGAGGGAATAGAACCAGCCTCTTGTCTGATCCACTGCCTCGGAAATAAAATCAGCCGGGAACTGCTGCTCAAACAGCTCTTTGTTTTCAAAAGGATAATGGTGCTGGGCAAAGGGCATGGAACCGGAATCAAACCAGCAGTCAATTACCTCCGGCACCCTCTTCATCTGCTTTTTGCACTTTGGACAGGTGATGGTCACTTCATCGATGTAAGGGCGGTGAAGCTCAATATTCTCAGGGCAGTTGAGGGACATTGCCTTTAATTCTTCAATGCTTCCGATGGAGTGCTGATGTCCGCACTCACACTCCCACACATTAAGAGGAGTGCCCCAGTAACGGTTTCTGCTGATTCCCCAGTCCTGAACATTTTCCAGCCAGTCGCCGAAACGTCCTTTTCCAATATTCTCCGGAATCCAGTTGATGGTGTTGTTGTTGCGGATTAAGTCTTCCTTTACATCCGTCATCTTGATAAACCAGGATTCCCTTGCATAATAGATTAACGGGGTATCACATCTCCAGCAGTGGGGATAGCTGTGCTCAAATACAGGTGCAGAGAATAAAAGTCCTCTCTCTTCCAGATCCTTTAATATCATTGGATCCGCTTTCTTACAGAAAGTGCCTGCCCATTTGGTCTCCTCTGTCATCTCGCCTGCCGCATTGACCAGCTGCACAAAGGGAAGGTCGTATTTTCTGCCCACCTTGGAGTCATCTTCACCAAAGGCCGGAGCGATATGAACCACACCTGTACCGTCTGTCAGGGTGACATACGTATCACAGGTTACATAATATGCTTTTTTATTTGGTTTTACGAAGTCAAATAAAGGCTCGTATTCCTTATATTCTAAGTCTTTTCCCGTGTACCGCTCTAATACGGTGTACTCCTCTTCCAAAACCTTTTCACACAGGGCTTCTGCCATATAATAGGTATAGTCTCCTGTCCGGACCTTTACATAGGTCTCATTGGGATTCACGCATAAGCCTACGTTAGAAGGAAGGGTCCACGGGGTTGTAGTCCACGCCAGAATATAGGCATCTTCTCCCTTTACCTTAAACCGGGCGATGGCGGAGCGTTCCTTTACATCCTTATATCCCTGGGCCACTTCATGGCTGGACAAGGGGGTTCCGCACCTGGGACAGTAGGGAACGATCTTAAAGCCCTTGTACAAAAGGCCCCTTTCCCATATCTGCTTTAATGCCCACCATTCGGATTCAATAAAATTATTTTCATAGGTTACATATGGGTCATCCATATCAGCCCAAAAGCCGACTGTTTTTGAAAAATCCTCCCACATGCCTTTGTATTTCCAAACGCTTTCCTTGCAATATTTGATAAATGGTTCCAGACCGTATTCTTCAATCTGTTCCTTGCCGTCAAGGCCCAGCATTTTTTCCACTTCCAGCTCCACCGGAAGTCCGTGGGTATCCCAGCCTGCTTTACGGGGAACATCATAGCCTTTCATGGTGCGGTATCTTGGAATCATATCTTTAATAACCCTGGTCAATACGTGGCCGATATGGGGTTTCCCATTGGCAGTAGGCGGACCGTCATAAAACGTGTAGGTTTCTGCTTCCTTACGGTTTTCCATGCTCTTTTTGAAAATCTCATGGTCCTCCCAGAATTTTTCAACTTCTTTTTCTCTTGCTACAAAATTCAAGTCTGTAGGGACTTTTTTGTACATCTTTTGCGACCTCCATTTCTGAATATATAAAAAAAGCCCTCATCCCGTAATCAGGACGAAAGCCTCACTATATCTCCGTTACACCACCCATTACCGCATACCAGCATATGCTTTCCTTTAACGCAGAAACTACGTCCTGACCTACCGCCTAAGCCTTCAGCCGGAAACTCCGGAGTGATATTCGTACCCATGCTACTTTCGCCAGGCTTCCACCCTCCCCGGCTCTCTTTGGATTTCCCATGGTCCTACTGTCTCCATCAAAGTTTTTCTTCTTATTATGATATGGTTATACAATATGTTAATTATAGGGATTGGGAAAAGAAATGTCAAGGCTAATTTGAGTTTCCTTCCGAATACACAAAGGAGAACGGGTACCGAATCATTTTCATGAAATCCGATACCCGTTCTACACGCTTTCATCCATTGGTTCTTAATTACCTCTCTCGTCTAGTTTTTCACTGCTGTTCTCTGGATGCTCTATATGAATTTTTTCCCGTTACCTTTCGCTTAAAACCATCTACAATCTGAATTTCTCTGCATTATTGTTTTCATTCTACTATATTGTTATCCAGCTACCGAACAAAAATTCAATCCGGACGAATCAAAATTACCCATCACCATGAATATTTCTCTGCAGTTATAACGAACTATAGGCATATAAGAGATTGGTAGATTTTTTTATTCCGGCTTCACCCATGCTTTCGCATTGATCCATCACCTTTTCCGGTTCTCTGCTAAGGTCTGACGGTTTTGCCTTTTGCCTGAACTTGCATATTTCCTGATTCAGGCGAAACTTATGTTTTCGGTGGAATCAACCCCCTTTTCTCTGCCATCTTCCGAAATAAATTGGAATATCGGATTAGAAATTTTTTTCTTTTGTTTATAGCTTTATTATATACCATCTCTCCATATTTTGCAAGACTTTTTTTATAAAAAGAATAAATTATTTATTAATTTTCAAATTGTATTATATTATTTAGATTATTTAATCATTTATGAATATTTGTTCGATATTTGTGTCGTTTTTTAGATTGTTATTTTTTTGTCAATTCCATTGTTTTTTTGTAAACTTATGGTATAATGTGCGAAAAGGTTTAGTAAAAGAAAAAAAGGAGAAAAGCTATGAGCCAGCGCAACTTAACTTTATTAACAGACCTATATGAATTAACCATGATGCAGGGATATTTTAAAGAAAAAAATGCCAACGAGACCGTAATATTTGATGTTTTCTACCGCAGCAATCCGGGCGGCAACGGATACGCGATCTGCGCAGGCTTGGAACAGGTCATTGAATACGTAAACGAGCTTCAGTTTAACCAGGAGGATGTAGATTATTTACGGTCCACCGGCCTGTTTGAGGAAGACTTTCTGGAATATCTCTATCATTTTAAATTTTCCGGCGACATCTACGCCATTCCTGAGGGTACGGTCATATTCCCTCGAGAACCCTTAGTAAAAGTCATTGCCCCCATTATGGAAGCCCAGCTGATCGAAACCGCTTTGCTTAATATTATCAATCACCAGAGCCTGATCGCCACGAAAACAGCCAGGGTCGTATACGCTGCCGCAGGAGACGGGGTCATGGAATTTGGCCTGCGCCGCGCTCAGGGACCTGATGCCGGAATTTACGGTGCCAGGGCTGCCATGATCGCAGGCTGCATCGGCACCTCCAATGTGCTGGCTGGGAAAATGTTCCATGTTCCGGTGAGAGGAACCCATGCTCACAGCTGGATCATGAGCTTTCCCGATGAACTGACCGCATTCCGCAGCTATGCAAAGCTTTATCCCACTGCCTGCATCCTTTTGGTGGACACCTATGATACTTTAAAATCCGGCGTTCCCAATGCCATCAAGGTATTTAAAGAACTTCGGGAAGCAGGAATCCCCCTTACCACCTATGGAATCCGTTTGGACAGCGGGGATTTAGCATACCTTTCCAAAAAGGCCAAGAAAATGCTTGATGAAGCCGGATTTACAGATGCAGTAATCTCCGCTTCCAATGATCTTGACGAAACTCTGATCAACAGTTTAAAGATTCAGGGTGCGACCATTAATTCCTGGGGAGTTGGCACCAATTTGATCACCTCCAAGGACTGCCCTTCCTTTGGCGGCGTTTATAAACTGGCGGCTTTGATGGATAAAAAGACCGGCAAGTTCGTTCCCAAGATCAAGCTTTCTGAAAATGCGGAAAAGATCACTAATCCGGGAAACAAGATCATCAAACGCATTTACAGCCGGGAAACCGGCAAGATCATTGCCGACTTAATCTGCCTGGAAGGAGAGGTTTATAAGGAAAACCATTCCCTGCTCCTCTTTGACCCCATTGAAACATGGAAAAAGACCCATCTGGCACCTAACAGCTATACCATGAGGGATCTTCTTGTTCAGATATTTAAAGGCGGAACATGCATTTATGAGACTCCGGCCGTTATGGACATCCAATCCTACTGTAAAAAGGAGCTTGATACCCTATGGGAGGAGTCCCGCCGTCTGGTAAATCCTCATGAAGTCCATGTTGATTTATCCAATCAGCTTTGGCATATGAAGAACCAATTGCTGGACAGCTACCATTTCAGTGACTGATCCATGGACCTGGTCCATTGTTCACACTCTGGCCATAATCTTTTTACAGCCTGGTCAAATTTTCTTCATATTTAACCGATATACTAAAACCATCAGAAAAAGATGTTGCCAACATACTTTGAGATAAAAATTTTTTTTCATAATTGCCGGTATTCCTTGGAGGGATACCGGCTCCTCCCTTTTCAGGGCTTCTTTTTATCATTTTCCTTACATCTGCTTTCTTACCACAGAGTATTCATCCCCGAATTTAAAATGAGGACAGTTCCGGAAGGAATTACTTAAAAACCGTACCATTTCATCCTCATCTAAATTGATTTCACACTCATAACATTCATATTCTTCGTTAAAATTATAGTGTATACAGTATTCACAACTTGCTTTCCTATCCATTTAACCCTCTCCTTCTGTTCTTATTTCTTCTATACCAAACCCGGTCCACTGCTTTTTTCAGAAGCTTGCCTATGGTGCCGTCAATGATCCAGGCGGCTGCCAGGGAAATGAGAAAGGTCAGAACCGTTTCACAGAGGATCCTGGGCACGTAATAATGTCTTATAAAAGTCTTTTCCACCAGCTCTCTGGCTGCCTGTCCCAAAACCAGGTAATGGATCAGGTAGATGGAATAGCTGTAACGGCTTATATGGCCTGCTGCCTTTGCAAGGACAGGAGTTTTAATATCCCCGAAACGCTCAAAAAACAGAAAAACAGCCGCAGCAATTGCAATCATTGTGGGGGCCAGATCGTGGATCCCTGGAGTAAAGGCAGGGGTGAAGCATTTTTGAACCATTGTGATGCAAAAACCGGCCATGCCTAAAATTCCAAAGGGAAGATAGCGGCTGTTCCCATACAGGCGCTTTAATGCGTATCCCAGTACAAAATAAATAAGCCAGCCCTTAAATATCATATATTGAAGGCTCCCTCCCATATCCAGGCCAAAGGACGGAAAATAGGTGCAGATGCCTTGAACAATCACCATAAGAGCCAAAAAAATCTTTAAATCCCTATCACTCATGGCCTTCATCATCCGGGCCAGAAAGGGCGCACAAAGGTACAGGGCCATGATCACATACATGAACCACAAATGAGGCGTCATTGGAATGGTTCCTGTAAACAGTCCCTTTCCAAAAGCCGCCAGATGCTCCTGCCACTTAAGGGGTTCTTCTCTTAAATAAATTTCATAATACCAGTAATAAATCCCGCTGTAACATGCAAAGGGGATAAAAATGGTCTGAAACCGGCTGTAATAAAAACCCGGAATATCCTCTGTCCCGGATTTTAAAAGGAAGAGGCCGCTCAGCATAAAATAAATGCCTACAAATGACAAAAGCACCGGCAAAAGAGCTGCGGAAAACAGCCATTGCCTGTAATTTAAGGTTTCTGCCGGAATTGCATGAATCATGATAATGGCAAAGACCGCAAAAGTCCTTAAGTAATCGTATTTCACTTCCCGCTTTCTAAGTCCCATATCTCTCCTCCCGCTTCCTCTGGACTTAGAAAAGTATAGCATATAAAGTTGGATTTTGACAAATTTTTTATTTCATTGAAAAAAAGTGTAGACAAATGGAAAATCCTATGGTATTATAATGAAGCTGTCAGAGATGACACAAAAAAGGCCTATTGGTCAAGCGGTCAAGACGCCGCCCTCTCACGGCGGAAACCCGGGTTCGATTCCCGGATAGGTCATAGTTAAGGCACTGTATTTTCCTTTTATTTTTCAGGATTATACAGTGTTTTTTTATTTTACTTATTAATATACTTGACTGCAATTTCCGTATTTAAAAAGAGTCCTTGATCATCTTTCGAGAACTCTCCCGGTGGCAGATTATAGATATAGCTAAGGTTTGTCATTGTATTTGTGTATCCAGGCAAACTCCTTATTTTCTTATTTCATCAATAGAAACGCCGTTTGCAATAAGTTTACTTGCAAATCCACTGATAATGCCAATAATCACAATACGCTAAGTCTCCATTTTAATTATAACGTTTCAAACCTCTTTTATGTATTCTGATAAATCCATCTGCCTCTTTTAAGAAATCAATGAGTACAAATTAATTTATCACCAGCAATACACCAGAGATTCCATACAGATCCTGGCAGCCAGGCTTTACCAATATCTCCATTCAGTGGTTTCATTGCCTTATCTGTGATTCCCAATGAAGGCCTCTATTACTTGTTATGTCCTGGGCAGTTTGCTGTATATATCTCCTATTCTTCAGATAAAAATCCAGATTCATTCAGTGTGGGAAGCTATAGAAACATCATCTGTTATTTCAACATCATCATATCTGTCTTTCATTGCATTTGCCATGGCAATTGCCCCTTCCTCCGAAAATCCAAAGTCCATCCATATCTGTATTTCTTCATTCAACATTATTTCTTCCTCCAATTTAATCTCCCAGATTATTTGTGACTCACAATCATTGCAGCAATATACCCCAATCCAAAAATCACTCCCGCAACCAGCCATGATAGGGCACATTTTATTATTGTCATCGTCGTCATAGACGCAGTCAGCACCCCTGCGTCTGATGCTGAAACGCAAACCATAATAGGTTTAATCAATAGAGTCCAATATCCAATGTACACAGCCAAAATTATACCCATAACAAATATTCCGATAGACAAGTAGCCCCGCATAAATTCCCCTCCTTGTTTTACCCCTGTTATATAATATTCACATTATGCCCAAAGGTAACATTATTATATTCAGCCGCGCTTTTATTCTTGTCTATTTAATAAAACCTTTGAAACTTACGTTTTAACTATTTTAAAATATTTACAGTAATGGCACCATTGCCTTGTCCTGCCTGGAAGCGCCTTACTCTCGGGAATTTGGGGGACAGGGGAATTACACTGTTTGGAGCCATAAAGTAAACAAGCGCTGTCTCCTGGATTTTACCTCCGCCTTCTCCAATCTTAATATCTGCCTTGCCCCAATAAGGAAAAAATATGAATGAGATTACAACAAGGCTAAGAAAAATTAATGATAATTATAGAGCGGACATAAAATTTAAAACATTAGAAGAGGTCGCATCAGCAGGCAAAAGGGAGGTTTAGCTGGAGTATTAGGCGGAATTGGAGCGGTCACATTTCTATTTTCCATATTTCTCTTTATCATTGGAGAAAAAGGCAGCAATATTACCACAATTTTAACCTCCTTTATGACTATTGGCCTTGTATTAATCTTGACAGCAATCATAGCCAGCAGGCCTAAAAAGCTAAATAATATTAATATACATTCTTTATTTTACAAACTGGAAGCAAGATATAACGATTTGGAAAATAATTTAAGAGAAATAAATGCTCAAATGATGGATGACGATAATACCTATGTAGTTACAAAGGCTTTATATTTAACAAAAGATTGGATCGTACCTATAGACGGAGATTGTGTAAAAATCAAGGATATTACTCACGCTTTTTATGCTTCCGTTGTATCAGGAATGGGGTCAGCAAAAGTGCGTACCGACCAGCTGATTGCGATATTACAAAACAGTGAAAATGTAAAATTTCTTGGGAACTTAAAGGCAATAGAAGATTCCATCCAGGTTCTCAAACAAAGAAACCCTAATATTTCTATATCAAAAGAAGAACCCACTAAAACAGATTTGTAAACTAAATCTCAACAGCAAACAGGATAAATCTCAAAGATTGTGAAAACCTCTAAATTGATGTAAGATTGCAGCAGTTTAGAGGTTTTCTTATGCCCAAAAGGGCAGGATTTAACACAGAAAAGGAGTTTTTCACAGTCTCATCTGAGAAAACTCCTCCAAAAGCCATTAAAACTTAATGATCTCAGGCTCATCCATTAACGATGAGATGGTTGCGGTGGCATCTTTAAGATAAAAAACCTCGGTATTTCCATCATCAGCCGCATACCTGTTTTTCAGCGTGGGGTAGGTATCCAGCATATGCTGCCTTGCTTCAACCCGGTCATCTTCAACAGCCACAGCTTCAATGCGAATCCACTTGCCATCGGTCATGCCGCAGATTTCTATTTTGGGATTAGCATGAATCTGTTTTGATACGTTTTTAATCTTGCCGGTTTGAATATAGAGCTTGTCTTCAAAAATATCCGTAGTGCCAAATGGTCGGACTCTTGGCTGGTCACCATCCATTGTTGCAATATAATATGTTTCACACCTTTTTAAAAAATCATAAACTTCTTTCATTCGCTGATCCTCCATGTCCTTAGGAATTGACTGCTGTTTTTCTTTGCTATATAATATAGTACGATAATAAGACCTGCTTTACAAGTAGGCATGTTGTCATGACATATTCATAAAAATATGACTATTAAAAAAGGAGCGGCTGTTTGATGTCTGAAGAATATGATGCAAGTAAATTATGCCCGGTAACTGTAACCCAGAATTTATTAATGGGCAAATGGAAATTAACTATTTTATGGATTGTCAGCCGCAGAACCAGACGGTTTGGTGAGTTGCAAAAGCTCATCCCCCATGTGTCCCGCGGGGTCCTGGCACAGCAATTAAAGGAACTGGAAAGAGATAATCTCATTCATAGGGAAGTGTATAAGGAAGTGCCTCCCAAGGTAGAGTATTCCATAACAAAAATCGGTGAAAGCTTTATTCCCATCATGACTCAAATTATGGAGTGGGGCGCATCATATATTAATGAAACAACCACCTGTAATGTTGACATCTGCATTGCCAATGATTTCCCCTGTTCCAAATGCCATGAAATGTTAAACCTTGAGAAGTCATCCCTGGAGGGGCTTGAATAAAAGCTCTTGTTAATCATAAAGAGATGCGAAATGGCACGGGGGTTAATCCGTGCCAGCTTTGATCTGTGTAACGCTCCTTTTTTATAAAATAAAATCAGAAAATTACATTACAGGTTTTTCAAGGAATCTTATGGAACCAGCACATAGGCTCCTTTATGAGAAGAACAGCTTCCATATGGAAATTAATATGGAAAAAACAGCAATTCCTTTCTTTAACAGATTCTGGTTTATTCTGACCGCATTTCTGCTTCCAAAGAAAACTCCAACACCGTGAAATACCAGTGCTGCTGCCATTACCGGCAAAAGGGACCTTATATCGCACTGCATCATGTAGCCGATACAGGCAGGAATCCCTATAAACACTGAGTTAAACAAGGCAACACCTACCGCTGTCCTTATGCTGATTCCCAGAACCACCAGAAGGGGCATGACCAGGACAGGACCTCCTGCACCGGAAAGGGCGCAGATCACGCCTGTCACAAAACCCAGCACCAGGGTTGCCGCCAGATGTTCCGATATGACATACCCTTTATTTCCTTCCTCACCTTTTTTATCCTTCCTGAGAAGAATGGAAACGCCTGATAAAAGAACCACCACATACAGCAGAATCTTTACCATGGATTCCGGTATGATCAGGTTCAGCTTTACTCCCAGTGCCGCGCCCAAAAGGCTGCCCAGGCTTAAGCGGATTCCAAAGGGAATGTCCAGGTTGCCTGCCTTTTTATAGTTTACTGAGCCAAGAGCTCCTGATACAATAAAAGCCGCAAAGCTGAGAGCCAGCCCCTCCGTCACTCCCATGGCCAAAGACCCTGTATACACAATGGGAAGCAGAAATCCCGCCACTCCCGTAAGTCCTACAAATGCTCCTACCACCAGGTTCGCAGCCATAACAATCAGCCAAAATACCATGACCCGGTTAACCTCCTTGTCTCTTTGTAATCATTATTTATTCCATGATTCCATATACTTCCCTGACTCATACAGAATCTTCTCCTCGTCCATGGACAGCACTTCCCTGTCCTTCATAATAAGCCTGCCTCCCACTATCATATCAGCCACATCTCCTGCATTGACGCATTCAAGCAGTGTGTGAAGCTTGTTGCCCGTAGGACATAAGTGAGGCTGATCCATGTTTATGCTTATGATATCCGCCTTGTATCCATGCTCCAGACGTCCCAGGCTGCCTTCCTCGTAAAGAGCTGCTGCGCCGCCCTCCAAGATCATCCTGAAAATAGTTTCTGCCGGCATTACCTTTGGATTATTGCCTGGCACTCCATGATAAATGTTCATAACAGAACGGAATACTTTCATCTCATTCCAAAGGCTCAATCCGCCGTGAGCCGCACCGTCCGTACCCATACCGATTGAAATCCCCATATCAAGAAGCTGAGGCGTATCCGGCACTGCCTTTCCGCAGTTGCTGAAAGGACAATGGCAAAGCTTCACTCCTCTCTCCTTTATCAAAGCCTTTTCTTCCTCAGAAAGAATCAGGCTGTGGGCGCCCAGGAAATTGCTGTCAAGCACCTGCATTTTCTCAAGATATTCGTAAGGCCGCATTTTCTCACGGGCCATGATACCATTTATTTCCCCCATATACTCATTCATATGAGCCTGGAGCATAGTCCCCCGCTCCCTGGCATGTTCTGACTCCAGCTCCACCAAACGGCCGGAGCAGGAATTTAAAGCCCGCAGGGAGTAATATACCTTTAAGTGCCCTTTTCCATGGAATCTGTCATACAGGGAATCCGTGCGTTTCACTGCTTCCTGTGCATTCATTGCAATGGATTCCGGAAGTCCCTCCTCATCCATGGTGGAGTAGGAAAGAGCGCCTCTCAACCCGCTTTCAGCGTAGACGGCGGCGGCGTCTTCCATAAAGTAACTTCCCGCATCAACAAATCCCGTAGTGCCGCTTTTTATCATTTCCAGGGCAGCGGCCTGGGCGCTGAGGCGCATCTTCTCTGCAGTAAGAGTGCTCTCAAAAGGAAGCATGATCCTGGTCCAGATAATGGGTTTTGCATCCAGCACAAGTCCCTTTAGCAGCTGCTGCCCTGTATGTATATGGCTGTCAATCAGGCCGGGCATGAACAGTTTTCCCTTTCCATTTATCGTCTCAAACGCCTGGTATCTCTTCCATAAACCAGGCCCTGCCTCTTCTATCCGCCCGCCATTTATGGCGATATCCACATGTTCCAACACTGCTTCCGCATTAATTAATGCACTGCCGTCTTTTATTAATAAATCACATGTCTTCATATTTTTATCTCCCTATGATTGCTAGATTACGCCTGCCAGTGACAGCAGCATCTGATCCCAAAGACATGAACCCAGAAACGTTCCGGTCATAACAAAAATTCCTACGATCAATATTTTCCAGCCCTGGCTGATAAATGTTTTTAACTGGTCGCTGATTGCCAGACCAGCGAATGCCCCGACCATTGTAAATGGGGCTGTAAAATTAATGCTGGCTGCTGACTGGATCACAAAATCCCTGACAGGGGAAATGGGAGAGGCAGATAACAGTCCGATAATGGAACAGTAAGCCACAATAGGAAGTTTAAGGGGAAGAATCTTTGTTAAAAATACCGCAATCATGGAAATCACAATGAGCACTGCCAGGCCTGGAAGGGAGGCGGCAAATCCTGTTCCATACCCGATGAAATTGGC
Source organism: Lachnospiraceae bacterium (assembly GCA_902363835.1). Classification (GTDB taxonomy): domain Bacteria; phylum Bacillota; class Clostridia; order Lachnospirales; family Lachnospiraceae; genus Lacrimispora. The sequence goes on from CABJBM010000008.1 coordinate 42,467, forward strand.
CAGCCCTGTGCCACAGGCAGCAATCACGAATAATATAAGCCATTCTATGTACCTCATACTGATTCCTCCATTTTCTTATTCTTAAGGGCCATTTTTCCCAGCTTTGGTTCCAGGAACTTATAAAGCTTATCTGTCATGGGAATAGCAATAAACATGGTGATATACATTCCGGTAATTCCTGCTATGGTCTCTCCCACGCTGGCCATGGCGGAAATGGTATCCGCCCATTCCGGGTAAATAGCACATAAGCTGGCGCTGGAGCTTGCCATCATAATGCCTGCACCTACACCGGAGGCCAAACCTAATGCCTGGGGATGAAATAAGCCCGTCATGCCCACCACAGATGCCATAAGCCCAAAATATATGGTTCCAACCATGCCGCCTACAATGTAGATGGAAAGGCTTCCCCTGGCCTCAGCTGAATCCGGACCATAGATATTGTTGATCAGTGCCATGTGGTATTCCCGGTTAATGGAATGACAGGCTCCTATGGACTCTCTCTTCATTCCCAGAAGAATCGCAACCGGCAGTGCCAGCAGAGGCCCTAATAAGTTGCCAAAGCCGTGGAGCAAAAGCACGGGACCGGATTGCAGGATGGTGTCGATGTTAGCTCCTGCCGTGATTCCCAGCTTGGCAATAAAAGGGCAAATGCCTACCACAACCAGCCTGGAAGCAGCCTTCACATGCCTGCTGTCCACAACTTTAAGCACTTGAGGCCCGCTTAACACGCCTAAAATAATTGCATAAAAAATCGGGAACAGAATGAACATTCCTTTTCCCACGGGGATTTTAATCTGCCCTATATTATCCGCAATAAGGATAAAGACAAATGCCAGGACAAATATCTTCCACTCCACCGTAAACCGTTCCTTCAGGGAACCATACACATAAGTTTCTTTTTTCTTGCCGCTCATAAGAGCCCCTCCTTTCCAGCCGGCACCTTTTCACCTGCCGGCTGTTAACAATCTCCTTGTGTTGAGTATTTTATACAAAACACACCTTCAAAAAAAGGACAAATGAGCACTTTTAACAAATAATCCACGTTGATTTTGTCTTTTAAGTGGTGGTATACTAAATGAAAATAAAATGAATTGAGGGGATATGAATGACATTATCTGAGCTGGAAGGACGGGTTCCCTCTTTGAGGGAATATACAAAGAATATGCCCGGAGACATTCGGAGCCGGTGTACTGTGCGGACCCATGCCGCAGGTTCCATCATACATCAAAAGGATATGAAACTGGATTATTTTGGAATTGTAGCCATAGGCGAGAACAGGGTTATTAATGAATTTGAAAACGGGAATGTCTATATGATTGAGGGCAATAAGGCCATAGACTTTATAGGAGAGGTTACCATACTTGCCTGCATGGAGCACACATCTGTAACCATTGAAGCTGTGACAAATAACGTGGTTGCTTATATCAGCCGGAAGGATGCGGAGCGCTGGCTTTCGGAGGATATGAATATCCTGCGCCTGGCATCTAAGCACACCGCATTTAAACTGTACCGCTCCTCTTACACCAACGGAGCAAAGCTGTTCTACCCTCCGGCCTATCTTCTCTTAGACTACATAGTGCGTTTCGGAAACCAGAACGGTATGGAGGACAAGGACCCTCCGGAAAAACTGACCGTCAACCGCACCCGCCAACTGCTTCAGGAAGAGATCGGCATCAACGTAAAAACCTTAAACCGTACCATCCATCAGCTGAAACAGGAGGGGTTCTTTGATGTCTGCAAAGGCAAGCTTTCATTTTCCAGGGAACAGTATCAGGCTGCCATAGGGTGGCTCAATGCCTCCAGAGACAAATAATCAGCATCCTGTTATTTGTCAGAGGAAGCTACCGTAAGCTGCCATACAGTCCTTCCATCCTGCCAAAGACGCACATACATTGTTCTGCATTTCCGGTACCTGGCAAACAGCCTGGCAGCCTCATACTCATCGGCGTATACCTTCCAGCAGCCGGTGCATTTGCAGTTCTTTCCCCTGTTTTGGATAAATCCTACCACATCTTCTAAGGGGTAGCCGAGAAAAACCCCGATCTCATGGGGAAATTCCCCCTCCTGGTTCAGCCGCTCCTTCAGCCTTTTAAGTGCAGCCTCCACCTCCATTTGCTCATATCCATAAGTCTTTAAAAACCTGCCCACCTCCGGCCTGTTTAAATCGGCCTGGAGATGGGACTTCCGGCAGACATAGATAAGCGCTTTATTTCCGCGTCTGCACAGCTCCAGCAGGGAGATTCCTTTCCCTTTCAGCTGGCTGTTTAAGCCTGCAAGCTGGTTCTCCAGTTCCTCTTCCGAGGTAAAGGGATGGTTAAACAGGCTTGCCGTCTTTAAGGAGGCCAGCGTGGGGGAGCAATATTCAATTAAGTTCTTTTCAAGCAGCATATCCATACCTCCGCCTGCTTTCCTGCTCCATGGAGATTTTTCTCACAGGAATTCTTCTGTTATGAATATTATAAGCAGCATTGGCTTGGATACTTTTCCAATTTCTGTCAGAATTTCTTCATTTCTTTCATACTTTCTTTAGAACCTGGTCAAATTTCCTTCACATTTATCTTGTATGATAATATTATAAACATAAGAGAGCCAGAGAAAGCGGTCAGAGCGCTTACATATATGTTTTTACTAAGTCGGCGGAGTTGCCCTGAAAGGCTTCTTTGCCGGCTCAACCTAAATTTCAGAGCTGGAATTGCGGCCATTTCTTTTCCAAAGCTTAAATGAAATATAGAATAAAGAACCGCCGGATCATAGAAAATCATCTGTGATCCGGCGGCTCTTTTTCGTTTTTGAAAATCAAAGGCCATGGGAAAAGCCCCAAAATCATAATACACTTTTATGTAAATTTATTCTTCAGATTCAACAATACCAAGAGAGGTATCTCCCTTCCTCGCCTTTTCCATAAGAAGGGCTGCCATTTTCTGAAAATTGGCTCCCGAGGAAGAGGCCCCGCTTACGGTATCAATTCCCTTGTCACTTTGGGCCGCAAGGAAATTGGCGGCATAAGTCCGTGTATAGCGGTTGGGATATGTTCCCTTATTCTCATTCATATTGCGCATATAGGGAATATCCCAAGATTTAATAAATCCGCTTGCATTTCTGGCGTTATATTCAACCGTAACAATTTTACTTCCGCTGACCCGGATGGTAACAAATTCCTTCCAGCCGTGGCTGTAATCTGACATTTCCACAGAATAAAAGCCATCCACCAGCCTGCTCTCCTTCTTTTTGCAGCCGCTTACGGACAATACCAGTATGAGGACCAGGAAAATGATTAAAAAACGTTTTCTTTGATTCATTCTGTATCCCTCCCTTCAGAATCGGAGCGGAGCCGGAAACGTCCGGACATTTCCTCAAGGCTTTGGGCCTGTTGTGCCAGATCTTCGCTTAAGGAAGCCACATCCCCGCTTGATTCAAGGTTCTGACGGGCCAGCTGGGATATCCGGGAAATATCTAAGGAGGCATTTTCCAGACTGGACTTTTCATTTCCTACAAGCCTTGCCAAGTCCTCAGTTATTTCATAGGTCTGTTTGGATATATTCGTCAGCTCACTTAAGAAACTGGCGGTGAGATTGGCATACCGGGATCCCTCTTCAATGGCTTTCTGGGAATTTCCGATCATTTCTGCCGTACGCTTGGAAGAATCCGCGCTTTTCTCAGCAAGGTCACGGATTTCATTTGCCACGACAGCAAAACCCTTCCCTGCTTCACCTGCATGAGCGGCCTCAACGCTTGCGTTAAGGGCCAGAAGGTTTGTCTGGAAAGCAATTTCCTCAAGGAATTTGGTGATCTTTGTTATTTCAGATGCATTGTGGTTGATATTCCTCATGGCCTGAAGGGTATTTTCCATGTGTTCATCACCCAAGGACAGCTTTTCCATGGACTGCTCCATAAGCTCACGGGCAGTCCTTGCATGTTCATCTACAATGACAATATCTCTGGATATGGAGTCTGTTTCCTCCAAAAGCCTGTCAATGGACGTGGACTGGTGGCCTGAGGACTCGTTCATAAAGCGGGCGCTTTGGGATACCCCCTGGGCAGCCTGGTTCAAAGTCTCAGCCGACCGCTGCAAATCATTGATCAGCCGGTTGAGGAAATCGGTTATGTTTTGAATGGAGTCCTTCATAATTACAAAATCCCCTGCAAACTGATTGCTGACCCTTACATCCAGATTTCCGGCGGAAAGCTGTTCTAAGGCATTTTGAAGCTGGAAAATGTATCCGCTCACCCTTTCAATGGTATCCTTTAAAGAATCGGAAAGGGTCTGGGCTTCATCTTTTGTTGTTATCACTTCCACAGGGCTTGTCAAATCTCCCTGAGCCAGCTTCTGTATCCGCTCTGTCACGCTTCCCAGGGACTTGGAGATTTTTCCTGCAAAACGGGCAATAAACAATATTGCAAGAAGGGTAAGGGTGATGGTTATGCCTATATTGACCATAACCGCAGACTTTACAATGCCGGTAAAATCTGATTTGGGAGTTATGATGGCCAAATACCAGTTGACACCCCGCACAGGCGCATAGACCACAAGAGTGTCCTTTCCGTTCATTGGCACAGAAGCTGATCCGATCCTCCCTGATTTCATTGCATCAAAAACTTCCAGAAGCTTTGCATTGTCTTTATAAAGAGAATAGACATTCTCTCCGCTTCTGATAAAATCCGTATCAGGATAAGCCACTACCTGCCCGTTCCCGTTCATAACAAAGGCATGGCCGCTGTAGCCGATATGTATACTGCTGATTACGTCATCAAGCATATCATACTTATAACTTCCCACCAGATAATAAGTGTTCTGCTTTTCTGTGGTTATGGGCATTCCTACGGATACTTCAAGCCCATTTTCCCCTACAAACGTATCCCCAATGACAAGGTTCTGGGTTTCCTGCATCATTTTGAACAAATCACCGCCTGAAATATCGGCAGGGCTGTTTCCGTTGCCTGTGTACAGTTTGCCATCCTGGGTGTAAAGGGCCAGCCACACAAACTCTATGCCTGATGCAGCCATATCAAGGACCTGACGCTTCTCTTCCAGGGTCGCTTCCTCTGATGACAGTTCCTGATTTTCCCCAATCATAAAGATACGGTCCGCCATGATATGCAGGTTGCTTTCAACACTTTTTGAGGCAGTTTTGGCAAAGGGAATAAGGGTTTCCATCAATGTTGCATTGGTTAAGGACATTGCTGATACTGACAATACAATGGTTGTAACCGCAGAAATAATTATGGTAACAATCAATGTGTTTAAAATGATTTTCTGCCGAATTCCTTTTAAATTCATAAATCCTCCTTTGTATTGTTACAAAAATAATGAATCACTTATAAAATAATATAACTGATTCTAAATAAAAAACAATAGTTTTGTCGAAATAAAAACCTTTATTGGAAAAAAATGTCATATTGGCTATAAAAAACCTTTAAAATAGATATAAAAAGGGCATTTTGTACCTTTTTGTCTTTTTTTGAGTGCAAAATTCTGCGCCTCTTCCTCCCCTCCCCCTGCCAGTCACTTTCTGATTCTGGGGACATACTATAAATAAGAAATACGTATTTCTACAACTTGTTAAAAAGGGGGGCATCCTTATGGCTAACTACAAACCGATAGCAAAAACAATCTCAGCTGCTTCTGCAATTTCAGGAGTATTGGTTCCTGCTGATCTTTCTACAACTAGCTGGGGGTTACTTTTAGTAAGAGGTTCTGCATTATTCAGCAATACGATCTTGAGAAGCGGTGCCGTAGCGGTATGGGAAAGTACAAATCCCACAACTGCTCTTCCAAACCGTCAAACATTTACAGATGCAAATGCCATTTATGGCATTACCTGCAAAGCGGGAGTCAATCTGGTATTTAAGTTCTATTCTCACTAACTTTTAAACAGGGCGCCTCAAAGGCCAGAATCCTACATCACGCTCACCAAATACCAACGAGCTTACCTAATATAACGATATCTGGCATGTATGGGATTTAAAAAGGAACCTTTGAGGCGCCTTTTTGCAATAGGCATCATGAATCACAAAGGAGGAGGAGAACTATTGCCAAAAATAACTTTAACAGGCTGTCAGATCATTTGCACAGGAATTGTGACAGCGGATATTACCTTATCAAATAACTCGTATATATTAATCACAGGAACTGTATACAGCCCCACAGGAAAACCTCTGCCAAACGCTGCCGTTGAAATAAGTTTTGTGGATGATTCCCAGATTCCTCCGGAAGAAAAAATTTTAGGCGTAACCTTTACGCTTCATGATGGTTCCTATGGAATATCACTTCCCAGGATTGGTGGAAAGCAATACAAATTAATCGCTTATTCGCCTGCATAAACGGGAACAAAGGAAGGCCAATGAACAGGGAGGTTATGATGAAAAAATATAAAACATTGGATGGATACCATGTCTATGGGATAAAGAAGGAGAAACAGCTTCTTTTTCTGGCAGACCGCCTTAATTACAAAAAAGAGATCAAAAAATTACTGGATACTTTAGAGGACTTAAAATTTGATTCCCTGGTATTCTTATTTGGAATTGATACGGGCGCATACATTCATTACATGAAAAAATTGCTTTGTGAAAGAAACAGGGTGATCATATTTGAACCAAACCCTGAAATCTGCAGGAAACTGGATTCCCGATTAGGGGATAATATCACCCTTGTTCCCTTTGACGAAAACAAGGTAAAGCAGATTTTTGACAGTACCATTCATTTTAAAAATATCAATAACATTTACTTTCACGCATTTGGAAATTACTCCAGTATTTACAAAGAAGAATACGACCGTTTGATTGAGGCTTTGGATTGGACCATCATTAACGCAGCTTCCCAGGTGGATCTTGCAAAGCGTTTTAAAAAGATTTTCATCCAGAACATGATAGGAAATATGAAAGCGTTAGACCGAAGCACTCCCATTCACCGCTGCAGGCTTTCCAATTTAAACGTGCCTGCCCTTGTGGTATCAGGAGGCCCTTCCCTGGATTCAAACATCAGGGATATGCTCAGCAATAAGGATAAGCTTGACCAGTATTTTATCATTACAGGGAGCAGAACCGTTGAGGCTTTGACTAAAAACGGAATTCTTCCTGATATGATCGTATCCGTGGATCCGGTGGATGCAAATTTTGATATGATGAAGAACTGCTTAAACCTGGAAACGCCTCTTGCTTTTTATGAATACAGCAACAGGTATTTAGTAAGAGATTATAAAGGAGATAAAATTTTCATTTCCCTTCTCTTCTCTCAGACAGTGGAAGGCTTTGAAAATTACCAGGGAGTGTACTGCGGAGGCTCTGTTGCCCACGCCTGCATTGACATTGCAACCTTGATGGGCTGCTCTCCCATCATATTTCTGGGCCAGGATTTTGCCCATACCTACAACAGGCACCATGCAGAAAGTGCTGTTTTTGATTATGATAAAAGCCTTTCCTACGGGGCAACCACCGTTGTTAAAGATGTGTACGGAAAACCGGTGGGAACCACAGTCACTCTGAATCATTACCGGAGAAGGCTGGAGCACTACATTACCCTTTATAAGGATCAGGAGCGGATCCGGTTTATCAATTGTTCCTATGGAGCGGAAATAAAGGGTGCTCCCCACAAGGAGCTTTCAGAAGTATTTAAGGAGAAAATAACCGGCAGGCCAAAAAAGAAGTTTATCCCAAGCCGGGAGATCCATATGGACAGTAAAAAGACCATAGATTCCCTTCTTCGCTTCCTGAAAGAATACAGGATAAAGGCAAGCCAGTGTCTGGAATTATGTGAAATCATACGTTCCGAAAACCAGACAAAATCTCTTCTTGAGGCGGAGGAAACGGACATTGATTTGCAACGGATCCTTTATATCTTAAAGGTTGTAAACGATTTTGAAAATGATACAAATGCCAAATATCTGGGAGGATATTTCAACGAATTTGTTTTTGAAATGAAGGAAAAAACATTTCTTATTCCTGCAAAGGATTATGAAAGGCTGACCTCTGATCTGCAGCATCAGGCAAAGGCTTTTCAAATATATTTTGAAAAAATGAAAGAAATGCTGGAGGAAGTAAACGAAATTATTCTGGACACCGTAACAGAATTCTATTGACCGCATATAGTTTAGTAAAAAAATGGGAAAAAGAGGATAGGGCTATGGAAGATGAAAGCAGAAATAAAGAAATCAATGATACCAAATATCAAGAGGTAGAAATCAATAAAATGATCATCAACGGGAAGGAACAGGCGGGAAACATTATTAATGCTGAGGATACAAAGGGGAAACAGGAATTAAATGTGACCGTATATACCCGCAGCATTACCGAAGCCCCAAAAGGCGGAGGGGGGCATAACAAATTCTATGAACTGCTTCAAAAAATCCTCTTTAAGAATAAGCGGAGCTAAGCTCCAATCCCGCCCGGAATATCATTTTCGTATTCAATTGGGAAAACCGAACTTTCAGGTTATCAATGGAACCATATATTGCCAGAACCAGAAGCCCTGTGCAGGAGCTGTCGTCCGGATCACCCAGATAGACTGCCGGGACAATACCAGATGCCTGCTGGGTTATACCATGACAGATAAAAACGGGTATTATTTATTCTCCATTAAGGCAAGGGCTGACAGGAAGTATGAATTAGCTGTCTATGCTCCCCTGCTCTCCCGGGGAAAGGAGGAAACCAATTGAGCAGTTATACTGAGATCATTTTATCACCAAAGCATTTTAAGAACCGGGACATTTTAAAAACCACCATTACCATTGAAAAATCTGAAGAGGTTTTATTGACAGGCACGATTTATAATTCGTGTCAGGAACCGATAGAAGGCGCTGTTGTCCGGGTTATCAAAATTACCAGGGAAAACCAGAGGGTGAACAAGGGCTATGTGATCACCAATAAGTCCGGAGAATTTGTCATTGCCGTGGAAAAAGATAATTATGCCGATTATCAGCTGGATATTTACGAACCACTCATAGCCACTTAAGCGGGGTTGCACATTATGGAACAGATCAATCATGAATCCCATTTGGAAGGGATATTAATAAAGGGAAGGGTTCGTTACAAAGATTCCTGCCCGGTAAAGGGCGCTGTTGTTATTTTAGAAAAGCTTATCCCTGTTTGTGAAGAAGGATTCCAGGATCAAAGACCGGAAGGGACCTGCCTTGAGCATGCCCTTACCAATGAACGGGGAGAATTCTGCTTTTCTATTTCAGATAAAATGAGCAGTTATAAAATAAAGGTTTTTGATAATCATCACAGGTAAGGGAGGAAACATGAAAAAAGTTCTTGTTACGGGAGCAGATGGATTTATAGGCAGTCACTTAACGGAAACACTGATTGAACAGGGGTATGAGGTAAGAGCTTTTACCTTTTATAATTCCTTTAATACCTGGGGATGGCTGGATTCCCTTCCTGATGGAATAAAGAAGGAGATCGAAATACAGGCCGGGGACATCCGGGATCCAAACGGCGTAAGAAATGCCATGACAGGGATGGAATCTGTTTTTCACCTGGCGGCCCTGATCGCCATCCCTTTCAGCTATCACTCTCCTGATTCCTATGTGGATACCAATATCAAGGGTACTTTAAATGTTCTTCAGGCCGCAAGAAGCCTTGGAACGGATAAGGTGCTGGTCACCTCTACTTCCGAGGTTTACGGCAGTGCCAAATACGTGCCCATTGACGAAACCCATCCCTTTCAGGGACAATCGCCCTACTCAGCTACAAAGATCGGAGCCGACCGGCTGGCAGAATCCTTTTACAAAAGCTTTTCTCTTCCGGTGACCATTGTCCGGCCCTTTAATACTTACGGACCAAGGCAGTCCGCAAGAGCTGTAATACCGTCAATCATCATCCAGCTGTTAACAGGGGCAAGGGAAATACGCCTTGGCAGCCTGACTCCCACCAGGGATTTTAATTATGTGAAGGATACGGTAAACGGGTTTATTGAAATAGAAAAATCGGAAAAGACCATAGGAGAAGAAATCAACATTGCCAGCCAGAAGGAAATTTCCATCGGTCAGCTTGCAGGGGAGCTGATCAGTCAGATCAATCCCGAGGCCAGAATCATCTGCGAGCAACAAAGGCTGCGCCCTGAAAAAAGTGAGGTAAACAGGCTTTTAGGGTCAAACGGGAAACTAAAAGAGCTTACGCAGTGGCACCAGGAATACCCCCTTTCCCTTGGCTTAAAGAAAACCATTGAATGGATGGAGAAAAACCTGGATAAGTATAAGGCCGGAATCTATAACCTATAGAAACCAGGCGGGAGGAAGGAATATGATACCTTTATCTGTTCCCAACCTAAAGGGGAACGAAAAAAAATATATCTTGGACGCTCTTGACAGCGGCTGGATATCGGCCGCAGGCGGTTATGTGGCGAAGTTTGAGCAGGACATGGCTTCTTATTTAAGGACATCCGGCGGAGCGGCCGTACAAAGCGGAACTGCTGCCATTCATTTGGCCCTGCTCTTATCCGGTGTAAAACCGGAGCAGGAAGTGATCGTCCCCACTCTTACCTTTATTGCCTCAGTCAATCCGGTGGCCTACATAGGCGCTGTCCCGGTTTTTATGGATTGTGACGATTCCCTGAACATGGACTGTGACAAGCTGGAAGATTTTCTGAAAAAGGAATGCATCATGACCTCTTCCGGGCCGGTAAACAAGCGCACCGGCCGGCTGATCAAGGCGGTTGTGGTTGTCCATGTCTTTGGCAGCATGGCTGATATGGAACGGCTGAAAGCCCTGTCAGAAGAATATGGATTCCAACTGATCGAAGATGCTGCAGAAGCACTGGGAACCTGTTACAGGGAAGGGAAATACCAGGGACAATTTGCGGGAACCATTGGGGATTTCGGAGCCTATTCCTTTAACGGCAATAAGATCATCACCACAGGAGGAGGGGGAATGCTGACCACAAAGGATGAAAAGGCCCTGGAAAAGGCCAGGTACCTTGCCACCCAGGCAAAAGACGATCCCTTCTGCTATACCCATAAGGAAGTGGGTTATAACTACCGCATGACAAACTTACAGGCAGCCCTGGGAGTTGCCCAGCTGGAATGCCTGGAAGATTTTATCCGGATCAAGGAAACCAATTATGAGTACTACAAAAGCGCCATAGAATCCATGGAAAACTTTGAGCTGCTCCCCTTTAACCGGAAAGCCAGGAACAACCGGTGGTTTTATTCCCTGTTTTTAAAAAACAACAGCCTGGACCGGAATACTGTCATAAAGCAGCTGAGAGAAAAGGATATTGAAACAAGGCCCATCTGGCAGCTCATCCACACCCAGAGGATGTACGAAAACAGCCAGTCCTATTTTATAGAAAAAGCTCCCTTTTACTGGGGCCATGTCATCAATATTCCCTGCAGTACCAGCCTTTTAAAAGAGGATATGGATTACATCATTAAAGCATTAAACTGCATTTAGCAGTCTGAAAGAGGGATAGGCATGGAAGTTCACAAATTTATCATTGCACCGGATTGTTCCATCCGGGAGGCAATCAGGCAATTAGACCAGACAGCAAGAAAGATCCTTGTTGTTGAAGAAAATCATAAGCTGGCCGGTGTTCTCACCGATGGGGATATCAGGCGGTGGATATTAAAAAACAAAGACATTTCCATGCCAGTGCGCCTGATCATGAACACAAATCCTGTTGTCATAAAAAAAGAAAAAAGACACCTGGCTCTGGAGATCATGAAGGAAAAACAGATCCAGGGACTGCCCCTGGTAAATGACGATAACCAGGTCACTGATATTCTGTTTTGGAATGATTTAAGCGGTCATGATCCGGAAGTCCCCAAGCAGATCAGAACGCCGGTAGTCATTATGGCTGGAGGCATAGGCTCCCGGTTATACCCCTATACAAAAATCATCCCAAAACCCCTTATTCCTATCGGTGATATTCCTATTATAGAAAGAATTATGAATCAGATGATGGAATATGGGTTCCAGGAGTTCTATCTCACCATAAATTATAAAAAAGAGCTTATAAAAGCTTATTTTAACGATGACCGCCGTTATCACCTGCACCTGATCGAAGAGGATAAGCCCCTGGGAACAGCCGGTTCCTTAAACCTGGCAAAAAGGGACATAAAGGGGAGTTTTCTTGTAAGCAACTGTGACATTTTAGTTGATGTCAATTATGCCAAGCTTCTCATGCACCACAAGACCCGTAAAAACAAGATCACCGTTGTAACAGCCATGAAAAGCTATGAAATCCCCTACGGAGTGATCGATTTGGGGGAAAACGGGTGCATTGATGCCTTAAAGGAAAAACCCAGGTATGAGCTGCTGGTGAGCACCGGGCTTTATGTATTGGAGGAAGAAATATTAAAATACCTCCCTGAAAACCAGTATTTTGATATGACGGACTTAATCCGCAAATGCTTAAAAAACGGGGAACAGGTGGGCGCCTATCCTGTCATGGACAGCGCCTGGCTGGACATGGGGGAGTTCAGTGAAATGAAAAAAATGGCTGAGAGGCTGAAATTATGAAAGAAGAATTGATCCTCATCGGCGGAGGCGGCCATGCGGAAAGCATCATAGATACCCTCCGGGGACAGGAACTGTATTCCATTGCCGGCATTTTAGATCCGGGCAAACAGGCTGGTACTGACGTTCTTGGCATAAAGGTAATAGGAAGTGACCATGATCTGGCCGGCTGCTTTAACAGGGGGATCAGAAATGCGGTGATCGCCCTGGGAAGCATTGGAAATCCCGTTCCAAGGCAGACGCTATATCAGCTATGCAAAAATATAGGCTATGAATTGCCCAATATCATTGATAAAAGCTCCATCCTTTCTGAAACGCTTAAAATTGGGGAAGGAAATTTCATTGGAAAAGGAGTTGTCATCAATTCCGGCGTTATCATAGGGAATGGAACCATTATCAACACGGGAGCCATTCTGGAACACGGCTGCAGGATCGAAGACTTTGTCCACATAGCTCCGGGAAGTGTTTTATGCGGAAACGTCCACGTCAAAGCCAATACCCATATTGGAGCTCATTCCACCCTGCTCCAGGGTGTGAGCATTGGGAGCAACAGTATGATCGGCGCAGGAAGTCTGGTCCTGAAAAACATATCATCAAGAAAGCTGGCCTATGGAAGTCCGGCAAAGGAGGTAGCTTCCTATGAATAAAGTCATGATAATCGCCGAAGCAGGGGTAAACCACAACGGCGACCTAAACATTGCCAAACAACTGATTGACGCTGCAAGCATCACAGGAGCAGATGCCATCAAGTTCCAGACCTTTCAGGCAGAACACCTTGCGGTCCCAAAAGCAGGGAAGGCAGACTATCAGATCGAAAATACCGGCAAGGCCATGTCCCAGTATGAAATGTTAAAAAGCCTGGAATTATCCTGGCAGGAATTTGAAGAATTGTTTCAGTACTGCGCCTTCCGCCACATAAGATTCCTCTCCTCTCCTTTTGATGAGGAAAGCATCCTGTTCCTTGACCGGCTTGGAGTTGATCTCATAAAGATCCCTTCCGGAGAAATCACAAACTATGGATATTTAAAAAAAACCGCCTCATTAAAAAAGAAGGTCATTCTGTCCACAGGAATGTCCACAGAGGAGGAGATAGGGGAAGCCCTGGAAATCCTGGAGAACAGCGGACAGGAAATCATCCTGCTCCATTGCTCCAGCGCTTATCCTGCCATGATGCAGGATGTGAACTTAAATGCCATGGGCACCTTAAAGCGCAGATTTCACAAACAGGTGGGATATTCCGACCATACGCCTGGAATCGAAGTCGCCGTTGCCGCCGCAGCCCTTGGGGCCTGTGTGATTGAAAAGCACATGACCCTTGACAAAACCATGCCGGGACCGGATCACAAAGCCAGCCTGGAACCGGATGAATTCAAGCATATGGTGGACAGCATCAGAAATATTGAGCTTGCTCTGGGGGATGGGATAAAAAAGCCCACACAGGCAGAATTGAAAAACAGGGATTATGTGAGAAAATACCTGGTAGCTGCCAGGGAAATCAGGCAGGGGGAAGCTTTTACCCTTCATAACCTGTGCGCCAAACGCTGCGGATATGGAATCTCTCCCATGAAGCTCCACAGTCTGCTTGGCAAGGCAGCACAAAGAAACTATGAAAAGGACGAAAGGATCGACCCATGATCAAATTATGCGTAGTGACCGGAAACCGGGCGGAATACGGTTTATTAAGGCCGGTTATGGACCGGGCCCTGCAGGACCCGGATTTTAAGCTGCAGGTGATTGCCACAGGAAGCCACCTGGATACCAGATACGGGAATGGCTGTGAAGATATTGAACACAGCGGCATAGAAATCAACGAGAAAATAGAGATGAACCTGGCCTCAGATACTTCCCTTGGAATATGCAAATCCATGGGTCTGGAAATCATCAGCTTATCCGAAGCCTACCAGCGGTTAAAACCGGATATGGTTCTCCTTCTTGGAGACCGGTATGAAATCTTTATGGCAGCATGCGCCGCTGTTATCTGCAAAGTCCCCATTGCCCATATACACGGCGGAGAAATAACAAAAGGCGCATACGATGACTGTATGAGACACGCCATTACGAAAATGAGCCACCTTCACTTCACCAGCACAAAAGAATACAGGAAAAGGGTCATTCAGCTGGGAGAAGCTCCTGACAGGGTTCATTGGGTGGGAGCCCTTGGGATCGAAAACATGAAAACCATGAAGCTGCTGACCAGACAGGAATTGGAGGACGCATTGCAGATCCCATTGGCTCTGCCCCTGGCTTTAGTCACCTTTCATCCCGCCACCTTGGATCATAACAGCGCTCAGACCCAGTTTCAGCCCCTGGCAGAGGCCCTTCTTCATTTTCCCGACTTATTTACGGTCTTTACAAGAAGCAATTCTGACACAGGGGGAGACCAGATCAACAAGCTGATTGATGCTTACGTAAGGGAAAATCCAAAAAAATCAGCGGTGTTTCCTTCTCTTGGAGTCCAGCGCTATTTAAGCCTGATGAGCTGCTGCCGGGCCGTGATCGGAAACTCCTCCAGCGGGATCCTGGAAGCTCCTTTTTTTAAAGTGCCCTCCGTTAACATTGGAACCAGGCAGGATGGAAGGATAAAACCTTCCTCTGTCATAAGCTGCGGCTCCTTTGTAAACGAAATCGCAGCTGCTATCCAAAAAGCCCTGGACTTTGACCCGCATCAGGATGAGGCTCCAAATCCCTACCAGGGCCAGGATACCAGCAAACAGATCATCACGGTGATAAAACAGGAATTTGAAAAGGGAATTCATCTGGAAAAAGATTTTTATGATGTGGAATGGAGGCAGTAATGTATAATAATAAGACCTTTTTAGCGATCATACCTGCCCGAAGCGGCTCAAAGGGGATCATCGATAAAAATATCAGAGAAATCAATCACAAGCCCCTTATGGCATATACAATAGAAGCCTGCAAAAACTCAGGGATATTCGATGATATCCTGGTGTCCACAGACTCTGTCAAATACGCTGAAATTGCAGAACGCCTGGGTGCCAGGGTGCCCTTTCTGCGCCCTGAAAAACTGTCATCTGACCAGGCTTCCTCAAATGACGTCATACTCCACGTCCTGGATGAAATGATGCACCTTGGAAAAACCTTTGACTGCTTCATGCTTTTGCAGCCCACCTCTCCTCTCAGAAATGAAAAACATATCATTGAAAGCGCCCATATTCTGATAAAGAATCAGGCGGATTCTGTCATCAGCATCTGCAAATCAGATCCCACCTCTTACTTAACCGTTCATCTCACGGAGGAGGGAAGGGTGAACCCCCTGTTTTCAGATAAAAAACAGGTCAGAAGACAGGATATCCAGCCCGAATACCGAATAAACGGGGCTATTTACCTGGCTCTGACCAGTTATTTTATAAAGCATAAAAGTTTTTATGAGGGGAAAACCCTGCCCTATTTTATGAGCGCCTTTGATTCCATTGACATTGACGATGACTTTCAGTTTAAAATAGCGGAACTGCTTCTGCTTGATAAAAACTTCTCAAACCCGTCATAAAAACCATCTGTCAATTTTTATCCGTTATAAGGCCAAGGGCCAGAAGGGCACTTTTTTCAAGTTCTTCTACTGTTGTAAATTCTTTTGGCGTATGGACTTCATTCATTCCGCAGGCAACTACAATCCCCCGGATCCCATTGCGGACAAAATGGTTATTGTCGCTGCCGCCAAGAGTATACTGGGTGGAGCCTTTTAAGCCAAGGGAGCCGCAGACCCGTTTAAACCGTTCCACCACCTCTTCTCCCTCGCCTATTTCATAGGCTTCGATCTGCTTTTCAAAAGCGATTTCTAAGCTTCCCCCATATGAGGCTGCCGTGCGTTCAAAGGTTTCCTTCAGCTTATTCCATTCTTCCATAGCCTTTTGATCCTTTAAGCTTCGGATCTCTCCTAAAATAACACATTCGTCGGAAACAATGTTGGTCTGCTTTCCGCCGCTTATTTTTCCGATGTTTACGGTGGTATCTTCATCCACCCACCCTTGCTTTAACCCGGAAATGGCATGGGCTGTGATCTCAATGGCATTGATCCCAAGCTGAGGGCAGAAGCCTGCGTGGGCATTTTTGCCCTTTACCGCAATTTTAAAGGAAAGAAGGGTAGGTGCTGCTGTTGCTGCCAGGCCGATCTCCCCGCTTAAGTCAAATACATAGGCCTGCTTTGACTTTATTTTAGAATAATCAATGAGCTGGCTTCCTTTTCCGTAGTTCTCTTCTGCCACTGGAAACAGGACTTCAATATCCGGATGGGGAAGATTATTTTCCTTAATCACCCGGACAGCCTCCAATATGGCGGCGATTCCCGCAAGGTCATCGGCTCCAAGGACAGTATCCCCTTCCGATGTGATTCTTCCCTGTTCATCCTCCACCGCTTTTTTGCCTATGCCAGGCTTTACCGTATCCATATGGGCCGAAAGCAAAATGGGAGTTGAATTTAAGGTTCCCTTTAAAAAGCCGTAAAGATTTCCTGTGGGAGCTGCGGTTCCATATTCCGGCAGCTTTTCCTTCAGCCGGTAACCGGCATCATCTTCCCACACTTCAAATCCAAGCTGTTTTAATTCACCTGTCAAATAATCTGCGATTTCCCGCTCCTGATAGGTTTCGGAATCAAATTCCACCATCTTTTTAAATTGGCTTACAAGCCTGCTTTTCTGAATCATATGGTCACCTGCTCTTTTCCTGTGAGTTATTTTTTTATATCATCATATTTTCTAAACTTTTCTTCCGGAGTTTTGCTTAATTCCTTCCGGTTCTGGGGAGCCGACCAGATGCCCTCGTAATCAATCTGATTCACAAAACGGGAATTAAAATCCTGGAAAAAGGACTTGTTTTCCGACTGGGGCGCAGCAATATCCCGGAAGTATGTATTGTTTCTGAATGCGGGGATTTCATATAAATCCCTGCAATATCCCCAGATGTTTTCGTAATCAACTACCCTGTGCTTAATGGGACCAAGGTTCCGGTAATAATGGGTGTCAAACCTTGCCAATGTGACAAAAAGCCTTACATCGCTGTCGGTCACATAATCTCCAAATAAGAAACGTTTTTTAGAAAGCCGCTCTTCAATGGAGTCCAGGGCATTAAAAAAGTCTTCAAACGCCTCTTCATAGGCTGTGATGGACTGGGCAAACATCATCCGGTAAGTCCCGTTATTTACATTGGGGAAAAGCCAGTCATTGTAATGGTCGATCTCTTTTCTAAGCTCCTCCGGGTAAAGGTCCGGGGCGTCGGGACTTTGGAACGGACGGAAAGCCGTTTCAAAATAATTGGTCAGCCTGTGGTAATCATTATTGACCACCTTTTTTGTGATAACATCAACAAGGGCCGGCACAGTGCATCGCCCTTCATAATCCGGGTCAGCGTTATAGTAAAACTCACTTAAATACTGGGCCCCAAGGACAGGGTCTTTTCTGTCCTCATTATACACGAATTCCCAGCCAAATGCACTATTTTCTTTGCTGTGGCCGACTAAATTAATGCCAATGGCCTCCTGAAGGCCCAGCAGTTCCCGTACAATGGAAGCCCGGTTGGACCAATGGCAGCCTTTTGCCCAGAACAGCCGGTACCTGCCCTTTTCTGCCTTTAAATCATCCTCCCCATCTCCAAAAGGAGTGGTAAACCGGTTGGGCTGGCGGATAAACGCGCCTCTTTCGTCGATTTCCTTTTCTATTTCCTTTGGCCGCACCTTTTGCCCGTTGCTTAAATCTGCCATATAATCTCCTCCTATTCCCTCAATATTTTTTCCGTATAAATGATTTTAAAAATGCCTGTGTCCGTTTGCCTGCTGTAATCGGCTTTGTAACCCAATGCTTCATAAAAACCTACGGCTTCATCCCGGCTAGTGATGCAGATTTTTTTAATTCCTGATTCCCTGATCCAGTTCTCAGCTTCTTCTATCAGCAGCCGCCCCACGCCCTTGTTCCGGTATTCTTGAAGAACGCTGACCCGCTCAATTTTAGCTGCCTCTTCCTTGTCAGGAAAATGGATCCTGCAGGCTGTCAGTGTTCCTTTACCCTTACTGCCTTCATTCTGCCATTCTCCTTATTTAAAATCGATCTTATCTCTTCCGTGAGGCGTTTTCCAGTTGGAAAGATCCGGTCCTTTGGGAACAATACCATAGGGGTTGCCGGAAACTGCACACAAATGATAGTGTGTTTTAATGGCCTCAAAATCCGTGGTATCCCCAAATCCCGGCTGGGTATATAAGTCCCTTACATATCCCCAGAGATTGGGAAAATCGGAAATAAGATTTCTGTTCAGGCGAAAACCATTGTAATAGGCCACATCAAACCGGACCAGGGTCACATACAGGCGGATATCTGATTCCGTGACCTTATCTCCAAACAGATAACGGCGGCTGCCCAGCCGCTCTTCCAGCCAGTCAAGGCGGCAAAATACCAGCTTATACGCCTCTTCGTAGGCCTCCTGGCTTCTGGCAAATCCTGCCTTGTAAACCCCGTTATTGATCTCATGAAACAGAATTTCATTTAATTCATCGATTTCTTCTCTCAGTTCTTTTGGATACAGATCCGGTGCTCCCTGCTTATGGTATTTCTTCCACTCCACTTCCCAATACCTGGTCAGGTTAAAATAATCGTTATTCACCACTTTCCCTGTGGTTATATCCACAACCGCAGGCACTGTAAACCTCCCCTTGTAATCGGGATCTGCTTTTAAATAGGCTTCGCTTAAATACTTGATCTTTAATACCGGATCTTCCCCATGTTCATCCAGGGTAAAAGCCCAGTCCGTCCGTTCCACATCAGGCCTTATAGGATCCAGTGTGCCCAGGCTGACCGCTTCCTGAAGGCCCAGCAGGCTCCTTACAATGACCGAGCGGTGAGCCCAGGGGCAGGCCGGCGACCAGAACAGGCGGTATCTGCCCGCTTCTGCAGGCAGCTGTCCCTCCCCTGGCCCAAAGGCTGTTGTAAACCGGTTTTTCTGACGTTTAAATTTTCCATTGTTTTCAATCTCATCCGTAATAAATTTTTCTGACATGGCAATTTCCTCATTTCTCTCTCAAAGCCCGCCTAAGGTCTCATATCCTCTCTGCCGTATTCATCAGCAAAGCGGTATTTTTCTGGAAGCAGGAATCCTTCCTGATCCATCCAGTTAAGAGATTCTTCTGATCCATGAAACAGGCACATGGCGGTTTTGCTCCTTCGGAATCCCATTTTTTCATACAGGGCAACTGTTCTGGGATGGGTGTACAGGATCACATTCTGGCCCTTGACCTGATCAAGGAGCAGCCGGATCAGTTTTCTGCCGATTCCGTATCCCTGATACTCCTCATCAAGAGCAATATTATAAACGGCTGCCTGGCAGACTCCATCGGATAAGGCCCTTCCAACGCCAACGATCCTCTCCCTGTCATAGACAAACACAACTGCATAGCTGTTTGTAAAGATGGTCTTCTGATCCTCAGCAGACCGGTCTGATAAGCCGGAGCGGCGCAGCACATCGGAAACTTCCTGCCAGTGAATCCCTTCTTTTGTTATCTTGTATGTAATATCATTCATGGGAAACCTCCTGTCAAGCGGATATTCCCAATCCGCTTTGCTGCTTGATTCGGTTAAATCGTATAATCAGCGCTTTCCAGCATGTGAATCTTCACTAAAAATTCCTTTAACCGCGGGTTTTCCGGGTTGTCAAAAATCTCTTTCGGTGTTCCATCGGCCACGATTTTTCCGTTTTCCAGAAAAATGATCCGATTGGCCACGTTTCTCACAAAATTCATCTCATGAGTAACAAGGAGTATGGTATTGCCTTCCTGGGCCGCCTTTTTTATGGTCACCAGCACCTCGCTTACCAGCTCCGGATCCAGAGCCGAGGTTGGTTCATCCATGAGAAGCAGCTTTGGATCCATTGCCAGGGCCCTTGCAATGGCCACCCTTTGCTGCTGCCCTCCGGATAAATGCCTGGGGTAATGGGATAAACGGTCTCCCATTCCCACCTTTTGCAAATGCTTTTCCGCAATGGTTCTGGCTTCGCTTTTCTTCAGCTTTTTTACAACTATCAGCCCTTCCATCACATTTTCCAAGGCGGTCCTGTTCTTGAAAAGATTAAACTGCTGGAATACCATTTCCGTATTCTTCCGCAATTCCAGCTTTTCCCTGGCTGATTTTGTGGTAAGGTCAATTACCTGATCGTTTATTTTAATGGTTCCTTTTTCCGGTTTTTCAAGCAGGTTAATGGAACGGAGCAGTGTGGACTTACCGGTTCCTGAGGGACCGATGATGGCCACTACATCACCTTTGTTGATCGCTAAGTCAACCTTATTCAGTACCACGTTATCGCCGAATCTTTTACTTAATCCCTGAATTTCAATAACGTTCATACTTTTGTCTCCTTTCCCTGTTCCTGCCAGCCCCGTTTGACAGGGCTCTCCCCGTTTTACCAGGTGCAGCAGCATTGCTGGAGGACGTTTCCGGTGCAACGTTTTCCGGCACGCTCATCTTTTTCTCAATGTATACAAACAGCCGTTCAATGATAATTGTCAATGCCCAGTAGATAATGGCCAAAGAGCAGTAAACCTCAAAATACCGGTAGCTGTTTCCTGCCAGGATCTTGCCCTGGGCCGTAATTTCAACCACAGAGCAGGTAAATGCAAGAGAGGTTCCCTTTACCAGACTGATGAGGGAGTTTCCCAGGGAGGGAAGGGCCACGGTCACTGCCTGGGGGAACAATACCCTGCAAAATATCTGGAACCCGGTCATTCCAAGAGCCTTGGCAGCCTCAACCTGCCCTTTTTCCACGGATTGTATGGCCGCCCGTATGGTTTCCGAATCAAAGGCAGATTGATTAAGCCCTAAAGCTACAATCGCAAAAATAATTGGCGGTATTGCATTTACGTTATAGGAAGTTCCATTGTAGTAGTTATAATATTTTAAAGCGATAGGAATTCCAAAGTACGTAAGATACAGCTGGACAATAATCGGGGTTCCCCGTACCACCGAAACAAATAAGGTACATAATTGCCGCAGGACCGGGATATTGTGAATTTTTACTATGGCGATCAAAAGCCCTGCCACCCAACCGATCATAAGGGCAATTGCCGTTAACTGCAGCGTTACGGGCAGGTATTTCAGCAATGCAGGAATTTCCGTAAACACCAGCTTCCAGTCAAATATTTTGCTCATCTTGTTCCTCCGGTTTTATTAATAAGATGGGGAATAATCGGATCCAAACCATTTTAAGTTGATTTCCTTGGAGGTTCCGTCTTCAATCACTTCTTTCAGCGCCTTGTTAATATCCTCTACCAGGGTTTCATTTTCCTTGCTGACAATCAGATAGCTGAAGGGTTCTTCCATTAAATCCTTTGCAAGGGTGTTGCTGATGGACACTCCCTCCACATTGAAATTAAATTCTCTCTGATAATACTCAAACATGGGTTTATCCATTAACACGAAATCATACTTTCCGGCTTCCACATCCTGAATCTGCAATACAAGGTCCTCATCGCTGTATTCAATGACAATGGGATTCTGGGGATTGGCTGTATTATAGTTTTCCAGGGCAGTGGTAATATTGATCCCTGCCTGGGAAATGGTCTTTAAGCCTGCAAGGTCGGCCCATGTCTCAATTCCTGCCGCCTTGTCATTGTCCTTTGCAAAAATAGCAACGTATTCATTAGCAAAGATGGGATCAGTGAATAAATACTTTTCTTTTCGTTTTTCATTTTTTGCAAAATTGTTCACACCGATCTGGTACCGGTCTGAATCCAGGCCTGCAAAAATAGACGGGAAATCGGTCACTTCGATCTCAAGCTTATATTGGGGAAGCCGGTCAAAAACAGCTTTGATCAGCTCAATGTTGTGACCGGTCAGCTGGTTGCTGCTGTCCACAAAGGTAAAGGGCTTTGGTGAACCGCCGGTTGCCGCATGAATCACCACCTGTTCCGCTGTTTTAGCGGCTTCGCTGCTCTCTTCCTGTTTTGACGGCTCCGCCGTACTTTCCGTTTTTGTTGTTTCACCGGCTGTTTCCGGAGCTGGTGCCGCGGTGCTGCTCTTGCATCCGGTCAGGGCTCCCAATACGGCCACTGCCGCAAGTACCCCTGCAATTGATTTGCCTGTAATATTCTTCTTCATAATTATTTCTCCTCTCTTTCCCCTGATTATGGGAATTTCCAAAAACATTGTCTGTCAGTTCAATATTTTTCCTTCCTGTTTTATTGCAATTCCTGTGGAACGAACCACAAGCCTGTGTTGTTCTTTTTTATATACTCTTTAAATTCGTCAGAATGATAAGCTGCCGCAATGTCCTTTGCCCATTTTGTGTCCTTGTTCTCTTCCTTTACAACCACCTGTAAAATCAAGTGATCCAGAATATCTTCCTGTAAAATGGCAGTGGAAGGGTCGATGCCTGCATTATAAACAATGCTTCCTGTAATAACTGCAAAGTCAAAATCATCCAAAGCAGGCGGAATGTTCAGCGAATCCATTTCCACAAATTTGATGTTGTACTTGTTTTCCACAACATCGGATTGTTTCACCTTTTCTAAGGGAACCTCCGGGTTGAGCTTAATCCAGCCGGCCTTTTGCAACAGTGCATAAGCTCTTGCCGTATTGGATGCATCGTTTGGTACTGCTACAACCGCACCATCGGCTATGGCATCCAAAGAGGTATGCGTTGCGGAAAACAGTCCGGCAGGAACGGTGGGGATTGGAGAGATTGGAACAAGGTTTCCGTTTTGGTTTTTATTGAAATTATCGGCATAGGCAGTGTGCTGCTCCACATTAAAGTCAATTTCCCCTTCATTTAAAGCTGTGTCGTTTTGTAAAAGATCGGAAAAATCCACCACTTCCAGCTTATATCCCTGTTTTTCCAAAATAGGCTTTACTGCCTCTTCAAACAAAACGGTATACGGTCCTGCAGCCTTGCCGTATTTCAATGTTTTTTTGTCCTGGCCCACCTTGCTTCCGGTATTGGCTGAGCAGCCTGCAACAGCCACGGCAAGTAAGGCAGCGATAATAGATAATCCAAGTTTTTTCATAATTAGGTTCCTCCTTTATTTACGTGTTCTCACACGTTTTGACAAATAATTTCCAAATCCTTGAATCAGCTGAACAAATACAATCAGCACGATTACGGTTGCAACCATCAAGGGGGTGTTAAACTGCTGATAACCATAGGTTAATGCCAGATTTCCCACACCGCCTCCGCCAATGGCTCCTGCCATGGCGGTTGCGCCAAGAAGGCCAATGGTACCTGTGGTCAGGGACAGAATCAGGGAGCCCATTGCTTCGGGAAGTAAAAAGTGCCAGATCACCTGCATGGGAGTGGCTCCCATTGCTTCTGCCGCCTCAATGATTCCCCTGTCAACTTCAAGTAAAGAGCTTTCCACTAACCGGGAAAGAAAAGGCGTTATATAAAACACCAGGGAAACCAGGGCAGCCTGAGTTCCGATACGGGTGCCGACTATGATTTTTGTTAAGGGCATAATTGCCACCAGCAGAATAATATAGGGAACGGAACGCACGATGTTGATGGTATAATTGATCAGGTTATAGACTGCTGTGTTTTGCAAAATGCCTCCCTTACGCGTAATGGTAAGCAGGATACCAAGGGGAATGCCAAGGAGTGACCCAAGCAGCAGACCCCAGAACAGCATATAAAGGGTCTGACCTGCGGCAATTGCCATCTGTTCGCCCGTGATTCCTAAATATTGTTCAATCATTGTGATCCTCCTGTCCCCGGTTTAAGGTTAAGACTTCAACATAAACTCCGGAATCTTCAATAAACTTCTGCACCTCATCAACCTTTTCCCTTGAACCGAACACCTGCACAATCATGACGCTGAACACGATCCCCTGAAGCTCACAAACCGTTGCAAACAAAATGCTGTTTTCCATGTGATATTCTGCACTTATGCGGTACAGCAGCGGTTTTCCGGCAGTATTTCCCTGAAAGCGCAGGCGGAAGATCCGGTTTTCCCTCTGATCATTGAGAATTTCCAGGGCAAGGCTTTTTGGTATGCTGTCGTTAATCACGGTTTTTACAAAACTCTTTGTGATTTTATGCTGGGGATTGCCGAATACTTCAAGTACGGTCCCCTGCTCCAGCACTCTTCCTCCATCCATAACCGCAACCTTGTTGCACACATTGCAAATGACGTTCATTTCGTGGGTAATCAGGAGAATTGTGACGTTTAACTCTCTGTTGATTTTTTTCAAAAGCTCTAAAATAGAGTCAGTTGTCTTTGGATCCAAAGCGCTTGTGGCCTCGTCGCAAAGCAGGATGCTGGGATTTGTGGCAAGGGCCCGGGCTATGCCCACCCTTTGCTTTTGGCCGCCTGAAAGCCTTGACACATTGGTGTGAATCTTATCTTCAAGCTCTACAAACTGCAAAAGTTCCTTTACCCGTCTTTCGATTTCTTTTTTCGGCACTTTGTTTAATATCAGGGGCGCTGCTATATTCTGAAAAACAGATTTGGACTGCAGCAGATTAAATTGCTGAAAAATCATGCCAATGTTTTTTCTCAGCTTGCGTAAGTCCTGATTTGACAGGGTGGTAATGTCTGTGCCGTCAACCAGCACCCGCCCTTCTGACGGACGCTCCAATAAGTTTACCAGCCGTACCAGGGTTGATTTACCTGCTCCGCTGAATCCCACCACTCCGAAAATGTCACCTTTTTCAACTGAAAGACTGACCTGCCGCAAGGCATGAACTTCGCCGGAAACAGAATCAAACCGCTTACTTACGTTTTGAATTTCAATCATTGTCTGCCTCCTCCTGCACAGGGATCAATTCACCGCTTTTTATGGCAGAAAGAGTTTTTACAGCCAGAGCTGCAAAATAATCAACTGCAGGTGTCAATGCATTGGTGTCAATTTGAAACTTGGGATGATGATTAGGGTAGGAATCACCCGTACCGATACGAATGAAAAAACCCGGGACCTTTTCCTGATAAAAGGCAAAGTCTTCTCCGCCAAGAGATGGGGAGGAGGTCTTAACCCATAACCCCTGGTCCTTTGCAACAGCAGCAGCCACAGGCGCAAAGCACGGGGCGTTGTTTGTGGCAGGAGGCCCTGCAAGCCAATGGATTTCTGCTGCTGCCCCCTGTGATAAAGCAATGTGCTGAACCAGGGAGCGAAAACGTTCTTCCATTAACCGGCGGTTATGTCTGCCCATGGTCCGTATGGTTCCTTCCAGTTCTGCTGTCTGGGGAATTACATTCCATGTATTTCCGGCTGTAATCCGGGTTATGCTGAGCAGTCCCTGGGAAAAGGGATCAATATTGCGGCTGACAATGCTTTGGGCAAGGGTTACTATTTGTGAGGCCGGTTGAAAGAGGATCTTTACCTTTCCCTGAAAATGCTCCCGCTGTTCCTGCAGTTTTTTTGCCACATACAGCATAACTGTGGTGTGAAAGTCGTGGCCGCAGGCATGCATTTTCCCGGTTATGGCAGAGGCATAGGGTAATCCGGTTTCTTCCTGTACGGGCAGGGCGTCGATATCGCAGCGCAGGGCGATTACAGGGCCGTCATTTGCGCCTTGAATTTCTGCAACCAATCCTGTTTTTAAATCCAGATCCAGGATATGTACTTTACGATGTTCCAGAAACTCACGAATCCGGCCGGTTGTCTCGTATTCTTCAAACGAGAGCTCGGGATTTTGGTGAAACCAATGGAAGGTTTCTGTAATCTGATGATAAAACGTAGAATGTGACATGAACGGTTCAACCTTTCCTATTTAATACTTTAAAGCCAATGGAACTTTTGAATTTTCACTTCCCTTATCAATCCTCCGTTTTTCTTTTTCCAAATTTTTCGTCCCTGTTATTGGATTCATCCCAAATGGATACATCCGGTCCCAGGGGAAGGATGTTATATGGGTTATGTCCATGGCTTCCTAAGAGATATCCCCTTTTGATGGCGTCAAAATCCGTGGCCTCTTTAAATGCCGGAATCGTGTATAAATCCTTTGCATAATTCCACAGATTATCAAAATCTGCAATGCGGTTCCTGTTTGTTTTGTGGCTGAAATAATAAGCAACGTCAAACCTGGCAAGGGTTACGTACAACCGGATATCAGAATCAGTGAGCCGGTCTCCAAATAAGTATCTTCCCTTTGAAAGCCGCTCTTCCAGCCAGTCAAGCCTTTGGAACAGCACATCATAGGCAGCTTCATATTCTTTCTGGGACTGGGCAAATCCGGCCTTATAGACTCCGTTGTTCACTTCATGGAATAAGATCACATTAAGCTCATCAATCTCTTTCCTCAAATCCTCAGGATACAGATCCGGTGCTCCCGGCTTATGAAATGGCTTCCACTCCGTTTCCCAGTAATTTGTCAAACGATGATAATCGTTGTTAACCACTTTCCCGGTCTTTAAATCCACCACAGTCGGAACGGTTGCCCTTCCCTCATATTCCGGGTCCGTGGCTGCGTAGATTTCCGGAAGATAACGGATTTTAAGAACCGGGTCCACTCCGCCCTCATCAAGGGAAAATTCCCAGCCCTTCTCAGTTCTTACGGGGCTTACCCTGCCGACGCTGATCACATCTTCCAGCCCTAAAAGCTTAAGGGCTATGATCTGTCTTGTGGCCCATGGGCAAAGAGGCGTCCAAATGAGCCGGTACCGCCCTGCTTCCACAGGAAGCTCTCCCTCCCCCTTACCAAAGGGAGTGACAAAATGATTATCCTGCCTTACAAAGGCGCCGGTTTCGGATACTTCGTGGGTATCTTCCGTGGTTGCAACCTTTCCGAATTTCTCTTCTACCGCCATATTTTCTTCCTTCTTTCCTAAATTTGAGTACAAAAAAAGCAGATGTCCTCTGACACCCGCCCTTCTATGCATAAACGGCATGCACAGGAGTTCCAGGTTTCAAGACACTGGCGAAATGACCGTTCCTTACCCAATTACAGCAACAACACATTGGTTCCATCTTTCCATTTATCTTAAACATGTTTAACTCCTTTCCCTTTATTCCTGTTTCTTTTCATTGATATCTTACCATTCCTATAGGTTTTTGTATAATAGATTAAAAATACAGCTGGCAATAAGATTATCTTATAACCAGCTGTTTTCTGAACCACCAGTCATTTTGTTTCATGAAAAGTTTTAACCGGGTCAGATACCCTGCATTTTTCTGCAAAAATCTGACTCTGTGGGCAGTCCAAGGTCAGGCAAGGCTGGTTCTGGCTCCTTCTTTTATGAGAATAAAGGAGTGGACAGGTATCTGTCACCGGAATCCGGAAGCAGAACCACAATTGTCTTTCCCTTGTTTTCCGGCCTTTCTGCCAGAAGCTTTGCTGCCTTTAATGCAGCTCCTGAGGAGATTCCCACCAGAATTCCTTCTGATACTGCAAATGCCTTTCCTTCCTTAAATGCATCCTCGTTTTCAATGGTAATTATTTCATCGTAAATTCCGGTGTCCAGCACTTCGGGAACAAAGCCTGCGCCGATTCCCTGGATCTTGTGAGGACCTGGTTTGCCTCCGGAAAGCACCGGGCTGCTTGCCGGTTCTACGGCTACGATCCTGACTCCAGGTTTCTTTGCTTTTAAATATTCTCCCACACCTGTGATGGTTCCGCCAGTGCCTACGCCGGCAACAAAAATATCCACAGCCCCGTCTGTCTGCTCCCAAACCTCCGGACCGGTAGTTTCCTTATGCACCTTTGGATTGGCAGGGTTTACAAACTGTCCAAGGATAATGGAACCGGGTATGCTGGCTTTCAGCTCCTCTGCTTTTTCAATGGCACCCTTCATGCCCTTTGCTCCCTCGGTCAATTCCAGCTCTGCGCCGTAAGCTTTTAATAAATTTCTCCGCTCCACGCTCATGGTGTCAGGGAGTGTCAGAATGGTTCTATAACCCTTGGCTGCAGCAACAGCTGCCAGGCCAATTCCCGTATTTCCGGATGTTGGCTCAATAATGGTTGCTCCGGGTTTTAATATCCCTTTTTCTTCCGCATCCTCGATCATGGCAAGGGCAATTCTGTCTTTTACGGAACCGGCGGGATTTAAGTATTCCAGCTTAGCCAAAAGGGTGACGCCCTGGATCCCTTCCTTTGCACTGTATCTGTTTAATTTAAGTACCGGTGTTCCACCGATGAGCTCCACTGCACTTTCTTTAATTGTTCCCATATTCTTTACCTCCGTTTTATATGATATTTATTAGTTTGATTAATATAAAAAGGCAGCCGCCAATTATGGCACCTGCTCCTTTGTTCTGCTTGTAATATGAAGGTTACTCATATCCTAAGCTGTCAGGCATCATAATAAGCATTACAACAAAACTGTATCATTATTCATGCACACAGCCTGGCAACAGCATCTGTTATGAAAAAATTCATGGTTCATTGCTATCTTGTTCACTTTCATATGAGCACCTTCTTCATTACCTATATGTTTAATAGGTTTATATGTTATAATTATATTAATACACGAAGAGAAATGTGTCAATACCTTTTTGCAATATTTTTATTGAACGGCTGAAACTGTTTGTATGATTGTTTCCGTAATAGGGATGGCGCTTCCATTTATGCAGACCATGACCTTTTGATGTGTTGCGGGGATTTGCCATATGTTTCATTTTTTCTTATAAATCTTGAAAAATCTGGCAACACTAATAGGAAACAATATTAGGAGGAACCAAAAATGGTCACACTGAAAGATAGCGTTACAAAAGAGAACCTTTTAAGAGCTTTTGCAGGAGAATGTCAGGCTTGGCGGCGTTACGAATTTGCTGCATCCCAGGCTAAAAACCAAAATCTTCAGGTTTTATACTGGCTTTTCCATTATACGGGAAACCAGGAAAAGGAACATGCTGAGATATTTTATAATCACTTAAGAGAGTTTCATGGGCAGGAAATCTCCATAAGCGCCAACTATCCCATTGACAATTCCTACAATATTCTGGAGCTTTTGCAGCTTGCCGCCAAGCACGAAGCCGCCGAGCATGATACGATTTACAAATCCTTTGGCGACAAGGCGAAAGAGGAGGGATTTTCCAATATCGCACACTCTTTTCATATGATCGCTGAGATTGAGCAAATACACAGTCAGCGTTTTGCTCAATATGCACAGCTGGTTCAGAACAACAAACTATTTGAAAACGATACGCCCACAGAATATATCTGTCTTAACTGCGGTCATATTCACAAAGGCACTGGTGCACCTCAGGTTTGCCCTGTTTGCAGCCACAATCAGGGATTTTTTGTACGCCGGGAAGACTCTCCATTTGGAAAATAAAAAAGGTCGTTAAGATTTTATCCTGAAGGAAAGAATAAAAGGGTCATTTCAATCATTAGCTGATGATTGAAATGACCCTTTTTATTTTTTAATCATACTGCAGTCAGATCAGGTATGGGGCAGTTATACCGCCATACACGGCCACAGCTGTTTTTATAATGCCTTTACGGCCTGTTCCAGGTTCTCCATAGCCGTCTTCAGAATTGACCGGGGACATGCGATGTTGATCCTCTCAAACCCCTTTCCAGCCGGGCCGAACATGGTGCCGCTGTCCAGCCAAAGCCCTGCCTTCTTTACGATTAAGTCTTGCCTTTCCTTTTCCGTAAGGCCCAATTCTTTGAAATCCAGCCACACAAGGTAGGTTCCTTCCGGTTCAATGAGCCTGACCTTTGGTATTTTTTCCTTTAAAAAATCTTTCACATAAGAAATGTTTGCCTTTAAGTACTCCATAAGCTGGTCATGCCACTCTTCTCCGTGGCGGTATGCCGCCTCGCATGCGGTTAATCCCAGGGTATTCAGCTGGCTGTACCCGGCTGCTCCCACCTGTCTGCGAAACCGCATTCTTAACTGCTGGCTGGCAATAAATATATTGGAAACCTGTAAACCTGCCAGATTAAAGGTCTTACTGGGAGCGGTACAGGTAATGGTCCTGTTTTTCAGTTCTTCGCTTAAATCGGCAAATACCTGATGTTTTCCCTGTAACACAAAATCATGATGAATTTCATCGCTGACCACGATGATGTCTCTGCGAATGCAGATCTCTCCCAATCGTTCCAGCTCTTCCCGGGTCCAGACCCTTCCCACCGGATTATGGGGATTGCATAATAAAAATAACTTCACATGATATTGCTCTGCTTTTCTCTCAAAGTCCTCAAAATCAATGTGATATTTTCCGTCTTCTCCAAGATACAGGGTATTGTCCACAATGATCCTGTCATTGTCTTCAATCACTTCACTGAAGGGATAATATACCGGCTGCTGGATCAGGACTCCATCTCCGGGATCTGTAAATGCCTGGACCGCCATGGCTAAGGCAAACACAACCCCCGGCGTTTTGACCAGCCATTTGCTTTCCACCTTCCAGTTATGCCTTTTTTCCATCCACCCCCGAACCGCCTCAAAATATTCCTCCTGAACCTCACTGTAGCCGAAAATCCCGTGCTCCACCCGCTCATGAAGGGCTTCCAGGATCTTTTCGCATACCCTGAAATCCATATCCGCCACCCACAAAGGCAAGAGGTTTTCCGGCATTCCTCTCCGAAGGGCAAAATCATACTTAATGCTGTTTGTATTTTTACGGTCAATCACTTTATCAAAATCAATGGTTTCCTTACACATAAAATACTCGCTCCAATTCCTTTATCAAATCTTCTGCATCCTCAATTCCCACCGATAACCTTAAGATCCTGTCGGTGACACCGTTTGCAGCCAGAACTTCTTTCGGCACATCGGCATGGGTCTGGGTAATGGGGTAAGTGATCAGCGTTTCCACACCGCCTAAGCTTTCCGCAAAATGAATCAGCTTTACCTCTTTTAAAATCCGGTGGGCCAGTTCTTTTGTCTCCACCTCAAAGGTAACCATGCAGCCAAACCCTTTTGCCTGTTTTTTGCTCACCTCATAACCGGGATGATCCGGAAGGCCGGGATAATATACCTTTGTGACCTGTTTTTCCTGATACAGCCACTCCACAAGCCTTCTGGCATTACTCTCTCCCCGCTCCATGCGGAGGGCAAGGGTTTTAATCCCTCTTAATATAAGCCAGCTGTCAAAGGGAGCCAGCCCAGAACCTACGGTTTTTATAATAAACCTCAGCTTTTCGGATATCTCTGCCGAAGAAGTGACCAGAAAGCCTGCAATGGTATCGTTATGACCGCCCAGGTATTTGGTCCCGCTGTGAACCACAATATCTGCTCCCAGCTTTAATGGATTTTGGAAATAAGGGGACAAAAAGGTATTGTCCACAATCAGAAGCAGATGATTTTTCTTCGCTATTTCCGCCAGCTTTTCAATGTCTATGACATTCATCATTGGATTGGTGGGCGTCTCGATAAATATGGCTTTTGTGTTTTCTCCCACCAGCTTTTCAAATTCAGTTGAGTCCCCGCAGGAACAGTCCGCGGAGCTGATCAAAATTCCGTTCTTTTTGCTGATATTATCAAATAAACGAATGCTCCCGCCATATAGATCACAGTCGGTAATGATGTGATCCCCTGGCTGAAACAGTTCCATCAAAGCCGTGATCGCTGCCATTCCGCTGGAAAAAGCCAGGGCATCCACCCCGCTTTCCAGGGAGGCAACCACCTTTTCCAGCTGCTCTCTTGTTGGATTCTGCAGCCGGCTGTAATCATAGCCGGTGCTTTCCCCGATTCCCTTATGAGCAAAGGTAGCTGTCTGGTAAATAGGAAAGCTGATGGCTCCTGACTTGTCCGTAGAAACTCCTTCCCCATTGCCGTATAAACATTTTGTAGAAATCCCGTATTCCATATTCATTCCCCTCTTTCTCATTCCTGGAATCATGCTTTTATTCTTTCCATAAGTATACCAATGGTATGCTTCCAACCGTTATTACTAAAAAACAATAACCCGTTATAATTTATTCCTATTGGAAAAGAATTTCATTTCATGGGTTGAATACCTATTCAACCCATGGTAAAATAGGTATTGATACACAAAATTGTTTGTAAGGTGGTATACTATGAAAATATCGACTCGCGGCCGCTATTCCCTTCGGATGATGATTGATTTAGCCGAGCATTATAACGATGATTTCATCGCTTTAAAGGATATTTCCGAAAGGCAGAACATCTCCAAAAAATATCTGGAACAGATCGTTCCTTTTTTAAACCGCAGCAATCTCCTCACTACCTACCGGGGACATATGGGAGGTTATAAACTTGCAAGGCATCCTTCCAAAATAACCATCGGGGATATTTTGCTCAGCTCAGAGGGAAGCTTAAACCCTGTCAGCTGCATGGACAATGATCCCAACGCATGTACCAGGCAGGAAGATTGTCTGACTCTTCCCATCTGGCAGGGGCTGTCTGAAGTCATTGCGGACTATTTAAACGGCATTACTTTACAGGACATTCTTGACAGGCGTCCTGATTCCCCTGAATATTTTATTTAGCTCATCAGAGCACCTCTTTTTCGTACTTTTTCAATTCTGCTATATATTTTTCACCAAGAATACTCAAGGGCATTTTCTTCTTTTTTATATAGCCGATTCTCATCTTATCGTCAGTATTAAGAGGAATTGCCCTGTATTCATTTCCGTTTAAATCTTCACAAATAATCCCGGAACACAAGGTATAGCCGTTTAACCCCACCATAAGATTTAAAAGGGTGGCTCTGTCATCGGCTTTTATGATCTGCTTATATTCATAGGTGCTGAATACCTCTTCTGCCAGGTAAAAGGAATTGTTGTTTCCCTGTTCAAAGGACAGGCAGGGATAATTCTTCAAATCTTCAAATTCGATCAGATCTTTTTCAGCCAGGGGATTGCCCTTCCACAGAAACACATAGATCCCGCACTGGAACAATTCCACAAATTCCAGTCCGCTATCACTCAGGATCTTTTCAATGGCTTTCTGGTTAAAATCATTTAAATACAGGATCCCTAATTCGCTTTTCTGGTTTCTCACATTTTCAATGACTTCATAGGTTTTTGTTTCGTGGACAGCGAATTCGAAAGTCTCCATCCCGAATTCCTTTGCCATATGGATAAAAGCCTGGACTGCAAAGGTGTAATGCTGCATGGATACGCTGAATTTCTTTTTAAACTTTTCCTTTTTTACAAACCGTTCCTCCATCTGGCGGTACTGCTCCAGCATCTGTCTGGCATATCCAAGGAATTCCTCTCCTTCCGGGGTGATGACGATTCCCCGGTTTGAGCGCAGAAACAGCTTAAGGCCGATCTCCTCTTCCAGGTCCCGGATGGTGCTTGACAGGCTGGGCTGTGTGATGAACAGCTCGGCAGCCGCCTTGTTCATGGACTTTTGATTTGCAATACATATGGCATAACGCAGCTGCTGTAATGTCATGATTTCTCTCCTTTCACTATTTCTGCCCATGCTTTTTAGGCGGGGCCCACCCTGCTTTCGGATGCAGAGATATTTTTCTGCACTTAGCACTCAAAGGGCTGCCATAGAAACTATGACAGCCTAATTGATTCTGTGAAACCGGCGGGTTACTGAACCGCCTGAAATGCTTCGTTCAAGTCTTCTATGATATCAGCCGCATGTTCGGTTCCTATGGATAACCGGATGGTGTTGGGTTTGATCCCGGACGCTTCCAATTCCTCTTCCGTCATCTGGGAATGAGTTGTCGACGCGGGATGAATGACCAGGGATTTTACATCTGCTACGTTTGCCAGCAGGGAGAATAATTCCAACTGGTCAATAAAATCCTTTGCCTTTCTGGCATCTCCCTTGATTTCAAAGGTAAATATGGAGCCCCCGCCGTTAGGGAAATACTTGGCGTATAATGCCTGCTGCTTAGGATCCTCAGAAACAGACGGATGGTGCACCCTTTCCACCTGGGGATGGTCCTTTAAATACCGGGCCACTTCCAGGGCATTTTCCACGTGGCGCTCCACCCGCAGGGATAAGGTTTCCAGTCCCTGAAGGAAGAGAAATGCGTGGAAAGGAGATAAGGCAGCTCCCGTATCCCTTAGTAAAATGGCGCGGATCTTGGTTACGTAAGCCGCCGGACCTACTGCCTTGGTAAAGCTGATCCCATGGTAGCTTGGATTTGGCTCCGTAAGGGAAGAAAATTTTCCGGAAGCTTCCCAATCAAATTTCCCGCTGTCAACGATGACACCGCCGATGGAGGTTCCATGACCTCCGATAAACTTGGTGGCGGAATGGACCACAATGTCAGCTCCGTATTCAATGGGCCTGACCAGATAAGGAGTTGCAAATGTATTGTCCACAATTAACGGAATTTTATGTGCATGGGCGATTCCTGCCAGCTTTTCAATATCAACCACATCGGAATTGGGATTGCCCAGAGTTTCAATGAATACCAGCTTCGTATTCTCCTGAATGGCCTTATCAAAGGCTTCGTAATCAAAGGGATCCACAAAGGTGGTTTCAATGCCGTATTCCGGCAGGGTATGCTCCAGCAGGTTATAGGTACCGCCGTAAATATTCTTGGCTGCTACGATATGATCTCCGTTTTTTGCGATATTTTCAATGGAATAGGTAACGGCGGCTGCACCGGAGGCCACTGCCAGGGCTGCAGCTCCGCCCTCCAAGGCTGCGATCCTGCGTTCAAAAACATCCTGGGTAGGATTTGTCAGCCTCCCATAGATATTGCCCGCGTCTGATAAGTTGAATCTCGCCGCAGCGTGATCACTGTTATGGAACACATAGGA
Organism: Lachnospiraceae bacterium; assembly: GCA_902363835.1. Taxonomy (GTDB): domain Bacteria; phylum Bacillota; class Clostridia; order Lachnospirales; family Lachnospiraceae; genus Lacrimispora. The sequence goes on from CABJBM010000008.1 coordinate 77,489, forward strand.
GGAGGTCTGGTAAATGGGAACTGCTCTCGCATCGGTAACCGGATCCGCCTGCTCCTGTCCAACATGTAATTGCAATGTTTCAAATCTTAAATTTCTTTCAGATCTTCTCTTCTTAGCCATATGGATTTCCTCCTGGATGTTATACGGATTATTGACTTCGTCTCTTCTTAGTTGGTATTATACCTTGTTTCCCGGCCAAGTGTTAATAGATATTATTATGACCTGGTTATAAACAAAACCTATAACAAAGCCAGTATAGTTTTCTATCCAAGCTCCTGCTTATCCATCATATATCCTTAAGTTTTGAATATACATATACAAATTAAAAGCGAGGACAATAACATGAATGAACATTATCCTTTTGTAAACCTGCCGCTGCCGTATCCATACGATGCCTTGGAACCCTACATAGACACCCAAACCATGTACTTGCACCATGACAGGCTGCAGCAGCGGTATGTGGCAAATCTTAACGCCATCCTAAGGAACTATCCCGAACTGCAAAATATGTCTTTGGAGGAACTGCTTTCAAATCCGGAAAGCCTTCCTGAGGCGGCCCGCCAGGGAATCATTAACAATGGAGGCGGAGTTTATAACCATATCATTTATTTTGCCGGGATGACCAATTCCATGACACGGACCCAAGCCGAAATACTGTACCCTGCCATTATGCAGAGCTTTGGAACGGTGGAACAGTTTTTTGACGAATTCAAACGATATGCCCTGTCTGTATTCGGATCCGGCTATGCTTGGCTGGTGGTGGATGCTAATGGTGCGCTGAATTTCGTAACAACACCAAACCAGAATACTCCTATTTCAAATGGCCTTTGTGTTGTTGCCGGCATCGATGTCTGGGAGCACGCCTATTTTTTGAAGCGGTTCAATGACCGGGCCGCATACATAGAGGACTGGTTCCATGTGGTAAGCTGGGAGTCAGCGGACGAACGTTACAAGCATTGTATCAACGCTGAGTCTTAATATGGGCGGTCCGGGCTTACATCATTCAAATTGTTTCTATTTTTATTGCTGTCCTAAAAAAACCTTCAAACTGATCAGAGATCTGTTTGAAGGTTTTTATTCACCGGTTATTTCCTCATTTCCTGTAAAAGGGCTACTGGTTCAGACTGGCAATCTTTTTTCTCCGGTATTCCGGCATCAGAAGAATGAATCTTTATCAATAATCTTTCGAATCCATCCGTCCGGTGCTTCCACCGTTCCCAGCTGTATTCCGGTTAAAAGATCATATAACTGCTGAATAACCGGTCCCATTTTCTCCATACCGCCGGCAAAACATATTTCTTTTCCATGGTCAATGACTTTTCCTACCGGAGAAATGACTGCTGCAGTACCGCACAAACCGCATTCTGCAAAATCCGGAAGTTCCGATAAACGTACCGGGCGCTCCGTTACTTTCAGTCCTAAATAATGCTCAGCAACATACAACATGGATCTTCTTGTAATTGACGGCAATATGGTATTGGATTTAGGAGTTACAATCTCATTATCCCTGGTGACAAACAGGAAATTAGCACCGCCCGTTTCTTCTACATACGTATGTGTAACAGGGTCTAAAAACATGTTCTCATCATAGCCGGCATCATGGGCCGTTACATAGGCATGTAAACTCATGGCGTAGTTTAATCCGGCTTTTAAATGCCCGGTTCCTCGAGGCGCTGCTCTGTCATAATCACTGACACATAAGGTCAGCGGCCGGGCACCACCCTTAAAATAAGGGCCAACCGGGGTGCAGATTAAGCGAAACTGATATTCATCAGAAGGTTTCACACCAATAACCGGTCCGGTAGCAAACATGTACGGCCTTAAATAAAGAGATGCGCCTGTACCGTATGGAGGTACCCAGGATGCATTGGCTGTTACAACCTGGTCTACCGCTTCCAAAAACCTTTCTTTCGGAAAGGGCGGCATTTCCATTCCACTTGCAGAATCCATCATACGCTCTGCATTTAAGTCAGGCCGGAACGTAACAATACTTCCATCCTTAGCCGTATATGCTTTCAGTCCCTCAAAGATTTCCTGACAATACTGTAAAATACCTGCACATTCATTCAAAACAACATTGGCATCTGAGGTCAGCATTCCTTTGTCCCATCTTCCGCCTTTGTAATCGGATACATAACGTTTATCCGTTTTCCTGTATCCAAAACCAATATTTTCCCAGTCCAAGTTTTTCTTTTCCATTAAAAATCCCCTTAAAAATAAAATTCATGAAAGCATGGCAACACTGGTGCTACCATGCTTTCATCTACTATACCATCCTAATTGCAATTACTCAACTGATTTACAATATTATCCACTGCCTGCCGAACATATGCGGGGTCTGTTGCAAGGTTCAGCCGGACAAAACCATTAAAATTTTTTCCAAACCACTCACCATAATCAACAGCAAGCCGGCATTTATCCTGAATAAATTCCTTTACACCATTCTGATCCACGCATTTTCTAAGGTCAAGAAGAACCAGGTAGGTTCCTTCAAGATCACATACCGTGATATCAGGCGCCTTATCATTTAACGTGTGCTTTAAATAACTGTAGTTATCCTCAATAACTTCCAACACATGATCCAGCCATTCATCGCCATGGGCATAGGCCGCCATTGTTGCAACCACGCCTAATACATTGATCTCCGTACGGTTTAATGCACTTGCAAACTTATCATAAACTGCCATCAAAGATTCATTGGTTATGATGATATGAGAATGAGGCAGGCCGGCCAGGTTAAAGGTCTTGGAAGCAGAGGATAAGGTGATTACCATATCTCTGTACGCACCTTCTTTTGCTACTGCGGCAGGCGTGAATGCATGATCTTTTAAAGTGATATCCTGGTGTATTTCATCACTGACAACCAGCACCTGATGCCTTTTGCATATTTCTAAAACCTGTTCCAACTCCTCTTCACTCCATACACGCCCTGCCGGATTATGAGGAGAACACTGGATAAACATTTTTACATTATTTTCCACAATCGCTTTTTCAATTGCCTTGTAATCCATGGAAAAATGCCCATTGTCGTATTCCAGGTCAACTGTAACCAGTGTTCTGCCGTTGTTTGTGACGACATTGTGAAACGGATAATATACCGGCGTAAGAATTAAACAGGCATCACCAGGTTTTGTAAATGCATGAACCATCCAGGCAATCCCTGTCACACAGCCTGTTGAAAAGCGAACCCATTCTTTTTTCAGCGGAAAACGGTACCGCCTTTCCATCCAATCAGAGAACACCTGATAATATTCTCCCGGCACGCACGAATAGCCAAAGACACCGTGCCTGGTACGTTTAATCATTGCATCTATAACCTGGTCACATGTTTTAAACTCCATATCAGCCACCCACATAGAAATAAGATCTTTATCTCCATATCTGGATTCCAGCTCATCCCATTTAAAACAATCAGTTCCACGGCGTTCCACAACATAGTCATCTAAAAACTTCTGCTTATCCATGAAAAGTAACCCCCTTATTATTTTTAAGCTTTGCCCAGTACCACATTTAAATCAAACGTTTTTGTTCCATCCTCAAGCTCAAAAAACGGGATTCCAATTCCATTGGCAGCTTTTACCGGGGCATAGACCGCTTCGCTTTCCCTGGCATTTAAAAAGGCCCTTAGTGCCGGAAAACTGGCTGATAAATTCTGAAAATCTACTTCAATATTTTTTCCTTTTAATTGATTTAATGCAAAAAGAGTATCCGGGCACAAATGACTTCCTATAACAACTACTTTCATAATCATCCACCTTTCTATGTAATAATCTATTCTGCAGTTACAATACTTCTATCTTAAAAGAACTCCGTTTAGAGACTTTTTGCTGTCATCTCCTGTTAACCAAGCGAAAATCTACGATTCCTGAACTTTATTATGGCCTGCAAGAACAGCATCTTTTTAAGGAGATAAAATACTCACAGCTTTTTCTGCTTTTTATCTTTTCCAACATCGTCTGGACCAGCCATTCAAAAATCCTATGCTGCCGGTTGCAATACCGATCACGCCGGACATTAATATGCCGATCAGCAAAACAAGCACTACATCCAGGCCTGCGATTGCAGTGACTAAAACGGTTACATAGGGTAATACCTCTAATATACTGTAATCCAGCGCTTCTATAGCAGCCCCGCTTCCGGACTTTGAGCTCATGATCCAGTAAAGGACAATGGTTATGATTGCAGCCAATACCGCCACATAACGCGGCATCTTGCCAAACGGACTTTCTACACCCAAAATTGTAAATACCACACCACATCCCACATATAGAACTAAAAAGATAATTAATGGTAAAAGTGCTAAAGCTTTATAACTTTTCTCGCTCCTCTTCTCGTTCATAAGCCCCTCCATCTTCTCCTGTTATCGTATTATCGATTATTTGATTTTTCATTTACTGCTTTGCAGATTCTTCTTAATCCTTCTTCCAAAACTGCCCTGGGACACGCAAGATTCAATCGAATATAGCGGTCCGAATTCTGAACAAACATATTCCCCCCTTCCAGCAGAACTCCGGCCTCATAAGCAAAGAACATGGGAAGTTCTTCATCTTTGTTAAAGTATTCCTTTAAGTTGACCCAGGCAAGATAGGTTGCCTCTGATATCGAAAAAACAGCTTTTGGCAGATGATCAGCCAGATAAGCCTTTGTAAACTCAAAGTTTTTATCCAAATAGGCGCATAGTTCCTTCAGCCATGGCTCTCCCCTCTCATAAGCTGCCTGCGAAGCTGCAACACTCAGTGGGTTATCAAAGTTATAATGTCTGCTGAACCAGATTTCCCTTAATGCTTCATCCCGTATCATGATATTGGAAATCATCATACCTGCCAGGTTAAAAGTTTTACTGGGTGCCATGCAGGTAATTAACTTCTTGTAATCCGGCATGATCTTCCCCAGCGGAATATGTTTCTGATTCTGCCTTGTTAAATCACAATGTATTTCATCAGAAATTACCCATAAGCCATATTTCTCAATAATAGCAGCCAGCCTCTTTAACTCCTCCTCCGTCCATACCCGGCCAGTGGGATTATGGGGATTACAGAAAATAAAGAGCGTTGTTTTTTCATCGGCCGCCTTCTTTTCAAAATCATCAAAATCCATTGTGTAGCGGCCATTATTATCTGCTAAATCAGAGCAAACATATTCCCGGTTATTATAGTCGGCCGCATATTTGAAATAAGCGTAGGAAGGAGTAGAAAATAAAACTTTTTCATCCGGCTTGCATATGTAGTCCACTAATTCATACAAAGCGGGTATGATGCCATTGGAGGTTACCAGCTCCTCCTTTTTAAAATCCCAATCGTAGCGTCTCTTACACCAACTTGAAACTGCCTCATAATAATCATTTGAAAAAACTCTTGTATATCCAAAAATACGCTGATCCAGACGCTCTCTCATTGCATCGATGATCACTTCCGGTGTGGCAAACTCCATATCTGCTACCCACATGCGGATAAATTCTTCATCCTTGTAGGGAAAAGTCATTGTTTCATCTGCATGAAAGATGTAGGAACGAAATCCGTCAGTATTTAGGGAATTCGTGTTTCTCCTGTCAATTACTTCGTCAAAATTGTACACTTTGCACTCTCCTTTGCTATCCTTTTATACATCATTTCTTACTTCTTCTACATTCTATCAGCGACGTGCGGATACGTCAAAGCAGATAATGTTTCGTAAGAAGAAACTCTTTTACTTGTTTTTTCTTCTCACTGGAAAAAATATAGGATTTATAATCCCATTATCGGTTAATCAGAAAAGTACTGCTAAATTCATATCTTTTTCTATTACTTTTTTACCTCAACACAAACAACGTCTATTTTTAGTTGCACGGTATTTTTAATATACCCCAGACCACCCCGTCACGGTTAGCAGGAAAATAATGACACATGCAAGCAAAATAAATAATAGCACTTTTGGGAAAACCCACTTAATCCACTTTTCAAACGGCACATTTGCCATGACACAGGAACCAACCATCCAGCCAAGCAGCGGAGAAATCAAATTTGTAAAACTGTCACCCATCTGATAAGCCACAACTGCCAGATTAAGCTGTAAGCCAAGGGCCTCCGCCACCGGCTTCATAATCGGCACCAGAATCGCTGCTTTCGATGTTGCGGAAGGAATAATTGGATTAATAATTGAAACAATGATCGTTAAACCTACGCTTGCAACTGCTCTGGGCAGATTCATCAATGGTTTTGTCAGCACATAGACAATTGTATGAATGATATTTCCATCTCCTAAAACCAGGGATATTACTTTAGCTAACCCTATGACAAAGCCGACAAATGCCATGGAGCCCAGTCCTTTCGCAAAACTGCCCCCTAATTTATCCGGGCTCATTCCTCCGAAAATTCCTACCAGTATCATGGTACACAGCATAATAGCTATCATAAAATTGAATAACTGGGACGAATCTCCTCCTAAAAGGGAATACATAACAATGATTAAATATTGTGTAAAGAAAACAGCAAGAACAGCTATTTTTCTCCAGCTCATGTTTACCTTTTTTATCACTGAATTTTCATCTGCACTTCTTTCCTGCTGATCCGGTCTCCAGCCTGCATCATACATAAGGGAGGTTTCCGGATCTTTTGTAATCTTTTTTACATAGTTCAAAACCATAAGGACCGCAACCAATAAGAAGAAGTTCATAATCAGCAGCCTGGTAAAAAATGCCGAATAAGGAATTGTTCCCATTAACATCTGCGTTGTTGCCTGTTGTGCAGGTCCTGTACCAAATCCAACCAGTGCCGCAAATGTTGTTACTCCAAGTGCGCATATTGGATCAAGTTTCAACTTTTTAGCAAACATGGTTCCAATAGGAACGACCGCAATCAACGCATCCGTACCGCCGAAGCCCCCCAGGTACGCCATCAATACCATCATCAGAACGATCAGGATATTTGTACCTTTATCTTTCAGTTTATATACTGCCCAGTTCATGAAGTCATCAATTGCTCCTGTTTCTAAAACCACATTGATGGTTGCTCCGGAAACCATTACAACAAAAATAATTGTTGACGCTCCTACCAGTCCATCCTTGACTTTCATCAGTGCCTGCCATGGATTGACCGGTGTCTGATGTCCAAGATAGCTAAACTCTGTTCCCAGAATTGTCCCTGCCGCATCTGTGGCAAATGTACCGGCTGGAATCAAATATGTAGCAATACAAAACAGAAAAATAATTCCCGTCATAATCCAGAGCAGATGCGGCATACGAAATTTCTTTTTTTTCTCCATTTTTATGTCCCCTTTATTCACTTAGTATAAATCCGACCTCAGCGCATACTCCTAACGGAAATACCGATTCGTCTACATCAAACTTTCCATTATGGTGTGCCGCACCAATTCCAAACTCTTCGTTTTGAATTCCCAAAAATCCAAGTGCTCCCGGATACTTTTCTAAATATTTCGAATAGCATTCCGATGCATACCATTTGGGACACTCCGCCAGATATGTATCTCCGCATAATTCACGGAGTTTTTCTTCTATCTTTAAGGTGATCTTCTCATCATTTATAACCGGCATCAGACTGATCTGATTTCTGTCTGCAAACTCAACGGTACATTTGTGGCAGACTGCCGTATTTTCAGCGATCGTATTTATAATATGGAATGCCTTTTCCCCCTCTTCTTTGTTAAAAAATCTTGCGGTCCCGCCGATAAATGCCCGCTCCGGAATCACATTTGTTGCTTCTCCTGCCTGAAAAACAGAAAGCCCAAGGGTAACGGTTTCTTCTGCATTCATTTGATTGACAAACGCTGAGTCAATCTGAGTTATGATATGTGCAGCCGGAACAATGGGATTAGCGGCCTGATCCGGTCTGGAACCATGTCCGGCCTTTCCGCATACATAAAATCCAACTCCCACAGTACCTGCCATTCTCGGTCCGGGAGACACATTGATTTTTCCGGCTGACAGGCCATTATATACGTGCAGAGCAAAGCACTCATCCACCGGATATTCTGCCAAAGCAGATAGCATGGCATCGATTCCGCAATTGGTCTCTTCCCCTTCTTCAAAGCAGCAATATACAGTCCCTTTTACTTCCTTCTGAATATTCACCAGTACATGCATTGTACCTAAAAGCATTGCCATATGAGCGTCATGTCCACAGCTGTGTGAAACTCCCTCGACAGAAGATACACATGCCTTTTTCTGTTTCAGGTTACTGCTTTCTTCCTGAACAGGCAGTCCATCAATATCCGCCCGAATTACCCGGTGCTTGCCTGGCTTTTCTCCTTTAATGATGGCAATGATCCCTGTACCTGGCAGAAGCCGGAACGGAACATTTAATTTTTCGATTTCCCTGATCAAAACTTCTCTGGTATGATTTTCCTTTCCTGAAATCTCAGGATGCTGATGAAATTCTCTCCTCATTCTGACCATGTATTCCTGATATTCTGCCGCAAGTTTCATTAAATCGATTTTGTTCATACTTTACCTCTCCATTATGATATATTTATTCTGCCGCTTTACAAATCCGCTTTAATACTTCTTCCAATATTCTTTGATACAAACAAAACAATCTGAGTTTTTAATAAGCATATTCCCTCCTTCCGGCAATAGTTCAGCTTTATGAGCAAAGAACAGCGACAGTTTTCTCTACTTAAAACAATCATTAAATCTTCAAGCCATTGGCCTCTTTTTTCCCAGGATTACCGGACTGATATAATGTTTATAATTTCTTCATTCCTTTTCCTGAGAAGACATGTTTCATCATCTATAAAAGTCAGTATTTCACTTATGTAAAAACTTCAGGAGAAATACTTGTCAGTATTCCTATTGTTCGTGTATGTTTTATCAATGTTTCCGTCAAACTAATATAATTTAAATTATTTTCTTCTTTTTTATTGTGCACTATTTATTACTTTTTTACATTCTAACAGTCAATTATTAACACGTCAAAGTTTATAATATTTCTTTACATGAAACTTTTTCACTTATTTCTCTCTTCTCACTGGAAAAAACATAGATTTTATGATAGAATGGACAGACAACCAGAAATATACTGCAAAATTCACATTTTTTTCTATTTATAGGAAACTGCTGATAGCAGGGAGGGAATCATTATGATGTCAGAAGTAAATACTGAAATTGGCAAACGGATACGGAACTTCCGTAAAATGAGAAGTATGACTCTGGAGGAATTATCACAAATAATATGCAAAGGAAAATCTACCATATCAAAATATGAAAAAGGTGAGATTGCCATTGATATCATCACTTTATATGAGATTGCCGATGCCCTTCAGATTCATGTGGAGCAGCTATTATACTGCCGCCCAAGCCGAACCAGCATAGCCCCCAGGAATAACAGCCCTATTTTTTTTCATGGGGCTTCCCAATTTTATTCTTACTTATTTGATGGCCGCTGCAATCAGCTTATCCGGTGTGTCTTTGATGTTTTATCAGAAACAGAAGAAAATGAATATAAAATCATGATGTATATGAACTTTAAGAACTATGAGACCTATCAGAATTGTGAAACCAAATACTGGGGATATATGGAACATTATGATGCGCTGACAAATATTATATTGACCAATCAGGATTCCCCAATGGAAAAGGCAGGAGCACATATTCTCGCCTCTTACCTTGACTCGGATACTAAATGGGGATTATTTAACGGCATCTCTTCCCGTCCGATGATGCCCATTGCAATAAAAATGTTATTTTCAAAATACCGTTTAAAAGAAGATGCGGAGCTGATCCGGCAGTTAAAAGTTTCAAAGGATGATATCCGATTATTAAAACTTTATAATATGCTGTCCGTCACATAAGCCCATTGCCGCAAAGAGGAATCTGTTCCCAATAGTCCAGCCGATCCTTGAGAACGATTCTAATATACTGACTAAGCAGCTCCTTCATCATCAGAAATGCATAAACAAATTCTTCCCACCCGGGCCAGCAAAGGAAGGCTCTTCGCGAACCGCCCGAAAAGCCTTCTCTTTGCTCTCATAGTATCCACATTACTGAATAGTCACCTTGTCACAGTGAGTAAGCGCATACTCAGATAATTCATTGCCGATTCCCGGCAAATCCGGAATCTGATACTTGCCGTTAACCGGCTGGTAGTCATGGACACACAGTTCCCTGTTAAATGACTGGATATTGAAAACATGATGCTCGTGAATGACAAAGTTCGGAATAACCGCTTCCACATGAAGAGCTGCAGCCGTACATAGAGGGCTTGCACATACATGAACCTGGACACCCACATCATAAACATGAGCCATATCTGCAATTTTCTTGATTTCTGTAATTCCCCCGCAGGTACCGATATCCGGCTGAATCAGCTGGATTGACTGGTCCTCAAAGTAGGGGGCATACTGCCAACGGGAATAAATCCGCTCACCGCTGGCAATGGGAATATTCATCTTCTGACTGATATACTTCGTGGTTTTTGGTGTAGGAGTATTTGGTTCTTCAAAACAAAAGATGTTGTATTTCTCCATTCTCCTGCCAATCTGAATCGCAGACTGGGCATCCAAAAATGAATGATTTTCCATAATAATATCCACATTGGGTCCAACTGCTTCCCGTACTGCACTTACCCGTTCTTCCACTAAATCCACATAAGCCGGGGCAAGCAGGCCAGTCCGCTCTTCATCAGAAAAAGAAGCTCCGTTTTTATCATAGACAAAGAAATCCACCTTGATTGCATCATATCCTTCACTCACAGCCTGTTTTGCTGCAGCCACATAATCCTCTGTAGAATATGCAGGCTTAATCTCATCATACCAGCCAAACTGAAGCTGGCTTGCATAGGTACGCAAACTATCCCTGCGTTTTCCTCCTAAAAGTACATGCACCGGCACATTAAACGCTTTGCCCTTGATATCCCATAATGCGATGTCAAGTGCAGACATTGCTGCAAATACGGCCGGTCCGCCATTCTGTCCCCAGAAGGTTGTTTTGTACATATCTTCCCAAAGCTTCTCGTTTTTAAGAGGATCCTTACCGATAAGAAGTTTGGCAAAATCCTGTAACATACCAAACGCTCCGGGAGCTCCAACTCCATAAGCCATTGCCGCCTCGCCGTCACCATAAATACCCTCATCTGTGTAGACACGGCATACAACCGGGCGCCAAGGGATGTTATTCCAGTCCATACCATTGCTTTCATCCATGGGTTTCATTTCTTTTCTTGGCTTAAGAAGCATAACATCTATTTTAGTTACTTTCATTTTTAGTTCCTCCTCTTTCCTCTATTTTTCGTCTTTCATTTTTAAAGCTGATTTCAAGCGGTTTAAGCCTTCTATAATATAGGAAGAAGGGCATGCCAGGTTCCATCGTTCAAAACCTTCTCCTCCGGCTCCAAATATATGTCCGTCATCAAAAAATAATTGTGCCTTTTGTCTTAAAGTTTTTGCTAACTCCATATGTGGAATACCGAGTGCATTAAAGTCCATCCATAAGAGATAGGTTCCTTCCAATGGAGTTATCCTGACTTCCGGAAATTCCTTCTCCATAAAATCCTCCACTATGACTTTATTCTGATAAATCACTTCCAGACATTGCTCCAGCCAGTCTTCACACTGCTCATAGGCAATCCTGTTTGCTTCGTACCCAAGTATATTGCATTTGGGATTGACGCACTCTTTCAGTTCCACATTGTGATATCTTTGGCGAAGCTCCTTATTGGGGATAATGGTGCTGGAAGTTTGCAGTCCGGCCAGATTAAAGGTTTTACTTGGCGCAGTACAAATCACTGAGTTCTGTGCAAATTCATCACATATATTTGCAAATACAATGTGCTGGTATCCCGGCATAATAATATCAAAATGGATTTCGTCAGCACATATAACTACGCCATTGTCAATACATATCCTTCCGATTCTCGTTAATTCTTCCAAGGTCCATACTCTGCCGGTAGGATTATGGGGGCTGCATAAGATGAATAACTTTGTATCTTCTCTTTTTGCCTTTTCTTCAAAATCCTCCCAGTCTATTTCATACCTGCTATCCCTGTTTACCAGTTTCGTCTCAACCAATTTACGGTCATTGCTCTTAATTGCAGCATACATGGGATAATAGATCGGCGTCATCAGCATAACACCTTCTCCCGGCTGGGTATACGCCCGAACAGATGTAAAAAATGCTTTTATCACACCCGGGCTGCTCAAGATCCAGTCAGGTTCTATTGTCCAATGATGGCGCTTTTCCATCCAATTACAAACGGACTGCTTATATTCTGCGGTTGGGTCTGCGTAGCCCAGCACATATGTATCAATATACTTTTTTAAGCCCTCACGAATCTCCGGTGCATTTTCAAACTCCATATCAGCCACTGAAAAGGGGATGATATCTCCTTCAAAATCCGGCAGATATTCTGATATCTCATTCCACTTCTTTGATCCCACACCATGCCGGGAATTGATTGTGCTAAAATTATATTTCATTTTTTAAATCTCCTTTTCTTCCTTTGTCCTCAGCAATCCGAATTGAATGGTTATAATGACAGCGATAAACAGCAGAAGCGCATAAAATTCATATTTGAGGACATCCAGATAGTTGCATCCGGCAGCTTCCTGTACCATGAGCATAACTGTTCCGTGAGGAACAACCATAGCACCCAGGCAAGCTCCTATGTCAAGCAGACTGGCCAGCCTTTTGGGAGCAACCTTGTATTTGCTGCCCAATTCCTTAGCTACAGGTGCACTGATAATAATAGACAGTGTGTTATTGGCGATAATAGCTGAGAGCAGCATTGGGAACAGTCCGATGATATATTCGCAGCTTTTTCTGGTCTTCATTCCTTTTCTTGCCTTCTCAACCAGCCATTCAATGCCGCCGTAATATCGGACCAGACCGATCATACCGGAAATCAGCATAGCAAACACGGCAAGCCAGAACATTCCTTCCATGCCAGCGCTTACTCCCTGTGCCCAGGCAAAGAAAGATGCGGTTCCTGCCAGAATACCGATGATGCAGGACAGTCCCATGCCAATGGCAAGTACTGCGATAACATCTATGCCGGCAACAGCCAGACCCAGAACAGCAATGTAAGGAATAATTGTCACGATGTTATAACTTCCGGCTTCCACCGTCTGAGACCCGCCTCCGGTAAAGCCGACAATTGCATAGAAGATGACTGCCAGCACCGCTGCCGGAATGGCAATAGTGAAATTCATGCGGAACTTATCTTTCATATCCGCCCCCACGCCCTTTGTCGCACAAATGGTAGTATCAGAGATCATAGAAAGGTTGTCGCCAAAGGTGGAGCCAGTAAGTACTGCTGCCGCTGCCATACCCAAATTCAGCCCCGTCCCTTGGGCAAGAGCAACTGCTACAGGCGCCATAAGGCTGGCCGTACCCATGGACGTACCGATACAGGTGGATACGATGGAACACATAATAAAGATACCCGGTATGAGAAACTGCGGCGGAATCAGAGATGCGCCCAGATTGACCATGGATTCCTTGCCTCCGATTGCTGCACAGGATCCTGCAAATCCTCCTGCCAGCAGTACAATCAGACCCAGGGTCATAACACCGGAGGAGCCTGCATATTCATAATAAACCTCTACTTTCTCTGCCAGCTTCTTATTCCTGTCAAAATATACCAGGGCAACCAGAATACCGATCATGACAGCCACATACCGGGGCATTACGTTAAAGGGCTTTTCAACTCCTAAAAACGTAAACACGATACCGCACCCTACATATAAAAGCAGGAATACAGCGACAGGAATCAACGCCTTTGCGCCATAACTTTTTTCACTTCTTCTCTCGTTCATTTCTCTTCTCCTTTACAATTATGCATTCACCTTGATCACTTATTCACCTGTTCGCTAGGTGGATAAGTTCATTTATACACGAATATGTTTAAACTGTCAATATTCATTTATAAACTTCTTTATTTTTGTCTTTCCTGCACAAAAATATCCTTAAATTTTTGTGAATATAGATAAACGGAGAAAAGCTTTAGAAGTATTTTTCGAAAGATGGTTGATAACTGCAAAAAACAAGGTTCATATTGACTTTTCATTTAATATCATTTATTCTAAAATAAGATTTTTTAATTTATATAGGAGGTACCCACTTGACTAATTATAAAAACATAAAAGTCAAACAAGTCTCCGCCGTTGATCAGGTGTATGATAAAATGAAGGAATTTATTCTGACAGACATGTGGAAAACAGGGACAAAGCTTCCTTCTGAAAGTGATTTGGCTGATATGTTTGGGGTGAATCGCCTGACTGTCCGCATGGCCTTGCAGAAGCTTAATACAATCGGGATAACAGAAACACGTGTAGGAGAAGGTACCTATGTAAGGACCTTTGATCTGTCAGATCATATCCAGAATCTATCTGAGTTCTACATGAAGCCGGAATTGTTGGAAGATGTTTATGAATTCAGAAGAATCATTGAAATAGAATGTGCACGGCTTGCCATAAAACGGGCCACTCCGGAAGACTTTGAAGAACTGAAATGCAGATGTGATAAATATGAAGAATTTCAGGAGAAGTATTTGTCAGATATTGATTGGGATTTATCAAAAGATAAAGAAGATGAGCTGCTCAGAACCCATGCCATACTGGATTTAGATATCCATTATCAAATATGCAAAATGGCTCATAACGATTTGCTTCTCTATTCGTTTTCTGTTGCAAGAGAAACATTGCTGCAATACTTGATTATCATAAACAAGCAGCGTCACAAACATTGGAAAGAAGAAAAAAAGTTACAGCCCCGAAACATCCACAGTTCTATATATGAAGCTTTGTTAAATAAGGATTTTAAAACCTGTAAAAAACTATATCTTGATATGGTTGATCATAAAATAGACTTATACTGAGTTCCCCATTATATTACTTAAATATCATTATAGAGACTACCGTTCAAAATAGGTTCAGAAAGAAACGCATAAAAGGGTATCTTGATTGGCTTGTAAAAAAACTTTCAAGATACCCTTTTTATGCTACACATTTACATTTCAAGCTGCTTACAGCTTCTGCAAGGCGGCAGCCTTTTTTCGATTTCATCCTCCGTCTGCTCCCTGGACCACTGGCAAATGCTTTGCAAGATGGGCAAAACTGAACTTCCTTTTTTCGTAAGAGAATATTCAACCTTGGGAGGAATTTCATTATGCTGTACCCGGTTGATCAACCCATCTGCAATCAGTTCTTTTAACATGGAAGCCAAAACCGCATCTGTGATATTGCCAAGTTCTTTCCGGATTGCATTATACCTGATCACTTCATTTGTGGACAACACACATAGAATCCGGGATTTCCATTTTCCTCCAAAAATATCCAGTCCATATTCTATGGGGCACATGATTTCTTTTTCCATTTTCGGTTGGTACATAACCTTCCACTCCTTATCTGGTTTCTACATTTATTATAGACATGAAACTTTGTTTTCTCAAGTTACTATTAAAATTATTAGTGACTAATAAATTTGTTGATATATTTTCATTTAGAAGTTCTGAAGATATAATAAATCCAAGCTTAATCAGAAGCTGATAAAACTTATTTTTAGGAGGTATCCATAATGAAAGTTAACGCTTATCTTGAAATCACCATGAAAATCGAAAATGCCAATCGTCCGGCGGCCGCAAAGATCTATACAGATTACCGCGAGCCATTCCTTAAAACTATTGCCGGTGCACTCACAAAAGATCTGCTGATCCGTGACGAAGATGTACAGGTTCTTCACGGCTTTTCCAGTGTAGAACAGGCACAGGCTTACTTATCAAGCGAACTGTTCCAGAACGATGTATTCGTCGGACTTAAGCCTCTCTGGAGTGGTGATCCTGACGTAAAAATCTACAGCGTAGCATAAGTGAAATTTCACACCCCCCATGCGGCTGATAAACTGCATGGGGGGTGTGCGTTGAAAGGATCATCTAGATGCAAATTGTTTTTTTAGGAATCATGTTTCTTATAATCGTTTTACTGCTGGCATTTCGCCGGCCTTTGTATCAGGCAATTTTGGGCGGAATCATCGCAGCCATTTTTCTGTTTCAAATCCCTGCCAATGAAATTTTACGGCAAACAGGGAAAGTGTTTACAAACCGGGGCAGTCTGTCCGTTCTCATCTCCCTGTACCTGATTACTTATCTGCAGAGGATGCTGGAGGTACGTAAGCAAATTAAATTAGCGCAGCAGGATTTAAATGGACTCTTTCATAACCGAAGGATTAATGCAGCAGGAGCCTCATTATTTATTGGCCTTCTTCCTTCTGCGGCTGCTATGATTCTTTGCGGGGATATCGTAAAAGATGCAACAGACGGATATTTAAAGCCAAAAGAACAGGCATTTGTAACTAGCTGGTTCCGGCATATTCCGGAAAGTACACTGCCCACTTATGCCAGTGTCCTGCTGATGGCTAACTTATCCGGCATACCACTGCCCCAGTTTATGACCGGCATGATTGTTCCCATACTGGTCCTGACTCTTTTGGGATATTGGCCTTATCTGCGCAGACTTCCTAAGGACCCTGGAACGCCTCCCAGTGAAAACAAATGGAAAGATGCACTTCACCTATTTCAGCATTCCTGGTCTTTGCTGCTGATTCTTGCCCTGATTCTGGTCTGTAAACTGGAAGTAATTCCTGCAATTTTAACAGTAATAATCATCTCAATCTTTGTTTACCGGTTCAAGATAAAAGAACTTATTCCAATGGTCCGTAATGCATTTGAAGTCAATTTAATTCTTAATACATTTCTTGTTTTGGTAATGAAAGAATTTATTTCTTACACAGGCGTATTGCAGATTCTGCCCAATGTATTGTCTGAACTGCCAATTCCTACCTATCTGGTTTTTGCAGTGTTATTTTTTATTGGGGGCATTATCAGCGGCTCAAATGGAATCATTGCACTGGGCACGCCCCTTGCATTTGCTGCTATTCCCGGCGGTATGCCTCTTATGGTACTTCTCATGTGTATGTGCCACGCAGCAAGTCAGATTTCCCCCACTCACGTGTGCCTTGTGGTGGCATCGGATTATTTTCATATCACATTGGGTGATCTGGTACAGAAAACCTTGCCTGTTTCACTGCTGTTTGCTTCCCTCATGATTGGATATTATAATATTTTGCTGCTTTTTTAGAATACAGTGTATACAAAAGGAGACTATTATGAAAGTTGGGATCATTCGCTGCATGCAAACAGAAAGCTTTTGCCCTGGAAAAACGCTTTATTACTCGCCCGGGAGCTGGTAAAGAGAGGGGCTGATGTTATCGTATTTGCGTCTTGCATTCAGAAAGGAACGCTCATCGGTTATCCCTGCCCTATGCGAACTCTTGAATCAGGATAATGGTAAATTAAATCTATAACTGTATTTATTAAAACATAACTAATCGGCACCGAATGGATTTACAGTTCCTTCTGTTAGAACAAAAAATATCTTCAAGGAAATAAAATGAAAGGGGATGTACATTTCATTAAGTACTTTAGCCTGCTGAACTTGAGGTCATTTCTTTTTAAGAGAAATAATAAACCCAAATAAAAAAGAAGGTTTGTCAAGACACTTCAAATCTTGACAAACCCCTGATTTACGTTATTTTTTAGAATTTACCTTCTTTGGCAGCCTCCTCGATCCCAACAGCAACAGCCACAGTAGCTCCAACCATAGGGTTATTTCCCATACCGATCAGACCCATCATTTCCACGTGAGCCGGAACAGAGGAAGAACCTGCGAACTGAGCATCAGAGTGCATACGTCCCATGGTATCAGTCATACCGTAGGAAGCCGGGCCTGCTCCCATGTTATCCGGATGAAGGGTACGTCCTGTACCGCCGCCGGAAGCTACGGAGAAGTATTTTTTGCCCTTTTCTGTGCATTCCTTTTTATAGGTTCCTGCAACCGGATGCTGGAATCTGGTTGGGTTGGTGGAGTTACCTGTAATGGAAACGTCAACACCTTCCTTCCACATAACCGCAACGCCCTCTGTTACATCGTTTGCACCGTAGCAGTTTACCTTTGCTCTTAATCCCTCAGAGTAGGATTTTCTCCAAAGCTCTTTAACTTCGCCTGTATAATAATCCATCTCTGTTTCTACATATGTAAAACCATTGATTCTGGAAATGATCTGAGCTGCATCCTTTCCCAAACCATTTAAAATAACTCTTAATGGTTTCTGACGAACCTTGTTTGCCTTCTCAGCAATACCGATTGCGCCTTCTGCTGCTGCAAAGGACTCATGGCCTGCTAAAAAGCAGAAGCATTCTGTCTCTTCTTCCAGAAGCATCTTTCCTAAGTTACCATGTCCAAGACCTACTTTACGCTGATCTGCAACGGAGCCTGGAATACAGAAAGCCTGAAGTCCCTCTCCAATGGCTGCTGCTGCGTCAGACGCTTTTTTGCAGCCTTTCTTGATCGCAATGGCTGCGCCCACAATGTAAGCCCAACAGGCATTCTCGAAACAGATCGGCTGGATCTTCTTCACCTGCTCGTACACATCTAAGCCTGCATCTTTTGTAATCTTTTCAGCTTCTTCAATAGAAGCAATGCCATAGCTGTTTAATACAGAATTGATTTTGTCAATTCTTCTCTCATATGATTCAAATAATGCCATTATCTTGTCCTCCTTATGATTGGCCAAATATCTTCGCTTTGATAACCGGTAATTGACAGACTTCCGTCAATCCGATTATTCATGTCTTGGGTCAATGATCTTAGCAGCTTCGGCAACACGGCCGTACTGTCCTTTTGCCTTTTCCCAAGCAGTATTCGGATCATCGCCCTTCTTGATGAAGTCAGTCATCTTTCCAAGGCTTACGAACTGATAGCCAATAATCTGATCTTCCTCATCCAGAGCAATACCGGTTACATAACCTTCCGCCATCTCTAAGTAACGAGGACCTTTCTTTAATGTTCCATACATGGTACCAACCTGTGAACGGAGACCTTTTCCTAAATCCTCCAGACCTGCACCTACAGGAAGTCCGTCTTCAGAGAATGCACTCTGGGTTCTGCCGTATGCAATCTGTAAGAATAATTCTCTCATTGCTGTATTGATCGCATCACAGACAAGGTCTGTATTTAATGCTTCTAAAACGGTCAGCCCTGGTAAAATCTCTGCTGCCATAGCAGCGGAATGTGTCATACCGGAACAGCCGATAGTTTCTACTAATGCTTCCTGAATAATGCCTTCTTTAACGTTAAGAGTCAGCTTGCATGCACCCTGCTGGGGAGCACACCAGCCAACGCCATGTGTCAGACCGGAGATATCTTTAACTTCTCTAGATTTTACCCATTTCGCTTCTTCTGGGATTGGAGCAGCGCCGTGGTGAACGCCCTGTGCCACTATGCACATCTCTTCTACTTCCTGTGAATAAATCATGTTAATACTCCTTTCGAATAAGTAATCATTGTGAACAGTACTTTGTTAAATATATCACATCATACTTGATAACATTTTCTCATATATTGTCGGATTCCGCAAGTAGTTTTTCCAAAAATAGGAGGGAGGAACAAGTCCCCCCTGCTTTTTGAATCCTTATAAAATTCTCCTGACGGAAAGAATCGTCCGGTAGGTGGCTGTCCCTACCTTGATTCCTGTAGCCGGAGTGCTTGCATGAACGATTTGTCCATTTCCGATATAAATCCCTACATGGCCTGCATAGCAGATCAAGTCTCCCGGCTGAGCCTCGGAATAGGATACCTCACGGCCGGCGGAGCGCTGCTCCGAAGAACTTCTTGGAAGAGAGTAACCAAAATTCCTGTAAACAGACTGTACAAATCCGGAACAATCCGTACCATTTGTCAGGCTGGTGCCTCCAAATACATAGGGATTTCCAACAAACTGAAGTCCGTAATCTGCAATTGCACGTCCTGCCGCTGTTCCCCCGTTACTTTTGGAGGCAGACGGACCGGTATACTTGTTGTTGGCATTGGAGGACTTGGGTTTGGTGCTGGTGTTTGCCGCTGCCTTTTTTCTTGCCTCTTCCTCCGCCTTTTTCCTGGCTTCTTCAGCTGCCTTTTTCCTGGCTTCTTCCTCTTTTGCCTTGCGGATCTCCTCGTTTTTCTTTGCTACTGTCTGAGCATAAACGGCTGCATCCTGCTTGGCCTGGGCAAGCTGGCTGTCAAAATTGGAAACTTCCTTTTTCTTCGTGGAGATCAGCGTCTCAAGCTGGGACTGCTGGTCCTTATACTCCAGCTCCATGACCTCCATCTCAGCCTTGTCCTCTTCCAAATCCGACTTATAATCTGCCACCTTCTGCTTTGTCTCCTGGAAGGTAATCAGCATGTTACGGTCATATGTATAAATTCCTTCTACGTATTCCGCCTTATTTAAAAGGTCGGACATGTTCTTTACCTGAAGGAAAATATCCAGATATTCCGTATCCCCCTTCTCGTACATGTACTGGATTCTCTTTTTCATGGAAGCGTATTGCTTTTCTTCCTCTTTCTTGGCAGACTGATAATCCTGCTCCGCCTGTTTGATATCAGCTTCCTTGTTAGCCATATCGGTTTCCAGAACCTTGATATCAGCCAAAAGAGCTGTCAGGTCTGAGGTCAGCTTTGACACCTGATTCTGGGCATTGCTCTTTTTGCTTTCTGCTTCCTGGGCCTTTTTATTTGCCTCTTCCATTTTTTTCTGGGCTTCCTGTTTCTCTTTTTCCGCTTTTGATGTAGCCCAGGCGGGAACAGTCTGGCCGCAGACCATTGCACTTACTAACAGGCTGCAGAGAAGCTTATGCAGCATTTTTCTGTTTCTTTCATACATAATCTGTATTTTTCGTTTCATCGTCAGTTCCTTTTCCCCTTTTTTCTACCTTATATGTTACCGTAAAACCATGGTGAAATTCAAGTCCTAAATTGTTAATTTTTGATATATTTATGTAATAATTGGATTTTTTTCCTTTTCCCCTCATGGTTCACAAAGCATGATTGCTGTAAAAAATCCGGCAAAAGCCGATTCCTCTTTTAATCCGGCTGTTTAAGTCCTGCTTCCATCCGGGCCAGGTGCTTATCCCCAGGCAACTTTCGTGACACCACAAGGAAGGAGAAAAAGAATAAAACCCCTTTGATGATGCTTGAAATGGTAAAAGCCCACCAAACTCCGTCAAGCCCAAGGGCAGTGCTGCTTAAAATCATAGCAAGAGGGATCCTGGCGGAAGTAAATACAACGCTGATAACTGAGCAGAGAAGGGTCTTTCCAAGGCCGGACAAGGCCCCTATTGTTGTCAGTTCTACACACATGAACATCTGGCAAAAGCCCAGAATCACCAGATAACGCACTCCCATGGGAATGACATCCGCTTCATGGATAAACAATCCGAAAATATGCTCCGGAAGGCCGATCAAAAGGGCCGAACAAAACAATCCCCAGACAAACATGACCCCAATCGCCGTAAAATATCCCTTTTTCACTCTTCCATACTGCCCTGCCCCGTAATTTTGTCCCACAAAGGAATTAATGGCAGCTGCGAATCCGTCTGCCGTCATCCATGATATGGATTCGATCTGTCCGCCAACTCGTAAAACTGCCACAGCAGTATCCCCAAATCCTGTCACAAACCTGGTCAGGACCATGGAAATGCTGGTATAGATGAGGTTTTGCACGGAAGCGGGGAATCCTATTCTGATCATATCTTTCATATGATCCCAGGAAACCTTATGGAACATCTTCACCTTGTCAAACAGCAGGCGGTCCCTTTTCATTGCTATAAAGAATACCACAGTCACAACTGCCTGAGCCATGACCGTGGCAACGGCAGCCCCTGCAACGCCGGTGCCCTTTAACGGACCTATCCCAAAGATCAGGACAGGGTCAAGCACCATATTCAAAACCAGGCCAATAAAGTTAGCAAGCAGCGGTGTTCTGCTGTCCCCCATAGCTGTCATGATCCCGGTAATAATCACATTTAAATAGGAAAATATAATCAAGCCGCAGGTGATCTTTAAATAAACCTGGGCATTATGTATTACAGAAGCATCATTCAGTCCAAAAAATCCGATCAAGGGTTTTGCTCCGAAAAACGTTACGGCTCCATAGAGCAGCGCAAACAAAATCCCCATCTGGAGCGCGCCGGAAGCATAAACTGCGGCTTCTTCCTTATCGCCTCTTCCAAGAGAATGGGCCACCTTTACCTGGCCTCCCATTTTTGCCAGAGCAACTACGCCCTGGGAAAGCCAGACATACATCCCCCCTGCTCCCACTGCTGCAACAGCCGGAGAGCCAACAAAACCGATCCACGCCATATCTGTCAGACTGTAAGCCATCTGAACCAGGGCTGTAACCATAATAGGAAGGGCCAGACCGGTCAGGGACGTAAATATATGTCCATTCAGCAAATCAATTTTCTTATTCATAAAATATTTTCACAACCTTTCAAAAGGGCTGCCAGTGAAATGGCAGCCCTACCTGAATTATTCCTTTGCAGAAAGGTATTCGTGGATTCCTCTTGCTCCGGCACGTCCGGCTTCCATAGCCAGAATTACAGTTGCAGCTCCTGTTACCGCATCTCCTCCGGCATAAACGCCTTCCTTGCTGGTCTGTCCTGTGGATTCCTCAGCAATGATACATTTGCGCTTGTTAATATCCAGACCCTTTGTTGTGTTGGAAATAAGCGGGTTAGGTGAAGTTCCCAATGACATGATGACTGTGTCCACATCAATGACGAATTCAGATCCCTCAACCTCCACAGGTCTTCTTCTGCCGGAAGCATCCGGTTCTCCAAGCTCCATTCTGACACATTTCATTCCATTTACCCAGCCCTTTTCATCGGTGAGAATCTCTATCGGATTGGTTAAAAGGTCAAAAATGATTCCTTCTTCTTTTGCGTGATGGACCTCTTCCACTCTTGCAGGAAGCTCTGCCTCACTTCTTCTATATACAACGTGTACCTCAGCGCCAAGACGAAGAGCTGTCCTTGCTGCATCCATAGCAACGTTTCCGCCGCCTACGACTGCTACCTTTTGGCCTGCCACGATGGGAGTATCATAATCACTGCGGAACGCCTTCATAAGATTGCTTCTGGTTAAATATTCATTGGCAGAGAATACGCCGTTGGCGTTCTCTCCCGGAATTCCCATGAACATTGGAAGCCCTGCTCCGGAGCCGATGAATACTGCCTGAAAGCCTTCTTCATCCAAAAGCTCGTCAATGGTCACGGACTTGCCCACAATCACATTGGTCTCGATCTTAACGCCAAGCTTTCTTACGTTGTCGATTTCCGGCTGAACCACACCTTCCTTTGGAAGACGGAATTCCGGAATGCCGTAAGTCAATACGCCGCCCGCCTCATGAAGAGCCTCAAAAATAGTAACCTCATAGCCTAATTTAGCCAGGTCACCGGCACAGGTCAATCCGGAAGGACCGGATCCGATAACAGCTACCTTCTTGCCATTGGTCTTTTCCGGAGCAGCCGGTACAAAACCGTGCTCTCTGGACCAGTCCGCCACAAAACGCTCCAGCTTTCCGATGGAAATAGGTTCTCCCTTGATTCCTCGGATGCACCGGCCTTCGCACTGGCTTTCCTGGGGACATACCCGTCCGCAGACTGCAGGAAGAGCTGAGGACTCGGCAATGATCTTTGCAGCCTCCTCGTGATTTCCGTTTTCCACTTCCTTAATAAAGCCCGGAATATTGATGGATACCGGACAGCCTGCCACGCATTTGGGATTCTTACACTGAATGCACCGGCTGGCCTCTTCCTTTGCCTCTTCCTCGTTATATCCAAGACAAACCTCTTCAAAGTTCGTTGCTCTTACCTTTGGGTCCTGTTCTCTTACTGGTACTTTCTTTAATACATCCATTACTCGTTACCTCCACACAATCCGCAGCCACCGTGATGAGTATCACCTTCACGTGTCTTTAAAGCCGCACGCCCTTCTTCGGATTTATACATCATCTGGCGCTTCATGGCCTCATCAAAATTAACCATGTGACCGTCAAACTCCGGTCCATCCACACAGGCAAATTTCACTTCACCGCCAACTGTAACACGGCAGGCGCCGCACATGCCGGTTCCGTCTACCATAACAGGGTTTAAGCTGACAATGGTGGGGATACTCAGCTCCTTGGTCACAAGGCAGGTAAACTTCATCATGATCATCGGTCCGATGGCTACGCATACATCATACGTTTTTCCCTGGCTCTGAACCAGGTCCTTGATTACCTCAGTAACCAGACCCTTTCTCTCATAAGAGCCGTCATCTGTGGTAACATATAAATTTCCGGCCTGCTCTCTCATAGCATCTTCCAGAATTAATAAATCCTTAGTCTTGGCTCCCATAATGACATCCACATCAATGCCGTGTTCTCTCATCCATTTCACCTGGGGATATACAGGAGCCGTTCCCACACCCCCGGCTACAAATAAATATTTCTTTTTCTTCAGTTCCTCTATGTCTTCGTGCACGAATTCTGACGCATTGCCCAAAGGACCCACCACGTCTGTAAAGCTGTCTCCGGTTTTCAATTCAGCCATCTTTTCTGTGCTGGCACCCACTGTCTGAAATACGATGGTAATGCTTCCCTTCACACGATCATAATCACAGATGGTAAGCGGAATTCTCTCTCCTCTGTCATCCATCTTGACGATAACAAATTCTCCAGGCTGGCAGGCTTTGGCAATCCGAGGTGCTTCCACATCCATCAGATAGATCTTGTCAGCTAACATCTCTGCTTTTAAAATCTTATACATCTTCATCCTCCTAATGTCTTCGTGAATATACCTGTACACCGTTCCTGATAGCCTTCCCCAACGATCAGGTGAATAGTACTCGTAACATCTTATCATTTTTAAGAGACACTGACAACATTTATTGAAAAAATATCATCGAAAATTTATGGTTAAAGGGGATTTTTAGCTATTTCTTTCCAGATTTTGCCTCCAAATGAATCAACTGGATATGCACCCATATCCAGTTGATTCACAAACAGGGCATAAAAAGTGTTGCTTTTCAACCTTTCCTCTGATACATGCGAAAGGTATAGCATAAATCAAAATAAGTCTGCTCATCGCTCTCCGCAGCCATTTCCCATGACGGATCCTGGTCCAAATCAGGGAAATAGGTATCGGCGCTGTAGGCATAGTCAATATAAGTCACATGAGCCGTATTACAATATGGAAGGAACTGCTCATAAATACTTTGACCGCCTATGATAAAACAATCCTCCTCAGGATATCTGCCAAGCTCCTCCAAAACCTCTGAAAGGCTGTGGCAAACAACTGCTCCTTTTACTTTGTAATCCGGATTCCTGGTCAATACAATGTTGGTCCTTCCATAGAGCGGCTGTTTTCCGGGAAGACTCTCCAGGGTCTTTCGTCCCATGACAATCACCTTTCCCATGGTCTCCTCCCGGAACAGCTTCTTATCCTCAGGAATGGAAACAAGAAGCTGGCCCTGATTGCCGATGGACCAGTTTTTATCAACTGCAACAATGAGGTTCATAGGTCAACCCCTCCTTTTTCTTTATTCCTCTTCTCCAATAATCAGCTCCTTTGCATAAGGAAGTGTTTCAATCCACCGGCAAAAAGTATGCCACTCTGCCAGCTTGTGACTCCGCCTTGCAAAGTAAATGTTGATCAGTGTCTCGTAATTTAAGGTGCATGTCCTCATCTGGTTGTAGCTGGAGGGAAGAAGCTGGATCAGATCATACCAGTCCTCTTTCTTTTTGGTCTCTATGTAACGGAGACGGATCTTTTCCAGCTCAGACACCACAGTTTCCATAAAAGCCAGGGTCCCCTCCGTCATATGGTCATGGCTGAAATCCTGCATTTCAAAAGGTTTGCTGTGAATTTTATGCATGGTGCTGGTAGAATTGGCTACAGTGGCCACTTTGTAGGTATCATATTCTTTCCACCAGTACATGGGCGCGGTAATGTCCACAGACACCAGAATCTGCCGGATATATTTGCGGTGGTCACTTCCCGCCTTTCTTAACCGTTTTGCAAGGCCAAGATCGTTAGGGCCAAGAATGTATTCCCCTTCTTCGTTATAGCTGCTGTCCATCCGGTCCCAACTGTTCATAGGGTTCCTTGCGCCCCGGATAGCATTTTCTATGTTCATGACACTGGTTCTTTCACAGTTTAACATGGTATCTTCCTTTCTGTTTATCAACTTCTTGTTTTTTGGATCTATTCAATTATAGAGCAAAATACCTGTTTCATCCATTGGTTTATTTATCAAGAAGCCTTATGTTGTACAATTTCTTTTGAGACGCATAAATGGATCTGTCCCCATTGCATATATACGCAATGCTGCACACCACAAAAAAATAAGGCATATAAGAATAACCGAACACCTCAGCGCCTATAAAAACAGGTGCCAAAAGAGTGTTGGTGGCACTTCCGAAAACTGCCGCATATCCCATTGCTGCAACAAATTCAACAGGCAGTCCCAGAATCCCTGCTGCTGCAGCTCCCAGACTTGCACCGATTGCAAACAAAGGAGTGACTTCTCCTCCCTGAAACCCTGCCGCAATGGTAATGATCGTCAGAAGGAGCTTTAAAATCCAGTCCCAGCTATAAATAGTTCCAACCTGGAAACTATCTGAAATCAAATTCGTTCCCAGCCCGGAATATCTTCCCATTCCAAGTAGAATAAACAATATTGCAAGAAAGATACTTACTACGGCTATTTTTTTAACCGGATCCGGAAAGGTTTTTCCAAGCCTTTTTTTCATAAAAGCCAGACCATGTGCAAACATGGTGCCAACCAGGCCAAAGGCAATCCCCATTACCATCAGCTTCGCTGCAAGCGGAATGTCTGTTTGAAGCTTTGCACTAAGATCATAATGAAACTTTTCCAACCCAAGGGCTTTTGAGACGGTGCTGGCTGCAAAGGAGGCGACAATGGCCGGAAACAGGGCAGAATACTCCAGGGTCCCTGCCGTTAAGACTTCCAATGCAAAAAAACAGGCAGCTATGGGAGTCTCAAACAAACCGGCAAAACCCGCTGCCATGCCTGTAACCAAAAAGATTTTGGAGTTGTTCTTCACTTTTATTTTACGGCCAACCCAGTGGGAAAATGTAGCTCCTATCTGTACGGCCACCCCTTCCCGTCCGGCGCTTCCCCCAAATAAATGGGTGATCCAGGTGCTCAAAACCGTTAATGGAATCAGACGTAAAGGGATCCTGTCTTCGTCCCCATGGCCTACCTGAAAAATCAATCCCATTCCCCTGACGCATTTCCCTTCATCCAAGCGATACAATTTAACTGCCAGTGTTCCTGCGGCAGGAAGGAAAAGAATCAGAGGGATAAAATATTTTCCTCTCAATTCCGTTACAAAAAGCAGCATTCTGCCAAAGCCTGTATCCAGTATCCCTACAACTACGCCGATTACCACTCCGCAGATTCCTAAAATCAGTAATTCCTTATACTTTGTCAGCTTTTCTTCCAACATCAGACAATTCCTCCCTGGGATCATGACCGCTTGTAAAAGATCCGGTCATCTTTTATTTTTACATTTTTCCGCAAAACAAAACGCTTACAATAAAAAAAGCTGATACCTTCTGCATATTCAGTCAAAATATACAGAAGCCATCAGCAAATTGCGGTTTTGATATATAATCATGGGAGCGCTTCATTCCCGTTTCACAATTATTATACAGGTTTCTTTCCCATTGTCAAGATTTTATTATCCCGCTGAAATTGTCCGGTTGGAGAAATGCCGGAATTTTTCCGTCTTTCCTGTTAAACGATGCCGGGAAGGGTATCCATGTCCCACAAAATTTTGCTTCCTTTTTCCGTCTTTTTTACCAGCAGCTTCTTTCCGATCTGTTCCTTTAATTCCGTCACATGGGAGATGATCCCGATCAGCCTTCGTTCCCCTGCCAGCTCCTGAAGGATGCGGACCGCCTTAAGCCTGGATTCCTCATCAAGGGATCCAAAACCTTCGTCAATAAAAAGGGCATCCATGCTCACATTCCCTGCCGTGTTTTGGATAATATCCGCCATGCCAAGAGCCATGGCCAATGCTGCCAGAAAGGATTCTCCGCCGGAAAGAGTCTTTACATCCCGTACCTTATCCGTTGCCATGGTGTATACATCCAGATCCAGACCTACCTCTCCCTGCTTTCCAAGGGTGTCTAAATCCCTGCACTGGAGCAGGAACTGACCATCTGTCATAACGTCCAGCCGTTTGTTGGCCGCATGGATCATCTGGTTAAAATACTGTCTCTGGACATAGGTCTGAAAATCCAGACTGGCAGAACCTGTCATTTTCCCATTGGCAGTCTGGAATAAGGTGTGATACAGCCGGTACGTTTCTTCCAGCTGTTCTCTTTCCTTCCACAGCCGCATGAGATTTTCAGCTGCCTGAAAGGCCCGGCTTCCAATGGCTGTGACCCTCGCCGCCCTGGCATGTAACTGTTTCTGTTCCTCTTTCAGGATTTCCGCCTGCTCCTTCCACTGCTCCGTTTCTATTCTCTCACATCCCTTGGTCTGTGCTTCATACTGGCTGTAAACGGTGCGGGCTTTTAAGCACTCCTTTTCGTAATTCCCGGTTTCCTGCTCCCACTCCCTCATGGTTTCTGGTGTCTGCCTTGCCCTGCGGTATTCCTCTTCCCCCGAAAATCCCAAAGCACTCAAGATGGACCGAAAGGCATCATATGCCTGTTCCATTGCAAGTCTCCACCTCTCTTCGCTTTCCTTTTCTGAAGCCAGACGGACCTTTTTTTCCCTTACCTTATCCTGTATATCCCGGAACCGCTTATCTGCCTGCTCCTCTGCTCTTAAAAGCTCTTCCTTTCTTTTTTGGAAGCGTTCCAGCTCTTCTATGGCTTTTTCTTCCTCAGGGTATGGAAGAAGCTTCTTTACCTGATCCATTTCAGCTAAAACAGCTGCCTTATTCACCTGTTTCTGCTGCCAGTCCTTCATTGCCTTTGTTTTTTCAAGCTCCAGCTCTTCAAGCCTGCTCCTGTCCGATCTTTTCTCCTCCAAAAGCTTCCTTAGGAGACGGTCTGCCTCCAAGGCCTCCTGCTCTTCCTTCTCCACTTCCTGAAGAAGTGCGCCCATCCGGCTTTTTTCATCAGACAGGCGGAGCTTCAGCTGTTCCTGAGGGAAGGAAGCGCCAAACCATTTTTCCTCCTCCCCTTCCAGCAGTTCCTTTTGGTGGCGGAATACTTCCAGTGCCCTGACGGCAGCCTGGGCTGCTTGGGAACGCCGTTCCTCTGCCTGGTTTCTGGCCTTCTTTGCCTGTTCCACCTCTTCCTGAGTGACAGCGCCATCTGTCAGCTCCGCTTTCATGGGATGGTGAGTGGAACCGCAGACAGGGCAGGGATTCCCCTCTGTCAGCTCCCTTGCCATAATCCCGGCCTGCAATGCCAGGAATTCCTGAAACCTGGCATTGTAATGCCTTTCAGCCTGCTCATACTCCCTCTGAGTCAATAAAGCCGCTTCCTGGCATTTTTCCTTTCTCTTGTCTGCTGCAGCTTCTTCCATGGCAGCCTTCTCAAGATATTCCATGGCCTGCTGCCGCTCCACAAGCCCTGCTTTTTTCTGTTTTACTTCCGGCAGATTTCCTGCTTTCTTCTCCGCCTGCTCCTGCATTGCTTCATTAAGAGATAACCGCTCTTTTAGGCGGGACAGCTCTGCTTCAATCTTGCAGAAGCTTTTCTCTGCTTCTTCTTCCTCTCTTTTCCGTTCTCCGGAAGCCTTTTCCACAGCTTTCCAGCGGGCATAAAGGGGCATGGCCTCCTTCAGCCGGTCAATGTAAACCGACAGCTTTGGCACTTCTTCTGCAGAAACCACTCTGGTTTCCTTTGCCTCTTTTTCTGCAGAAAAAAGAGCAAGAGCCATGTCCTCCAATTCCTTTTCAAGCTGTTGGCCTCTTTTTACAGCCGCTTCATATTCCTGCTTTTTATCCAAAAACTGAGTTTCCGGACCATTGGCCTTTTCCGCCCGGACAGCTTCCTTTAACCGTTCCGTCAGTTCCAGCCACTGTTCCTTCTGCCCTTCCAGAATATCCAGATGGACCTTTGCCTGTACAAGACCGTCAAAGAGACGGTTTACCTCTTCTGCCCGGCTTAATTGTCCCTCCACTTTGGAAAGAAGCTTTCCATTTTGATCCCGTTCCTCAGAAAGTGCTTGTTCCTTTTTCTTTATCTCCTCCAAAATGGAATCTAATAAGCTTTGGATTTCTTCTGTCTTTGTTTCTTTAAAATCTAAAAGCTCCCGCCATGAGTCCTCATAAAGACTTTCCTCTAAAAGCTCCACATTTTCAAGCTCATGAAAGCACATCTTACGGTTGTCTTCCATACTGTCATATAACAGGTTGTTCTGCTCTTTTAATTTCATCTGGATGCGGCTGTAGATTCCGGTGTTGAAAATCCTGGAAAATATCTCCTTCCGCTCTCTGGAAGAGGCATGAAGGAGCCTTAAATAATCCCCCTGGGCGATCATGGCAATTTGGGAAAACTGGTTCTGATCCACGCCCACAATTTCCTGGATCTTCTGGTTGATATCCCGAAGACTGCCTGCATACTCCGACCCATCAGGCAAAAGAAGGGAAGCCTTTGCCGGAACGGGAACAGCGGGATATTCCCCGTTTTTATTTCTCCGTTTGCTGATTCTTGTATAGGAAGGGCTTCTCGTAATCTCGTACTTTTCGCCACCCTGGGAAAACTTCAGGGAAACATAGGTTTCCTGGTCATCCGCCCCATACTGGCTTCGCATCATGGAAGGCTCCCGTTTCTGCCCGCTGGTTTCCCCAAACAGGGCAAATGTCACCGCATCAAAAACAGTGGTCTTTCCTGCTCCCGTATCTCCGGTAATAAGGAAAATTCCGTGGCCGATTTTCTCAAAATCCACGGTTTCCTTTCCTCCATAGGAGCCAAAAGCGGACATGGTCAACTGCAATGGCTTCATAATCCCTCTTCCTCCTTTGCCTCCTGTACGATCCGTTCCATAGCTTTTTCTTCCTCTTTTGTCATTTCTTTGCCTCTTACTGTCTTGTAAAACTGCCGGAATGCCTCCAGGGGATTGAGGACCGGAACCGTCTCCCCTTCTTCCAGCCGCTTTTGCCTGGTCCGTTCATTGTCCACCCGAAGCTCCAGTAAATGATCAAAAACCTCTTCCAAACGCTCTCTGACCCGGTAAGGCTCCTCTTCATCCGTAAGGGTGACGCTGACAAAATCATGGCGGTTTTCTTCCGTTGTCCTTTTAAGGATTTCAGATAAGCTTCCCCTTTCCCGCCTCACATCCTGGATTCCATAAAGGGGAAGAAACTCCAGTTCAGGCTCTTCCCCTTTTTTCCCCAGATTTACCACTGTGATTGATTTCTTATGGCTTTCCTCACTGACGGAATATTTATAAGGAGTGCCGCAGTACCGCACCCAAGGCCTGCCGACTCTTTGGGAACCGTGAAGATGGCCAAGTGCTACGTAATCAAAGGCAGAGAGAAGGGAAGCCTCCACCCGGTCTAAGCCTCCTGCCATGATAACCGCCTGCTCTGACTCACAGGTTTCCGGATCCTTATTACCTGCCGTGTAAAATTGATGGGATAAAAGGACATTGCGCTCTTTCCCATCAATGGTTTCCCTCTCCAAAACAGCCCTTACAGCGCTTTCGTATCCATCCGGCTGGTTTTCCGGAAAAAGCTGCCTTACATATCCTGGCTTTAAAAAAGGAAGAAGGTAGAAATTTACCGGACCGTTTTCATCCTGCAATACCACCTGTTTTAGGTACTCCTCCTGGTTCCTGGGCGGGAACACGGATAAATGGATGCAATGCCGTTCCAGAAAAGCCCTGGCATAAGACAGGCGTTCCGGAGAATCATGATTTCCCGCAATGATCAGGACCGAAACCTGAGGCTCTATCCGGGAAAGTGCTTCCAGAAAATTGCCGAACATGGTATATGCCTCTCCGGAAGGAGCCGTTTTATCATAGATGTCGCCGCAGATGAGAACCGCCTCCGGATGATGGACCGCTGCGTAATCCACGATCTGGTTTAAGACCGCTTCCTGATTCTCTTTTAAGCTGTAACCATTTAACTGTTTTCCGATATGCAGATCAGACAGATGAAAAATCTTCATGTTTCCTCCTCCCTGCCCATGCTTTTGGGCATAACGGTATACCCAAAGGGTGTTACCTCCAGAACTCTTTTATCTTAAATGTTTAAAATACTCTTCCAGCACATGCTTGATATAATAATACCTTCTTGCATAGGAATTTTCCACCCGGATCAGCTCAAATCCATGGTCCCGGCATATGGCCTCTTTCCTCTTATCCCGCCTTTTCACGGACTCATCTTCCAGATGTTCCTTTCCATCCAGTTCAATAGCCAGCACCGGGATCTCCCTGTCACCAAATTCCTTCTCATACAGAACGAAATCAAACCGCCCATTGTAAAACAGGCCGTCTCCCGTGGTATTTTCTTCAAATACCTGGGATATTGATACTTCCTTTTTTACGGAGCATTTTCTGTTATCACCCAGTATGTTCTCAAGGGCATGGTTTAGGCTTGTCAAAAAGGCCCTTTCCGTTTCCGTACTGTAAGGTTTTACGCCCAAAGCCCTGGAATGGACCTCATCAGGGGTGACCTTACAGCTTCCCTTTGTCTTTACATATTCCACCAGCTCATATACGTCATCCTTTTCCTCTTCCCGGTGGAGCCTGTCCAGGTTCTTCCTGTCAGATACGATCACAAGCTGCTCCCTTGCCCTTGAGGTAGCCACATTGATCAGCTCCCGGTTGTTTTTAAGCCACTCATAAGTTTTTTCAGTGGTCTGGTCCGTAATAGCCAGAGAAAACAGGATGATATCCTTTTCATCTCCCTGAAAGGCATGAACCGTGCCGCAGCTTACGTCATGGAGTCCATGTTCAGCCAGCATTTCGCTGATGCATTCCTTCTGATTGGTAAAGGGGGTTATGATACCGATTTTCCGGTCAGGGAAGGTTCTCACATACTCTGCAATGATTTCCGCTTCTCTAGGAGCCGTGTTCTTGTAATCCGTCCGGTTGTCCTGGACATCCAGAAAGACCAGAGGCTGTTCCGCCTGGACCCTGCTGTCTATGTTCAGCCGGTTATTATAATATTTCATGTTGTTAAACTGGATGATCTGTTTGCTGCAGCGGTAATGATGGCGGAGCAGGATCTCATCGCTGACGGAATCATTGGCAAGAAAGGCCTTGTATATGGAGTTTTTGCAGTAATCATATTCATCGGGAACCATGTACCGTTTCTTTAATATCTCATTGTCCTTTCGGTCCAGGAGGATCACCGGATTTAACTGCTGGGGATCCCCTACTAGCATTAAATTCTCCCCGCGGATAATGGGAACCAGGGAAAGGGCTGTGTTGCACTGGCTGGCTTCATCCATTACCACCAGATCAAAATACGGTTCCGGATGACCGATTTTATGGGAGGAAATGCAGGTGGAAGCCACAACCGGAAAGATGCGCAGGAATTTCCTTACATTTTCAGGATTTCCCAGATATTCATTAAAGGCCTTTACCTGGTATTCCTTGTCCTTCATCTCCACAATATTCCACAAATCTGCGTTCTTAGGCTCTCCAAGCCTTTTTAAATATTTTACGGAAGTAAAGTAAAGATACTTTTTAAACTCTTCTTCATCGTTATCCAGAAGTGCCAGGGCCTGTTCATCGGTTACCTCTCCGATTTTTGCCAGCCGTTCCTGCACCCGCTCCAGCTGACGGCCCTGAAGATCTGTTTGAAAGGTCAGATGCTTATTGACCCCCATGAGGCATTCAATGGCTTCCTTCTGTTCTCTTAAAGCCAGGATCTCCTCGTGCCTTTTAAGAAGAGCGGTCAGCTGCTTCATGCGGTTTGCCTTATCGTCCCTGTTCTTTTCCAGGGTATTTTCAAACACCTTCCATTTTTTCACCTGCTGGTAAAGCTCCTTTATATGGACAAGAGCCTTAGAAACCTTTTCATCGCTTCCCAAACGGATGACCGGAAAAGGGATCAGGCCGTTTCCTTTGTAGGAAATTGCCTGAAGATCCTTTACCACAGTATCAATGGGATGATTATTATAGGAAGTGAGAAGAACTGTTTTTTCGTTAAAAAACGCTGTCACAATGGTATTGACAATGGAATAAGATTTTCCTGTTCCGGGAGGCCCCTGAACATAGGTCACCGGATATTTCACGGCATTGTGAATGGCAAGAAGCTGATCTAAATTTGCCCGGCGCTGCAGCAGGGTAATGGGATAATCCTTTCTTCTTCCAGGCTTTGCGGTAAGGTTTCCAAAAAAAGCTCTGACAGGGTAGGTTGCCCGGTCTTCTTCAAACATAGTAAGTATGCCGCCGTATTCGTAGTTTAAATCCACCTTTACCTCGGATTCCAGTGCAATGAGGTAGGGCCTGTCATCCACTCCCCCGGCTGCCCGGCTGCCGCTCATAATCCGGTTCTTTATAAGTTCCTGATTTTTTTCAAAATCCTCCAAAAGCTCATGCTCGGAAGGATCCAGAAACTTTCGGATGCTCTGGCACTCTCCGCTGACGGTGAATTCCCTGCATATGGTGATCTCTTTCGCCGGCTTCAGCACACGTTTCTTTACATCAAGAAAAAGCCGTTTGTATGCCAGGACATAAAGGGATTCCCGCTTTCTCCCCTTTCCTTTGACCACAATGCTGAGCACGTTCATGGAAAGCTGGCGCAGCTTCCAGTTCTTCCTGTTCCCCGCTCCTGCTGCCTCTTCCTGAAAACGGTTCACAATCTCTTTAAACTGCGCATCGCTTAAGGCATACTCTCCCTCGGCCAGGCACTCCCCATCCAGGTGATGAATGAGTGAGTAATCGCTTTGATAGGGCCTTGTATCCAAACGGCTGCAATCCGTTAAGTAATCCAGTATCTTTAAATTCACAGAGGAGGCAAAGAGATTCCGGTATTTTTCCGGATTTTCACTGATATCCCGGACAAGATGAGGGTTTCCCTCATAGTAGGAACCGTCTACTACAGAAGAAGACAGGATGGAATCCACATAAATATACGGAAATTTGTCCGTCGTAAACAAAGTAAGGTGAAATCCTTCCACCTCCAGGGTTTTGTTCTTTGGGTCAATGCCGTGAACAGCAATCCAGTATTTGGTTATTTCATCCTTTTTGTTCCTGTATTCAATGCTCAGCCACTTTCCCTCATGGACTGCTCTAAAAATATTTCTGGCTGTTTGTTCCATAAAAAGTCATCCTTTGCGCTCTGTGCCTTTTATCTGTTTTTCCAATCATACCATAAGTTTCAGGCTCTGAACAGGGAGAGAACGGAATCCGCTTTTATGGGAAAATATAAAAAACAATTACAGGAATACCTTTAAAAACCTCTCCCCATATTTCTCAAACTTAAATTCTCCAACTCCTGAGACTGTCAGCATCTCTTCTTTTGTCTTTGGCTTTATTACAGACATATGTACCAGGGTTTTGTCAGAAAATACGATATAGGGCGGCACCTTTTCCTCTTTGGCGATTTCCAGCCGTAACATCCGCAGAGTTTCAAACAAAGCAGTCTCCCCTTCTGTTAATTCCAGAGTAGAGGCATTGGGTTTCTTTATCTTTTTTCCACTCTTTCCTTTTTCTGCAGGCTCCTGTTCCTTAGCCATCTTCATGACCACGGACTCTCCCTCTTCCAGAACCTCTCCGGATTTATCCGTCAGCTTTACAATGGTGTATTCATCGTTGGTAATTGCCAGCCAGTCGTTTAAAAACAAATGATTCATTACCTGCCTCAGTTTATAGGCAGGAACCTTTGCCAGGCTGCCATAATGAGGGTTCTCATTCATCCGGTAATTTCTGATCTTTGCAGTATTGGCACCGTGAACCGTATCAATGATCACAGCAGTTCCGTATCTCTGCCTGCTGGTTCTTACGCAGCCCATCAATTCTTTCGCAATATCCGTCACATCCACAGTCTCAAACTGGCTTAAGCAGTTAGAACAGTTCCCGCAGTAATTCTCTCCATACTCCCCAAAATACCGTAAAATGTAATCCCTGAGGCATTCGTTTGTAAAAGAGTAAAAGGTCATCTTTTTAAGCCGTTCACGATCCCGTTCCATAACCATCCGGCGGGTAAGGGAATCCAGCTCCTGATTGTCCTGGTTATTGTCAATAAACATCTGGTTTGTCACCACATCCTGACCGCTGTACAGCAGGATACATTCCCCCGGCTCCCCATCTCTGGAACACCGGCCTACTTCCTGATAGTAGGATTCCAGGTTTTTTGGCATGTTGTAATGAATGACAAACCTTACATTGGATTTATCAATT
The DNA here is from genome assembly GCA_902363835.1 of Lachnospiraceae bacterium. Lineage (GTDB taxonomy): Bacteria > Bacillota > Clostridia > Lachnospirales > Lachnospiraceae > Lacrimispora. The sequence goes on from CABJBM010000008.1 coordinate 113,618, forward strand.
CCCATTCCAAATGCATTGGTAGCCACCATGATCTGGCTTCTGTCGTAAATGAAATCATCCTGATTCTTTTGCCGTTCTTCATCCCTTAGCCCTGCATGATACCTGGTCGCCGAAAATCCTTCTTCATTCAGCCGGTCACACACCTCTTCCACCAGCTTTCTGGTCAGGCAGTAAATGATTCCGCACTGATTGGGATGGCACTCCACATAGTTCTTTAAAGTGGCATATTTATCCTTAGGTGACTGAACACCCAGATAGAGATTAGGCCTGTCATATCCGGTGGACACCACGGCAGGTTCCCGGAGCATGAGAATATCAATGACATCCTCACGGACCTCTTTTGTAGCGGTGGCTGTAAAAGCGCTGATCACCGGACGCTTGGGAAGCCTGTCAATGAAATCCACGATTTTTAAATAGCTGGGCCTGAAATCCTGTCCCCATTGGGAAACACAGTGAGCCTCATCTACCGCTACCATGGAAATGTTTGTATTCAATGCAAAATCCAGAAATTCATCCGTCACAAGACGTTCCGGTGCTACATAAATAATGGGATACCGCCCTTCCCGTGCATAGGCCAGGGCCTTATAATACTGACTTGCAGTCAAAGAACTGTTAAGATATGCGGCATGAATGCCTGCCTGATTGAGAGTTGTTACCTGATCTTTCATAAGAGAGATCAAAGGGGAAATGACCAGTGTGATTCCTTCCATCATGAGAGCGGGAATCTGGAAACACAGGGACTTTCCTGAACCGGTGGGCATAATTCCAAGGGCATCCCTTCCGGCCAAAATGCTGTCAATAAGAATTTCCTGCCCTTCCCGGAAACTGTCGTAACCGAAATAGTGCTTTAATGCTTGAAGTTTATCCATATAGCTTTTGTTTCTGCTCCTTATCCTTTGTTTTTACTTTGCTGTTTCCATTATACCATTTGTATTTCAAATACGCTACAAAGTTTCTTGAATTTAGAGATTTAAATATCATATCCGTACCTTCCCTTTCATCACCTTCCAGTAAAGAATCGGGAGATATATTGGTTCTGCACAATAGAAGTATATCACCGGTTAAACAAAATGCCAATTTCCCTTTTTTATACCAGACGAAAAAAAGACCGTCTCTGTTCTATATATCAAACAGCATGGCGGCCTCTCTTTTCTATTTCTAACCCGTTCCTTACAAAAAACAATGGTTTTATAATCAATCTGCCCTACATGATGTATTCTTATTGAATACTCAGTCCTTTTCCTCATAATCAAAATAATCAAAGTCCGCATATGCATGGCTTCCTGTAAAGTCCTGGCAGCAGATTCCAACAAATGCCCCAGTAAACCGTTCAATCTTTCGTTCTTTGAAATACTCATCTGAGAGCTTACTATATTCTATATATCCTCCTGCCGGATTCCATGACAATCCGTCAGTAGAATAATAGAATCTTCCCATATCATAAGAAACCTCTGCACGCAGATACACCCTCCCCTTATCCGGGATCACAATTTCTTCCTTCAGCGGATAGGAAAATTGATTTAAGTCATTAATCATAAGATTAATAATCCTTCCCTTTTCTTCATCTCTGCTCACATACAGATAAATATAGTTTGTTGTATCATAAAAACAAGTAAGTCCCGCCATCTGCTGGAAATTCCCGGGTTCAAATTCCAGCGAAGTTTCTGCTCTGAATACAAAACTCTGCTGGCGTCTGGCAACAAAACTTTGGCGAAATCTGGAACTCAGTGATTCATGCCCATATAGTCTTAAATAACCGTTTCTCTCTGTCAGGGACATCATACTTTCATCCAAGGGAATACGGAGCGTCTGGAAGCAATTATCCAGTTCAGGGCTGTCAAAATCTTGCCGTACCGGAGCCTTTTCCACAACGTATTCTTCCAGACCCGGGGCTTCAACCAACACCTCTGCCGTATGCCCTCCGCTGTCTAACCGCAGCCAGCCATCCTCTGTCCATTTTACCTTCTGTATAGCAGTCTCCCTTCCCATTATGGAACGGCCTTTCGAGGGCAATGGTCGCCCGCACAAATGTACCATATACCATTCTCCGGCCTGAGTTTCTACCAGGTCTGCATGACCTGTCCGCTGCAAAGGCAGCGTACAGTCATACCGGGAAGTCATGACCGGATTCTCTGGATCCGTCTCATAGGGTCCGTCAATCCGTCCGGCTCTTGCCATGGTAACTGCATGATTATAGAATGTACCTCCTTCTGCGGTTAACAGATAATAGATTCCGTTACGTTTGTATAGATGAGGTCCCTCTACAGTTCCAAGCCCGCTTCCCTTGAAAATCACTTTTCTTTCCCCTATCAGTGCTTTCTCTTCGGAAGAATATTCCTGTAAGATAATTCCCTCCCACTGTGGAAATCCTACCTTGGGGCCCTCTCTATGGCTTAGCAATGCGTTTACCAGCCACTTACGGCCATCCTCATCATGGAATAAAGATGGGTCTATTCCGCTTCCGTGCAGATACACAGGAGCTGACCAAGGACCTTCTATCCGGTTGGCTGTTGTCAGATAATTCCTGCAATCCCAAAAGCTTCCTGACACATTCTTTACATCCGTGTAAACCAGATAAAAAATGCCCTGGTCATAAGTAAGACATGGCGCATAAATACCGCCTGAATCAGGATTTCCCTCCATATCAAGAAGTTTTAACGTATTTAAGGGATGGGCGATCAGTTTCCAGTTTACCAGATCCTTTGACTTATGTATTTGTACCCCCGGAAACCATTCAAACGTGGATGTGGCAATAAAATATTCGTCTTTCACCCTTACAATGGATGGATCCGGATTAAATCCCCGAAGAATCGGATTTTCTATCTTTCTCATATGCATTTATCCTTTCACCGCACCGGCAGACATTGCCTCCGGAAGCTTTGCACTTACAAACATATATCCAATAATACTGGGGATCGTAGCAACCACCAGGCCGGCACCGATGGGGCCCCAGCTGGTCGCATATTCTCCTACCATGGACATGATTCCCACCGTAAGAGTCTTTAACCCAGCTTTATTAATGAAGGTATTTGCAAACATCAATTCATTCCATGCCGTAAGATAGGTAAAAATAGAAACTGTAGCCAAAGCTGGCTTCACCATGGGAAGCATGATCTGAACAAATGCCTGATAAATATTGCATCCGTCAATCACTGCTGCCTCCTCCATTTCTAATGGTATTGTCTTAAAAAATATGGTCAGTACATTGATTGCCAGGGGAATCGCAAATCCTACATAAGGTAAAATTAATGACAACCTGGTATTCAGGATTCCCACTTTGCTGAAATTCAAAAATAAAGGCAGCAGGGAAGCATGGACCGGAATCATCATTCCCATTGTAATAAATAGAAGATATGCATTGCTTAGTCCCCACTTGAGCCGTGCAATTGCATATGAGGCCATGGTAGATATAATAATCGTAATGATAATAGTGGAACCGGTAATAATCACACTGTTCATCAAATAAAGACCCACCTTTGCTCCGCCAATTGCCACCAAATAATTATGAAATACCCATGGGGATGGCAGGCCAAGTACATTTCCCCCAAATATTTGTGTATTATCCTTTAAAGAAAACATAATCAGCCACAAGAGTGGAAATATCTGGATAACTGCATATAAGCACAGAATCACAAATACCATTTTCTTGGCGATTCCTGATTGTTTCACTTGATTCATGGTGTACTCCTCTCTAATAGGTATACTGCTTGGGCTTCCAGAGATTGATTAACACTGTGAAAACCAGACATTCGATTACAATAAACATAGCCATGGAACTTCCATATCCATAAAGATTTTTCTTAAAAATATTTGTATACATCAGTGTACTTGCAACTTCCGTAGCGTGATTCGGGCCGCCTCCGGTCAGCACATAAATAAGGTCAAATGTTTTCAGAGATCCGATTACTGCAAGCACCATAGAAGTCTTAATGGTTGGAAGAATCAGTGGTATGATAATTCTGACTGCTGTCTGGAATCTGGTAGCTCCATCAATCTCAGCTGCCTCAAAGATATCCTGGGGAATCCGTTTTACCCCTGAATAAATTAAAAGCATATGATAGCCAATATACTGCCAGATCACTACTACAAAGGTACACAGCAGCGCAGTGTCCGGATTTCCAAGCCATGCAACTGCCTTATTCAGAAACCCCAGCTTCATTCCAATGGAATTAAGCATGCCATAGGTAGGATTATAAATCATTCCCCATAGCTGTCCTAATACCACAGAGGACAGAAGTACCGGTAAAAAAAAGACTGTCCTGAAAAACCCTTCTCCTTTAACTCCCCTGGCCAGTATAATTGCCAGTACCGTCGCAGGTACCAATTCCCCAATGACTGAAAGCCCTGCCAGTAAAAGGGAATTCTTAAGCGCTGCTACAAATCCATCCGTATTATGTATAAACAGGGATTTATAGTTAGCCAGCCCCACAAACACCTTTTTCGTAATCCCATTCCATTCCGTCAAACTGTAATAGAAAGACATTCCAATGGATGTAACTACCACAAACAAGAATATCAACAGTGATGGGAATATAAATATGAGGATCGCCTTTTTATTACTCAACATCTTATTCATGGTTATCTCCTTTTCGAAAGAGCAGTCCATGAAAAGGACTGCTCTCATCATTTCTTAAACTTACTGTAAAAAGGTTTTATGCTTTTCTATAAACTCGTCCGGAGTGATTGTCTTCATAAAAGTTTCTGTCACCGTTTCCAAATGGGTGGTCGCTTTTTCACTTGTCAATGCAGTATCCCACCACAAGGACAGACCGGTACAGTTTTGATACAGGTTATAGGCATCTACCAGCAGTTGATTTTCAATCGTGCTTGTATCCACCTCGCTCTTCCATGTAGGCAGGCCTGCACCGCTGGTAAATACATTCTTTGAAAAGCTCTCACACATAAACTTATATACTTCCACTACCTTTTCCGGATTTTTTGCCTCGCTGTTTATCATAAAAGTCTGGTCAGCTCCCCCCAGAAATTCATTCGGATCACCTTTCCCGCCTTCCACCACAGGGAAATTCAGTGCAACAATATCGTCTTTTATAGGAGAATCAAAGATATTTGCGCATAACCAGCTTCCGTTATAATACATGGGCATCCCGCCTGCCAAAAACACTGCCTGGGATTCATCCTTGCTGATTGCAATAGCACCCTCTGTAAACGCCCCCGCGTCAATCATCCCCTGATACAGCTCTACAGACTTTTTGATTTCCGGAGTGTCAATGGTTGCTTTACCATTAACCACCTGATTGACATAATCTGTTCCAGCTTCCCGCATAGTCAGGGCATTTAAATACATGGCGGCAGTCCAGGTATCCTTAGCACCTACACACATGGGAGTGATTCCCTTGTCTTTAAATACATTGATTGCATTCATCAATTCATCATAGGTTGCCGGCAGTTCCAGGCCAGCCTCCTCAAACATGGATTTATTACAATACAACAGTCCAATGTTCACGCGGGTTGGAAGTCCATACAGCTTGCCATCGTATATAAAATTATTGGTAGTACCTTCTATTATCTTTGCTTTTGTCTCCTCATCCATGTAATCATCCAGACACATTACCTTTCCTGCATCTACAAATGCTTTAGAAAAGCCGCCTCCCCAGCTGTAGAAAATGTCCGGCGCCTCACCGCCTGCTATAGCTGTTTTAATTTTCGTCTTATATGCGTCTCCGGAATCCGCAACAGCATCAATGACAAAGTCCACTTCCGGAAACTTTTCCTCCATTTCTACTAAGGTCTTCTTAAAGCTTTCCGCAGTTCCTCCGTTTCCTTCGGGCCATACATGCCACAAGGAAATTTTTATCTTATCCCCAGACTGGATTTCTTTCCCTGCAACACTTTCCGGCGTCTTCTCAGAAGAAGATCCTCCACACCCTACAAGCCCTATTGCCATAGAAGCCGCTAAAATCATTGTCAATACTCTTTTCAACTTCATTTTCCTTACCTCCCGTGAATTTCATTTGTGCTTTGTTTGCTATGAAAACAGTATAGCTGCCATTTCCTTTATTTTAAACTGAATAAAATGACCTTTTATCCCGAATATTTTTACTTTTCCGGTATGGACTTCCTGTCTTTCTCATTTTCTTTCCAGATTTTTTTACATTTACCTGCTTTTTTTACCATTTACCAAGCATCTTGCTTTTTAAGAATCTCCTTTGCTATAATATCATTATATCATTGCGACAAAGGAGTACTGGCATGGCAGCTTTGGTTTCAATTATTAAGCACCACTATTATAAAAATAAGCTACACACGAATATGCTCATTATATTTATGATGCTGTTCATCCTTATTACCATACCTTCAATGTTTCTGGTCAGGCATTTTAATCAGAAAAATGCACAGGAGCAAATGGACCAGATATCACTTAATAACTTATCCTTAAGCGATGCCAACCTCACACAGACCCTGAATGGAGCCGGAAAGATTTCCACCTCTCTGCTCTCAAACAATGTACTTCAAAGCTTTCTCAGAAGGCCTGATAAAATGCACGATCCCAGTGACATTGCTCTGTTAGAAAACACACTTTACAACGCATGCGCTACTTCTGCCAATCATTTATCTGCGTACCTTTATACAGCCGATGGCTTTTGTTACTTTTCAGATTCCAACGGTAAAAAACGGCTTGCGAAAACCTCTGTCCGTCAAACAGATATCTATTTTCAAATAGAAGAGGCTGATGGAAAAACCGTTTACCTGGATTCCTCCGGAGTTTATCCAGATGTGCAGGGAATATCAGTAGCAAGGATTATCAAAAATCTGGACACATTAAAGCCAATGGGAATCCTGGTTATCAACATTCCCAGTAAAGATCTGGCTTCGGCTTTTCCTGACAGCACGGTAAGCAGAGGTTTTATTCTCAGCAAAGAAAATATCCCGGTTCTCAGCAATTTATCTTTTTCTTTTGATTATACAACACTTTTACCGCCAGAGAATCATATATCTTATATCCTTCCGGTCAAAGAAACGTATGCCGATGGTTTCCTTTATTATAAAGCTTTGGACAACTATCCTTTTTTCATAGGTATCTTTCAGGACTTCCGTTCCATATCAGAGGTTGGATTCAGCACCTTTCTCATGATCCTGTTACTTCTGATGATTAATTTTGTTTTAATCCTTATAGGCATTTACATGATATCGGTTTCCCTTACCAGGCCAATTACTGCTCTGGCTGAAAAAATACGGCAGCTTCACAGAAAGGAATTCCGAAAAATACACACAGATTTTAAGGCCACCAATGAAATCGGATACCTTGCCTGCTCCTATAACGAGATGACGGTTGAAATCCAGGAGCTTTTAAAAAAGGAGCTTGCTGCTGAAAAGCACCGCAGACATTTGGAATTAAGTTTGCTGCAGGCCCAGTTTAAGCCGCATTTTCTTTATAATACAATTGACAGCGCAAGAACCTTATGCCTCTCCGGAGCCACAATGGAGGCACAGTCTCTTCTGAAAGCCATGGGCATTTATTATCAGACGATACTCAGCAAAGGCATGGACCTTATTCCTATAGAACATGAGCTGAACAGCATCAAACAGTATGAGACAATTTTATCCTTTCAGGATAATCATGATTTTTTTATTCAATATGATGTATCCCGGGAAGTACGCCCCCTGCCTATATTAAAGTTCATCCTGCAGCCCTTGGTGGAAAACTGTATTAAGCATGGTCTCTATGGATTGGATGAGGGAATCATCACAGTCACCTGCCGGTTTTGCGGGGAAGATATTTTATATCTTTCTGTGGAAGACAACGGAAGGGGGATGGAACCGGAACTCGTCCGGCAAATTACCGGGAAAACTTATCTCAGTCCTTCCCGCAGTTTTGGACTTGCTGCCACGCTGGAACGGATGCAGCTTTTTTACGGACAGGACTGCTCCTATTCCATTGACAGCACCCGGAACCAGGGAACCCTTATCTCGTTTACAATCACCCATTTTTCCAGCCACGCTCAAAAGGAGAATCCGCTATGAGAAACCGATTAAAACTTCTGATCGTTGATGACGAAAAGCATGTCCGCAGCCTGTTAAAATACTGCATTGACTGGCAGTCTCTTGGAATTGAGATATGCGGGGAATGTACCTGTGCGGAAGAGGGATTGCAATTAGTAGAGGAACTACAGCCAAATATTATATTTTCTAATATCTGCATGAATTTTATGGATGGGATAGAATTCAGCCAGAAAGTCCGGGAGGCCTATCCCTATATTAAGATTGTCCTCCTCTCCGGCCACAGCGACTTTAACTATGCTTCCCGTGGAATTGAAGCAGGTGTATCTGCTTATCTGCTTAAACCTATTGATGAGGAAAAGATTCTAACTGTCATACAAAAACTAAAGGAAGATATATTCCATGAACAGGATAGAGATAATGAATTAGAAAAACTGAAGGAATACTTTACTGACAGCCGGGACTTTTTAATAGAAAATAATCTAAATGCACTTATGCTTCCGTCTGCAGATATCGGGAGTATTATTCGGCGGCTCCAGTTTTTATCTGTTGATTTTTCAAATCCTCATTTTCAGGTAGCCATTGTATCCCTTTCTTCCGAGGACATTCCAGGCAATAAGAACAGTGAAAATCCTTACCTGCTTTCCATGGAATGTGCCCGGATTCTAAGTAAGGAATTGAAAATCTACGAGAATGTGTACCTTTTTTTTGATTATAATCACACCAACGTTATTCTCTCCAACACCCCGGCTATGCCCCTTTCAAGCACGCTGGAACATGTAAAAATCATTTTACTGGAATTGCTTCCCTGCAGCGTTACAATAGGAATCGGAAATGCTGTTTCCACTTTGTCTCAAATACGCAATTCCTATCAAAATGCGGTGGAAGCGGTGAAATACCGCACGGTCACAGGCAAAAACCAGGTGATTTTATATGACTATATTAAAACCGAAAAGCAAAATTCCTCCTTCCATTTAGAAGATGCCATTGCATCCATACTGGAAGCTGTTAAATCAGAAGATCTCCCTACATCCATTGCACTGATAAACCACTGTATTACTAACCAAATTACGGATGATTATACGGATATCATTCCAATCCGTGTAACTGTTTCAACCATCATAAATCATTTATCTGATATGCTGATTCAATCCGGACTTCGTGGTACTGATGCCTTCCGCTATTCCCTGGCTGCATATGAACGTCTATTCCGCATGGAAACTGCAGCAGAATTGGAAAATATGGTTCACAATTTAATCCGTGCAATTATTGAAACCTTTTCCTCCATACGTACCGAGAAAAATATCAACACCATCCATGCCATTCTGCGATATATGGAAAATAATTTTGAAAATCCAGACTTAAGCCTAAGCTCTGTTGCAGGCAGATTCTATCTGAATTCCAGCTATTTAAGCCGCCTTTTCAAGCTTGAAACAGATAACACCTTTACAAAATATCTGACGGAATTAAGGCTGAAAAAAGCTGCTGAGCTGCTATTGACCACGCAGCTTCGCTCATATGAAATCAGCGAAAAGGTAGGGTTCCACGATCCCAAATATTTCAGCAGCTGTTTCAGAAAACATTATAATATGACCAGCAACAGTTACCGGCTCAACGCAAGCCAGGAACTCTTGTCGAAGAAAGAAGACTTTTTTCTAAAATCTGAATGAAATAAAACTCTGGCTTTTAGAAAAAGATCATACTATAATGAATTATGCGTGATACGGCATCATGTAATTTATCATTTACGACATAGGAGAAAAACTTTGAGAACTAATATTGGATTGTATCTGGCTCTGCTTTTCGGCGTCTTTTCCCTTTCCACTTCCGCAATCTTTGTGCGCCTGGCAAATGCTCCCTCTGCCATAACAGCATTTTTCCGGCTATTTTTTGCTGCAATGATTCTTTTGCCATTTTTGTTGACCAGTAAACAAAACAAGCATCAATTGCTGTCCCTGTCTAAAAAGCAATGGATACTTGGGATTTTGTCCGGACTGCTCTTATCCGCCCATTATATGCTTTGGTTTGAGTCCCTGCGCCATACGTCAGTGGCCAGTTCAACCGTCATCGTAACATTACAGCCCCTTTTCTCCATTGCCATAGGATATGTTTTTCTGAAAGAACGATTCCACAAGCTGGCAATCGGGGGATGCCTGATTGCCATTCTTGGCTGCTTTATGATAGGATGGGGGGATTTTCAAATAAGCTCCCAGGCCCTGTTCGGGGATTTACTGGCGTTATTGGCTGCAGGTATTATCAGCGTGTATTTTTTTATAGGCCAGGCAATCAGAAAGGAATTATCCGCGGTTCCATATTCCGTCATAAGCTATTTAAGCAGTTCCGTCTTTCTGGGATGTTATGCCTTGATCGATGGCAGCCCTTTCGCCGGCTATTCCGGAGCTACCTGGATGGCCTTTGGAGGATTAGCGCTTATTTCAACTGTTTTTGGACAATTTGTTTTTAACTGGCTGTTAAAATGGATTCCTGCAACAGTTATATCCATGAGCATTTTAGGTGAGACCATTGGTACTTGTATCCTGGCTTATTTTATTTTAAATGAGGCAATTTCCTTTCAGCAGGGTATGGGGATAGCGATTATTTTATCAGGGCTTGTACTCTTTTTCCTCAGCCCGCCAATACATAGAGACCGGTAACAATTGTATCAATTATGAAATGAATCGGAATGGAAGAAATGAATTTAAATTGCGGCTGGAAATATAGTATAGAAGCTTTTCAGCCGCAATTCAGTTTCTTCCATTTTCTGATCTTACTTCTAAACGACTTAAAAGGTGCGACTGTATTAATGTGAATCCATTTCCAGACGGCCCAGTTGGAAGGTGTTAAAGGCGCCCATTTCCAGCCTAGCGGCAGAAAATGGGCGCCTTCGATATAATGTCCTATCATATCCGCGATCTTCTGCGCCGGTTCTGTGAGATGGTGGGGTAATCCGGCACACGCTCATCTAAATCTAGTCCCAGAAACCATCAATAAGCCATACTGACTTGAATTTCCTGCTGGATGTGCCGTTCTGATTCGATGCCGTAGAGGTATCCCACCAATAGATATTACACCAGAATTACCTAGTCAATACTGGGACATCCATTATGATGACAGTAGTAATCTTTGTTCTAGTTTTCGTATAAGGTAGCTATATCATGTATTCTACGCTTCATTTCTGTGCGAATATGTGACGGCTCTAAACACTCGCATTTATCCCCAAAACTGAAAAGAATATTGTAGTAGTATTCGTTCTCTATGAAAGGAAAACTAACAATGTAATGCTCATTGCCATCAGGCGAAAAGTGTTCATAAGCACAAAAATCAAGTACCCTGTCCATGACAGATTTATGAATACGAATTTTGATTGTTTTTTGCATGGTTGCCACAATATCCGCAAAATCCAGCGTCGGCTTTTGATAATCTCGTGGTGTAAAAGGTTCCTTTTGTATTTGTAGGTTTGATATGCGAGATATTTTGAATAAGCGAAAATCATTTCTTTTAAGGCAATACCCTTGTAAATACCAATGGCTATTTTTCAATACAAGCTGATACGGCTCGGCTGTTCGTGTAGTTTTGTTTCCATAGCGGTCTGCATATTCAAAAGAAAGCAATTTGCTTTCAAGTAAAGATGTTTTAATAATTTCTAAATATGCTTGAATATTTCTGTTGTCTATCCACGGACTTAAATCTATGTAAATCTGATTAGCTTTTAATTCAATGTCTTTTGCTCTGTCGGCGGGGATAAAGCTCTTAACTTTTGCAAGGGCGTTTACCAGTTCATCCCCTCGTATCATAGTAGAAAGATTGGAAAGCCCCATCAGGATCGTAGAAAGGTCTGCAGTCGAAAAAACCTTTTTATCAATCTTGTATTTCTGCATGATTTCAAAGCCGCCGCCAACTCCCGGTATAGAACAAACAGGAATACCCGCCATATTTATAGTGTCTATGTCACGGTAGATTGTGCGGGGTGAAACTTCAAACATATCTGCTAACTCCTGTGCGCCTATCCGCTCTTTTTCAAGGAGTATCATAATAATGCTAACAAGCCTGTCAATTTTCATCTGACAGCCGCCTTTCAATTTTTCAAAATTTCTTTTTATCATTCTAGATTGTTGCCATACTGTTGTCAATAATTACATGGTACAATAAAAAGCAAATAAATCAATCTACCTATCAGGAGGAGACACTATGCAGAAAAAGGCCTTAGTAATAATTGATATACAAAATGACATAACAAAGAATTACAAGGATATTATTGATAACATCAATAAAGCTATTGATTGGGCAGTCAATAATAATATTCATGTTATTTATATAAGGCATGAAAATTTATCAGCCGGCACGAGGACTCTTAAGCCCAATACATATGGGTCTGAATTAGCTTCAGACTTGAAAATAGTATCAAAAAATGTTTTTACAAAATACAAAGGAAACGCATTAAGCAGTGAAGAATTTACAGATTTTATTAGTAAAAATGAAATATGTGATTTATACATAGCAGGAGCAGATGCCGTTGCTTGTGTTAAATCAACCTGTTACAACTTATGCAAAGCAAATTATGGCGTTAATGTCCTATCAGATTGCATTACCAGTTATGATAAAAGGAAAATTGACGAAATGCTGCGCTATTATGAAAATAAAGGTAGTAAAATCATTAGTTTAAATGACTTGTTACCTAATCACATCTTTGAAGTACAGAAACATTATTGAACTCAGCTGATGAAGAAGGCCCATTAACCTTAGATTAGCTCTCAACGGCGAACTATAAGACTTCGGGCCAAGTCCGAGCAGGGTCATTAAAGCATAGCAGCCGCAGTACCTAAAAATGTTACTTTCATCGATTTACACCCCATAAACACATAAAAAGTCTTCCCTAAAAAATCCTGCTTATCTGTCTAGTAATATTGTATCTTTCATTTCCGGAAAAGGCAAATAAAAACAACCAGAGTGTTCTTTTTACTATTTCCGTGATATACTTTGAGATATTACATATAAGGCGGTGATAGTATGATTTTTCAGATCAGCATATTTACATCAATAACCTGTTTTTATGCTGCGTATTTTATAAAACAGATTCTTCTTAAGAAAAAGGGCATTCGCACAAACCGGCTGGCAAAGGGCCGCAAGCCTCCTAAAACAGCTGCAATAGAAACAGCTTTGCTTACGGCTACCTACAGCATTGCTGCCCTCCAGTACGCAAGCGTTTTCTTTTCCACATTCATGATTCCCCTTTCATTCCCTGTCAGCGTGCAATGGGCAGGAATTGTCCTTACTGGAGTGGGAGTTCTTTTCTTTGTCTTCGCCATCACCTCCATGCGCGACAGCTGGCGCGCAGGCGTGGACGAAACCCAAAAGACTGCCATTGTTACAAAGGGAATTTATAAGTTCAGCCGGAATCCGGCTTTTGCGGGCTTTGATATGCTGTATATTGGCTCTGCACTTGCCCTGCCAAACGTGATCCTTCTCATTGCGGCGGTTATGGGCATCCTGCTGCTGCATTTTCAAATCTTAGAGGAAGAAAAATATTTACCCCAGGCCTTTGGGCAGGAGTATTTACAGTACAGGAGCACAACGCCACGGTATTTTCTGTTCTTCTGACCCCCTGCCGCAGGCAATGAAAGCGATTCAAGGATTCCAATACAACAATATGCCCCTCCTTGCAGCAAACAGTCTTTGTCTCTTAAACCATCTGCTGCAGGAAGGAGCATATTATCATTTAATTTAGATATTGATCTCCATTTGCATCTCATTCCAAATATGCCCATTGCTCACTATGAGATGACTTTTTTTATGAAACTGCACCGGGGAACCGTCAAATTCAGCTACCAGCCCTCCTGCTTCCTTAACAATCAGATATGCTCCGCTATAATCCCATGGATTTAAATTCATTTCAAAATACCCGTCCAGCCTGCCGCAGGCAACATACACCATGTCAATGGCTGCCGAGCCGCCCCGGCGGATATCCTGGCATTTCATGAAAAGCCTTTTGCTCATATCAAAGATTCTTTCCGCATTTTCCTTATAATAAGGGCTTGTACCTATGGCAATTAAGGATTCTTCCAGGGTTTTGTTTTCGCTGACACTTATTCTGCTGCCATTGAGAAAAGCACCTTCTCCCTCTTTCGCCCAAAAGAATTCATTTAAGAAGGGTAAGTATACAACCCCAATCCGTATTCCTCTTCCATCCCACAAACCAATGCTTACAGCGCTTTGCTTATAATCGTGCAGTAAATTCGTGGTTCCATCCACCGGATCAACGATCCATAAGGGCCTTCCAAAATCCAGATCCGAATTGTCCTTTTCTTCTCCCATAAATTGAATCCAGGGATATTTTTCTTCCAGTTTTTCTTTCAGCCACCTTTGAACCTGGATGTCTACCTGAGTAACATAATCAGCCGTCCCCTTAGTCCTGACATCCGATACCAGCCGCTGGTCATCGAAAAAGCCTTTTGAACCCAAAACGATTTCTTCAATTACTTTTACGTCGACCTGTAATTCTTCGTCCCTCACTCTGCAATTCCTCCCTATATTTAATCCCCGGCCATGGAAAAAAACTGCATCATATTTCCCCGTCACTCTCTTTTTACCATTTTTAATACGATAATTACAATTATGTCTTCCTATCGCGCCCAGAATACCTCCTCTTACCAGAGCCAAACCTATCCGTACCGCAACAGTAACCATATTCATCTCCAAAAAAGCGCCTACGGCCATCATATTAATTACTATCTGCGCTCACTACAGAAAATCCCTTTCCTTCCAACAGTTCTTTACAATCAGAATCCAGATGCATGCAAAATACCTTTTTTCTCATCTCACGGGGAATCCATGCCTCCAGTTTACCATAATAACAGTGAGTTGCATAGTCGGAATCATGGGTGCTTGTATCATGATAAATGGCCTTGATCTCTCATAGGATCTTTTAAGAAGATGTTTTATATATTTCTTGTCATTTGCACCGTCTTTTGCTATAATAGCCCAAGGGAATGAAGTTCTCCCCGTGCTGATGAAAGCCGAACCGCTTATTAAGCTGATGACTTCTGCAATTATTTTATTGCAGAAGTGTCGGCTTTTTTACATTTCTGCACAAAGGAGGATGTAATATGCTTTTCAGTCTTGCAATGATGGTTCTCTGCGGTATGATATTGAGCGGAACCATGCAGAAACTAAAACTCCCCGGCCTTGTGGGTATGCTTCTCACTGGTATTGTGTTAGGGCCCTATGCGCTGAATTTAATCGCGCCGGAGCTGTTGAATATTTCTGCTGATTTAAGAGAAATTGCCCTGATCGTGATTCTTACAAGGGCAGGACTTGCGCTGGATATTAAGGATTTGAAAAAGGTTGGCCGCCCGGCAATCCTTATGTGCTTTGTTCCGGCAACTTTTGAAATTATTGCCACTACTATTTTTGCACCTATTTTTTTTCCTGTTTCTCATTTGGAAGCAGCTATCATGGGAACTGTGCTGGGTGCGGTTTCCCCGGCGGTTATTGTCCCTAAAATGCTAAAGCTGATGGAACATGGCTACAGCAAAGAAAAAAGTATTCCACAACTGATCATGGCCGGAGCATCCGTTGATGATATTTATGTGATTGTTCTTTTTACCTCATTTATGGGTATGTACGAAGGAAACAGTTTTGATGTTATAAGCCTTATTAAAATACCTGTCGCCATTGCAGCAGGTTTGCTGGTTGGTATTTTACTGGGCCTTGCCTTGGTGAAGCTGTTCCAAAAAATCCACATGCGTGATACCGTCAAGATTCTGATTTTATTAAGCACCGCATTCCTGCTGGTTTCTCTTGAAACTGCAGTTAAAGCCTATGTGCCCATGTCCGGGTTGTTGGCTGTTATGGCTTTAGGCGGTACCATCCTGAAACAGTATGATGTTTTAGCAGAACGGTTATCAGGCAAGTTCTCAAAAATCTGGGTGGCCGCAGAACTGATGCTGTTCATATTGGTAGGCGCAACGGTGGACATAAGCTATGCTGCAACCGCTGGATTTATGGCTGTTGCTCTCATCTTTATCGCTCTGGCAATACGGATATGGGGCGTATTTGCCTGCCTGATCAAAACCCCAATCAGTGCGAAGGAGCGCCTGTTTTGTGCCATTGCCTATTTGCCGAAAGCAACTGTGCAGGCGGCAATCGGCGGGCTTCCTCTGGCGGCAGGAGTTACAGCCGGAAATACAATTTTGACGGTTGCGGTTTTAGCCATCCTGGTCACTGCTCCGCTCGGAGCAATCGGCGTGGATGCGACTTATAAGAGGCTACTTACAAGGGATGGAGGTAATGATAAAGCCCCTTATTCTTAACAAGCCATGATAAAGCTGTGTCAATGTGCAGGGGATTCTATTATGGCCTATCAGAAAACCCCGCTTTGATTTATCAATTATATTGGGGAGTTAAACAAGGGTAGTACAAAGACAATCCTAATAGGTTGAGCTGATGATTACAGCTTTTTACAAATTTAAGAAGCAGCCGAAAGTATTTTTAACATACTTCCGGCCGCTTTTCCGCCTAAAAATAAGGCGTACAGATCATCCGGCGGATCATTCCTCAGGAAAGACGGCCATACCCCTAAAACTCTTAAACCGTTTTTCAACATCTGGATTTTGGGCAAAAAACTCCATCAATACCTTTATTTCCAATACAGTCAGATCACCCACCATGTGTTCAACCAACTCTGCTTCTTCCAAAGGACATGGGCTTCTGAGCATAATAAAAAAGCGCTCCAAAGTATTATGACGTTCCAGCAGATAATCCCCGGTTATTCTCCCCTCATCAGTCAGCAGAATATTCTCCAAAGAATCGTACTTCAGATAACCAAGCTGGACAAGTTTGGATACCATCTTTGAAGCAGACGACGGACGGACATGCAGCCGCTCTGAAAGCCTGTTTATGCGAGTGCAGCTTTCTTCCATGCATAATCTGTATGTCATTTCAAGATAGTCCTCAAGAGCAGGCGTGAGTCTGCTCTCATTTTGTTTTTTCAGTTCATATCCGCGAACCGTATGGAATTCCTGGGGTGAAAACTGGTTCATTGTCATTTTTCCTCTGTTCTCCAAACTTTATAAAATATATTCGTAACACTTTCCACTTAGGTATCGTATCATAAATTAGTCATGGGAAACTCTGTTTCCCACCCCTAACAAATGATAATGATAAAATTTATGATTTCATCTCCAACCACTTGCATTTCTTTTTATTTAGGCATATAATATAATTAAATTTAGGTATACCTAAATATCAAAATAAAACAACACAGTTGGAGGAAATTATGGATACTTATACAAAACGGCTTTTTCGCAAAAAAATACCTCCCCTCGTAACAACCGCCCTCATCCTTATGCTTGGATGTTTAGCAAAAATTTTTTCGGTATAAAAAACCTTATGCTTTTTAAAACAATATCTTTGCCCACGCAGACCGCGGGGTATGCATGTTTAAAACGGAGGAAGATCAAATGACACCAAACAAAGAAGATTATTTAAAGGCCATCTATAAACTTGGGGGGATGGAAGAACTGGTAAATAATAAGCAGATTGCGGAGGCTTTGCAGATTGCCCCTGCCTCTGTGACAGAAATGCTGGGAAAGCTGAAGCGGGAAGGGCTTATCCATTATGAGCCTTATAAAGGTTCTCGCCTGACATCTGAGGGAATTCAGGTTGCCATTTCACTGGTACGCGGCCACCGGCTCTGGGAAGTTTTCCTGATGCGCCATCTTGGCTACTCGTGGAGTGAGGCCCATGAGGACGCGGAGCTGCTGGAACACATCACTCCGTCACGCCTGACCACCCGGCTGGATCAGTTTTTGAATTATCCGGCGTATTGCCCTCATGGCAGCGCAATTCCTCATCCTGACGGGCAAGTGGACCGCGCCCCTCTTCTAACCTTGAACCAGCTTCCCGTGGGAGCATCTTCTCATATCCGGCGCGTAAAAGAAGAAAAGGAATTGTTAGACTATCTGCAGGAAAGCGGAATCACCATTGGAAGCTGTGTCAGCATTATAAAAGCAGAAGCATACGAAGGGCCGCTGACCCTTGATTTGGAAGGCAAACGCGTTCAAATCAGTTACAAGGCCGCCTGTCAAATCTATGTTGATGAGACAAAGGGGCTATAACACCAAATTAACTTTTAGGAGGTTTTCTCATGAATCAAAAAATTAAAGGTCTTCTTGGCATGATCCTGAGTTTCACATTATTGCTTTCCGGCTGCTCTGCTCCGGCGGTAAACTCAGGCTCTTCAAATGATAAATTAAACATTGTCGCCACCACCACCATGCTGGCTGATCTGGCTGAAGTCATCGGCGGGGACCGGGTCACGGTAAGCGGCCTGATGGGGCCTGGTATTGACCCGCATTTGTATCAGGCCAGTGCAGGGGATGTTTCCCTGATGCAGAAAGCGGATGTGGTAGTGTATAACGGCCTGCATCTGGAAGGAAAAATGGGGGAAATATTTGAAAACCTGTCCGGTCAGGGGTCAACAGTCATCTGCATTGAAAAAGGTCTGGATGAATCCAGTCTGCTTGCGTGGGAGGATGACAGCTCTGTCCATGATCCCCACATCTGGTTCGATGTTTCCATGTGGAAGGATGCTGCAAAAACTGTTTCAAAGGGCTTAACAGAAGCTGATCCCACTGGAAAAGCAGACTATGAAGCGAATCTGGACACCTATCTAAAAGAGCTGGATGAAACGGATGCATACATCCGCAGCCGGGCTGCCGAGCTGCCGGAAGCACAGCGCGTGCTGGTGACCGCTCACGATGCGTTTCAATACTTTGGCAAAGCCTACGGCTTTGAGGTTCGGGGCCTGCAGGGTATCAGCACCGATGCGGAAGCCGGTACAGCCGATGTAAGTGATCTGGCCAATTTCATCGTGGAACGGCAGATCAAAGCAATTTTCGTAGAGTCTTCCGTTCCGCCCAAAACCATTGAAGCGCTGCAGGCTGCGGTAAAAGCAAAAGGCTTTGATGTTGCCATAGGCGGAGAGCTGTATTCCGACTCCCTGGGCGATGCAAAATCAGGAGCCGATACCTACATCCTGACCGTCAAAGCAAATATTGACACCATTGTGGAGGCATTAAAGTGACAGGAGGGAAGCATATGGAAAGACAACAAAACTATGCGGTGGAGGTAGAGGATCTAACTGTTGCCTATGACGCCAAGCCCGTTCTCTGGGATATTGATTTAAAAATCCCAAAGGGAAAGCTGATGGCTGTGGTCGGCCCCAACGGAGCCGGTAAAACAACTTTAATCAAAGCTATGCTGGGACTCTTAAAGCCTGTCACAGGAGCCGTCCGGTTTCTGGATGGAAACGACGATATACGTACCCTGAAAAACCGCATCG
Source organism: Lachnospiraceae bacterium (assembly GCA_902363835.1). Classification (GTDB taxonomy): domain Bacteria; phylum Bacillota; class Clostridia; order Lachnospirales; family Lachnospiraceae; genus Lacrimispora. Next base: position 132,918 of record CABJBM010000008.1, read on the forward strand.
GCTATGTTCCCCAAAGCGGCAGTGTGGACTGGGATTTCCCGGCCACAGTACAGGATGTGGTGCTGATGGGCTGCTACGGCAAGTTGGGCTGGATCCGCCGTCCCCGTAAATCAGATATGGAGCTGGCAAAACAGATGCTGGCAAAGGTGGGGATGCAGGAGTATGCTTTCCGCCAGATCAGTCAGCTTTCCGGAGGCCAGCAGCAGCGTGTTTTCCTGGCCCGCGCCCTGGCACAGGAGGCAGAGGTCTACTTTATGGATGAACCCTTCAAGGGAGTGGACGCCCAAACGGAACGGGCTATTGTGGCATTGCTGAAAGAACTGAAGGAGCAGAATAAAACCGTGGTGGTGGTCCATCACGATCTGCAAACGGTACCCGATTACTTTGACTGGGTTACCCTGATCAATCTGCGCGTGGTTGCCTGTGGGCCTGTGGAGGAAGTATTCCACGAAGAAAATTTAAAAAAGACCTACCATAGCTCCGGTGCGCTTTTAAGGGGTGTGATGTAATGTTTAACAGTATTATTTCGTTATTTTCCGACTATACATTTCAAACAGTAGCTCTTGGTTCCGCCCTTTTAGGGTTGATCAGCGGAGTATTAGGCAGCTTTGCCGTACTTCGCAGGCAAAGTCTGCTGGGGGACGGAGTATCCCACTCCGCCCTCCCCGGCGTGGTAATGGCCTTTGTTTTGCTGGGCAGTAAAAATACAGAAGTTTTGCTGCTGGGCGCCCTTATATCCGGTTTGCTGGCAACGCTGCTCATTGTCAGCATTGTAAGGCATACCCGGGTAAAATTTGACAGCGCGCTGGCCCTGGTAATGTCAGTATTCTTTGGATTGGGCCTGGTACTGCTCACCTACGTGCAGAAGATTCCAAACTCCAATCAGGCAGGGCTGAAACGCTTCATCTTCGGGCAGGCGTCTACGCTTTTGCACCGGGATATTATCCTGATGGTGATCTGCGGACTGGTATTGCTTGCACTGGTGCTGCTGTTCTGGAAGGAATTTAAACTTTTTACTTTTGACAGCGACTTTGCCCAGAGCCTTGGGTTTTCCCCAAAGAAATTGAATCTGCTGCTGTCATTTATGATCGTACTGGCAATCATCATCGGATTGCAGACCGTGGGCGTTATTCTCATGAGCGCCATGCTGATTACCCCTGCTGTTGCCGCACGCCAGTGGACCAATAAGCTGTGGGTCATGGTAATGCTTTCGGCATTTTTCGGGGCAGCCTCCGGCGTTGCGGGAACGGCTGCCAGTTCTCTCGTTCCAAAGCTTCCCACAGGACCGGCCATCGTGGTTTGCGTCAGTGTTATTGTGATTATCAGCGTCCTGTTTGCTCCGGGGCGCGGTGTACTGCACAGGGTATATCAACGAAGAAAAAATAAGGTTTTATACAAACTGGAAGGAGGTGTGCCGCATGGTACCGCAAATTGAAATTCAAATCATAGCCGTTATTGTGGCTGTGGCCTGTGCGCTCCCCGGAACCTTTCTGGTGCTTAGGAAAATGTCAATGATGTCGGATTCCATTACCCATACAATTCTTCTGGGAATTGTCCTCGCTTTTTTCGGCACCCACGATCTTTCCTCACCTCTTCTGATTGTGGGAGCAGCACTGATGGGAGTGGTGACCGTCTGGCTGACGGAACTGCTGAGCCGGACACGGCTGCTGGCAGAAGACGCCGCCATTGGCGTGGTGTTCCCTCTGCTCTTTTCCATAGCCATTATCCTGATCACCCGTTATGCCGGCTCGGTTCATTTGGATACTGATTCAGTACTTTTGGGAGAACTTGCTTTTGCTCCTTTTGACCGCATGATCATAGGCGGCGTTGATATCGGTGCAAAAGCGATTTACACAACAGGGGGTCTGCTGCTGATTAATCTGGCTGAAATTATTATCTTCTTTAAAGAGCTCAAGGTGGCAACCTTTGACCCCATGCTGGCCGCTGTGCTGGGCTTTTCACCGGCGCTGGTGCATTACGGGCTGATGACACTGGTATCCCTTACCACAGTCGGTGCATTTCAGGCTGTAGGATCCGTATTAGTGGTAGCCTTTATGATCGGCCCTCCGGTGACGGCTTATTTACTGACGGATGATCTTAAATGGATGCTGATTTTAAGCGGGATCATAGGGGCAGTCAACGGAGTTCTGGGGTATCAGGCAGCGGCCCTTCTGGATGTTTCCATTGCAGGCAGCATGGCTGTGGTAACCGGACTGGTCTTCTTCCTTGTATTTGTTTTTGCACCTCACAGGGGGCTGATCCGTTCACTGCTTAAACGCAGGAATCAGAAGCTGGAATTTGCTAAGGCAACGCTGCTCTTTCACCTTTCTAATCATGAAAACAGTGAAGAAGAAGGCTCGGAAGCAGGCGTTGATACCATAAAGACGCATTTGCACTGGACTGGAGAATTTACGTCGAAAATCATTAAGGCCTTGGAACGGGAAGACTGCATTCAGCGATCCGGTGGTTTGGTGAAACTGACGCCTGAAGGACGGTATGCGATTATGCGCAACTATAACATGCTTTTCTCACGATAATGTTCATTATAAAAATCCAGTGCCCTATTTGAAATGCCCCTTAAAGGTTAGACCAAAAAACTAATCTATGGAGGCACCTCAATCCGCAAAACAGAAAGGGCCTGGATTTTTATTATTTGTTTTATATATTTGATCACAATACTGTTGGATATGAATTTGTGTGAAACGTATGTGAGTGAAATTTATCAGCCTATCAGGACATAAATTATTTTCCATTGTAATGGTATATAAAAAACATCATTTCGATATCTACCGCCGAAAAATAAATCAGACAAGAAGCTGGCCCAAGAAACTGATTTCCACTAATTTTACGAATGTAAGCCCTTTAATATGATTATCGTCCGTAAGTACAATCATCGTATTTAGTATATAACTTGTTTAATCATGCATTTTCCTGCTTTTTAATGCAGCGGCTATCCCCCGCACTGCTCCATACATGACTCCTGCACAAGGCCAGATAATCCACGTCCTGACCCAATTTTGCGTTAGAAAACTGATTCCCAGGTACACCGCAGTAACGCTGCACCAATAGATAGCAGGCAAGTGTTCTGACTGCTTCTTTTCAAGCTTCTTCTCTGCTGTATGATCCCCCTCTTGCAGCAATATCTGAAAACAGCTTTTTCTCTCTCCTGATATTACAAATAGAAATACAGCACATGCAACTATAATCAGAAGGAAACCTACACACATAACATATGCAGAATCTGAGCTTCCTAATGCAACAGCTGCCATTAACGGTAAAGCGCAGATAATACATAAGAAAACACCTGCCATGATACAGATTCTATAAGTACCTTCATATTCTGCCATCTTTTTTCTAACAATTCCTTCTACTCCATATTCCAGGCGAAAGTCTTCTTTTTCCAAATATTGATAAGACTCCATTTTCATTCCATGCATTACTAAGAATACTGTGGCAATTCCAACAATCAGCAATAATATGACCATTCCAAATCCTCCTGCCATGTTTTCACTGACTTTTTCACCGTTGAATCCCGATAATCCTCTAAGGAAAATCAGTGCGACCGGAGACAGAATATAGGCCGCTGTAGCCGAGGCCACCTTTTTCGCTCCGCTGATCTTGATCTCCATGAAATCGTTGGCCATTTCAAGGGTAACCGTTTTGTGTACCTCATCACAATCAGACTCAAGGGAAATAGTTGACGGAGCTGTCTCCATCTCTTCTTTTAATAAATAATCCGTGCTGACACCGAATACCTGACTAAGTTTTAAAATTCGCTCTAAATCAGGAATGGAAGCTCCGGACTCCCACTTGGATACTGACTGTCTTGAAACGTCCATCTGGTAAGCCAGTTCCTCCTGGGACCATCCGTTTTTCTTACGCAATGCAATAATTTTTTCTGCTAATATCACAATGTACCATCCTCTCAAAATTTATTTATGTCATTCCATTTTCAAGTGATCTGTAATAACTACCTGTGTTCACCTGGTGATATATGACTGTCTGCATTATAGGATTTTTACCGGTTGCCAACTACCAAGTGCGCTGTATAATTTGTCAACCGGTGGTTGCAAAGTACACCTTGTTATATTATTAACAGTTTTTATCACACAAAGGTGAGGAATAGGCTGAAAATCTTCTGGAATATTTCTGGTCCTATCTAAAAAAGAGAAGTGCCGGAGATTGATTATGATTACTGCAAAGGCCGGACTTATAAAGGCTTTCAAACATATCTATCAGAATTCGGTGACGGAAATATAGTTGAGATGGATACTGTGCATGGAAACAGGATAAGTGGTAAAGTAATGCTGACCATGATTTTCCTGTGCTTTAGCCTGATGTTGATCTTTCTTCTGGAAAAATGCAGGCAGAAGTGGATAGGCGAAGTGTTTGATGGCCTGGCAAAGTTTTTGGGATTATAAGGATTTCGAAAACTTTTCCAGTCATACTCACTGATAATGAAAGGGAAAATCAAAAATCCACTTACCCTTGAGAAATGGTATCAAATGAGGACCTAGGCAAAATCTTCTACTGTGTCCCGCCGTATTCCCGGTAAAAGGCCCTGCCAGAAAAGAATTATGAGTACTTACAATACGGAGTTGTTTAATTGCTACCATGTTTAAATAAATTTAGCTTTTCTTTCAAAGACTCATATTCTTTTTGTGTCATAGCAAACCGCCCCTTCGCACCATCTTGCATGAGAACACTAAGTCCTGCAATATGCTTGAATATTTTACTATACTCTATCTCGGCAATTTGATTTAAAGGATAATCAATTTTGAGCTGCTTCTTTTCGGTTGCAATAAAAGATAGTGTTTCTTCTGTCAAGATAAGTAATCCATTTAACAACCCACTATCACCATAAAAATTGACTGTTTCTCTGAATAAGAAATCATTCCCGTATTCCGACAATATCCGCTCTTGCTTTTTTACATTCATATTGCCCCAGATATTAAAAATAGAGAAGTATATAATTCCTGTAAATATACCCGCAAGAACAGAGAGATAAGTACTAATAAAGAACGAGCATGCAGCACAGCATATGCAGCCCCAAAAAATCCCTATCATGAGAGAACCATATGCTGATTTTTTCACGTTATATTCCCCCTGCCTAATATAAATACTTAACGTTTATCATACCATATCTTTTGTTACTTTGTATACCGTAGCATGCACACTCACTATATTACTCACTATATTATTCTTCCTCATTACCAGCATTTCTAGTTGATATTTGATATTGTATTCCATATCAACCCACACTTTCATCTTAATGGTTTATAATTTATTAGCGGTGATGGTTTCATTATATTTCCAAAAGAAAAGTCCCTGCCGTATGAGCAGAGACATTTCTATAAATATTATGAGTCAATTGCCTTCATGATATCTATAAAATTAATATATAAGTTGTCGTATATATTGACTTTGATTTTACCAGTAAATTAGTACAAAACTGGGCCCTCATCAGGTCCCATATCATATATAAGAATAGTTTTTTTCAATGGATCTACAATCCAATATTCTCAGACACCTGCCGCATGATATAACGCCAGTTTTGTATAATAATCCATCCGTTTACTGCCGGGAAATACTATTTCAATAATCTAGTCTGCTGTACCGGCCCCCCCTATCATTTATCTTATCCTTACCGCAAATCATGCTAATATCTGGTTCAACATAGATTTTTTCATCATCATTAAGAAATACGGCAAACGGAGCAGAAAAAATCTCACACTGGCCATTATTATCTGTAATATAGTTACCTATGATTCCGTCCTAATCAAAACTAACTTATGCTACTATAATAGCATATTTCTTACTAATGGCAATGCAAATCTTAACTTGTGTGGAAATAAAATGTATTTTAGTTTATCTTTGACAATAAATTCCTAATAATATTTTCATACAACAACAAGAAATAACCAGCTCTCTGCTGGCCTAGATTATGCCGTAAAGCATTACAAGCTAACCAGTAATCCTTGCAGAACTACAGGAGTAACAGGCAAGAGCAAAGCTGAAAAAATGAGTATCTGGACCAAAGAGGAGTTTAAAACTTTCATAACACATGTAAATAAAAGTGCTATAAAATTGGCTTTTGACATTTTGTTTTATACCGGAATGCGCTCCGGAGAACTCCTGGTACTAACTCCTGAAGATATTCTTCCGGAGAAAGAAATTAAACGCAAGGCAGAAGCTGCCGGCCTGCCGGTCATAAGGGGTCATGATCTTCTTCATAGCCATGCCAGTCTTCTTATAGAAATGGGGTTTGACATTCTGGAAGTCTCTGAACGCCTTGGCCAAGAATCGGTGGAAACTACTTGGGACACCTATTCTCACCTTTATCCTGATAAGGATCAAAACCTTGCTGGTCAACTTAATAGATTGCAGCGCAGAAGATAGTTGAAATTAGTAATATATTATGATATAATAAATGTAAAGAAAGCACCCACTCCAAAGGTGGATGCTCCGAGCAAAAGGGTAAATGTCCTTACGGACACCGCCTCTCCTGTGGATCAGACAGGAGAGGCATTTTTATTTGCGCTTGTTTCTCTTATCGAAAAAGGTAAGCAACGCAATGATTAATCCACCAAAAGAAATCAGCAAAGCCAATATCCCTAAGAAAATCATAATGATTTCATATGTAGTCATTTGCGCCACCTCCCTTCCTATGTATTCCGGCATTCCGGTTGACATTGGCTCGGGAGGTCACCACCCTGTCATGGGTACTTTCATAGGGATTGTATCATACATTCAAATCTGTTTCAACAGAATTTATTTTGAGCTAAAAAACAGTATATTTAACCTTCTTAACATCATAATATCATCACAGGGCATTTAAAAAGCCCTGAAATCCCTTTAAAATAGGGGTTTCAAGGCTAAATGTCTGTTATTCAAACTCTATCGTAGCCGGCGGCTTCCCAGTACAATCATAAAGCACCCGGTTCACGCCCTTCACTTCATTAACAATCCTTCTGGTCACTGTCCCCAATACCTCCCAGGGCAGTTCCGCAGATTCAGCTGTCATAAAGTCAGAGGTAAGTACCGCTCTCAGGGCAATGGCATAATCATAGGTTCTCTCATCTCCCATGCATCCAACAGAACGCATATTCGTCAATGCTGCAAAGTACTGTCCCAGTCCTTTATCAACACCGGCCTTGGCAATTTCTTCCCTATAAATAGCATCCGCTTCCTGAACGATCTTCACCTTTTCAGGAGTGACTGCACCAATGATTCGAACACCAAGTCCCGGACCTGGGAACGGCTGTCGGTAAACCAGATATTCGGGAATGCCAAGCTCCAGGCCTGCCTTTCTCACTTCATCCTTAAACAGCTGCCTTAAAGGCTCAATAATCTCCTTAAAGTCCACATGCTCAGGAAGTCCTCCCACATTATGGTGGGACTTGATCACAGCAGACTTTCCAAGACCGGATTCGATCACGTCAGGATAAATGGTTCCCTGGACAAAGAAATCCACTGTTCCGATCTTCTTGGCCTCGTCCTCAAATACGCGGATAAACTCTTCGCCAATGATCTTACGCTTTGTTTCAGGATCTTCCACGCCTGCCAGCTTATCATAGAAACGCTCCTGGGCATTTACACGGATAAAATTCAAATCATAAGGCCCTTCCGGTCCAAATACGGCCTCAACCTCTTCTCCCTCGTTCTTACGAAGAAGGCCGTGGTCAACAAACACACAGGTCAGCTGCTTTCCAACTGCTTTTGCCAGCATAACTGCTGCCACAGAGGAATCTACACCGCCGGATAAGGCGCAAAGTACCTTGCCGTCTCCAACCTTTTCCCTGATAGACTCAATGGAAGCTTCCACAAAGGAGTCCATCTTCCAGTCACCGGAACACTTGCAAACATTATATACAAAGTTGGAAAGCATCTTAACGCCTTCCTGGGTATGCATAACTTCAGGATGGAACTGCACAGCATAAAGGCCGCGCTCCTCACATTCCATACCGGCAACCGGGCATACGGAAGTATGGGCTGTAACATGGAACCCTTCCGCCGCCTCCTCTATATAATCCGTGTGGCTCATCCAGCAGACAGTCTTGGAGCTTACATTTTCTAAAATCTTGCTGTCAGCCTCCACATCAACCTCTGTCTTGCCGTATTCGCTGACAGGTGCTGTGGCAACCTTGCCGCCCAGCATATATGCCATTAACTGGGAGCCATAACAAATTCCCAAAATCGGGATCCCCATTTCAAAGATTTCCTTCTCACAGCGAGGGGACTCATCCTTATATACACTGTTTGGACCACCTGTAAAAATGATTCCTTTCGGATTCATTTCCCTAATCTTGTCCAGTGACAGTGTGTAGGGGTGAACCTCACAGTAAACATTGCATTCTCTGACCCTTCTGGCAATCAGCTGGTTGTACTGTCCGCCGAAATCCAGAACGATAATCATTTCTCTCTTCACGGGTATTCCTCCTAAAATAGTCTTCAGCAAATAAAGCTTTGGGTTACATTATATTCTACTTCCAATAGCTTGACAAGCATTTTCTTGAAATCTTCCCTGTTCTGCTTTTACGGAACTTTTTCATTATTATGCGAATGAATCAACTGGATATGCAGGCATATCCAGTTGATTCACAAATTCAAGGCTGAGCATCAGCCTATGGGGTTATCTAAATATCTTTTCACATAATATCCGGTATAAGAGGATGGACATTCCGCCACTTCTTCCGGCGTGCCCTGGGCGATTATCGTACCGCCCTTTTCTCCTCCCTCGGGTCCGATGTCAATGAGGTAATCAGCAGTCTTGATCACATCCAGGTTATGTTCAATGACGATGACCGTATTGCCGCCTTCCGACAGCTTGCGTAAAATCTCAATCAGCTTATGGACATCCGCAAAATGAAGGCCGGTGGTAGGCTCGTCCAAAATGTATATAGTCTTTCCTGTTCCCCGCTTGCTAAGTTCCGTCGCCAGCTTGATTCTCTGGGCTTCTCCTCCGGAAAGCTCTGTAGAAGGCTGTCCAAGCCTGATATAGGAAAGTCCCACATCATTTAAGGTAGCAATCTTCCTTGCAATGGAAGGAACATTTTCAAAAAACTTCAAGGCTTCTTCCACCGTCATGTTCAGAACATCATAAATGCTTTTTCCCTTGTACCTGACATCCAGCGTCTCACGGTTATACCGTTTTCCTCCGCAGACCTCACAGGGAACGTAAACATCCGGAAGGAAATGCATCTCGATCTTAATGATTCCATCGCCGCTGCAGGCTTCGCATCGTCCGCCTTTTACATTAAAGCTGAAACGTCCTTTGGAATATCCCTTTGCCTTTGCGTCTGGGGTGGAGGCAAATAAATCACGGATCAAATCAAATACTCCTGTATAAGTTGCCGGATTGGACCTTGGAGTCCTCCCGATGGGGGACTGGTCAATGGCAATGATCTTATCCAACTGCTCCGTTCCCTCGATTCCCTTATGCCTTCCGGGAATGATTCTGGCACGGTTCAATTTTTTTGCCAGAGCTTTATATAGGATCTCGTTGACCAGAGAGCTTTTCCCGGAACCGGACACGCCGGTGACACAGGTCATGACTCCCAGAGGGAAGGTCACATCAATGTTTTTTAAGTTGTTTTCAGCAGCTCCCTTTACGGTCAGATAACCGGCAGGCTGCCTTCTCTCCTTTGGAACCGGGATTTTGATCCGTCCGCTTAAGTAAGCACCTGTTACGGAATCCTTATTCTTCATAATCTGTTTCGCATTTCCCACAGCCACCACATTTCCGCCGTGTTCTCCTGCGCCAGGGCCGATATCCACAATATAGTCTGCGGCCATCATGGTATCCTCATCATGCTCTACCACGATGACGCTGTTTCCCAAATCACGAAGATGCAAAAGAGTCTTTAACAATTTATCATTGTCTCTCTGATGAAGGCCAATGCTTGGTTCGTCCAGAATATAAGCCACACCCACCAGGCCGGAGCCGATCTGGGTCGCCAGACGGATTCTCTGGGCTTCACCGCCGGACAGAGTTCCGGTAGCACGGGTTAAAGCCAGATAATCAAGGCCAACATCAATGAGGAAAGAAATTCTTGCCCTTATTTCCTTTAATATCTGGTCTCCGATGGCGTGCTGCATAGGCGTAAGTTCCAGCTCGTCCATAAATTGCCGGAACTTAACAATGGACATATTAGTTGCTTCATATACATTCTTATCCCCTACCGTAACAGCCAGAGACTCTTTTTTCAGTCTCATCCCGCCGCAGGAAGGACAGGGGGTAATCCGCATAAAGGATTCATATTCTGCCTTGGAGGACTCGGAATAAGTCTCCCGGTATCTGCGGGCAACATTCTGGATCAGGCCCTCAAAAGCTACATCGTAAATGCCTTCTCCCCGCTGTCCTTTATAATGGACCTTGATTTCCTTCCCATTTGTTCCATTAATGAGAATATCATGAACTTCCTTGGGATAATCCTCAAAGGGAGTATCCAGCCGGAACTTGTACTCTTTGGCAAGGGCTTCTAAAACAGCTCTGGTATAACTGCCCTTATCCGTACAGGACTGCCAGCCCAATACCACAATGGCTCCCTGGTCAATGCTTAAACTCTTATCCGGGATCATCAGATCCTCGTCAAATTCCATCTTATAGCCCAATCCAAAACAGTCCGGGCAGGCGCCGAACGGATTGTTAAAGGAAAAGCTTCTGGGCTCCACTTCATCAATGCTGATTCCACAGTCCGGACAGGAAAAACTCTGGCTGAAATTAATGGGCTGCCCGTCCACAACATCAACGGTCATCAGGCCGTTTGCCAGCTCCATGACTGTCTCAATGGAGTCGGTCAGACGCTTTTCGATCCCTTCCCTGATGGCAAGACGGTCCACCACCACTTCAATGCTGTGCTTGATATTTTTATCCAACTTGATTTCTTCGGAAAGCTCGTAAAGATTTCCGTCAATGCGGACCCTTACATATCCACTCTTCCGGGCGTGTTCCAGAACCTTTGCATGCTCCCCCTTCCGTCCCCGGACAACAGGGGCCAGAAGCTGGATCTTGGTCCGCTCCGGCAGCTCCATGATCTGATCCACCATCTGATCAATCGTCTGCCTGCGGATCTCCCGCCCGCATTTAGGGCAGTGGGGAATGCCGATCCTGGCATATAAAAGCCTCATATAATCATATATCTCCGTAACCGTGCCCACAGTAGAACGGGGATTGCGGTTGGTAGACTTCTGGTCAATGGAAATGGCCGGTGACAGCCCTTCAATGCTCTCCACATCCGGCTTTTCCATTTGCCCAAGGAACTGCCGGGCATAGGATGAAAGGGACTCCATGTAACGTCTCTGCCCCTCGGCATATATGGTATCAAAAGCCAGGGAAGACTTTCCCGAACCGCTGAGACCGGTTAAGACAACCAGCTCATTTCTCGGGATATCCAGGGAAATGTTCTTTAAGTTGTGCTCATTGGCACCTCTTATCTTAATATACTGTTTTGCCATACTGTACTCCTGTAATATACTGATATCCTGAATCTCACAACATTCGAATGCGGACTCCTTGAGTCCGCATCTCAGTTACTCAGCAACCAATTTTTCTTATTATAGCATACCTTTGGTCACATTGCAAACGTTTGTTCGATAATTATTTAAATCATGCTTTTATCTCCCCAAGGGGTTGGCAGACCGCCAATCCTGCCGGATTTCCTCAAAAAACTATTAACCGGAAAAAAAGCATGGTATAATGATTATACACCAAAAAAGAGGAATGAGAAAATATGAAACCGCATCCATTACTTCCAGTTATGCTTCTTGCACTCTTCCTGTCTGTCACAGGGTGTAACATATCTTCCCAGGTACAGGAGACCCCTGCACTGCCAGAGGAAACACTTCTCCAGGCAGATACTAATAAGAAAACCTCCTCTCATGCCGGAGAACCCGGAACAGAAGAAAAAAATCAGGCAATCGTGACTGTAACCCCCTGGTCCCTGCACAAATATGCACAATATTCTGACAAAGGAGTTTTGATTTACCAGTGGAACAGCCGGGAACCGGAAGTTACAATCCCCGATCATCCGGAGTCCCAGTATCTTATTAACCGGAATCTCCGGGAAAATGACCAGGATTTCAGGCGATATGACTTTATCAATGATTCAGAAGAATACTTTTTTTCAATGGAAAACCAGGACGGTACGCCGGAAAGGAAATCCGTTTTTACCTTTGATTATGAGGTACTGCAAAACAACGGAAAGATTTTAAGCCTCAGGCAGAATTATGCTGATGCAAGAGGGGGAACAGCCCCAGATATCCACACATATCTCAATTCCTATGATGTGGAAACAGGAAGGAAAATCACCCTTTCAGCCCTTTCCAATAACCCGGAAAGCTTAAAACTGGCTCTTACCCGGGAAATAGCCTGGCAGGAGGCTTCAGCCGGTGACAATGTTTCCCTTATTACTCAGATCATGTCTGGAGATCTGAATAATTTTGCACTTTTAAAAGAGGGAATCAGGATATTTCCTGATTTGGGGATAAACCGGCCCGATTCTTCTCCCAAAAAAGAATATCTGATCCCCTACAATCAGATAGAAAAAGAACTGAATGATTATGGAAAAGAACTTACGGCATTCGCCCAAAAATCAGGGGAGGAGACCGCTGGAAAAAAGAAAGAGCCGGATTATATCTTTCCGGAAAGCAGCACAAAGTATTTAACCGGAGCCGACTTACTCGAAGTTGATGCTTCTGTTCTCAGAATAGCAAGAAATGAAATCTATGCCAGGCATGGAAGAAAATTTGATGCTGTTGACTTACAGGAATATTTCAGCCAAAAAACATGGTATCATGGGAATATCGATCCTTCTGACTTTACTGAAGATGTGCTGACAGAAACAGAAAAAAGAAACTTAAGCCTGATCCGGACTGCGGAAGACCAGTTACAATCAAAGGAAATTACCGACAGGGGTGTTGTCCTGGAACCGAACCGGGATTATCTCCTGGATTTAGATGGTGACGGTATTTGTGAAACTATCCGGTGGATTCCCTTAAATGACTCCGCAGATTGGGCTTATACAGGCATGGAGCTTACTGTTAACGGACAGAAGCAATCCTGCTTTCCAGAAGATATATGGGGCAATAACAGGCTGACGGCTTTGGATCTGCAAAAGAAGGATCAGGAGATTGAGCTTCATCTGGAGGTTTCCCAGGATTCCGACACTCTTTCCTCCTTCAGTTTTTACCGGTACCGGAATGGCAGACTGGAACTGATCCGTGATCTGGCCGGAACCGTGTGCAGCGGAAACGGATCCTTATTTCGTCAAAATGGCTTAAGAGCAGAAGGGGACGGCATTCTTGCCGTAACGGCAGACACACCCTTTATGGGTTCCTCTCTCCAGTTTGGCTGTTATTATGTGGATCTTCTGTTTTCTTATGAGAATGGCAGATTAGAAGAAATTCCTCAGAGTATTTATCCGAAAAAAGATTATGAACTGATTACGTCTGCGTTCCTTCATGAAAATCCACAGAACTATTATGTGGTATCCCAGTCCTTTGCTGCTGTCACCAGCATGGGAGGAACCGCTCCTGCTTTCTCTGCCGTTCCCGGGGAAACTGTATGCCCCATAGCCTGGGCCATAAAGGACGGAAGCTTTTACGTGCTTGTCATGAACGAAGCAGGAACCTGCGGCTGGGTAAAGGAAACACCCTGGAACATGAATCCGGATACCGCCTATTATGTAGCGGTCCCTGTCTGGGGATAATCAGTCCCCATACCAACAGGCTGGCAACCATAACAAAAATATCCCCTGGGGCAAATGCCCCAGGGGATCATAAATTCATCTGGTTACATCTTTTTCACACAGTTTTCAGCCACTTCAACCGCCACATCAATGGCCCGTTTTTCCGGGATCTTAATTTCCATGTTGCAGTAACACTCACTGACAGAATGAATCAGCCGTTCTCTTATGTGCTCATTCTTCACCAGTACGCTTCCCCACAACCATAAATGGGCGGTCTGGTCCTGTCTCAGCTTCATCTTTCTGCAATTGTCCTTTACCAGATCAAACAAAACTTCTGCACTTTCCTTTATAATGGATATGCCGGCGGCTTCTCCTGCTTCAAAAGAGAGGGAAGCTAAAGGAGCTAAGGCTCCTATCACAGCTTTATCCATTATATTGGCATTAATAAACCCATCCAGCGCGGACAAATCCTTAATCCCGGTCTGCCCGCAAAAGTCTCTGTAAAGGACCGGGCATTTCTCTCTTCCATCCATATGGCTGCCCACATGCTTCATGACACCCATTCCAATGTGAAATGCGCTGCCTTCATCACTGAGGATATGCCCCCAGCCTCCGGTCCTTACCACTCTTCCTGTTTCATCTTTTCCATAGCTGATGGAGCCAGTTCCTGACACAAGGACCAGAGAAGGAGCCTGCGACAAATTTAAAAATATTTCACAGTCATTTTGAACGATAACGGCACTTTCCTTAAATCCCATATTGAGAAATGCCCTGCAACAGGACTTCTCCAATTCCGGAGAGTCGATCCCGCTTGCTGCAATACAGATGCTCGCACAGTCCTGGGGCCTTAAGTTCCGTTCCTCAAGGGCAGGAAGGACCAGGTTTCTGTACCGTTCCTCGCTTTTTCTGCCTCCATCCGTGTTAATGCTGCATCCCTGTCCGTACACTTCCCCCAACGATTCGCCTTCCAGGCTTTGGAGCTTCATCCTTCCGGTGGTGCCTCCAATGTCCAGACCCGCAATGTACTGTTCCATAATCCACCTTCCTTCCCCTTAAGCCCTGGTTTCCATCATTTGCTCTTTGTTCCCAGGCAATCGTAAAAATCATGGAATTTAGGCCGGTCATATTCAATCCCCCTGTCTTCGGAGCCAAAAGCGCTTAAATACTGGAAAGCCGGCAGAATCTCAAAAGGCGTGGTAAAGCTTGCCCCTCCCTTTTCCAGTTCCAGAAGATTTGCTTTTGTCCTGATTCCTTTCACCGTGGAGATCACCCAGTTGTCACAGCCTTTTTCTTCACAGTAGGCTGTCAGTTTTTCCATGGCAGAGCAGTTTTCTTTCTCTGATACCACAAACAAATTGCAAATCCCTTCCGTAATTGTATTTTGTATCCCATGGGTGTATTCTTCCACCTCATAAGAAAATACCGGAACATACCATGTCTCAAGAAGCTTAAGCGCACCTTCCCTGGCCGCAAGGCTGCTTTCTGCATCTGCAATAACAACTGCGTGTTTATGCTGCTTAAACCGGGAAATATTTTCTTTAAAATACTCCTCACACAAGACAATATTAGCCCTTGCGGCCCTTATTCCCAGGGTAAACCCGGAAATTATGGTTTCCGCCTCTTCCCTGGAAATCCGTTTCTCCTTTATTGCCGCTTCCAGCACTAACAGCTCCAGTACCAATACGGTGGAGGTCATTCCCTTTGTTTTCGGGCCCACGGTT
Organism: Lachnospiraceae bacterium; assembly: GCA_902363835.1. Lineage (GTDB taxonomy): Bacteria > Bacillota > Clostridia > Lachnospirales > Lachnospiraceae > Lacrimispora. The sequence continues at coordinate 148,327 of CABJBM010000008.1, forward strand.
TCTTCTCCGCAGGCGACCAGATAGTGGAAATCCGCCAGCTTTGCCACCGGGGAAGAAGAATCTGCTGTGATTCCTGCCACAACATATCCGGCTTCCTTCCATGGGCCTATGGCGTTCATTGTGGAAACGCTTTTTCCCGACTGTGAAGAAGCGAGAACCAACGTTTTCCCTCTGTCATAGGACCCCCGGTATCTGATGGCTTCAGCCGGTGTCATCACCCTGCAGTCAAAACCCGCCGCGCTGCCGGCAAATTCTGCCGCAATCAGGGAGGCGATGTAGGAACTCCCTGATCCAACAAAAATCAGGTGTTCCATGGGAAGGTTTTTCATGTCATGAGAAAAATCAGCAAAGATCTGTTCTCTGCTTCCAAGTATCTGTTCCCAAACCTCAGGCTGTTCCTTGATGTAATTTAATAATTGTTTTGCCATTTATTTATCCTCCGGATTTTCATACCTGGCCGTAAGGCAGCTGTCTGATCCTTAGATCAAATCAGCAGCAACCCACATAAAGCGTCCTGGCGGCGTTGTCCATACCTCCCGATAGGTAGCAATATTGGCAGGAGGCCAATAGGGAAGGTCTTCATTTCCTCTGGTCTGGACACCTACGGGCATCTCTCCCACGGTTTCTCCCAAGAGAGCCGTATATTCCTGTCCATAATGGTTTCCTTCTCCGTAGATCAGGGACTGGCCGAACGGATTCTTTCCAAGAGTCCAGTAAAGCTGCTCTCTGGCAATTTCGATTAATTCCGGATCACCGAAATACGTTCCTATGATGGAGGCCGCTTTTCCCATGGACAGCTGGATGGCTGAATTTCCCCGGTAGGAAAACCATACAGGGAATGTTCTTATATAATATCCGTTTCCAAGGTCAACGCCCTGCTTCAGCTGTTCAATGTAATTGACCCGTTCTCTTTCATAATCCACTTTTGGATGCACCACATGGAAGGCTTCCTGATCATCTGCCTCGCTGATGTGATGGATTCCGGCGGGCAGCATGCCATAGGGAGCCGTATATTTCTGAAGGCCTTTTAAGTACTCCCCATGAAGCCTCAGGCTTTCTTCCCACACATCCTTGTTTTCATGGTCAGTCAGAGCACCGCACACCTCTGCCAGGGCCATGGCAAATACCTGATCTCTTGCCTGATGGGAAAAATGCACGATATGGGTTTTGTTTTCATCCCTGTAGAAGAATCCCTTCATAGGCAGGTCATCCCTGTTTTCCTGGCAGGAAACAACTTTTCCCCCGTACTCGGCAGCCCTGTCATAAAAATAGCTGTCTCCGGTGATTTTGTATATCCTGGCAGCCGCCCATGCCGCAACGGCATAATACTGGGAACGGCTGGAACCTGCCGTATGCTCCAGCAGATGATACGGTCCTTCCACTCCCACTTCCTGGAACCGCTCATGGGCAAACTTAAAGTCTTCCTTGGCCGCATCCACGCATTTCCATGCCACTTCCTTATCCAGTTCTTGAAAGGCTTCTCCTGCACCGGCTTCCACCGCAGCAAAAACAAAGTTTTCAAAGGACCGGTTATGGACATCTGCCTCGCTGTCATCCATGTTGCCGATGAAGTTGTCGGTCCATCTGCGGATAGCCGCATGAGATGCCCGGTAACCGTCTCCAAAACGCATACGAAGCACAAAATCAAGTCCCCAGCTGGCTTCTTCCATCATCCTGCGGTAAAGCATTGGATCAGAATCCTTCACCTTCCCAGCGGAAGCGATCATGGCATCTAAGATCTCAGCCGTCTGCATGGTCTGCTGGGAAACATCCGCCGCATCGTGCCAGCCTCCCGCATATACCAGTTTCACTCCATTGTGCTCTGCAATCACATCCTGATGGCAGGTTCCATGGCAGTTGGGAACCGGGTAGCCGCACCGCTCACAGTAGAGAAAATTGGTCAGCTTCCACAAAGTGCTTTCCAGTACATCATTTCCTATAATAAACCGCTGGCTCACTGTGTTTCCAAACCGGATCCTGTAGGCGCCTTCGGTTTTTAAATCTGAGAAATCCAGTACCTGGAAGGTTCCCAGATGATTTTCCACCTTCTTAATCTGTCCACTGTATGCCACTTCTTCCCCTGACCCAGGGCTTAAGGGCTCTCCTGTAAGGGCATCTTCTCTCACAATCTCAAACTCTCTGGCTGAGGTATTGGCAATTGCGGTCTTTTTTCCATCCGTAAAATAACCGGTTGTGGAAAATACCATTTCCTCTTCCTCACACTGCCAGCCGTGAACCACTCCCGGCTTTACTTCCTGAAGCTGGATATCACAGAGTTCAAATCTCATATCATCACCGGTGCTCACTTCCTTGCCGTAGCGGTGAATGTTAAATGAAATTTCCTCAATTGCGTCATGGGCAATGGAATCAATCTCCCAGGTGCAGGTATTCCATTCATTATTTTTTAAATTGATGGCATTAAAGCCTTCTCTTGAATATACATCCGGTATCTTGATTTCCCCGTTATTGACAAAACCCACACGGACGATAGGGCTGTGAAGACCGGGGCAAATGGGGCGGATCTTAAACCATATCCGGTTTCCTTTTCCCAGATTTAACCCTTTTACATTCAGCCTTGCAATATAGCTTCCAAAGGTGGCGTACAAGCCTGCTGCCGCATCGTTTGCCCTGACCTCATTATCCGGCCAGTGGTCTGCACGGGCCTTTGTTTCCAGGCTTAATATATTTCCATCCTTTATCTGAAATTCTCCCTCGCCGTCAAAGCTCCATGGCTCCGGGCTGGTTCCATCCCATAAATTCACGGAAGACAAAACCGGCTTTTTTAAATTGTAAGTCTCCATGCTCTTGTCATATTCCGGTTTTAAGGGGTAATGTACGTACAGCGATTCTATTAATTTATTTTTTAATTGAAGATCCATTTTTATCCCTCATTCAAATGATTATTCTTTGATTTCAAATATGGCTTCCGTTTCAACAGGAATATTTCCCGGCAATACATTGACGCCAATAGCGGAACGGGCCGGCACATTCTCCTGACCAAAAAGCTCTGCCAGTAATTCGCTTCCACCGTTAGCCACTGCTGGCTGTTCATAAAAGGTATCTGCACTTGCCACAAAGGTGAGAATTTTTACCGGACACTTTACCTTGTTCAAATCTCCGATCTTATCCTGTAACACTGCAAGAACATTTAACATGGCATCTCTGGAAAAAACTTTTCCCTCTTCTGTGGTAAACTCACTTCCCAGTTTTCCAAAAATCCGTTCTCCTCCCATTGCCGGCCCGCATCCTGATATGTACACCAGTCCCTTACCAAATTCCTGGCAAGGGGAATACACTCCGCCTTTTGGCGGAGCCGCCGGCAGCTCCAAATTAAGTTCCTTCAGTTTTTCATAAATATTCATGTCTGCTTCCTTCTTTCTTTTTTTCCGCCCATCTTCCCAGGGCATACAGGTATCCCTGGAAGGGGTTTCCTTTTTTTCCGCCCATCTTCCCAGGGCATATAGATATCCCTGGAAGGGAGTTCCTTTTATTTATTCTCGCAGGAACAACGAGCCAAAGTCAAGCTGGCTTGACCCTGGTCGCTGCCTGTGGGTCAAATACCCTTTCTTAACAGTTTCCCTCTGGTGCGGTCCACCAGAATGCCGTCTGCCAGCACCTGTTTTCCTCCCATGAGCACCAGATCCATGCCCGTACACGGATCATGTTTTCCGGTGTAATCCGCATGATCCAGGAATTTTTCCGGTTGAAATACCAGCAAATCCGCCTGATACCCAGGCTTTAAAAGGCCCCGGTCCTGAAGGCCCATCCGTTTTGCAGGCAGGCCGGTCATCTTGCTGATGGCCTGCTCCATGGGCAGTACCCTGCGTTTTATGACAAAATCATTTAAAAATCTGGCCGTTGACCCAAGAAGGCGGGGATGAGCATTCTTCCCGTCACCGCCGTACAGGGAATCAGAAATCAGCATGGTAAATGGAAGCCTGGCCACTGTATCCACATCCTCCTGGGACATGCTTAATACAATGATCCCTACCTTTCCGTTTTCCTCCACAAGTAAATCGGCAACAAGATCGGAAGGCTCTTCATATCCAAGCTTCTCCGCCAGCGCACTTATGGTCTGCCCCTGCATAAAAGCGTTCTTTTCCAGGATAACGGAACTGATGATGATCCGGTCCCAGCCAATGCTTTCCGACATATTGTCCCAGCCATTGTGAGCCTTGTTAAGCTCTGACCGCAGCCTCTGTTTCCCTTCCGGCTCTGACAGGCTTTTCACCAGTGCTTCTAAGGTCTCTTCCATGATGGTGGGCGGAAGCAGGGACTGGAGGGTGGTGGAGCCGCCGTCATAGGGATAAAAATCAGCGGTGACATCCTGCCCGGCTTCCCTTGCATTTTCAATCTTTTTAACAGCTTCAAATATCTTGCAGTTCCAGTTTTTAATCCCCGTTGATTTCAAATGGCTGATATTTAACGGAACTCCTGCTTCTGCTGCCACATCAATCACTTCCTCCACCGAGTCCACCAGGCTGTCTCCTTCTCCCCGGATATGGGTACAGAGAATTCCGCCGCTTCCTGCCGCTGCCTTTACCACTGCCGTAAGCTCCTCCCGGTTGGAATAACATTCCGGCTGATACATAATCCCCAGCGTAACCCCAAAGGCCCCCTGAGCTACTGCATTTTTCACATATTCCTGAGCTTTTGTCAGTTCCTCTTCTGTATATGCACTGCTTCCAAAGCCTTTTAAAGCCACCTTGATGCTGTCCGATGCGGCAAAGAAGCCCATATTAATCGGAAGGTCCGCTGCATCCAAAGCTTTCCCATAATCTTCATAGGTTTCAAATAATAAATCTTCGGGAGCCGTTCCAATTACAGGCTCCAAGTAATCATACAACTCCTTCCGGCAAAGCCTCGTAGATGGCACCGGCGCAAGACCGCAGTTTCCCACAAAGGTAGTGGTGATCCCCTGGGCCAGCTCTATTTCCCCAAAATGCGGGTTCGTAAAAGGCGCAATATCGCAATGCCGGTGAATATCAATGAAGCCGGGAGTTACCGCTTTCCCAGCGGCATCGATTATCTGCGCACCTTCTTTTTCAATTTCCGGGGCAATTTCAACAATTGCTTCCCCTTCTATAAGAATATCTCCATGAAACGGCAGTTCCCCGCTTCCGTCATAAATCAACCCGTTTTTGATCAGGATATAACTCATATCAGCATTCCTCTGGCATCTACTTTTTGTTTTCTGAGGCAGCCGTCTTTTAAGAGGTAAACGGAATTCTGCATGTTGACAGCCGTACAAACATGGATCGGGATCAAGGACAGCACCTGCCCAACCTGCAGCCCGGTTTCTCCGTTTAAGGCCGTAATGATCCCATGCTCTTCATTCATCCGCGACAGCCTTAAGTTGTCATCCCCTTCCACCACCCCATAACCCGGATAGTAAAACGGCGGCTGGCCCGGAACCACATCCGTAGGAAAACACTTGGTTCCTCCGTCTATCACAGCATAGTCCTGATGCTGGCAGCTGACTACGGTTGCATAGAACCGGACGGCAATCTCACTGAGTTCGGCCACCTTTTCCTTTGTCAGCATAAAGTCATCAAAAATATAAGTACCCGGACGGATCTCATTTACCATGCCCGTCTGAGCCACCTGAACGCCTGTTGGGGAAGAGCCGGCACTGATGTCCTGTATCTCAACTCCTGCTTCCTTCAGCAGCCTGGCAGTTTCAGCCATCATGTTTCCTTCTTCTTCGGCAGCCAGAAGATTATCTTCCGTAGGCTTACCGGACAGAATGAGACTCTTGAACGTAAAAATACCTGTCAAATTTAAATGCTTCATCTGCTTCATTGCCAGAGCCAGTTCCACCGCCCGGTCCATAGGAACTCCAGTGCGCCCTGCTCCCGTATCAATCTCCATGCGGACTTCCAACACCATACCCTGGTCAGAAGCCGCCTGTTCCAGGACTTTTGCGCCTTCCAGGCTGTCAACGGCTAAAATGAGCCTTTTAATCTTTTTTGCCAGATTTATGGCCCTTAGGATCCGGAAATCTCCTACCATTGGGTATGCGATGAAGATGTCCTCCATACCTCCCTCAGCCATGACCTCTGCTTCGCTCACCTTTGCGCAGGTAATTCCCCTTGCACCGGCTTTTACCTGCATTTGGGCAAATAAGGGCATTTTGTGTGTCTTAATATGGGGACGCAGACGGCATCCGGCTTTATCAGCCGCTTCCTGCATCCGTTTTATATTTTTCTCCGCCAGATCCACATCAATGACCAGGCAGGGTGTTTCTAACTGCTGAATCTGTTCCAATGTAAGTTCCATCCTTATTTCCTCCCTTCTCAGCTGCCATAGCTATCCGCCACGCTCCGCACCACCAGATTCTCTTTTACCTGATCCGGGGTCATATGGCATTGAAAGCTTTCTTTCTTTACATGAACCGTAATTCCTTCCGGCGATGTGATATCAAAAAAGTTATCCGAGAAAATAACGTCAAAATCTTTAAAATAAAGTTCCACATACTGACAAAAACAGGATGCTTTCACCGTAATATCAAAGCTGTGCTCTGACTCTGAAACCGAAACATCATAAACCGGGGCCTTGTAATCAAAATGCTTTGGCTTTACAAACAGTACCGTCCGTTCCGTCACAAGCTCCTCCTTCCTGTATAACCGGAATACGGAAAAAACAGAAGAGCGAAGCATCTCATCATCAGCCCACGCAGAAAAATCTGCTTCCATGGATTTCACAACGGACAGTGCCGGTATGGAGCCTTCCCAGGATTCTTCCCATAATACCCGGAACTGGTGGTCTTTTAACAGGACTTCCGTTCTGCCCCTTTCTTCCTCCCTGGTATCATTATGAACATAATAGTAAACATGGGGGGATAGCTCCTTTTCTTCACCAATGGAAATGGTAAAGGGAGCATAAAACCTGCGCGCACCGTAATGGAGGGCTTTCCAGCGTCCGTAATAGTCAATGCTGGCCCAGGATGCCACCGGCCAGCAGTCATTGAGCTGCCAGTAAAGGGAACCCATGCATTGTCCCCGTTTTCTTCTCCAGTGCTCCACCCCATATTCAATGGCTTTTAGCTGGAGGATCTGGGAAATATATGCCAGAGAATCCGTATCCTTGGGATAAAGGAAGTAATCCGCTGTATAGTTTAATATTTTTCCGTTTGCAGCCGGGTTTTTCTGGTGGGATTCCATGACCCTGCTGAAAATATTTCTGTCTTCAGGCAGAGTAAAGGAGGCTATTGTTTTGCTGTGGGGAAAGGACTGGAATCCGTATTCTGAACAAAAGCTGAAATCCCCGTATTCGGTAAAGGGCTTTCCGGAATGCCATACCTCCCAGTAATGCTGATCCCCCCGGTGAATTCCATTGGGATCATCAAAGGCTCCCCCTGACGACGGGGAGGAAGGCCAGTAAAAGGTGGTGTCATCACAGGCCCTGATTGCGCGGGGAAGGATGTATTCAAATATCTTTGTATAGTCTGCCTTATACCTGGGATGATGACCCTTTAACCTGGCCCATTCATCTGCCCAGCCCCATTCCATTTCATTATTTCCGCACCATAAAGCCAGGCAGGCATGGTTTCTTAAACGTCGGACATTGTCCTTTGTTTCTTCCACAATGTCCTCTTCAAAGCTGTCATTTAATCTGTAGACATTACAGCCAAACATCAGGTCCTGCCAGACTAAAATTCCCTCTTCATCGCATTTATCATAAAAATAATCTCCAGGGTAATATCCTCCGCCCCAGACTCTTAAGCAATTGAAATTCGCTGCAGCACAGTCCCTGATCAGCTGCGCCGTCCTTTCCTTTGTCACTCTTGTTAAAATATTATCTTCCGGGATATAATTTGCACCCATGGCAAATATCTTAATCCCGTTGACCGTAATGGCGAATTCATTTCCGTATTCATTTTTATCCGTGCTCACAGTCACCGTTCGAAGGCCGATCCGGCACTCATAGGTGTCATGGTAAGTTCCTGCCTCATCAAGCAGGCGGACCCTAACCTTGTATAAGGGATGCTCTCCCAGACCGTTGGGCCACCAAAGCTCAGGCCCTGGGATGATTTCTTCAAACTGTCCTTCTCCCACAGTGCGGACTTTTTTAGAAACAGCCACGCCTTCCGGGTCTGTGATTTCAGTCTCAGTAAACCATGTACGCCCGTTTTCCAAGCTTTCCATATAAGAGGGAGGCTGCTTGATCGTTACCTCAAATTTCAGCCCAACCTGCTCTCTGTTCTCATGATTCTGCCTGATATGGACGTCTCCGATTTTGGGAGTGCTGAAATATTCAATGGCTATATCCCGGAAAATCCCCATATCAGGAAGCTGGGGGCCCCAGTCCCATCCAAACATATAATGGGCCTTGCGGAGCGCCGCATTTCCGCGGATGCAGCCGGTGGAAGCATAGAAAATATCATTTCCTTCGTCTTCTTTCCTAACAAACTCCAGTGGGGAGCGGAATAAAATCTCTATCCTGTTTTCCCCTTCCTGCAGGTATTCCTTCACAGGGAAACGGTAGGTCCTGTGCATATCCCTGGTCTCTGCCACCAGGCGGCCGTTGATGCGGATGGAAGCAATGGTATCCAGCCCTGCGCAGACAAGTTCTGCACAGGAAAATTCCAAATCCTCCCCTGGTACCGTAAAGCTTCTTTCATAAAGGTAATCCTTTCCCATCAGTTCCCGGACACCATACTCATTGCATCTCCAATAAGGATCCTCGATCAGCTTATGGCGAAACATATCGCTGATCAGCGTTCCAGGCACCTCTCCCGTATATGCGGTATCATGAGAAGCACCTTGCGGATGCCATTTCCAAACCCCATTTAATGATTGTGTTTTTCCCATATTCTGTCTCCTAATGAATTAGTGGATCAGCCTTTACCTGCACATTACGCTTTCAGACCACTGGTTGCAATTCCTTCCACAAAGTTTCTCTGGAAAACCGCAAAGCAGACAATGACCGGAAGAACAAATACAACTGCTGCAGCCATCAGCCTTGCCCAGTCCACTGAATATTCACTCATATACTGCTGGAGTCCCAGGGAAAGTGTATACATGCCAGGCTTTGTTATAAAAATCAAAGGATATAAATAATCGCTCCATGCATCCAGGAACGCATAGATACCAATAGTGGTCAGAACCGGCTTGCAAAGGGGCAGTGCAATTTTATAATAACGCTGGAATTCCGTAGCTCCGTCGATTTTCCCTGCCTCGATCAGGCTGTTGGGAATACCTGTAAAAAACTGCCGGACAATGACAATATAATATGCCTTTCCAAAAAATGCAGGCAGAATCAGAGGAATATAAGTATTGGTAAGCCCCAGCTTTGAATAGATCTTATACAAAGGCACCATGGTAACTGTTATTGGGATCATCATGGTGGCCATAACCAGTCCTGAGATGATGTCTGCGCCTTTCCATTTAATCTTTGCCAGGGAATAAGCAACCATGGGGGTGACCAGAAGCTGCCCTATGAGGGAGATGGCCGTAATAAATATCGTATTACCCATGTACTTAAAATATGGGATTGCTGCAAAAGCTGCCGGATAGTTTTCCTTCACCCATTGGCGGGGAAACAGCTTTACCGGAATGGTGAAGGCATCGTTGTTGGTTTTAAAGGAAGTGAGCAGCATTACCATAAAGGGCGATATAAAAATCAAAGCCAGAACAGCAACCAGAGCAAAAAATAAAACCTTGCTTATCATTTTTTTCATTCTTATTCACCTCCGGCATTTTCTGTTGCTTTTCTTGTTACCTTAGTCATAATAACTGTCAGAATTGCAACAATGATAAACAGCACCCATGCCATTGCAGAGGCCTTTCCCATCTTTAAATAGGTAAATGCATTATGGAACACATACAAAGGATACATGAGAATGGAGTTTTCCGGGCCGCCGGCAGCGCTTCCGCCTTTTACACCGGCATTTGCAGTAACAATGATGTACACCTGTTGGAAATACTGAAATGCATTGATGGTACTTAAAATGGCCTGATATACCAGCACATGAGCAATGCACGGCACTGTAATGTGGATAAATCTGGAAACTCTTCCTGCTCCGTCAATTTCAGCGGATTCATAGTAGCTTCTTGGCACTGATTGTAAAGCTGACATGCAGACCAGCATCATGGTTCCTGTGTTCCAGGTTCCCATAAGCACCAGAGCCCACTTGGTATAATGGGCATCCATAAGCCACGCCGGCCCGCTGATCCCAAACCAGCTTAATACGTTATTGATGTAACCATAAGTAGGATCAAACATCCAGATCCATACCATAGTTGCCGCAACCATGGGGATTACGGAAGGCAGGAAAAATGCTGTCCTGACTAACCCCCGCCCCTTAAAATTGCTGCATACGATACTGGCCAGAAGCAGCGCTACGAACAAGTTGATGGGCGTAGACACAAAGGCCATAAATAAAGTATTTCCCAAACTTTTCCAAACAAGGGGATCACTGAAGATGTCTTTGAAATTATCAAGTCCCACCCACTGGGGAGCTGTTACGGCATTGAACTTTGTAAGGCTGTAATACAGAGAGCTTATTAACGGATATACGCTAAAAGCCAGAAAGCCCAGAATCCACGGAGATGAAAACAGCAGCCCGTTTATAAAATCCCGCTGTGTTGCGCTTCGTCCCTTCATTCCTTTTCCCCTCTCAAAAATTAATATCAGGGCACTGCAATATGCAGATTTCTGCTTACAGCGCCCCTCATAAGTGAATTGTTATTTTAAATTTGCACTCTGACTTACAAGAGCTTTCAGTGCTTCTTCAGGAGTCTTTGCGCCTGAGTAGACGGTATCCAGTGTGGCATTAATCATAGATATGTATTCATCATAATCTGCCATTGCCGGATACTGAATGCCCTTCTCCAGCTTCAGTGCGTCAATAAATTCTGTAAATCCAGGAACTGCTTTGATATCAGCATCATCGTATAAAGCTTTTACAGCCGGAAGATTTCCTGTTCCAAGGTCAATGATCTTGGCGCCTTCCTGACTGCAGAGCCATTTTGTAAAGTCCCAGGCCCCTTCTTTGTTTTTAGCCATTGCAGGCACTGCCACGGAATCGGTTTCGTAACGGCTGGTTCCTCTTAAATCCGGGTTTGCCTCTGTTCCGGGGATCAGGGTAATGCCGTAATCAACGGTTGAATTAAAGTTTTTCATCATAGTCGGCAGCCAGGAACCGTCGAGACGGAACAGCTGCTTGCCCTGGAAAAACATATCCTGCTCTGTATAACGGTTTGTATTTGCCGTTCCGATAAAGCCATCCAGAGCTTTTCCGCCAAACTGGTTTCTGTATTTTACGTTCATATTAAGACTGTCTAAAATACCTGCGTTATCCGGGGTAACATTGGAATCCTCATCCCACCATCTTCCGCCAAAGCCATAAATCAGCTCCTGTCTGGCAGAAGCATATGGGAATAAGGGATATCCAAGCACCTCAATATTTCCGCTGCCATCTACCTTCGTAGCCTTTACTGCCATCTCATACATCTCTTCCATGGTTTTTGGCGGCTCAGTGTAACCGGCTTCCTTCAGCAGATCCTTGTTGTAATACATCTGGATGGTATAGGCATCAAGAGGAAGGGCATAAATTTCTCTGTCAATGGTATTTGCATTCACAGCCTGTTCTGAATAAATGGAGGTATCAAAGGATTCCTTATCTGCATATGGCTGCAGGCTTTCCAGCAACCCATTTTTCTGATACTGAACCACGGTCTGGTTGCTTATTTTGATGACATCAGGTGATTCGTTGCTGCTCATGGCTACGATTACCTTCTGCGCATCCGTAACACTTAATCCTTCCACCTTATAATTGCTCTGGGAAGCGTTGTACTCACTGATGGCTTTCTCATAGACAGCTGCTTCATCACCTGTGTTGTTGTACCAGAAAGTGATCACCTGAGCTTCCTTGTTTTCTGCCGGGGCTGATGTTTCCCCACCGGTCGTCTCCGCGCCGGCTGCTGTAGTCTGCGCAGAAGTGGTCTGTGTTGTTGAACCGCCGCCGCAGCCTGTAACCGCCAATGCGGCCATACCTGCAGCCATGATAATACTAATTGCTCTTTTCATAAATTACCTCCTTATAAAAGTACGCTTTGAACTTTTTGTTGATTGACTTTCAACATTTTGTTTAACTCATAATCAATATATACTATACTTCTTATCTTTTGTCAACAATAACAATCCAGTATTTTTTTATTTTTTGTTTGTTTTTTATAATCTTTCTTTTTAGCTTCAACAAATAATAGATTATCGCTGGACTTTATCTCACATTTCATTTATAATTTACTTAGACATTTTGTTGAAAGGATAAAATTACTATGGGATATGTTTCTGATAACTTAAACCTGTTGTCTGATATCGCCAAATGCATTGCAATGCAATTCGGGGAAAACTGTGAAGTGGTTCTGCATGATCTCACCCTGCCCTATGACCAGACCATCGTTGCAATCTGGAACGGGCATGTGACCGGAAGAAAGGTGGGAGACGGGGGCACTAACGCAGGACTGGAGATTTTAAAAGGCTCCGCATCACCAGATGATCAGTACAGCTATATTAATGCCACACCTACCGGCCGGATTTTGCGTTCTTCCAGCAAGTACTTCCGTGACGAATATGGAAAAGTCAACGGAAGTCTGTGCATCAATTTAGATATTACAGATATAATCAAGTGTGAAAACACCTTAAAGTCCTTTACCTGCTCCGGCTCATCCACCATTCCCCAGTCTCCGGAACTGTTTGTGGGAAATGTTGATGAACTGCTGGAAATCATGATGAAAGAAGCGGTAAACATGACTGGAAAAACCGTGGGAAATTTAACAAAAGAGGAGAAAGTGGCTATTGTCCACAGCCTGGACGGCAAGGGATTTTTCCTGATTAAGAAAGCTGCGGAAAAGCTGGCCGACTTTCTGGGATTGTCCAGATACAGCATTTATAACTATTTGAATGAAACCACTCATTAATCTGATGCAGCCGTTAAAATCAAAGAAGGTTCTTCCAAAAGCCCTGAAATGGCTTGAGGAAGAACCTCCTTTTAATGTAAAAATGAAGGACAACTGCCGCTTTATTTTATTTCACTGGTAATCACATCAATCATCCTCTGCATCAATCTCCTCTTCATCAAGTTCCTTCATCAGTTCCGAAAAGCTTTCCCGCTCAAATTCCTGAATGGATATGGACTTTTTATTGGGATTGGCAAACACAAAGGTCTTGTCCACGTTTTCCACATAGTTCTGGATCTTGTCATTGGTTGCACTGATAATGGCCTGGAACCCCAGTCCCCGGATCAGCTCAATACAGCTTGCCACCTTTTCTGCATCCATCTTGGAAAACGCCTCATCAAGCACCACCAGGCGAAGGGTAGGATTCCTCTGTATTTTGGGGGATAAGTTAATCCGGTAAGCCTGGGCAAAGCTGGCAAGTAAGGCTACGTAAAGGGGATTCTGCCCCTCTCCTCCGGAATTCTTCTTGATCATCTTGCTTAAACGGATTTTAATGACCTCATCCTCGTTTTGGATGATCTGCTGCATATCAAAAGATAAATATGTCCGGTAATCCGCATACTTATCCATGTTCCGCTTGGCTTCCTCCATCTGGTCGGCGGTGGCGTTTTCCGGCGGGATGAAGATGTTTATTAAGTCATTGATGATTTCCCCGTACTGGCTCTCATGTTCCATGGTAAACAAGTCCATCTGATTATCCAGAGAATCCGTAAGATGGGCGGGATTTACTTCCAGGGAATCATCCATGAACATATCGTAATACCTTCCGTCAGGTCCCTTGTTTCTTCCAATGACAAACTGATACTTGTCCTTGCCAAAATCCAGCTTGCTGATGATCCTGTTCAGCTCATCCTTTCGCAAAAGCGCATCCCTTATGGCACTCCTGATCTTGAACATGAAATCATCCTTAAAATGAAGGACAGCAGACTTTGCCTGCTCGGCAGCCATTTTTTTATATTCCTCTAAACTTCCGCACTCCATAAGCTCAAGAAGGCGGTCATATTCCTGGTTATCCTTTGCTGTCAGGGAGAAATTCCTGTTGGGATATTTTCTGGCATAATCACCTCTGGCGCCTACAAGGATCTGGAATGCCTGGTCACGGGCTTCCTCCGCTTTCCTGCATTCTCCGAAAAATTCATTCTTAAGCCGGTCGTACCGGTAATTTCCCTTGCTTTCCAAAATTTCCTTTATCTTGGATTCCAGTTCCTCATCCGGTTCAAATTCCCGTTCTTTTAAGACCAGCTCTTCCTGTAATTGGAGAGATTCCCTGTGAAACCGTTCTATCTCACTGTTAATGCCAAAGATCAGCTTATCCACTGCCCTCTGCTCCGCCCTCTTTCTATCGCAAAGCTGCAGGATAGCTTCTCTTTCCTTTACCCAGCCTTCTACATCCTGGGCTTTCAGCTTTTCCAGCTTCTGCTCCAGCTGCCTGATCTCTTTTTCTTTTTCCTTTAAAGCCGCCATATCCTGCTGCCACTCTAAGTAAACACCGGTGTCCTCGCCTAAATCCTCCATGGATAAGATCCGCCGGCATTCCTTTAAAACCTGCTCCTGAGGTCTTTTTTCCTCTTCCATTGCAGCCAGGTTCTTTTCCAGAAGCCGGATTCTTCTCCGGACGCTGTCTTTTCCGATATAGGCATACTTCGTATAATTATCAGGATTCATATGCTGCAGACGGAAGGTATGATACAGCATACAGTCCGGGGTCACTCCTATGCGGCAGCGGCGCAGCTCTTCTAAGTTCCTGCATTTTACTACCTTTCCTAAAAGCAGGCCAATGTACGGCTGTAAATAAGCCTCTCTCACCGTAATCTCTTCGGCAAGGCCGTCTTTCACCACTTCATAGGAACTCTTCCCCACCTTTTCCGTATCCAGGACAGCCACATTAAAATATTCCGCCTTGTCCAGTTCCCCGTAAACAGCCATTGCCGCTTCTGCGTAAGCCGGAGCAACTACCAGGGACAGCTTGTTATTGCCCAAATAGCCTTCCACCGCATTTCTCCAGGTCTCATCCCTGATATCCAGAAGATCCGCAAGCACATGAACCTCCACCGCCTTGCCGGTTTCCTCCAAAAGCCGCTGCTGGATCATGGATCTGGCCCGTTCCAGATACTTTGGATACGCCTTATTTCCAGCCTTTAACTGAGCCAGCTCTTCACTTGTCTGCCGCTCCTTTTTCCTGATATCCCGAAGAATCCCTTCCGCCTCTTTCTGGGTCTCTTCTGTTTCCTTCCTCATTTCAGCAATGGACCGTTTCAGACGGTTCAGCTTTTCTTCATCAATGGTATTCTTTTCAAATTCTTCTATGTCCCATATGGTCTGGTTGGAGGTGGCTTCTTCATCGATCCATTCCTTTAACCTCTCCCCAATCTGAGACCACTTAGAAGAGCTTTTACTTAAATGGCTTAACAATTCCCTTGCAGAGTCCAGCTGATTTTTCAAATCCTCGTAACCGGTGGAAGAAATCCGCCGGAGCAGCTCATTTCCCTGAATGGTTAAACCTTCCATCTGCCTTTCCAGGGCCGCTTTTTGCTCTTCCTGACGGCTTAAATCTTCTCTTGCAAGCCCGGACTTATCCGTCAGGGCCTGGATCCTGGCCTGATAATCCAGAATTTCCATCTTGCGGAAGAAATAAGTATTTTGACCTATCATCTCTTCCTTTTCCCGAACAGCCGAGAACTTTTCCCTCATTTCCTTTAAACAGGCGATCTCCACCCCCGTGTCTTCGATCTTCTTTCTCATCCGCCCATACTGCATAACGCTTTCCTGCATGTCCTCAATATGGATGTCCTGCTCCATGCAGATATATTCCTTTACAAAATCCTCCAGCTTAATGTTCATTCGGAAGGGAATGGCCCGTTTGAACAAAAGGGGGAATTTTTCTGAATCAAGGCCGCCTAAATATACATCATACAGCTGTCTGCGGAACCGTTCATTATGGGAGGTGGTGAAATAATCTTCTTTGGCATAAAGGGTCTGCAAATAAGCGGATACTTCCTGGGTTGTCATGGTTCTGGAACCGGTGCGGTAGCTGTTTTCCCAGAGAGGGCCTTTGTGCCAGAAGAACTTTCTGGATATTTCATTGGTGGCCGTTTCCACGTCAAAAACGATCCCAATGCACTGGCATTCCCCTGTATCCGTCCGTTTCAGTTCCAGGACAATGGTGGTGGAAAAATTCTGGTTTCTCAAATAGGCGAAATCATTGTTCTCACCAATGTTCACCATTCCCCGCAAATATTCGATCAAATTCCTATCCGAGTCATCGGCGGCCGCTTTGTTAAAGAATCCCCGGCCATCGGTATTGGCGTAAAGTAAAATCTGCATGGCATCAATGACCGTGGACTTTCCGCTGCCGGAATGACCGGTAAAGAAATTGATCTCCTGGTTAAAGGATAAGGTTTTCCTGCTGATATAATGCCAGTTATTAAGGAGTATCCTGGACAGGGCTTCAAATTTCTGGTTCGTCATCGTCATCTTCTCCTTCTCCAAGTGCTTCCAGCATGGCCCGCACATCATCTCCAAACAGCACCACATTGATGCAGGGATAAATGATCATTCGGCTGTCTCCATCCAAGTCCTCCAAAATATCAAGAGGCTCCAGAATTTGATATTTTTTTAACAGAGCGATTGCCCGGCGAATCTCTGTTGGGGAAGGCTGCTTCTTAAATAAACGGTAATTGCCCAACTTCTCATGGATCTCGCTTAATGTGGTGTAAATGTTGACACTGGTGGAAACTGCCGCCATCTGTTCATCGTAGATCAGTTTTAAGATCAGCAGATAAAGGGTGGCAAGCTTTGGAAGCTTGTCTCCCACCGTGGTCTCTCCCTGGATATAAATAATGCCCAGCTGGCTGTTTTCCAGAACCGATACCCCGCTGACGGCAAGGTAGGCCCGGATGAATTCCAAATGCTTGTTGCATATTTTAAATTCCGGATTATAGGCAAACCTGCCGGAACGCTTGTCGTACTTGTGCTCCAGAACAAAGGTCTGCTGGAGAAGAAGTCTTAATCCTGCCCTTACTTCTTCCTTTTCCCCCTGTCCCAATGCGTCAAAATATGGAATCTGGCTGATGATGCCAGCACTTTCTTCATAGGTCATGATTCTTTCCTCCTTACAAATACCAGCTTTGGATATCGGTATCTGCCGTTGTCAATGAGCTCCGCCTCCTGATCCTCCACCTGATACAGGCTTTTCCTTCTGGTGGAATAATCATAGGCCAGGATCAGCTTTTCAAACTCCTCAGGGGAACCCACCGTATCTTTCCTTATCTCCATACGGCCGTTTTCCAGATGGGATTCAATATAGCTTTCAATTTCCTTCCGGCTGTAGCGGCTTTTTAAACGGTTTAATTCCAGGATCTCCTCCATGGTAAGCTCCGCGGGTGTTTCCTCCTGCATTAAGTTCTCCTTAAAGCCGGATCTGGCTCTTCTCTTTTTGTAGAGAGACTTTTCAGAGAGAACGGATATCTGGGATAAGTTCATAAGGCTTCCCACTTCCTTCACGGCCTCATCCTGGTCCTCAGTTTCAGAAAGGTGATTTAAAAGCCTGATCACAAGCCCCTTCATGTTATCCTCCTGGTTTAATAAGTAATTAAGCCTTGTAACCGTTGCCCGGATATACCGGGAATGCTCCCTGTCCATATTGGCAATGCGGTGTTCAATATCATCAAATCCTCTTTCAATCTGGTCCAGCTTTTCCCCAATATCCCCGGCAGTCACCTTCTGCCCGCTGCGGCGGCTCATCTGTTCCATCCATTCCACATCTTCCCGCATGGAGCTGATCCACCGCTTAATATCATTTTTGTAAAGATAGAAATTATCTGAGGTCTTCAGCATGTGGTATTTCTTTTTTACGATTTCCTCCACATACCCTTCTAAATGTTCCTTTAACAGCTCCCCATATGCCTTCTGCTCCAAAAGACTTGCAAAGAACTTATCCATGTTGTGAAGCATGTCCTGCAAAGTCTTGTTAAGCCGCTTTGTATTGATATAAGCCGTATTTAAAAGGCTTACACCGGCCCTTGGATCATTTTTCAGGGAAAAGAGGATGGCGTAGACGTTCTGGATATAAATCTGGGTCTCATCCTCTTCATCACTTGCAAGCTTAAAAAAGGCCTCAATCATGACGGCGGCATAATCAGGGATCACAATATTCACCGTCATGGAGGCATAATCATCCACTTTCCGAAGCCAGCCTGCCCTTAACAGCCAGTTTAAGACCCTGACTGCGGTTGGCTCTAAGGCATCCGCCTCATCTTCCAGTTCATCCTGCCAGATGACCAGACGTTTTGCGGTAAAATATTCCTCCAGAACCTGAATGCACACCTCGCGGCTTAAAAAGTAGTTGCTGTATTCATATTCCTCATTGATTTTTAACAAAGCTTCTATGTAGGTGGACCGGTTAATGGAGCGGAACAATCCCCAGAACCGGTCGGGTATTTCATTCATCAGTATCATTTGTTTCTGCTTCATCTCCTGTTTTTCTGATTCCAACCATGAAGTAACGGCCTTATTCTATAAAAGCAGACAAAAAGAAACGGCTATCATCACTTATGACAGCCGAATGATCTTCGTTTTCACGGGTTTTTCTTTTAATCCAAGGCCTCTCTCCTTTATTATAACAAAAATCCCCCTTTCTTACAATAAAATTATGGTCTCGTCCTTATTCATCCCCCCAATAACCGGCCATATCCTGTCCTCTGTACTGAAAACTTTCATTGCCCGCCCACATTCCTTATGGTATCATAGAAAGAAAATATAAATGATATTTGGTTAGGAGAATCCCTGAATATGAAATTTAACAATCCAACCTTTTTTAAATGGTTCAAATCAATCCTGCTGGTCGTGGCAGCGATTTTATTGTTATGCTCTATTCTGTGCGGCTACATGCTTGTTCTGCTCCGGAACAATGCCATCCAGATGAGCAGCAATTTAACCCAGTATATTCAGACAAATATTGATTCCCGCCTGTTTGAGCTGTATAAATACTCATCTTCACTTGAACTCCATCCTGCCAATATCTATCTTAAAAAATTAAAGACAGCTCCAAAAACCATTCCTCCGAAAGTCTATCAGTTCAGCGACCAGATGTTAAACTATACTTATTCCAATAAATTAATTAACAGTATATTCATTTATTATCCGAACCTCCAGAAAATTGTGGGCAATTTAGGCTGCTATAACGCAGACTCCTATTATGCCCTGGATAATCTCCTGTTGTTAAACGGCTATGAACAATGGCTGGACACTCTCACCATGGAATCGGACAGCGACTTTGCCTATCTGCAGTCAAACAGCCGAAGCCAGTTCTGTTATATCCGTAAGATAAGAAACTCAGCGGAGCTTGCAGGTTATCTTGTTTTTGAATTAAATGCGGACGAACTGTTAAATTCTTCCCTTATGACGGAAAACTCCGGGGATCCTCATTCAGCCCTTGGAATTCTGCTGGATGGCCAGCTGATTGCCTACACAGGAAACAGCGAAGAACTGACCCGGCTTGCCTCATTGCTGCCCGACACCCTGGAGGCTCCTGTCATTTTGGAGGAATCCTCTTCCCTGCTGTATGCAAGACCCTCCTCTTTGCAGAATTTATGTTATTTAAACGTATATTTTCATAAGAAAAACTTACAGCCGGTTTATATCACCCTGGGAATCTGCATCCTGGGCATCATTGCCTGCGGAATATCAGGCTTCCTCGCTTCTGTACATATCAGCCGTAAGAATATCAGGCCTCTCATCAACCTGCTGGATAAGATCGGAGGCATTCCTGATAAAGAAAATGATGAATATGAGACCATCCATAAACGCTTTGACCAGTTGATCAAAGACCGCTCTGAAAACACCGAAAAAGTACAGGAACAGCAGTCCCTGATTAATAATTTCTTCTTAAAAACAGTGCTTTACGGCGACATGCACAGCGAATATGCTATTTTCAGCGTGGCCAAAAGATGTAATATCTTATTTGAGAATCCCCGCTATTTAATTGCCATAGCGGAACCAGTTTCCTCCAAGCCACAGCCGGATGAAGACCTGCTGTTTACCATCAACAAATATTGCGAAACACACCATTTTGATGTGATATCTTCCTTCCATGAAGGAAATCTCGTGATTCTTTTTAATATTGAGGAAACTGTTACACAGAATATGATTTCAAAATTCATAAAAGAGATGAAGGCGGATGTGTTCGGAGAAAATAAATGGGTCATTGCCCTTGGTTTGGACTATGACGGTCTTGTCAATATACAATACAGCTATGCCCAGGCTGTTACAGCCCTGCATTATCAAATCAAACAGGAATCCTCCGTAATCTGCTACAACAACTACATGGAAAATATTACATCACCAGGTTTATCCTATATTGATACCTTTGAAAACTTCTCCAAAAATATGATCCAGAACGATTATAGCGCCGCACTGGTACTTGTGCCCGCTGTTTTTGACAATTATTTTTCCCAGGAGGATTCCTCAGAAATCACGAAAGTGAAATTCAGGGCAATACAAAATCTCTTACTAAATGCCAAACAAAAGGCCAAACAGGGGATTCAGACATCCGGATGCAGTATTCATGCGGCTCAGATCTTATCCTGCACTTCCCCTGCGCAGCTGCGCGAATATACGCAGTGTATTTTAAAGGAACTGTCAACTCCTTCACAAAATACGAAAAACAGCACATCCAGCATAGCTGAACGTGCCAAAAACATCATTCAAAGAGATTTTTCCGATCCCATGCTTGGTCTTTACCGGATTTCGGCAGAACTGAATACCAGTGACTCTTACCTTTCCACTACCTTTAAAACCGCCTTTGGCATTGGTGTGGTACAGTATATCAATTCCCTGCGGATTGAACAGGCAAAAAAACTAATCTGCAGCACAGATTTAAGTATCCGGGAGATTGCATTGGCCGTAGGATTTTCCAGTGATGCCTCTTTCATCAGAGTATTCAAGCGCTACGAGCTGCAGACGCCGAATACTCTGAGAAAGAACCAGAAATAAGGATTGGTTCTGTTATGATATTCTCTTAATGATCTCCCGGTTTATTTTCCGGCGCAGTTTAAACAGATAATGACTGCTGGAGGGGTATGACTTAAATGTCATTTTTTCCTTCTCCCCTTCCAGAATCAGAGACTCCACTGTTTCCCGGTCTGACAAACTTTCCAGCAGCTCCATGGCACGCAGATCATACAAAGCTTCCATCTGCACCTGGTTCCTGATGGAGGAAACCACACTGCCTCCCTCTCCCGGATACACCAGATAGGGATCTCCGGAGGGAAATGCATAACCCGCATGGGTTTCCGCATAAGGATTGATATGCCGGAGGGAAAAAGCAGAATTGTAAAAATTGTAGCCCCAGTGCAGGAAGCCCCTGATGCGGTACAGGTACATCAGCACTCCCATGATCCGGTTTCTTGCACTTGGCATCGCATAGAACCGGTTTGGCACATCCACGCATTGCACACAGCAATAATACACCCACAAATCCTCCACACCATGGTCAATAAATGGCTGGATATGGTCATCAGCGGGAATAGGGTGCTCTACAATACCCTGCTTATAAAATTCGTAGCTGCTGAGCGCATCCACAATGATATATCCCTCTAACAGGTCAGTGACCTGTTTTTTAGCTGTCAGATAGCTTTCCAAGTGTTCTTCCCCAGGCTCATCCGAAATGTGGAAAAACAGCTGGTTTTTCTCGTATCCCAGATCTGCCAGCTTCCCTAAAAGCGCCGGCACAAAGCTTTCCAGAAAATGCCGGTACTCCGGGGAAACAGCTTCCACCTCCCAGCCAAAGATCTGCTCCATACCGTTGTCTGTTTCAGCAATGATCTTTGGCGTTGCATGTGCCCCCCACTGGGTAAAGAAATGGGCAATTTCCAGATTCTCAATCCCATATTTCCTGCATAGCTTACACCACCGTTCCAGCTGGCCGAATCCGAATCGGTACTGTCCTTCTTTCCGTATCACTTCCACCAGCTGGACGGCTGTTCTGTCCCCTCCCACTGCCGTATCCAGCGGCTGTGTAAAAACAGGCGTCAGCAGTAAGTTGACCCCGCATTCTTCTCCTGCAAAACGGATATAGTTCTCAACGATCTTCCAGTGCTCCTCACTAAAAGCCTCAACCTTGTAATAGTCCGCCAGGCAATCCGCATGAAACCATTCCGTATGCAGAAGTCTCTGCTCCGGCAGGACTGCCGGAAGTACCTGCAGCTGCAAGGTCTGCTTCCAGTTTTGTTCCACTGCATGGGGATTATGGATAATCACGCCGTTTGCACAAGTCGTCACCTCTTCCGCTTCTGCCGTAATGGTTATCTCATGGTTTCCTGCCTCTAAATTCCGCAGATCAATATCAATCCAGAGGCTTCTCATCTGACCGGGAACAGGAATCACCATGCCGTCAAAAGGCAGCAGCACATCAGGAAACATGCCCGCTTTGGTGGTAATATAATTCGTATCATATTCCGCATAACAGGGGTAATCCGAAGGCACCAGCCCCACCTTCCTCATTCTCGCTTCTGCTCCGGATACCTGGATGCGAAATCTCTGCTGCGGCATCCCCCGCTCTCCATCCAGAGCAGTGTATACCAGCTGAAAAGATACCACTTCATTCCGGAAACCCTCCAGATTCCAGTCCGTCTTCCACGTTTCCGGCATGCAATCAGGAAATACTTTTTCCAGGGAATGTGTCAAAAAGAACTCGTAATGTACCATAGATAATAATCCTCCTTTTTTTCTTATCCTTTGATTCCGCTCACAGCAATTCCTTCCACAAACTGTTTCTGAAGAAAGATATACAGAAGAAATGGCGGCAAAAAGGCCAATGTGGAGCCTGCCATCACCAGGCCATAATTAGTTGAATAACTTCCCTTCAGCGCAGAAATTGCAAGTGTCAACGTCTGCATCTCCGGTTTCGTCACAATTACCAGCGGCCAGAGGAAATCATTCCAGCAGGTGATAAAGGTAAAAATCGTCAAAGATACCATAACCGACTTAATCAGAGGGATCACAATAGAAATAAATATCCGGTTTTCGCCGCAGCCGTCAATTCTGGCTGCTTCCAAAAGCTCATCCGGTACGGTCACCATAAACTGCCTGATCAAAAAGACGCCAAAGGCATTGATAATGGGCAAAAACAGCGCAGGATAAGTATTCATAAGCCCCAGCTTTTTCATAATGGTAAATACCGGAATCAAAGTCACCTGCCCTGGAATCATCAATGTGGCAAGATAGAGGTTAAACAACTGGTCGCGAAAAGGAAAATTCTTCTTGGCAAAAGCATAAGCCGCCATGGAAGATATGACGCAATTGAGCACGCAGGCGGAAACCGTCACAATGATACTGTTGGCCAGATTGGTGGCCAGATTGAAATTTCGGAATACCCGGTTATAATTAATAAAGCTGAAATCTGCATTTTTAAAGTTTAAATCCAGAACTGTTTTTTGTGTCAATGATACCAGCATCATATAGATAAAAGGAGCCATAGCCAGAAGCGCAGCAAATAAAATAACCGCTCCAATGGTGATTTTGAATATCCAGTCTTTCTTGTTTGCTTCCCTCATGCCGCCTCCTCCCCTCTGTCCTTTAATAACAATTTCTGCACAAAAGATATAACCAGTACAAATACAAACATCAGCAGGGCAATGGCACTTGCATATCCCATGTTATATTCCTTAAATGCCGTATTGTAAATTGTGAGCACTAAGGTAACCGTGCTCATACCAGGACCGCCTCCTGTCATGGTATACACCAGATCGAATACCTGAAACGACCAGATCGTACCCAGGGTCACAACCAGGAACGTCACACTGGATAAGCTGGGAAGTGTAATATATGTAAATTTCTGTACGATTGAGGCGCCATCCACTTCAGCCGCTTCATACAAGCTCCTGGGAATGTTCATGATTCCCGCATAATAAATCACCAGAAAGTATCCTACATTCTTCCAGATGTTGGTAATGCAGATACTGATAAGTGAGGTAGACTTTCCTCCCAGCCAGTTAATATGCGGAATGCCGAAAAGGCCCAGCACATGATTCACAACACCCGTGGGACTTAACAGAATCGACCATAAGGTACCAACCAGAATAGCGGAGGCGATGACAGGAATAAATAACGAACTTTTTACAAAATTCCCGAATCTGCTGCGGAACTTTTCTGCAATAACTGCTGCAAATATCAACGAAAGCATGGTCTGCACAGGCACTGTGATCAGTGTAAATACAGCTGTATTCTTCAACGACGCCCAAATATAAGAATCCTTAAGCATCCTGGCATAATTTTTAAGACCAACAAACTGAGCCGGCTGCATAACATTATATTTTGTAAAGCTGAAATAAACATTCATGATAATGGGGATCAAAGAAAAGACCATAATCAGTATAAAGCTGGGCAGCACATATGCGATACCGGTTAAAGCCTCTTTTTGTTTGCTCTTCATAGACTTCCCTTCCTTTTGCCTTGATAAAGTTCTGCCTGACGAATCAGATTCCGTCAGGCAGATCATGGACCGCTAATTAATACTTTCAGAATATTCTACTGTTTTCTGAATTGCCTCTTCCGGTGTTAAATCTCCAAGCATCATCAGCTGCAAATTCTTGTATAATGTATCCATGACTTTAAAGGAACCATTTGCAACAGGCAGGGTATGTAAATATTCATTCTGTGTCTCATACATATCCTTAAACGCCGGGTTGTCATTATATTCCTCATCCTTAGTAATCGGAGGAAATCCTGCGATCTCTTTATGGAAGCTGGACATCACGGCCGCAGACGTCATGTACTTAATAAGGTCCACTGCCAATTCTTTATTTTTACATGCATTGCTTACAATCAGTGCATCGGATGCTACCCATGTAGCTTTTGTCTTTTTCTCAAAACTGGGGATAAATGACCAGTTAATGCCGGCATCAGTTAACACACCTGCTGATTTTGCATCCATAGAAGCTACTGCTATACGGTCTTCGCAGAACTGGGTTCTCACATCATCTCCTGACAACGCCAGACTTTCATCTGTAAGCACACCGTATTTGAATTTCAAATCATAAAGAAACTGCGCTGCCTCCACAGCTGCTCCATTGTCCATCAAAGCAATCTTGCTGCCGTCTTTATTATAGATATCTCCACCGGCCTGCCATAAATATGGATAGTAGATGTTATTTAACGCACCGATTGCCGGATCTGCCCATTCCTGTGCAAAAGGTATTACATTTCCCAAATTGGCTTCTTTAACCTTCACCAGCACCTGGGTCAGCTCATCCCATGTCTCCGGCAGTTCCGTAACTCCCGCTTCATTCAGAATGTCCATGTTGAAATATGGAATTCTCGCATTCCCTACAATAAATGGAATGGCATACTGTCCGCCCTTCATGTTCCCCTGATCATAGTACAGGTAATTATCCTTCTCTTCCTGAGTAAAATAACTGTCTACATCTGCCAGTGTTCCCATCTCAATAAAATCATTGAACATCTCCAGATACATATAACCTACATCCGGGCCTTCACCGGAGGAGAAACCTGTGAGATATTTTTCTTCATAATTACCCCATGGTGTAATTTCAATTGACAGCTTTACATTGTTCTCTTCCGCCCACGGCTCTAATGTCTTAGTCCAGAATTCCTTATCCAGGGAATCTCCTGTTCCAAATGGGGGCATCCATAACAGAAGATTTGTCTTCTCCCCTTTATCGTTATCTGCTCCTTTTGTGCTGCCTGCATCACTGCTTACACTGCTTGCCGCGGTACTTGTTTCTCCATCTGCTCCTTTTCCGCATCCCAATAGGGAAACACCCGTCATTGCCGTAACCAACAAAACACCCAATACTTTTTTTGCTTTCATATCCTCTCTCCTATTCTCTGTTCTCCTTTACTTACTGCTTCGTAAGCACCCTTATCTTAGCAGATTATTCTAAAATCTTAAATGCTCCATTTTTTATAAGTTTAAACATTTGTTATATGATTCAGCGTAAAAACCAATATTTTATGTGATTAATTTACATTTTCTTAGTTTTTCATTTACATTTTTTGTTATTATTGTACTTAAGTTATTACTTTTTATAGAATGTTATATAAAAATTGTATATTCAAACCGTATACCAGAGGCATTTCCAACTTCCCTTCCTCCCCCAAATCGTGGGTGGCAGGGGGAATCTTTCCTGCTTATTATTGTAAAATTCCCTTATGCATTATAAATACACTCTCAAAACTACTTTGCCCGTCTTTTTCCTAATAGACCATAAACGCCTTAAC
The DNA here is from genome assembly GCA_902363835.1 of Lachnospiraceae bacterium. Taxonomy (GTDB): domain Bacteria; phylum Bacillota; class Clostridia; order Lachnospirales; family Lachnospiraceae; genus Lacrimispora. Next base: position 174,531 of record CABJBM010000008.1, read on the forward strand.
TGTTTCTTTCATCAAAATTCTAGGCAGAATTTCCTATCCCCTAAAGGTGAGGAAGACTAATTCAGCAATAAATACTGATTACCAAATTTCTGAGATACGGGATGAAACATAACAGCTTAGGGTTAAAGTTGGCACCTGTGATATTTTCCATTCCGGGCGAACTAAAAAACACCTGATGGTTGTTCCATCAGATGCTTTTATATTCTTCTTTCTATTAAACAAATATACCTGCTGCCAGAAAGTATATCCTCTCCGCCTTAAGCAAAAACCTTATGGATTAAAAATAATAAGCTTAAAACATAGTATATAAAATTGAGCAAATATCCATTTATTATAATAAAGTACAACAAGTGGAAAAAAGACAGCCGTGCAAAGCTCTGCCAATGCACCGCTGCCTGATGATTCTTAAGCCTTAATTCTTAACATCTCCCACATCTAAAAGGGATTCCTTTGGTTCCTCTTTTTCCTCTATCCAATCGGAAAGGCTGTCTTCCTCTTCCTTTGACTTGTTTCCGTTTTCAGAGTCCTTGTTCTCTTCCTTTGGCTCCGGAATTCCCTTTGCCTCCCGGAATATCTTCATGAATTCCTTGCCGGTAATAGTCTCTCTTTCGATCAGGAATTCTGCGATCTTATCCATTACATCACGGTTCTCGGACAAAAGACCTTTAGCCTCTTCATAGGCTTCCTTTAACATCTTCATGACTTCTTCGTCTACCTGGGAAGCAGTGGCTTCTGCACAGTTCATTACAGTCCGCCCGCTTAAGTATTGGTCTTCCTTGGTTGCCAGCCCCATAAGGCCGAATTTTTCCGACATACCATACTGGGTGATCATGGCACGGGCCACCTTTGTAGCCTGTTCAATATCATTGGCCGCACCGGTGGTAACGGTATCAAAGACGATCTCTTCTGCCGCACGGCCGGCAAGATAACCTACCAGCATGGCATGAAGCTCTTTCCTGGAATTTAAAAATTTCTCTTCTTCCGGCACATGCATTACATATCCCAAAGCTCCCATGGTCCTTGGAACAATGGTGATCTTCTGTACAGGCTCTGCATCCTTTTGAAGGGCGCTGACCAGGGCATGTCCCACCTCATGGTAAGAAACAATGCGCCGCTCCTCTTTGTTAAGTACCCGGTCTTTTTTCTCCTTGCCTACCAGCACCACTTCCACCGCCTCAAACAAGTCCTTCTGGCACACTGAATGGCGGCCGTTTTTTACCGCCAGAATGGCAGCTTCATTGATCATATTAGCGAGGTCAGAACCAACGGCTCCTGAAGTTGCCAGGGCAATGGCGTCTAAATCAACGGTATCGTCAAGAAGCACATCCCGGGCATGAACCTTTAAAATATCCACACGGCCTTTTAAATCCGGCTTATCCACAATAATCCGGCGGTCAAAACGGCCGGGGCGGAGAAGTGCCGGATCCAGGATCTCAGGGCGGTTGGTAGCTGCAAGTACCAAAAGTCCCTTGGAGGAATCAAAACCATCCATCTCTGAAAGCAGCTGGTTCAAGGTCTGCTCCCTCTCATCGTTTCCGCCGCCGAATTTGGAATCACGGCTCTTTCCGATGGCATCCACCTCATCAATAAAAATAATACAGGGAGCGGACTCCTGGGCCTGTTTAAATAAATCCCGGACACGGGAAGCTCCCACGCCTACAAACATCTCTACAAAATCAGAACCGGACAGGGAATAAAAGGGAACATGGGCCTCACCTGCAACTGCCTTGGCAAGAAGGGTCTTTCCTGTTCCGGGAGGTCCCACAAGAAGGGCACCCTTGGGAAGCTTTGCACCGATCTTCGTATATTTTCCAGGGTTGTGGAGAAAGTCCACGATCTCAGTTAAGGATTCCTTTGCCTCATCTTCTCCCGCCACATCCTTAAAGGTAATACCTGTTTCCTTCTGCACATAGACCTTGGCATTGCTCTTTCCCACGCCCATAAGTCCGCCTCCGCCGACTCTGCGCATCATGAAATTCAAAAGAAATCCCATGGCCGCAAATAAAAGCAGGTAGCTGACAATGGTCTGAATGAAAAAGTTGCCGTCACGGCGGGTTCTAAGGGTTTCCACCCCTGCGGTGCGGAGGCGCTCCGCAAGATTTAAATCGTTGTCCATCCTTACTGTATAATAGGTAACGCCAGGCTTATATCCCTCCCAGGTTTTCTTGGGATTTATGACAATCTTTGAATCTTCTACATTAACCGATTCCACCTGCTTTTCATCTACCATATTCATAAAGGTGTCATAGCTCAGTTCCTTATTGGTCCTCGTTGTAATCGCGTTATGCAGGTAAGAGATTCCTGCTACCGCAATAAGAAACGCGATGACCCATATGGCGATTGCCTGGGTATTCTTCGGCATCTTATTATTATTATTTTGATTCTTGTTATCCATCTGTGTAAGTTCTCCATTCCGGATAGATTCTACCCATTCTATACCTTTATCATTATAGTGTCAGTCTCCCCATAAATCAAGAAAAGAATTATTAAATCCTTATAAACACCCAGGCTGGTTTTATTTAACAGCAATGAGTTTTTTTATCATAATAAAAGCTTTCAGAAGGAATATTATACTTAATAATCTTAGTTTTTTTCATAAGACTCTGGATTTTTTAATCAAATAGGTGTATAATCGCTTTTTTAAAAATATTCCCATACCATTACAGAAGGAGGTTACACTGTTATGTCAGTGAAATACGTATTTGTCACCGGAGGCGTTGTTTCCGGGCTTGGCAAAGGTATTACCGCAGCATCTCTTGGGCGACTGCTGAAGGCCAGAGGTTATAAGGTCACAATGCAGAAATTCGATCCGTACATCAACATTGATCCTGGCACCATGAATCCGGTGCAGCATGGTGAGGTCTTCGTCACCGAAGACGGAGCAGAAACCGATCTTGACCTTGGCCATTATGAACGTTTTATCGACGAAAACCTGACCCAGAATTCCAATGTTACCACTGGTAAGGTCTACTGGACCGTACTGACCCGTGAACGGCGCGGGGATTTCGGAGGAGGCACCGTACAGGTCATTCCTCACATTACCGACGAAATCAAAAGCCGATTTCACTGCAGCAACAGCAATCCCTCTGAAACAGAGATCGCGATCATAGAAGTAGGCGGAACCGTAGGCGACATCGAAAGCCAGCCATTCTTAGAAGCGATCCGACAATTCCAACACGAAGCAGGCCACGAAAATGTCATTCTCATCCACGTGACCCTGGTTCCATATCTAAAGGTTTCCGGAGAACTGAAAACCAAGCCCACCCAGTCCAGTGTAAAAGACTTACAGGGAATGGGAATCCAGCCCGACATCATTGTATGCCGTTCCGAACTGCCCCTTGATGACGGGATCCGAAGCAAAATCGCACAATTCTGTAACGTACCCAAGACCCACGTACTTCAAAACCTGGATGTGGAAGTATTGTATGAACTTCCTCTTGCCATGGAAGAAGAACATTTGGCGGAAGTAGCATGTGAAAGCTTAAACCTGCCATGTCCAAAGCCTGATCTGGGAGAGTGGACCTCCATGATCGAAAACTGGAAGCATCCGGAAAAAGAAGTAACGGTTGCCCTGGTGGGCAAATACATCCAGCTTCACGACGCCTATATTTCCGTGGTGGAAGCGCTGAAGCACGGCGGTGTCTTTCACAGGGCCAAAGTTCATATTAAATGGGTGGATTCAGAGCTTGTAACCGATGAAAATGCTTCCAGTTTCTTCCAGGATGTAAGCGGGATTCTGGTTCCCGGCGGTTTTGGCAGCCGCGGCATTGAAGGAAAGATTTCATCTATCCGTTATGCAAGAGAGAACAACATCCCATTTCTTGGCCTCTGTCTCGGCATGCAGATGGCCATCGTGGAGTTTGCCCGTCATGTGGCAGGCTTTGCAGATGCCCATACCTCAGAACTTGATGCGGATACCGCCCATCCGGTCATCCATTTAATGCCGGATCAGAACGACGTGGAGAACATTGGAGGAACCTTACGCCTGGGCTCCTATCCCTGTGTTCTGGACAAGTCTTCCAAGGCTTACCAGGTATATGGGGAAGAACTGATCCACGAACGCCACAGACACCGCTACGAGGTAAACAATGACTTCCGTGAAGCCCTGTCAAATGCAGGGATGAAGCTTTCCGGCATCTCTCCTGACGGACGGATCGTGGAAATGGTAGAAATTCCCTCCCACCCCTGGTTTTTGGCTACCCAGGCTCATCCGGAATTTAAATCAAGGCCCAACAGGCCCCACCCCCTGTTCCGGGAATTCATCTGTGCGTCCATTGAGTACAAATAAAGAATCAGATACAAAAATAAAAATAGGGAGTCCGGTTCCTTGTCCAGGGGATCGGACTTCCTTTTTTATTGTAAAATTATTATTTTACTTTATATTATAAATTTCTTTCATTTTTTTCTTGCACTTTTCTTATCTTCTGTATATAATATAATGCAACGTGTATCTGCACGAGAGACAGTTGTGTTTGTATGAGATACACATAAAGGAGGATAATTATTATGAAATTGAAAAAAGTATTTGCACTCACTCTTGCAGGATGTATGAGCGCCAGCTTAATTGCCGGCTGCAGCTCGGGTTCCTCTTCTTCCACTTCCGGCGGTGCAAAAGTCGTTAAAATCGGCGTATTTGAACCTACCACCGGAGAAAACGGGGGCGGCGGTCTCCAGGAAGTCCTGGGAATGCGCTACGCAAACCAGACTCACCCAACGGTTAAGATCGGCGGAGAGGAGTATAAGGTGGAATTAGTGGAAGTGGATAACAAATCCGACAAAACAGAAGCCGTCAACGCAGCGCAAAAGCTTATGAGCGAAAAGGTTTCCGTTGTGCTTGGAAGCTATGGATCCGGCGTTTCCATTGCCGCAGGACAGATATTCGCAGATGCCAAGATTCCTGCCATCGGCGCTTCCTGTACCAACCCTCAGGTAACCCAGGGTAATGATTTCTACTTCCGGGTTTGCTTCCTAGATCCCTTCCAGGGTACTGTTATGGCAAACTACGCCAACGATAACGGAGCAAAGACGGCTGCTGTCATCACCCAGTTAGGAGATGATTATTCCTCCGGCCTTGGTTCCTTCTTCAAAACAGCGTTCACAGGCTTAGGCGGCACCGTTGTCAGCGAAGAACAGTTCCAGACCAACCAGACCGATTTTAAGGCTATCCTTACAAACATAAAGGCTCAGAACCCTGACATCATTTTTGCACCATCTTCCATTACCACGGCTCCTCTCATCATCAAACAGGCCCGTGAGCTTGGAATTACAGCCACCATCGCAGCCGGCGACACCTGGGAGAACTCCACTGTCATTGAAAACGCAGGCAATTCAGCGGAGGGCGTGGTACTTTCCACTTTCTTTGACGAAGCAGAACCGGCCAACGAGGAAGCAGCTTCTTTCATTTCCGGCTTTAAGACCTACTTAAAGGACAAAAAGCAGGATGAGATCATCCCTGCAGTATCAGCACTTGGTTATGATGCTTACCTCTGTGCATTAAAGGCCATTGAAACCGCAGGTTCCACAGACGGCACTGCCATCCGTGATGCATTAAAGGGCATATCCCTTGACGGTGTTACAGGAAGCATATCCTTTGATGAAAACGGAGATGCTAAGAAAGACATGGCATTCATCAAAACCATTGAAGACGGCAAATTCAAATTCTTAACGACTACTACGGTAAAATAATAAAAGATACCGTGACAATGCAGTCATTACCAGATGAGTGGGGACGTATTTCCTTCCCCACTCGTTCCATTTGCTCAGGCAATGAGCGAACGAAATTTGTTATAAATTACATACTCAACAGATAGGAGGCATTTCGCCACATGAGTCTTACAACCTTTTTACAGCAGTGCCTGACCGGTATCTCCCTGGGCGGCGCTTATGCGTTAATTGCCATTGGCTATACCCTGGTTTACGGGATCCTGCGGCTCATCAACTTCGCCCACGGCGATATCTTTATGATGGCCGGTTACTTTATGATATTTGCCATGGCAAGTTTTCCCTGGTACGTTTCCATTCCAGTGGTATTGCTGGTCACCGTAGTATTAGGCGTATCCATTGAACGGGTGGCTTACCGCCCCTTACGCTCCGCTCCCAGAATGTCCGTGATGATTTCTGCGATCGGCGTCTCCTACCTTTTACAGAACCTGGCCACCTATTTGTTTACAGCCCTGCCAAAGGGATACCCGGAAATTCCGTTTTTAAAGAAAATTTACCAGATCGGCGGTCTTTCCGCATCCTTTGTTACCTTCTTAACACCGGTTTTGACCCTTGCCATTGTTTACGGGCTCATTATCCTGATCAATAAGACAAAAATCGGTATGGCAATGCGGGCGGTGGCAAAGGACTATGATACCGCCTCCCTTATGGGAATCAAAATCAACCGCATCATCACCTTTACCTTTGCCATTGGTTCTCTTTTAGCTGCCATTGGATCAGTGCTGTATTTTACGGACCGTATGACCGTATTCCCATTCTCCGGCTCCCTGCCTGGCTTAAAATGCTTTGTTGCCGCAGTATTCGGCGGAATCGGCAGCATTCCAGGCGCCGTGATCGGAGGATTTATCCTGGGACTTGGGGAAACTGCCCTGGTTGCCATGGGATATTCCACCTTCAGCGACGCATTTACCTTTGTTCTGTTAATCATCATTCTCCTGATCAAGCCTACGGGACTGTTCGGCGAGAAGACGACCGATAAAGTGTGAGGTGCCCCCTATGAAGAAAAATGCAGTTTCCAAAAACAAACTTTATACCCTGATAGCTCTCCTGGTCATCATTGGCCTCCTGTCCTTTTTACAGGCTAACAGCAGCCAGTACAGCTATCAGATCTCCATCCTGGAGCGAAGCGCCATTTATGCGGTGGTAGCCGTTTCCATGAACTTACTTACGGGTTTTACAGGATTGTTCTCCTTAGGGCAGGCCGGTTTTATGGCAATCGGAGCCTATACCGTGGCCATTCTTACCATTCCGGTCGACAGCCGGGCCAGCGTTTACTATGTGAACGGCATTGCTCCTGCCATCGCAAACCTGCACTGTCCCTACTGGCTGGCCCTTATTCTTGCAGGGCTTCTTGCAGCAGCCATGGCCGCTCTCATTGGAATCCCGGTTCTCCGGTTAAAAAGTGACTATCTGGCCATTGCAACCCTGGGCTTTTCCGAGATCATCCGGGCCGTCATTGCTGCTCCCCAGTTAGACACCGTTACCAACGGCTCCTACGGATTAAAAAATATCCCTGGATTTCCCAACCTGTTTGTTGCCTTTGGTCTTTGTGCTCTTTGCATCCTTTTAATGGTTCTTCTCATCAATTCTTCTTACGGAAGGGCATTTAAGGCTCTCCGTGAAGATGAAGTGGCTGCTCAGGCCATGGGGTTAAACCTGTTCCGCTACAAGGAGCTGGCCTTTATTATCTCCTCTTTTTTCACAGGTGTGGGCGGCGGACTTCTGGCCATATTTATGCGTTCCATTGATTCAAAGACCTTCTCCATCAACTTAACCTATGATATCCTGTTGATCGTAGTCCTTGGAGGAATCGGAAGCATTACCGGAAGCATCATCGGTGCTTTTCTGGTTACTGCCGGAAGAGAATGGCTCCGTTTCTTTGATAACCCGCTGGTTATTGGCGGATTTGAAGTTCCCTTATTCCGCACAGGATTCCGTATGGTCATCTTTTCTATTTTATTAATGGCAGTAGTGCTCTTTTACCGCCGCGGAATCATGGGCAGCAATGAATTTTCCTGGGAGGGGCTTGGGCGGCTGATCCGGCGTATCCCGGCCAGATGGAAGAAAAAAAGCAAAACACAGAAGGGAGAAAACGCATAATGTCAAAAGCAGCAAAAGAGACCGTTAACGTGCTCCACATGCAGGACATTACCATGCAGTTCGGTGGCGTTGTGGCTGTAAACGGCCTTACCCTTGACGTAAACCAGGGAGAAATCGTGGCCCTCATCGGCCCTAACGGCGCAGGAAAGACAACTGCATTTAACTGTGTTACCGGCATTTATGAGCCTACCTTTGGGCAGGTGGATTTTATGGGAGAAACCATTCTCTCCAATATCCCAAAGGGAAAAATGAAAAAAATGTATCTGGGAGAAGTGAGCTTAAGACCCATTCCGGTGATCAGCAATACACCGGATGTGATTACAAAAAAAGGCATTGCCCGTACCTTCCAGAACATCCGTCTTTTCGGACAGCTGACCGTATTTGACAATGTTCTCATTGCCAAGCACATGCGTGCAAAACAGAATGTATTTTCTGCCACCCTCCGCTTAAACCGCAGAGAGGAAGAGCGGATGCGGGCGGAAACCGCTGCTCTTTTGGAGGAACAGAACTTACTCCACTTAAAGGATGAGATCGCCTCTTCCCTTCCTTATGGTCTCCAAAGGCGCCTGGAAATTGCCAGGGCCCTTGCAACGGAGCCAAAGTTCCTGCTCCTTGATGAACCGGCTGCGGGCATGAATCCCCAGGAAACCCAGGAGTTAACGGATTTTATCAAGCAGATCAGAGATTCCTACCATCTTACCGTGTTTATGATCGAGCACCACATGGACCTGGTCATGCAGATTTCCGACCGTATTTATGTTCTGGATTTCGGCAAGCTGATCGCCCATGGAACACCGGAGGAGATCCAGAACAATGAACGGGTAATTGAAGCATATCTGGGGGTGAGCGACGATGCTGAAGATTGATAACTTGCGAGTGAATTACGGCGGAATTGAAGCTGTTAAAGGAATTTCCTTTGAAGTGCCGGACAAGAGCATTGTGACCCTGATCGGGGCCAATGGCGCCGGAAAAAGCACGACCTTAAAGTCCATTGTGGGGCTGGTAAAGCCATCGGCAGGAAGCAGCATCACCCTGGATGGAGAAGAATTGATCGGCAAGGATACGCCGGATATCATATCCAGGGGAATCGCTCTGGTGCCGGAAGGCCGCCGTGTATTTCCTGATATGAGTGTCATTGAAAACATCAAGATCGGAGCTTATTTAAGAAATGACGATCTTAAGGAGGACATCAACTGGGTTTATGATCTGTTCCCCCGGCTGAAAGAGCGGAGCTGGCAGCTTGCGGGCACCCTCTCAGGAGGGGAACAGCAGATGCTGGCAGTTGCCAGGGCCCTTATGAGCCATCCAAAGATTCTTATGATGGATGAACCGTCCTTAGGGCTTGCTCCCCTGATCGTAAAGGATATTTTCTCCATCATCCGGGAGATCAATAAAAAAGGGGTAACCGTGCTCCTTATTGAGCAGAACGCCAATATGGCCCTTCATACGGCTGATACCGGCTATGTACTGGAAACCGGCAGAATCATCATGACCGGATCCGGGAAAATGCTGTTGGCCGATGAATCGGTAAAAGCGGCTTATCTTGGAAAAAAGAAGAATTAAATAAAAAGGCTGCAGACAGTCAGTCCCTTTCCCTGGGACGTCAATCTGCAGCCTTTTTATTTGCGTTACAGTCCAGCCATTGCTGAACTGTAACATTTTTGCCTGTCATTGTCATGGGATCACCCGCCGAATGGTGACCGGCTTCCGGTAATTCCAGGAGGAGATTTTGATCCCGCTCCTCCGGTTTGCCGCATGGACGATCTTTCCCTTTCCAATATACATGGCCACATGGTCGATTTGCCTGCCGCTTGCATAAAACAGTAAGTCGCCCGGCTCCATGCTGGAAGCTGGTATGACCTCTCCCTCCTGGGCCTGCTGCCTGGAGGTTCGGTCTAAATGGACTCCCGCGGCATGCTCCATCACATACTGGATGAAACCGGAGCAATCTGCCCCTGTATTGGGATTAGTGCCGCCCCACTGGTATGGGTTCCCCACAAACCCGACCGCATAATTTACAACCTGACTGCGAAGATCACTGCTTTTTTCCGCTTCAGGTATGGTATATGCGACCGTGGCATTTTCCGGTACATAGGCATAGGCTGTCTGACCCTTGTATTGGATCTTTGCCCATCCTTTGCTGTGGGAAATGAAAGGATATGTTTCCCCTTCATGAACCCTGCCCAGTATTTCAGAATCCGTATTCGGTTTACTGCGGATCCGAAGGGTCTCGGTATTTACCCGGAGCATCAGCTTCATGTCATAATAGGCGATTGCTCTGGCCTCCTGTCCAGTGGCCAGATACTTTCCGTACACATATCCGGTTACCTGCCCTGACTTTATTTTATACCAGCCATTTTCTTCAGACAGCACACTGCTGCCGGCATGGTTTTTCAATTTCCCTACGATTTCCGCATCGTTCTTTGGTTCTTTCCTGATGTTTAAGGAATCCTCCACAATACTCACCCCAAGATTCTGAAAGATTGAGTTGAAGGTTCCATACCTCACTTTTTCCTGCGTAAGATCTGCCGACGCTTCTGCTGCCTCCTGTTTCATGGACTCCTGATATTGATCCATGTAGACCGAAATTCCTGCTACTGGCGAACCGGTCTTAGGGGAAGGCTCTGATTTTGCGGCATGTACATCTGCTGTTCCTATGCATACGGCACTTCCGAATGCAATAGCAAAGCCCAGTACCTTCCATGCTTTGTCAGTCATATGCACTTTCCTTCGCAAGTTATTGATTGTAAATCAGGGAGCCTTTGGCCCTTCCCTTTACAAATGAGTGATCTGCTGGTCTGAAAGGGCCTTTAAATACCGCATCCCGTATTCCCGGTCCTTTCCGATCTGTTGCCTTAACTGTTCCAGCCCTTCAAATTTCCGTTCGGGACGGAGAAAATGCAAAAGCTGTACTTCTATAGTCTTTCCATAAATATCCTCATTTATACCATAAATAAAGGTTTCTGCTCCAATTGGGGAAATTCCTTCCACCGTAGGCTTTTTTCCGATATTGGTAATACCTCCATAATAAGTACCGTCTACATATACCTTGGACACATACACGCCGAATACGGGAAGGTGCTTCTCCGGCGGAGGTATGATATTAGCCGTGGGAAATCCAAGGACAGCCCCTCCTATGTGATTGCCATGGACAACAGTTCCATGTATGGCATAGGGCTCTCCCAAAAGCTCGTTGGCCTTTTCCATGTTCCCGGCATCCAACTGCTCTCTGATGTAAGTACTGCTGATATCCCGGTGGTCGTCCTGCTCTTTTGGAATAATGATCAGTTCATACCCGTACCGGTCTTTCCACTGGTAAAGACTGTCTGCATTCCCCGCCCCCCGGTAGCCAAAGGAACAATCTGTGCCAACCACAATGATCCTGGCATTCATCCGGCCTGCCAGGACCTGCTTTACGAATTCTTCCGGCTCCATATGTGCGGTTTCCTCTGTAAAAGGATACTCTACCAAATAATCAATGCCGATCTTTTCCAGATTATTTTTTCTCTCCAGATTAGTGGTAATAACCTTTTGGGCCCCTCCTGCTTTGATGACATTGGGTGACATGTCAAAGGTAAGGACAGCCGTCACTAATCCTTTTTCTCTCTTTATCTCTCCCATCCGCTTTAACAGCTTCTGGTGGCCCCTGTGGCGTCCGTCAAATTTCCCCAGGGTCACAACCGAAGGCTCCCGGATCTGAAATTCCCTGGTTCCGGTTATATATTCCATGCTCTGTTTCCTCTTTCCTGCCCGTCTTTCCAGGGCATAAAGGTATCCCTGGAAGGGGTTTCCTCTTTCCTGCCCTGCTTCTTAAGGCGTTCCTCCTAAAAATACCTTTTGAGGCTTAAGAAGATTTTTCTCACTGTCAGGCCCGTAAACTCCAATGAACCGGTCACTGCTGTCATATACCCTTACCGGCCCGTCAGGAAAACCGGAATCTCCCTCCGCCTGATTTCTGTAAAAGGGATTTCCATTGTGTACCAGCTTGTCAAAATCCGGCTTCATCCGAATTGCCGGGTATTCTGAAAACACCTTGTCCACTGCAAGAATATGATCTTCCAGAGTTCCCTCATCCCGAAGCTCCTCAATCCGGGAAAGAGTCAGGCTGTCCTTTAAGCAAAACCCGGACACCTGAGTGCGGAGAAGGGATTCCATACACCCACCGCATCCAAGCTTTCTTCCGATATCATAGCAAAGAGTCCGGATATAGGTTCCCTTGGAGCAGGTCACTGTCATGGTAACCCTGGGAAGCTCTATCCGGTCCACATTAATTTCCAAAATCTCCACAGGCCTGGCCTTCCGCTCCACTTCTTTTCCTGCCCTTGCCAGCTCATAAAGCTTTTTTCCATCCACCTTTAAGGCAGAGTACATGGGCGGTATCTGATCGTAATGGCCCAGAAAGCTGAGTACGGCTTCTCTCACCATACCCTCATCCATTAGGACCGGATATTCCGCCAAAACCTTTCCAGTGGTATCCTGGGTATCAGTTTCCATGCCTAAAAGCAAGACCGCTTCATAGGTTTTCGTCTTATCTGTCAGCATATCGCAGAGCTTGGTGGCCTTTCCTAAGCATACGGGAAGCACTCCCTCTGCCATTGGATCCAGCGTTCCTGTGTGGCCTATTTTTTTCTGCTTTAAAATACCTCTCATTTTCGCCACAACGTCATGAGAGGTAAATCCTTTTTCCTTGTATACATTAATGATGCCGTCTGCCATAGCGCGTATCTCCTAGTCAAGCTGTTTTACAATCTGATTGGACAAATTGTTGATCACGTCATGAACGCTTCCTGTCATGGTACAGCCGGCCGCTTTTTTATGGCCGCCGCCGCCGAAATAAACGGCAATTTTACTCACATCAAGATCCGTGGTGGAACGCAGGCTCACCTTATACTCCCTGCAGCAGGTTTCGTACATAAATATGGCACATACCACGCCCTCTGTGATTCTGAGCTGATCGATGACTCCATCCATATCCGCACTGGTAACACCGTAAAAATCCATATCCTTTTTGCTTATGGCACTGAAAATACACTGGCCGCCATGAAAGGTTATGCTCTCCAGCAAAGCCCTGCCCAGAATCTGGTTCTGGATATAGGTCTTCCGGTAAAAGCTGTCATCAATGATCTTTGGAAAGTCAATTCCTTTTTCCATCAGCTTTCCTGCGATCTCCATGGTTTTTCTCGAGGTACAGTCATATTTAAACACTCCGGTATCATGGATGATACCGGTATAAATGCATTCCGCCACTTCCTTACTGATCCGGCTTTCATCAAGAAGGCCGTAAAACACCTCGCAGGTGGAGCTGGCGTTATCCTGTACGATATTTTCTTTTGCATATTTTAAATTGGTAACGTGATGATCCACGCAGAGGCTCTTTTTTGCGGTAGTTAAGAACTTTAATGCCTCTCCGAACCGAAGGGTATCGCTGCTGTCAAGGCAGAGACAGAGGTCGTATTCTTTATCCTCTGAAAAATCGCTGACAATGCGGTCAAAATTCCTGAGATAATTAAACTTTGAAGAAGGCGTCTCAAGATAAACCACAGCTTCCACTTCCGGGTGATGTTCTTCCAGATAGTTGTATGCCGCCAGACAGGAACCAACACAGTCCCCATCCGGGCGAACATGGCCAATGATTGCTACTGTTTTTACATCTTCCAGCATTTCGTCAAAAAAACTCACAAGGGCACCTCCCTATTCTCTGATATCTTTTGTTACCTCGTCGATCAATCTGGACATATTTACGCCATATTCAATGGACTGGTCCAGAATAAACTTGATTTCCGGTGTGTTGCGAAGGTTGACTCTCCTGGCCAGTTCACGGCGGATATAACCTTCTGCACTCTTTAATCCTTCGATGGTAGCCTTTCCGGCTTCCTCATCTCCCAAAATACTGATAAATGCCTTGCAGTACTTTAAATCCGGCGTCACCTGAGTAGAAACCACGGTGGTCATGGGATGGATTCTTGGGTCTTTGATTTCCAGACGGATGATCTCGCTTAACTCCCTCTGGACCTCCATATTGATTCTCGTATTCTTTATACTGTTTTTACGCATGTCATTCCTTTCGCTTTTTGTCCGCTGCTCCAAAAAGACCAGCCCGCATTTACGGGCTCATCTTCTTAAATTGCCGGAGGCAGGTTCCTAGCGGGGAACCTCCACCATGGCATAAGCTTCAATCATATCATCTTCCTGGATATCATTAAACTTCTCAAATACAAGACCGCATTCGTAGCCTGTTGCAACTTCCTTTACATCATCCTTAAATCTCTTTAAGGAAGCCAGAGGACCTTCATAGAGCTTTTCGCCGGCACGTGTAATGCGGACGCTGCATCCTCTCTGGAACTTGCCATCCATTACATAAGAACCTGCAATGGTGCCTATGCCGGAAGCCTTAAAGGTCTGGCGCACGATTGCGTGGCCGATGATCTTTTCTTCAAACACCGGATCAAGCATGCCTTTCATGGCTGCTTCCACATCCTCAATGGCCTGATAGATAACCTTATAAAGCCTCATATCCACCTTTTCACGTTCGGCTATGGATTTTGCCGTCACATCCGGCCTTACGTTAAAGCCGATGATAATGGCATTTGATGCGGAAGCCAGAGAAACGTCGGACTCATTGATAGCACCTACGCCTCCATGGATCACCTTTACCATAACCTCTTCATTGGACAGCTTCACAAGACTCTGTTTTACCGCTTCCACGGAGCCCTGTACATCCGCCTTTACGATGATCGGAAGTTCTTTGATGTTGCCGGCCTTGATCTGGCTGAATAAATCATCCAGTGATAACTTAGCCTTTGTATCTTCCAGTAATTTATTCTTTCCTTCGGAAATAAATGTTTCAGCAAAGCTTCTTGCTTCTTTTTCATGATCGGTTCCAACCAGGACTTCCCCTGCATTAGGAACGTCGTTAAGTCCTAAAATCTCAACCGGTGTGGATGGACCTGCCTCTTTTACTCTGCGGCCCTTGTCATCCATCATGGCACGGACTTTTCCGTAGCAGGAGCCTGCAGCAACCGTATCGCCCACGCGAAGGGTTCCCTTTTGTACAAGCACGGTAGCAACCGGTCCTTTGCCCTTATCAAGTTCGGCCTCAATGATCAGGCCTCTTGCACGGCGGTTTGGATTTGCCTTTAATTCTTTTACTTCTGCAGTGAGAAGGATCATTTCCAAAAGCTCTTTAATTCCTTCTTTTGTATGAGCGGAAACCGGAACAAAGACGGTGCTTCCGCCCCAGTCCTCAGGAATCAGCTCGTATTCGGATAATTCCTGTTTTACCTTGTCAATGTTGGCACTTGGCTTATCAATCTTATTAATAGCCACAATGATCTCCACTTCGGCTGCCTTGGCATGGTTGATAGCCTCCACAGTCTGAGGCATCACGCCGTCATCGGCTGCTACCACAAGAATGGCGATATCAGTTGACTGAGCGCCTCTCATACGCATAGCGGTAAATGCTTCATGACCCGGAGTATCCAAAAATGTGATCTTCTCTCCGTTTACCTCAACGGTATAAGCACCGATATGCTGTGTGATTCCGCCTGCCTCTCTGGAGGTTACATTGGTCTGACGGATAGCGTCAAGAAGAGAGGTTTTACCGTGGTCAACATGGCCCATGACGCACACGACCGGAGGTCTGGAAACCATATCTTCTGTATTTTCCTCTGCCTCTTTTAACAGTTCTTCAATAACATCTATTTTTATTTCTTTCTCGCAGAGAACATCATATCCCATGGCGATCTCTTCTGCCTGTTCAAAATCGATTTCCGTATTAAGAGTAACGATTTTACCCTGTAAGAACAGCTTCTTTACAATGACAGAAGGCTGAAGCTTCATCTTCTCAGCCAGTTCCTTAATGGTCAGGATATCCGGGAGAGTTATGGTCTTTATCTCTTCTACCTTAGGCTCTACGTGCACCGGAGGCTGAACCGGAACCTTTAACGGCTTTCCGCCCTTGAGCTGTGCCCTTTTCTTGGCCTCGTCATCTTTATCTCTCTTATCAAATCTGTCATTTTTATAAGCATTCTTTGTGGCTCTGTTGCTGGTGGGCTTTGCCTGGATTGGAGTGTCAAAGGAACCTGTCTTTGGAGCAGCATCTCTGCCTGTACGTGGTCCCTGAGGTCTTCCATCGCGGTTGCCCTGGTAACCTCCCTGGCCCTGAGGTCTTCCATCGCGGTTGCCCTGGTAGCCTCCCTGACCCTGAGGTCTTCCGTCGCGGTTGCCCTGGTAGCCTCCCTGGCCCTGAGGTCTTCCGTCACGGTTGCCCTGGTAGCCTCCCTGGCCCTGAGGTCTTCCGTCGCGGTTGCCCTGGTAGCCTCCCTGGCCCTGAGGTCTTCCGTCGCGGTTGCCCTGGTAGCCTCCCTGGCCCTGAGGTCTTCCGTCGCGGTTGCCCTGGTAACCTCCCTGGCCCTGAGGTCTTCCGTCGCGGTTGCCCTGGTAGCCTCCCTGACCCTGAGGTCTTCCATCGCGGTTGCCCTGGTAGCCTCCCTGGCCCTGAGGTCTTCCATCGCGGTTGCCCTGGTAACCTCCCTGACCCTGGGGTCTTCCGTCACGGTTGCCCTGGTAACCTCCCTGGCCCTGAGGTCTTCCGTCACGGTTGCCCTGGTAACCTCCCTGGCCCTGAGGTCTTCCGTCGCGGTTGCCCTGGTAACCTCCCTGGCCCTGAGGTCTTCCATCGCGGTTGCCCTGGTAACCTCCCTGGCCCTGAGGTCTTCCGTCGCGGTTGCCCTGGTAACCTCCCTGGCCCTGGGGTCTTCCCTCACGGTTGCCCTGATAGCCTCCCTGCCCCTGGGGTCTTCCCTCACGGTTGCCCTGATAACCTCCCTGACCCTGAGGTCTGTTTCCCCTGTTATCACGGTTACCCTGATAGCCTCCCTGGCTTTGAGGTCTTCCGCCTTCACGGTTTCCTGTATTCGTATCTCTTGGCTGCTCATTATCTCCTGATAAGGACTGCTCCGTCACCTGCCGGCTTCTCGCCACCTGGTCTCTTGGAGCTCCGTTTTGGTCGGAAGCCTGAGAGGATCCGGCCTCTCTTCCCTGCTGCTGGGGACGCTGCCCCTGAGGTTTCATCTGAGCGTTCTGCGGCCTGAATACCGCTGCAATCTTTTTCTTTGGCGCATCGGACTCATCCCCACCCGGTGCATCGGAGTGTGCCGGTGATGTTCCCCGGCCGCGGCCTCCCACCTCTTTTTTCACGATTGCCGCCTGTTCATCCGAAATGTTGGATGAACTTTTTAAATTTATATTATGCTTTTCCAAGATATCCAGTATCTCCTTACTACTGTCTTTCCCCAGTTCTTTTGCCAGATCATATACTCTCATGCTTTCCTCCATTCTGTGCGCGCTCTGCAGCACATACCGGTAGATGTGAAAGGTCTTTTTCACACTCACTACCGACCTTTGTATTCATCAGTTTCACGACTGCCTTTGCAAGCCCATGATCCACAATCACAAGAGATGCTCTCATCTCCTTGCCCATAGCGTGGCCCAGTTCTTCTTTTTTCCCAAAAAAGCAGATTGGAACCTCATAGTAAGTACACATATTGGTAAACATCTTTCTGGTATTATCCGAGGCTTCCTCAGAAACAATCACTAATGATGCTTTCCCGGCTTTTATGGACTTTTCTGTCATGAATTCTCCGCTTGCAGTCTTTCCTGCTTTTGTGGCCAGACCAATCAGATTAAGGATCTTTTGTCTATCATCCAAACTGCTCCATCTCCTTTTCTAATGCTTCGTATACTTCTTTTGGAATCGCCATCTTGAAGGAACGCTCAAGCCCCTTGCTTTTTACTGCCTTCTTAAAGCACTCCGCAGATGGGCAGATATAAGCTCCCCGCCCGTTTTTACGTCCGGTTGCATCAAGAAGGATCTCATCTTCTGAAGTTTTCAGAATACGAACCATCTCTTTTTTATTTCTCATCTCACCACAGCCGATGCACTGTCTGAGCGGTATTTTCTTTGTACTCACGTTTCCATCACTTCCTGTTTTTTATTCCTGATAATCACCAGCCTGGTCTTCTACCTGGTAGTACTGAGTTTCGCTGCTTTCAGCCTCCTGGTATTCGTTTCCATAGCTTTCATATCCGGCTCCTGCGTCCTGATAATCAAGCCCCAGTTCTTCAAACAGCCCAAGTTCTCTTGCCTGTGTCTCGCTCTTAATGTCAATCTTATATCCGGTAAGCCGTGCAGCAAGTCTTGCGTTCTGTCCTTCTTTTCCGATGGCAAGTGATAACTGGTAATCCGGAACAATGACCTGTGCTTCCCTTGATTCCTCGTCCGCAACAACACAGATGACTTTTGCCGGGCTCAGTGCATTTTCGATTAAATAGGCAGGGTTCTCATCCCAGTTGATGATATCGATTTTCTCTCCTCTTAACTCATTCACTATGGAATTGACCCTTGCGCCGTTCAAGCCTACGCATGCGCCCACAGGATCTACGTTGGAGTCATTGGACTTCACCGCTATTTTTGTTCTGGATCCTGCTTCCCTTGCGATTGCCTTGATTTCTACCGTTCCGTCCTTCACCTCTGCAACCTCAGATTCAAACAGGCGTTTTACAAGATCCGGATGAGTTCTGGATACGGAAATTCTCGGGCCTTTCGGAGTGTCCTTTACTTCCAGAACAAAAACCTTGATTCTCTCAGTGGCCTTAAATACCTCGCCCTTTACCATCTCCGTTTCGTTAAGGATCGCATCTACTTTGCCTAAATTAATGCTTACATTTCTTCCTAAATATCTCTGTACAATTCCTGTGACAACTTCCCTTTCCTGGCAATACCAGTCATTAAAAAGAGATTTTCTGCCTTCCTCGCGGATTTTCTGCAAAATTACATTCTTTGCATTCTGTGTCGCGATTCTTCCAAACTTTTTGGAGTCAATCGGGCAGTGGATCACATCACCGATATCGTACTTCGGATCCGTCATCTTTGCCTCCGCCAGACTGATCTGCAGAAGGGGATCTTCAACTGTTTCCACCACTTCTTTTTCCGCAAAAACATTAAAATCACAGGTTTCACGATTGATGCTGACCTTGACATTATCCGCTTTTCCGAAGTGGTTCTTGCACGCCGTAAGGAGAGAATTTTCAATTGCCTCTAACAGGGTATCCTTGCTGATATTATTCTCCTTTTCCAGAATATTCAGTGCTTCTAACAGTTCCTTATTCATTTTTTTATCCTCCTAATATCTCTTACTGTTTAGAAATCAAATGCCAGCCGGATTAAAGCGATTTCCGGGCGGTTCAACACAAGCTCTATTCCGTCTTCCTGGGTAATGGTCACTGTTTCCCTGTCATAGGATGTAAGCGTTCCTGTAAAATCCTTTTGTTTGTTTAAAGGCTTATATAACTTAATATCCACTTCTTTTCCAATGCTTCTCTTAAAATCCTTATCCTTTTTAAGCGGTCTTCCAAGCCCTGGAGAGCTGACTTCCAGAATATAACTGTCCGCAATAAAATCCTTTTCATCCAGCCAGTCTCCCAGTCTTCGGCTTATGATTTCGCAATCATCTACCGTAATTCCGCCTTCTTTATCTATATAGGCCCGCAGATACCAGTTTCCTGCCTCTTTTACGTACTCCACATCAACCAGTTCAAAATTGTTTTCTTCCATGAGGGGCAGCAAAAAGCTTTCTGTCTTTGCCTCATACTCATCTCTCTTCGCCATCGTTATCCCACCTTTCCAAACAAATTGAAAGAGTGGACTTTCGCCCACTCTTTATCAGTTAAACTATCATGTTATCCTAGACAGTATAACACCGTTTATTCACCATTGCAAGGGGTTTTTCTTATTTTTCCAGCTTTTACGCCATATATTCCACCGTTTTCACCGGCGTTTCCTCTGGCCATGATTAAAACCGGTCTGCTGGAAAAGGAATGGACGAACTCTGATCGCCAACGAAAAAAACATTCTATCCCAGGATTTTAAAGAAATTGGGATAAGCTGTTATCATGTAAACAGGCTCTCAGTTACCGGGCCTTGATGTTTGTAAACAATCGATATGGAGCATTTTATATTAGGGAGTGGAAGGTGTGGTTCTTCACACTCCTTTTTTTTGTACATATTATAACACTATATCAGATCAAATCTGTCAAATAAGGAGGACCCATGAAGCCAAAACTGGAAGTTCGCGGGATCAGTTACTCCTATCATTCCCTTGAGGGTGAGACACTGGCCCTTTCCAATATATCATTTACTGCGGACAACGGAGAATTCCTTGCAATTGTCGGCCCATCCGGCTGCGGGAAATCTACTCTTTTATCTCTTCTCAGCGGATTATTAACGCCTGATGAAGGAGAAATCTGCATTGACGGTGTTCCCCAGAAGGAATCCAACGTCAATATCGGTTACATGCTGCAGCGGGACCATCTTTTTGAGTGGCGTACCATTATGGGAAATGCTGAGCTGGGGCTGGAAATTCAGAAAAAAAGAAACAAAAGTTCCAGAGAAAAGCTGCATCAGATGCTCTATACTTACGGCCTTGGAAGCTTTGAGCAGGCAAAGCCGTCTGAACTGTCCGGAGGCATGCGGCAGCGTGCCGCACTGGTCCGCACCCTGGCCCTGGAACCGGACCTTCTTTTATTAGATGAACCATTTTCCGCATTGGACTATCAAACCAGGCTTTCCGTCTGCGATGACATCAGTTCTATTATAAAAAGCACTCATAAAACTGCAATTCTGATCACACATGACCTTTCCGAAGCCATCAGTGTTGCCGACAGGGTCATCGTACTGACAAGCAGGCCGGGCAGAATTAAAGCCATCATTCCCATTTCCTTTGGAACAGATGATATACGGCCTCTGACACGCCGGAATATGCCGGAATTTTCTGTTTACTTTAATCAGGTATGGAAGGAGCTGCAAAACCATGATTGAGACCCATCCCACCTTAGCCCAGCAAGAGTTTATCGAGAAGGAAAGACAGCACCGCCGCAATATCCGGGTGTGGCGCAGCATGCTGCTGGTATTGCTTCTTTCCCTTTGGGAGCTGTGTGCAAGACTGGGTATGATCAATGACTTCATATTCAGCTCTCCTTCCCGTGTAACAACCTGCTTTCTTAGTATGGTAATGGACAAAAGCATTTTTATGCACATTGGAGTGACCGTAATGGAAACCCTCATAAGCTTTTCCCTGGTCACCATTTCCGGTCTGCTGATCGCCGTTCTTTTATGGTCCAGCCGCAGCGTATCGGAAGTATTGGAACCTTACCTTGTCATGCTGAACAGCCTTCCAAAATCTGCCCTTGCCCCTATTTTGATTGTATGGCTGGGCAACAACATTAAGACTATTATTGTTGCTTCCATTTCCGTGGCCGTTTTTGGATGTATTATGACACTCCATACCGGTTTTGCCCAGGTAGACCCTGATATGATCAAGCTCATCTATTCTCTGGGCGGAACGAAAAAGGATGTACTTTTCAAGGTACTGCTTCCCGGTTCCGTGCCCCTTATCATCAGCAATACAAAGGTCAACATCGGGCTTTGCCTGGTTGGCGTTATTATTGGAGAATTCCTGGCGGCGAATAAAGGACTTGGATATTTGATTATCTATGGAAGCCAGGTGTTTAAGATGGATCTTGTCGTAATGTCCATTGTGATCCTGTGTATTGTATCGGCGATTTTGTATCAGGGGATTGCGTTGCTGGAAAAGAAGATTAAGTTTTAAATTTTAATGGGACTGTGCCCCTGAATGAATGGCGGCACAGTCCCTTATATCTGAAATTTCAATCATAATGATCTTCCAAGCTTCCGCCGGCTGCTCCCAACAAGAAGCTGTCTGGCTATACCGGCGGCTGAATCTTCAGGGCCATGGCATGTTGGTCACCGGATATGTAAATGCTTCAATGTATCCCCCATCTCCTTTATGCTTTTAAAAACAGCATCCGGGGATATCTCGGAAGCCGCCAGATCTTCTTCTTTTGTTTCTCCAGTCAGAACCAGAATTCCAGCCGCTCCATTCTTCACGCCGGCAGCCACATCTGTATAAATCCGGTCCCCCACAAACGCCATCTCCTTTCGGTCAAATCCGGTCTTTTCTTCTACCATATCAATGGTTTCTTTAAAAGGTTTTCCCAGGTATTTTGGGGTTACACCGGTGGAATGGCTGATTGCCGCACAGACAGAACCACAGTCCGGAATAAATCCGGTTTCTGTCGGGCAGTTAATATCCAGATGGGTGGCCAGAAATAAAGCTCCGTTCCGGATATAGGTACAGGCTTTTTCCAGTTTTTCATATGTAAGGGAAGTATCAAAACCAATCACCACAAGATCCGGCATATCCTGGGTCAAAGGAATATCCGCGCTTACAAAGCTTTCTTCCAGTGTTTTTGTTCCCACCAGATATACCTTTTTTCCTTTATAAAAGGTATTGATATACCGGATCGTCACATCTCCCGATGTCATGATCTGATCTTCGCTTACATAACAGTTCATTTTTTCCAGCTTCTTTTTATAGATTTCCGGAGATTTCGAAGAGTTATTTGTAAAAAAAACATACCGGCGCCCACTATCTTCCACTTCCCTTAAAAAATCCAGGGCTCCGGAAAGAATCTGATCACCCAGATAAAATGTGCCGTCCATATCCAGTACAAATAATTTCGTTTGATTCAAAATTTCCCTATTATCCATAATTTTCTCCAATTTCATGATTACCAAGGCTGATTTTAGGCTTTCTCATCTTTTCCGGTCGTTTATTTTACGAATATCTTCCGGTTTAAACTTGTACCGGTGATCTCTCGTCAAAAGCCCGTTTGATTCCTGTTCCACATCAGTCAGCTGCGTATAACAAAAACCATTGATCAAATCCGAACCGTAGATTGCATGAATGACCCTTTCATACTCTTCCAGAAAATCAGTGTCCGGCACAGAGGTATATCCCCAATCCTGCTCTCCCGCCTGTATCGCCTTTTCCCTGGTAATTTCTTCAGTCTTTTCTTTTTTTATCCGGATTCCGCCGCACTCTGTAAGAACGACAGGCTGACCGCTATAGGAAAACCCTTTTGCATAAGGAAGCTTTTCCATGATAAGAGGAAGACCTTCCACCTTCCTGAGACATTCTGCAAACAGCT
Source organism: Lachnospiraceae bacterium (assembly GCA_902363835.1). Classification (GTDB taxonomy): domain Bacteria; phylum Bacillota; class Clostridia; order Lachnospirales; family Lachnospiraceae; genus Lacrimispora. The sequence goes on from CABJBM010000008.1 coordinate 197,421, forward strand.
GATGCTGCTTTTTATCATCTATCTCACCATGTTTATAGCTATGAATTGCACAGATGTCACTTTCCGTCATTTCCCAGCCATCATTGGAAATCACCAGACGTGTCGGATCAAGTCCATGTGCCAGATAATACAATGACTGTGCAAAACTCTGCTGCTGTTTATTGGTATAAATTCTGGGCACTCCCCAGCTTTCATTCAGCATTCCCCAAACCACAACAGAAGGATGATTATAATCTCTTTGTATGATATCCAGCCATTCTCTGGTAAATGCAGCAGCAGCCTGAGGGGTATAGGACCAGAAACTGGCCATACCTTCCCATACAAGAAACCCCAATTGATCCGCCCAGTATAAAAATCTGGGATCTTCTACCTTTTCATGTTTTCTGCAGCCATTAAACCCCATAGCCTTTGCTTTTAAGATATCATTACAATATTCCTGATCATCAGGAGCCGTAAGCAAACCTTCCTTCCAATACCCCTGGTCCAAAACCAGTTTTTGATAATAGGGCTGATTATTTAAATAAAGCTTTCCGTCTTCTATATGTATTTTTCTCATTCCAAAATAAGATTTCACCACATCCGCCCGAATGCCGGAATCTTCTTCATCTGCCCGTATGAGCACATGATACAGGATCGGCTTTTCCGGACTCCAGTAGTTTCCTGTAAAATGAAAGGAGCCTTCCATGGCTTTTTTTCGAAAAACATCTACAATCAGACTGTTTCTTGCCGTATTGCAAAGCATATTCCCGTGAAATATCTCATCATCTCCCAAAGTGATGAGCAAATGCACTCTGCATGGCAGAATTGATGTTTCGGCCAGCTGATAATCAATCCGTACTGTCCCTTCATCAATATCCGGTGTAAAATGCACCCATTCCAGGCAAGTGCCGGAAACCGGTTCCAGCCAGACCGTCTGCCAGATTCCCGTACTGGGAGTATACCAGATAAAACTGGACTCCTCTTCCCAGAACTGTTTTCCTCTGGGAATCATTTCATCCTTTAACGGATCTTCAACCTCAACCCTTATTGTCTCTTCCGCCCATGTCAGATATTCAGCAATTGGAAAAGAAAAGGTCGTCTGTCCGCCAATATGGCTGCCAATACAGCTGTTATTAATATAAACCCTGCACTGATAATCCACAGCACCGAAATTTAGGAGAATCTCTTTTCCCTTCCATTCCTCCGGCACAAAAAACCTTCGTTCATAAGTCACATGATCTTCTCTTATTCTCTTGTTGACACCGCTTTTTTCGCTCTGGCACACGAACGGAACCTGAATCTTTGTTTTTTCATCACCATATATAAAATCCCAGGAACCATTCAGGTTCAGCCATTCATTCCTCACAAAGTCCGGACGGGGGTATTCTTCTCTCATTGCTATTCTCCTTACTTAATTCCCGATTGCGTAAAGCCTTTAACAATATATTTGTTGGCAAACATGAAGATAACCATGACCGGAAGTACCGATATCACAGTCGATGCCATCATCATTCCCGGATTTGTGTAATTTTCTCCCAAAACCAGGGCTGCAATCCCTAATGTGATAGTTCTCGTTTCATTCCTGTTAATCACCAGCGACGGCCACAAGTAGCTGTTATATAAACCTAAAAATGTAATGAAGGCCTGGGTAATAACGACCGGCTTGACTGACGGCAGTACAATATGCCATAATACCTGGAAAACATTTGCTCCTTCCACGAATCCGGCCTCCTCCAGCTCCTGGGGGAAAGCCAGGAGAAAATTGTAAATCAGGTATATGCACATAACCCCAGATCCTGACGGCAGAATCAGCGGCCAGAATGTATTTAAACCTCCCATTAACTTGAACGTGTAAAACAGAGGAAAGTACGTCACAATTTCCGGTACTGCCATCGCCCAAATCAGTGATACCAAAAGGAAACTCTTGCCCGGCAGCGGAAGTCTGGCAAGGGAATAAGCAGCCAGTACACTGACAGTAATTCTGAGTACTGTACCGGCCACTGTAACAACCACCGTATTAAAAAGCCAGAGGAGTATGGGAGACGCAGCGGTATTCATAAACAACTCCCTGTAATTGTCTAATGTCCACGTTTTGGGAAGAAGTGTTTTGGACGTAACGGACTCCGCAATCCCCTTAAAGCTGGTAAAGAACATAAACAGAAGCGGAAGGAGAAAGATATATGCAACCAAACAGGCAAGGACTACTAAAAATATTTTACTGACATTTTTCCCTTTCATAATTCCTCCTACCTTAATTCTTCTTTTTCTTTGGTAAGATAATACTGGCCAATTGAACAAAGCACAATCACGATCCCCATCAATACTGTCATAGCACTTCCGACGCCCAGATCATTCCGGTCCATAATGGTAGATGTAATTACCATAATTAAAGACTTCGTTGTTTCACCAGGCCCGCCCTTAGTCATCAGCCTGGTCTGGCCATATACATTAAAGGAGGCGATGATTGTAGTCATAAGCACAAAGAAAAAAACATTTTTAATCCCCGGAAAGATAATGTATCTGAGTTGCGTCCAAAAACCGGCTCCGTCAATGGCCGACGCTTCATATAACTGCATATCTATTTCATTCAGAGCATTTACAAACAGCATCATATTATAGCCGATTGTCCACCATACGGTGGCGGCTGTCAGAGAGACCCACACAAACGGCTGCTGTTCCAGCCATGGGACCGCCTTTTTGATAACCCCCATGCTAAGCATCAGGTTATTGAGATAACCGCCGTTTCCTTTCATAAGCCATATAAAAACGGCGGTTACCGCTGTTACCGATACAGAATAGGATACAAAATATATTGTTCGGAACACTCCTCTCACCTTCCCGGGAAGCCGGTCCAGCAAAAGTGCCAGAACCAGACTTCCTGCTACAAGAAAAGGTGTCGTCGCCCCTACAAAAATCAGGGTATTTTTTAAACCAAGCAAAAATGCCTTATGATACATAGATGAAGAAAATAGTATTTTGATATAGTTATCCAATCCAACAAAACCCTGATTTCCTTTTACAAGGCTGTACTTGGTTACGCTCATTATAATGCCATATACAAACGGCATAAGCCAAAACATAATAAAAAAGATGATGAAAGGTACTATAAACAAGACAGCCATACTCTTTTTCTTCATAATTTTCCTTTACTTTCTATAAAGCTCGTCGTCTTAACTGAAGTTATTGATTATTCTTCCGAAAGCTCAATAGCAATATCCGTAGCATTCTTCAGCTCTGCCATCAGCTGATCTCTGGTTAATTCAGGTTCCTGAAGCACTAGTGCCCAGACTGTTGAATTTACATATTTAACCTGTTCGCGGATATTATAAATTGCAGGAAGAATCATTGCATCATCAAATATTCCGTAATTAACATTTGCTACCGGATATTTGTCTGGGTTTTCCTTTACTTTTTCCATGGTAGCCAGATGGATGGGGGCCTGACCGGAATCTGCCCAGTTAAGCATCACATCCGGCTGATACGCATATTTCATAAACGCTGCAATACCATCAAGTTTTTTCTGGTCCGTCACTTCAGCAGATACACCGAAAGTATGTCCGCCGGCCGGTACGCATGGAGTCTCTCCATATAACTGGGGAAGAACCCCAATTCCAAGATTGTCACCCAGAATTTCTTTTGCTGATGTATAATTCCAGGGACCTGTCAGACATACGGCACTTTTAACGCTTGCATTATCTGCAGATTCATTCACAAAAGTATTATAGTGATCCTGGTCTCCCAGTCCTTCCGCACTGAGGTGGTCTTTATAAATCAGATTATGTACCTTCATAAATGCATCGCAGATTTCCTCGGTATCCATCTTGATGTGCTCTCCTTCCACCCAGTTGCATCCGGATTGGCCGAGGGCAGTCATCCATGCCCACTGCTGATCTCCTGTCAGGGGAATTCCAATGGGATAAACACCAGTATTTACAGAATCAAGCTTATCCCGCAGTGCTATCATATCGTCATAATTCTTTGGCGGAGTATCAACCAGTTCCTTATTATAATAAAACGTTTCTGCATAAAGATCCAAAGGAAAGGCAAAGACTCCGTCATCATATTTCGCATAGGATTGAGTGATCGGATGGAAGTCATTCTCAAAAGATATTCCGGCTTTGTCATACAGATCCGATACCTCTCTGAGGAGTCCCAACGCATGATAGGTGGAGATCCAGTCAGCATGGATGATGAGCATATCAAAATGATCGGACTTAAATTTGGTATAATGATCGGCATCTTGCAGCTGTTCTATAAAATATTGATTCTGGGATTGGTTAAAGCCATCTACGATTTTTCTCATAAAAGGTCCGTCACCGCCGGTAAATCCGTTAATAAAGGTAATCTTTGTCCGTTCATCTCCTTTTGCCGCATCAGAAGCAGGGGTTGTCTCCTGCGCCGCTGCCTCATTTTTTACTTCCGTTGTCCCCGAAGAGGGGGCTCCCCCGCATGCCGTCAGGGAAAAAGCCATTAATGTGGATAGTAATAATGCCGCCTGTTTTTTCATGTTTTTCTCCTTTTCTTTTTTTAATCTTTACTTGAAAATCTTCACGCCCTTTATTATAATAACAATATAATAAAAGATTATCAGTTCCCGTTTACCGCAATATTATTACTGTTTTTTTGTTAAGAAAATGGTATCATATTTTGTTTTATTCGTCAATATATCCGGTATAAATAGTATTTTTTTATATATAATGCACAATTTATTTATATTAATTTGTTATGTTTTATTTTTTATTCCATTTTTTATGTATTTAATAATCGATTTTAACTTCAATAATAATGTAATAATGTAAGAAAGGAATTCCTATGAAAAAACAAAAAGCTCCTGTTAAAATTATAGGCGAACGGGATATTGCATTAAACCTAAGTAACCTCACCCATCACAATCATATTATTTCAATTGGAAAAGCACTCTCCTCTCCGGTCCGGCTCAGTATATTAAATTTGTTAAAAACAACCCCTCTGTCAATACAGGAAATTGCTGCTATCCTATCTATTCCTGTATCATCAACCGCTGCCCATATTAAATGTCTAGAAGAAGCACGGCTGGTAGTGACAGAAACACAGCCCGGAAAACACGGCTCCATGCGGGTATGCATCTGCAGCATACAGACGTTCACCCTGGAAACCTTTGATTCTGATTTGGATGTTGTGGATAACACCATTGTTGTTGAGATGCCCATCGGCAATTACTTTCAATGTCAGGTGGAGCCCACATGCGGACTGGCAGATGAAAACGGCGCCATTGACACATACGACAGTCCAACCTCCTTTTATTCTCCTTACCGCATGAAAGCTCAGCTTTTATGGTTTCAGCAAGGATTTATTGAATATCGTTTTCAAAATCTGATCAATCCGCTGCTGAATCTTCATGAAATTTCATTTTCTATGGAATTATGTTCAGAAGCACCCGGATTTCTGGAAGATTGGCCCTCCGATATTACTGTTTCAATAAACGGACATGAAATCACTACCTTTTGCTCACCCGGCGATTTCGGGGCCAGACGGGGGCGTCTGACGCCTGCCGCGTGGGGCAATGGGAGAACTCAGTATGGCCTGCTAAAAACATTTTCCGTCAGGGAAGACGGCGGATACTTAGACAGAAATCTGATCAATCCGGAGCTGCATATCAAAGATCTGGAGTTAGAGAAATATCCCTACATTTCTCTGGTCATAGCCATAAAAAAAGACGCCAGATATATAGGAGGTATTAATTTATTTGGGGAGAAATACGGAGATTATCCGCAGGGAATCATCATGAATTTAATATATTAATCTAAAAACAGGAGGAGAATCATGAGAGACATTAATATCTCCACGATCATCGGCAGTGAAATGCCGGTGGAGAAACAATTTCAACTCATTAAAGAAGCCGGTTTCAATGGTATTTTTACCACATTCACCGGCAGGGAGCCCATTGAATTCTGGGCGGAGGAAGCTTTAAAAAACCAGCTGAATTTTGAAACTATCCATGCACCGTTCCAGTATGCAAACCGGCTCTGGGAAGCCGGTTCTGCCGGGAAGGAATATCTGGCTTATTTAAAAACCATTATTAATGCCTGCCAAAAAATCCAGGTAGACAAATGTATCATGCATGTAACAGTAGGTAACACTGCCCCGGACATTTCCGCAGAAGGACTGAATCTGTTTTCCGAATTGTGTTATTACGCAAAATCAAAGAATGTACATATCTGTTTTGAAAACCTTGAGCCTCTCCCACATATTGATGCCGTAATGGAATGCATCACAGATCCATTTCATGGTTTTTGCTGGGACTGCGGCCATAATACATGTTATACCCCTCACATTGACATGATAAAAAAATTCGGTTCCCGTCTGAAATGTGTTCACATCCACGATAATCTTGGAGTAACACAGCCCGGGAACATCGATTACCGGGATGACCGCCACCTTCTTCCTTTTGACGGAATTCTGGACTGGGACTGGTATGCCGGGAAATTAAATGAGCTGCATTACCAGGGACCGCTCACTTTAGAGCTTTCCATCCTGGGAAAGCCGGAATATAAAACAATGCCCCTTGCCTCCTATTTGAGCCAGGCATATGAAAGAGGGTGCCGGATAAGAGAAAAGCTTGCATATTGAAAGGGCGGCCATCCTCAACCATGTCACTTCGTACACAGCTCTTTCAGATGGATATGGTTGTGATGAGCATTATGATCCTGTGTATTGTGTCAGCGGTTTTGTATCAGGGGATTGCTTTGCTGGAAAAGAAAATTAAATTTTTTTTAAAAGGAGTCTTTACCTTATGGATTGGTATTTATCCATAAGGTAAAGACTCCTTTGTTATTTATATAATAAATCTGAAATTTAAAAACTTACATCAACTCAATATCATTATTTTAATTTTACTATATTGGCATTCAATAAAAAACCAAATCCAAACCCCTGAAGGCTTACCGCACTGATACCACACAATTTCAAAGACTTATGGCCAAACTGGATATGATAGTATCAGGAACCTTTTAATCTTTTTTGTAATATATCTGCATAAAGAACATAAGTCTAAAACGGTTTCTTTTGACTTTATTGAACACCTGTTAAAAACAGCCTGTAATGCTTCAATCCGTCACATTTGGGCAATCTTATGAGGATTTAAAATATTATTAGGGTCAAACACCTTTTTTATTCCGTTCATCAGAATTAAATTCACCTCAGGGAGAGATTCCCTAAGATAAGGCTTCTTAGCAAAACCAATGCCATGTTCTCCGGATACCTGACCTCCCAGCTTTCTGGCCTTTTCATAAACTTTCTCCATAGCTTTGCTCATACGTTTTTCCCATTCCTCGTCGCTTAAATCATCTTTCAGCATATAGGCATGGAGGTTCCCGTCTCCCGCATGTCCGAAACTCTTAATCCTTAACTCACACTCTTTTTGCAGGCTATGCAGATAGGTGACCATTTCATTGACGGAACTTCTTGGAACGACCATATCAACCTCATCCATGTAGGTGGTGGAACCTTTGATGGCTTCCAGGAATGCTCCCCTGGCCTTCCAGATGGATTCTTCTCTCTCCTCAGTGTCAGAAATCAACACATCCAGGGCCCCCTGTTCCAGACAGAGCTTTGCAACACTGTCATATGCCTTTTCAATTTCTTCTACAGAATTTCCGTCAAATTTTAAGAGCAGATAAGCATCTGACTGCTTATCCGGAAATGCCTTTCCTAAATACTGCTCTGCATCAATAATAACTTCCCGCTGCATGAATTCAATGGCTGTGGGAATGGTCTTTGATTTGACAATTAAAGGAACCGTATTGATTGCATGATCCAGGGTAGGGAACGGAATCAGCAGGCTGATCACCATCTTTGGGCGGGGAATCAGCTTTAATGTGGCCTTTGTAATAAAGCCGAGAGTTCCCTCAGATCCTACCATTAAATCCTTAAGGGCATATCCGGAGCTGTTTTTTACGACCTTACCTCCAAATTCCGTAATCTCGCCACTTGGAAGGACAACTTCCAGCCCCCTTACATAGTCACGTGTCACTCCATATTTCACGGCACGCATGCCTCCTGCATTGGTGCTGATGTTCCCCCCAATGGTAGCAGATTTTTCGCCTGGATCCGGCGGATAGAACAGATCATGATCTTCCACGTAAGCAGAAAGCTCCATCAGCAGAACACCTGGCTCCACCGTAATTGTCAGATTATCCTCATCCAGTTCAAGCACATGATTCATTAGCGTGGTATCTATCATGATTCCGTGTTCCATTGCAACGGATGATCCCACCAGGCCGGTACCGGCACCTCTTGGAGTCACGGGGATGATATTTTCATAGGCATACTTCATGATTTCAGATATCTCTTCTGTTGATTTTGCTTTCACTACAATGTCAGGATAGCTGCTGGTACCGCTTAATTCATCATGACTGTACTCTTCATTAATAAAATCACCGATCAGAATACGCTCCTCGTCCAGAATGATACTTTTTATGTAAGCAATATCATCATTATCCAGTTTTTTATATCCCATGACTATACTCCTTCCTTCTCTTTTATCCTTGCAATCAGTTTAGGGATAATTTCATAGAGATCGCCTACCAGACAATAATGAGCTGATTTGAAGATGGGCGCCTTGGGGTCGTTATTGATTGCAAATATGGTATCTGAATGGTTCATGCCGGCCACAAACTGAATGGCGCCGGAAACTCCACAGGTGATGATCAGCGTTGGTCTGACAGTACGTCCGCTTAAGCCAATCTGATATTTTGCATCCAGCCAGCCGGCTTCTGCCATTGGTCTGGTGCATGCTACCTGGCCTCCCATAAGATCTGCCAGCTCCCGGAGCATGCTTAAATCCTCTTCTTTTTTCACTCCTCTTCCTGCAACCACCAGAACTTCAGAATTCTCAATGAAGGTCTCTTTCTCCTTTGGCAGAATATCAATGACCTCCACATGACAGACAAGCTTTCCCTCATCTATATCACAATTCACGATTGCTCCCGACTTCACTTCTGAGCGGGCAGGGGCGTTCATGATTTTATACCGGACTGTAGCGATCTGAGGACGATGGTTTGGAGTCTTGATATGAGCCATAATATTGCCGCCAAATGCTGGCCTGATCTGGGATAAATCCGTATTTTCATTCATTTCCAGAATGGTACAGTCCGCAGTCAGACCGGTTTTCATTCTGGCAGCCACTCTTGGCGCAAGCTGGCGTCCTATTGTGGTTGCACCTACCAGAACGGAAGAGGGTTTGACTTTTTTAATAAAATCTTCAAAGACTGCTGTATAGGGCTCTATTTTAAAACGAGCCAGTTCCTCCTTATCATATAGGAAGACTTTATCAGCTCCGTAATGGAGGATTTCTTCACTTTTTTCACGGATATTCTTTCCCATGAACAGAACATATACCTCCTGCCCGGTAACTGCCGCCAGCTCCTTTGCCTTTCCAATCAGTTCATAGGTGACCGGATGAATAACACCATCTACATGGTCTGCATAAACAGCAATTCCCTTCCATTCGTCCTTGTTGATCTCGGTTTTTTTTACGTCCTCCACATACTCTACCACGCCCTCAGGTCCCTTTTTTACACAAAGGCGGCACATCTTGCAGGCAGCATTTACAATAACCTTTCCATCCTGCTCCTCCAGCGCTCCAAAGGGACAGATATTTATCAATTCCTGATGATCAGAAATTCTCTCCTGATGTATGATTAACCTTGCCATTTCTTCACCCCCCTAAACAAATTTCAGCTCTTCAATCTTGTCAAACAGCTTTTTCGCAAGCACATCTCCCGGCTCATCCCACACTTCCTTTTTATCGTTTGTTTCCGGAGGGAAGATCTTCTGTACCTGAGTGGGCGATCCGTTAAGACCGTAATTCATTTCGTCTTTATCCTTCATATCATCAAGGGTAAGAACCTGAATCTTTCTGTCCTTTGTCTCTGTTTTTTTTACATATGACGGGAGTCTTGGCTGAAAGATATCTTTATCCACTGCTAAAAGGCATGGAAACTTTACTTTAGCCACCTCTACCTCATCGGGAAGATCCATATCTACCGTAATTCCATCTTCTTCTAACTTCCGGATTCTCACAACATTGGATACGCTTGGAAGGTTTAGCCATTCCGATATTTCCGGGCCTACCTGAGCGGTATCCCCGTCTGTGGTCTGCTTGCCGCAAAGAATTAAGTCATACTCTCCCATTGCCTTAATTCCCTGTGCCAGGGTATAGCTGGTCGCAAGGACATCGGCTCCTCCAAAACGTCTGTCCGACAAAAGGGTTCCATGGTCTGCTCCCATGGAAAACGCTTCTTTAATGACCTGCATGGCCTGGGGAGGTCCCATGGAAATAACGTCAACAAAGCCTCCCATTTTCTCTTTGATCCGAAGGGCCGTTTCAATGGCATACAAGTCATAGGGATTCATCTTTGAGGCTGCTCCGTCTCTTTTTAACACGCCTGTAACAGGATCCACCTCAACTTTATTGCTGTCAGGTACCTGTTTGATGCAAACAAGGATCTTCATTCTTTTCTTCCTTTCCTAATAAAGCCTACTTCCAAAATACGCGATACAACCGGCAATTATAATGAAAGCAGGGCTGAATTTCACTGTTTGATTTAATAACTTGCTCTCACTGCCCAACAAATTGGCTGCCATGACATTTACAGCACTTAACACAACCAGCCAGACCGGACTGATGCCGGGTTTGCAGCCGTCTGAGCCTGCAGGCTGCCAAGCAGAACATTGGAAGAAGTCCTTTTTTCGGTTGCAATGCAAAGTTTTATGTCAACTTATACAATTACTCTTCTGGTATGCCTGTTCTCCAACTCTTTTCCGCCAATGGGTCTGCCGGAAGCCGGCACTGCCCGCTCTCTTCCCCAATCTCTGATAAATTCTATCTGTTCCGGACTTGTCTGATACAATGGCACTACATTTTTTATAGATGTTATGATTAAATCATCTGTTAATTCTAAGTCTTCGTTTGCTATCAATCGATATGAAACCTCCCTTAGGGAAGCTTCGATATCAGCTCCGGTAAATCCTTCCGTAATATTTATCAACTGTTGAATAAGAGATTCGGATATGTCCGTTTCCAAATATTTTTTTATATACATTTCAACAATTTCTTTACGTTCTTCCGATGTAGGCAAATCAATAAAAAACAATTCATCAAACCTTCCCCGACGTAATAATTCAGACGGCAATTTACTTATATCATTAGCAGTTGCAACAACAAAAACCATTTTCTTACATTCCTGCATCCAAAATAAGAATTGCCCTACCATACGTGTAGTCACTCCTGAAGAATCATTTCCATTCCCGCCCAATCCTTTTTCAATTTCGTCAATCCACAAAACACATGGAGATAAATGCTCTGCTGACAAAAATGCATCTTTTAACTGTTGCTCACTTTGCCCGACATATTGTCCCTGCACCGTAGCAAAATCCAGACGATACAAAGGAATATTCCAATTTGCAGCAACCGCTTTTGCTGATAATGATTTTCCGCACCCGGGAACTCCTACCAGGAGAACTCCGCGGGGAGGCTGTATTCCCCTCTTTCGTAATTCATCTCGCTTTTCAGGTGTCTGCAGCTTTTTTTTGTCATTGAGCCAGTCTTTTAAACCACTCAAGCCTCCCACTTCCAATATTCCATCTGATACGTCAATTCGTTCAAGACCTTCAATATTAGAAAATAATTTATCTTTTACAAACTTTAACTGCCTTAAGTCACTCTTTTTTATTTTCCTGTTCGCAATAAGAGAGGCAATTACATTCTGTGCTTCCACTCTGGTAACACCCACTAATGCAATTGCGGCCTCCCGGTAGTCATTGCTATCCCATTCGATTTCAATATCACGCTTGTAAGGTTCTATATTTTCGTATATAATTTGAAGCATTTCTTCTTCAGTTGGAAGGTCTAATGTAACGGACATACCCAAACGCTGCAGCTGAGCCCAAACACCATTATTAGTAATGACAATCAATACACCTCCGTTTTCTTCTGCTAACGATACTACATCCAGCAAATAACGAGATGTCATAGAATCGTTTTCAATATCAGAAACTTCGGTTAATATGAAAGTTAAATTTTGTTTCAGCCTGATTTGTTCTGTTATGTAATCCAGAGCTCCAATTAATGTCTTATCATCACTTACACTTTTACCTGTATTAATATCATAAATTCCCTTTGACAGTGTATGTACATAAAAAGGAAGATTAAGCTCGCATGATACCTTCTTTAAAACTTCTAAACCTCTTGCTTTTTCCATCGTGTTAAATGAAATAAAAGGTATCCTTGCTAACGAATACTGTTTCAAGGTTGATATACTTGTATTTACATCCATTTTTACATCCCATCCAGTTTATCTATCTTATTTTTCTTAATGATACTAGTAAGCATTCCCGTTCGGTCTAGTTTTGCCGTTGCAGTTTCCAGACTTTTTTGCATAGAGGCTGCCTGCTCTTTTATTGCATTTGTTAAAAGTTCTGCATCTTTTGAAGGTAAAACAGGAATCTGAGCAAACTGAACCAGAAATATAAATTCTTTTCTTAATGCAAGCAAGGCATTGCTGAGCAAGTTGATATCTCCCTCATTCATTTGCATTAAACGGTCAAATTTATCAGAAGCACGTTTAATTCTATATTGTATTACGGAATTCATCTGTATTGCAAATCTTCCTGCCACTCCTCCTGATAATGTCAGCGTCCCTTTCTTCACACATTCTAAAACCTCTGTATCCTGATTGCCAACTTTTATTATATCAAAACAATTCATCCAATCAGAATACGTGTTGGGCACTTTCATAAGCTTCTCCTGACTCTTCTAATCACCTGTAACGGAGGCACCAAATCCCATTCAGGAAAAGCACCTGCAAATTCATCTTTTCCCTGTACATTTAACAGACTGTTCCCATCTGCATTTTTATTGTCGCTGCTTGAAGCCAATTCATTATTGTTACTATTGTTAAGTATAATCTTCCCCATACTGGTCCTCCTATATTACCTGTCTGATCTTCTGGGAATCCACTGCAGTTATATATTGTTCTGGTTTTAATTCCTGCAGGAAATCCACAACTTTTATGTATTCCGCATCTTTTTCATCATATAACCTTCTGAAATCAACTACCTCAGCCAACGTGGCATTTAAAATTTCAAGGGATTTTTTTCTAAAATCCTCCATCTGACTTTTTGTTGACTCCATATTTTTGCTGGCTTTTGACTTTTCACTAAATATATATATCCCAACTGCTGCAATTGCCAGTAATGGTACAAAAACAGTCGCAAGTCCTAGCACGCTTATAATAAGTGCAACAATTATTGCAATGATGACATTAGGCTTAAACCATTTGATTGATGACAGTGCCTTATCCCTTAAAACATCAACATATTCATTTAATGATTGCTGAAGTTCCAGTTCATTTGATCCGTCCCGGGTAATCCCTGTCCACTCGGATATTTTTATTTCTATATCCAGCGGCACTTCTGATCTGCTTTTTACCGTAATGTCTTCATATGCGTTCAATATCCAGTCTTTTGACAATGAAATTGCAAGCTTTTGTGTTGCTACCAATGCGTTGGAAGACTGAGGGGCCAGTGCAATACTTGTAAGATGCTGTGAAAAATCTTCATATGCTTCATAAGATGATGCCTCTGCTTCAAAACGTGCATCAGCTCTGGCCGCATCCCCCTGCTCCTCAATAATCAAACGGTTCTTACGAAGCTGTTGTCTGATAGGTAATTCCTCACTGTCATAATTAGTTACAAGGCTGTCAAGCAAATCATCTATTTTTGCTGCAACAGAGGTGACATTTTCAACCCGCATATTAAAAATAGAACTGAAATAAAGATAAATGTCATTATGAGTTTTTGCCCATGATAAAACTTTTTTTAAACTTTCCCATGTCGGGCTGTTTTGATGAAGATAAGGAAACTCATTGTCGCTAACTGTAGCTGTTTTTCCCAATATAGCTTTGGACCACTGATCTCTTTGGGCTTCAACAAATCCCACTCGTTCCGACAATTCTTCCAGCCATGCTCTGATTTTATCGGCACATATTCCCCTGCTGTCTCCTCCAAACAAACCGCAAGCAAAAGCATCTAAAACAACAATCACTTTTCTTTCCATCTTTGTAGGATCCTGCATAGCAAAATATCTTTCAAGCCAGGTTAAAGATCCATCTAATCTTCCGGCTCTCCTGCTAATTAAGCAGAATAACAAAGAAGTCTTTTCGTCATCTCGTCTCATTGCTTCTTTTAGAGCTCTTTCCGCCAATTCTTTATTATCACTTAACCAAGCTGATAAGGCGATTAAAGCAGGTGCCAGCCAATATCTGGGAGCTGATATCATCAATTCTTCCGTAGCATTTGCTATTGTTTCTTTCCTGACAACATTAATATCCGTTGCTTGAATAATCCCAACCGTATGTTTTCGGACTTTATCATAATAACCGAACTCTTTTTCGATTTCCTGTTCAAGCATTACCACATTTTGTTTAGCATCAGAAAGAATTGCAATTCTTTTTGATTCTTCAACAAACAACCTAAATTCTTCCGTTAACTGGTTTAAGGAAGAAGATAAAAAGTTCACCTTATTATCAACGGTATTTACCATACCATTTACACTATCCACATTATTGGCTAATCTTTGTATTTGATTTGCCATAGTACGCAAATTTCCTTCAATTACATTCAAGTTTGCAGAACTTATAGTGTACTCTGCCATATCATTATCCCCCTTTTGTATATGATTATTTTGCAACGGTTACTGTACCATCAGATTTTACAGCCCGAAGACAATCAATATAAACCTCAATAAAATCATAGCCGCCATGCAAAGCCAGACTTCTTGCCCTGTTTAGCAATCCAGGCATATCTTCATTTCTCTTGTAATGAACTACAATATTTCCTGTCAGGTCAAGAGTATGCACCTCATACGGCTGACCCAGATAACATTTGGCTACGATTCCGAGAAGTTGATTTTCAAAATCTACATCTGGAAATTCCTGGTTAATTGCATCGATAAATTCCTGATACTTTTGCTGATCCATATGGCAGCCTGATATATCAAGCTGTTTCATTATCTCCATATATTTACTGGAGCGTTTTTCCCTTAATCTCTTTTCCAGCTTTAATGGATCTAATTTAGTATTAACTGACAATTTTTTAGATAAATCAAATTGCTGTGTCACTTTTTGTTCCACATTTAAAATTGGCTTTGGCATACATACTTTATCCTTCCGTAAAAAATATAATTCTATTATATTATATATTTTTTGATAAACAAGCAAAAGTTTAAAACAATAATTGAGAATTATACATTTTACCTCAGATATCTATCAGTATCATCTTATAATTATGAACTTATTGTTTTTAAGGTTATTTAGACATATCTGATATTTAAACAATGAATCATCCAAAGAAAATCTTGTTTCATTGCCATTATGTTTTTTCAATTTTCGCTGCATATTAATACAATATATTTCTAATTACAAAATCTATAATAAAAACATTATCTCAACCATATCAATTTCTACCACAACTTTTTAAAATGAATCTGCTTGTGATAAGCATTGTATCAGGGAATTGCCGTGTTTGAAAAGTATTCTTCCAGAACATAGCTTCTTAAAAACAGATCAATACTTTCACAATTACTTTATAACAAAAAAGAGAGGGTAAACCCTCCCCCTCTTTTTCATCGGCTTTTAATTTGCCGTTTTATTCTCCAACAACCACACCAGTCGTCTTTCCAATTTCCGTTTCTTCCTCCGGCTGCTTTTCCTGGCTGTCAAAATCTTTCTTCCCGGTTTCTGCAGTCTCTTCCTGAATTTCTTCTATCTTGTTATCTGCTGCCTCCTTCTCGTTTTCCTCTTCAGATTTTAGTGTTTCTTCCTTTGTATCTTCTGTCTTGTTATCTACAGGTTCTGCTGTTTCTTTCTCAGCTTCTTCTGTTTTGCTGTCTTCTGTTTCTTCGGTTTCTGCAGCTTCCTTCGTTTTGCCGTCCTCAGTTTCTGAAGCCTCCTCGATTCTGCCGTCCTCGGTTCCTGCTGCTTCCTCTGCCTTAACGAATGCAGAAGCCTCCTTTGCTTTCATATCTGCTTCAGAGGCAGTCAACTCGACTATAAACGTTAATGTCCCGTAGCCATCTGCTTCAATAACCACTTCATTTTCTTCTTCCGTAAAGCCGTCTGCTGTGAAATCAAGATACTTCACAACTCCATAAACTTCATCCTTGGATACTTTATATTCATTTGACCTGGAAGTAGAAAAGATTGAAGTCTTCTTATAAGAAATTCCGTTGACTGTAATTGTTTTATCAGCATTCAGATACTCTTTTGTTGCCTTTTCATCTGTCACATCAAAGGTTACACGATAATATGCCGGATCCCAGATACCCGCTTTCACGTATTTTGTCGCTATGACATCAGGAGCTGACTTTTCATTTTCAACCGGATTCCCGTCGGCTTCCAGGATTTCAAAGGTCAGAGTCTTAGCTGTGTATCCCTCGGCAGTTACCAAAACAGTGTACCCTCGTATTACAATAACCTTGTCTCCTTTTATCACGAAGAATATAAGATAAGTGCTATAAGGCTTGTAATATATTTCGAGCCCTTGAATCAACTTCTGCATAATTCATACTTTCCGATACTTGTACTAAATTCGATTTCACCATTCCATTCATCTCCCCTCATGTATTAGTCTAACCTTATTAGACGTTGAATCATCATAGAATACAAGAAAAAAGCTTATTAGAAACGGGAAGTTCTGTTGATCCAGAACCTCCCAGAATCCATGCCTTCCTTTACCATTGGATCTTATATTTCTATCTGATCTATTTTCTGAAAGTTATTGAAGTTGTCCTCTAGACTAACTGTCATTCAAAGTCTCAATTAATAATTTATTAACTCTTCAATCAATGTTCTATCTGCCGGTAACCATTCTACTTTATCTAACTCTTCTTTGCATAACCATTTTGCAGATTTATGTTCCTTTAATATTAGAGTTCCTGATTTTATTACACATAAAAAGCAATGCATTGTAAGATGAAACTCTGGATAATCGTATTCAACTGTTTTTAACTTGGAGCTAATTTCAACCAGTACATCCAATTCTTCATTTATTTCACGAATTAATGCCTGTTCTGCAGTTTCACCTTTTTCAACTTTTCCACCCGGAAATTCCCAACCATTTTTGAATTCGCCGTAACCTCTTTGCGTTGCTAATATTTTATTTTTATTCATAATTATTGCTGCTGATACCTGTATTGTTTTCATTTTCCCTTTATGCTCCATCAATTTCTATTTGAGAACTTTTCGCTCATATGCCAGCAATAGTTTCAAGCGATTCACATTTTGTGCAGCAATCCCCTCCAATATAATCATATCCGCCTCATCATTTAACACATGCATCTTTCTATGACAATTGGGACAGATTGCAACAACATTGTCAATTGTATCCGATCCACCATCTGCCAATCTTTTCACGTGGTGTTCTTCTAGATACGGTTCATTGTTTTTATCTTTAAATGGAGCCTCAGCTCCACAATACTGGCATTTTCCTTCAGCAATTCGTTTAATCACTTCTTTTAAATATGGATCACGATAATAAACTATTGTTTCTGTCTTTTGTGGCACTTTATCTGCCCGACTTATTTCTAACCTTCTAACCAGTTCTCTATTAGATAATTTTACAATTTCTTTTTCAGTCAGTTTCATCATTGCCGTATCTTCCGCTATTGGCTTGACTGGAAATATCCATACTTTTCGCATATCACCATTATCATCAGGCTGTGTTGACTGATATGGCTTATCTGCCAGTTTAACAATACCACGATATGTATAAATAGATCTTTTCATTACTTCAAACAAATGAACGTCCACTTCATTTGTATCAGAATAATACAGAGTGCTATTTTGATTACCTTCTAAAATTTGATCACCCAATTTCCCCATACCGGTATAATGCAGTACACCATTCTTCCACTCATCACGATATAGACCTTTCGTTTCGGGATATAATAACTAATGTTCCCGTTTTCTTTGAGCGACGCATCCCTCCCATATTACCACATTTAAATAACTCTCTCATTTCATTATTTGTAAGTTCTTTTCCAATAGATATTCCTGGATCAAATCCCATTATAAACCCTCCTAAGCCTTTGTAATATTTGATTCTTGCTCATTGGAGTGCAAATAACTCTGAATTCATTAAACTGAGCCATATAATTTTATGTATTAAATCTTTAATCATACGTTGCATGTTATACTTAAATATATCATCACACCCTAGTAACTCTAACTTATAAATTTTATTGATATTCTGGGATATATAGTGGAATCGAATGAATTAAAAGTTTTTTGTTTTAACAACAACCAGAAAAAACTCCATGATATAAAATCACAAGCATAAAGTCCTAAAGCTCATTATCTCTACAATTTTCCACAATTTTTAGGCATTACTTTCAAAAAAAGTTCACTTGACTTTCCCTCCCCCCAAGCGTATAGTTTAAAATTGTACGGTACTGAGCAAAAGCTCTGCCGCAAATCTATTATTCAGGTGAATCGACCATGCAATCAAACTTTTTAAAACAAAGCACCGAGCAGCGGCGGGATTTAATACTTAACGGCTCCGTCTCCGCCACCATATTATTTCTTTCCGTTCCCACCCTTATGATGGGTCTTATCCAATCCGCCATACCGGTTATTGACGGTCTGTTTCTGAACAATCTTGTAGGAACCCAGGCGGCCAGCGCCGTCACTTACTGCACCCCTATTGTAAATATGGTCTCTGCTCTGGCTCAGGGAGTGAGTGTGGCTGGAATGGCCATTATCGGGCAGGCAAATGGAAACGGTGACTTTAAGCACAGCCGGAAAATTGCCACTCAAATCATTGTTTTTACTTTTTTGCTGGGCTTTCTTCTGGCGCCTTTGCTGATTGCCCTTGCCTTTCCCATATCCTCCCATGTAAATGAGGATATTTCCCATGATGTTTTCGTCTATCTTGCATTGAGCGCCTGTGTGACGCCCTTTTCTTTCATGGAATCTATTTATAATTCCATAAAGAATGCCAATGGCAAGCCTGAGGATACTTTTGTCCGCATGGCAATCATGCTGATTTTAAAAATTATTTTCAGCGCCCTCTTTATTGCGGTTTTCCATTGGGGCCTTGTGGGCTCTGTCATGGCTTCCCTGGCATCCAACTTTTTAATTACCGTATGGATGTATTATGAGTTATTCTTAAAAGAAACGGGAGAACGATTTGTCCTGACCGGTTTCCGGTTTGACTGGACCATCATCAACACCCTTTTACGCATAGGCTTTCCTGCCATGCTGTCCAGTCTGATGCTGAATCTGGGCTTCTTCCTCATCAACAATGAAGTGGAAAAATACGGAGCCATCGTTTTAAACGGGCAGGGAATTGCCAATAACATTACTTCCATCTGCTTTATACTGCCCTCTTCCTTTGGTTCCGCCGTCACCACCATGGTCAGCATGAATGTGGGAGCAAACCAGCCGGAAAAGGCGAAAAAGGCCTGTTTGATTGGCTGCGTCATCAGTGCCATTACCGCCGCTCTTTTAATCGCCCTTGTGGTTCCTTTGTCCTCAAGACTTACGGTGTTATTTACCAGGGACGCCTCTGTCCTTGCTGTGGCAAACCAGGCGCTTCATATTTATACCTATTCCGTCATCGGCTTTGGCATCTGTATGGTCCAGCAGGGAGCCTTTATCGGACTGGGAAAGACCCGGATCACTCTTTTCGTCAGCCTGCTGCGTGTGTGGCTCCTGCGGTACATATTTATACTGGCAACAGAGCATTTTCTCAGCTTTTATTCGGTATTCTGGGGAAACTTATTTTCCAACTACATGGCCGCACTCATTACAACCATCCTGATCTTCCGGATGAAATGGGTTTCCGACATAAACTATAAATAAAACCAGGTATCCGGTCATTTTCATATCCGGACATTTTCATGTATTCATACAAGCTTTTCCTAAGGCTGCCCCGCAGCAAAGAGCCCTGTATGATATGCTCAAACAATCTTTAAAAAGCAGAAAAAGAGTACCCTGTACCCCTTTTCTGCTTTTATTTATCCAAAAACAAATTTAATTCTTCCGGTCATCCTTCCACACATAAAGGATCCCCTTCTCCTGAAATTCCCTGATCTCCTCTTTGCTGTACCCTAAATCCTCCAGAATTTCCGGTCCCTGCTCTCCGATCAAGGGACCGCCTTTGTACTCAGGAACACCCATTTCCTGAAATTTGACCGGCGGTCTTACCAGTGTGCGCACATTTCCATTATCATACTGCATCTTATAGAAGCAGTCATTTTCCCACGCCTGCTCATCTTCCAGAATCTCTTCCCAGGACTGAGCAACGCTGAACGCAATGTCGTGTTCCTTTAAAACCGGTACCCATTCCCTGGCTGTTTTCTTTTCCATTGCTTCCATACAGATGTCATAAACCTCTGTGCCAAGGCCCTTGGCCTGAAGGTTCTGGATGGGGAAGTAATTCTCATTCTCCAACAAATCCTCTCTTCCCAGGGCTTTCATAAACTGCTTATAATAAGTGTTATAATCCGGCATACAGGTCTGAATAAATCTGTCATCCTTTGTTCTCCATGCCGCATTAAATGGGTTGGCGCTCTCCCTGATGTTAATGGGATAATCTCTGGCCGGACCGTCATAATTGGCTGCCTGAATCATCATTCCCATGTTATAGACAGCCGTCTCAAACAGGCTGGTCTCCACCTTTTCTCCCTGTCCGGTTTCTTTTGCATGGTACAGCGCTGCAAGAATTCCAGCAGCCAGGTTCATTGCCACGTTATGATCCCCCACTCCGGGAACCACGTTCATTGGAACCGTTCCTTTCTGGCGGAGGGAATGGAGATAGCCGCCCCTTGCAAAAAACGCCGTGAAATCAAATCCCGGAAGGTCTTTGTCCGGGCCGTATTCTCCGTATCCGGTTACCATGGCGTAAACCAGTTTGGGATATTTCACCTTTAATGTTTCATAGTCCAGCCCTGCCCGTTCCAGAGCCTGGACTCTCCAGTTGGTGATCAGCACATCCGCATCCTCCAGAAGCTTAAAAAACGCCTCTTTGCCCTCAGGCGCCTTCATATTAAGAGAGATGCAGCGCTTGTTTCCATTTTCCAGATCCCAGGTGGTATTTTCATACATGTCCAAAGGCCTTCCTTCGGATGGAGCCGTATGTCTTAAGGGGTCCCCCTTGGCAGATTCAATTTTAATCACATCAGCTCCGCAATCAGCAAGAAAACGTCCTGCGCCTGCTGCCGCGATAAAGGTTGCCAGTTCCACTACTTTGATTCCTTCCAACAGCTTCTTTCCCATAATTAATTCCCTCCTTTATTTGTCCAATGCTTCTATTAATGCAGGGATCACCTGATAAAGATCCCCTACAATGCCGTAATCAGCCACTTCAAAAATCGGGGCACCCGGATTTTTATTGATTGCAATGATCTGCTCCGAACTCTGCATGCCTGCCACATGCTGAATGGCTCCGGAAATACCGCAGGCAAAATACAGCTTGGGCCGCACCGTGGTTCCGGTCTGCCCCACCTGGTAAGAATGATCGATCCAGCCCGCATCAACTGCAGCACGGCTGGCTGCCACCACACCGCCCAGCTTATCAGCCAGCTTCTTTAACAGTTCAAAGCCTTCGGCTCGTCCAAGTCCCATTCCGCCGGATACAATAATTTCCGCATCAGTTAAGGATACTGCTTCTCCTGCCTGCTTTACCACCTCAAGGATCCGTGTCCTGATGTCCTCTTTTCCAAAGTTTACTGTAAGAGGAATAACCTGGCCCTTCCGGCCCTCCTGCCTTTCAGCTTTTTCCATGACTCCCGGACGTACCGTTGACATCTGGGGCCTGTGGTTTGGACATACGATGGTTGCCATTAAATTACCGCCAAAGGCCGGGCGGGTCTGCTTGATCTTCTTATCCTGCTCATCGATCTCCAGTTTCGTACAGTCGGCGGTCAGTCCGGTATTGCAGCGGACGGCCAGGCAGGGACCTAAGTCACGGCCAATGTGGGTCGCTCCCAAAAGGACGATTTCAGGCTTATAGGTTTTAATGGCATCATGGATCACAGCGGTATAAGCGTCGGTGCGGTAGGACTCCAGTTCTTTATGATCCGCCAGATAGACTTTATCCGCTCCGTATTCAAACAGTTCGTCCGCCAGTCCCTCCACCTGGTTTCCGCATAAAACAGTACATAAGCTGCAGCCAATCTCAGCTGCCAGTTTCCGCCCTTCTCCCAGAAGTTCTTTAACCACCGGCATGAGCGCTCCTTCTCTTTGTTCCGCAAATACCCATACATCCCGGTACTCTGATAAATCAACCGTTTCCTTTGTTTCTTCTGTCTTTTCTATTGCATTAAACGGACATTTTTCCACGCATACGCCGCAGCCGGTGCAGGCGGTGCCGATAACAGCCAGTTTATTTTCCATTGTAATTGCTTCAAACGGGCAGTTCTTTACACAGATGGAACAGCCCCTGCATTTTTCTTTTATTACATTTACAGCCATGTGAACCTTCCTCCTTTTCCTGGGTTTTAAAGATAATGCTTCTCTTTCAGTTTTTCTGTAAGCAGCTCAGCCATTTGGCATACTGTTCCGGCGAGCATCTCTCCTTTTCCCTTTGGAGCAGGAGTAAAGGAACGGAAAACCTGAGTTGGGGAAGCATTTAAACCACAGTCTTTTGGATCCAGTCTCACATCCTCATGATTCCATATGGCAACCTTTTTTGCATATGCGTCCATGATGCCGCCTATGCTCATGTAACGGGGCTCATTCAGTTCTTTTACGGCGGTAAGGAGACAGGGCATCTGAACCTCCAGAATTTCATATCCGTTTTCCAGCTGCCTTTGCACGATCACCTTTCCTTCACAAAGCTTCACATCCTGAACATAAGTCACCACCGGAATACCAAGTCTCCAGGCCACCTGGGGGCCGACCTGAGCCGTATCACCGTCAATGGCCTGACGGCCTGCAAAAATAATGTCATAGTCTCCGATTTTCTCAATGCCCGCAGCAATGGTGGTGGAGGTGGCGCAGGTATCTGCTCCTCCAAAGGCCCTGTCGCTGAGAAGATAAGCCTCATCCGCTCCCATTGCCAGGCACTCCCTTAACATATCATCAGCCTGAGGCGGGCCCATGGTAATAACAGAAACCGTTGTTCCAGGCTTTTCATCTTTTATTTTCAAGGCCTCTTCTAAGGCATTCGCATCATCAGGGTTTAAAATGCTGGGAACTCCGTCACGGATCAATGTACCCTTTACCGGATCGATCTTTACTTCATTGGTATCCGGCACCTGTTTCACACAAACCAAAATTTTCATCGTTTTCATTACTCCTTCCGTGTAGTCATTATTTCTTAAGCAGTTTTCCGGAAATCACCAGCTGCTGGATTTGTGAGGTACCCTCGTAAATGGTGAACACACGGCAATCCCTGTACATACGCTCAATCTTATAATCTTTGATAAATCCGTATCCTCCATGGATCTGAAGGGATTTTGAAGCGATTTCATTGCAGACCTCAGAAGCATAGTATTTTGCCATAGATGCTTCCATGGTTGCAGGCTGATGGGTATCCATTAAGTAAGCGGTCTTATAAACCAGCTGCTTTGCAGCCTCCAGCTTTGTGGCCATATCTGCAATCATAAAGGCGATTGCCTGGAAATCCCCGATCCGTTTTCCGAACTGCTTCCGTTCCTTTGCGTATTTGATGGCCTCGTCCAAAGCCCCCTGGGCAACTCCGATGGACTGGGCGGCAACTCCCATTCGGCCCGTATCCAGTGTCTTCATGGCGTTGATAAAGCCCATACCTTCTTCGCCCAGAAGGTTTTCGGCCGGAATCCTTGCGTTATCCATGATAATATCGCTGGTGGCACAGCCGATGACGCCCATTTTATGCTCCGGTTTTCCACAGGAAATTCCAGGAGTGTTTTTCATATCAACAATAAAAGCGCTGATTCCTTTTGTTTTCTTTGTCATATCCGTCTTTGCGTAGATCACCGCATAATCTGATAAGGGTGCCATGGTGATAAAGGTCTTTCTTCCATTTAATATGTAATAATCCCCTTCCTTTACAGCAGTGGACTGCATACCCCCTGCATCAGAACCTGCCCCTGGTTCCGTCAGGGCAAAGCAGAGCTTTTTGCTCCCGCTTATCAGTGAAGGAAGGTATTTTCGTTTCTGCTCCTCTGTGCCGGATAATAACAAAGGGCCTCCGGAAAGGGAATTAGGGGAAGATACATAAATGCTTGCAACTCCGCTGACTCTTGCTATTTCCTCCATCACCAGCACGTAGCAGCGGGCGTCACCGCCGGAACCGCCGTATTCCTTTGGCGTCTTAATGCCGAAAAATCCGGCCTTTCCCATTTTGTAAAGGATTTCCTCCGGAAATGTCCCGCTTTCCTCAATCTCATCCAGGACTTCATTGGACAGTTCTTTTTCCGCAAACTCTCTCGCCAGTTTCCGGACAAGCTCATGCTGTTTTGTAAAATACATGTTGTTTCCTCCTTAACCTCTTTTCGCTAACCGCTTCTCGACTTCCTGCCGTAACTCACGGATCATAACCTTGCCGCTGTTGCTGTAAGGAAATGAATCAAATCGATAAACATATTTGGGAACCTTATAATCCGCCAGGTTCTGACGAACCTGCTCCCTGATCCTCTCTTCGGAAAATTCCGCTCCAGGCTCCGTAATGATACAGGCTGCAATTTCCTCCTGAAGGACCTGGGCATCCACTCCTACCACCTTCACTGCCTTGATTTCCGGAAGCTCCAGGATACAGTTTTCAATTTCCATTGGCGCTATATTTTCACCGCCCCGGATGATCATTTCTTTTTTCCGTCCGGTCATATGAAGATTGCCGCCTTCATCCAGATAACCACAGTCTCCGGTGTGAAGCCACCCCTCTTGATCCAGCACTGCTTCCGTTTCTTTTTCCCGGTTGTAATAACCCTTCATAATGTGATAACCTTTGGACTGGATTTCTCCAACAATACCGGGGCCGGCAATGCAATTCCTTCCTTCATCCCAGATCCTTAATTCCGTATAAGGGATCTTTTTGCCTGCTGAAAGAGCCTTCCGGCAGATTGGGTCCCAATATTCGGTCATGGTAATGGCAGGGGAAGACTCAGTCTGCCCATAGGAAGGCTGTAAATGCTCCATCTTCAGTTCTTCACAGATATTGATGTAATCCAAAGGGTGAATGGCGGAACCCGCAATAATTCCGCTCTTTAGAGAACTTAAATCGTATTCTTTTCTCCTGCTGTTTTTTACCATAGCCAGGAACATGCTGGGAACGCCGTTTAGAATGGTGCAGGAATTTTTTTGTATGTTTTCCATGACTCCAATGGACTTATAATACTGATTGATATAAATTGCCGCCCCGGCATGGACAGCGGACAATATGCCCGCTGTGATGCCGAAGCAGTGAAACAGGGGAACAGCTAAGCACATGCGGTCATTTTCGTTCCAATGCATGGAACGTACCATTTCGGCAGAATTGTTGACCAGGTTTTCGTGGCTTAACATCACTCCCTTTGGAACGCCTGAGGTACCGGAGGTGAAAAGTATGTTGGCAATATCTTTTGAAGATAAGTTCTGTTTCATTTCTTTTAAAAGCTGCTGATCTTCCTTCCTGTTGTCAAGCTTTTCACAATCAGGCAGATGCTCCAGGGAAACGATCCCTTTTAAGAAGCTGTCCGGACCATCCAGTCCTGCATTTGCAATGACCGGTCCGTAGTCCTTATCACCGCATCCCCTTCCATAGAACAGATAATCTGCATCCGCTTCTTTTAAAACCCTGTTCAATTCCTGTTCTTTATAGCATGTATTGACCGGGAGCACCACTGCCCCAGACTTCATAAAAGCCAGATACGCCATGACCCATTCCGGGCTGTTGGTTCCCCATAACGCCACATGTTTCCCTTTGGAAATTCCTTTTCTTATAAAGTCAGCTGCCCAAAAATCCGAAATTTCATCCGCCTCTTTCCAGGAATAATGTTTATCCTGATAGCAGATTCCTGCTGCATTCGGCGTAAGAACAGCTCTTTTATGAAGCAGTTCTCCGATTGTTTCTGATAAAAGGCCTGTCATATTCATTCTCCTGCTAACCTCTGTCCCACGGTTCTGTCAGTTATTTCTCAATTTTTCCCATGGCTTCCCCGATCATCCGGATCAGGAACGGAACCAGTACCACTGCAATAGTTATATAACCCAGATATCCGTATCCTACCTTTACCAGAGGAAGAAGTCCGAACTGGGCAATAGCAAAGGCGAGAATGGTACATAACAATGCACAGATCAAAGCTTTTGTAGTAGGCTTTCCGTCGTTTCTTTTTTCCTCCGGTTTTTCAAGTGCAACAACCACTCTCTGAACTGCTCCGGCAATCATGTTTACCGCTGTTGATACCGCTCCTAAAATAATGAGTATGGAAATCATGGGATTCATGAAGCCGGCTCCCACACCGCCTTTGATCAGAGTGATTACCGGAAGGGGATCCTTGGATAAATCCGGATTGGTGGCAATTGCCATCAGTCCTAAGGTGGAAAGCATAATTAATCCTGAGTTTACGATAAATCCGTAAATCATACTTGTTCCTGCTTCCTTTTCTGATTTAAATGGTTCAGCATGCTGGTACAGCAATCCGATGGAGGCCAACTGGAAGGAACCGTAAATAAAGCAGCTCCAGAGGGCAGGGCCTGCAGGCGCAGGATTAGCTGCCAAAGTCCTGATGTTTTCTGCAATATCGCCCCAGCTGACAATAATATTTGGTACGTACACGATCAATAGACCTGCAATGATTATGACAGACAGCGTGGACGCCGCTTTTCTTACAAAATCCGTTCCAAAAATGGTCACCGCAAAAATAAACAAACCGATGATCAGGGTACAGACCATATATGGGAGCCCGGTCAGGGACTGCATGGTGGAACCTCCGGTTGCAAAGGCAACAGACGGAGCCAGGCACAGCAGTAATATGTATACAATTTCATAAAGGTTGGAAAAAATAGGAGCGAATTTTCCGTAAAACTTGTTGTTAAAAGTTCTGTAATCATAAGCATCGTGAATCTTTGCAAACCGGAGCCCATACCACTGGAATACCGCACCGATGGCCTGAGCCAGAATCGGGGTGATAAGCGCCCAAATACCAAAAGCAACGAAATACTGAACCAGCTGTGCTCCAGAGGCAAACCCTCCGCCAAACTGTGTTGTAAACCATACGAATGCAACGCCCACCGCTACCGGCATTTTACTTTTATCGATCATATCCTTCTCCTCCTGTTAAAGCATATCTTTGAATGCTTCTATCATCGTTCCTGCCTGCTCATAATTTACCATCTGCCTGTCGACTTCCATCTGGATGATTGGAACCCCAGCTCTGTCACAGGCCTTTTTTACGATTACATAATCAAATTCTTCCGGATCACAGAATTTTGTCAGCAGAACCACCACCCCTCTGGCATCGTATTTCTTTGCCAGATCAACGATATAACCTGCTCTCTTTTTTTCCGGATCGTACAAAACGGAGCAATGATCCATCCGGGAGAACTTATCTGCAAGTCCTTCCAATGGTTCCAATTCCAGATTCACATCCGTACGGTACTGCCTGGATTCATGGGCAACATCATCGGCGGCAATCTGCAGCCCGTGTTCATCAAAGATCTTCAAAAGCCCATCGCTGTCAGCCAGGATTCCTGTTGTGATCACCTTAATTTTGCTTTCCTTCTCCTCAACTTGCGACAGCGCTTCTATCAGCTGGCCGACCAGTGCCGTATGATCTTCCTTCCGCATGAAATAGGCACTTTTAAAAATATCTCTTCTCTGGACTGCCGTAATGGAAGGATGCTGTTCCAGAACCTCTGCCAGCTTTCTCATTGCCCCATTATGTTCATTGTAAATTTCATTGGACCGGGCTAAGGAAGCTTCGCTGAATTTCACCCCGGCCGCTGCCTCTAAATCCTTTATAACACGCTCATAGGAGGCTTTGGTAAACTTTTTTCCTGAATCCGGCTTCCGGTTCTGGGGATAGGTCATGGGGATAAAAGGGATGTCCTTCACCGCGTATTTCCAGTTCTGTCCCAGACACTTTAAAGAGTCGCAGAGGGATGGGATGACAATGGCTGAAATGCCTTTGTATTCTCCCTTAATTCCCAGCTCCAGAATGCTCTGCATAATAGAACAGATAAACGCAGGGAAATACTTTTTGGATTCCTTCAGCTCAATATCAGCTCCCCATGCTCCCATAGGAACCAGTCCCATGGAGTGGATCAGCTCTTCAGGAGTATAAACAGGAACACAGGCCACAACCTTTTTTCCCTGCTCCAGATAAGCATTCAGCTGTTTTTTCGGTGAACACGCAATTTCATGAAAATTTTCTAATAATTCATTTAATGTTGCCATCAGTTTTTCCCCCCTTTGTTGGATTCCATAATCTCCGTCAGCCCCTGAACCCTTGTCTCATACTGGGCTTCCGAGAAATTCCGCGGGTCTGCCTGATCGCCGTCAAATGAGGTGACCGGTATCCGGCAGTCCTCTCCGATCTGGCGGCTCATCTCATACATGAATCCGCTCCAAAGCTTACAGGAACGGTTGGTGTGTACCAGAAGTCCTTCTGCATGGGTCTTATTTACGATCGCTTCTCTCTTATCCCGTGCATGCTCTAAGTTCATGGCATTTGGCACATTGCAGTAGGCGCGGATGAGACCATCAAAATCATCGTAAATGAATCCAAAGGCATCGGCGTAAATGGTTGCCACCATGTTGATTCCCCGGGATTTTAAGCCGGTTGCCGTTGCCCTTAAATGAGGCCAGCAGGCAATCCCCTCAAACATGATCCGGTACTTTTCCTCTGCGCGGAAGGTACTGGTTCCCTCTTTCACCGCCTTTTTGTATTCCTCCAGCAGGGTTTCAAAGGCCTCGGCCGCCTCCACGGTCCCTCTTGCACAGACGGCCACTGCCATATGATTGAGTAAGTCAAAGCCGTTAAGGGGAGACGGGGTATACTTGGTATAGGCTGTAGCCTCCAGCCATGCCCTGGAAGTTCTGTTTGAGATTTCCATGACCTCCTTGAATTTCTTTTCGCTCCATTTTTTCCCCGTGATCTCCTCCAGCTGTTCAATTGCCGCCAGAAACTGGCTCTTAACATATTCCACCTGGTCGTCCGAAACCTCGTAATCAGGATTAAAGGGAATGTCAATGAGAATCAGCGGAATATCAAGCTCTTTTGCAATGTTCTCATACCATTTGATCATGCAGTTGCAGATGTTGTTGCAGCAAAGCACGAAATCCGGCAGAGGCATGTTCTGCTCCGGAGTTTCCCCCACCTTCATATGAGCCAGGCTGATTCTCGCATATGCGCAGATGTCATTGGAATAACCTTCCGCCTCTGAAACTTCACACAGCCGCTGCCCCGCACCTCTTGCCGCAATGGCTGCCGCCTGGTTCTCAGGATAACAGACTTTAATGCCCAGGGTCTGAAAAATTTCCTGAGGGAAATTGCTGGCACACCAGCCGATTTTCTCTCCCCTGTCCTTTGCCTCCTGGACCTCCTTGTAGTGTTTTGCCACGATCTCATTCAGCTTAAACTTGGCTGAATTGGGGTCAATGGTAAACTTTGGTTTTGTTTCTCCTTCACCCATGAAAAATTCCTCCTTTTATGATTTATCGTAAGCGTAAAGCGCTGCCCCTAAAGCACCCATGAGCTGGGCCATTGGCGAATATGTAATTTCAAGTCCCAGTTCCTGCTCCATGGCTTTTCGTACCCCGCCATTTTTTGCAACGCCGCCGCTCATACACACCGCTTCTTTCACTCCGATCCGTTTTGCCAGGGTGGCCACCCTGCCGGCTACTGACTGGCAGATACCGGCAACCAGGTCCGGAATCTCAACTCCGTTTGCCAGCTGGGAAATGACCTCGGATTCGGCAAATACCGTACAGGTATTGGAAATTTTCACAATCTGCTTTGCCATGGCAGCCTGCTTTTCCAGATCTTCGATCCTCAGCTGTAAAATTCCTGCCATGACATCCAGAAACCGTCCGGTCCCTGCCGCACATTTGTCATTCATCAGAAATTCCGTCAGCCGCCCTTCATCATTCAGGGAAAGTACTTTTGCATCCTGTCCGCCGATGTCAATGATGGTCCGCACTTCCGGATGCAGGTGATGGACTCCCCTTGCATGACAGCTTAACTCACTCATTTCTCCATTGGCATTTTTTAACAGCTTTCTGCCATAGCCGGTGGCATAAACAGCAGTGATCTCTTCCTGTTTTAAGCCTCCTTCGGCAAGCACTGCCTCAATCGCCCGGGCCGGCCCGTCGGTTCCTGTCCCGGCCCTGATCAGGGATGTAGCCAGAATTTCCTGTCCATCTTTCAGAATGACTGCTTTGGAGGTGGTAGAGCCTATGTCAACTCCTAATGTGAACATGGTCGTTTCCTTTCATATTGTTTATTTTATAACAATCTTTTTCAAAAAAATATAAATGTATACATGTATACAAGTTTGCGCATGAAAAAATGTATCCTTGTATACAAGTTTATATAAAAAATAAAAAGGTCACAAGGTACATTTTTTCATGCATAGATTATCAAAATTTGTCTAATTTGTCAATAACTTTTTTAAAAAACAGGAAACTGCTCAGTTATTATATGGAACATAGTTCCGGTGACGTTTTCACTTTTTCTCCATATAATCGTCTAATTTGTGACAATCTTTCCCCATAAAAACAAATAATCGGCTGCTTTTGATGCAGACAGTCAGAAATCCTTATGCTGCGGATTTCCGGCCACTTTTTCTCAGCCAGCCGGATTAAATGTTTATGAAATACTGAGGATACTTTTCCATTGCCGTATCTCTGATTTCGGATATGGTTTCCAGATGGTCTGCCATCGCCTGCTGGGCTTTGGCAAAATCACCGCCTTTGATTTCTTCAACGATCCTTCGGTGCTCGTCGATCAGGCATGGCATCCGTTTGCCCAGTGCCACATCGAAATTACGCCATCTTGAAATGTGAAGCATTAAATCCTCCAGCAGTTTTATCAGATTATACCGCTCCACACTTTCTGCAATGGCCCGGTGAAATGCCGAATCCAGCTTCTGAAATTCTAAGTCATACCCTTCCACATTCCGGTAGGCTTCCTGTTTTTCTAAATTATCCTCCAGTTCTTTTACCAGTTTTCCAATCTTCTCTTCGTCCCTCTGGGACAAAAGCTCGTAAAGCTCTTCCTTTTCCACGGCAGTCCTTAAAATCAATAAATCCCCGATCAGCTTTAAATCAATCAGGCTTACATAAGTGCCTCTCTGGGGGTATACCGTAAGAAGCCCAAGCTGATTCAGCCTTGCAAAGGCATTGCGGATGATGGTTCTTGACACGCCGTATTCTTCTGCCATCTGATTTTCACTGATTCTGGTTCCAGGCTCTAATTCCAGTTTTAAAATTCGCTTCCTGATGTTGAGAAAAACATAATCAGCTGAAAACGGCTGGCTGTTACTTTTCATATAATTCATATTTCGTACCTTCAATTCATATTACTTTTTTTGTTATGAATCGATTATACCCTTGACCACAGATTTCTGTCAATTTGTTTCTTATGGCCGGTATGGCTGCCGTTCTTCCTATACCTGATCATAGCTTTTATGCACTCAGCCTTTTCACATGAATCCGGCGGTGATGAGTAATCACAGTCCTGTGCATGATACTGGCAGTTTTGTATCAGGGAATTTCTTTGCCGGAAAAGAGGATCAGATTTGATTTTTATCAGAAAGGAGCTTTTGCCCGATGGATGATTTTTAAATCCGCCTGGCAAAAACCCCTTCGGTTGTTTTATAATCCTGATTTGGGCAGGTCAGGCAGGACCGTCCATCTGATCTCTCATAATCCCCGGAGAATGCGCCCCAATGCCCAGGCCACCCCCTCCTCGTCATTTGTCTTTGTGACAAAGTCCGCTGCCTCTTTCACCGCTGCCCCGGCATTTCCCATGGCAACGCCCATTCCGGCCCAGGCAAGCATTTCCATGTCATTTTCGCTGTCCCCAATGGCCATCACCTGCTCCGGTTCCATGGCAAGGCAGCGGCATAAGTATTTCAGTGCCTTTCCTTTGGACGTCCCTTTCCGGTTAAACTCCAGACACATCCGCCCTGTTTTTAAGATACAGAAGTCCGGAAAACGTCCGCCGCAGGCCAAGACCCTTTTTTCCGTCTCCTCATCAAAGGCCATGAACCCGATCTTCTGGATATCTTCCCCCTTATCCGTCAAAAACCTCAGGAGATCCTTTCGCCTTCCTTCCCTGGAAAAACCCACTGATGCCATATAAGGATGTATCTTCTCCATTTCCTCTGAGCGGCTGCCATCCTCATAAAACTGATCCCTCTGCTGAAAATAGCACTGGCCGTTTTCGGTCAGAAGATAGCTCAGCAGATCAATGCCCTCTTTCAGCTTAATTCTGCTTTCATACATGTATTCCCCTGTTCCCGTATCAATGACAGAGGCCCCGTTTCCAGATATCACATAAGGCACTCCCAGCCCCAGAATCTCCTCAGGAATCCAACCGTAAGTCCTTCCTGAGGCCGGTACCACCAGACCGCCGTCTTTCATCCACTCCTTCAGCGCTTCTATGGTTTTCTGTGACACCTGCCCGTCAGATTTGAGAGCCGTTCCATCCATATCCACTGCCACCAGGCAGAATTTTACACCGCGAATTTTATCTGACATATGCCTTTATCAAACCGATCCTTTCATTCTCCTTTAACGGCCTCACCCGGTATGCGCCCACACTGGCCGGCACAATAAACGTTTCCGCATAATGCACCTCATATGGCTCAAAATCTCCGGACGGACTTTCAACGACTGCTGCCGTTCCTTCCACCAGATTCAACATGTGAACAGTGCCCGCTGTATGGAATTCTGCCGGGCGATCCAGCCAGTACCGCCTTGTCTCAATAAACTCCAGTTCATGAAGGCCTGTATGCTCTTCCTTGTACCCTTCCTCTTCCTTCACCGTATAGCAGGCATTTACCAGATTTTCCTCCACCCATTTCGTGGTTCTGTCCCACTGGATTACCTTCATCCCATGGTCAATGTGGATGGGCCTGGGCTTTCCATCCAGTCCCAGGCGCCCCCAGTCCCATAGCTTGAAGGTGAATATATAGGGAGTCGCACTGATCTCCAATACCATGGCATTGTTTCCGGAACAGTGGCAGGTGCCCGCCGGAATCAGAAAATGGTCATGCTTTTTCGCCGGAAAACGGCTGATGTATTTTTCCGCGTCAAAGGTGCATTTCCCTTCCTGTGCGTTCTTGAGAGCCACGGTCATTTCTTCCCTGTCAATGCCCTCCTTTAATCCCAGATAAACCACTGCATCTTCCTTTGCATCCAGAATATAATAGCTCTCATCCTGTGTATACTGCATACCGAATTGCTTTTTTATGTAATCGGTAAGGGGATGTACCTGCAGGCTTAAATTCTGACCGCCCATGGTATCCAGGAAATCGAACCGTATGGGGAATTCTGCCCCAAAACGGGCATAAACCTGCTCTCCTAAAAGCATTTTCGGCTGATAAAGCACCAGGTCCATGGCAGGGACCTCCACCAAAACCCCGTTAAAATTAAACAAAAGGCTGTTTTCCTCCGGCACCCCATCAAAGCTCCAGGCATAATTTTCCTGGGAAGTGTCCAGTCCACAGACCTCCTTCATCCACTGCCCTCCCCATACCCCCGGGTCAAAATAGGGCACCGTGCGGAACGGCTGCCTTGCAGTGTTTTTAAGAGCCGTTAAAAAAGCCCTGCCGCTTATCATCTTCGGAGCTTCCGCCTTATTGGTGTCCATCAGATAATCCATGCGCTCAAACAGCTGCGCCTTGTGCTTGTCGGCAATCCTCCACTCCACAAAAAACCCTCTTTTATATTTTTTCAGGATGTCTTCATCCCCATTATCCGCCTGGTAATTTCCCATGCCCTTGCGGTAGCGGAGCTGGATCTCCCACCTGGCCATATCCAGATAAACCAGCAGATCCCCCTGGGCTATCAAAGATGCTCCGAATCCATAAACAATGGTAAATCCTTTCGCCTCCGCCACTTCTGCCCTTGCCTTTGACAATTTTTCCATGTCCATGAAATCCAGAATTTCACCTGCATACATCCTTCCGAAAACACGGTCATCGGTCAGCTGGTATTTTAACTGCTCCTGGATTGTCTTTTCTTCCTTAAAGACCTCTGCCGTCTGTACCAGATGATCTGCTCCCAGCCGGGAAAGGGCTGCCAGCACTTCTTTATCATCAACCCCTGGATAACAGTCCACAACCATGATAAACGGCGTTTTCTTTATCTTTGATTTTAATTCCTCTATAATTTCCCCGTATCCGTCAAACACCTCATGCTCAAAGCCCTGGACTTTTATCTCCGGATGTTTCTCATATTGGAACTTCCTGTCTATATGCATATGATTTCTCCATTCTTTTTATAAACTCTCACCGGAAACGGATGCTTTTCTACCCATTCATAGTTATGACCCGCACAGGACGACCAGCAGGCGCCCACCTTCAGTACCTGGTCTCCGGTATTTACCAGGCGGTGAGCCAGTTTCCCATTGATATAATGCAGGGAATTGGGATAAACCTTTTCTGCCCAGGCATTTCCTTCCAAATCCATCAAAAGAAGAAGCCCTTCTCCTGCCAGTCCAAAATAAAATTCTCCGCAGGAGGTATCCTCATGAATATGCCCCCTGGTGAAATTGCACTCCCCGTTAACAAGCTCCGGATACATGACCGTAAGCCCCCAGTTTAGACTTCCCGGATGAAGGTTATCCTCATCTTCATAACAATAAACCTCATACATCACCCGCTCAGGGTCCTCTGCTTTATCCGGATCCTTATAAGCTGCCAGGATATCCTTTAGCAGCTTTCTGCTTGTAATTACCGTCTTTCCTTCAATCACTCCATTGTAAAAGTCATGCACTGCTTTTGGCTCTATAATCTTCATGGCTGAAACTCCTCCCATAACTTTTTATAATCCTGAGGCCTTGTCACAAAGGAAAACTTTTCTTTATTCTCCTGATACTGGGTATAAATGGGAATTCCCCTGGTGATCCCAAATTCCGGATACTCTCTTGGAGCTCTCTCCACCAGACGTCCTCCCTGGTATGCAGGGTTTTTTCTCCACAAAATATTTGTTTTCTCCACATAAGGAAAATAAGCGACTCCCCCGTGGCTCCTCACCGCCTCATATTCAAATCCATAATCCCTGACGCACCAGGCCCCAAAACACATGTTTCTGGATACATCGGCGTTTACCGTGGCATGAACCCAGCCAGGGGGCACGATCACCACGTCCCCTGCTTTTGCCCGGATTGCGTAGCAATTGCCAGGGTCATCTCCCCCTGCCTCCTGCATATAGATAATGGCCTCGCCATCCCAGATCTCATAAACCTCGGGCGTGGAATATCCGCAGGAAGGGCTGACCGCGTGGATATGTCCCTGGGAGCGCACCGGCTCTTTGCCGATGGTCCCCGCTCCATAGACAACTGCTCCGTAAAGAAGGTTGCGCCCTTCCATATCTTTTCTGTCTTCTTCACAGCCCACATCCATGGATATGGCGTAAAGCTCCTCCGGTCCGGTGCAGGCCGGATCAGCCAGGGAGGCCCGAATGTCATCCAGCCGCCGGATCTCCGGCACAGGGCCAAACACTCCCTCCCCATATGTAAATCCAATTGGCTGTGACTGCGGTATAATTTTAAAGCCCGGATAAAAATCCATTTTGTTCTCCCCTTTCATTTTCATTCCAACATACTCACCAAAATGAAATGGGTATGTTGGAATTGCCTTACCTGCTTTAATCATGACCACCCGTCAAACGGGTGGTTTGCACGCCCCTATAAGGGGACGTTACTGGCCAGCG
>CABJBM010000009.1 GCA_902363835.1 Lachnospiraceae bacterium
TTTCCTGTTTTTTTACCTACACAGAAAGAGGGTGTCACTCCATCACTTCATTTTGGTGATTTTGCGACACCCCCTTCTTTGCTTTTACATTATTCTATCTCCGTTATGATTGGACCCACGCTCCGTCGCTTCCTACATCATACCCGTCCGGAGTTGTGGTGTTTGTGAGCATTCCGCCGTCATCTCCGCAATAATACCATTTTGAGTTCCACTTGACCCAGCCTGTAACCATGTACCCGGACTGGTTAAAATAATACCAGTAATCATCAATATACTGCCAGTTGCTGACGGTATAGCTTTTATCCGCATTGCAATACCACCAGCCTGTGCTGTCCTTCAGCCATGCACCGGTTCCCGAAGTGCTTCCCGGCCCGGAAACACTGCCGGAGCTGGAAGAACTGATCTCCTCAGCCTCGTCAGAGGAAACATACCAGGTGTCAGATTCCTCCCAGCTGCCTTTATTGGAGGAGTTGTAGACTCCCCGGACTTTAAAGGAATAATTTCCGCTATTTGTAATGTAGCTTGAAAAATCGTAGCTGGTATGGGTGGTGGTGAGTACGGAAGTTACTGCGGTGCTTCCTCTGTAAAGACGCACCTCATATTTATTGGCATCGTCATTTTCATCCCAGGAGGCCGTACCATCCCCTTCATCCCACTCTAAGTTGTTAACAGCCAGATCATAGTCGCCTTCCACATCCTCCAAAGCATCCAGAGTTATATACACAATCAGTGTACTGCTGCTCCGGCTGACAGAAGTGACCGTCCCGTCAGAACCGCTTAAGCTTACGCTGCTTTTGGAAAAACCTGAGGCAAAGTAATAATCGTCTTCTGCTTCTAAAGTGACCTTTAATTTAGGTTTCTCTCCATCTCTCCACTCCCTGCTCGGTTCATTGGTAACCTCAGCATCATTGATACTGAATTTACTGGAACTGGAAGTGACCGTTACATCACCGCCGCTTTCTCCGGCCTCAATCTCTGATGATATGTAAAGTGAAACACTGCTGATCTGGGTTCCTGTTGCCGCCAGCGTTGTAATTGGAACCGCTGACAAAATAGCAGCTGTAATGAATGCTGCAGTCCTTCTTAACAGATACATATAAATTCCTCCTCATCTCATTTTAACTCAAAAATAGTGTCTGCTTCATATTTACCATGTGAACCTGAAACAAACCTTAATTTTTCACCATAAAATTGTGATTTTTTTATGAATTTAAAATGAACCTGAAATGTTAAGGCATGTTTCTTTCATTATGCAGCTTCTGAAGCTGCTGCGTCACGAACCAGCCCCCGCTGGAAAACCGTCAGCAAAAATGCCGTTAAAAATCCAACAAAACAGCTTACAGCAAACACCCCAAATCCCTTCCCCAGAAAAACAGGCAATGTAATCAGGCTTGGAAATGCAAAGGTCATTGCCTGGGCTCCCGAAAGTCCTGCTATGGCTCCGCCCGCCCCGCCTCCTATGCACACTGCAATCATAGGCTTCTTTAAGGGCAGATTCACCCCAAACATGGCTGGTTCCGTAACTCCGAAAAAGGCAGACACTACGGCAGACAGACAAAGGGACCGGAACTTTTTATCTTTACTTCTCAAACACACCGCAAGTGCCGCACCTGCCTGGGCAAATACTGCCGGCCCTATTAAAGCCAGAATGGTATCAGAGCCTGTCATAGAAATGTTGTTCATTGCCACCAGCACAAAACTCCAGTGAAAACCAAAAATAACCATTGGCTGGATCACCGCTCCTAAAATTGCCCCGGCAATCATTGGACTGACCTGATATACAAATTCATAAGCAGAAGCCAGTCCGTCTCCTATTATATTCCCTATGGGTCCGAATACAAACAAAGTGACCAGCCCGACTGTCACAATGCAGATTAAGGGAGCAAAAAAACCTTTTATCAGATCCGGCAGTATTTTGTATACCAGCCGTTCCACATATACCAGCAAACCTACTGCAAGAATAATGGGAATGACTCCGGAATGATAAATAACGGCCTTCATGGGTATTCCTGCGAAAAAAATGTTATTTCCTGCTTCAAAAGCTTCTGTTAAGGAAGGATACAAAAGCACTCCTCCAATGACCACTGCGGTAAATGGGTCGGCGCCAAATTTTTTTGCTGCGGTAAATGCCAGCACCATGGGCAGAAAATAAAACATACTGTCCGCCATGGCATTCAGTACCAAATAAGTCTCACTTGTTCCTGAAACAATATTTGCTGCAGTGAGAATAGCTAATATGCCTTTTAAAATTCCTGCCGCGCTTAACAGGTTGATAATTGGCAGGAAAATCCCGGAAATCCCATCGATCACAACATTAATCATTGACTTTTTTTCTTTCATGTGTACTTTCTCCTGTGGTGAAACGTTCTAGGCATAAATTTCCTTTTGCCGCTTCTGCCATTGTATCATATTTTGCATCATTTTCCATACGAATTTTTACCGGATATTTCTGATACAGGCTGTGTCTTAAATAAGGTTATTATTACGGCAGAGTACACCTCCCATGCCTTTTCGCATTTAAAAATCACCCTATGGTCTTTAGAACCATAGGGTGTAACAGCTTATAAAACCTGTTCCGTTCTTTCGATGATGTCATCCTGTGTCTGCTTTGAAAGCACATTGAAAAATGCACTGTAGCCTGCCACACGGACGATTAAATCCCTGTGTTTTTCCGGCTGCTTCTGAGCTTCCAGCAGGATCTCCTTAGAAACCACATTGTACTGCACATGGTAGCCGTGAAGCCGGTTAAAAAAGGTGCGCAGCAAGGCGATCAGCTTCATCCGGTCCTCAGGCTTTTCCAATACCTGGGGAGTGACCTTCTGGTTTAAGAGAACTCCGCCTGTGATTTCTTCTGTAGGAAGCTTTGCAACTGTTTTAAATACAGCAGTGGGACCATTGGTATCCATGGCATGGCTGGGAGAACAGCCTTCTGCCAGAGGAGTATGGGCTTTCCTTCCGTCAGGGGTGGCCAATGTTCCCATACCCTGACCTACGTTTGCGGATATGGAGGAGGTTCCTGCATAATAAATCCCGCCAACAGGCCCTCTCCCGTATCGTGTATTGTGATATTTCTTGATTTCGTCAATATAAACATCGTATGCATTCCGGATCAGGACATCCACATAATCATCATCATTGCCATACTTGGGAGCTGCCAATAACAGGTTTTGGACTCTTCTGCCCTCTTCCCCTTCAAAGTCATTTTGAAGCGCATCCCAAAGTTCCTGATTGGTAAGGGTTTTATCCTCAAACACACATTTTTTGACCGCTGCCAGGGAATCTGCCATATTGGCGATCCCTACCTGAAGCCCGCTGATAAAATCGTAAACAGCTCCGCCTTCCTTTAAGGTCTTTCCTCTTCCAATGCAGTCTTCCACCAGGGAAGAACAAAGAACATCAGGAACACTCTCTTCCAGCACCATATCGCAGCAGGTCTCAATGATGACGCTGTGTCTTGTAAAATCGCGGATAATCTTATCCCATGCTTTTTCAATGTCTGAAAAGGAGGTCATCTCCAGGAAGTGTCGGGCTCCTTTTGCCACCTTTACACCGGACTCAGGATCCACTCCGTTGTTCATTGCAACGAGAAGGGACTTGGGGAAATTTAAGAAACTCATTCCTGTACAGCGGTACCCCCATTTCCCCGGAACCGCTGTTTCCACACAGCCGATGGCGCTGTAATTGTATGCATCTTCCTCTTTCACCCCTTTTGCAATAAAGGACGGAATAATGATCTCATCATTATTAATGGCAGGCATACCAAAACCAAGGCGCACCACTTCCACAGCTTCTTTCATAAATTCATCATCCAGGCCGGAATGGTAACGGACCGTAAGGTTTGGCTGGGGCAGCCTGGTCTGTGCCACGCTTTTTAAAATCAGATAGGAGAATGGATTGACTCCGTCCTTTTTATCCTTTGTCTGCCCGCCTACCGTGACGTTCTGGTAAAGAGGGCTTCCTGCACTGAACTGTGTATGGGACCAGCTTCTGATTTTATTAATGGTAAATGTCTTTAACCATAAATTCGTCATCAGCTCACAGGCGGAATCCTCTGTCATTATTCCTTTCTCCAGATCCGTTTTATAATATGGATACAAATACTGGTCCATGCGGCCATAGGATAAGGAATGCCCGTTGGACTCGATCTGCAGGATCAGGTGCACAAACCACATGCTCTGAACGGCTTCATACATGTTTTTTGCAGGCTCATAAGGAACCTTTCCCATGACTCTTGCGATTTCAAGCAATTCCTTTTTCCTTTTCTCTCCGGCTGTTTCAGCCTGTTTCCCTGCCAGCTCCTCATACCGTTTTGCAAAGGCTCTCACCCCATCAATCACAACTAAGATGGCCTGGTGGAAATAGTATTTCTTCAAATTTTCCATTTCCGTCAGATCCAGCTCTGCCATCGCTTCCTTTGTGCGCTTTTCAAAATCTTTCAGGCCATATTTCATAAGTTTTTCATAATCCACCGCAAGATGGGCGTCCCCGGAGGTAATATTGCCTTCCGCCTTGATGATCCCCAAATCATAAAAAATCTTGCTGGATGCAGGCATTGCCGCCAGCCCCCGGTCCTTTGTGGTGTTATGCTCCCAGTAAGGAGCAATTTCACGAAGCTGCTCCTTTGTTTCTTCTGTTATGTAAAATACATCCCCGTCTCTTTTATCAAACTGATCCAGCTCATGGATTACCCAGTCCATGGCATATTCCGGGAAAATCGGCGCATAGCGGTTTCCTGATGCCTGATTTCCCACGATCAGGGTATGAGGCTCAATAAAAATCGTCATGTGTTCCAGAATATTCTTCAGCATGTATGCCCGTTTTAAGACCACCGGCTTATGTCCATGTTCTTTGTATGCCTGGGTCGTATAGATTGCCCTCTCTGCACAGACCATTGGCTTTGTTTCCAGCAGTTCTTCACGAAAAGCCTGCATTCTCTGTGTCAGATTTCCAAAATGATTCTTCTCCATATTGCCTTCCTCCGTTTTCCTCTGATTTATAATTTTTCTTCTAAGCTTACTATATCATTACATTTTCATTATTTCAATATTTTATTTACATCTGAAATATATTAATTTATATTTGAAAATATAATTATCACATTGGATAAGAACAGGAAATAGCCTGTTCCACCGGAGTAAGCGGGCATAAAAACAAAAGAGCAGCAAGGTTTTGCCCTGCTGCTCCTTTCCGGCCCTATACTCGCTCATTTCCCAGACTGTCCGCAACCTTCATTGCTGCCCTGCTGTTTATCTTAAGCCCATTTTCTGTTACAAAAGCTTTGTAATATCCACGCTCCCGAATACAGATTCCCAGTCTTTCCCAAAATCATCAATGGCCTTTCCAATGGCAGCCATGCCAAGAGCTTCATGGAGAAGTTCCGGCGGCAGGGTGGCTGTCTGTGCTCCGGCAGCAAAGGCGGCATTTACCTGGGCAATGTTCTTAAAGCTTGCAGCCAGGATCTTTGTCTTATAACCCCCTGCTGCGATCTGGTCCGCAAGACAGGCAATGGTATCAGCCGCATCAATGTCCAGATTTTCCATCCGGTTAAAATACGGTGCAATGAAATCGGCGCCTGCCTCCATGGCTAAATATCCCTGGATTTTGGAATAAATTGCGGTGGCCGTAATGCCTGCCCCCTCAGCTTTTAAAGCCCGCATTGCCTTTAAGCCTTCCTCTGTGACAGGAATTTTAATAAACACGTTTC
This sequence comes from Lachnospiraceae bacterium, assembly GCA_902363835.1. Classification (GTDB taxonomy): domain Bacteria; phylum Bacillota; class Clostridia; order Lachnospirales; family Lachnospiraceae; genus Lacrimispora. Next base: position 5,705 of record CABJBM010000009.1, read on the forward strand.
GATCCACCTTATCAAGGATGACCTTTCCTTCCCGGATCATGGTATCCCCATCCCGTCCGGTCACCTGGATATGTAAGGAACGCTCCATACCGATTATCTTTCGTATCTCACAAAAGTGTCTGAAAAAATCAATTTTGCCTTCCTTCTTAATAATAGAGGGATTGCTGGTAACACCTGTAATTGGAAAAATCTCACTGTATTTTTTGATTTCCTCCAGGTTTGCAGAGTCAAATAAAAATTCCATAATGATTATCCTTTCTAAGCTTGTATATTATTTTTCTTACACTCGGTTGACATGCTCCAACATGCCTGTTCTTAAATAAGGCCTCCTTCATTTTTTCACTTCTTATGAGCCATTCTTTCGTAATTTCAGTATACCTCCCTATTTTCCAAATGCCAACACATTCGATTCATTTGAAACTAATACTTTTTTATATAAAACTTATTTACTTTTGTTCACTCACATGTTATAGTAACCATACAGAGGGATACTATGGAGCTTCAGACTGCATTTGCTTCAAATTTTAAGAAGAAGGAGTTGTTTCAAATGAAAGCAACCATATTTAATATTCAAAAATTCAGCATACACGACGGACCAGGTATCCGCACGGTGGTTTTTTTTAAAGGCTGCCCTTTAAGGTGCAAATGGTGTTCCAATCCCGAGTCCCAGATGCCCCATACCCAGATCTTATGGAACCGTGAGAAATGCCTTCACTGCGGGCTGTGTGAAACCTCCTGTCCCACCAACAGCATCTCATTTGAAAACAATATTTTTCATTTTAAATATAGCCGCTGCACCGGCTGCATGGCCTGCATCAGCCAATGTCCGGGAAAGGCTTTGGAATATGTGGGTAAGCAAATAACTGTGGAAGAAGTTATGAAAGAAGTCATGAAGGACAAGGACTTTTATGAAGAATCCGGGGGAGGCGTGACCTTATCCGGCGGTGAAGTCCTTTCCCAGCCGGAGTTTGCGGCAGCTTTGCTTAAGGAGTGCAAAAAGAACGGATTACATACTGCTTTGGAAACCACCGGGTATGCTCCCTTCCAGACCTTTCAGGCGGTAACCGGCCTGGCTGATTTACTGCTGTTTGATATGAAGCACTATGATAAGGAAAAGCACCGGGAATATACCAGTGCTTCAAATGAACAAATTACGGACAATATGAAAACAGCCGTCAGCAGCGGCAAACCTGTTATCGCCCGCATTCCGGTCATTCCTGGTGCAAACAATTCCCTGAAAGACGCCAGGGGATTTTGCGGCCTGCTTCATGACATTGGAGTCAGAGAAGTGAATCTTCTTCCCTTTCATCAGTTCGGGGAGAGCAAATATACTCAGCTTGGGATGAAATATGAAATGAAGGATGTAAAAGCCCTCCATTGGGAAGATCTGAGAGAATTCTTTCAGGTATTTGCAGACTCAGGGTTTGATGTTAAGATGTAAGAAAGTAAGAAACCCCCCTGCAACTGCTGTTAAGGCAGGTGCAGGCGGCATATCCCTTCACGTTTGAGTGCAGATTTCCTGCTACGCCTGTATAATCTCAACGGCAATCTTATACCGTTCCATAATCTCTTTTGCACTGTCAGGAATTCCGCTGTCCGTAAATACCATATTAATATTTTCAAACCTGGACTGCAGGACAACGCCCTGCTGCTCAAATTTGCTGGAATCCGTCAGGATGATGGAATGTTTGGCCGACTCCGCCATGTTCTTCATAGCCTCTGCCCGCATCATATCCCCGCAGGTAAATCCTGCCTGGGGAATAAAACCGTCGGTTCCCATGAACAGCTTGTCCACGAAGAACTCCCTGGCACATTTTCTCACCATTGGACCCACCATGACCTGGGATTCCGTCTGATAATCTCCGCCTAAGAGGATGATCTTTCCGATGGCTGATTCCCGGATATGGTTTGCAATAAATGCAGAGTTCGTAATGACGGTAACATCCTTTTTCTCATTTGCCAGCTGTTCTGCCAGCAAGGCACAGCTGGAACCGGATTCGATCATAACGGTTTCCCCGTTGGCAACGATCTTTGCCGCGGCCTTGGCGATCTTAAGCTTGGTATCATACCGCACAGACAGCCGGTTGGTAATGTCATCCGTATTCCGGACTGCAGCATACCCGTGTTCCCTGATCAGCAGCCCTCTTTCCTCCAGCATATCTAAATCCTTACGGATGGTTACCTGGGACACATCCAGCAGTTCTGACAAACTGGTCACTTCCACTCTCTTTTGTTCATTCACAATCTGCAAAATCTTTGTCTGCCGATCTGTCATAAGACTTCCTCCGTTCTGCTCCATCAGAATTTCGTTTATGGTTCGATTATAACATTTTCCATTTTCATATGCAATAGAATTATAGGATGTACTCCTTTCATGCTTGCAAAGATCCCTGTTCCGGCTTCATGCAGCCCATGGAAAAAGGGGATATTACAGAATCCTGATTCCTGTACTATCCCCTTCTTATGTTTTACGGTTTCATTCTCTGCAGATCAAATCACCATCTTGCCACTATTGTTTCTCCGGCTTTTGCCCTCATGCCCGTTTCGTAAGAGATTTCCGGCAAATTGGAATCTTCCACGGAAATCACATTCAATGGGTTCCGTAATACCGGTCAGGAAGGAGGTAAGGGCAGCTGATACCAACAAGCCTCCCACCACCTTTTTATTTTCAGGCTTTGCCGTTGCATACATGGCATAGGCTGCTGCCGGAAGCCCTGCCATCATGACTGCGTATTTACCGGTCATAAACCGGCAGGATCCTCCTCATTATATTGTTTATCCCCAGTTTCCGTCTCCTTTGGCCGGAAACACAGAATCAAAAGAAACAGTGAAGGCCTGGCAGCCCATATGGTGAATGCTGAAAATACGGATGCTGCCATCTGTTTAATCCCCTTGTGAAACAGATCACCTGTCATATCTTAAAGCCAGATCCGGTATCAATCTCCCGCATCTCAATCCAAAACCAGGAATGCCGGAATACGAAAGTTTTTATTTACGTTTGTAATAAAACTATTTTCTTATGAAATTAATATTAACACATTTTTTCTTAATGTCAAGAATATTTTTATGAATGTAATATATATTTCTTTAAATGAAATACTTTTATATTTCTAACATAATAATAGTTCTTATTATTATATATTATCAAATATTTAGGAGCTATTTTGGCTTTATTTTCTTCAATAAAAAAAACGCTGCATTTCCTTAGAAATGAACGTTTTTTCAGCTTCAATATAAGTCCGAAAATTCTTTTTTTCGCTATGTGCACAGAATTCTATCTTCTTCCGAATAAGGGGAGCAAAGCACTTTTGTTCATAATTCCTTTCCTTTATGAATGGACTTCCCATGTTCCTTAATGAAGCAATTCGCTGGCTCTGTCCATGGCATATAAATAATTATTTATTGTTTGGGCAATCCTTGCTTTTTTAAAAGACGAAATTGGGGTTGAATTAAAAATTGTAACATACATATCTGACAATTCATTTAAGGAATATTCACTGATAATAGACTCTAACTTGTTGTTTTTAAAAATATCAATAACCTCATTTTGTCCATACTTTACTGCTGCCTTCCCGGTCTTTCTCCCCTTTACAGGGCTTAACTTTTTCTTATTAATGCTTCTTAAGGCTGACATAAATAAGTCAACATCTTCCACATGATTATTCAAAAAGTCGGTTCTTTCCTTCTCATCTTCAAAAGAATTAATTCCGTCTATCACCTCTTTTAATTCTTTGATCTGGTTCCTGGTAATACACATATTCATCATCTCCGTTGCTTATATACTGGTCAGTCATGCCTCCTGAATCTCTTCCAGACGCCTGAGAATACTGTCAGTTAACAGCTCATAATCATTTCTTGCTTTTGATGCTTCACCGATCTCCGTACTTCTGGCAATATCGATGTAATTATTAATCTCTTCCTTAAAAAAATGAATTTCTTCAGCTCTGCAGTTCTTTATCAAAGTATCTACTAATTCCTTTGTTGCTGCATTATAATTTACTTGTCCCCTTATAAAAGTACAAAAAACTCCAATCAGTTTGGGTTTCTTTCCAAAATAGTGCTTTGCCAGCATGAAGTCATTGGAATGTACACAGTACATATGATATGTCTCATTTATGGTATTTATGTAGTGTGCCACTCCGTTAGAACTGATCCCATCTAAAATCGTAGGGATTACATAATAATCGGAAAGAAGAAAAGCAGACCTTGTAATTAAATTATTTGACGGCGGACAATCAATCAGGACAAAATCATAACGATTCTCATCCAGCACGGAATCTAAATAATTCTTTAAAATTGAAAGATATTCCATAGTATCTTCCATTTTAATTGCCAATTCATCTAATCCCATGTGGTCTCTGTAAAATAGACTGGAAGCAATAAAGTCATACTGAAAGCCATCCTTCTTATATCTTTGAATGATCTTTCTGTTGAACTTCAATTTCATACTTTTGTATTTTTTTATCGTATTAATATTTAAATCAAAAACGTAATTTAAAGTTCTTTCATCTTCCAGATCTTTTAAAACAGCCCCGTTATTTTTGACTAAGATTTCACTTAAAGAACTTTGTGGATCTAAGTCCAATACCAGCACTTTTTTATCCTTTTTGGCTAAATGCTCTGCAAAGTTTAAAACACTTGTCGTCTTACCAACTCCGCCTTTATAATTTCCCACAAATATTATCTTCGTATCATCGCTCATAAATTATTCCCCCATTTTATTACTTTTACTACATTATACCAAAAAGGCCTATAGGTTTCCACTGTTTTGTTATGATCAATTATATAGAAATGGCAAACCTGACAGTCATGAGCCCCCAACCCTATGCCTTAATCATAAATTCAAAAAAAGCCCTCTCCCCAGGCAATCGCATTTCCACCTGAAAAAAGAGCTTTTCTTCTTACCATTCCTTATTTAATTTCCTCTACAAAGCTGACCCCATCTAACTGGGCAAATTCCTCCAGAATGCTTTTATGTGCAGTCCATTCCTTTACCCTGACCGTGGTGATCAGGCCGATCATATCAAGCTCATCCTGCTTCTGGCTGATCAGTTCCAGATTGCTCAATTCTATTTCATGACTTCTGGCATAAGTCAGGAGGCTGCGCATATTTCTCACGCTGTCCAACTCCAGATAAACCGACAGGATCCTGGAATTGCTGTATATTTTTCCGTCAATTGCGTGAAGAACCTGGATGGAGCATAAAATCGCCAGAAAGCCCATGATTGCTCCCGTATAAAAGCCGCATCCAACGGCGATCCCCAGGGCAGCGCAGGCCCAAAGGCCTGCTGCCGTTGTTAAGCCCTTCACCTGGTTTTGCCTTGTCACCAAAATAGTGCCTGCCCCAAGAAAACCGATGCCGCTTACCACCTGGGCCACAATCCTGGTGGAATCCTCCGCCCTTTGGCTGATGTAAATATACTGATTTGTCATCATGATAAGGGCTGATCCAAGGCATACGATCACATAAGTTCGAAATCCTGCCGGCCTTCTTTTGGCTTCTCTTTCTATTCCTATGACGCCTGCTAAAAACATGGATAAAAAGCACCGTACAAATATGGAAACCTCATTTAAATCGTTTAATATTTTTAAATTTTCCAAAAACATCTTATTCCCTTAGCCTTTAACAGAACCGCTTAAATAGTCAGGCTTTAAATATCTTTGCAGTACAAATGTAACCAGTATTACCGGTATGGCCAAAATGGTGGAATAGGCCGCCCGCTCAAATACGCTTCCTCTTGATACGTAATAATAGATCATAAGAGGCAGTGTTTTGGAATTGGTGGATAAATACATGGCATACGTAAATTCATTCCATGCATTCAGCCACACATACATGGCTGCTACCGCAATTCCCTGCATGGCTACGGGCAGAATCACCTTTTGTATGATCTGGAACTTTCCTGCCCCGTCAATGGCGGCCGCCTCATCAAGGGTAACGGGAATACCGGAAAAGGAGGAAACTAAAATCCACGCCATAAAAGGGATCTGGCTGATCATATTGGCAAGGATCAATCCCTGTACCGTATCTGTTAAGTTCATTTTAATAAAAGTGACAGAAATAGGAAGGGCTATGGCCACACTTGGAATCATTCTGGTAAAAAACAGGGACAGGATAAACAGATACCGGATCTTCTTTGACATTCTGGAAACCACATAGGATGCCGGAACCACGATCAGCAGGGACAGCAAAGTGGTTCCTGTGGAGACCAGCAGGCTGCGTTTTAAGGGTGCCCATAAATTTCCTGCGCGGAACACATTGCCCCAGTGCTCCAGTGTGGGGTTATGGAGCAGCAGGGTGGGATGCTGTGTCAATACCTCAGACTTGACACTGAAAGACACCTTGGCTAAAATATATACCGGGCTTATCATAATAAAACAGATTAAAATCATGGCCCCATAAAACAGTGCTTTTTTCACGCCCTTTTTCATGCTTTGTTCACCTTCTTTTCCCGTTCTGCAAAAAACATGTACGCCGAAACAACCATGAGGATAATTATCAGCAGCAAAGTGGATGCAACGGCTGAATTCCCATTATTATTATAAGAATACTCCTCATAGGCAATGGTTGCTAAAAATGGGGTGCTCTGTCCCACTAAAACCTTGGGCAGCTCAAAGATCCTTAAAAGATCCACCACCCTGGTTAAAACTGTCATGGTCACCGTTGCTTTTAACTGGGGCATTGTAATGTGGTAAAATTTATCCATGGTCCCTGCACCGTCCACGTTGGCAGCCTCATAAAGCTCTCCTGGTATGGCTTCCAGCCCTGCCAGAAAAAGCATTACAACCATTGGCATTACCTTCCAGCTGTCTGCCACTGCGATCACAAGCAGGCTTCTCAGCTTTGTTGCCGTCCAGTCTATGGGAATGGGAGCGGCATTGATGCGGTAAAGCACCTCATTGATGTATCCGGAAGTGCTGAACAGATACAGCATGGCCACGCCGGATACCATGGTGGGAACTCCCATTGGAAGAAGTACCAGTGTCCTGGCAAGCCCCTTTCCCACAAAATTTTTCCGAAGCATGGTTGCAATGAGATATCCCAGGCTCATCTGCAGCATCAGGCCTATGACGGTGATTGCAAGTGTATTGACAATCGCCTCCCCAAAAATCCCTCTGGTAATGACGCTTTTATAATTGTACAGTGACCAGGCAGAGGTAGATTGATCCTTGAAACTGATTTCAATCGTTTGCATAATCGGAACGATGGTAAAACTGAAAATAAATATAACAAGCGGTAGTACAAGTAAAATATTAAACCCATTTTTCTTTAAAAACTTCTTCAGATCTCTCTGTGGCTTCACTGATTCATTCATAAAACCATTCCTTTCTGACTGCCGGATTCCTCATTTGCCTCCTGATAAACCAAGGGAATATGCCTGCATATCCGGCTGATTCATCAGGAGGGTTGAAAGACGTTTTTCTTTCAATCTTCAGCGAAGAAGAGAAGGCGGACCAACACCTGTCTTACTTGCTTTTCTGTGCTTTTGCTGCTTCAATCTGGTCATGATAACCATTTAAGATTCCCTGCACATCTTCTTTTCCATCAATAACAATGTCCTTAAATGCATCATTAATGGCTTTGTCCACATCTGACCAGTAGGGAACGATAGGTCTTGACTGTGCAAACTTAAGAGCTTCCTGAACATCTTCTACAAAGGGTTTCTGCCATTCTTCAATTTCTCCAAAGGCATCGTTCCGTGCCGGAGCCCAGCCCAGTTTTGTAAATAAGGCATTCTGAACTTTATCTGACATTAAATACTCTAAAAACTGGATTGCTTCTTCTTTATGAGGCGTTCCGTTTGCAATTCCCATTACCGTTGTTGTTGTAACCTTTGAAATTCCCTTAGGGCCTTCAAATCCAACATAGGAAACCACCTGGTCTTTTCCCCCGTCCTTTACCACAACATTGGCACAGTATGGCCAGTTGGCGCCATAGTAAATGGATTCCGTAGACAGAAGTTCATTGATCACATTAAAATCAGCTCTCTTTGATTCCGGAGACAAATAAGGCCACAGCTGCTGAAGGAAGGTAAATGCTTTTACAGAACCTTCATCATTTAACACCAGGGGATCGCCGCCTGCTGAGCGGATAAATTCAATTGCAGTAATGGTAAGGGCTGATCCTGAATTTGCCTGGATGGCAACCCGGCCAACGCCTTCTTCTTCATAGAATTTCTTTGCCACATTTAAAAGGTCATCCCATGTCTTAGGCGCTTCCAGCCCATACTTTTCAAACCTGTCCTTGTAATAATAGTTGGTCTGTACGTTGGGGCGCAGGGGCACGAACTGTACTTTGCCGTCAAACTGGTAATCAGAATATAAGTTTTCCGGGATTTCCGTTGGAATGGTAATAATTCCTGTCAAATCCTCTGCCAGTCCCTTGTCAATGATGCCGGGAAGATACACGGTGCTTGGTGCAAAGATATCGATATCATGCTTTCCAGCCTGTTTAAGGGCTTCCAGCTTATTTTCCATGTCCTTGTTTTCCATCTGGATTCCATTGATCTTGATTCCTGTTTCCTCTTCAAACGGCTTGAATACATCTTCCCGGAACACCTGCCACTCCTCTTCTGCCAGAGGGATGGCAAAATTCAAGGTGACGTTTTCCGCCTTCTTTGCCTTTGTTTCCTCTGCCTTTGCAGTCTCACCCTGGTTTGTCTCAGTGGTTTCCGTTTTCTTTGCTCCTGCCCCGGCACATCCTGACACTACAAATGATGCTGCTGTCATTGCTGCCACAATTGATGCCAATACTCTTTTGGATTTCATAGTTTGCTCCTCCTCATATGATAAAAGTTTTTATTAAAATCTCATATGCATTTTCAATAAAATGCACAAAAGAGATTATTCAGGTCTTTTCCTGCTGTTAAGATATTGATAAAACCGGTTTTCATCCAGATTTAAAATCAGCTCTTCCGGGAATCCAATGCCATTGAGCATTTCCATGGCCAGATCAATTTTCCCTATCTTAGTTGCAAAATGGGCATCCGTTCCTACCACAACAGGAACTCCGTGTTTTTTGCACAATTTGGCGATAATGGGGCATCTCTCCTTAGAGCCTGGCCTTCCGATGGAAGAATGGTTGTTGATCTCTATGAGCTTGTTGTGCTTTTTGGCTTCCAGGATCACCTGCTCGTAATTATAAACATAATCATCATTTCCTGAATGTCCCAGAACATCTACATAAGGGTTGTGGATCACATTAATGTACCCTCTGGTATGATCCTCCACGGTTTTCGGCTGGCAGCAGGTGATGTGGTAAGAGGCAATTACCCAGTCCAGCTTCCTTAAAAATTCCTCCGGAATATCCAAGTCTCCGTCAAAGTTCATGATGTTGGCTTCCACGCCTTTGATGATCTTAATGCCTTCGACTTCCTCTCCCATTGCACCCTGGTTTCCAAAATGCCACAGATGAGCGCCTCCAGGCATCTCCGGGCCATGATCCGTGATTGCCAGTCCCTTCATCCCATATTTTTTTGCATAGGCCACTCCTTCCAGCACGGTGCTGTAGGCATGTCCCGATGCAACGGTATGAAAATGTGTTTCAATGACTGAATACATGTTTTATTTCCCTCCTTTAAAATTGCCTTATTCTTGCAATAAGCTGTTCGCCCCTTAACTCCTCAAACCCCCTGATCACAAAATCAGCATTGGAAAGCACCTTTGCATCTCCGATCCCCACTGCCGGCATTCCGGCTGCTTTTGCCGCCTGGATTCCTGTAAATGCGTCTTCAAACACCACGCATTCTTCCGGTTTTGCACCTGTCTCAGCCGCTCCCTTTAAAAACACTTCAGGATCCGGCTTTGCATTTACCACCTTTGTCCCGTCAATCACCGCGTCAAAGTATGGCTCCAGCTTCAGCCGTTTTAGAATGGTTTCGGCATTCCTGCTCACAGATCCCAGAGCAGTTTTTATTCCCTGCTCCCTGCAGTATTCCAAAAACTCTGTAACACCGGGAAGGACTTCATCCTTTCCCATTTTTGTAATATAATCCACATAGTTTTTGTTTTTCTCTTCTGCAAATACAAGCTTTTCCCCGGTTGTATAAATTTTATCAGACAGGCTCAGCAGGATTTCTAAGGATTCCATCCGGCTTACGCCCTTAAGCCTTTCGTTATCCTTATGGGTAAAAATGATTCCAAGCCGGTCTGCAAGGGTTTTCCAGGCATAAAAGTGATATTTGGCTGTATCGCATATCACTCCATCCAGATCAAAAATACATGTTTTTATGGTTCTCATGAGTTCTCCTTCCCTTTACCATGCAAAAGACGTCTTTTGTCCTGGAACCAGATCCACCGGTTCGCCATTGTGGGTTATGGTGAGACTGCCATTGGATATCATCTGATAGGATATTCCGTTTTTGTCCGCTTCCACCTTAAGCCTTTGCCCCCGGTATTTTACGGAGAATTCATATCCTTCCAGTCCAGCCGGAAGCAGCGGCTGAAAGGAAAGCATTCCTTCCCAGGCTCTAAGCCCTGCAAAGCCATGGACAATGGACATCCAGGCTCCGGCCATATTGGCCATATGAAGTCCGTCTTTTGTATTCTTCTGCATATCATCAAGATCTGTTCTGATGCATTTCATAAAGTAATCATAAGCCTTGTCCCCATCTCCTGTCTCTGCCGCCATAATGGAAAAAATGCAGACAGATAAGGAAGAATCGTGAGTTGCCAGCTTTTCATAATAGTCAAAATCCCGTTTCTTTTCCTCCTTGGAAAACCGGTTGGGAAGGAAAAACTGTGCCAGCAGCAAATCCGGCTGCTTGCAGACCTGATGCCTGTAAATAAACATGGGATGGTAATGAAGCAGCAGAGGGAAATGATCCTCAGGGATTTTCTTTAAATCCAGCACCTTTTTCCGGAGAAAGGCATCGTCCTGCATATGGATCTGCAGAGCTTTGTCATAGGGTATGTACATCTGGTCTCCGGCTCTTTGAAACTCCCCAAGCTCCTTTAGTTCCAGACCGATCTTTTCAGCAATTTTCTGAAACCTCTTCCCGTTCTTTTCCTTTAAAAGTCCTGCATATTTTACGGCATTCCACAGATTTTCCCTTGCCATTAAATTGGTATAGCAGTTATTATTCACAAGGGCCGTATACTCGTCAGGACCTGTGACGCAGTCAATGCAGAACTTTCCGCCTTTTACCGGGGAATAATGCCCCATATCAATCCAGATCCTGGCGGTTTCCAGAAGAATTTCCATTCCGTATTTTTCTAAGAACTCAAAATCCTCCGTTGCATCTAAGTACCGGACTATGGCAAAAGCAATATCCCCATTAATATGGTACTGGGCGGAACCTGCGGGAAAATATGCGGAAGACTCTTCCCCGTCAATGCTTCTCCAGGAATATAAGGCTCCCTTTTCATGGCCCATGAGCCGGGCCTGTTCCCTGGCCTTATCCAGTATGGTATAGCGGTATTCCAGCATTTTTCTGGCAATGGTATCCTCGGAGAACATGAAAACCGGAGCAATATAAGCTTCTGATTCCCAGAAATAGTGGCCTCCATAACCTTCCCCGCTTAAACCCTTTGAGGGGATGCTGGTGGCGGAGTCACGCCCTACTGACTGGAGAAGCTGGAATAAATTAAACCGTATGGACTGGGTAAGGGATTCATTTCCCTTGATCACCACATCTGCATGGCTCCAAAACTCTTCCATAAAGTCTGCCTGTTCCCGGGCCAGCTGTTCAAAGCCTGCCTCTGCAGCAAGAAAAGCCTGCTCCACTGAAATCTGTTCATAGGAATTTTCAAATTCTCTCTGGCTGGTAACGTAACTGATATATCTTTGAAGCTTGATGGTTTCATTTTCTTTTCCGTTCAGGAAATATTCTGTAACCAGCTTGTTATCCTCTGTTTCACACATAACATTGTCCGCACCTGATATGGTTTCAGTAACCGTACAGGCAAGAGACAGCCGGGATCTTTTTGTGGACTGTTTCATGAACATGGCAGGTTTCCCGGAATGGTTTTTATGCTTCATCTCTGTGAGAGTAAAAGCTCCGTCTCCCAGGCCTTCCTCCACTCTTGGGTCATCTGTTTTTTCTTCCTTGTACACACGGTTCTCTAAGTAAGTTCTGATGCTGATCCCGCCGGAAAAATTAAGAGGCGTTACGCAGCACTCCCTGGCCGCCACGAATTTGCGCGTCATGCTTACTAAATTCCTGTTTTCTATAAGGACTCTTTTTCCTGATTTTGTGATCCACAGGATGCGGTTCCTCTCAATTCCGGATTTCATGTCCAGCTCTCTGTAATAGGATTCCATCCGGGAATGCTCCGGGTGGAATATCTCCCCATCCACCATAATATCTGTCAGCTTTGCATTGCACACATTCAGCATAATCTGCTTGTTTTTTGCAAATCCATAGGCTGATTCCCCGTATAAAATCGCGGCCTTTTCAAAAAAACCATTGATAAAGGTGCCTGGCTTGCTGAAATCTTCAGAAATCCTTTCATTGCCGTCTCCCCGCATCCCGATAAATCCATTTGCCAGGGTAAATAAAGATTCCCGGATCGCATTCTGTTTAAGCTCAAATTCCTGTTCTGTAATTTTCCAACTATTGATCTGACTGTTCAATGTAATGTCCTCCAAGTAACTTGAAACGTTTCAAGTTCGACTAAAATTTTTATCTGCGATCTGAGACCGACTTATTTTCAACCAAATGAAAGGGCAGGACCTTATGCAAGTTGCTCTTCCCTTCCTTCATACAGCACATGAGAATTTTTGCAGCTTCGCTTCCCAGCTCATAAAACGGCTGCGAAATACTGCTGATAGCCGGTTCCGTGTAATGGATCATCTCAATTCCATCAAATCCAAAAACAGAAATCTCCTCAGGTACGCTGATCTTATGCTCAAGCAAAGCCTTTACTGCGCCGATTGCAACCTCATCGGATACGGCAAATAATGCGGAGAACTTTTCCTCTTCCAGGAGAAAGCGGTTCATATCCTCATACCCTCTCTTAAGACGGTAACCGCCATGCCTGATAAGCCTTGTGTCCGGCTCAATCCCATGCTTTTTCAGGGCTTTTAAATATCCTTTTAAACGGGGCTCGCCCGCATTGGGATCATCCTTTTCTCCTGCCAGCATGAGGATGCGCTTATGACCTTTCCTGCACAAGTAATCAACGGCTGCAAAAGAAGCCTCCACATTGTCAATGGTGACGCTTGAAAAAGCCGGATCCTCATAATTGGTCATGATAAATACGACCGGTATCCTGCTCTCCTTTAACCGGTCTGCGATCTCTTCCTGAACGGTATTTCCTATGTACAAAATCCCATCCACTTTATTTTTTACAAAGGTTTCAATCGCCTGCTCTTCCACCTTCATCTCCAGAGCCGTCTGATAAATGATGCCGTTGTATCCTTCCCGCCTGTTAAAATCTTCGATCCCCTTTACTACCTTGCTGATCACAGGGCTGGAAATATCGGGGATCATGATTCCCACCGTATTGGTGGAATTCACCTTAAGGCTTCTGGCTATTACGTTAGGAGTGTAATTCAATTCCTTTACGGCTGCTTCTACACGGGCCTGAAGATCCGGTTTTACATATTTCTGGTTTAACACCTTTGATGCGGTTCCCAGACTGACTTCGGCAAGTTTTGCAACATCCTTCAAGTTATACGCTTTTTTCATAGAATATCTCCATACTTGAAACGTTATAAATAATATATATCACAGTTTTTAAGTTGTCCATTGATTTATTATCCATATTATGTACTATTTTTTTGTCTAATTTCTACATATTTTTACATTTTCAGCAGAAAGATTGTCAAAAAAATAACCGAACCTCTATTGGCTGGTCCGGATCAAAATAGGGAAAAATACAGAATAAACCCAAAGAAAGGCATCCGCAGCTTTTTGCAAGATGCAGGCTGGAGATACCCTTTCCCTGTAATTTTCATCACCTTACAAAGGATAAAATTTCTAAACAGCCGGCTCGTTTTTACACAGCCGGCCCGCCAATGTGCCTGGATATCTCATCAAGGTAAGATACCCATAAGTCAGGGCTGAAATCCAGTATTTTCATCGTTGTTTCCGTTGTTTCCCTGCTTAAGATTTCATTGAAAAAATCCGTCTCAAAGTAATGGATTTTTTCGGTCTTATAATCATGATCAATCATGTAAACCAGATTAATTCCCTGTAAGCAGAATACTGCCGCTTTCGGCTGCTCACTGTTTATGATCCTGATCTTGTCAGCACTTTTTTCGCTGATAAAGGAGTTAAAGCGCTTTAAGTAGGGAATGCGTTTCTCCGGCGGAAAATTTACGGCACCAAAAAGGGGGACAATGGCTTTTCCCGTAGAGCAAAAGCCAACCATGGCATCCACTGTCACGTAAAAGATGGTTTCCTTGTCCAGGATTCTATGAAAAAGCTCCAGAATAGCTTTCTTTGCGATTTCCCTGCCTTCTGTAAGTTGCAAATCCATTTCTCCAACCAGATAACCAAGGGATATAAAATTATATACGGCATCCACATGCATGTCCGCCAGTCTGGAAAGAATGGAAGGATCTGCCTGCAAAGCCGCAGAAGCTTCTCTTCCGCTATAGCTTATTTTCTTAGCCCCCTGCCTTAAAATCGAATTATAGAATACGTTTAAATATCCTTTGTGGGTGACAAAAGCCATAAAGGGCATCCCATCTAACAGCAGGCTGAAAGTCAGAAGAAATTGCCCCTTTAAATACAAAAAGGAGCAATCCATTTTCTTTGTAATTTTCCATAAATTCAAATCCACATACTCCTGAGCCTTGACAATGGATGAAAGAATGCCGGTATTATATTTGCTGGAGGACGCCTCAAAAACAGACACATCAAAAAAGTGATTAAAAGAGATTTTCTCCCGTTTCCGGGAACTGGATATTTTAATTCTCTGGAAAATATCGGAATAAGACGGGTCAAGAAAGGGAAGGTTACTGTAAAACTCCATGGGAATATCCTGGTTTTCCATGATGTGTTCGGATAAAAGCACACAGAACATGTTCAGGATTGTCTTTTTTCCCAGAAAGCCTGCTTCTCTGTCAGGATACCCCAGGTTTCCATTGTTTTCTCTGTCGAAATCTTTATCAAAAGCATATTCTATGGCATAAGCCAGAAACATTTCCAGCTCATATCCGGAACTGAAATCATATATGACCGGAAAAATATGCATGAATTTTAAATAACAGCTGTGGCCATACAGCGCTTCGGCAAAATAGGCTGCCGCTTGTCTGCTGAATGTCCTCTTTTCTTTTAGAAAAGGCAGCCTTCCTCCTTTTAATATCTTGCTTAATCCGCTTGGAGTCATATTCATGCTTATTGCAAAGTCTGTTTTCGGCGTCTGTGCAATATCGATCAGATCTTCCAGCAATCTACCGGTTTTCATCTCTTGCTCCCTCACTATTTCTTATTTTGGAAAATATTGTAACATGATTTTTTCTTTTTGTCTATTTCCCTGTAACTTTTTATCCGCATTTTCAAGCACCAATTCAAGCAACCTTATATAATTTTTACAGGATTCTTTTTGCTGAGGCGGAACCGCCGGCAAAGGGATTTCTTTTCATATAAATCGGTGATTCTCAGGCTTACGCTTGAAATTAAATGTAAGACATAAATACTAAGGAGGAATGAGAATTGAAAAAAAGGAAACAAAGACGGCTGGTAAGCTGGCTGTTGGTGATGATGATCACACTGAACGTGTTTTCGCCCCTTAATCATGTATGGGCCGAAGGGCTTGATACATTGGACGGCGGCTTAGACAGCGTGATTGAGATCAGCAACAGCGATCATGTGGCTTCCGGCAGTCAGGCAAATAAGCCGGAGGCTTCCGGGGAGGAGGAAACGGATGTTCCAGGGGATACCGGAGGATTGGAGAAAGGGCAGACTGACGAGCCTACAACAGCCACAGATTCCAATGCTTCCGGCGTAAGCCTTCTGGCAGCACCTGGACCAATGGACGCCGTACCCCTGGCCGGTGCAAAGGATGTAACAAAACTGCTTACGGATCTGATCATATCAATCACGCAGAATGATTCACCTGTTACAGAAATAACCGCAGGACAGAATTTTACTGTGGAGGGTTCTTTTCATGTACCTGTACAAGGCGACGGCATCAGCGATCCTGACCAATATGTCAGGTATGGGGACTATGCGATCCTGCAATTGGATGAAGGCATTACTGTTGTAGGTTCCACAGAGCTTGATTTGATGTTTGAAGGAGAAAAGGTAGGGACACTTACGTTTGAGAATAATCCGTTACAGGTAAGAATTGACTTTAGTGGGGAGGTCCTTAATGAGCCCGGCACTTCCAATGTCAACTGTGAATTCGGCGTCTCCATGAAGTACACCGGTACTGATGTTACGGAAGAAGAACCAAAAGACAATGTCTGGATCTTAGGGAAACAGTTTACCATCAAGGCTGCGGAGATTCCCATTACCCAGACCCAGTCAAAAAGCGGCAAGCTCTCTGACGATAAGACACAAATTGAATGGACTGTCAAAGTAAACGCGAAAAAGAGCAGCGATATTTCTTTGCTTGGCTATTTATTCCAGGATGACTTAACCAATGCAGGTGAGTATGTTGAAAACTCGTTCAAGGTCAATGACCATGAGCCGGATCCAAAGGTCACTCCTGATGCCGGTCATGTACTTTCCTATGTGTTTGGGGATGTGAAAGGAGAACAGGTCATCACCTTCAGCACTGAGATTCCTGCAAATACGCTCATTACAGGGGGAACAATCAAAAATACCGCAAAGTTCGGAAAGGATAAGCTGATTGATACAAATACACCTGAAATCTCCATTCCTCCGAAGACGCTGATTAAAAAAAGCGGTATTGCCGGAGATGGGTTAAGCGGAGATATATATAACCCCAACAACCGCACAATTACATGGACAATTATTGCAAACCAGGACCAGATTCCCTTAAAGGATTTAACCATTACGGACACTCTTCCCACCAACCCGGCCGGTTTAAGCTGGAAATCAGCAAAGTGGGAATATGAATCGGCGGCAGACACATGGGCTGAGCTTACAACAGGCGATGGGTTAACTGATGTGCCCTCCTATGAGTATCAGCCTGCAGGCGGGGCATATAAGCTAACGGGTACTACCAGCAAGAAGGTGAGACTGACAATTGTAAGCAATGTCTCTGATGATGCATATGTGGGATCAGTCAGAACCTACCGTAACACCGCATACCTGACCTGGAACGGCAAGCCGGCCGGAACCTTTTCCAGCTTTGCTGATGTAAGCATTGGTATTGACGGTCTTACAAAGGGCTATGTATCAACTGATTATGTCAACCGGCAAATCACATGGAGAACAACTGTTGACTTAAAAAAACAGACAGGCTTTACAAGCACAAGTGACATTAAGGTATACGACCTGCTGATTTATGGAAAATCCGGAACCGTTAACATAGGTACCAGTAACTTGCCTGACCTGCTTCCAACAGGTTCTGATCTCACAAAGCTTACACCAAAATACGGGCAGAAGATTGTTGATAATAGCTGGCCTGCCGGCTTAAACTATGAAATAAAACCCGTTATAGCGGGCGGCACCCGTGTAGGGGATCTTCTTATTGTCAGTGGATTTGGCACTGATAAGGCATATCCCTTTACCTTTAAAACACAGGTACTGGATCCCACTATTTTCGCTGCAAATACAGGCAAAAGTATTGACAATACCGCTTCCCTGTATTACGGAGCAGTCTATCTGGATAACGGCAGTGCTTCAACTACATATAACAGCAACGTTTTAAGCAAGCAGGTGTATCAGGCAGGAACCAACACTGTGGGCAATAGCGAAAACGCGTTTAATCCTAAGGATAAGACGGCAGTATTCCGCCTGAACATTAATTGGGAGGGCCGCGACTTAACCGGCGCTGCCATTGCAAACGGAACGCTGGGCAAGGTGACTGTGACAGATACATTACCTGATGGCTGGTCCTTTGTTGATATTGATTCCAACGTAACATACCAGCTTTATACCAGCACCAACACTCTGGTAACAGATAGCTCAGACATCCTGGAAAGCGCCGTCATTTCCGGCCGAAACGCTGAGTTTGTGTTTAAAAAGCTGGAAAAGGCTTACTATATTTTAGTAAAAGCAAAACTTTCCGATGACAAGCATATGGATTACTTAAAGACATCATATTCAAACGGCAAAAACGATTCCTACCAGACAGCGGCCAACAGTGTTAAGCTGACAGCGGAAAATGACAGCAGCTGGAAGCCTCAAAAGGAGGCATCAATTCAGGTGCCAACGCAATTTCTGGTAAAAAATATCAATACAGGCAAAAACCCAATCGAGTGGACAATCAAATTCAATCCCTATGATTTGCCGGGCTTTACCAATATAAAAATTACGGACAAAATACCCGTAGGGCTTGAACTTTTGTTTCTGCGGAACGGTTCCCTGGATTTTACCGCTTTCACTGTCACAGAGTATGATCAGATGGTAAACGGGGCATTCCCAACCTCAGGAGGGACGGTGCTGACCACCGGACAGCTGCAGGACAGGCTTTCCTATGATAAGGATTCCCGTGAGTTATCCATGACTCTCACAGACGGCAAGTTATATCAGATCGTTTATATCACCGAGGTAACCGGCAATGTGGGGAGCACCTTAAAAAATCAGGTAAAAGTATCAGGCAGCTCCATCAACGGTACCGGCACCAATGCATCTTATCAGGTGGACAGTTCTCATGCCAGCGCCACCCTGGAACGCAACGGCTACTTAGACATCCGCAAAGTCAATGCCCAGAATCAGATCATTGATGGCGCCGTATTCACATTGTATACAGATAAAGCCCTTCAAGACCCTGTTCGTACCACCATCGTGCAGCCGGATGGCACGCTGCGGATTATTCCGATTCCTGCACCAAAAACTTTTGGTGATCCTGGGTTTACCTACTATTTAAAAGAAACAACGATTCCGGATACCTATGAATCAGATGATATGGTTTATGTAGTGACTGTTGAAAAGAACTCAAGCAATAAGGCAGTCACTACGGTAGCAGGAAAATCAGCGGGAACAGTTCTTACGGTTGTGAACTACAAGCCTGACACCGTGGGGAGTTTAAGCATCAGTAAAACGGTTGACGGCAATGGAGGGGATACCGGCAAAGAATTTAACTTTACCATTCACCTTACCGGACCAAATGCAGACAGAACTTATAATTACATTGGATCAGGCAGTAAGGAAAACGGCCTGCTTACTGTCACAGGCGGTCTTGGAACCATTCAGCTTAAGCACAATGAAAGCATCATGATAACCGGACTTCCAAAGGATACTTTCTATGTGGTAACGGAAGACGATTATTCTGCGGATGAATACCTGACCGGCAGCACAGGCTCGTCCGGCATCATTAAAACAAATGAGGTGAAGGCGGCCGCCTTTACCAATACAAAGTTCCTGCCAGGAAGCCTGGCCATCAAAAAAACGGTAAAAGGAAACGGCGGTGATAGGGAAAAATTGTTTGAGTTCACCGTATCCTTTACAAAACCAGGCGGCGGCCCGGATAACCGGTCCTACAGCTTCACCGGAACAGGAGGCGCTTTGGACGGAACCATAGAAAGCGGCGGTAAAATTTCTCTTTCCGACGGACAGGGCATCATCATAACCGGTCTTCCAAAGGATACGTCCTATGCGGTATCCGAAGAAAATTACTCCGGAGATGGATATCACACTGACAGTACCGGTACATCCGGCACCATTAAAACAGACGAGGTGCATATAGCGGAATTTACCAATACAAGATTCCTGCCCGGAAGTCTGACCATCAAAAAAACCGTGGCCGGAAACAGCGGCGAAACCGGTCCTTTTGAGTTCACTGTAAGCTTTGAAAAACCCGACGGTACGCCGGATCATAACCTTTACAGCTTTACCGGAACAGGCGGAGACAAAAACGGCACCATCCAAAGCGGAGGTAATATTTCTCTTTCCAGGGGACAGAGCATCACAATTACCGGACTTCCAAAGGATACCTCCTATACTGTAACCGAAAAAGATTATTCCGCAAACGGATATTCCACTGTTTCTACAGGCTCATCCGGCATTATCACATCTGGTGAAGAGCAGACAGCCTCCTTTACCAATACAAAGATCATGCCTGGAAGCCTGACTATCAGTAAGACGGTAACAGGAAGCGGAGCTGACATCAAAAAGAAGTTTGATTTTACAGTGACCTTTCATTCAAACGGGACGTATCCCTACACAGGCAATGGGGTTGCTGATGGAACCATTAAGAGCGGCGATAAGATTTCTCTGGCTGACGGAGAAAGCATCACCATCACCGGACTGCCTGACGGAACCGAATATCAGGTGACAGAGTCCAGCTATTCCCCGGAAAGATACACTGCTGATCAAACGGGAGAAACAGGCACTATCCGCACACTTGAAACATCAACTGCCGCATTTACCAACACATACCGCAGACCTGCCAGCGGAGGCGGGGGCGGCGGGGGGCCAAAGGTGACAACCATACCTGCTGAACCTGCAGTGCCCACTACAGCTCCTGCAGCTCCCGTTCCGGCGGAACCCACAATCACCATAGCAGACAGCACGCCTACGGGCAACATGGAAGGCAGAACCTCTGATGAACTAATTAACATCAACGGAGGCGTTCCTGCAGGAACCAGATACGGGAGAAACGGCCTGCCAAAGACCGGTGACAACCGATCCGGCAATATGGTAATTTACGGCCTGCTCTGCATTTTATCAGTTTTAGGCATGGCGGCTTCTGCAAACATACTGCGGAGAAAACATTCTGACAAATAACTGCTGAAACAGTTACAAAAAGAAATGCATGCTCTAGAAACACAAAGCAGAATAAAAACAAACAGGAATAAGAGTGTCTCAAAAGCCGGTTTATATTTTTAAACCCAATGACTTTTGAGACACTCTTTTTTGGCTGGCACCTAAATTAACTTTCAGCTAACATACACTATCAATAATGGTAGCGCTGAGTGTGGAGTTATTGAACAGTGTTGCTGCCCCCTCAGGTGCAAACTGAACGGTGAGCAATGCATAATAATTACAGCATCCATCGGTTTTATCCATACAGTCATGAATGTGGAAGGAAAAGGAGAAATAATCAAATTCCGGCAGTGAATGATCCAATAACCATATTGGACCGATTGGGATCGGAGCCATTTGACAATCACATTGCTTGTATATCTGTATAAAGGCAATTAAAAGAGAAGCAGAAAAAATAGTATTAGTGGCAAATTCCAGCTCAATGCATGGATGATGAAACTTTGCGGCATTTATATTTAAAGATGCAAGTATATAAGCAGCCCCGGCCGGTGTTCCTCCGGCTACCGAAACATTGAATGGAGAACTGCATTTTAAAAATGCCCCGGCACATGGTTTGAAGCAACAGCTGCTGCTGCAATCGGATTCACATTCCTCATTGCCGCAGTACAGCTGCTTGTCAAAGGAACAACCATCTATTATAACCAATCCACTTAAATTGGCGTTGCTAATGGAAACCACGCCTGCCGTGGCAGCCTCAACGACTGTCACAACAACATAATAAACGCAGCACTCATCACAAATATCATCACATGTCTTAAATGAAAACGTCCTACTCTCACTTGTTATAAGCGGTCTTACGTGACTCCAGACTGAATCTACAGGTATAGGGGCTATCTGCCCTGAGCATTGTTTGAATATCTGAAAGTTGACAGATGCAATGGATGCATCTGTAATCAGGTTGCTTGAAAAGTTTAACCGAACGGTTGAATGCCGCCCGTGACAATTATCAATGGTCAGGAAAGTAATGCGAAAAGAAGTCCCCACACTGGTTCCTTCAGGAATTGTGAGAGTATCTGTCGTACTGTAGCATAAGAAGGCGCCATTCATTTCTTTAGGAATTTCGTATTCGCAACAGTCACATTGCTTATTCATTGTAAAATAACCTCCATCTATGCGTAAATCCATAAATCGTTTACTCTCTTTATGGTATAGTACTATTTATTCATAGCATATGTGAATAATAGCCCTTCATTTCTGCTGCTGCAAATACTTGCTGACCGTCCTCTGAAATATTTTCATGCTGCTGTCAACATTTTTATTTTCCTGCAGGATCTTAGACACCTCTCCATCAGCCAGATTCATGACCTGCTGATACTGGAGAAGCTTAGGCTCAATGATGCCATCCTCTATCACATTATACAGCAGAGTGCTGCTGATTACCTGTTCCCCCTCATCCATATCTTCCTGTATGATATTTGCCCCTTCCTTAGAGGAAGCCACGCTTTTTAAAGCCGGAACTCCCTGGGAATACAGGTACACATCCATCTGCATCTCTTCCGTGTAAGTCAGCTGCTTTAAAAATTCCCATGCCAGTTTATCATGCTTTGTTTTGCTGTTGATGCCCATTAAAAGGGCCTCAACCTTTGATATGTTTTCCCCTTCTTTTCCGGCAGGAAAGGTGATGCAGTCCCATTGAAATCTGGTGTATTTCTTGATCCGGTAAGGATAGGTCTTGTAGGTGCGGTATTCCGCAAAGGTCAAAGGCATGAAAGCGACCCTTCCTTCATTAAAATCTTCCTGAGTGACGCTCTGGCCCTGGTTTAAGTCGTTGAGCCGCTTGATGTATTTGATGGCATCAAGCACCCGGCTGTCCGTAAAGGAAAGCTGGTCCTGATTCTCGTCATACAGCTTACCTCCGCTGGTGTAAAAAGCATCCCGCCAGCTATAATTATAAGTACCAAACTGGTCCAGAAGCCCGTCCTTATCCGTATCCTTTGTCACCTTCCTGCATATTTCATACATATCCTCCCAGGTCCAGTCCTCCTTAGGCATCTGGATCCTTTCCTTTGCCAGCAGGGACTTGTTTACAAACATGAGAGTCGGAACCGTTTCATAAGGCAGGGCATACTGGAGTCCGTTGCGCCGGCCCGTATTTAAAGCCGTAGTAAAAAAATCCTCTTTATGAAACTCCCCATCTCCTGCCATCATTTCGTCTAAATCCTTCATGACCCCCAGGGAAGTGAACTTGTCAAAGTCCGAATCCAGTATCATGAACACATCCGGCATCTTCCCCTCCAAAAGCTTTCGGGCGCACCATTCAGAATAATCCTCCTTTGCGATTCCGCTGTAATAATGGATCTTCACATTTGGATGGGACTCTTCAAAACCCTTGACTGCCTTGTCTATGATCTTAAAGCTGTTGGCACTTGCCACATCCCAGTTGCTTCCCGTAAACATGCCGAATTCCAGAATTATTTCCCTGTTCTGACTGCGGTAAATCAAGGCCCCCGTTATCAGTGCGGCTATAACGGCACTGATGCAGAGACGCTTTTTCCACTTCCCCATTTCAGCTTCCCCTTTGTCTTTGATTTGATATTGTTTTCCCTTACCTTTATGAAGTCTCTACCCGCTTTCTCACATTGGTCTGAACAGCCCATATGGCAAGCTGAGTCCTGTCCCTTAAGTCCAGCTTATTTAAAATCGTGCTCAAGTAATTGCGGACTGTTCCCTCGGAAAGGTTTAATGTCTTTGCAATTTCCTTGTTGCTGGCTCCCTTTTCCACCTGGGCAATGATCTTCCATTCGGTCCTGGTCAATTCCTCCATGTTCTTTTCCCTGACAGATATGGTATCATCTGCCTGGGCCATCTGGGAAAAGAAACGAAGCACCTTTGCCGCAATATCAGGATTGATCATGGCCCATCCATTATAAACAGTGGTTATGGCACTCACCAGCTCCTCCATGGAAACACCCTTTAACATATACCCGCTTGCCCCGTATTTTAACGCATTGTATACGTACTCGTCATCATCAAAGGTAGTCAGTATGATGATCTTGATCTGTGGATAGCTTTCCTTTATGATCTTTGTGCACTGTACTCCATCCATCTTTGGCATCCGCACATCCATTAAAATCACATCCGGCGCATTTCTCCTCACACACCGGATCACTTCCTGGCCGTCTGCGGCCACATCGGTCACCGTCATGTCCTGCCTGCTGTTTAACACGATCTGCAGGCTCTGGCGGATCAGCTCCTGATCATCCGCGATCAATACTTTAATCATAGGTCTCTCCCCTCCGAATCGGTATCCTTGCGTTGACAATAAACCCGTCGCTTCCGTCAAACGTCACAGCTCCGCTTAACATCCTGATCCGTTCTTTCATGTGTTTTGTGCCGAAGCCGTTTTTCATTTCCTTGCATCCGACTCCATTGTCCTTAATCTGGATCAGGATGTTCTGATTTTCCCTTTTTATTGTGATCCATATCTCCCTGGCGTGCCCGTGGCGGATGGCATTGGTGATCCCTTCCTGAACCACCCGGTATATGGCATTTTCCTCATCTTCATCAAACTTTAAGTTCTGGACCTTGCAGTCAAAATAAATCCTTGTTTCTGAAACCGCATTAATGTCCGTGACCATCTTGTTAATGGCATATTCCAGGCTGAACCGTTCTAAGGCATCCGGCCTTAATTCGCTGACGGAACGGCGGATATCCTTTATTCCGTCCCTGGTGACCTTTGAGATCAGCTCCAGCTGTTTCCTGGTCTGTTCCGGAGAAGTCCCGATAATGGCAAGACAGGCGTCGATCCCCGCTGCAATCCCGGTCAGGGTATGGCCAAGGGTGTCATGAATCTCCCTGGCCAGACGGTTCCTCTCCCTTGTCTCAGCCATTTTTTCAGCCATAAGGGAATATTTCTGAAGCTGCTCATTGACCTCCTGAAGCTTTTCATTGAGCTCATGGATTTCATCTAAATTTCCCTGCTGTTCATTGATGATGTTGACACAATATACAACAAACACAATGACATTTAAAGATATTAAAATATTGTATACGCTTAAAAGGTACTGCTGCACTGATGCGCTGTAATAAGAAATATAATCCTGGATGGAATATAAGCGGTAGGAAATGGACAAAAGCTCATAATCAGCCAATATAAAGCTTCCAATGGCAACAGCAGCCAGGATATACCTGGATTTTCCGTTTTTCACATACATGATCACATTGGAAAATACAAGAAGCAGGATTCCGTTATAGTTAAAATTCAAAAGGATGATGATCCCAAAGCAGATGAGAAAATCCGCCACCAGACTGGTGAGGATGACCTTGCTGTTATTGGGAAACAAACGGTCCCTGATCACCATGCTTAAGGTAAGCAGCACCAAAAGAAGGGCACAGAGCCATATCTTTGCATAAGGATACCACACGATTGCCTGGATCCCGTTTAAGAATTCCCTTGCAGCGTATCCCCTTCGGATTTTTTCAATGGTCCAGTAAATAAAAATACTGATTCCCATAACTGATATCATGTTTAAGACCAGGATCCCCACCTGAAGAAGGCCGATCCTGCTGTTAAATTTTTTCGCTTCCATCTCTCTACCTACTGCCAACCGTCAATTTCATAATGATCAAGATTGTCCTTTGTGATCAGGGTACTGGGAAGGCTGATGTATTTGTCCACCGGCTCTCCTGCCAGATGCCGGTACGCTGTTTCTGCCGCCACCCTGCCAATGGACTTGGGGCTTTGGGCGCTGGTTCCGGTAACATAACCCATATCCAGGATTGCCTTAAAATCAGGAGAACCGTCGATCCCATAGATCAGGATCCCCTCTTCTCTCCTTGCCTGCTGCAAAGCTGCCAAAGCTCCCAGGGCCGTGGGATCGTTGCCTCCCAGGATCACGTCAAAATCAATATTTTTCCGAAGAAATTCCTCCATTACCTTGGAGGACACCTCAATTTCCCCGCCGGCCGCGTGGCGGTACACCACCCGGTAATTGTCATTTCCTGCAATGGCATCGGTAAATCCCTGGGAACGGTAAGTGATGGACATTTGTATGGGGTTGTCCAGAATTACGATATTGGCGGATTTCTTCCTCTTCATCATATCCAGGGCACAAAGCTGGCCTGCCTGATAATTGTCTGTTTCTATGATCGATATGACAGAATCCCTGTCCTTTACCACGGTATCCACATTGATAACGGCAACTCCTGCTTTTTTGCACGCTTCAAGGGCAGGGGAAACAGCTTCCCAGTCCACCGGATTTAAGAACAGCATGCAGATCCCTTCATCAATCAATTCCTGAATCTGCTGGTTCTGTTTCTCCTGATCCTGAAGCGGGTCCCTTGTGAGCAGAATATCCCCATTGGCCTCAACCACCTCTTCGATTCCCTGGTTCAGTATGTCAAAATAGGGGTTGTTCCTGGTCATATAGGTTGCCCCGAAAAGGAGGGCCTCATGCTGCCTGGGCCTTCCTTCATTCCCTTTGCAGGCAGGTAAAGTGGCCAATATTCCAATGATCAGAAAGAATAATCCTGTTCTCGCCTTCATGCTTTTCACTTCCCGGTTTGGTTTATTTATTGTAACGTGGATAGTATACCACAAAAAGCGTCTCTCTGTTAAGGAAACGCTTTTTGCAAGGACTTGATTTCAGTCCTTTTTTTTGTTTCTTAAATAGTCGATGAACACAGCCAAAAGAATGACAATGCCCTTTACCACATACTGCCAGAAGGAATTGACATTCATCAGGTTCAGACCGTTGTTTAAAACACCGATGATAAGGCCGCCGATAATGGTTCCGCCAATCTTGCCGGAACCGCCTGCCATGGAAGTTCCTCCAACCACCACGGCTGCAATGGCATCCATTTCCGCCCCGTCTCCTGCCGTAGGCTGCCCGGAGTACATGCGGGAGGCCAGTACCACGCCTGCAAGGCCTGCCATAATTCCGGAATAAGTATGAACCAGCAGCTTTACCCTTGCCGTGCTGATGCCGGAGAACTTTGCTGCCTGGGCATTGCCGCCCACCGCGTAAATATGGCGCCCCAGCTTTGTCTTGTTCATAATAATTGCCGTTATAATCAAAACAAATACCAAAAGTATGACAGGCGTTGGAACTCCGCCCACATAACCGGCGCCAAGAAACTGCCATTCCTTTGTAACCACCCGCACCGGTGATCCGCCGGTATATACGTAGGCCAGGCCCTTGGCCACGTTCATGGTGGCAAGGGTCACAATAAACGGCGGAATGGTGGTTTTGGAAATGACCACTCCGTTCATCATACCCACCGCCATTCCAATGAGAATGCCGATGATGATGGCTGCAAATATGGGAAGGTTATAACGTGCCACACATCCGGCAGCCATACAGCCGGACAAGGCTATGATGGAACCTACGGAAAGGTCAATGCCTCCCAAAATAATGACCATGGTCATACCGCATGCCAGGAATAAGTTTGATGAAATCTGCCTTAACACGTTGAAAATATTTTTATGGGTCAGGAAAGCGCCGCTGGTCTTTGGAAATATGGATAAGAAAATGCACAGAATCAGCAATGCCCCGATAATACCGATATTGTCTTTCAAGTATTGTTTCACATTTTTTTGAAGTCTTGTTGTCATTTGATTTTCCCCTCTTTCCTACTTTGCAGCCAGCTTCATGATCTGTTCCTGGGTAACGCATTCCTCATGGCTGAAACAGCCTGTGACCCTGCCGTCACACATAACATAGACGCGGTCGCTCATGTTGAGTATTTCCGGCAGCTCAGAGGAAATCATGATAATGGATACCCCATCCTTTACCAGCTCGTTCATGATTCCATAAATCTCTGATTTTGCCCCCACATCCACGCCTCTGGTAGGCTCGTCAAGAATCAGGATCTTTGGAGAGGTGGCAAGCCATCTGCCGATCATGACCTTTTGCTGGTTTCCGCCTGATAAGTTTCCCATCAGCTGCTCTTTAGAGGGCGTCCTGGTATCCATCATATCAATATATTTCTGGGTGATCTTCTCTTCCTTTTTTGAATCCACCCAGATTCCCTTTATAAAGGATTTAAGCACTTCAATGGTAGAGTTAAAGCGGACTGACTGTACCTTGTAAAGCCCCTCCTGCTTCCGATCCTCCGGCACCAGGGCGATTCCATGTTTCATGGCATCAACAGGGGACTTGATCTTCACTTTCCTGCCTTCCACGAAAATCTCTCCCGTAGAACCGGGGGTAAGGCCGAACACGCATTTCATTGCTTCACTGCGCCCTGCTCCCACAAGTCCTGCAAATCCTATGATTTCTCCTTTACGCAGCTCAAAGCTGGTTCCCTTTACCATCTTTCCGTCTGCAATATTTTCACATTTTAATACCACTTCACCTGGTTCCAGATAATCACGGGTATAATACTTGGTCAGCTCTCTGCCCACCATCATTGCAATCAGCTTATCTCTCGTTGTATTTTTAACGACTTCTGTTCCTACGAACGCACCGTCCCTTAATACCGTCACTCTGTCACAAATCTGCTCCAGTTCATCCATTTTGTGGGAAATGTAAATGATCCCTACGCCCTTCTTTGTGAGCATCCGCATAGTTTGGAACAGGAATTCCACTTCTTTATCTGAAATAGAGGAAGTAGGCTCATCCATGACCAGAATCCTGGAATTATAGGAGATGGCCTTTACAATCTCCACCATTTGCTGCTGGGCAATAGTTAAATCCTTAACAAGTGCCTCTGCCTTAATATTCATATGATAGGCATCAAGTAATTTCCGGGCTTCCTTTTCCATAACATCATGGTTGACCCAGCCTCCTTTTCCCGGCTCCCGTCCCAGAAAAATGTTTTCCGCCACGGTCATATGGGAAACCAGTACCAGCTCCTGGTGGATGATGGATATGCCATTTGCATGGGAGGCATTTACTCCGTCAATGACCACCTTCTGGCCGTCAATGAAAATTTCTCCCTCATCCGCTATATAAATGCCTCCCAAGACCTTGATTAACGTTGACTTGCCGGCTCCGTTCTCCCCAAGAAGCGCATGGACCTCACCGGTACGGAGTTCTAAATCCACCCCCTGAAGCGCCTTTACTCCTGGGAAGGATTTATGGATATTTTTCATCTGAAGCAGAATCTTTTCGCTCATAAACTCACCTGCCTGTTCTCACTTTTGCTTTGCCTTCCGGGATTTACCGTTAAAAAGCGGCCGGAGGGCATCCCAAACTCAATGTTGCTCTTGTTTTGAGACGCCCTCTCACAGCACTTTTTTAATTCTTACTGCCAGCCGTCTGTTCCGTAGTCTTTTACATTCTCAGATGTGATCAGGAAGGTTTCTACCGGATAACGGTCATCTACTTTATCACCATTTAAATAAGAATACATAATGTTTACTGCAGACTGTGCGATCTTGACCGGTGACTGTGCGCCGCTTCCTTCAATGAGGGAATCCCCGGAAGCCATCTCTGCCTTAATATCAGGGGAGCCGTCTACGCCGTAGATCTTGCAGTCCTTGATGCCTGCTGCATTGGCTGCTGCCAGGGCTCCAAGTGCGGTGGGATCGTTGCCGCCGAAAATAGCAACCACATCGCCGTGTGCCTGAAGAAGGTCTTCTGCAATGCCCATGGCAACCTGCAGATTGCCCTTTGCATCCTGCTGGGCCACAATGTTAAAGTTATGTCCCTTAATGGCATCCAGAAAACCATTGGTTCTGTCGGTTACGGAATTCATGGTAGGGGAATCCAGTACAATGATATCTCCGCCGTTAGGGCACTTTTTAACCAAATCTTCGCCGCATACGAAACCGGCATTATAGTTATCGGATCCTGTGTAGGAAACCAGATAGGATAAGTCAGCCACTTCCGTATCAAAGCCTACAATGGGAACATTTGCCTCCTTTAACTGATCCAGGGCCGGAAGAATGCCTTCTGCCTCAGCCGGATTCATGAACATGGCGTCAATTTTCTGGGAAATCAAATCTTCCACCTGGGTAATCTGAAGGGTTACATCATTTGCCGGGTCCACGGAAATAAGCTCATCACCTTGGGCCTCAACCATTTCCCGCATGGTTTTCTCAATGGTAACAAAGAACGGGTTTGTTCCATCCATACAGGTATATCCGAATTTGTAATGCTTGCTTGGGTCTTTCTTTTTCACATTGGCATCAGCCATGCTGGCGCCGGAATCAGATTTGACTTCTGCCTTGGTCTCCGCAGCGGCAGCGGTTGTTGTCTCTGCTGCCGTAGTGGCGGCTGCCGTTGTCTCAGGCGCTTTTGTCTCCGGTTCCCCATTGCTGCAGCCTGCCAGTGAAACTCCTGCAAGTGCTGCACAAACCAGCATTGCAGCTAATTTTTTTGTGCTTTTTTTCATGTCACGTCCTCCTTGTGCACTTTTTATTTGTTTTAATTGTTACATTTTCATCATATCATGAGTCATTTTTTAAAACATGTGCACAATGTAACAAGTTTTATGTGACAATTGTAACTTCTTTATGCTGCTTTCATGGGGATCCGGATCATCCATACAATATTCATCGAATTGCACAATCTCATTTTGCCGCCGGATATTCGTTGCAAAGAAGACGGTAAGGAGGTTCATCCGCTTCAATCTCCGGGAAACGCCCGGCAGGCAGGTAAAACCGGTTGTCCCCGTTGTCATCGTTGCACATGGACACCTCTCCCAAAAGAACAGGTCCGGTTCCCGGCTCCAATTCAAAATCATGGTACATGTAGGGATATATGGTAATGCTTTCTCCCGGACGCAGCTTTACCTGGGTTCCGGCAGGCACCTTATATTCCCTTCCATCGCTGTGAATGGTCACATCCATATCCCCAAATTCTCCGTCAGGGGTGGACTGGTAAACCCGGATCAGCACATTTCCTCCTCCCCGGTTTATAATATCCTCCATTTTATTCCAGTGAAAATGCATGGCTGCGGACTGGCCTTCCTTAATATAAAGCAGCTTTTCCGCATAGGTCTTCTGATACTTCTCCATCTTCACATTGCCGTTTCGCAAAGTGATTAAGGAAAAGCCTACCTTATCAAAGTCACCCATTCCAAAGTCCGTAATATCCCAGCCCAGCATGTTGTCACGGATCTCGTCATAATCATGTCCCTTTTCCTTCCATTCCTCCGGCGTAAAGCTGCAGAAGGGGGGAAGCGCAAAGCCGCAGGCCTTTGCCATCTCCTCCATATCCCTTAAGGCTTTGTTAACTTCTGAACGCTTCATTTAGGACCTCCTGACCCTTTCTTATTCCAGATTGGAAAATACTTTTATGGTGTGGAGCACATCCTTTTTCATGGCCTCAATTCCCCATAAAGTCACATCATGGTAAAATACATATCCTTCTGATTCCATGGCCTTTTCCTTTACATGCATCCCGCCTGCTTTGGCTAAATAAGTATAGTAATTGATCTTGCGGACGCCGTTTTCAATGCACTTACGGAAGTCCTGGTCACTGACGCCGGAGCCTCCGTGCATGACAATGGGAAGCCCGATCCTGGTGCGTATCCGGCTGATCCGGTCAAAGTCCAGCTTTGGTTCTGTAAGATAAAGCCCATGGACCGTACCAAAGGAACATGCTAAGGCATCGATTCCCGTAGCTTCCACAAACTGTTCTGCCTGCTCCGGATCCGTGTAGCAGCCTTCCATGGCTTCTCCCTCTTCTCCTTCGCCTATGCTTGAAAACTCCTGTCTTCCCATGGCGCCGATCTCCGCTTCCACTGAGGCTCCATATGCATCTGCCATTTCAACTGCGATCCTTGTATTGGCCACATTTTCCTCAAAGGACAGGGCAGAGCCGTCATACATGATGGAAGTAAACCCCATATCCAGGGCTTTTTTCAGCAGATTTAAATCGTCTCCGTGATCCAGATGAACTGCTACCGGAACCGTGGCCTGTTCTGCCATCATAATCATTACAGGACCGATGACAGACATGGGGATGATGGATTCATGAACCGGAGCAAATTGTAAGATTACCGGCTGGTTTAATTCCTCAGAGGCTTGAAGCACTGCCTGGATCCCTTCCAGGGAAGTGATGTTAAATGCCCCTATTGCTATGTTTTTTGCATCCGCCAGTTCTAAAATGGCCTTCATTGTGATCAGCATATTTTTTTCCTCCTGATTTTTATAATTTTTTGTTATGGATGAATGATGTTCTGTTGCTGCCATCCCTTTTGTATCTTTTCTCTAAGGGCTTCAAAGGGCAAAAGTCCGCTGACAGCATCATAAGCCGTCACACAGGAAGCACCGGTTGCCGCTGCAAGCTCCAGGCATTCCTCCGGCCTTAACCCATCTAACATTGCCTTTATAAATGCGGCAATGCTGGTATCCCCTGCTCCGGTTGCAGATAAGATCCGGTCAGGTACAAAGCTGTTTTGAAAACAGGCAATGCCTCCCCAGCCTTCCATAAAGTGTTCAGGCGCTGTCTTTAGGTACATGCCGGCTGCCCCGCATTTTAACAATACGGTTTTGGCCCCCAGGTCTAAAGCCCGGTCTGCAAGAACCTCCACATCCTCACTTAAGGAAAGTATGGATGTTACGTCCTCTCCTCCCGCCTTTTCCTGCCATTTGTCATATAAATCCCGGTCCAGCATGTACCCCAGTTCTTCAATGCTTGGGACAAAAAAATCCACATAAGGAAGCACAGAGGCCAGGATCTTCTCCCAGTCACAGCCAGCTGCCTCAGAATCCGGATCCACTGCGGTCAAATCAAGGGATGTGGTAAGGGAAAGCTCCTTGACCCGCCGGAAAAGCTCAACCAGTTCTTCCCCGTCATTCTGGTAAAATCTGCGCATCAGCGTAGGATATCCGAAATGAAAATGGGACGCACCTGACACCTGTTCAAAGTCCACATCCCTGCAGCAAAAGGTATCATTGCACCCGGGATCATGGAGAAAAAACCGGTCAAACCCCTTGGGGGCTATGACCACCGTATAGGAGGTGGATTCCCCCTCTATGGCCGGAATGCTGCTTTCACAGCCGCTCTGCCTGATTTTTTCCTTTAAGATCAGGCCAAAGTCGTCATTTCCCACCTTTGCCATTAAAAGCACATTGCCTCCCAGGGCATGAAGCCCCAGCCCCGTATTGGAGACAGCTCCGCCCGTGGATACCTGCGCCTTGCCCACCCGCAGAAGTTTTCCCGGACGCAGCAGGGCGGAAAACTTCTGTCCGCCGCTGTTTTTAAAAACCGGTGTTATGTCCAGGGAAATATGTCCGGCCACCACAACCTTTTTTTTCCCTTCCTGATATTTCATGTTTTACCCCCTCTCTCTGTACTCATCATAACAATTCCAAAGAAAAAGTCAATATTTTTTATGCATTTATTACTATTGTAATGTGTAATATGACATTTGTCATGTACACTTTGCACAATACAAGGCACAAATGTCCCTTTTTTCCAAGGCAGAGGTTTTTCGACAAAAAATGCTAAAAAACTTGCTTAAAATGCTTTTCATTTTCGATTAAAATGAATTTGTATTCTATCTTTAACACTCTTTTTCTTTAGATTGACAAACAATAATTTTGTATTATATAATGAACAATGTCGATATTTTCCAAAAAATGGATAAAACGGCGTTTTTGTAACCGATATCCACTGATGTTCACAAAATAGTGATTCATATCGTATACCGAAAACGGAGCCTCAGACGTTACAATGCGTATACACCAGTTCGTGTTTTGAGGAACATAACAGACCAAATTGAAGAGATTATACATAAGAAACGAATGAGAAACCAGGAGGTCATCAGTATGAAGAAATTCAGAGACTACAGTATTACCAGAAAATTGCTTACAGCTTTTCTCAGCATGGTATTAATCATGCTTATCATCGGCAGCGTGGGCATCTTTGGCATGGCCCGCATCAACCGAATGGATACTTTTTTGTATAAGCACCAAACGGCTCCCATTAAAGATCTGATCTTTGCCACAAAAAGCCTTTACCAGCTCCGGGAAGATTCCAATGCCATGATCATCCATGCCGGGGACACAATGGAGCTGGAAACTTTGGAACAACGCTATAAGGAATCAAAGAGCAACTTTCTTAACGGTTCCGCCGCATACCGGACCAGCATCCAGAAGGCGGAAGCCCTTGGTTTGATGGATGAGTCCATCCAGTTATTTACGGATTTCTTTGATCCTGCCATACAAAGATGTCTAAGCACTGCCAAGCAGGGATCTAAGAACACTGCATTGGCCGCTTTTGATCAGGACAAAGATAAAATCCAAAAGATATATGACAATTTTGACAGGCTGGCTGAGATCCGGATGGAAGTAGCTCACCAGACCAGCAAAACCAATGATTCCACCGCCATCATCCTGACCGCTATTCTCAGCGCCGTCGTTGCGGCAGGCATAGCCTTTGCCATATTCCTCGGCTTCCGGATTGCCCGTATGATCAGCATGCCCATTGAACAGGTGGTAAAAGCTGCCGATAAAATTGCCCTTGGACATGTTGATGTGGACTTAAAGGACGTGGATTCCAAGGATGAAACCGGCCGGCTTGCCTCTGCCTTTCTTTCCATGGTGGAAGGAATCAAAAGCCAGGTGCTTGTTGCCGAAAAAATCAGCAACGGTGATTTTACGCAGGAAGTTCCTCTCCGTTCCAATGAAGATATTCTTGGCCTTGCCCTTCGCAAAATTGAAAAAGACTTAAACAAAACCCTTCTTCTCATCAGCACTGCGGCAGATCAGGTCAATAGCGGCGCAGAGCAGGTATCCTCTGCAGCACAGGCTCTGGCCGCCGGTTCTACGGAACAGGCCGCAACCGTTGAGGAGCTTAACGCCTCCATTACCACAGTCGCCAGACAGGCGGGACAGAATGCGGAAAATGTCCGTTTGGCATCTACATACGTGGAACAAAATGGAGCCGGGGTGCTGGAAAGCAATACCCACATGCAAAGCTTAAACGCTTCCATGAATAAGATCAGCGCCGCTTCCGAAGAAATTTCAAATATCACCAAGGTAATTGAAGATATCGCCTTCCAGACAAATATTCTGGCATTAAATGCCGCCATTGAAGCAGCCAGGGCCGGAAGCGCGGGAAAAGGATTTGCAGTGGTGGCAGATGAAGTGCGCAACCTTGCCACCAAGTCCGCGGAAGCGGCAAAGGAAACGGCAAACCTCATTGTACATTCCGTGGAAGCCGTTACAGAAGGCAAACACATGGCAGCCGATGCCGCAAGAATCTTACAGGAAGTGGGAGAAAAATCAAGACTTGTGGAACTGACCATCCGGGAAATCGAAACCTCCTCTTCCCAGCAGGTAATGGCAATTGAGCAGATTAACCAGGGCCTGTCACAAGTATCCGCGGTAATCCAGACAAACGCAGCTACTGCAGAAGAAAGCTCCGCTTCCAGTGAGGAGCTGACCGCCCAGTCCCAGACTTTGCAGCAGGAAGTGGGGAAATTCAAATTAAACGGAAAACAAGAAGACCTTTATGAAGAGTACGTTCCTTCCGTCAAAAACACGGAACCGGAATTTTATCCGGAAACAGAACCTGTCTATGATTATTCCGGAAAATATTAATTAAGAGAAGCATTTCAGATTACAGGAAAAGCCCGGGGAATTGGCGGATCATCCGCTAATTCCCCGGGCTTGTTTTTACATCTGTCCCTCATAAGCCGTATCAAACCATTCCAGGCACAGATCATGCCAGTTCTCCCATGCCTTTTGCCGCTCTTCCTTCAGTTCTTCATATTGACCGGCTTCTTCCCACTCTCCTCCATTCCAGAAGTTTTCCGATTCCAGCCACCGTTCCTTCATAACCTCCATAAATGCGGTTAACTCCATTACCCGGTCCCTTGCAGGCAAAAGCCGCTCTAAAACCAGGCCAAGCTTCCAATCCAGATAAGCTTCCTCCACCGGTATCTCTCTTAACCGGTGCCTTTCTGCCTTGGGCACCCCTCGGATTCCGGCAATCAAAGCCTGTTCCTCCGCCCTGATCTGGGCTGGGATTCCTTCCCCTTTTTCTGCCTTTCTGCACCGTTCCAGATAATGCTCATAACCAAAGGGATAATAAAAAGCGGACTGATTCTCAAATATAAGAACCGATTCCGCCACCCGGCTTAAAAAGTAACGGTCATGGGATACAAACAAAATGGTTCCCGTATAAGCCTTGAATGCGGATTCCAGAGTCTCCTTTGCCCTGATGTCCATGTGATTGGTTGGTTCATCCAGGATCAGAAAATTAGGCCTGCTCTGTAAAAGCTCTGCAAGGACAAGCCTGGCCTTTTCCCCTCCTGAAAGAAGG
Organism: Lachnospiraceae bacterium; assembly: GCA_902363835.1. Lineage (GTDB taxonomy): Bacteria > Bacillota > Clostridia > Lachnospirales > Lachnospiraceae > Lacrimispora. The sequence continues at coordinate 41,661 of CABJBM010000009.1, forward strand.
CCTACCCGCTTTCCTGCCTCTTTTCCTCCAAACAGGTATGCTCCCAAAATGCTGCGGACCTCTTTTTCCGTCAGGGCCGGGAAAAGATCATGAAAATGCTCTGCAACGGATTTATCAGAATCAATTTCTGAAGAATGCTGGTCAAAGTAACCCATGGTAATCTGGTTTCCCAGGGAATGCTTCCCGGAAACCGGAGGAATAAGGCCTGCCGCTGTTTTTAAAAAGGTGCTCTTTCCTGCCCCATTCGGACCAAGGATCCCAATTTTCTGCCCTCTGCGGATCCTTATGGACAGCTCCATTAAAGGACGGTCATAACCGATTTTCAAGTGCTCCGCTTCAAAGACCCATTTGCTGCCTGAAAAAGCCGGCTCCAAAGGGCCGGTGAACATATGGATATCATCCTCCGCCGGTTTTACCGCCTGCCCCATCCTTTCCATTGCCTTTCTCTTTGCCCTGGCAAATGCAGCTTTATTGGGCTTAGTCTTAAACCGCTCCACCAGATCATTTAAGCGTTTCAATTCCTCCTGCTGCCGCTCATAAGCTTTTGTCTGTATCCTGACCGCCTTCCTCTTCTCCTCCCGGTAATGGGTATAATTGCCCGGATACTTAGTAAGCCTTTTTCCTGACAGCTCATATACCACCGATGCCGTCTGGTCCAGAAAAAAGCGGTCATGGGATACCATTACCACTGCTTTATCATACTGCTTCATATACTGCTCCAGCCATTCCACAGCCTGGATATCCAGATGATTGGTGGGCTCGTCAAGGAGCAGAATGTCCGGCTTTAACAGCAGATGGCGGATAAGGGCAATCTTTGTCTGCTCCCCTCCGGAAAACTGGGAAAGCCTTTTCTTTTTATCTTCCTTTGTAAATCCAAGCCCGGTAAACAGGGTATCATATTCCCGTTCATACTCATACCGCTCCATGGAAAAGGAATCTGCAAAAGGGCAGGAGGACAGCAGTTCTTCTTCCACTGTCCTGCCTTTATCCTCAAACGCCTGCTGCTTTAAGTAACCAACCGTCACTTTTCTGGAACTAATGATTCCCGGGCCTCCCCGCTTATCATCCCGGTCCAGCTCAAGTTCTCCGGCAATCAGTCTTAAGAGGGTGGTTTTTCCGGCCCCATTGTTTCCTACTACCGCTATTTTTTCCCTGCCATGTATTTCAAAATCAATATGCGACAGGATTAAGCTGCCCCCTGCAGTGACTGTCCCATCCTTTATGTGATATAACATTTCCAAATTGTCCTGTTCTTAAATTTTATTCTGTTCCATTCTTTTTCTCTTAACAAACTATAAGGCATCACGGGTATTTGCGTGTGCCTGTCTGTCCCGGATGGACTGGAGCACAGGCACTAGGAAGGTAGCTATAAGACCTCCTGCAAAGCCGTTGTTATAAAGGTTCATGCCGCCGTAAACAATTCCCACATTAAGGGCGGCGGACGAATGAAGAAATCCGGCTATAAGACCTGCAACAACGCCGAACTCGCCGGCAATGGGCGCAAGGGTCGTGGACAATAAAAGTGCCAGAATAGCGCTGGGGTCCGTAATGTTCCAGTGATGGATCATTCCTCCCAGAATAACCCCCATCATAATAGGAAGAATGTTTCGGAGATGTTTTCCTGTTGCGCTGAAGCCTACAATGGTGAATATCCCTCCAATGGTAGGTCCGTTTAAAGCGCCTCCTGATATGACCAGAATCAGGGTTGCTGCAATCCCGTTAATTCCCATATTAAGCAGGGTAGGTCCAAATCCCTCACTTTTTACATAATCCGTTCCGCTGAGGCCGTATGTTTTCAATAAGGCCAGATAACGCTTTCCAACATTCTCTGACAGCAGAAATGAGAAAACTATCATGCCGAGAAACAAAAACAGGAGCAGCCCTGCAAAAAGCTCATTGCTGATCTCAGACCAGATCAGCCTTTCCTCTATGGTAATTCCAAAAGATTTCATCAAAGAGACTATGACCGTGGCAATGATGCCGGCGGAAAATCCTACATTATAAAGAGAATATCCCTTATGTGCGTAGTGAGTATGGGTGGACAGAGGCGGAAGTACAAATCCAATTGCCAACCCAACAAAAATGCTCAGAATCAGTCTGGAAGCCAGGTGCAGATTACCGATCTGCATGATCTGAGTAATAATCGGGGACAGAGAAGTCCCGTAAAAGCCAACATAGATATATCGGGTTATAGGAGTTTTATGATAATAAGAATACAGGCAAATCCCCATCATGATAGCCCATATGTTCATGATATTTTTCCCAAATAAGGAAAAACCAAACATGAGAAAGCATGAGGTTATAGTATGGCCGCTCATCTCCATACCAAGAAAATAAACAATTGCAATACTTAATAAGGTTAATACACCCGCATTGACAAACGCAGCTCCTACGCCGCCAATGGCAAAATAATCCGTTATCAGAAAATCCGGCTCTCTGACAATGGTAATGATACCTCTCCAGATTCCGTCAAACGGCTGCAGTAAAAAACCTGCAACAATAAAATAAATCGGCACCAGGGCAAGAATCTGGAATTTCGTCCGCCTGGACAGCGGTCCACGATTTCTGACTTTAAATGATAGTTGTCCTGTCATGTGTCGTTCCTTTCTCCTCTATTAAATTTTTAGATACTGAAGTATTTTATCATTTTTAAAAAAGAGGTTCAACATATTTTTACGGCTGAACCTCTTTTTCCTCAGGAAATTACTTCCTGTTTTCTTTTATGACTTTAGTAAACTGAATGATCACCGTAGGGATGATTGCAAGACCATACACAATGCCGATCTGGCCTCCTGAAAGGGGAGTTACGGAAAACAGCCTTTCAAGGGCGGGCACAAACATGACAAGGCTTAACAGGGAAACTCCTGCCAGGAACGCTCCTAAGCTGTACCAGTTGCTTGCAAAGCCCAGCCGGAAAATGGAATGGCGGCTTCTGCAGTTAAATCCATGAAACAATCTGGAAAGGGTCAAGGTACAAAAGGCCATGGTGCTGGCCGTTGAGGCGCTGCCCTGTCTTAAACCAATATGAAAAGCCGTCATGGTGCATACGGCGATCAGGCCGCCCTGGATCAATAGCTTAACCATAAATTCTTTAGACAGGATTCCTTCCTTCGGATCTCTTGGCTTCCGGTTAAGGAGACCGTGCTCCGCAGGCTCCATGCCAATGGCAATAGCCGGAAGGGAGTCTGTCAGCAGGTTAATGAACAGTAAATGAACCGGAGCAAAGGGAACCGGAAGAGCCATAACGGAAGTGTAAAGGACGGAAAGGATTCCCGCCATGTTGCCTGAAAGCAAAAACTGAATGGCATTTTTTATGTTCCGGTACACATTCCGGCCGTTGGCAACCGCCTTTATAATGGTGGCAAAATTATCATCCGCCAGAATCATGGAAGCAGCATCCTTGGAAACCTCTGTTCCCGTAATTCCCATGGCCACTCCAATGTCAGCCTTTTTTAAGGCAGGAGCATCATTGACTCCATCTCCCGTCATTGAAACAACATTTCCCCTCCGCTGCCATGCGTCCACAATGCGGATCTTATTTTCCGGTGATACTCTGGCATATACGGAAGTCTTTGTAATATTGGAATCCAGCTCTTCATCGGTCATGGCGTCTAATTCCGCACCGGTTACAGCCATATCCCCATCTTCAAAAATCCCGATCTGTTTTGCTATGGCGGTTGCCGTGATCTTATGGTCTCCCGTGATCATGACCGGCCGGATTCCAGCCCGTTTGGCATCTGCCACCGCTTCCTTGGACTCTTCTCTCGGCGGATCCACCATGGAAATAAGTCCAATGAAGATAAAACCGTTTTCAGAATTTAAGGAAAGCACATGGTTTTCTTCCACTTCCTTATAGGCAAAGGCAAGGACCCGAAGCCCATTCTCTGAAAATCTCATATTCTGCTCAAAAATATCTTCCTTATCCTTTTCCGTCAGTTCCCTGATTCCCTCTGAGGTACGGATATGGGTGGTGCGGTACAGCAGCACATCCACCGCACCTTTGGTCAGTACGGTAGAAACTCCATGAAGCTGGTATTTGGTGCTCATCAGCTTCCGGTCGGAATCAAAGGGAAGCTCCTCCAGACGGTGCATCATTTCCCTGATGAGATCGTGGCTTAAGCTGATTTTGCCCGCCATTTCAAGCAGAGCATACTCCGTGGGATCACCGATCCCCTTTCCTTCCACAATGGAAGAATCATTGGTCAGCACCGCATCGTAAAGAAGATACCGGTGCAGCTGGTTGCGAAGACTTAAATCATCCGGCTTACAGACTTTGCCGTCCACATAAATTTCCTGTACAGTCATTTTATTCTGAGTCAGGGTTCCTGTCTTATCTGAACAGATAACGGAAACACAGCCTAAGCTTTCCACTGCTTTTAATTCCTTGATAATGGCATTTTCCCTGGCCATCCGCTGGGTTCCCATTGCCTGAACAATGGTAACAATGGAGCTTAATGCCTCGGGAATTGCTGCGACTGCAAGGGCCACTGCAAACATCAGGGAATCCAGAAGGGGCATTTTACGATAAATGCTTAACAGGAACACCAGAGCACAGATCACCATGATGACCATGGCAAGGCGGCTGGAAAACTGATCCAAGCTGACCTGCAAAGGTGTTTTCTTCTCCTTTGTAGCGTTCATCAGGCTGGCGATCTTACCGATCTCCGTATCCATTCCTGTTCCCGTGACAGCCACAACTGCCCTTCCATAAGTAACCAGGCTTCCGGAATAAACCATATTGGTCCGGTCAGCCAGGGGGACTTCTGTTTCAAGAATCCCCTCTTCTTTATCCACATTGGTGGATTCGCCGGTTAATGAGCTTTCATTGACCTGCAGAGAATAATTATTAAGGATCCTTCCGTCAGCCACTACCATGTCTCCGGCTTCCAGAAGCAGAATATCTCCGGGAACCACACCTCTTGAAGGAATCTCAATTTTTTGCCCGTCACGGACCACCTTGGCCGTGGGTGATGATAAGGATTTTAAGCTTGCCAGGGACTTCTGCGCTTTTTCATGCTGCACCGTTCCAAGAACTGCATTTAAAACAATGACCGCCACAATAACAATGGTGCTTTCTACATTTCCCGAAAGCATGGAAATGACGGCCGCTGCAATCAGAATGACCACCAGCAGATCACGGAACTGCTCAGCAAATACCTGAAGTGTGCCTTTTTTCTTTCCTTCCTCCAGGACATTTTCTCCCTTGCTGGTAAGAAGTCCGGCAGCTTCCTCTGCGCTTAATCCTTCCATTGATGTACGAAGCTCTGCTAATACTTCCTCTTCTGTTTTCTGATACCAGTCTCTCAAACTTTCCTCCATTCTGCTGTCCTGCTGAGACAGCCTGTATCAATAAGTACTTTCCGCATCTGATTTATTATTGCCCCAAAAGGTAAAGAAAAAGACTTTCAATGTATTTATTCTGAAGAATATCAAATGTTCAGAATAAATACACTAAAAGTCTGGTAACCATTGTCTGGCATGCACCACCAGGCTGCCATCTGACAGTCAGGATGTTGATGATGCATTAAAACTACTCCCTCTTAATGAAGCATATTCAATTTTAAATCAGATGCTTATGTCCTTGATCCAGACAATTATACGTTCTAATGATTCATTTGTCAACAACCAATTATCATTTTCAATATAATCGTATCAGCCCGCTGTCTGTTACAGCATCACATTTATCTTCATATAATTTCCAGAATTCTTTTCAATATCAGCGATCATTGCCGGAGCCTCTTCCATTGTAACGGTTCTGGTCAGTATTTTTCTCACATCCACCCTGCCCTTATGGATCAGCTCAATGGCTTCTTCAAATTCATTGGCGCTGGTGCGTGCTCCCCTGATATCAATTTCCTTTCTTGTGATCAGATCGGTGGGAAGGGGGGTCTCCTTTTTCGGCCAGCCCGTAAGGGTAACGCGGCCTGCATTGGACACAATATCCAGGGCAGAACGGACTGCCGGATTAGCTCCGGAACACTCCATGACAAGCTCTGCCATACGCCCCTTTGTATATTCCTCCACCTTTTCTGTCAGGTTTTCTTTTGCCGAATGAATGGTATGCTTTACTCCCAGACTCCTTGCAAAGGAAAGGCGCTCCTCCACAACGTCAATGACAATGGGCTCCGCCCCGTAAGCCAGAGCAGACATTGCCCCCAGAATACCGATGGGACCTGCCCCTATGACAGCCACATGCTCTCCTTTTTTTAAGCCTCCCCTGTGAATGCCGTGAAGGGCAATGGTCAGAGGCTCTGCCATAGGCGCAATATCCCAGGGCATATCCTCAGGAAGCTTCCACAGCATATCCGCGGGATGCACCATATAATCAGACATCCCTCCCTCCACATGAACGCCAAGGACCTTTAAATCAGTACAGCAGTTGGTGCGCCCAATGGAACAGGGGTAGCATTTTCCGCAATAGAGATAGGGATCTACAATTACATGGTCACCTGCCTTGATTCCTCTTTTATTATCTTCCGGAATGGATATGACCTCTCCCACCACCTCATGGCCAATGGTCCTTGGATAGGATACCAGGGGGTTGGTTCCCCGGAAAGCGCCAATATCACTTCCGCAGATACCTGCCGCCCGTACTTTAATGAGAGCCTGTCCCTCCTTTGGTTCCGGTTTTTCAATATCAATACATGAAACCTTCCATGGTTCTTTTAAATAGATCGCACGCATGTTTCCTTTACCTCCATAGATTATGCCGGCAGCAGCCGGCCATCAGCCTCCCAGATAGGCTTTTTTGATTTCATCTGAATCCATCAGTACTTTGCTTTCTCCTCCTGCAACCAGGTTTCCCACCTCCAGGACATAAGTTCTGTCAGATATGGACATAGCCATAAACGCATTCTGCTCCACAATTGCAATGGGTATATTTCTCACCTTATTTACACGGACAATGACGTCAAACATATCATCAACAATTACCGGCGCAAGGCCAAGGCTTGGCTCATCCAACATCAAAAGCTCCGGATCAGACATAAGTCCCCTTGCAATTGCCAGCATCTGCTGCTCGCCTCCTGACATGGAACCAGCTTTCTGCTTTGCCCGTTCCTTTAACCTTGGAAAGATGGCATACTGTTCTTCCAGATGCCGTTCCATTTCAGCCTTTGACATCTTTATGGAATAGGCGCCCATTTCCAAGTTCTCCTGAACCGTCATATTAGGAAAAATTTCCCGGCCCTCCGGAACATAAACGATTTTTTTGCTCACCACCTTATGGGGAGGAAGGCTGCTTATGACCTGGCCATTGTATTCAATGGTGCCGTTTTTCGGCTTATTGATTCCCATAATGGACTTCATCAGGGTAGTCTTTCCCGCCCCGTTGGCTCCGATAATGGACACGATTTCCTTATCTCCAACCTCAATGGATACGTCAAACAGAGCCTGGACCTTGCCATAATATACGTCAATCCCATTTACCTTAAGCATTTCCAGCCCCCCTTGCCATATTCTGTTTATACCGGTCTCCTAAATATGCCTTTATCACCACCGGATCCTGCTGTATTTCTTCCGGTGTGCCTTCGGCAATCTTTGCTCCGAAGTTAATGACTGTTATGTAGTTGCTGATGTTCATGATCACATCCATATTGTGCTCGATGAGGAAAATATCAATGCCGGAATCAAACACCTTTAGCATGATATTCACAAATTCCACACGCTCGGAAGGATTTAACCCTGCGGCAGGCTCATCCAGAAACAGCAGTTTTGGATCCGACATGAGAGATCTTGCAAGTTCCGTAAGCTTTTGCTTGCCGTAAGGCATATTGGACGGATACTCATTTGCTAAATCCTTTAATCCCATAAACTCCAGGATCTGATCCGCTTTTTCGCTCATGAGCTTTTCTTCCTTGTAAGCTGCTTTGATATCAAACAGAAATGGAATAAATCCTTGCTTTCTGTCCGTCATATTTCCCATCATCAGGTTTTCCTTCACAGTCATGGAACGGTATAATTTTAAATTCTGGAACGTCCGGCTGCAGCTGGTCCGGGCGATCTGATGGGCGCTCATACCACTTATCTTGGTTTCCTCATGGTAAATCTCTCCCTCTGTTAAGGGCAGAAGACCGGTTATCATATTTATGGCTGTTGACTTGCCCGCTCCGTTTGGACCGATCAGGGCATGGATAGTGCGTTCCTTCATATCCAGAGAAAGATCATTTACCGCAACCAGTCCGGAAAAGCGTTTTGTTACATGATTTAGAGTTAAAATGGATTTTCCTTCCCTGTTATCTGCCATTTGCCTGCTCTCCTTTCCCTGCTCTTGCCGTTCCCTTCCTGCTTCTAAATAGCGAAACCATTCCATTTGGCATAAAGATGACAAACAGCAGCGTAATGATGGAAAATACCAGCCAATAGTAATTTTCCATGAATCTTAACAATTCCGGCACAAGAGTCACCAGGATTGCACCCAGAACATTGCCTGGCACAGAGCCGATTCCTCCGATGACCAGCATGACAACGTAGTTAATGGAATACTCCAGGTTATATGCACTTGGGTTGATAAAACCAACGTAGTGGGCATAAAGGCTGCCGGCCACGGTGGCATAGACGGCGGCAAGGGTAAATGCCAGAATCTTAATGGATGCAATGTTTACGCCTCCTGCTTCCACTGCCTCCGGATTATCCTTAACTGCCAGGAAAGCCCGTCCCCATTTGGAATTGACAATCCTGTATGCATTGAAGATAAGAATCACTGCTATGATGAGATAGAGATAATAAATCTCTTTATTTGTCTGGAATTTGTGGCCCAATATGGAAAAAGGCGGAATTCCCGTTACTCCCAATGCTCCTCCGGTCAGGCCTGTTAAATTGGTCATCAGAATGCGGACGATCTCAGAAAAGCCAATGGTAGTAAGGGCTAAGTATACTCCGGACACCCTTAAGGAAGGATAACCCAGACCCATTCCGATTAAAAATCCCATTCCAATGGCCGCAATCAGGCAGATCCACGGATTGATCCCAAGCCTCGTAGCCAAGAGGGAAGAAGTATATGCTCCCATGGAAAAAATGCCGGCTGTTCCAAGATTCATCTGACCGGTAAGACCGGTTATGAAATTAAGCCCCACAACTATGATGATATTGATCAGCACCTGGATCATCAAATTCAGATGATAGTTATTGGAAATAAACATGGGCAGAACCGCTGCCAGAACAATTGCGGCCACTGCAATCAATGCTGTTGATTTATTGATTTTCATAGCGTTCCTCCTTATCGTTTATTTCCAAGAATCCCTGATGGTTTAATCAGCAGGAAGATGATCAACAGTATAAATGACAGACAGTCTTTATAAACAGACGGGATCAGCATACTCCCAAAGATTTCAACAACACCCAGAAGAATACCGCCTGCAATCGCTCCGGGAAGGTAACCAAAACCACCGATAACACCGGAGGCAAAGCCTTTTAAACCGATCATGGAGGACATTTGCAGCTCCACATTGAATATGGGAATTACCAGGATTCCGATGGTGGCACAGATAATTGCTGATAAACCAATGGTAAAAGCGATGTTCATGGGAACATTGATCCCCATTAAGGACGCTGCCGTCTTATTTTCCGATACACAGCGCATGGCTTTTCCGGTCTTTGTGGCTTTAAAGAAAACCTGTAAGCCTGCTGTAATTAAGGAACAGACCACAATAATCACCAGATGGGATTTTGAGACAACCACGGAGCCGAAATGAATGGATCCTCTTAAGAAATTGTCCAGGGTAAAAGGAAGGGGTCCCCAGATCAGGCGGACCGACTCAATCATGATCCGGCCAAGAATAACGGTTCCGATTACGGCAAATAAATTGGTGGAAAGCCTGCTTAAGGGATTGAAAATTACAAACGCGCTGACAATCCCAAGAAGAAACATGGTAAGGACAGTAAAAAGAATTGCCAATACCGGCGGAAGCCCAAGACCTAACACATAAGTCCCGGCAAACATATAAGCTCCAAACAGGATGAACTTATCATGGCTGAAATTCAATAGTCCTGTTGCATTCCAGATAAGAGTGTACTCAATACCCACCAGGGCATAGATAAAGCCCATGGCAACACCGGTAATGAGCAGCTGTACAAATACTTGCATATGTAGTGCCTCCTCATTATACGCACCCGGCTGCTTTTAGCTGCCGGGTGCGGTTCAATCTCTTTGTATATCAGTTTAAGGATACCTGCTTGGATACAGACATATTCTTTTCCCCGTCAAACTCCAGTATGTAAAGGTTGGTGTTCATCTCTCCCTGTTCGGAGCAATTCAGCTTGCCAAATACAGCATTAAAATCTTTTGTTTCAGAAAGAGCCTTGCGGATATCCTCCGGTTTATCGGAGCCGGCCCGTTCAATGGCATCGGCCGTTAAGTAAGCCGCTGTATAATACATAGCTGCATAACGTTCCACATCTGCTCCCCAGCGAGCCTTAAAATCATCTAAAAATTTCTTCATGGTCTCATTGGTCTGGTCTGCATAAAAGTCCGTGGAAGCATAAGTCCCTTCCAGCTGTTTTGCGTCACATAAGTCATAAGTCTGGGACTGTGCCAGGGCATTTGGCCCAACGTGAGGCAGTTCTCCCATGCCCAGCTCGTCCAGCTGGCGCACGATCAAAGCCGCTTCCGCATCGTGGGAAAAGTCAAAAATCACATCCGGTCCCCAGCCTTTGATCTTGGAAAGCTGTGAAGTTAAGTCCTTATCCCCTGATGTAAAGCCTTCGGAATAATACTCGACTCCATTTTTTTCACAATACTGCTTTGTGGCATTGTCAGCTGCCACACCGTAATCATCCGTGTCATAGAGCGCTCCTACCTTTTTGGTGCCGAATTGCTCCTTGGCAAACTCCACCATAGCCGGTCCAACCGATCCATCGGAAACGGATATGCGGAAAAAGTACGGATTCTGTGCGTCCAAAAGCTTTGGAGAAGTGGCAGCGCTTATAAATGGTACTCCTGCCTTCCGGTACAATTCCTGAGTTGCAGATGCCATGGGGGAAGTATGGGGGCCAATGGCAACGGAAACATTTTCTCCAAGGATCTTATTGACCGCATTCACAGCGCCTGTAGGGGTTCCTGTGTCATCAACCAGAACCATTTCCAAAGGCCTGCCGCCCAGCACTCCTCCTTTTGCGTTTATTTCTTCAAACGCCATGGTTATGGCCTGCTTCATGCGAATTCCGCCTGCTGCCATAGGACCTGTTACCATATTGGATACTCCAACCTTGATGGGAGCTCCCGTAGCAGTGGATTTAGCTCCTGCCTGAGTTTCTCCTGCCGCCGCAGCCTTAGTGGTTCCTGACGGACCGCTTCCACAGGCGGCCAGGGATGAGACAGTCATACCGACCGCCATTGCCATGCATAAAACTTTTTTCATCCTTCTCATGTTGTAATCCTCCTCTTACACATTGTTAATTCATTTGAATATGGTTTAAAAATATATTAATCCGTATGTAATATATTTTTATTGCCTCAGTATACTACTAGTAGGTATAAAAAGCAATAATAAATAAATTTTTAACAAGAATTTTGTCTATTTTATCTATTGAAAGTATTTACTTTTTATGCATTTCAACTATACATTCCATTTTCTACGTAATTATCATGTATTTTTTTATTCATATTTATTATTTTCATCCATGGTAAAACCACGAATTATACAGTATACTATACCCGTTGCTCTATTTTTCTTTTCAAGTAATATATTTATCTTTTGTTTAAAATACTCATACTTACAGATTTTCCGAGACATCACCATAATGCAAAGGAGCACTGAAATGACAAAGAAATTCACTCAAAACCCGGGAGAATCCGCTCGTGAATATGCCTTGCGGTTTCTTCTGGATCAGATCATCAACCTGGAGTTTGCACCAGGACAAAAAATCTCTGACATAGAGATTTCAAAGGAGTTAAACATCAGCCGTACTCCGGTAAGAGAAGCCATTCTTTCACTGACCAACGGCCATCTGATCGAAAGCTACCCTCAAAAGGGGATTTTTATTTCTCTGATTGATTGTAATATCGTAGAACAGGTATGCACCATGAGAAAGATGATAGAGGGGCCTCTGGCAGAAATGAGCTGTGATTTTATTACCCAGGAGCACCTGGACAATTTATATGATTATATAACGCTTCAAAAGGATTATGCGTCCAACGGACCAAGAGAGAATTTTGAAAAATTTCTGGCTCTGGATATTGCTTTCCATAAAGAATTTTATGATATGTGCGGAATGAACTTTATCTATGATACCATGCAGACCATTATGCCTCACTTTGACCGTCAGAGAAAACTCAGTTACCAGATCAATGTGTCGGACCGTGTCATCAATGACCATACCGCCATCTGCAAAGCCATTGAAGAAGGGGATAAAAAAATGGCTTCCGAGGCAATGATCCGGCACATTTCCACGGCACTTGCTGATCAGCCTATGCTTAAAAAACAATTTCCTGATTATTTCATTTAACAGGTTTATTTCATCTTTGCACCACAAGCAGCCGTAAAACAAATTTTGTTTTACGGCTGCCATCATATGATCCGGCCCCCGCCTATTTCAGCAGTTCGCCGGCCGGCACGGATTTTGTCACAATGACATCTGCATCATATCCAAGAATATGTTTTACCACAACCGTTCCGGCTTTCACAGGAGCCGTCAGACTGCATCTTTTTATCTCTTCCATTGCATCAAAGATCCTGTCTTTTGGAATGGGTTCTGTCAGGCGCACGCTTGCCAAGGGCAGAATTCCCCCTTTTACCAGAACTGAGGTGGCAATATTACGTTGTGGGTCAGTCAGTTCCTGCCTCACATAAGTCTCCCCCCTGGGGCAAAGCGCCCCGTCTATGGACCGTATCAGACTGTTACCGTCTTCTTTTATTTCTATGTCCGCGCTTATCCCGCATCCATTGGGGCAGATAATGCAGGTAAATTCCTTCAGCATTCCACACACACCTCCAAATCTGAACCGGATACCAGCTTTTCATGAGAAATGCCCAGGCGGATCATTTCCGCTGGTATGGCTTTTTTCATCTTTTTAACAGCCACTTCCTTTCCAGCCTGGCGCACAACAATGCGGCAGTCCTTCATGGGTCTTTTTACTCTCAAAGACAAGGTAAAATCTCTCGTTCCGCTGACCCTTTGAGGCACTGTATAGGAGATATTGGAATCTGGTTTCACAGGAATGGCAGCCGGATTTAAGGGGCCTTTTTTTACGTATTCAGCCACCGAATCAGCCAGGCTCTCCGCTTCCAGAGACACAAAATCAACCAGATCATGAACGTGAAGGACGTTTCCGGCTGCGAATATTCCTTCTGCTGCTGTCTGGTAATATTCGTCTACATAGGCCCCTCTGGTCCGTTCATCCAGGATGACTCCCGCATCCAGGGACAATTCATTTTCCGGGATCAGACCTACGGAAAGAATGAGGGTGTCACACTGGTATTCCTTTTCTGTGCCCGGAATGGGCGTAAAATTCTCATCCACCTGGGAAACAGTAACCCCGGTAAGCCTGGTATTTCCATGGATTTCAGTTATGCCATGGCTCAAATACAAAGGGATTCCGTAGTCATTTAAGCATTGCTCAATATTCCGGGGCAGTCCGCTGGGATAAGACTGAATCTCAAATACAGCCTTTACATGGGCCCCTTCCAGGGTAAGCCTTCGCGCCATGATCATGCCAATATCTCCTGATCCCAGAATTACCACTTCCCTGGCAGGCATGGTATTAAAAAGATTCATATAAGCCTGGGCAACGCCGGCCGTAAATACGCCGGCAGGCCGTTCTCCCGGAATTCCAATGGCTCCTCTTGTACGTTCCCGGCACCCCATGGTGAGGATCACAGCCTTTGCCTGCCACTGCATCAGGCCTTCCCTGGAAGCAGCCGTCACCAGCTTATCACGGGTCACCTCCAGCACTGTTGCATCGGTTATGTAAGGAATATTTAACGCTTCTATGGTGTCAATAAAACCCTGGGCATATTCAGGCCCGCTTAAAGCGGTCTGAAAGCGGGTTAAGCCAAATCCGTCGTGAATGCATTGACGAAGGATTCCTCCCAGCTGCTTTTCCCTCTCAATGATCACTAAATTACGGATTCCCTTATGGTGAAGTTCCGCTGCTGCCGCCAGTCCTGCAGGCCCTCCGCCTATAATCACCACATCTGCTGCCACTGTTGGGATTTCTTTTAATTTTCCTTCCATGACTCCACCTCCTGACGCACTTTGCCAAAGAACATATAAGAGCCTTTTCTGGCATATTGGATTTCATCTTCTTTCTTTCCCAGTTCCTGCTCCAGCAGCTGTGCAATGCGCATCTGGCAGTAACCGCCCTGGCAGCGTCCCATCATGGAACGGGTCCTGTATTTGATCCCGGTTAAGGTATCAACTCCCAGAGGGTTATGGATTGCCTGAAGGATTTCCGCTTTTGTCACCTTTTCGCAGCGGCAGATCACTTCCCCATAATCAGGATTCTCCAGAATTTTAAGGTTTTGCTCTTCTTTTGTAAGCTCTGCAAAACGCACAATCCCTTTGCGTGTGGGATGAAAGGAAGACTTAAGGGTCAGCTTTTCCCGCTCTGCCATAAGTCCCAGGGCATAGCGGGCAATTGGAACTGCGGCGGTCAGCCCCGGCGACTCCATTCCTACCAGGTTTATGGCACGGGGCGCCACATCATCCTGAACCTCAATTTTAAAATCCTGGATCGCTCCGCTTTCATCTACCCATTTGGGAAGGATCCCGGAATAATTACGGATATAATCCTGCTTATGGATACAGGGCCACAAGTTTGAGGCACTTTCTGCTAAATAGTCCATATTTTCTCCTGATACCCCATAATATGAAAAATTCTCAGTCACATCAGCATTTGGCCCGACAATAACATTGCCATCGGTTGTATTGGTCACATGGATTCCCATATAGGTGTTGCTGGGAACGGGATATACCGGCATTGGGAGCAAAGGGCCGGTCCTTTTGTCCAGGATGATATAATCCCCCTTGGAACCTATGATCTTATAACCTTTGATTCCTAAAAGCTCCGATATTTTCCCGCATCCCAGGCCCGCGCTATTTACCACCCAGCGGGTGAAAAACCTTTTGCCTGAGGCAGTAATTACATAGTTGCTGTCCGGATCCTTCCCAATGGCTGTTACCTCACAGTCAAAGAAATAATCCACACCATTGGCCCAGGCATTCTCAGCCAGTGCAATGGTATATCCAAAGGGATCCACGATCCCGCTTTCTGGAGAATACATGGCAAATTCCCCTACAACAGCAGGCACCAGTTCATGCAGATGCTCCTTGCCCACAAGCTCCAGGCCCTTTACTCCATTGGCCTGGCCCTGCTTCACAGTCCGCTTCAGCGCTTCCCAATCCTCCGGCGTATTTCCTACCAGAACCTTTCCACAGCGGTGAAAGGAAAAATCCAGTTCTTCTGAAAGTCGTCCCATGTCTTTGTTCCCTTCCACGCACAGTCTTGCTTTCAGAGAACCGGTGTCATAGGCAAATCCTCCGTGGACCACTCCGGAATTCCGCCCGCTGGTCTCACAGCATACATCCGGATTTTTTTCCAAAACACCTATTTTCAAGCTGTATCTGGACATTTCTCTTGCAATTGCACTTCCAATTACCCCACCGCCGATAATGAGTACATCATATAATTGTTCCAATGTTTTGACCTCCCGGAAAAAATGACGATTATAGCGCAAATATTCGTCCCATGAATATTAATATTATAATCGCATTAACAGGAATAAGTCAAGAAAAAAACGAGAAAATGGCAAATATTCATCCCATGAATATTTGCCATTTTCTCGTTTTAAATCTTCCCTTACTGATCGAAACCTGTAAATCGGCTTTTTTACCGGTCTTCTTCCCTGTAA
This sequence comes from Lachnospiraceae bacterium, assembly GCA_902363835.1. Classification (GTDB taxonomy): domain Bacteria; phylum Bacillota; class Clostridia; order Lachnospirales; family Lachnospiraceae; genus Lacrimispora. Next base: position 57,509 of record CABJBM010000009.1, read on the forward strand.
CGGTTATGGTTATACATCAAATGGAAATGCATTGCCTGTTGTGCTTCCACAGGTTTTCTATCCCTGATCGCTTCGTATATCCTGCGATGGGACAAAAGAGTCTGCTTATACTCTGTTTCCCGGACAGAGTCTGCAAAAATACGGATCCCATCCGTAATCACAGGCACCAAATTTGCCATGACCAGATTATGGCTGCAATTGGCGATCTGAGCATGGAACTGGGAATCCTTTTCTGAATAATCCTCCCGGTTTTCCATCATGTTCTCCAAATCCAGAAGTATCTGTTCCAGACACTTAATATCCTTTGGAGCCGCATTCTGAGCTGCCAGGGCTGCAATGGGAGGTTCCAGCATAACCCGGATCTGGATTAAGTCTTCTGTCAGCTTTCTCCTGTCTTCTATCATAGTAAAACCCAGAGGATCATCGGCCACACCATTTTTATCTGACAGAAAAGTTCCGGATCCCTGCCGGATGGTGACAATATTCCGGGACATCAGGATTCTCAAGGCTTCACGGATGGTATTGCGCCCCACCTCCAGGGTCTCAGACAGCTCTGCCTCAGTAGGAAGCTTGTCTCCTGGGGCATACCCCTTTTCCTGGATTATCTGCAGCAGCTTCTGAGCGGCAATTTCTGCCAAAGTCTGTTTTTCCATGGTACCCCCCTCTTGTTCTAAGTGACTTACTGAAAAGCATACAACTGTTCCAATGAAAAATCAAGCTTCATCCCTCTTTTGGCTCAGACAAAAAAGCAGACAGCAGATGGATATGAATCTGTCTGCTGTCTGTCTTATGGCATAGCTGTATTATTCTGATTCTTTTTCTTCTTTCTTGTCTTCCGCTTTTGCCGATAAATCTCCCGGCTTCATGCTTAAGTTGATCCTGCCCATCTTGTCGACTTCCATGACCTTAACAGTCACTTCATCGCCGATGTTGACCACATCCTCAACCTTTGCCACTCTCTTTTCAGACAGCTTGGAAATGTGGATCATTCCATCCTTGTTGGGAGCCAGCTCAACGAAAGCGCCAAAGTTCATGATCCTCACAACCTTACCTGTGAAGATCTGGCCTGCCTGGATCTCAGTTACAATGCTCTTTATGATCTGGATGGCACGGTCGATCATGGTCTGGTCAGTTCCGCATACGGATACATTTCCATCATCGGAAATATCGATCTTAACGCCGGTCTCTTCGATGATCTTATTGATCACCTTACCCTGCTTGCCAACCACATCTCCGATCTTCTGAGGATCAATGGAAATCTGGTCGATCTTTGGAGCGTACTTGCCCACTTCCTTACGTGGCTCTGCAATGGCTTTTGCCATAACCTCATCAAGGATGTAGAGTCTTGCCTCTCTGGTGGTGCGGATGGCTTCCTCAATGATAGGTCTTGTAAGGCCATGGATTTTAATATCCATCTGGATGGCAGTGATTCCCTTATGGGTGCCTCCCACCTTAAAGTCCATATCGCCAAAGAAATCTTCCAGTCCCTGGATATCGGTGAGAACGATATAATCGTCATCCGTATCTCCGGTAACCAGACCGCAGGAAATGCCTGCAACGGCCGCTTTAATGGGAACACCTGCCGCCATTAAGGACATGGAGGAGGAGCAAATGCTTGCCTGAGAGGTGGAACCATTGGATTCCATTGTCTCGGAAACAGTACGGATGGCATAGGGGAATTCTTCCTCAGAAGGAAGAACAGGGATCAATGCCCTCTCTGCCAGCGCGCCATGACCGATCTCCCGGCGTCCCGGCCCTCTGGAAGGCCTTGTCTCTCCCACGGAGAAGGACGGGAAATTGTAGTGGTGCATATATCTCTTGGATGTTTCCATATCATCGATGCCGTCTAATCTCTGGCTTTCTGACAGCGGAGCCAGGGTACAGATATTTAAAATCTGGGTCTGGCCGCGGGTGAACATGGCGGAACCATGAACTCTTGGAAGCATATCAATTTCTGCTGCCAGATGACGGATCTGATCCATGGCACGGCCATCAGGACGCTTGTGGTCTTTTAAGATCATCTTGCGGACAGTCTTTTTCTGGTACTGGTAAACGGCTTCCCCTAATACGGCCAGCCACTCTTCCTTTTCTGCAAAGGCTTCTTCCAGTTTCTGGGTGATCTTACGGATGTTTTCTTCTCTTACCTGCTTTTCATCGGTAAATACGGCAACCTCCATTTCTTCCGGGGTTACGATTTCCTTGATGGCTGCAAAAAGCTCTTCCGGCACTGCGCAGCTGGTGTATTCATGTTTTGGTTTTCCGCATTCAGCTACAATGGTATCAATGAATTTGATGATCTCCTGGTTTACTTCATGAGCTTTGAAAATGGCTTCGATCATCTTATCTTCCGGCACCTCATTGGCTCCGGCCTCGATCATGATAACCTTTTCTCTTGTGGAAGCAACCGTAAGCGCCATGTCGGATACCTGCTTCTGGGCCTGGGTCGGGTTGACCACAAGTTCTCCGTCTACAAGGCCGATCTGGGTGGACGCACAGGGACCGTCAAAGGGAATATCGGAAATGCAGGTAGCAATGGCGGAACCTAACATGGCTGTCAGCTCCGGACTGCAGTCCTGGTCTACGGACATAACGATATTGTCTAAGGTCACATCGTTGCGGTAATCTTTGGGAAACAGGGGTCTCATGGGACGGTCAATGACGCGGGAAGTCAAAATAGCGTTCTCAGAGGCTTTTCCCTCTCTTTTGTTAAAGCCGCCTGGAATCTTTCCTACGGCGTATAATTTCTCTTCATATTCCACGCTCAGAGGGAAGAAATCAATTCCATCCCTTGGTTTGTCAGAAGCAGTTGCTGTGGCTAATACTACGGTATCACCATAGTGCATGAGTGCTGCGCCGCTAGCCTGCTTTGCTACTCTGCCGACATCAACGGTCAATGTTCTGCCGGCCAGTTCCATACTAAAACTCTTGTACATACTGGTATCTCCTTTAATTGGATTAATAATTTATATTAACAGTAGAAGACGCCGAAACTACTGATCTGCGCGCAATTAAAAAAGTTTGCTTATGCGCCCTGCCAGGGAGAATAAGCAGATTCTGCCTTTGGCAGAATCCACAACCGCAAATTCGGGACTTTCAGTCCCTCATTCGCGGTTGTTCGCCAAAAGACTGGAAGGGGTTACGGATATGCTTGCATATCCGTAACCCCTTCCCGCCTCTTGGCTCTGCTTATTACGCGCACATCAGCGGTCTCGGGGAATGCTTCTACTTTTAATATTCTTTTCTTAATAGACAGATAGGGTGGAGAAGTTCTCCACCCTAAATGGTTTATTATTTTCTGATTCCTAACTTCTCGATTAAGGAACGATAGCCTTCCAGATCTGTCTTCTTTAAATAATCAAGAAGACCTCTTCTCTGACCAACCATCATCAGAAGTCCTCTTCTGGAATGATGATCTTTTGGGTTCTTCTGAAGGTGATCGGTCAATTCTGTGATTCTTTCTGTCAGAATTGCAATCTGTACTTCTGGTGAACCTGTGTCGCCAGCTTTTCTGCCATATTCTGCAATAATAGCAGCTTTCTTTTCCTTTGAAATCATGGTGATTTCCTCCTTTAGTTTTTAAGTCTCACCTTATACCAAGTAATGGCTGGAGTATCCGATATACCGGGTATTGGCGCGCAATTATACTGAAGCAGTATATCATACTTTTTTTTCTCTGTCAACCTTTAACCACCAAGTCTCCACAAAGATATTTGTTTTGCTCCTGAGCCTTCTAAAATATCATACCAGAAAGTCAAAGTTTCATCATCAGCATACCAGACTTCATGCTCCTGACCCTTGTTATCCCAATAGGAATAAACCTTGCAGCCGCTTTTTTCATCACGGCGGACGGCCTTTTCTCCTGCTTGTTTCTGCCTTTTCCAGGCTTCTTCTGTTGAAATCTGCTCTGCCTCTCCAGAGTCTTTTATAAAATCAAAACCGCCGTTTGCTACGGCAAAGCAAGTTTCTCCCGGCACAAACTTTCCTTTTTCCACCATGGAAATCAAAAAGTCCTTATCCGCCTTTGGCCCCGGCTCCGTATTATAGCCATATAAATTATAACACATAAAAACGTATTCCGGCCCTTTTATAAAGCCTAATTTTTCTACTGGTGCTCCCGGTTCCAAAACCACTCTCAGCTTCAGCCCCTTCTCAGAAACCTTTCCATACAATTCATTGACAAATGAAGTGAACAGCTTCCAAAGCTCCATATCCGTTTTTATCGCCTCATAATCTATTTCGATTCCGTCAAAACCTCCCTGCTCCGTCATCTTCAAGATCTCTTTTATATGCTCTTCCCTGGATTCTTTTGAAGACAAAAGATGATAAAGCAGTTCTCTGTCCTTAAGAGAAGAACCTCCTCCCTCTTTTAACAGATCATTTACAAAGGTCAAATAACTATTCGTCTTTCTTTCCTTACTGCTCTCTTCTATGGCCGCTTTCATATCCATGACGCCCTCTGGCAGAAACATCTTTTTTCCGCTGTCAAAATATACGGCAAAATAACTGACTCCTTCCACGTCTTCCTTTAAAGCTTCCATTTTCTTTAAGATCTCTTTATTATCCCAATAGACTGCCCAGACATGGATCTTTTTATTTGCGGCGCCTGTGCTGTCTCCATGGCTCCCCACAAAGCCAGAAGCCTCTTGCTGAATTTCTCCTTCTGCCTCCACTCCCCGCATCTCCCTTTTTCTTCCTGTACATCCTGCAAGAAGCAGTATACAGCCCAGAAGACCAAGAAGTGCCATGCAGCCGGCTTTATTACAATGTTTTGATAAACCAGTTAATAATCCGGTTCCAGGTTTTTCTGATTCCATAAAAGACCAGTTCCCCTCCCTTCAGTTGATTATCATAAAGTACATTCCCGCTGTCATCTTTGATCAGTAGATTTTCAAAAACGCCGTCGTAAACATTGTCTGCAATATTTCTCTGACTGTAACCAAAGTTTTCAAATGCCGACTCCAAATAAAGGGCGCCGGCCTGCGCATTGGTTACTGCCAGGTCTGATACCGCATTTCTTCCGTCAATATCAATGGAAAGATGGCTGCCCTTTAAGGTGATATCAAGCTTCCGGCTGCCACTTTCATTGATTTGAAAATCCGGAACATAATCCTTATCCGGCAAATCAGACTCTTCCTTTTGTTTAATTTCCGCCTTTACCTCTTCTATATTGTAGCTTAGCTGGCTGTTGTTTTTGTATAAAGTTTCCGCTCCCTTTAAAGCTTCCAGTTCATCTTCCCTGACTGTTTTAAATACCTTCCCATCGAATTCTGCCAGATCTGTTTCATAAATAGAGGAACCATTGTCATAGACGGACAACACATTATTCTTCAGCTCTATTATCACGGACTTTTCCAGGGCATCCCCTGCCCTTAAACAGACTCTCTGTATCCCCAGGATGTTTCCTTTCAAATCAACGGAAAGGGAAAGGTCCTGGAATGTCCTGCTCTCTTCCAGCCGCAAAAGGCCATGACCTTCCGGTTCAGAAGTCAAAACGATCTGGCTGTCCCTAAATTCCCCGGCTCCTTTGAGAATTTCCCAATCAGCCTTTCTTTTTTTATCCCCTTCTTCAAAAATCATATCCCTGCCTGTATCAGCTTTGATTCTCATTAACAGATGGTTGGGATACCAGTAAGTCTGAGGCTGCATTCTGGTCAAGTCATACCGGTTGGTCTCTCTGTCATTTTTAGAATCCCCCTCCCGGTTAAAATTCATGTAAAAGAATTTTTTGATCCATTCTTCATTGACCTGGCTCACTTTTTCGTGGTTTCCAAATCTTCCTGTATTGGCATGCATTAAAACATAAAGAACCGGAAGCCCTCCCAATTTATTTGTATACACATTTTCCATCAATTGATAATCCTTGCTTATCCGTTCCTTCATTTGTCCCTGGGTCTCCTTGGGAATGGATTCTTCATCGCGAATATAATCCATCAGGTACTGATTGTAATTTCTTCCCAGATATTGACGCATATCATTGAACTCCTGAAGGTTCAATTCTCCCAGATAGTGATCATACCGGTCAAACACGTTAATGTAGGACAGGCGGTAGCCATTGGTCCCCCATTCCCAAAAACTGGATTCTTTAAGCTTTTCCAAGTCTTCAGGCAATAAAAAGGCGTCATCCTTGCCTTCTAATTTCTGGCCATAGCTCAATATTGTGGCAAAGTAATTGTACTTCTCTAATATTTTAGAAGAAAAGACAGCCGTATCCCGCCTTCCATCTTCAAACATCAGGAACAGGGAATGTTCAGGCAAAGGAGTTCCTTTGCTGTAATATTCCATTATGTCTTTCTGGGATATGGTAACATATCCATTGCGCTTTAAGGCATTGATATGTTCCTCCAGCCTTTGGGTGCTGATTAAAGTCGAAGTTCCATCCCGATCCACTCCAAAATAAGACAAAGCAATAAAACCCGGATCTCCCTGTTTTACCCGTTCTTCCTCCTGAAAAGGAATGTACCGATTGGCCATGAAAAAAGCACGGAATAAAAGTACAAGAAGCACTGCCAGAATGATTGCCTGTATCACGCTCCCTATTGTTTTTCTCTGATCCTTTGATAATTTAACCACCTTCATAAGACTCCTTCATTTCAATCCGCCGGCCATCACCCTGCTTTTTTCTGTGTTGTCCCCTTCCTCTTCTCCTCTTTCCTGCGCTTTTCATCTGCATCTCTTTGGGTCATCCTGGTGCCCCATGTGGATTTCCAGAAAGTAACCCAGGCCACTGGCATCTGCCAAAGTAAAACCGCTTCATAGTACAGGCAGAAGGCCAGGCCGAAAATCCAGGTAGTGCTTCTGCGCAGCAGCAGCTGGGCCATACTCATGAGAAATGCCATCAAGAGAAGGCCAACCAAAAATGTGGTTGGGAACACATGGCGGGTAACAGGAACATAAACCAGATTATACAAAACAACAACAGGAGCCATAACAGGCACAAGCAGGCCTATATAAAAAAGGGCAGCGGCAAATGGTTCCTTTTTAAACATAAAGCTTCCTGCAATTAAAGATTCTCTCAGCCATGAACGCTTCCATCTCATCTGCTGCTTTAAAAACACCTGGTACTTGTTTGGCACTATGGTCTGACAGACCGCACTGTCCTGGTAAGAAGTCCTGTGGTGCCTTAAAATAAAGTTGGTCATGGAACGATCATCCCCAAAGGTCGCTTTCTGGCCTAAAAAGCTTTGATTCAGCCAGCGTTCCATATTGTCCATGACAAGCTGCTTTTTATAGCAGGAGAGAGGACCTGACAGGCAGGTAACCACGTCAAAATAGGCTTCCGCCGCTTTCATAATCCGGAAGGCGATATAGTATCTGACAGCCTGCATCTTTGTCAGGCCGTTGGTATAGGTATTGGCCACATCCGTTCTTCCGGACACCCCTCCCATCTTTGGATCCTTAAATGGCTGCACCAGGTTCCTGATGGCAAAAGGATCTAAAAAACTGTCTGAATCAACAAACACCAGAAGCTCATGTTTTGCTTCCCGGGCGCCTGCAGCAAGAGCTTCTCTTTTTCCTGCATTTTTGTTTAAAGCTATGTATTTCAGTCTGGATCTGGTTTCAAACTGCTCCCCCTCCCGGTAAAGTCTCTGGACAACCTCTTCTATCTTTTCCAAAGACTTATCGCTGGAGCAGTCGTCAATGATAATAACCTCTATCTTATCCACAGGATAGTCCTGGTTTATGCAGCTAAGAATGGTTTTTTGAATCCACTGCTCCTCATTAAAGCAGGGGATCAGTATTGTCACTCCCGGTGTAAAATTAATATCCAGAGGAACTTCCCGATATAATGCCCCGAACAAATAGCGGCTGAGTAAAAACACGGCAGCCATAATGCTGTACAAATACAGCAATTTATTAAATTTAAAGTAAATCACGCTTTCCGCGCGCATCAGAATTACAAATGCGCTGATAAAAAACAGCAGCATGCTGGATATCATCAGCATATACTTACCCCTTTTCTTTGCTGAATAAAGGGATAGGGGAATTTTAAAGAGAAATCCGCAGTTGTAAGAGGAATCCTTCAGCAGCTGCCACCTGGCAACAGACGCCTTTATTTTGACCTTCATTTCCAGGCCCTCAGGCAGTGTCCCAGGGATAATTTCAAATTTCAGCAGGATTTGATCCGCTTTCTTTAAAATATCCATAGTTTCTTTGGAAGGTATATTCAATAAAATTCCCGTCATGGAAATATCCAGGCCTTTGCATACCATTCTTTCCTTCTTTTTTCCGGAAACGCAGACTACTTCCACATCATAATCAATCTTGTACCTTAATCCTGACTGTTTTTGTGCAATATAATCATTGATATTGCCGCTTTTAAATGTTTTTCCCCTTCTGTCTGTATTGGTCCTCACATGGGTCTTATCCGGAACATTGGACAGTAACCTTCTGTCTTCTTTTAACTCTGCAAGAACCTCTTTTGAAATCCGTCCTTTTTCTGTTTTATTGTGGTGAAGATTCATTTTCTTTTTCATCCCTATTCAATTCACTGGCAGTTGCTTTCTGAGTTTCCTTCGCGGCGGCCTCAGCAGGCGCAGCCTTTTTCTCTAATGGTTTCGACAAATAATTGCTTATTTTGTCAAACCGGTATCCCTGACTGAGCAATGCAGGAATCGCAGTATCAAGTGCCTTTGCCGTAATATCAGGATCAGCAGAAGGCCCATTGAAATCATCGGACATGTGCAGGATTATCACGCTTCCATTTTGCAGAGAATATCTGGAGCCGTCACCTCTCCTGATGCCCTTTAACAGCTCATCAGACAGCTCCCGGGGTGTCTTTGCATCGTAATCATGGCTGCTGAAGTCACCGCTTAGAATGTATTCAAATCCCATATCAAATATAGCTTCCATGCCGTTTTTGCTCATAGCCAGGGTGGGTGGGCGGAACACCTTTGTCAGTACAGGCCTGCCGTCGGTTGCCATGTCTCCCACAACGGAACTGAGTTTTCTGTAAGACAGAACCAGATCCGCCATTCTTTCTGTCTCCTCTTCACTGCTTAAGGAGTTATAAAACGGCCTCTTCTCCCGCCTGGATTTGATCTGGTCATAAATAGCATAAGGGAGATGACTATCCGTATGGGTTCCAACATCATGACCTTCCGCAGCAATGGCCCTCAGCAGGTTGGGGTTTTCCTCGATACGATTGGTCCTTATGTGAAAGCTGGCCTTGATCCCGTATTTTCTCAGTACGTACAGGATCTGGTTGACCGGCTTATCAGATCCCCAGTCATCAAAGGTTAAAAAAAGCACCTTTTCATTTGTAAACCGTCCGGTCATATCTGTCAGCTTCAGTTCTCCCGGGGAAAATCCAGGCAGTACATTTTCATCGCTGTAATCAGGGCTTCCTACATACCGTTCCTTTATGGTTTTGAACTTTTCCTCATCCGTAAACCAGGCCATATGCCCTGGAGCAATATCACCCACTCCGGCTGTATAATCAGCTTCCTTTACAGGGTACTGGTACAATCCCGGACTGTTCCTCAATTCTCCCACGCTGACAATGCGGTACCTTGATCCGTTGTTTTCGATCCCATCCTCATAGGAGTTTGTCAAAACACGGTTCTTATAAACATCCAGAAGCAAATTCCCTATGAGATCTTTGTCACTATAGTAATCCATGCGAAAATATACAATATAACCTCTTCTGGCAGATATATTGCCTGCGTTAAAGGAACTGGATATGACCGTTTCCAAGGTTCCATCTGGCCCAACTTTGGAATTTGCCATGGAAAGATCCTGCCATACCAGGGTGCAGCCCGCGCTTGCAATGGCTTCCGACACCTCACCTGTAATCTCCGCCATATAAGGATATCTGACTAAAACAGGCTGTACTCCAAATTCCTTACTCAATCTTTCCTGCATGCCGGTAAGACTTTGATACACAGACTTAAAATCATTTCCGCTTTTCCCCGTGAGGCAGAGCCCGATTTCATGCCCCCGGCTCAATATCTGTCTGATCTCTTCCTTATTCTGGTCGATCTCTTCACTGGTCACGAAAAACGTGCCTTTTCCCTGAATCTGGTCCATCTTATTCAGGACATCATACAAGACCTCTGTCCGGCTGATCCCGGAAAAAGTGAAGGAAAGCTCCTGGCTGGTGCTGTGCACAGTATAGATCGTCTCTGCCTTCCGCCCCTGGTTATCCTGGCGTATTTTATCAAAATCAATGGAACTGACCGCTTCCCTTGGGTTTTCAGGGGAAGGGGAAAGAGATGCATAAGAAGTGTCCTGTATTTTATTTATCATATCCTGCAGAAAAGAAACACTGTAATTTTTTTTACCCAGATTCGACAGTACGTATTCTGTTACTTCCCCCACATCATTACTGATATCCAGCCTGAGGTGGATAATTTCCCCTTTTCCTATCCCTTTTCTAAAATATGTTTTTATTTCATCTATGGACCTTCCTTCTGCCATAGGATTTTTAGAATATGTAACAAGTTCATAAGAAAGAGTTGAAGCTGCTTCCCGCACCAGATCATTATACTTTGCATAAACAGGCATGAACAGCTTTGTATTGACGCCATATTTCTCCTTTAACAGTTTGTCAGTTTTATATATTTCAAAACATATGCCGGAAAAATCCATGTCAGACAAATCTTTTCCGGTTAAGCCACCGTTTCCGATTTCATGGCCTTTGGCAATGATTTCTCTTACCGTGTCTTCATATTCCTCCAGTTCCCTTCCGGTAGCAAAAAAGGTGGCCTTTATATGGTTTTCTTCCAGAAGCAGTAAAACCCTCTCCACATTTTCCCGGCTGCCTATTCCTCTGAAGGTAAGGCCCACTTTACTGTCCCTGCCTCCCATGGTATGAATATCAGAAAGCTTTCCGCCATTTTTCTCTCTTAGCTCAGAAAAATCCATGGCAAAGTCCTCATCCTGATATTGGGAAATCTCCTCTGCAAACACGGTTTCATATCCGGTTTCCACCAGGGCTTTTGACAGCCAGTCCACCACCTGAAGCAGGCGCTCCTCCTCAGTTTTTTCGTTTTTCTCTTTTTCTTCACTCTCATTTAAGGAATTGTCACTGTCTTCCTGTGTGGAGACTTCTTCCACTTCTTTGGTATATTCCGTCTCATCCAGAATTCCTGACATTTTAATGGTGAGCATGCTTCCCCACTTTAAGCCCTTCACATAATCAAGTGCCTGCTCATAACTGGAAAAACTCTGATAATTAAGAAATTTCCTGCTCTCAGACACGTATTCATATCCACATGCAGAAGCCGCTTCCAAAAATTCCTTTGAGCTATGAGGAAGAATCCCCTGCACCATCCCTGGCATCTCTCCTGTAACCTGGTATAGGATATGATTTGTTTTTGCAAGATTTTCAATCAGTTTCTCTTGAGAAAGCGTTGCCAGTTCCTTCTCTCCTTTTAATCCGCTGCTGCCGATCCTGTTCCCTGTTTCTTTTGCTTTAAGAACAAATTCCGTATCCTCTGCCGCCGTTATTCCTGATACCATAAAGGTGGCTTTCTGTCCGTTTTCAGACAGCAGTTCCAGAACCTTTTCATTGGTTTTGCTGTCGCTTGTACCTAAAAAATTAATGGCAACCACTTTTTTCATGGTATCCACATCCGTTGCTGTTTTAGCTTCCCTTTTTTCAATCTTCATCTGGTCCAAAGCACTATTGATATCCTGGGAAGCATCGTATAAAACTTGTCCGGCAGAAAAATTGCCTGCCTGTCTTGGCTTTAACTTTGCTGCGGCAATGGCTACAGCAGAAGTAATTGCCAGTAAAAGCGCGGTTATTTTCAAATATCCTGCATACTTGCCCAAACTAATAATTTTCCTGGGTGCTTTTGAAGAAACCACAGAAGGCACTGCGTCTTCCTTAACAGATATAATCTCCATTAATTCTTCTGTTATGGAACTGACCTTATCCTCTCTGATTGGTTCCGGAACACTTTTTTTCTCCCGGGTTTTCACAGGAGAAATGGGCGCTTCTCTATCCTGAACGGCTTCTTCCATGAGAACACGAATCAGCAGTTGATATTCACTTACCATATCATAAGCGCCATTATTGCAGAGAATGGACAATTTTTCTGCATCGGAAAGCACTTCCTGTATTCTCACGTCAATATCTTCACTGTGGGTATGGTAAATGGATTCATGATAATCTGCAGGGTCAAAATAACGCTCAAATCCGGCAAGAAGGGATTCTCCTTCATGTTTTCGGATCCATGCCACAAGATTTGAAACACAATTATAAAGGAATTCCAGCTTGGTGAGATTTTTTATATTGGAAACGACCATAGATGCATCCAAAGGAATCATGCGGGAATATTTTTTTGTCAGGTTTTCCATTTCCTGAGAAAGTTCCATGACACATTCCCGGATCAAATCTTTTCCAGTCATAATTTCATATGTATGACAGCGCAAACGGAAACAAGTCAATTCCTTTTCGCTCAGTAAATATTCCTCAATGTCTGAGATGTGGAGGGCATATGAAAAGCGAAGATCAAGCATTGCAGACTCAAGCAGTTCGGTATCCGCCATGCCAAGCAGCTCTTTCAAAACCAAGGCGCCAACCATAACTTTTACAGATTTGTCCGGACTGGATGCCTTGCTGCCGTAAAGTGCGGAGAATATGCGCTCATCAATGATGGGAAACAGGCATTCCGCAAAATCCTTAGCCCATGTTTTTTCCAGCATATCCTTTTTGCGTTGTGTTATCTCAAACGATACATCCCTAACATTCATATTTTCCCCACCTCTTTTCCTTCAATCTCATATCACAAATTGCACCCTTTTTAAAGGCTCCAATAAAAATAGCCTGATTCACGCAGCTGTTTTCCATTAAAAATGTTTTTCACATCAATAACAACCCTTCCCGAATCAGGAAAATCCCTAAAAAAGCTTCCTAATTGTTCTGTACTGATTTCTAAAAATTCCTTATGAGAAACAGCAAATACAATCCCATCCGCTTCTTTTACTTCCTCCATCTTTACAACATGTATCCCATAATCCTTTTCTGTCAGTTCCCCAAGGTAGGGATCCACCACTTTCACTGAAACCTCATATTCCCTTAGCCGTTCCACAATGTCCAGTACTTTCGAATTTCTGATATCCGGACAGTTTTCCTTAAACGTAAATCCAAAGACATAAACCAAAGCATTCCTTACCAGCTTATTTGCTTTGATCAGCTGTTTTACGGTCATATCCGCTACATATTCTCCCATGCTGTCATTGATCTTTCTCCCTGATAAAATAATCTGGGAATGGTATCCAAGACTCTCCGCCTGATAAATAAAATAATAGGGATCTATCCCTATGCAGTGACCGCCAACCAGCCCGGGAGTAAATCCCAATGCATTCCACTTGGTATTCATGGCATCCAGCACTTCCTTTGTACTGATCCCCATTTTATCAAAAACAACGGCCAATTCATTCATAAATGCAATATTAATATCTCTTTGCGCATTTTCCACCAGCTTGGCGGCTTCCGCAATTTTTATGCTTCCTGCGCGGTAAACACCTGCCTCAATAATCAGTTCATAGATCCCAGCGATCTCTTCCAGGGTTTCTTCATCCATCCCTGAAACGATTTTAACAATATTGCTTAAGATATGTACCTTATCACCGGGATTAATCCGTTCCGGAGAATATCCCACCTTAAAATCCCTGCCACAGACCAGCCCTGACATCTCTTCCAATATTGGAACACAAATATCCTCTGTAACTCCCGGATAAACGGTGGATTCAAATACTACAATGCTGCCCCTGGATAAATTTCGTCCAACGATCCTGCAGGCATTTGATAAAGGTCCTAAATCAGGGGTTTTATCCTTATGTATGGGCGTAGGAACTGCTACCACAAGAAACTTAGCCTCTTTAAGCCGTTTTTCATCTGCAGTAAATTCCATATCCAAATTTTTAATATCTTCTCCAACTTCGTTTGTTATGTCTATTCCCTGTAAATATGCCTCAATCTTTTCTGAGTTGGTATCAAAACCAATGGTTTTAACCTTTTTGGAAAATGCTGCGGCAATAGGAAATCCCACATAGCCCAGCCCAACAACAGCTATATTTTCTTTCCTGTCAACAATTTTATGGTACAGTGTCATGCTATCTCCCTTTCTCAATAAAACACTTTGCTGTAAACTGAGAGGAACCAGACCTCAAGGAATTTGCTGTTCATGACAGCTTTCTGATAGATGTACTATATCACCCTGCATACCTTTGTGCAATAAATACTTCCCGGCTTTTTTCATGTTTTTTCGCGCTTTTTCGTGCTTTTTCATGTCTTTTCATGCTTTTTTATATCCAAAATAAAACCTTAAATCCCTCTTTTCATGCATCTGAAGAACATTAAGAGCCAGTCTGGATGGACAAAGTCCATGCCAGCCGGCTCTTGGATCGTTGGGCATAATTGCCCTTAACAGTATTCAATTCAGCAGTTTTTCATATAAATTCCAAACTCAGTTTTTTTCATTTTTTGAGAAAGTTCATTCCTGATTTCTGCCATATCAGCCTTTACAAGCCTCTTATCTTTCACAACACATTCCCCTGCAACGTACACTTCCTCCACATTGGAAGGGTTTGCGCTGTAAACAAGGGCTGAATAAGGGTTGTAAACCGGAAACATGTTGACGGAACGTGTCTCAACCAAAACCAGATCCGCCTGTTTTCCCGGCTCCAGAGAACCTGTAAGGTGGTAAAGTCCCATGGCCTTTGCTCCCTCAGCCGTTGCCATTGCCACAATGGTTTCCGCCGGAAATGCACTTCTGTCCCTGGTTACATTTTTGTGAAAATTGGCACAAAGCTTCATTTGCGTGAAAATATCCAGGGTGTTTCCGCTGGCAGGGCCATCTGTTCCAAGTCCTACGGGAATTCCCAGACGGAGCATGGCGCTTACGGGAGCCACTCCCTTTGCAGCCTTTGTATTGGAGCCGATGCAGTGGGCTACCTTTGCCCCTTTTTCTTTAAAAAGCAGAAGATCCTTTTCCGTCATATGGATGCAGTGGGCTGCCAGAGTCTCTTTTCCCAATACCCTGATGCTGTCTAAATACTGTGCCGGAGACATGTTGTATTCCTTTCGGAAATAATCCATTTCATAATCCATCTCTGCCGTATGTAGAGTAAAGGGAACCTTTAGGGATGAGTCAATGCGGTAAGCCTCTAAAAGCAGCTCTTTTGAACAGGTATTGGTTCCGTGAGGTGCAATACAGGCCGATATTCGGGGATGAGATTGATACTTTTTTATCAATTCTTCTCCATGAGCCAGCGCTTCATAGGGATCCTCAAAATCACAGGCCCCCTCTTCCATCACCGTCTGCCCTGCAATCCCTCTCATCCCCATTTCATCCATGGCTTTTGCCGCTTCTTCCTCAAAGTAATACATATCAAGAGCTGTGGTCACGCCGCCAAGAAGCATCTCCCCCGCCCCGTAGCGGGTAGAGAAGTAAACAAGCTCCTCATCCATGGCCTTCCGCTCCATGGGAAGCAAAAACACCCGGAGCCGGTCCTTGCAGTCATCCCCAAGCCCCCGAAAGGGGATCATTCCCATATGGGTATGGAGATTCACCATTCCCGGCATCAGGATGCCATTTTTCCCGTCCACTGTTTTTGTATCCAAATGACCGGCTTCTTCCGGCAGATCCTTCATATCCCCCACTGCTGTGATGATGTCGTTTTCAAACATCACAAAGCCGGGTTCATGGATTTTACGCTGTTCATTCATTGTTACCACAGTCACATTTATGATTATTGTTTTCACGCTTATCAACCTTTACCTTTTAAGGTTCCTGTTTTTCCACCAAAGGAACCTTCTCCTTTGTAGTTACATCAAACAGACCTTTATCACTTATTTTTAGCTCCGGTGAAACCAGAAGTGTCAGAGTGGAAATGGACATAATGACATTGCTGTTTACATATCCCATTGCCTCAATTTCCTTTCTCACCTCACCCAGTTCCTCCGAAAGCTCTGAAAGATTTCCGTCGAAAATAATTCCCCCTACCGGAAGGGCCGCACAAGCCGTGATCCTGCCTTCCCGGGCCGTTACATATCCGCCCTGCATATGGACTGCCCGGTTCTGGGCAAGCACCATGTCTTCCACTGAATTTCCAAGCACCAGCAGATTATGGCTGTCATGGCTCCAGGTGGTTGCAACCGCTCCGGGAGACTTTAAGGCATGTTCCACAAGCCCATAGGAAACGTCTCCTGTCTTTCCATGGCGTTCAAATACCACTGCAAGGCAGAGTCCTGCCTCCTGCCAGCATATGCACCTGTTCCGAATGGGAATTTCCCGTTTCACATGCCTGACCCTTGTTCCAAATTCCTGGATCTGCATGACATTGACGGTTGCTGTACCCTCCCGTATTTCGCACCGGTTCAGTTTAAAATCAGAAGCCAGGGCAAGACGGCATTTTACAGACTGGTAAAAATGATCCGGGAAAACTGCCTTTGGAGAGTCCGGACTTTTTTTATGCTGCTTACCGTTTTTATAAACCGAAGAAGGTACAAAACTTACCAGATCATCAAGGATAACAAAATCCGCCAGCTTCCCGGGAGCGATCATCCCCCTGTCATCAAGGCCCATTCTCCGGGCAGGTGTCAGGGTGGCACAGTAAATGGCCTTTTCCGGTGGCATCCCCTGCTCTACCGCCAACGCAAGGATCTTGTTCAAATGGCCCTTTGCCAGATGGTCCGGCATGGTATCATCCGTAACAAGGGCAACATTTTCATAAAGATCGTGGGATATCACGGTTTCCACCACATCAGGAGTCAGGGATTTTGCCTGCAGCTCTAAAAACATACCCATGTCCGTCTTTTCCATAACCGACTCCCTTGTCTGCTGGGTGTGGTCCGCATCCACGCCGCCTCTGATAAAGCCTGCCAGGGCATCTCCTGACAGGGCGGGGCAATGCCCTTCGATTCTTAAGGGGCGCCCGGCCTTCTGGCACAGGCTGACAATGCGTTTGATTAAAGTATCTTCCTCTGAAACCAGGTCTAAGTCATTCATCACTTCTCCAAGGCAGATGACTCTGTCATCCTTTAAAAGCTCCAGAACCTCTTCTTCCCCGATTTGTCCGCCTGAGGTCTCCAGACAACTTCCTGTGGAAGGAACGCTGGACGGAATCCCGTAATAGATGTCCAGTTCTGTTTCCTGTTCCATAAAGCTTTTTATTCCTTCCAGTCCATACACATTGGCGATCTCATGGGGATCAGCAACCACACAGGTGACTCCCCAGGGCAGAACTGCTCTGGAAAACTCCCCCGGATATGTCATGGAGCTTTCAATATGCATATGAATATCGATCAATCCCGGTATGATATATTTTCCAGTCCCATCCACCACACATTCCGCCTCATAAGGAATACTCTTTTTATCCCTATGATATGAGGAGGGGGAAATGTCGTAAAACCTTTCCCCCACAACCGCAATGTCCATTTTTTCAAAACATTGCCTGTATGTCCGGTAGACCCATCCATTTTGAATAAGTAAGTCAACCTTCATATTCTCTCTGTCCTTAATTATTAATAATTCTGTTCCACTGGTCAATCCAGTCGCTTAAAATCGGATTGACAAAAGAATAGTCCAGAACCTTTGCACCTTCGGCAGTCGCGCCGTAAGTCATGTTTGCAGCATCCTCTGGGGAAATCTCCACCTGGCTGTTGGTTGGCGCTTCATTTAAAGCCTTGCTGGTCTTGCTCTGAAGCTCCTTGCTTAAACGGTAATTAATGTATGCGTAAGCCAGCTCCTTGTCCTTGCAGTTTTTGGTAATGCTGATGGTATTAAAGTTTGCATAGGTCACATCAGGAGTTACATATACCAGATCAGGGCTTGCTTCCTGAATGGTGGGAACGCCGAAGTCACCTACAATGGCAGCCTTGATTTCTCCGGAAGTGAACATATTGATCAGATCGGAAGATTTTGCATAGGTCTTTACAAGGTTTGGCTTTAATTCCTCCAATGCCTCAAAAGCAGCCGCTCCCTCATCGCTGGTAACGTCTACACCCTTGTAATCGCTTGCCATGTAAACCATGGCAGGTCCAAAGGTGGTGGTAATATCCGGAATGGCAACGCTTCCTTCCAGCTCTGCCTTCCATAAATCGTCAAAACTCTTGATCTCAAAACCAACTGCCTCAGGATCATACATGATGCCGATGCTGTTAATGGTATAGGCAGCGCCCTGTCCTGCATCTGCCATGGTCTTTGCCGCTTTGATCAGATACTGACTGTTCTCAATCTTGCTTAAATCCAGAGGCTCAAACAATCCCTCATCGATTCCCTTTGCCGTCATTGCCTGTGACAGCTCGATTACATCAATGGTGCTTTCGGAGTTTGCAGAAAGCTTTGTGTAACGCTCATTGGTGCTTCCTGTCTCCGTCACGATCTTGCAGTTGTACTGGTCCTCAAAGGGCTTGTACACCTCTTCTTCTGAGATGTCCTCGCTTAATCCGTAAGTGGATAATACCAGTTTCTTTTCTTCTGTGCCGCCTTTTTTCTCTCCTGCCGCTGTTGTTCCTGCAGTTCCGGCACCGCCGCAGCCTGTCAATACAATGGCTGCACACAGGGATAATGCCAATACTTTCTTCATAATCTTGATCCTCTCTTTTTTATAATTGACCGGCTTTATCAGCCGCAGTTACCTTTGAATCGCCCATATTTTGGGGTTGTAAAGCCTTACTCTTTAAGACACAAGAATCAGCTTTGACTCCGGCAGATAAAGGCGGATCCTGCTGCCCTCTTCATAAGCTTCTTCTGCCGGTCTGTTTACCAGAAACTTTCCTGCAGCAGTAAGAACCTCATACTGATAACCTTTGCCAAGAAACGTCCGGACACCTACCGTTCCTTCCAGAATGTTGTTATCCTGTCCCTCATCTGCCACCCGGATGTCCTCCGGCCGTATGGTTCCCATACAGGAACCCTCCCTGCGGGCAGTCTCTACGTTAAATACTGCGCCGGTCTCGGTTTTATATACATCTCCCTGCTTCTTTAAAGGAAGAAAATTTTCAAAGCCGATAAATCTTGCAACAAATTCCGTATCTGGTCTCTGATAAATGTTTTCCGGCGTATCAAACTGTTCAATCACACCCTGGTTCATGACCGCCACCTTATCGGAAATGGAGAAACACTCCTCCTGGTCATGGGTGACGAACAGGGTGGTAATGCCCAGCTTTTTCTGGATCCGCTTAATCTCCATACGCATGTTAATGCGCAGCTTTGCATCCAGATTGCTTAATGGCTCATCAAGAAGGAGAAGCTTTGGCTCGATCACCAGCGCCCTGGCAAGAGCCACCCTCTGTCTCTGGCCGCCGGACATCTGCTGGGGAAACCGGCCGCGAAACTCCGTAAGGCCGCAGACCTCTAAAATCTGTTCCACCTTTTTATCAATTTCCGCCTTATCAAGCTTTCTCATCTTAAGCCCAAAGGCCACATTGTCATAAACGCTTAAATGGGGAAACAGGGCATAGCTTTGAAATACGATTCCAAAATTCCTCTTATGGACCGGAACCTTTGTCAAGTCCTCTCCATCCAATGCGAAAACTCCGTTCTGGGGCTGAATAAATCCGGCTACCACCCGGAGGGTTGTAGTCTTTCCGCAGCCGCTTGGCCCTAAAAGAGAAACCAGCTCCCCTTCCTGTACCTCTAAATGAAGTCCTTTTAAAATCTGCTTCTTCTTATCATAACAGACATCAATATCCTGCAGTGTCATATATGCCATGGTTTTTTCCTCCTATTTCGCCAAAGCGGCAATTCCCAGGGTCCTGTCAACAATCACCATGAGAAGGACCGTTATGGCCATCAAAAGCACGGAAACCGCTGATACGGTAGGGTCATAATTATATTCAATGTAATTCATGAGAGTCGCCGGGAACGTGGATACCCCGGGGCCTGAAAGAAACATGGAAACCGGAATGTTATTAAAAGAGTTAATAAAAGCCAGCATAAAAGCCGCAGAGATTCCTGAGGTGATATTTGGCAGGACCACACGGAAAAATGCTCCCTTTTTTGTGCAGCCCAGACTCCAGGCCGCCTCTTCCACCGAAAAATCAAACTGATCCAGGCTGGAGCCCACCACCCGGATCACATAGGGCAGGGTCACCATAAAATGTCCGGCCAAAAGCCCGAAAAACACCGGGATCCTTAAGGTCAGCACCAAAAACTGGTAGAGAACAAAACCGATTACAATGCCAGGAACAATGGTGGGAGAAAGGAATACGGATTTTAAAACTCCCTTTCCCTTTATGCCAGATCTTGCCAGGGCATAAGCGGCCGGAATCCCCGCAATAAGGGCGGCAACGGTTGCAAGCAGGGCAACTTCCAGGCTGGTTAAAAAGGAAACCCGGAAGGATTTTAATGCAAATACGTTGATAAACCAACGGAAAGAAAAGGACTTAATGGGAAAGGTGATGGCGCTGCCCTCTCCAAAAGCAGTTACAGTGATGATCACAAGGGGCAGGATCAAAAACATAAATACCAGCACGGCAAAAGCCGTAAGCATCTTATTTTTACGCATGATTTCCTCCTCTTCTGTCCATTCTGGCAGCCAGGGTATTCAATCCCTTGATAACAGCCAGGGTCACAACAATCATAATCAGGGAAATGACCGCAGCTCCATTCCAGTCTCCCACGCTCATGGCTCTCTGGTAGATGAATGTGGCAAGGACCATATGCTTATTTCCTCCCAAAAGCTGAGGCGTGGTATAGGCGGTCAGGGTCCCGGTAAACACCAGGATTCCTCCCACAATGATTCCAGGAAGGCTCATAGGGAAAATCACCTTCATAAAAGCCTTGAACCGGTCCGCTCCCAGGCTGAGGGCAGCCTCCATCATGTCATCATCTATATTTTCCATTATACCGGCCACTGTAACGATCATCAGCGGAAGAAACAAGTAAACGGAACCAATGATGATGGAGAAATCCGTGTATAACAGCTTGGCAGGCTTTTCCACAAAACCGGCCGCCATAAGAAACCGGTTAACAATGCCGTTGCTGCCTAAAATGTTGATCCAGGCAAAGCTTCTGATCACGGAATTGGTCATCAGAGGAAAAATGGAAACGGACAGGAGAATCCCCCTCCATTTTTTCCTGCACCGGCTGATAAAATACGCCGTAGGAACCCCCGCCGCCATGCAGACAGCCGTAGTGATGAAAGCCACTTTAACCGTCCTCATGAAAATTTTAAGATAATACTCATCCTGGAAAAATTCCACATAGGCGCTGAAAGGATAGTCCCCGGTGTGAAAAGACGGGATCAATACCCTTAAAAGCGGAAGGAACAGACACACTGCCAGTATTACAAGTCCTGGCACAACCATAATAAATGCACTACTTTTCTTCATCTCGGCCTCCCCATGGGTTTTTTACATATTCATTGTCATCACTTATGATTACTTATAAGTACAGTTAATTTATATCTATACTTTTATTATAATTTATGATATAGTGTACGTCAAATACATATAATCTATATTTTTTATGCAGTAAAGCTATAATAGAAGCATACCATCACTTAAACAGAAGGGGGCACACTTATGGAATTAAAAGAAGCAAGATACATCCTGGCCATTGCAAGGCAGAAAAACATCAGCAAAGCAGCAGAGACACTTTTTATCTCCCAGCCATCCTTAAGCAAATATTTAAAAAACTTAGAGCATCAGCTTGGAGTCCGCCTTTTTGACCGGGTTGGAAGCGGTTATTTTCCAACCTACATCGGAGAGCGCTACATCCATTACGCGGAAAAAATCGTGGAATACGGCCTGGAATGGGATATGGAATTTGATGATATCATGCACCAGAATCATGGGCGTTTAAACATCGCCATTCCAATTATGCTTGGAAACAGCCTGATTGGTCCTACTCTTTCCACATTCCACCGGCTGTATCCCCATGTCACGGTGAATATGATGGAGGAGGTCAGTTTTGTGGCTGAACATACCCTGACCGACCACACCGTTGACTTGACCTTTTACAATGTCCATGAATTTCCCACCGGCCTGGATTACCAGATCATTGGAACGGAAGAAATGGTTCTGGTCTTATCCGCCTCAAATCCTCTGGTTAAAAAGTCAGAAATTAAAGAAGGTTTCCAATATCCCTGGATTGATTTAAGCCTTCTTGCAGACGAACCCTTTATCCTGCTCTACCCGGACCAGAACACCGGAGGCCTTGCCTTAAAGCTCTTTAAGGATTACGGTCTGGAACCAAATGTTCTGCTTCACACCAGAAGCAGTGAAATGTCCATCCGCCTTGCCATGGAAGGCCTGGGAGCTGCTTTTGCCCCGGAAAGCTACTATCATTTTTTAAAGGGCAGGGAGCCAGGCGCCTCTGTCTGCCTTTCCATTGGAAAAGAGATAATCAAAAACACCCTTATAGCCGCTTACCAGAAAAATCGCTACCTTCCTAAATATGCCAAGGCCTACCTTGATATCCTGGCCGGATATTACCAGACAAATCAAACATAATTACGGGTTCCCTCTCTTTGCTTTTTCAGGAACTTGTGGTAATATAGACTAAAAAAAGAGGTTTCCTATGATAAAAAAAATACAAAGAATCTTTTTTCTTATAATCCTTCTTATATTATCCCTAACCGCATGCCAGAGCCAGAAAAAAGAGGCAAAGGACCTTACCGACATTCCTATTGACAGGTCAAAAACCGAATCCGTTTCCATTTACTATGGTTCCATCTGCTATTCCTTCTTTGACGAGAACGAGGAAACCATAGCAAAGGTCGCAGATCTCTTCCACGGCTTCTCTTTAGAAGAAGTTCCTGACGGAGCCCTTGACAGCTCTACCACCTACCAGATTTATTTTTCTAACGCCCAAGGTCAGACCGGGGCAATTAATGTGGACGAAAACAGCATGTTCTATCTGGCTGATACAAAAAAATTCTACAAAGTATCTGAAGGGGTTTTTCATCTGGAAGAATTGGAAAAAATATATCAGGACAGCATGAATGCGGGGGGCTTTGATAAAAACCAGTGCCTTATTCCGTAGACAACCCTTAGTTGAAAGGAGATTTTATGAGCGATCACGCTAAAACAACTGCAATCGTCGGGCTGGGCGCTTTGGGAATGCTTTATGCCAGCCAGATTACCGCCTCCCTTGGCCCGGAAAACCTATTCTTTCTCGGGGACCGTGAACGAATGGACCGTTACCGCAAAATGCCCTTTTCCATAAACGGCAAACCCTTTTCCTTTCGGATAGAGGACTGTACAAAAGCCCGGCCAGTGGATTTTCTTATTGTGGCAGTCAAATACGGCGCCCTTTCCTCCGCCCTGGATACCATGAATGCCAGCGTTGGCCCTGATACCACGATCCTATCGGTCATGAATGGAATCGACAGCGAGGAGATCATAGCGGAACGGTTTGGCAGGGAAAAAGTACTTTATTGCATTGCACAGGGAATGAATGCCATGAAGTTTGGTTCCAGTCTTACATACACCCGTCCGGGCACACTCTGTCTTGGAACCAGGACCGAAGGACAGGAATCCAGGCTAAAGGACCTGACCCGTTACTTTGATAAGGCAGGCGTATCCTATACGGTTGAAGCCGACATTGTAAAACGTCTTTGGGGAAAATTCATGCTGAATGTGGGAATTAACCAGACCTGCATGGCCTTTGAAACCAATTATGGCGGAGCCCTTGCTCCCGGGGAGGCTTACGACTCCCTGATGGGAGCCATGAAGGAAGTGATCAGCCTCTCCAAAAAAGAAGGAATTGGCCTATCGGAAGAGGATATGGACTTTTACATTAATCTGATCAAAACCCTTTCACCGGAAAGCGTTCCCTCCATGCGTCAGGATGGAATAGCCCGCCGGTATTCTGAAGTGGAAATGTTTTCCGGAGTTGTCCGCCGTCTGGCAGCAAAACACGGATTAATGGTTCCGGTCAATGATATGCTTTATAAAAAGATCAAAGAAATAGAAGCTGCTTATTAATGCAGACCGTAAAAAACTTTAATTATAAACGCTTCTCATTTCCTTCATCGCCTCATTATTTATAATAATCATAATTGGAATCTCTTTGCATAAATATGTATGGCACCAGAATGCAAAGAGGGGGCTTGATTTTGGAAAGAATACTTGACAATAATTATTACGATCTGTTCGTAAATAACGCTCTCATTCCGCTATATCATAATGACAGTGAGATTACCTACCTCAATGAAAGGCTTTCTTTGGAACATGTCCCGGTAGAATCTATGAATGCTTGTAACCTGGGGCTATATTCTTACAACAGTTTTTCGTCAATTTACACCTTAAATTCAATGGTTAGTTTAGACAAATCCGGAATTACAGCGGTTCAGAACAATCCTGATTTAAGCCTGTCCGGAAAAGGCGTAATCATAGGAATTATCGATACCGGGATTGACTACCTGCATCAGGCTTTTAAAAACAGTGACGGAACCACCCGCATTCAGTCCATATGGGATCAGACCGACCAAAACGGAGAACGCCCGGAAGGCTTTACCTTTGGTTCCGAATACGGCAGAGACTTAATAAACAAAGCTTTGCAGTCGGATGATCCGTACTCTATTGTTCCCTCGGTCGATACCAATGGTCATGGTACGGCAATTTCCAGCATTGCGGCCGGCAGCCAAACCAATGACCATAGCTCCCGCGGAGTCGTCCCGGAAGCTGATCTGGCAGTCGTAAAATTGAAAGATGCAAAAAAAAGTTTAAAAGATATCTTTTTAATACCGGAGGAACTTCTGTGTTTTCAGGAATCTGATATTATGCTTGCCGCACGTTACCTGGTTTCCGTTGCCCAAGAATTGAATAAGCCAATGGTTATTTGTATTGCCCTTGGAACAAGTCAGGGAGGACATGACGGAAACGGCCCTTTAAGCAGCTATTTGGATTACCTTGCACAGTTTCCCGGAGTTGGGGTTGCAGTCGCAGCCGGAAATGAAGGAAACAAACGCAGACATTATTTTAATGCCACTTTACCCGAAGTCCATTATGATGATTTTGAATTAAATGCAGGAAATGATGACAGCACGTTCTTCATGGAAATTTGGGCCGCTTCTCCGGCTCAGCTGTCTATCAGCATAACCTCCCCCACCCTGGAGTATACAAGATTAATTCCCCCATCCATCAATGGCTGCATCAATTATAATTTCAATATAAGCCAGACATATGTCTGGATAAATAATATTATTTACGAGCCGAATACGGGAGATCAGCTTATCCTGCTGCGTTTTGATAACACGTTTCCGGGAACCTGGCATTTTCATGTGGAAAATAATAATAATGAACCATTCTCCTTTCATGCATGGCTCCCGGCAGGAAACTTGATAACAGACGAAACATACTTTATAAACTCAGATCCAAACGTTACTATAACTTCTCCGGGAAATGCAATAAGCCTGTTGACCGTTACCGCCTATAATCAGTTCAATGACCTCATTCTGGAAGAATCAAGCAGAGGCTACACAAGAATAGGAGCGGTTAAGCCTGACCTTGCAGCCCCGGGCTATCAGATCCAATGTGCGGTTCCGGAAAATAAATACGGCACTGCCACAGGAACAGGAGCCGCAGCTGCCCACACGGCAGGCATCATGGCAATGGTTTTTGAATGGGGGATTGTCAAAGAGAATTATATCCAGATGACCGGCGGTATTGTTAACCGGCAGCTGATCTGGTATGCAATGCGTGACAGCGCCAATACTTATCCAAATAACATATGGGGTTATGGCCAGGTGGAAGTTAATAACCTTTTTGAAGTTGTTGACAGTGTTTAAATTCCATAAAACGTTTTGGTATACCGAAAAAGGTCAGCACCATGGATAAAACAGCACCCGGCAATGCCATGGCAATGTTGCCGCCCTGACACCAGGAAACGCCGATTCCAAATCCGATCCCCATAAACTTAAGTGAATCTTTCGCTCCTTCCGAAGCAACTAAGATTTCGGAAATAGTCATTGATTCCGAATACATTATTTTGATGCTTTAAGTTTTAGTTTAAGGCAGGCAAAGATGATTGTACTTTATGCAAAATATTGACAAATGAATAGAGGGAAGGATATATGAATATTCAGGAAATGGTATACTCCAACTACAAATATCTAAATGAAACAGACCTGCATATTTGGCGGTATGTCTGTGAAAACAAAAAGATATGCAGTGTACAGTCCATTGATGAAATGGCTGAAAAATGCAACATTTCAAGAACTACTATCACACGTTTTGTAAAAAAAATAGGACTGAAAGGCTTCAGTGAATTCAAAGTATTGCTTAGCTGGGAAAATAATAGCGGTCACTATGTAGAGGACAATGCATTTGACACTGCGTGTGATTTCATTGCACAGTATGTGGAAAACCAGAAAAAGAATAACTATGAGTCAATATGCCGTATGATTTATGAGGCGCCACGTATTTTTATATATGGAACGGGAGACATCCAAAATTCAGTGGCAAGGCAGTTTAAAAGGATGTTTTTATCTTGCCAAGAGATTATTTATGATTTTGATGGGAGGACATTTGATAAAGCTTTTTTTAGCCTTGTTCATAAGGATGATCTTGTTATTATGATATCATTAAGCGGTACAAATGAGGAAGCGCTTTGTATTGCTGATCAATTAAAGGTAAAGGGAACAAAGATTATATCGATTACAGAATTTAAAGATAATCCATTAACAAGCCGAAGTGACGAGTCATTGTATGTATCCGTGGCAAACCTTTCAATTTTAAATACACATCCGTCATTTAAGGCAACCATGTTGTATTATATTTTGGCTGAATTGCTTTTCATAAAATACAGCATCTATAAAAGGCACCGGATGATTTCAGAAGGGCTGGAATGTGATATATAGTGCAAAAAAAGAGGTGAGACCTCTTTTTTTTGTTTTAGGAAATTGCATCTTACGCAAATTCATGTGAAAAATTCACACGAGATGTGAATTTGGTCGCATTGCCGAAAAAATTCCAGAAACAATCCGAATATATTGCATTATTTTTCTACGATGCTATTATGAAAATGTGGAAACATAAAAACAGGGAAATAATAAACAAAGGAGGTTAGTTATGGTTAAAAAAATTCAACGCTTTGGGGGCGCGATGTTTACTCCGACTCTTCTATTTGCTTTTGCGGGAATTATGGTCGGTTTTTGCATTGTATTTCAAAATCAAGCAATTATGGGTTCGTTAGCAGCGCCTACCAGTCTGTGGTATCAGTTCTGGGGAGTTATATCATCCGGGGCATGGATGGTATTTATGCAGCTTCCGCTACTCTTTGCAGTAGCACTGCCAATTGCTCTGGCTAAAAAGCAGCAAGGAAGAGCATGTATGGAAGCAGTCGCTACTTATTTGACTTATAATTATTTTGTAGGATCTATGCTAAGCTATTGGGGAGATTCTTTCGGGGTGAATTACGCAGCGGATATTACAACGGGAAGCGGATTGACAATGATTGCTGGAATTAAAACTCTCGACACAGGCATGCTAGGAGCATTATTAATCTCAGGAATTGTCATTTGGATACATAATCGCTATTTTGACGCTGAATTGCCAGATGTAATTGGTATTTTTAAAGGGTCTTCACTCGTTGTTGCAATTGGATTTTTTATAATGTTACCGGTTGCATTGGTAACCTGTTTGCTATGGCCTCATGTGCAAGGTGCTATGAGAGGAATGCAAGTATTTTTTATTAACAGCGGTAATATAGGTATTTGGTGTTATGCATTTTTACAGAAAATTTTAATTCCCACAGGATTGCATCATTTTATCTATGCGCCGTTCTGCTATGACAATGTAATTGTTCAGGGTGGAACATCGGTATATTGGGCGACACATATACCGGAGTTCCAGACTTCCGCTCAGACTTTAAAAGAAATGTATCCTATTGGGTTTTCTTTATCAGGGTTGTCAAAAGTTTTTGGTTCCCTGGGAATTTTCGGTGCTTTCTATGTAACCGCAAAGCCAGAGAAGAGAAAAAAAGTATTAGGACTGATGATACCCGTAACTTTAACAGCAGTATTGACAGGAATTACGGAACCTTTGGAATTTACATTTTTATTTATTGCGCCTGCACTATTCGTCGTTCATGCATTTTTAGATGCCTGTCTGCAAACGACCGCATTTGCACTAGGGGTAGTGGGTGATTTCGGTGGTGGTATTATTAACTGGGTTGCATTGAACTGGTTGCCACTCGGTATGTATCATTATAAGACTTATATAACACAGGTAGTTGTAGGCATTATATTTTCAGTAATCTGGTTTGTTGTATTTACATTCCTCATTAAAAAGATGAATTTAAAGACACCAGGGCGTGAAGAAGATAATGAGGAAATGAAATTATACACGAAAAATGAGTATTTGGAAAAGAAAGAAGAACATAAACAGGGAAATGATAAGAATCGTAGCAAGGCATCCATTCAGGCAGAGCAGTTTATGAAATTGGTTGGTGGGAAAGAAAATGTCCTTGACGTTACAAATTGCGCAACAAGACTGCGGATCACATTAAAAGATGATAGCAAGCTTGCAAAAGAAGCTGCATTTAAAGATACCGGAGCATATGGTTTGGTACATAATGGAACTGCGGTCCAGATTATTGTGGGACTTTCAGTGCCGCATGTCAGAGATGAATTTGAACAATTATTATAGAAAAAGGTGATCAATATGAATAGAGAAAAACAAAGAATCGTAATTGTTGGCGGCGGAAGTACTTACACAGCAGGCATTGTTACAATGCTTCTGGAAAATATGGATCTGTTTCCGATTGAATCCATCAAGTTATACGATAACAACGAAGAGAGACAGAGGAAAATAGCGGAAGCCTGCGCAATCATTGTAAAAGAGTTGCATCCGGAAGTTGCATTTTCATATACAACCGATCCGAAAACAGCATTTACCAATGTTGATTTTGCTATGGCACAAATTCGGGTAGGATTATACGCTATGCGTGAAAAAGATGAAAAAATTCCTTTGAAATACGGTGTAATCGGTCAAGAAACTTGTGGGCCGGGAGGCATTGCATACGGACTTAGAACAATCGGACCGTTAATTGAGATTATTGATTTTATGGAAAAGTTTTCTCCTAATGCATGGTTGTTAAACTACTCAAATCCAGCCGCAATTGTTGCGGAGGCGTGCCGCGTCTTAAGGCCAAACTCCAGAGTAATCAATATCTGTGATATGCCGGTTTGTTTGGAAGAAATTTTTGGACGAATTTTAGGAATCAATTCTCGTAAAAAGTTTGATGTAAGGTATTATGGACTTAACCATTTTGGCTGGTGGACTAGTATTAAAGACAAAGATGGGAAAGATTTGATGCCGGAGTTAAAGAAATATTGCTTGGAACATGGATATGAAGAGTACACACCGCAGGG
The DNA here is from genome assembly GCA_902363835.1 of Lachnospiraceae bacterium. Taxonomy (GTDB): domain Bacteria; phylum Bacillota; class Clostridia; order Lachnospirales; family Lachnospiraceae; genus Lacrimispora. The sequence continues at coordinate 86,786 of CABJBM010000009.1, forward strand.
TCAGCACAAAGAATCCAGTTGGCTCGAAACCATGCGTGCAGCAAAAGAATTAATTAAGATTGAACCTGAAACATTGCCTAACACCTATTTGAAATACTATCTGATGGGCGATGAAACAGTCGAGCATAGTGACCACAACTATACAAGAGCCAATGAAATTATGGATCGCCGTGAAAAAGATACTTTTGCAGAGTGTGAAAGAATTATAGCAGCAGGATCTGCAAAAGATACCAGCTTTGCTTCCAGCGAGCATGCACAGTTTATTGTAGAGTTAGCTTGTGCACTGGCATTTAATACACAAGAGCGTTTCTTGCTGATTGTAAAAAATAACGGTGCCATTGAAAACTTTGATCCGGATGCCATGGTAGAGATTCCATGTATTGTAGGAAAAGACGGAGTGGAACCATTATCCATTGGAAAGATTCCGACATTCCAAAAGGGCTTAATGGAACAACAAGTTGCATCAGAAAAACTGGCAGTAGAGGCATGGATTGATAACAGTTACCAGAAATTATGGCAGTCATTTGCCATGAACAAGACAGTCCCGAGCATAGGGGTAGCAAAATTGATTTTGGATGAAATGATAGAAGCGAATCAAAAATATTGGCCGATATTAAAATAATGTAGTATAAATCCCATTTTGGAAGGATTGATAGTTCCAAAATGGGATTTATATCAGTTTGGAGTAAATGATATGATCAGATTATGGAAACCAATCGCTAATATGACAAATGAAAAAAACTTTCTGAATCTGCAAGTTGTTGTATTTTTAGTCTTGCCTGTTCTCTATCTTGTGTATCTGCAGATGACAAATATGGTTACGGGAGTGGGGATAAAGGGTATTTATGCACAAAATCCACTGGAAGGTTTGAATCTACTGATGAATGCAAGTAATGTTTATAGTGCGTACGTCATCTATCACTATAGAAAAAACCAATATATAAAGGGAAATTTTCTTGCCTATATTGTTGTTGGAATCGCCCAGATATTTATGATGAATGCGGTAGGGATCTTAATGATGCTGTACTCGATTTGTTATTTTACAGGTCTGTCTGGTATAAAAAAATGCTTTGCCGAATATCCTTGGGGGAAAAACTACAAAATTATTTTCTCGGCAGGATTAGTATTCGTAATTTCTTTGATACTCCTGGCAGTTCGGATAAAATCTATAATAATATAAGGAGAGGAAGCATGTTTTTTAAGAAAAAAGAGAAAAAACAAGAGATACACGGGTATGCCGGCGGAAGAATTATTCCGGTAAACCAACTGAATGACAAAACCTTTTCTTTAGGAAAACCGGGAGAAGGGGGCGCTGTCTATCCAAATAAAAATATTATTTATGCTCCATGTGATGGATTGATAAAAGCTAACGAAGAGATGACTAGGGACGATGTGATTATGCATCTGGTAAAAGCATGAAACCGGTAAAGGGGCAGCATTTTTTTATTAGTTTTTATTTTATATCTTATATTGGCTTTGCGTTTTTAATGACCAACTACACGCCGTTCTTATCGTCCATTGGATACGATGCCAGATATCGTGGTTATATTTTGTCAGGGTATGCAATAACCACAATTTTATTTCAGCTATTGTTTGGTATCGTATCTGATCGGTTTCAGACCATTAAAAAAATTGTCGTGATTTGCCTTGGTGTAATGGGCATTGCCGCAGGGCTTCTTTTTAGCAATATGTTCTCCTATATTGCAATACATTTTTTATTAATTGCTCTGACAGGCGGATTGGTTAATGCCTGCTGTGGAATGTATGATACGTGGCTATTGGGAAGTAATGAACATCTGAAAAATTCGATGTCTTTTATCAAAGCCTTTGGTTCTATCGGCTGGGCATTGGGAAGTATATTGGCATCAAGAATTATCATTCAGTTTTCCTATCTGGGGCTGGGGGTTGCACTCATTATTCTGGTTATCCTGATGGAGATAAACTTATTGGCATTAAGCGATATAAATAAGATCGCTCGACCCAAGGAGACAAAAAAAGATGATTTGATTCAACTGTTCCGCAACCGAAATTATTGCTTGCTGCTGGTTGTGCTGTTTTTTATGTATTCGATGGTGGTTACGAATAACTGCACGGTTGTCGATAAAATGTTGGAACTTGGAGCGAACAATCAGCAGATTTCAATGAAGTGGTCACTGCAATCACTGCTTGAGATTCCTACCTATATTGCGGGGGCTATTCTTTTAAAAAAATTCAGCAGTATTAAATTACTTCGCTTCAGCTCCTTTGTGATTGTTGTACAATTTATTATGTATGGCTTGGCGACTACGGTTGGGCAGATCATAATGATAAGTGCAATGCAGATATTTACAACGCCGCTTATAATGATCGCTTCCAAGATGATAATTTTTGATATTACACCCAAACATCTGCGAAACAGCAGCCAGTTGATTGCGCTGAGTGTCTTTATAGGGAGTTCGTCTTTGTTAATTCCCTCAATTGCAGGGACTATAAGCGTAAATTTGGGTTATAATTTCATGTTATTTATGGCAGCCTTTCTCGGTGTTGTGTCCTTTCTGCTTATACCAAAATTTTCTGGAAATAGTGAAAAGAAATTACAATGACTGATGCACTTTTTAAAGCCAAAAACTATCGTATGCTACACCCTTTGTGAAGGGCTTCCAAAGAACCTCTGATTCATGATAACTCTTTATATCGTCGGATAATCGAATACGGAATATGCGAAAAGGGGTAAACTGTACCCTTTGTCAAGGACATATTAAAAGAAGGCGTTGATTTTTAATAGATCGACGCCTTTTAATATGGTATTTTCCCAGTTGTCAAATAGGTATTATACTCATTGGGTGACATATATTTCAAATCCCACTGATATCTATAATTATTATAATAGTTCAATCTCTTCTTTTGAAAAATCTTGATTGCGATGAGCTGGGGTTATTCTTTTTCCTCCCATAAGAGTTTTATCCTCCTTAGACATTTTTTTATATTATACAACAAAAAGTACCCTAATAGTTTAACACAGCCTCTTTTTCTGTGTCTTACTATTAGGGTACAGTTTATTCTTTTTTACCCCCTGCTGGTATTTTCAATATAGTGAAATTGCTGCTCCAAGTGGCTGACGAATAACAGCAGTCTTTCATACAGCGGCTCCACCTTGTTACCATACGTTTCTTCCAGGCTTTTACCGATATCCCCAATGGTTTTACTGCCGTCAATCTGAAGAAAAACACAGCTTCCATATTCATCCATTGTAATTCTTTTATATTCCGGAATTCTGAAACCAAGTTTTCTAAAAAACCTCTGGATCTTGTGATCCTGTTTTTCAAGCATGGTCACAATTCCGTTTTTATCAACCTCATATTCCAGTTCATCGGAAACCTTAAATATTATATTTAAAACCTCATCATTATTATTTAACATTCTTCACTTCACTCTTAAAAATCGGTATTGCGGTAGCTGCCACAAGAATGATCAGTAAGATAAATGCCATTCCATTTGTGTTCGCAAATCCGCTTGGGCCGGTTCCTTTGATAACACCCGTTACCTGCAAAACGATTCCGATCAGTCCGATGATTGATCCGCCGGCAACAAGACCTGATGACAAGCTTACGCCGTTAGAAACTTTCGTTTCCTTTTCTTTCTCATTTTTGGAATACTGCTCGGCAAAGTAACGAACCAGTGCTCCTATCAAAATGATGGAAGTTGTGGATATTGGTAAATAAAACCCTATTGCCACTGTCATTACAGGGAGTCCCAGCAAAAACAAAACGATTCCCATCACAATGCCGCAGATGATCATAACCCAGGGCAATTGACCCGACATGATTCCAGCTGTCAATGTTGCCATTAAATTCGCCTGAGGCAATGCAAACGGAACATTGTCTCCAGTCATTGCCAGCTGATTTGAAAGCAATAATATGACGCAGGTAACTACCACAACACCTACTACAGAAGCAATGGCAAAATATTTCTGCATCTCATTCTTGTTTCCGCCAATGATAAAAGAAACTTTTTGGGATTGACAATAACCGCCCGCAGCAGCGACTGCAGTTACAATAAAGGAACCGAACAGCAGCAGAGCCTTGTTATCATCCACGCTCTTCCACCCCAATCCCACAAACAGCAATGTGACAATAACAATGGAAGCAATTGTCATTCCGGATACAGGTAGGTTTGAAGTTCCGATGGTTCCGGTTAAACGGCCGGAAACAATAACAAACATCAAGGACAGCACCATGGATAAAACAGCTCCCAGCAATGCCATGGCAATGTTGCCGCCTGACACCAGAAAACCGCCGAGAAAACCTATGATGATACCTGACAGTAAGATAACAGTTTCAATCGAAGATCCGGCACCGCCGGCGCCTTTTCCTCTGGCATTCATGGTAACCTTTATAGAATTGATAACCGTTGGAATCAGTTTTACCGCACCTATGAGTCCGCCGGAAAGCATCATGCCTGCACCGATATATTTTACGTAGCTGCCTGCAATATCGCCGACTCCCATACTGTTTACGCTGACAGAAGGATTATTCCATACGGCCGGTCCGCCGCTGCCTAAGGAAGCAAAATATCCGATAAGAGGCGTAACTGCAAAATTGGATAATATGGAGCCGGCAAACATGGTCACAGATACCTGCATTCCAACAATGAAGCCGATTCCCAGCAGAAGTGGATTCACTTCCAGCTGAAATTTCCATTTGTAAAAAGGTTCATTTACAAAGCTGATCACATTGTTGGTGATATTTAAGAATGAGCTGGTTAACATGGTTATAAAACCGCCTATTCCAAATCCGATCCCCATAAACTTAAGGGAATCTTTAGCACCTTCCGAAGCAACCAGGGTTTCAGAAATAGCCATTGATTCCGGATACATTAATTTCCCATGCTCTTCCACGATCAAATAATTGTAAACAAGAGAGGCAGCTCCTATTCCAAACAGCGCACCACCCACACCGATCACAAAGCCTTCTAAAAATGTCACTTTGGAACCAATCAAAAGAATTGCCGGTAAAACAAATATCATGCCGCTTGCAATGGATTCACCACCGCTTGCCATCCCCTGCATGAGTGTCTTTCCAAGAATCCCCTTTTCCTTTGCAAAAATAGCGATAAATACAGAACCTAATATGGAACCCGGTATCCCGGCGGCAACTGTAAGACCTGCTTTCATTCCCGAGTAAGCAGTTGATGCAGCAAACAACGCAGACAGAAGAATACCAATGATTAATACTGTCATATTTCCGCCCAATGCTGAGCTTTTGGAAACGTATGGCACGTAATCTTTTCCGGATACGCCGCCATATGCTCCTTTCGATAATTTTTGGTTCATACACAGTACTCCCTTTTATTTATATAGTCATTGTTTGATTCAATTATTGCCATAAATTGAAATTTTAACAAACAGCCATACCCCTGTGCTGTTATTTGAGAGCTTTCAGTGCTTCTGTTAAAAACTGCCATGTCCTCTGAGTAGACGGAATACTTAAATGCTCCTCCGCAGTATGTACTCCGAACATTGTTGGCCCAATGGATATCATATCTAAGTTTCCATCAAACTTTTTATCAAAAATCGCGCATTCAAGTCCTGCATGAATTGCACTGATAAGCGGTTTTTCACCAAATAATTTCTCATATAAATCGATAAGAAGCTGTCTTACTTTTGAATCGGGGTTATATTTCCATTCCGGGTAATCCGATTCAGCAGTCACCTTTCCATTTGTAAGGCTGGCAATGGCGGCTACGGTATTGTAAATATTATCCTTAATACTTCCAACAGAGCTTCTTATAGAACTGATGACTTCAACACTATCCTCTTCTGTCTGAACTACCCCAAGATTCAGGGAACTCTCTACCAACCCCTCAATATCCATGCTTACGCTTTGTATTCCATTTGGAATCAGATACATAAAATTAATAATGTTTTCCTTTGTATCTTTTGACATGATTCGTTCCGGCATATTTTCAGCAGGCTTTAACTCAACTTTTATATCCGGATCCGCTACTTTGAATTCATCCTTAAACATTTCTTCCAAACCGGAAACTTTCTCTTTCAGTTCAGAGACATTGTCCATATTTACACACACCACAGCCTGTGCATTACGGGCAATGGCGTTATGCTTTGAACCTCCGTTAACGGAGCATAAATGTAATTCCATATCCGAGCTTACGCTTTTCAGCAGCCGGCCCATTAATTTATTGGCATTTGCTCTGCCTTTGTGTATTTCCACTCCGGAGTGGCCGCCCTGCAGGCCCGAAATATCAATTGTATAAGCCGCCCGGCCGGGATCTGCGCTTTCCCATATGATGGGAATATTAATCCTGGAGGTACAGCCCCCTGCACAGCTTACTGTTAAGATTCCCTCTTCCTCTGAGTCGATATTAATAAGAGTTTTACCCGATACGTTTTTCGGATCCAGCACATGGGCGCCATCCATTCCAGTCTCTTCGGAAGTGGTGACCACCAATTCCACCGGAGGATGTTCCAGCGTGTCAGATGCCAGAACCGCTAACCCCATGGCAACCGCAATACCGTCATCTCCTCCCAGAGTTGTTCCGTTTGCGTAAAGCATATCTTCAACGATTTTCAATTGAATGGGATCCGTCATGAAGTCATGGATTACATCAGGCCTTTTCTCGCAAACCATATCCATATGCCCCTGAATCACAACGCCGGGGCTTTCTTCATAGCCCCTGGTACCCGGCTTCTTGATGATTACATTCAGTGCTTTATCCTGTATGACCTCCAGATCGTGTTCTTTTGCAAAAGAAACTAAATAATCACTGATTCTTCTTTCATTTCCTGAACCTCTGGGAATACTGCTGATTTCCTCAAAATACTGAAACACTTCAACCGGTTCCACGTTTACCAATGCTTTGCTACCCACTCTATATTTCTCCTTTACTAAAAAATTAGCCCTCCATGTGTTTATAAATCAGGTTTATGGGCAAAAAACCTAATAACATATTAACATAACCAAAGCCAAAACACAATAGAATTAATTGTGCATTTTTACTCATTTTTTATTCAACACCTTTTCATTATATGTTCAATAAGTCTATTTTTATCTTGGTTTACCTTTCATTTTTAGTCTATAATTAATAAATATGCATTTAACGCGCCGTCCAGTTCTGATGATATTTCATATATCCCCTGATATAAACCGGCATTGGCTGAAAATACACATTGAATAATATACACAATTCTATATTATAATTTGTAAAACCCCCAATTCCCTTCCGGCGTTTTTATAAGCAGGCAAAAGCTTTCATAAGTTTTAAAAGAACCTTTGATTCATTATTCCCCTTTCTGCTGCTGCATAAGCGAATGGGAAATATACAAAAAAGTGCATTTTCCGGACATGAAAACGCACCTTTTCGTATCAGAATAAAATCAAAAACCATCACAGGAATATCTGTAATGTCACAAGAAGCTCAATCAGTTTCACCCAATGGGTTCAATCCCCACATCCATACTTCCGGACCGGAACCCTTCCAAATCCATGGTGATATAGGTAAATCCCAATTCCTTCAGATAAGAGATGATCTCCTTCCCTTTTTCCATCACTTCTCCCATGGCATCCCGGTCTACCTCCATGCGGACAATGTCTTTATGAAGTCTCAGCCGCACATTTCCTTTCACCAGAGAGCTTACAAATTCCTCTCCTTTTCCAATGCGGTTCAGAATATCATAATCAATTTCCGTATTATACGGAAGGCGGGTCGCCATACATGGAGCAGACGGCCTGGAAGCCACGGAAATGCCATACCATGAAGCAAGCTCCTTTACCTGGGCCTTGGTAATATGAAGCTCTGCCAGAGGGCTTATGATTCCCAGCTCCCTTAAAGCCTTGATTCCCGGACGGTAAACATGCAGGTCATCTTCATTGGTCCCATCCATGATATAAGGAATATTCTTTTCCCCAGCATAATCCTTCAAAGACTGGAACAATTTCTTTTTGCACAGATAACAACGGTTTACAGGATTAAAGCGTATCTCCTCCTGTTCCAGCTCATTGACGGAAACCACCTTATGCACTCCTCCCAGCTCCTTTGCAACCCTGGCAGCGATCTCCAGATCACAGGAGGGATGGAGGCGGCTGTCAAAGGTTACAGCATAAACGGTTTTTCCCTTCTTTTCTGCAGCCTCTGCCGCCACCTTAAGCAATAAGCTGGAATCCACTCCCCCGGAAAAAGCAAGGCAAATATCCTCTTTGGCATAATCCGCCATCATCTGTTCCAGTCTCATTTTTATTTCCATCATATTCTGTTCCATTATTTCTCCGCCTCCCTGCGTATGATGCTGTATACAGTCTGGTAATCCAGCCCATTTTGTCTGCAAATACTTCTTACACTTTCAAATTCCGGGTAGCAGAACGTTCTGCCTTTGCAGGTACAGACTTTTACCTCTGCCTCTCCGAATTCGGTCATAACAATCCTTTTCTTCCGCTCCAGAACGGTTCTGGATACCGGGTATCTTCTGACTCCGATGGTGGTGGTCTGAATGAAAAGGATATCCTCCATTCTGCTTATCTCTTCTTCCCGGCAGATCAGGCTGAGCATATAAGCAGGCCGGTTCTTTTTCATAAAGACTGGAGTATACCAGACATCTGCCGCTCCTGCTTCCAATATGCATTCCATGGCTAAGCCAAAGGCTTCCCCGCTGCAGTCGTCAATATTGGCTTCCAAAACCCACATATGTTCTCCTGCTCCTTCTTCCTCCTCCAGAAGAAGCATGGCCCGCAGAACGTTTGCCTGTTTAAAGTCCTTTTTCCCTGCACCAAGCCCTGTCTTTAAGATCTGAAAAGAGGAAGGGAGATTTTTTCTTGTCCCAAGAGCCGCTGCTATGGCTGCTCCGGTGGGAGTCACCATTTCTCCTTCATTGTCCGTAAGACGAAGCTTCAGACCATGGGCTGAAGCAATGTTGGCCGTTGCAGGAACAGGAACCGGGATAACACCATGCTGGCACCGGACACTGCCATATCCTTCCGCCAGAGGAGATACCACGATCTCATCCACTCCCAAGCTGTCCACACAGACCGCCACACCGATGATGTCCACAATGGAATCAATGGCTCCTACCTCATGGAAATGCACCTCTTCCACAGGAATTCCATGAGCCTTTGACTCCGCCTCTGCCACAATATCAAACATCCGCTTCGCCATTGCCTTTACTCTGCTGCCGGAATCCAGCCTATCGATGATCGCGTATATATCCTGAAGATTCCTGTGGACTTTCAGGTGATCCTGTCCATGATTATGGCTGTGGTCATGGGCATGTTTGTGATCATGGGCATAGGTGTGGTCATGCCCATGGGCGTGATCATTCTCATGGGCATGGGCATGATCATATTCATTGTCATGATCATGGTCGTGGTTATGGTCATGGGTATGACCGCATTCGTGACCGTGGTCATGCCCCTCGTTTTCCAGAAGAACGTCAAAATCATAAGCATCCAGGCCGCATTTCCTGGTCCTGCCAAAGTGAAGTTGATAACCTTCTACTCCCAGGCTTTGCAGGGCTTTTGTAAAAGCTTCCCTATCCGCTCCCAGGTCTAAAAGAGCGCCTACCGTCATATCGCCGCTGATTCCTGAATTGCATTCCAAATACAGTATTTTTCCCATTTATTTCACCGCCAGTCGATTGATTTGTGTTGCAATATACCCGGCCCCGTAACCATTATCAATATTTACAACGGAAATTCCGTTTGCGCAGGAATTCAGCATGGTCAAAAGAGCGGACAGCCCATGAAAGCTGGCTCCGTAACCTACGGAAGTAGGAACTGCAATGACCGGGCAGTCTGCCAGCCCGGCGATGACCGTTCCCAGGGCACCTTCCATTCCGGCCACCGCAACAATACAATTGGCATTTCTGATCCTGTCCCTCTGGGACAGAAGGCGGTGGATTCCGGCGACTCCCACGTCGAATATCCGGTCCACATGACAGCCAAAATATTCCGCGGTCTGTGCCGCTTCCTCTGCCACCGGGATGTCCGCCGTACCGCCTGTACAGACCGCCACACAGCCCTTTCTTTCTTTTCCTTGCCGCTCCACCTTCAGGATCCTGGATATGGGATCATACTGAACCTCCGGGACTACGGATCTTACCAGCTCAAATTGCTCTTTTTGGGCTCTGGTTCCCAACACCTCTCCGTCTCTTTCGTAGAATTTCTTATAGATTTCCACCAGGTATGGGTCCGGCTTCCCCTGACAAAAAACCGTCTCCCCAAAGCCTGAGCGAAGCGCCCTGTGATGATCCAGCTTTGCATAGCCCAGGTCCTCATAGGGAAGATCCTTTAACAGCTGTTCTGCTTCCAGAATTTCCATTTCACCTGATTTTACCAGGTTAAGCATATCTCTAATATCCATTATTCCGAGTCCCTCCTCTTACGGTGTTCCGTTTAACTCAAGTCTTCTTGTACATGTGCGATCCAAAAGGCCCTGGGAATGGCTGACAACCAAAAGGCCGATTTTTCGTCTCTCCGCTTCTGATATGAGAAAATTCCAGATCTGGCTCTGGGTAATCAGATCCAGCATGGTGCTGATCTCATCCGCCAGGAGAAACCTGGTTCCCCCGCCAAGCGCCCGGGCTATGCAGAAACGCTGAAGCTCACCTCCAGAAACCTCGGAAGGGTACCGGTTTAACCATTCCGGTTCAATGCCAAGTCCTTCTATCACCCGATCTTCCACCCCGTCCCCTTCCTTTAAAACCTCTTTAAGCTTAAGCCTTGGGTTTACGGAACTTTCCGGGTGCTGCCAAATCATCTGGACCGGACAATAGCCTTTGTAGGAAGAAAGGGGCCTCCCATCCAGAAGCACCTCTCCCTTGTCCGGCGTTTCATATCCGGCAAGAATTTTACAACAGGTAGTCTTCCCAAAGCCGCTGGGAGCCACCAGTCCCAGCCGCTCGCCGCTGTCCATGTACATGGTCAGATTGTTTAATATCTGCTTATTCCCACTATCATACCGGAATGATATGTTTTTCGCTTCCAGTCTCACCTTATCCCTCCTCTGCCTTTACACACCGGACCATTCCATCCTTCAGGCCAACATACTCCACTTCCCTTGAACACCTTGCCTCCTGAAGCTCACACCTGGGGGCATAGGGGCAGCCTGAGGGGCGGTCCTTTAAATAAGGCTGGGCTCCCGGCGCCGCACAAAATCCATGTTCAGGCATAGCCCTGTATAAGGCCCTTGAATATGGATGGCGCAGAAACCGTTCCTCTCTGAAATCAGCGGCAAAAGCTTCCTCAACGCTGGTTCCTGCATAGAATACCACAATCCGGTCCGCAACCTCAAGCGCCAGCTCCAGATCATGAGTGATAAGAAGCACGCCTGCTCCTTCATCAGCCATTTCCCTGAAATGGGACAGCACCCGTTTTGCGGCCTCCAGATGAAGGCCAGGGGTAGGCTCATCTGCTATGACCAGCTTAGGTTTTTCCATGACAGCAGTGGAAATCAGGATTCTTCTGGTCATTCCCCCTGACAGTTCAAAGGGGTAAAGCTTTTCCACTGTCTCATCAAGTCCATACCGTCTAAGGGTTTGAAGGCTTTCGCTCCGGCTCCCCTGATCCCGTTTCCCCTTCCTGATCTGAGGCCCTGCCTTCATTAAGGGATCCAGATAAGAAACGCTTTGAGGAACCAGAACGATCTCCTTTCCCCGAAGCTTTTCCATCCGTTTTTCCGTAAGTCTTTCCCCATAATAAGATATTTCCCCTGACCAGGACGCATTGTAAGGCAGAATTCCCAGCACACTATGAGCCAGCAGGCTCTTTCCCGAGCCGCTGGAACCCACCACAGCCACCAGCTCTCCTTCTCTCACGGTCAGGCTTACGTCCTTGACAGCCAAAAGAGTAGTCCTTTGGATCCACCGTTCATATTGGGTAAATGAAACTGACAGGTTTTTTACCGACAGAACCGTTTTCTTCTCTTCCAATCCATTCCCTCCTATTGATGCAGGGCACCTGGGTCCATAAGCCTGCTCACCATTTCTCCTGTTAAATGAAACAATAAAACAACAGCAACCAGAAGCACTCCCGGAAACAAGGCCAGCCACCATTTTCCCATTGCCAGGTATTTCATGCTCTCAGACAGGATCACGCCGATGGCAGGCTGTTCCGGGGAAAGCCCGAAGCCCAGAAACGTGATGCTTGCCTCATGAAGGATTGCATGGGGAAATAACAGCACAAGCCCTACCAAAAGCTGGGGGATCAAATGAGGCGTCATATGCTTAAGGGCCGTTTTAAAACCACCGTGGCCAAGCTTACGGGCGATTTTTATGTATTGGCTCTCCTTAAGCTGAAGGACCTCTCCTCTGATCAGCCTGGCAAGGGAGGTCCAGTGGGTTAAGGAGATTCCCACCACAACGCCCTTAAAGCCTTTTCCTATGGCAAAGGAGATCAAAACCAGCAAAAGGATATGGGGAATTCCCATGACAAGATCAATGAGCCCATTCACAAGTCCATCCGCCGCCTTTCCCATAGACGCTGCAAAAAGCCCCAGAAAAAAGGCAATCACTGTGCTGACTGCTGCTGTGAGAAGGCCGATGCGGATGCTCATGGAAAGGCCGGTCAGGGTCCGGACAAACATATCCCGGCCCATCCAGTCCGTGCCAAAGGGGTGGGATAAGCAGGGCGGCATATTTTTTCTGGAAAAATCAGTGACCATGGCCTCTGTCCTGTAAAGCTGCCCGGCAATGGTCACAGCCGCCAAAAGAGCGGTAAAAAGTATCAGAAGGCAGATCATGGACTTTCGGCCATTCCATTGTTTCATGCGCCTTCCCTCCCTTTCCTCATTCTTGGATCCACCGTGCCATAAAGCACATTTGCGGTAAAATTCCCTGTAAATACAATGGCCGCACTGATGACTGTGATTCCCAGAAGCAGAGGTACATCACCGCCAAGTCCGGCTGTCACAGCCGCCTGGCCCAGTCCCGGATAGGAAAATACTTCTTCCACCAGAACCGAACCTCCAAAGATTTCGCTGACCGAAGCAAGCTGAAGGGTTAAGGCAGGCAGAAGAATATTCCGGATTCCGTGGCGAAAGACAATCTGGCCCCTGGACTCTCCCCTTGCTCTTGCAAAGAGGACGTAATCACTTTCCATAACCTGGATCATTTTCCCTCTTGTATGGAGAAGAATATTGGACATTCCGGTAATGGAAAGGGTCAGGCAGGGCAAGATCCCATGCACTACCCGGTCCTTTAAGGTGACCTCTGCCGCTTCCATGCCTATGGGAACGCTTAACCCAATGGGAAGCATCTTAAGCCAGACTGCAAACACCATCAAAAGAACCAGTGCCAGCCAGAAAGCCGGAGTGCTTGCGGTCATAAGAGCATAAGCGGAGATCACCTTATCCACCGCTTTTCCTCTGTTTGCCCCTGCCAGGGTTCCCAGGGCAAAGCCGGCCCCTCCGGAAATCAGCCAGGAAACTGCCATCAGCCATAGGGAGTTTGACAGCTTTACACCAATCACATGGGAAACCGGCTGGCGGTATAAAAGAGAGGTTCCCATATCCCCCCTTAGAAAATCGCCAGCCCAGGAAAGGAAACGTTCTGTTGGCGGTAAGTTGGTTCCCCAGTATTCCGAAAGCTTTGCAATCTGCTCCTGGCTCATAGAGCCAAGGGCCACCTGGCCAATATTGACCTTTAAAGGATCAATGGGGGAAACCGATACCAGAAAAAAGGCTGCTGCACTTACGAGAAAAAGGAGGACGGCCATCCGTGTGAGCTGTTTCAGTAAAAACCAAAAGACGTTCCTTTTGAACCGGCCGCTTTTCATTGTTCCCAGCTCCACTGATCCACGTTATTTACAATAGACCAGCCGTGGCCATGGGGATGAAGCTTCTGGTCCGCAACCTTTAATCCATCTCTTACCCAATATAAATGATCAATATTTACAAGCCAAATCCATGGAATATCTCCGTTTTGGGTAATGCCTGTTTCTCCATCCCACTGAGCTTTTTTCCACAGCTCATACGATTTTTCCAGATCGCTTTCCGCCAGAGCTTCATCCATGTACTGGTCCAGCTTTTGATTGGCATAAGGGGAATAAGCTGCAAGCCCGGTTTCCTTCATGGTATGGTAAATATTATAAAGCTCCATGGGAGTATGAGCACCCCAGCCCCAGATCAAAGGCTGTGATTGAGCTCTGTCATAAGCAGTATCCCAGCTTGCACCTTCCATCTGTCCGTCAATTCCTAACTTTTTAAGCTGATTGATGGTGTCTGCCGCAAGGGCCTGCCTTACAGAATCTCCTGCCGGATAAAGAAAATGGAGTTCAGCCCGTTTTCCCTCCTTCACTCTGATTCCGTCGCCGCCCACATTCCAGCCTGCCTCATCAAGCAAGGCCTTTGCTCCTTCCGGGTCATATTCCGTCTTTGCAGAAGGCTCATACCATGGCATCTTGTCACAGACGCTGTAAGCGGGGGCGCCGTATCCGTTCAGCACGTTATTTATCATTTCTTCCCGGTTGATTCCAATGTTGATGGCTCTTCTGACCTTTACATCACTGGTAAAATCATTTCCCAAAGGAATTCCCTCTTCCGATACGCTTCCGGATGGAATGGCCGGAAGGTTAAATCCACGGTTATCCACGGTTTTGCAGTCCAAAAGACCATACCCGGGTACATTAAGATCCGAATAGGAGGCAGCCGTATACGCAATATCCGCCTGTCCGGACTGGACTGCCGCCAAAGCCCCATCTTCTTCCATGAAGAGGACCGTAACCCGTTTCATCTTTGGTGCTTCTCCATAATAGTCCGGATTGGCTTCCAGGATCACCTGCTGGCCTCTGTCCCATTGCTTTAATATGTACCTGCCTGATCCGATGGGATGCTCCCCATAATCCGGTCCATATGCATGTTCCGGTACGATCCCTGTCACAGCCATAGTGTATGGCCAGATGGAATAGGGATGCTTCATATGGAACTCCACGGCCGTGTCATCCACTGCCTCTGCCCTGTCAAGCATTGTGAAATCATTCACAGAGCTGGTATCTCTCAAGGTATTATAAGTAAATGCCACATCCTGGCCGGTCAGCTTTTCCCCATCTGTAAAAAACACGTCATCCCGGATCTTTACGGTCCAGGTCATGCCGTCGCTGCTGACCTTTAAATCCGTTGCCAGATCATAACCAATATTCAAATCCTTATCAGTGACCGTAAGCGTGCTTTGAATCAAAGGCTCATGAACGTGCTCCCCTGCTCCCCAGCCATAAGCCGGATCAAATCCTGCCTCAGGTTCTGAACTGACACCCATCACCACTACGACCCTGTCCTTATTCCCGGCATCATCTGCTTCCGTTGATTCCGCAACCGCCTGGGTCTGTCCTCCGGCCTGTGTCCCGCCGGCCTTTCCACAACCATTCATAACCATGGCAGACAGTACCAGCACTGCGGCGATCCCCCATCTATTCTTTATCATTGTTCTCCTCCTCCATAAGCGCTTTTCTCCGTGTCCGGTATTTTCTGCAAGAAAAACAGATACCAGAAACAGTCATACGTATTCCTTGGGAATACCCATACCTTCCTGGTATCTGTTTTCATTTATGATTATAGTTTGATCATTCTGTCAGTGGTGACTTCTGTCAGCCGTTAAAAAAAGTATACGTAGAAATCAGTCATACGTCAACGGCTTTTTATGCAAACGTTTGGGAAACAGGCAGCATCCTGGAAAAGTTCCTTTAATAAAATATCTCTTAAATATCCGCCGTATTTTTCCTTGGTCATGACAACCTGATAGCCCTGCTTAATAATATTGTTCTTGCTGTATATATTCTCCGGATGGACGGTGCACATCAGATACCGGTACCCCTGTTTCCTCAGTTCTTCCTCTGCGGTATTCATGAGGACATACTGAAGACCGTTTCCCCGGTATTCCGGCAGAATGGCCACTGACTCCATATGGGCCACCTTTCCTAATTCTTCTTGGGAAAGCCCTATGTCCCTGCCAAGGTTTTCTTCCCTGTTTCCCGGCAATGCAGCAATAAACACGCCTGCCAGGGCCCCGGAATCCTTTTCAAAGGCCTTATAACCGATCCCATTTCCCTCTGTAAGCATGTGGCAGGTGTATTCCGAATCATCGGCAACAAACCAGTCCTTCTGCCGGATCTGCTGCCACACTGACTGGATCACGTCAGCCATGATCTGATAATCCTCAATGGCTGCCCTTTTAATCAAAAATTCCATGCTCCGGCCCTTCCTCTTAAACAACTGCCTTCCAAAACTCTGCAGGCTCCCAATGTTCCTCTTGAAGAACCTGGACCTTTTCCCGGGGCACTTCCATATCAGGAATGGCATCCCCGCCATGGAACCAGCTGTACGTACCGGCGCAAAGCAAAATCATAATCAGACAAAACGCGATCAGCATAATCTTATTATATAAATTCTTATCTTCCACACCGTTTCCCCTTTCTTTCATTATGTAACCAGTCTATGCTTCCAATGAATGCCTGCATTCCTGCGCCCGCTCATTGTTTGCAGAAACAGCATTCAAAACTGTTTTTAAACATTCCTTGTAAAACGGCACTGAGGGAAGTTGGTACAGCCATAAAATTCTCCGAATTTTCCGCTGCGGAGCTTAAGCACCCCGCCGCATTGCGGGCATATCTCAGCTTCTTCCTTATTGTTATTGTCAAGCAGTTTTCCCATCTGCTCATAGCACTTCTGGTTCATAATACAATCAGAAAGCGCCCGGTGAGCCCCTTCCGTATTGATATGGAAATACGCCGAAATATCCGTCAGACGGTGACGGCCAAGCTGTGGCAGGCAGGCCTTTGCCATAAAAAGAGTGTCCACGTAATCATTGGGCACCTCTCTCTCAAGAAGCTCTTCTGCCGCCCGGTAAAGGAAAAGCAAGTCAAAGGACTGAATATTATGGCCTACCAGAATTTCTCCTTCAATAAAGGAAAAGAAATCCGGCAGGACCTCTTTTAATCCGGGGGCCTCCCTTACCATGTCATCTGTGATTCCATTTACGTTGGTGGCTCCGGCCGGAATATGGGTTCCCGGATTGACCAGCATATTAAATTCGGCAACAGGCTCATGTCCCTTCACCTTGATGGCGGAAATCTCAATAATGGAATCCTCTCCTGGGCTGATGCCTGTTGTCTCTAAGTCAAATACTACGTAATTCTCTGCGTATTGGTTTAAACGTCTGCCTGTAAACTGTCTGACAGCCATAGGTTCCTCCATTCTTTTGTATGTAAACAGGATACTTGTAACAACTCCATTATACCCGCTATCCTTCCATACATCAAGTAAAAATCAATGAAGGGCAACCATCTGTTCTGCCACTGTCTCCGCTTCTTCCGCTGAAAAGTATCCGCACTCCTCCATTCTCCGAAGGACTTTCATCTGTCTTTTCTCCGCCAGTACCGGGTTTTTAGACGGCGCATATTTGGAAGGAGCATTAGGCACACCGGCTAAAAGAGTGCTCTCATACTCTGTCATGTCCCCGGGCACTTTATTAAAGTAACCTTCACTGGCATCGCCTACGCTGTAATATCCCTCCCCAAAATAAATGCAGTTCACATACAGCTCAAAAATTTCCTCCTTGGAATAATTTTTCTCAATATCAAAGGCCATGAACACCTCAGCCGCTTTCCTTGTAATATCCTTATCCTGATCAAAATACAGGTTCTTGGCAAGCTGCTGGGTTATGGTGCTGCCGCCTTCCACAAGCCTTCCGGCCCTGATATCGTTTGTCACTGCCCGGGCAATTGCAATTAAGTCGATCCCGTTATGGCGGTAAAACCGGTGATCCTCCACCGATAGGACTGCGTTTACATAAATCTGGGGCAGACTTTCGTATTCCGTGTAGCCTTCCTTATCCCGGACAGCTTCCACACGTTCCTGAAGCCCGGTTTCCTCAAGAGCCTCCCGGTACATTTCATAGCCTTTATATGCCACAGTGAATCCGGCCAAAAGACATACTGTCATCAGCAAAAACATAATTCTTCTTATAAATGTTCCAATCTTCATAGATTCACTGCCACCTTTCCTCATTTTCGCCCATGCTTTTTGGGCATACAGGTATCCCCAAAAGGGGTTCTGTTATATGATATGTTATGGTTATGACTAAATTGTACCATAGAGTTCCTCTAAAAATAGGAATAATTCCTTATATTTCCCTAAAGTTTTCGGACAGGTTCTGACAAAACTCTTACCAGTTCTTACAAATTAATGAAAGGATGGGAAAAATCAGCATTTCACAGGCTCATAACTGCCTGCAGAATGCTGATTTCTTTCTTAATATCATCTTATTTGATTTTTCCAGTCAAATACAGGACCATGATCCTCCCAGCCAATCCTCATCATATAAGTATGCCGGTTGGGATCATAGAGAGGATCTCCGGTGATCTCATCGTACTGCCTTGCATGATAAACCATGACATCCTGAATTCCGTCCTCACCTTTCACAAAACAATTGTGCCCTGGGCCAAAAATACCTGCCTCCGGCACCGTCTTAAATACAGGCTCCCGCTCCTTTTTCCATGCATTCCGGTCCAGCAAATCTGCATCTGCATCAATGCTTAAAAGCCCCATGCAATAGCATTCCCCTGTGGCGCTGGCAGAATAAGTGACATAAATCCTGTTTCCATGCTTTAAAACAGCCGGCCCTTCATTGACCCAGAACCCCACCCGTTCCCAGTCATAGTCAGGTGCAGAAAGAGTCACCTGCTCTGATGAAAGCTTCCAGGGCGTTTCCATTCCGGCTATGTAAAGATTGGAAATCTTCTTCCCTACGCTGACCTTTTCCGCCCAGATGCAATACCTCTTCCCTCCATGGTCAAAAACCGTCATATCCAGGGAAAAATCCCGGAACGAATAATCATCAAAGGGCTGCACCATGCCCAGCTCCCTCCATGTCCCTGTCATTGGGTCCTCTTCCCTGCATTCCAGCACATAAGGGCGGATGGCCCAGACATCATCCGCATCTCCTGCTGCAAAATAAATGTACCACCTGCCATCCAAATAATGAAGCTCCGGAGCCCAAATGTGGGCACTCATAATCCCTTTCCGGTGTTTTTCCCAGACGGTCACTTCCTTTTCATCCTTTAAGCCCAAAATTCTGCTGGAACGGCGGAGGATGATCCGGTCATATTCCGGCACTGATGCAGTAAAATAATAACTTCCATCCTTATGCCTGTATACATAAGGATCTGCCCTTTGGGCGATAAATGGTTCATTATAAGGGGTTTTCTTAAAGTTACTGTTGTTCATCTTCTGTCACCTCTAACCTTTCACTGCTCCTGCCATCATTCCTTCAATAAAATATTTCTGGAATGCCACAAACAAGAGGAATATGGGAATTACCGAAAAAACGGAGCCCACGATCAAAAGGCTGTAATTATCCCCGTAAGGATTAATAAGCGTATTTAAGCCCAGAGTCAGGGGATACTTTTCAGAGGACCGGATCACCAGAAGAGGCCAAAGATAATTGTTCCATGCATTCATTCCATTGAGAATGGCCATGGCGGAAAATGCAGGCTTCATCAAAGGAACGATCAGCTTATAAAAAATCCCGTACTCAGTGGCTCCGTCGATTCTCCCTGCCTCTAAAAGAGATCCCGGAATGCTCACCAGATACTGGCGGAAGAAAAAAATCGTGGAGGCATGGGCAACAAAGGGGAGAATAACAGCAGCATAGCTGTCCATCATTTTCCAGGCAGACATCTGTTTATAAAGAGGAAGCATGACCACCTCCAGGGGAATGGAAAGGATCAGAAGAACAACAACAAACAGCACCCTTTTTCCCTTGAATTCATAAGCTGCAAATCCATATCCCACAAAGGAGCTTACAACCAGGGTGCCTGCCACAGTGACAACCGTAAGGCAGATGCTGTTAAAGAACCATTTCCAGTATTCATGCTGTCCTGCAAACAGCAGAACATAGTTATCCAAATTCATTCTTGAAACGCGAATATCCAGGTTAAGGCCGTATTGCAGCAGATCACTGCCGGGCTTAAAGCTGGCCACAAACAGCACCCAGATGGGAAGAATGATCAGCAGGGCAAGAACAGCAAACAAAAGGACCAGCGCAGCGGAGACCGCCTTTCTTCTGCCCTGTAAGTTTGCTCTGTTTTTCTCTCTCATGTCATTCCCTCCCTTCTTT
The DNA here is from genome assembly GCA_902363835.1 of Lachnospiraceae bacterium. GTDB lineage: Bacteria > Bacillota > Clostridia > Lachnospirales > Lachnospiraceae > Lacrimispora. Next base: position 106,878 of record CABJBM010000009.1, read on the forward strand.
AAAGGTTCCTGTGATTTTCAGCTGAATGATGTTTACCAGCATGACAACCAGCAAAAGGATCAGGCCCACCGCACAGGCATAACCCAGGGCCCTCTTTTCAACACCCTGCCGGTAAAGGTATCCCACAATGGTAAGGCCGATGTTATTTGGAGAATTATTCCCCTTAAACAGCATATTGCTTTCAAGAAACATGGACAGGCCCGCATAAATGCTGATGGTAAGGACATAAACCGTTGTAGGCTTGACCAGGGGCACGGATATTTTAGAAAACTGCTGCCATTTGGAAGCGCCGTCAATGGCTGCCGCCTCATAAAGATCAGAGGGAATGCTTTGAAGTCCTGAAAGAAAATACAGGATATTCACTCCGGTCCATCTCCAGCAGGCCAAAAGCAAAAGGGCAAAATAACTAGTCCCGGCTCCTTTCAGCCATTTCACAGGGGCTGCTCCGAAAAAGCCCAGTACCTGATTAAAAAGAGAGGTGGAGGACTCTCCGAACATAAGGCGGAAAATGGTACCTGCCACCACAACGGAGGTCAGCGCCGGTATGAAATAGACGGATTTAAAAAGGTCTGCCTTTTTCATCAGCCTGCTGTTTAATAAGGTTGCAAACAGCATGGGAAAAGGAATCAGAAGGACCAGGGTCCCTGCCATATATTTAAAGCTGTTCCACAATGCCTTCATAAATATTTTATCAGACAGCAGCCGCGTATAATTGTCAAATCCCACCCATTGCTCTTTTAATACATCCTGAAAGCTTAAAAGGACCCCATTGCATATGGGCACAAGCCAGAATAACAATACGGTGATCACAAACGGGCAGATAAATACATAAGGAGCTATCTTTTTCGAGTAAAAGAATTTCTTCATTTTGCATACCCCTTTTCTAATAGGAACTGGCTGGTCAGCTGCAGGAAACACGCCTGCCTCCTGCAGCCTGCTGCCTTTCCTATTCCTTAAATTCGTTGTTCAGGGTTTCCTGGGAGGATTGAAGAGCCTCTGTTACATCTACCCCGTCTTCAAAAATGCTGTTTAAGGTCACATTGCAGAATTCATTGTTAATGGAGGGATATTTTTCATCCGTATAGGCCCGTAAGGATCCTATGCTGTCCTTTGCCTTAAGAAGGGTATCAAAGGGGTAATTGGTAAAATACTGGACAAACTGGTTATCAGGATTCTGTGTCAGGGAGGTGTCGGTCCACACCGCAGTATTGACCGGATCAAAGCCCAATACATTCCATACTTCCCTGTTGGCATCTTCAGAAAGTTTGATATAGGCCATTACTTCCGCTGCCAGCTGTGCGTGTGCACCGGACTTCACAATGGCAGTACCGGTACCGCCCCCGCCGATGGTGGCCACTTTACCGTCGGTTTCACTCCATACCGGGACCGGTGCAATGGCTATCTGCTTCTTTAAATCCTTCATATAATTCACATACCTGGAGGTCTGCCAGAAGGGCATGATCTGAACAGCATAATCTCCTGAGTTGTAGAACGGATACGCTTCCTCATTATCCGGCTGTCCGCCAGGAACCGTTGCAAATGCGCCGGTTTCCTGCATTCCCTTTATGTATTCCAGCACTTCCCCCATTTCCCTGCTTGTCAGGTTGAGTTTTCCGCTTTCATCAATATAATCCCCGCCCTTTTGTGCCAGCATCAGGTTGACCATCCACTGGGCGGAAGTTTCCACACAGGCAAAATATTTCCCTGTGGCCTCATGATACTTTACGCCTGCTTCCTTAAACTGATCCCAGGTCTTAATGTCCTCATAGTTTATCCCTGCGTCACTTAACAGCTTTTCATTGTAAAATGCCACCGTTGTTCCTACATGTGTAGGAAATCCGTACTCCTTCCCGTCTTTTGTGTAAATATCCAGCCTGGATTTTACAATGTTCTTCCGGTAGGGTTCAATGGTATCATTAAGCTCCATAAGGCCTATTTTTCCCGTCATAAATGCAGGGAACTTGCCAAGCTCAATATCCACAATATCCGGCGCCCCTTCCCCTGATTCCAGCGCAAGGGACAGCTTGTTATGCATGTCATCATAGGGCATATTGCTTAAGACCAGCTTCACCTTTTTATCCGGATTGGCTTCGTTCCACTTTTCTGCCATTGCCACATAAAAATTCTGATGCAGCTCAATAAAGGTCCACACATTCAATGTGGTCACATCATTTCCGCCCACCTCCATCTCCTTTTTCCCTGCCGAAGATACGCCTTTGGTGGTTTCCGGGGAATCCCCCTTGGCGGTACTGCTGCTGCATCCTGTGATCATGGATGCTGCCATTACTGCACACAGCAGCCCTGCTAATACCCGTTTTTTCATGATAAATCCTCCTTTTTATATTCCTGCTTTATCAAATCAGATGATACCATCTGTATGATTCCTACCGGATAAGCTCTTTTATCCATACAGCCATCTCTCCTGTTTTCCGGTTTCCCCAGCTGCTGTATGGAACTGCTTTTAAAGTCAGGTCTGTAAGCTCCATCTTCCTTTCTCCGTACAGCTGGTTTTCTTCCCAGTGATCCTGACGTATCTTTTTTCCTTTAAGCCGGACCGTCAGCGTCCCTCCCATCAGGTCCGGTTCAAAAACTTCTTCCAGCCCCTGGTCTGCCTCCACATAAACAGAGGCAAGGTTGTCCCCATTGTCAGCCTCTTCCAGACAATAAACCACCGGCCCTTTTACAATGGCAATTTTTCCTGCATCAGCCCTTACTTTCGGGTTTGCACGGATCAGCAGGGCCGGCTGCCGGAAGGTGACAGTTAATGTGGTATTTATAAATCTGCCGGAAAAATAAGCGTACCCTTTTCTTATTTCCGGCTGAATCAGCCTTCCATCCCCATCATGGATCTTAAAATCCCGGGCATAAAAGGGGATACGGAAAGCCAGGGTCTTTTCAGAAGTTCCCTCACTCCCTATATCAATCAGAACTTTTCCGTTTACAGGAAGCTCCGTTGTCATGCAAACGCTTACTTTTTCTCCGGAAAGCTCTGTTTCCACCTTGCTGCCAACATATAAATTCATATACAGGGTATGGTCATCTTTTAAGTAAATGTATTGTCCGAAAGATGCAAGGGTTCTGGCAATGTTAGGAGGACAGCAGGCAACCCCGAACCATTTCTGCCTCACCGGTTTTACGTGTTCCTTTGAGGTGCGTGGAAGGCAGTTATCAGGCCATACTTCCAAGGGGTTTACATAAAAAAAGCTTTTTCCGTCAAGGGCAATTCCCGATAATACGGTGTTGTACAGGGAAAGCTCCACAACATCCAGGTAAGAGGCATCCCTTGTTATCTCTGCCATCCGTTTTCCAAACAATGCAAGTCCAATGGAGGCACAGGTCTCCGAATAATTGCAGTCATTGGGAAGATCGTAATCCGCCGTAAAACGTTCCAGAATTCCGGAGGACCCTATGCCGCCGGTTAAGTACATCCGCTTTGTCACAATATTCTGCCAAAGCTCCCTGCACACATGAAGCAGTTCTTCATCCTCATACTCATACGCCAGATCAGCCATGGAACAGTACATATACACAGCCCGTACCCCATGTCCCTCCGCCGTTTTTTGCTCCCTGACCGGGATATGGGACTGGGAATACTTTGGATCATATCCCATGAATTCAGGGAAGATATACTGGTGCCCCCTGCGTCTGGTCTCTGAAAGAAAATAATTCTCCCCCACCCCCCGGCTGTCAATGAAATACTTTGCCAGATCCAGATACCTTTTCTTTCCTGTAACACGATATAATTTTACAAGTGCCAGTTCAATTTCCTGATGCCCCGGATAGCCGTGGCACTGCCCTGTTTCCGGCCCGAAAACCTGACAGATCAAATCTGCCAGCCTGGAAACAATCGTCAGGAATTTCTCCTTTCCCGTTGCCTCAAAATAGGCCACCGCAGCTTCAATCATATGGCCGGCAGCATAAAGCTCGTGCCCTTCCATAAGGTTCTTCCACTTGTTTTCAGGTTCCCTGATAATAAAATACGTATCAAGGTACCCATCTTCCTGCTGGGCCCTTCCGATTAAGTCTATGGTCTCATCAGCAATTTTTTCCAGCTCTTCATCCCGATGGCATTCCAGGGTATAAGCCACCGCTTCCAGCCACTTTGCCACATCGGTATCCTGAAATACCGCCCCCTTAAATTCTCCTTCTTCCTCTCCGGCAGCAATTTTAAAATTATGGATGCAATGACTTGGTTCCCCCTCATCTGTTAAATCGTTTAATATACTCCACTGATAAGGTATGATCACTTCCTTTACAAGCCCTATGTACCTATTCCAGTATTTATCATTAATCTGAATCATTTTTAGGGGAATACTCGTCAACTTCTTATCCATTATGGTCACCTCAGTCTTTATTTTATATTAAACGTTTAATTTAAAAAATATGATAAAAGATAATTTTACCAGTTCATAATCACCTTAAACCTCTATAATTGCATACTAACACATGGTTTTTATTCTGTAAAGTACTTTTGCACAATTTTTATAAATTAATTAATCGTTTAATCATGTAACTTTTACTTAAATTTTGTTGTAAAGTGTAGAATCCCATCATTTGACCTGAAAACGGCCTGTTTCCGGCTGTCTCATTCTCTGTTGCTTATTTTCCCGCTTATTCTATGCTGCAGAAATAATTTCACTTGAGAAATGGAAAGAAAATCATATAGGCTGAAGATCAGGTAAAATAAAACACCGATGCTGTCCTCTGTACAGAAAAAAGAACGTCTTACATAGCATAGTCCCATGTAAAACGTTCTTTCCACTTAGATTGAAGCAATGGTTAATTCTCCATAATGTTTTTAACCGATTTACGAATCAGCAGCCTGCAGCCCACGGAGCAGACATTTTCGGAGTCAGTTTCCAATTCCTGCCCGTTTAATAATCCAATGGCCAGTTCACTGGCCTTGTGTCCGATATCATGAAGAGGAAGTCTTATGGTGGTAAGAGGCGGCCTGTAATATCCTGATAATTCCCGGTCATCGTACCCTGCCACTGATAAATCAACGCCAACGTTCAGCCCCAGTTCTTCCAGGCAGTCATACACTCCTCCTGCCATTAAGTCATTCATGCAGAAGATGGCGGTCACTCCCTTATCCAGGAGCTGACTGGCGCACCGGTAGCCGGACTCTCTGGTCCAGTCCCCTTCCACCACCAGGCTTGGATCGTATAATATCCCATTTTGAAAAAGCACCTGCTGATATCCTACCAGCCTGGCCTGCGCATGAAGGCTGTCCGGCTTACCGGTTATGACTCCCACCCTCTTATGGCCATGCTCCAGCAGATACTGCATGATTTCAGCGGCACCATGGACATCATCCACAACCACCGAAGGCACCTTCATGCTTTTTGAATATCCGTAAGCCATGACAGCAGGTATTGGCAGGGTATCGGGAATGCAGCGGATGACCCGCTCATGGGCAGCCACATATATGATTCCCTCCACCTGCTTCTCCATCAGCTTCTTTATTTCAAGGCCTACCAGCCCATAATAATCTTCCCGGTTATAATAGGTGTCATTGTATTTTTTAAACAGCCTTAAATTTGTCAAAAGAATCTGATAATCCACCTCCTGGCAATAGTCCGTAATGCCGTCAATGATGTCCGGGATGCTGAATATGGTCATATCTTCTGCTATGACCCCGATGCTTCTCGTCTTTTGCAGCTTTAAGTTTTTTGCAACAACATTGGGGGTGTAATTCAGCTTTTCGGCCATTTCCAGAACCCGTTTTCTGGTATTTTCACTTGCCCCAGGTTTGTTGTTTAATATGTTTGATACTGTGGCCACTGATACGCCGCAGCATTTCGCCAATTCCTTTATGGTTGCCATAACCTGCCTCCAGAACCTTTTGTTTTAATTAACTCAGATTTTCATAGAATTGTCAATAGGACAGATGGAAATATTAAACGTTTAAGTTACTGTTTTTTGCCAAATCCCATAGAATTTTCCTTTTTTATTTAGTATACTTATCATAAAGCAAGCATGATCACTTCAAAGAACAGCCTGAAAGACCATTTAAAAGGCAAAAACAACTGAACAAGAAACGAGGTAAATTAAAATGCTGGTTACACTTCATGATTCCAAAGCAACGGCTGTCATCGATTCCATCGGTGCCCAGCTGATTTCATTCAAGGACTCTTCTGGCACAGAATACATATGGCAGAGAGATCCCAGGTTCTGGGGTAAATGCTCCCCTCTTCTTTTCCCCATTGTAGGAAACTGCCGAAACGACAAGACCCGTCTGGAAGGTCAGGTGTGGGAAATCCCCAAACATGGCTTTTGCCGGGAAATGGATTTTACGGTCACAGGCCAGTCAGAGACTTCTGCGTCCTTTGAGATCCGGGACAGTTTGGAAACTAAAAAGATTTATCCCTACTCCTTTTGCTTAAGCCTTTCCTATACGCTCACTGACGGAAGCTTATTCATGGAATACCAGGTTACAAACACCGACGACCGAACCATATACTACTGCCTGGGCGCTCACCCCGGTTTTAACTGCCCAATGGAGGATCAGGCCGCATTTGAAGATTATGATCTGGTGTTTGAAAAAGAAGAAACCATATCCAGCATGGTATACGACTGCCAGCGTCTGGAATTTAATCCTGAAAACAGGATTGACCGTTTAAAGGAAAGCCGCATTCTTCCTCTTAACCGGGAATTATTTAAAGACGATGCAGTCTATTTTGATGATCTGCAGTCCAGAGCGGTTTCCATTGTAAACAGAAATACCGGCCATGGCGTGGAGGTTTCCTTCCCGGGCTTTGAAACGGTGGCCTTCTGGACGCCTTATCCCGGGGAAGCGCCTTTTGTCTGCATAGAGCCCTGGAATGGTTCCGGAATCTATGCTACGGAAGATGATACATTCATCCATAAGAATCATGTACAGTCTTTAAATCCTGGGAATGCAAAAACCTACGGTCTTTCCATAAGAACCCTTAAGTAAGGATAAAACAGGCAGCGGAATCGGCTGATTTCCGCTGCCTGTCCTGATTTTAGAGAATAAGAAAATGACTCCTGATGTGATCTGCCGACTTTTGTAATAGAATTTTTATCTCTTTGGATAGGGACAACAATATCATGATCCCCTGCCTGAGACAAGCGGGTTTGCACATTTTAATTAAATTATTGCGTCTTTTTAAAATGTTTCTAAAACATCATACAATTGTTCTTTAAAAAATCCCTGTACCTTTTTTCAAAATTCTTTCTTCTTCCGCCGTTTACATACAAAATCTCCCCATTCTGCATTTCCACTGCATCTCCTTTTACGCTCCTCACATACTGCATGCTAATGATGTTATGCCTGTTGATCCTGACAAACCAATCCTTTGGAAGCTTTTCTTCCTCTTCATCAAGCCTGGCTCTGATCCGCATCCTGCCGCTGCCTGTTACTATGCTGGTTTTCCGGTAATAAGATTCCAGATAAAGAATATCCCTCACATCCAGGATGCAGGACTGGCCGTTAAAGAATACAGCATATTTTGTCTGGTGTATGTCAATGCTGTCTTTTGGATAAATTACAATCCTATCATACACGGCACACTCCAACGTCAGAAAATGTCCCTCTTTTATGGAAAAACAGTCAACCTTTAACAGGTTGTTCCAGGTGCCGGGACAGACGATTTCCAACCCGGGCATCTGTTTTTCATTTGTGAAAAAGACAATCCTCATTTTCAACTCCCCCTGTATCCACTGATTCACTCATGGAGGATCATGTCCCCTGCCCTGTATAACGATTTCCAATAAAACTTATAACGCAAAAACCAAAGAGATCATACTGGCAGCGAATAATTACGCTGTTTTTCCTCAAACTAAAAGAAGAGATCCTTAAAAGACTGCCAAAGGAGAATATGAAATGAAATCAGAAAAAAAAGAAAACAAAAAGAAAACGGAGTCAACAACTGCCAAGAACAATTATGACGTTGACATTCAGACCTGCTCTGCCATGGACTGCACAGGGCTTATTCCCTCACTGCCCCAATCAGAGGCAGAACTGGAAGCATATGAAGACCTTTATCCTTACTTACCCCATGCTAAGGACGTAGATAAAAACACAGACAAAGGCTGAGAAAATGAAACAATGGAAAGGAGGCAGGTAAAAAATCACCTGCCTCCTTTCTGTCAAATATCCCTGTTCTTAACGAAGACGGAATCTGCTCATTAATTCCCGCAAGTTCTCCGCCTGACCGGAAAGCTCCTCGCTGGCCGCAGCGCTTTGCTCTGCAGTAGCAGAGTTGTTCTGGACTACAGAAGAAATCTGCTCGATTCCAAAGGTTACCTGGGTAACCTTGCTGCTTTGTTCCTTTAATTCCTCTGCGGACTTGCGGATGGCGGAAACCATGTTCTTGGTCTCGGAAAGAACTCCGTTTAAGGTTTCCCCTGTAGACGCCGCAATGCCGGTTCCCTTATTCACAGCTGCAATGGTATCTGCAACCAGGCTGGAGGTATCCTTTGCAGCATTGGCACTCTTGCCCGCAAGATTGCGGACCTCATCTGCAACAACCGCAAAGCCTTTCCCGGCTTCTCCTGCTCTGGCTGCTTCTACGGCAGCATTCAGGGCGAGAATGTTTGTCTGGAACGCAATATCTTCAATAAGCTTATTAACTTTCTCAATTTCCTTGGACTTTTTGCTGATCTGATCCATGGACTGCATCATGTCATGCATTTGGGCATTGCCGCTCTCCATGGCCTGTCCTACCCGTCCTGCCTGTTTATTCACATCTTCCACTGCTTTTGCAGTGCTCATAAGGCTGGTTGATATCTCATTTACTGAGGAAGATAATTCCTCTACAGAAGCCGCCTGTTCCACAGAACCCTGGCTTAAATTCTGCGCTCCCTGGGATACCTGGGTGCTGCCCTTTGCCACCTCATCTGCAGAAATGCTTATGGTTTCCATAGTCTTTGAAAGCAAATCCTCCGCCCTGTCAATGGAGTCCTGGATCACCTTAAAATCTCCCTGGAATTCCATTCCAACAGACCGGCTGAAATCTCCTGATGCAATATTTCCCAATACAGAAGCAATCTCATTGATATAGGATTTAACGCTATGTACGGAACTGGTAATTTCATCGGCAAGCTGGCCGATCTCATCCCTTCGCTTTACAACCGGAACTTCACTGGACAAGTCTCCTTCCGTAAAGAGCTTCATTCTTGCTGCAATGGCTGATACAGGGCCTGCAATGGATCCTGCAAACCAAAATGCCAGGAAGCAGCCGAAAACTACTGATACAAGAGCAAAAACAGTCATGGCAAAAACTACCAGATAAATGGAAGAAGTGGTTTCCCTCACTGACGCTACCACGCCAAGAGCCCAGCCGTCACTGCCTGTTACCGGACTGTAATAGCAAAAGCGGTCTTCTCCCTTATATTCATACCTGCTGATTCCGCTTTTACCGTTCAGCATGGTCTGGAACATGCTGCCGGCAGAAGCATAGGATTTATCGGTCTTTCCAAGTTCAATAAAGTTCTGGCGCTCATGAACCAGCTCCGGTGTGATGCTGGCGATCATGGTTCCTGTATTGTCAATGATAAAGGCGTTGCCGCTCTCCCCAATGCGCAGGTCATTGATCAGGCCGCTTAAAATGGAACCGTCATAAGTTCCCAGAAGAACTCCGTATTCGTAAGGAGCTGCAACCCGGATTACCAGTTCCTTGTTTGCATCAAATTCCGTGGTGGAAATAGTGGTCTCTCCATTCATAGCCCTTGTTAAGTAATCAGCTTCCGGATATTTTTCTCCGATATTATCTCCGCTGGCACTGCGTGTAATGGTGCCATCCTTGTTGATTACTTCAAGCTCCTTGTAGCCGTAAAGCTTACACTGGTTGGAAAGGTATTCCGTCACAACTCTGGAATTTATGGATTTTAAACTTCCACCCTGGGAGCTGGCCTCAATGCTCAGCTTCATCTGATCCAAATTCTGCACTACCAGGCTGTTCACAAGCTTGCCCGTTGATTCAAGATCATTTTTTACAACATCTGTAATTCCTTTGTAACTGACTGAAATACTGATCACCATATTGGTCACAGCCAATCCCAAAATAATTGCGATAATGAAAGCCAGCATCTTCATCTTCAGTGATTTCAGGAATGTGCTCTTATCCCCTTTTTTTTCCAGTTTCACTTTTTTCGCCGTCATTAACGTCTTCAGGTTTCGTTTCTTTTCCCCCGATGTCTTCATTGCCTTATGCTCCTCGTCTCGTCTTTGGTAAATGCAAACCATAACATTTTGTTTATGATTTTTTTCATTATACAATATTTTGTAACCATTTGTCAACGCATCCAGAAAATGACAGAGATATTTGTCAAATTTTCTCGAAAAAGAAATTATATCATTGTATGATATTTTTTTCTACTATAATAAGTTGCAAACAAAAAAACAGTCCCTTCCCGGCCGGCAGCGGCCGGCCCCAATTCTGTGGAAGAGACTGATATTCTAAAAACTGCTTTTTTGTTGTTTTATTATGTCCTTACTACACCCCGGAATAAGCGGAAAATCCGCCGTCAATGGGCAGTACCACGCCGGTGATAAATCCTGCTGCCTCATTATTTAAGAAGAATAACAGGGCGCCGTTTAATTCCTCTGCTTCTCCGAAACGTCCCATTGGAGTTGCAGACAGAATTTTGTTAGTTCTTGGGGTAGGAGTGCCGTCTTCACAAAACAGAAGCTTCTCATTCTGTTTTGTGACAAAAAATCCCGGTGCTATTGCATTAACCCGGATGCCCACCTTGGAAAAATGAACGGCCAGCCACTGGGTAAAATTGCTGATGGCAGCTTTTGCGCCGCTGTATGCCGGAATCTTGGTAAGAGGGGTGAATGCATTCATGGAAGAAATATTCAGAATGCTGCAGCCTTCTCTGCCGATCATGTCCTTTGCAAAAATCTGACATGGAAGCAGGGTTCCAAGGAAGTTTAAGTTAAAGACGAATTCAACGCCGGACTGGTCTAAGTCAAAGAAGGACTTTGTATCCGCCTCAATATCTCCAATTTCAAAATATTCTTTATCCGTATTGGCCCTTGCATTATTGCCTCCTGCACCGTTGATCAGAATATCACAGGGACCAAGCTCTGCCAAAACCTTTGCATGGACTTCCTCAAGACTTGCCCGTTCCAGAACATTTGCCTTGTAAGCCTTTGCCTTATAACCTGCTTCGTTAATAGAAGCCGCAATTTCCTCTGCAGCGCCTTCGTTTAAATCCAAAACAGCCACCTTTGCGCCTGCTTCTGCAAGAGTTTTTGCAAACATGCCGCACAATACTCCGCCTGCTCCCGTTACAACCGCTACCTTGCCGCTTAAATCCGTTCCAAATGACAATGCCATATGATCTCCCTCTTTCCTGTTTGCTGCCCATGTTTTTCGGGCGTAAAGGTATTTCTGTAAGATGCTTCTTATTTGCTCATTTTTTCGATGGCTTCCCAAAGACCGTTTAAATAGGTTGCGCCAAGAGCCCGGTCATAAAGCCCGTAACCGGCCCGGCCTGTTTCTCCCCAGATCATGCGGCCGTGGTCAGGACGGATATAACCTTCAAAACCATTGTCATGAAGAGCCTTTAAAATTGCAAACATATCCAGGGAACCGCAGGATGACAAATGAGCCCGCTCTTCAAAGCCCTTATTGTCCTCTAAAATTGCTACATTTCTGGCATGAACAAAGTGGATTCGTCCCATAGCCGCATATTTGGCAGCCATCTTTACCACATCATTTTTATTGGAACAGCCTAAGGAACCGGTGCAAAGGGTGATTCCATTGTGCTTATTATCCACAAGCTTTAAGAAACGGTCCAGATTCTCCTCACAGGTAATGATTCTTGGAAGGCCAAAAATGCTCCAGCAGGGATCATCCTCATGAATTGCCATATATACGCCGCATTCCTCTGCCACAGGTATGATGGCTTCCAGGAAATACTTTAAATTATCCCAAAGATCATCCTCTGACATGGCATTGTACTGGCTTACCACCTGCTTTAACTCATCCCTTGTGTAACTGGAATCCCAGCCAGGAAGGGTTAAATCGCTTTGGCTCTCCAGAGGATTTACCTTGTCCACCTGATCCTGATAATAAACCAGGGAGGTAGAGCCATCTTCCAGTACATGATCCAACTGGGTCCTGGTCCAGTCAAACACCGGCATGAAGTTGTAGCAGATGCACTTGATCCCAGCTTCCGCCACTCTCCTGATGTTCTCGCAGTAATTTGCAATGTATTTGTCTCTAGAGGGCTTTCCTAATTTAATATCCTCATGAACCGGAATGCTCTCAATCACTTCAAATGCCAGTCCTGCCGCCTCTGTTTCCTTTTTTAAATGGGCAATGCTTTCCCTGCTCCACACCTCTCCCACGGGAACATCGTAAACAGCCGTTACAATGGAATACATACCTGGAATCTGGCGGATGTTCTGTAAGGTTACCTTGTCGTCGTCTCCATACCATCTGAATGATAACTTCATAAAATGCCTCCTTTGCAATCTAAAATTAATGGTTTCATTTCCTGTCTTATGAATCCAGTATATACAAAACAGAGGTTCATTACCATGGATTTATTTGCCGTTCACATTGCAAAACTTGCGGTCATGTCCTATAATATGATTGAGGCATGAGAAAAACGGGAAAGGAAATTAAAATGAAAAAGGAATTGTCCACCGGCTTCAATGAACGGCAGTATATGAATTCAGGAGAATTTGAAGTGTTTTTTTATAAAGATCTGGACCTGGATCATGTGGTTGACCACAGCCATTCCTATTATGAGGTGTATTTTTTTTTAAACGGGGATGTGTCCTATGAGGTGGAGGGAACCCAGTATCTTCTGCAATACGGGGATTATCTGCTGATCCCCCCTGAGGTGAAGCACCATCCCATTTTCCATTCTACGGGGAAAACTTATCAGCGCATTGTGCTCTGGATCAGCCGGTATTATTATGAAACCATGTGTTCCTGGTCAGAAGACTTTTCATATAGTTTCCGTTATGTATCGGAAAGTAAACATTACCATTTCCGCAGGGATTTTGTCACATTTCAGAATATCCAGGGACGCCTTCTGGATCTGCTAGAAGAAATCCACGGGAATAAGGCGTTTCACAGGCTGAATGCGGAGCTGCAGATCCATTCTTTTATGCTGCTGTTAAACCGGATCACTTACGACATGCTTCATCAGGTCCCCGCTGCTTACGAAAACGTACTTTATCTGAATATTTGTGATTATATTAACAATCATCTGGAGGAAAATCTCTCCCTGGACCATCTGGCATCCTTTTTTTATGTCAGCAAATACCATATCTCCCATGTGTTTAAAGACAATATGGGAATTTCCCTTCACCAGTATATCCTGAAAAAACGGCTTCAGGCAAGCAAAAACGGGATCCTTTCCGGCATCCCTTTCGGAGAGCTGTACCATCAATATGGTTTTTCCGATTATACCAGCTTTTACAGGGCTTTTAAAAAAGAATTCGGCCTTTCTCCCAAAGAATTCAGGGAGCAGGCCGTTCTTCCAAAAGGATATTAACGGCGCCTCACTTGCTTTAGGAAAACACCACCTGGATCAGCACCATGTAAAGAACCGTTCCGGCACCAATGCTTAACAGGGAATTTCCCTTCCAAAGATGAAGTCCGGCAATTGCCGCAATGGAAATCAGTTCCGGAAGCCCGTGAGGATAAGAAATAAATTGAAGCCCTTTTAAACAGTAAACCACCAAAAGTCCAATGGTTGCATATGGCAGCGTCCGTCCCAGATAGAGGATGTATTTGGGGGTTTCTTTCCCCGCCGGAAACAGGAGGAAGGGAAGAAAACGGGTAATCACCGTAGCAAGCACCATGGCTGCTGCAATGAAAATGTTGGCTGTTATATTCTGATTCAAGACTGTTCCCCCTTTTTCTTTTCCATGTAATATCCGGCTGTAATAACAGTCAGAATGAGGATCATGGCCGGAATAATGAAAACACTCTGACCAAGGACTGCCACACAAAGGGCTGAGGCCCCAAGTCCCACACAGGCTGAGGGATGTCCTTTCCCTGATTTCCACTGGTCAACAAAGATCACCACAAAAAGGGCAGTCAGGGCAAAATCCATTCCAGCCGTGTCAAAGCTTATCATGGTCCCTGCAAAAGCGCCGGCCACAGCCCCTGTTACCCAGTAAAACTGATCCAGTATTGACACAAAAAAATACACCCAGTATTTTGGAATCCCCTCAGGAATTTCCTCATTGCACAGGACGGAAAAGGTTTCATCCGTCAGGGAGAATATCAGATATGGCTTCAGCTTTCCTGCATCCTTATATTTATCCAGCATGGAAATTCCATAAAATAAATGTCTGGCATTGAGCATTAAAGACATAAAAAAAGCGTACCACGGATTCACTGCCGCCGCAAAAAACGTGATTCCAAGATACTGCAGGCTTCCTGCATAAACAAACACGCTGATGGCCAGGGCCCACCAGACCCCATATCCATTGACATTCATAAGTATCCCATATGCTGCGCCCAAAACCAGATAACCGGCCATTACAGGCATTGTTTTGGGAAATGCATATCTAAGGGCAGCCAGCTTTTTCGTTTTACTCATCCTAATCGTTCCTTTGTACGTCATTTTTGTCTTGCATTCTTTTTGTATATTGTTTACTATATTAATGCACAAAAGTGACTTTGTCAATGATGAGCAACACGCTTTGCAAACAGGAGTGAAACATATGAACTTTGACCACATTTATGAATCCTGCCGCCTCTGTCCCAGAAACTGCAGGGTAAACCGCCATTTAAGCACCGGCTTTTGCGGATGCGGAGATACCGTAAAGGCCGCCCGGGCCGCGCTCCACCACTGGGAAGAGCCCTGCATCAGCGGAACCAGGGGAAGCGGCACCGTATTTTTTTCCGGCTGCACCCTTGGCTGCTGCTTTTGCCAGAATTATGCCATCAGCCAGGAGAACTTTGGGAAAGAAATAACAATCAAAGAACTTTCTCATATTTTCTTGAGACTTCAGGAGGAAGGCGCCCACAACATTAATCTGGTCACAGCCACCCAGTACCTTCCCTCTGTTTTAAAAGCCCTGGATCTTGTAAAATCCAGGCTTTCCATACCGGTGGTCTATAACTGCGGCGGATATGAATCAGAAGAAATCATAAAGGAGCTGGCTTCCTATGTGGATATCTGGCTTCCTGATTTAAAGTATTTCAGTTCTGAGCTCTCCTCCCGCTACAGCAAAGCTTCTGATTATTTTAATGCAGCCTCAAAAGCTGTAAAACAAATGATCAACCAGACCGGGGCTCCCCGGTTTGATTCTGACGGGGTCATTATGGAAAAAGGGGTCATCATTCGTCATATGGTGCTTCCCGGAGCAAAGGAAGATTCCATCCGTCTTCTTCAGTGGATGAAACAGGAATTGCCGGAAGAAATGTATTACATCAGCCTTATGAGCCAGTATACCCCATTTTATCAAAGCGGGAACTTTCCGGAAATCAACCGGAGAATTACTTCTTATGAATATGGAAAAGTGTTGGATAAAGCCATCAGACTTGGTTTGGATCAGGGATTTATGCAGGAAAAAAGCAGCGCAAAAGAAGAATATACGCCGCCCTTTGATTTAAAAGGAATCTATTAATAAAACACAGATAGAAACGGATACCGATTATAAATTTCCCTGCATCGATATCCGCTTCTATATTATCTCATCCATTGGTCTTGATACCCCGTTTCTCTCATGCTTCTTCCTTGTACATGGTACACGTCTTTCACATGATCTATATTAATTTTATTCCGCTCTCCGTTGTTATACACCAGATTCATGGGCTGCTTTCCACCTATTAACTGTTATCTCTCTTATTGTTTCCCAAAATTTCTTTTGTTCGACCTTTGGAATCTCCTACAGTTTTTCCTTGCCATGAATTCTCTCTTTTTCGTTCATCACCTTTCATGATCATTCTTTATAGATTGGTTTTTAACATCGGCAGATTGGTTTTCCTTTTGCCTCATTTATTATGAAATAAATGAAGCGAGACTGCTCTTTCTGGTGGAGTGTACCTCCTTTCATTAGATTTGGTTTCCTTTTGTATCTCTCTTTGTTATGGCTTTATTATAGCGTACAAGCTTTCTTTTGTCAATACTATTTTATATTTTTTTATATATTAAATGTTAATTTTCAAATTGTATATAATTATTTAGAAAATATATTCTTTTATTCACTGTTGTTTTAAAACATTTTTTTGCTTTTATTTGAATATTTTATATTTTTTGTACGTCTTTGTAAAAAAACAGAGCTAAGCCTCTTTCACTTAACTCTGTTTCCATTTGCCACATATGCAATAAATTATGTATTTCTCATCCCTCTCTCAAACGGAAGCCCTGCACCAGATCCCGCAAAAGCTGTGCCTGCTGGGATAATTCCTCACTGGAAGCCGCACTCTCTTCTGCGGCAGCGGCATTGTTCTGGACTACGGAGGATATCCTTCCAAGCTCCTTTGTCACCTCTTCCACTGCTTTTGCTTCCTGGGAGGCTATGGAGGAGATGGAATCCACGGAATCCACTGCCAGGGCAGAGTCCTCTAAAACCTTCATCATGGACTGAACGGTTTCATCTAATATTTCATTTCCCTTTTCCACGGCATTTATGGAATCCTTGATCAGAGCCGTAGTATTTTTTGCCGCTTCCGAGCTTTTGGCAGCCAGGTTCCGGACTTCACCTGCAACAACCGCAAATCCCCTTCCCGACTCTCCCGCCCTGGCAGCCTCAATTGCCGCATTTAAGGCCAGGATATTAGTCTGGAATGCAATATCCTCAATCACCTTAATGATCTTTCCGATCTCCCCGGAGGAAACATGAATCTCATTCATGGCATTGGAAAGATTCTGCATGGACATGTCACAGTTTACCACTTCTGTTCCGGTCTGCTGCACCTGCATGGAAACTTCACTTGCTTTATCAGCCAGACGTTTGACTTTTTCCGCCACCTGGCTGATGGAGCCGGTCAGCACTTCAACGGTCTTTTCCTGCTCCTCCGCACCGTTTGCCAGAAGCTGGGAGCCGCCTGCAACCTGTCCGGAACTTACTGCCACCTGGGCTGCCGCCTGGTTGACTTCATTCATTACAGCATTTAAATTCATGACAATCTGCTTAACCGCTGTTTCAAGCTGGGAAAAGTCTCCTTTAAGGCCAAGTTCCACATCAAAGTCCAGATGATTGTCCGCAACCTCTTTTAAGGCAAAGGATATGCGGTCAATTACCTCTTTTAAGTTCACTGTCATCCGTTCAAAGGAAGCTGCCACAAGGCCGATTTCATCGCTGGACTCCACATCGACCAAAACGCCTAAATCCCCTTCCGCAATCTTCCCGGCAGCAGCCACGATTTTGTGAATGGGCTTTAACTGCCTTCTTATAACAATTGTAATGATAAAAAGAACAATGATCATGGCAATGATGGAAATAAGAGTCATAAAGGTGGACATCCTGTTTGCTTCCTGGTTCATATCGCCCGCCTCCACGGTTGTGACGGAGTACCAGCTGGAACCATTCAGCTGAATCGGTTCAAAGAAATAATATGTATCCCCCTTTTTTCCCGCATCCACAGTATAAAAGTCAGAGCCGGAAGCAATTCCTGTCTCTATCCCCTCCTTGCATCCTTTGCTGTGAACAAAGTCAGATACATTGGTCCCCACAAGCCCGCTGCCTGTGCTTTCTGAAATAATGGTTCCCGACTCATTTAAAATAAAGGTCTGCATGCTTGGATAGGAGGAGCCTGCCGTTTTTATCTGGCTGAAACGGTCCAGCCCTACATCAACCGCAACCACACACAACAACCTGTCGCCTACGATCACAGGCATTGCCATGGTAATGATCATCATTCCATTTGATTCATAGGGCAGGGTAATGATCTGGGCTTTTTGTTCCATCACCTTCACGAAATAATCCGTGGAAGAATAATCCTCGTACATGCCGCAGTCCCTGACAGCCCCATCCTTGCCTGCATACAGGCCGTAGCTTCTGGTTGCAGAGCTCATGGCATACTGATCAAACAGAATGCCCACACCTACAATATCTTCAGAATAGAGAACAGAGGACTTAATGGTTGTCAGCATGTAGTCCTCCATCTTCATACCGTAGCTGTCCAGGGTGACACTGTCAAATACCTGGCTTTTATAAAGCGGTTCGGCCGAGGGGCCTGACTTGATCCTCAGCCCCTGGAGGACCTTTCTGTTGGCCGCTGAGTTCTCAAGATAATAGGTAATATTATCTGATACCTGCCTTGCTTCGTCCAGGGTCTGCTGGATTACCTTTCCGTTTTCAGATGCCAGAGTCTTCAGCTCCCTGAAAGCGGACTGTTTCATGGCGTTCTTTGTCATCCTTGAGGTTGTCCCAATCAGTGCTGCAAAAACCACCACCAGCATGACTCCCGCAATACATGCGATCCTGGTTGAAAGATGGTGCTTTCCTGTCTCCTTCTCCCTTAACCATGAAATTCCTTTGTACCCTGAACTACGATTCCTCCATTTTCTTAAAAACTGTTCCTTCATTAACTTAATCCCCCTCTGTAAGTTACAAACTCTATGGGGATTATACCATATTTTACCAAAATGTAAAATATCATTTCAGATTTATTTGGAACATATTTACAATTTTTGGATCTGTAACCGGCAGGCCTTTCTTTTAACTCTCATGAACTTCTGCAGAATCAAAGCCTGCGATCTTCATAAACTCTTCTCCTGTTATGGTTTCCCGCTCCAGAAGATATTCTGCGATCTTATGAAGCCGTTCCTCATTATCCTTAAGAATTTTTAAGGCTTTCTGGTGCTGCTCCTTTACGATTTTGATTACGTTGTCATCAATCTGTTTAGCCGTTTCAGGAGAACAGGTAAGAGTGGTGTCTCCGCCCAGATACTGATTGGTTACAGTTTCAAGGGCAACCATGTCAAACTCGTCGCTCATGCCATATCTTGTAACCATGGCTCTGGCGATCCTGGTGGCCTGCTCAATATCATTGGCAGCCCCGCTGGTGACTGTTTGAAAGATCAGCTCTTCAGCCGCTCTTCCTCCGGTAAAGGTGGCGATCTTACTCAAGGCGGCCTCCTTTGTCAAAAGATAGCGTTCTTCTTCATCCACCTGCATGGTATAGCCGAGAGCGCCGGAGGTCCTTGGAATAATGGTGATCTTATGGACCGGTGCCGAATGGTTCTGGCAGGCGGCGACCAGCGCATGGCCCACCTCATGGTAAGCAATGATCTTTCGTTCCCTGCTGCTGACAGAAGAGTCCTTTTTCTGATATCCGGCGATGACCACCTCAACGCTTTCCTCTAAATCCCTCTGTGTCACGGTTTTTCTGCCCAGCCGGACTGCCCGAAGGGCCGCCTCATTGATGATATTGGCAAGCTCTGCGCCGCTGGACCCGGCAGTAGCAAGGGCTATTCCGTGAAAATCCACATCATCGGACAGTTTTACATTCTTGCCGTGAACCTTTAATATGGCTTCCCGTCCGTTTAAATCCGGAAGTTCCACAGGAATCCTCCGGTCAAAACGGCCTGGTCTTAACAGCGCCTTATCCAGGGAATCCGGGCGGTTGGTTGCTGCCAATATGACAACACCTTTTTTTCCGTCAAATCCATCCATTTCAGCCAGAAGCTGGTTTAAGGTCTGCTCACGCTCGTCATTTCCTGTAAAGCCGCCTCCGTCACGTTTCTTTCCTATGGTATCAATTTCATCGATAAATACGATACAGGGGGCTTTTTCTCCGGCCTGTTTAAATAAGTCCCTGACTTTTGCAGCACCCATACCTACAAACATTTCCACAAATTCCGAACCTGATATGGAGAAAAACGGCACATGGGCCTCACCTGCCACAGCCCTGGCAAGAAGAGTCTTACCGGTTCCGGGAGGGCCTACCAACAAAGCTCCCTTTGGAAGAGATGCCCCGATATCCGCATATTTCTGAGGATTATGAAGGAAATCCACGATCTCCTTTAAGGCCTCCTTTGCTTCCTCCTGTCCCGCCACATCCCGGAAAGTCTTTCCTGTTTCAGATTCCGCATAGATTTTTGGATTGGATTTTCCAAAGGTCATGGCATTGCCGCCGCCCATCCTCTTTTGCATCTGCCCGGATAAAAAATTCCCCAGGAACACAAAGATCAGAATGGGAATGATCCAGGTGAGCACAAAGGAAAGCATGGGGGACATCTGCACCACAATGGTCTTTTCAAAGGAAACGTCATGGGCAATAAGTCTTTCCGTCAGGGTGTCATCAGGCCAAAGCCCTGTCTTGTATACATCATACACAGGCTTGCCTTCCCAATCCTTTTTACCTGTGTCGGATTTAAACTGAATCTCAGTTTCCGTCTTTGCCACTGCCTGGACCTTGCCCTGGTCCACCATTTCCAAAAACGTGCTGTAAGGTACCTCAGTCACGGTTTTTGACTGGATCCAGGGAACTGTCAAGGCATTAAATATTATCATGACTAATAAAACTATGGCGTAATAATAAATAAACGACTTTTTGGGATTCTTTTGTGAATTCCCGTCATCTTTCAAACCCATAATACTCCTCCTTTTTTTCTTCCGCTACTCCCTGAGGACCGACTTTACGAATTCCTCTGCGTCTTTAAAATCCTGCTCATTGGGATGGAGCATTCCATCCTCATATGCAGATATCAAGGCCCTGATCTGGGGAGTGTCATGAATCGCCTGCATCTGTCTGTATTTTTCAAGAATCTGGGGAGCCATTTTTCCTCCGCATAAAAAGCAGCCAAGATATTCATTATCATCCGGCAGAAATACAGCCACCTGCTTTTCCACCTGTTTATAATATTCTTTATTTCCGGAAAGCCCGCAGGTCCCAAACAAGGCCACCCGTTTTCCATGTAAATCAGAAAGAAAATCCAGCACTTCTGTCTTGCAGGTTCCCCGGTTGTTCCAGAATCCTACAAAATACGTATTGGCTTCCTCGCCGTGAAGTTCTTCTAAGCTGACAATATCCTTGGATTTTCCGGGAAGCGTTTCAAAAATCTTCATAGCTACCTTCTGAGTATTTCCGGTTTTACTGGTATACACAACTAAATAGTCCATACATTCAGCCTCCTATGAGATTAAAATATACCAAACCGAATTATTTATCAATAGATTCCGGGAAATGTTAATACAATTTATGTAACTTTTAGAATCTATATGGCAAATTTCATAGTCATCAGTTAAAATATAAAGAAGCTTTGGAACCGCTGTTTTCAACCATTCCAAAGCTATCTTTTGTTGTCCCTAAAAACAAGTTCCGGCCGCTTCCTTTATGATGCCGCAGGTTTTTTCAATATCTTCATCTGTATGAGCCGCGGACAGAAACAGGATTTCAAACTGGGATGGAGCCGTGTAAACGCCATGTTCCAAAAGATAATGGAAAAATGCCCCGTACCTGACCGTATCAGAAGCCAAAGCCGTGTCATAATCCACCACCGGATTTTTTGTAAAAAATACGCTGAAAAGAGAGCCTGCCTGATTCACCCAGGTTTCAGGAAGTGCTTCTCTTAAGGACTTTACCAGTTTCCCGGCCTTTTCTTCCAGGGAAGGGTAAATTTCCGGCCGTTCCATAAGGGTCCTGATTGTGGCAATTCCAGCCGCTGTTGCAATGGGGTTGCCGGAAAGGGTGCCAGCCTGGTAAACCTTCCCAAGAGGAGAAACCACCTCCATGATCTCCCTTTTCCCTCCGTAAACTCCCATGGGCATTCCGCCGCCTGCAATTTTTCCCAAAGTCGTCAAATCAGGAACAACGCCGTAATATCCCTGTGCGCCTCCAAGCCCCATGCGAAAACCGGTAATGACCTCGTCAAAAATGAGAAGCGCCCCATGCTTTGCCGTAATATCCCTTAAAAATTCCAGAAAACCAGGCTTTGGAGGAACAAGCCCCATATTGGCAGCCACAGGTTCCACCACCAATGCTCCGATGTCCTCAGGAAATTCCGAAAACAGTTTTTTTACGGAAGCCTCATCATTATACTGGGCAAGCAGCGTATGTTCCGTATAGGAAGCCGGTACGCCGGCGCTGTCCGGCGCACAGCCTGTCAGGGCTCCGGAACCGGCCTTTACCAAAAGACCGTCGGAATGACCATGATAGCAGCCCTTAAATTTGATGATCTTATCTCTTCCCGTATAACCTCTTGCCGCACGGATAGCGCTCATAACCGCTTCGGTTCCGGAGCTAACCATGCGCATCATTTCCATGGAAGGGATACACTCCCTGATGAGGGTCCCCAGCTCCAGCTCTTTTCTGGTAGGCGCTCCAAAGGACAAGCCGTCAAAACATGCCTCTCTCACAGCCTCCACCACAGGCACCCAGGCATGTCCAAGAATACACGGCCCCCAGGAATTTACATAATCAATGTATTCATTTCCATCCTCATCGTAAATATGGGAGCCTGATGCCCGTTTTACAAAGACCGGAACTCCACCTACAGAACCAAAAGCGCGGACCGGGCTGTTGACTCCGCCCGGAAAATACTCCCTTGATTTTTCAAATAATGATTTGGATTCTTCTATTTTCATTTTAACTGACTCCTTTCTTATTACCCATGTTTTGGGGCATATAGGTATGCCCGCAGGGGATTTATTTAATACCCAGGCGCATACGATAACAGAAGTCTGCTTTAATCGTCTCACAGGCGAACAAAGACTGGATTGTCTCAGCGTATTCAGTCAGGGCACTCTTAATCAGATGGGGCTTATGTTGGATGAGACTTTGAAGTCCGCTTTGGCTTAAAGCCATGCTGATAAATCTTTTGGTATCACAAAGCTCTCTGTTTGCAAAAACAATTTCTCTTTGATACCGAAAGAAACCGCTGTTTTTAATATTGGACAGGTGTTGATTTTTATCCCATCTTATAAAACGGTCTTTCAAATCCCCATGTTCTTCCTCCAGGCAGCTGACCTTATCAAATAATTGTTTGTAAGCAGCCTCTGCTTCCCATTTGCAGACAGGCGGCCAGTCATAATCAACCGCAGCAAATATGCCCCCAGTCTTTAAAATGCGGTTCACTTCTGCCAGAGTTAATTCAGGATTCATCCAATGAAAAGACTGGGAACATATAACAACATCAGCACAATCACTGCTTAAACCTGTCTCATGGGCAAAAGCCTTTTTAAACGAAACGGTATCATCCGCCTTTTTATTGGCAGCAAGGAACATATCATCACTTGGTTCAATACCAATAACAGCGTTACAATGATGTTTCCATGCAGTAGTTGATAAGCCCGGACCGCAGCCTAAATCAACTACAACATCTGCTTTTTTATTTAAATAGGTGGTTATGATTTCAATGGGATATTCCGGCATTTCCGGCCTAACCTGATCGTAGACATCCGCAAATCCTGAAAACCGGTCCTTATTCTTTCTTTCTGCATTCTTTCTTGATGCATCCAATTTCTTTCTCACCCCTTCATCTTTTCCTCATTCCAATCCGCGCAGATAGCTTCCGTCATCCCCGGGATGCTGTAAACCCCGGCAATGATATCCGCCTTTCTCCCGTGCTCCATAAGGGCTTTTGCCGTAATCTCCCCGATACAGACCACTTTAAGGCCTGCCAGGGCTTCCTTTATTTTCTCGTCTGCTTCCCTGAAAAAGGCTTCCACACCGGAAGCGCTGGAAAAAGTCAGATAGTCCAAATGCTTTAGGACTTCCGCCCTGTCTTCCGTCCCAGGGCCTGCCGGGACCACATCATACAGCAGGATGTCATCATAAGTGGCTCCGGCCTCATCAAGAATCTCATTCAGTTCCTTAGAGCCGCCTGAGGATCTGGGGATCAAAAGCCTGTCCTCCACGGAAATCAAGTCTTTTAAGCCTGCCGCCAGGTCTTTCACCTGATATTTCTTGGGTATGTAATCCGCAGAAAAGCCATGCCGCAGCAATTCATCAGCAGTTCCTCTTCCCACCGCAGCAAACTTCACATGGCCCACCCTCCGGAAATCATACCCCCATTCCAAAAGCCCATGAAAAAATTCTCTTACTCCATTGGCACTGGTAAATACAATCCAGGTGCAGGACGGCAGCTTTTCATATGCTTCCTTCATTTTCCCGTCTTTTCGGTGGGACTCTATCAAAAGGCTTAAAATGCATTCCGAGGCTCCCCCAAGGGATTTAATCTGTTTTCTCAGCCTTTCCGTAAAGGGGTCTGTTCCAGTCACTCCGATCCGGCACCCCTCCAGGGGCTGTTTTAACGTAGAAGAAAAATCAAGGGAAGCCACCTCTCCCACCACAATGATGGCAGGGCTTTCTATTCCGGCTGCCAGTACTTTTTCCTCAATATCCTTTAAGGTCCCCCGGATGGCCCTCTCTTCCGGAAGAGTTCCGTTTTGAATGACCGCAGCAGGCGTTTCTCCTGGTTTTCCCTGGCTTAAAAGGCCCTTTACGATGAGGGATAAGTTTCCAAGTCCCATAAGAAAAATCAGTGTGCCGGAAAGCCTGGCAAATTGGTGAAAATCAGGCGGAAGTGTTCCTTCTTCTGAAAGAGTATGCCCGGTCATAACATGAAAGCTTCTGCTGATCGCCCGGTGGGTCACCGGAATCCCGGCGCTTGCAAGGGCTGCAACTGCAGAGGTAACTCCAGAAACTACCTCGTAAGGGATCCCTGCCTTGGAAAGGGCCATGATTTCCTCCCCTCCCCGTCCAAAGACAAAGGGATCACCGCCCTTTAGCCTTACCACGGAAAGGCCTTCTCCTGCCAGCTCCATCAGAAGCTGATTGATCTCCTCCTGCCCCATGGAATGATGCCCCGCGCGTTTTCCCACATGGAGCTTCCGGCAATGGTCCGGTACCTCATCAAGAAGGCGCGGAGAAAGAAGGGAATCATAAACCACTGCGTCGCATATCCGAAGCCTTGACAACCCTTTTTCCGTAATAAGCCCCGGATCTCCGGGACCGGCCCCTACCAGATAGACAACTCCTGTTTCCTTCATAACATCCTCCTTTTTACATAAGCCCCTGAGCAGCCAGCAGCGCCAGTCTGTCCAAGTCCCCTGTTTCTCCCCGCATATGGATCCGCTTTGTCTCTTCTCCTCTTCTGCTGATTCCAAGGACTTCCATTTCCCCGCCTTTAAGCCTGGAATACACCCCAACAGGTTCATGGCAGCCGGCATTTAAAAGCTTTAAAATTCTTCGTTCCAGAGATAAGCACAGTCTGGCCGTCTCATCTTCAAGAGGTTTTACCACTGCCTCAAGCCCTGAATCCAGCCGTCCCTCCACCGCAAGTATTCCCTGGCCTCCGGCCGGGATAAAGGTTTCACAATCAAAACAATGGTAATCATATTGGCTGTCCTCCCAAAGCCCCAGCCGTTTTAATCCGGCAGCTGCCAATAAAATGCCGTCATAAGAGCCTTCCATAAGCTTTGAAAGCCTGGTGGGTACATTTCCTCTTATATTCTCGCAGCGTACCACAGCCTCCGGCCACATGGTCTTTCCTATTTCCTCTATCTGCAGCTTTCTTCTTAAGCTGGAAGTGCCGATTACAATTTCCCTTTTTCCGGAAATATCCTTAGAAGCAGGCGTCACCAAAACATCCCTTGGATCTTCTCTTTCCAAAACTGCCACAATTCCCAGGCCTTCTTCCAGCTCCATTGGCAGGTCCTTGGCACTGTGAACCGCAAAATCAATTTCTCCCTGCAAAAGGGCCTGTTCAAATTCCGCCACAAACACGCCCTTTCCCCCAAATTCCAGAAGCGGCCTGTCAAGAATCCGGTCTCCTTCCGTCTGTTTTAACACCAGCTCTGCCGACAGACCGGTACCTGTCTTTGCAAGCGCCTCTGCCACTAAGTTTGCTTGGGCTACGGCCAATGCGCTTTTTCTTGTTCCAATGCGAATGGTTTTACTTCTCATGCTCCGCCAGCTTCCTTTCTATCAGTTCTTTTGCCTGTTCTCCGGTAAAGCTTCCCTGGCGGATTCCTTCCTCTGCCATGGCTCTGAAAATTGACCTTCTGACAGGGAGAGAATCCACTTTTTCCCTGACCATTTCCCGGTATGAGCCAAGCTGCTTTGCCAGGGTGCCAACTCCCTTTGGAATCACTTCCTTAAACCTGTCTTTTAAATACCGGGCAAGAACCGGAGAATTTCCTCCTGTGGAAATTCCCACAATAACATCTCCGTCTTTTATGAGGGCCGGGAAAATAAAGCTGCATTCTTCCTGCATATCAGCCACATTGACCGGGATCTTCCGCTCTTTACACCAGATGGATATCTGCCTGTTTAACCCTTCATCCCAGGTTGCCGCTATGGCAAAATCCCCATGTTCCAGGTCTGATTCTTCAAATTCCCGGCATTTCCATGTTATCCTTCCTCTGCTTACCTTTATAAGCCGCTCCATCTCAGGGATCACCTGGGGAGCAACCACCACAATATCCGGGCCGTAATCCATAAGCGCAGCAGCCTTCCGGCAGGCGACAGCTCCTCCCCCTGCAATCAGGCATCTTTTTCCTTCAATATCAACAAAAAACGGAAAATAAGCCACGGTTATCCCTCCTTAATCCAGTTTTCTAAGCCATCCAGGGTTTTAAGCACCACCTTCAGTTCTTCACTGGAAACATGATCCCTGATCTCATACAAAAGTGTGTCCAGGCGCTTTCCGGCAAATGCTTCCTTAAGCTCTTCCATTCTCCGGATATATGGATGGAATACCACTTCCTTAATGGCCCCATCCAGCTCCTCTTCCATGATCAGCTTTGCCCGGTCCAGCTCCTTTAATTTTATTTCCGTATTATTTTTTGAAAGAGTTTCAAAATAATCAATGTCATAAAGGGTAAGCCCTTCTATTTTCCTAATCTCAGGATCCATATCCACGGGAACGGCCACATCTATGAACAGCCGTTTTTTTCCCGGAGCCACCTGTTCCGACAGTTCTTCACTGGTTACGGTATAATGAGGACCAAGGGTGGCGCTGATGACGATATCCATTTCATCCATGTATTGATAACGGTCTCTGTAATCCACGATTCTCACCCGGTCTCCCTTTGCTTCCAGGGTTAAATCAGAATTATGGCTTCTGACTGTGCCGGTGACGTGAAGTCCGGGCTTGCTTAAAATATTTTTTGTTATGGTGTTCCCCATTTTTCCGGTCATGCCGATCACCATTACCTGTTTTTCCCCGCCCTCTTTTTCAAAGCGGAACACCTCATTGGCTACAAGTGTCGCAACGGAAAGAGGGGTTCTGGATAAATTGGTATCTGTCTTGATCCGCTTGGCACAGGTCACGGCCTTCTGGAAGAGCACATTCATTTCATAATCCACTGCCCCCTGGTCCTTAGAAGCCTGGTAGGAGCCCTTTACCTGCCCTAAAATCTCATCTTCTCCCAGAACCATGGAATCAAACCCGCAGGCAACCTTAAACAGATGTCCAATGGCGCTTTCCCCGCTGTAAATATTTAAATATTTCAGCAGCTCCTCCAGGCGGATCCCTTTAAAATCAGCCGCTTCCCGCTGCAGTTCTCCCATGGCGTGTTTTGTTCCTGAAACATAAATCTCACTTCGGTTGCAGGTACAAAGCACGACCACGCCGGTCACTGATTCCTTCTTCATCATCCGTTCTATAAATTCTGTCTTTTCTCTTTCACTGAAGGCGAACCGTTCCCGGATATTTACAGAAGCCTTTTTATGGCTCACACTCATACAATACATTTTTCTTCCAGCTTTCTTATGGTAAAATCAGTTAATAAAAACTCTTACCTATTCTAACATTCCATAGGAAAAAGAGCAACCGGACATTCCGGAGTCATAGGGTTAAGCACTTGCTTTTTTCAGCATTTTCTAGTCTTAAAAGCTGATCAGCTATAAAAACTTGTGATTAAATGGCGTGGAAAATGCCCCCTTCCAAGCAAACAAGCTTTATTATTTCTCTTGTCTGCCTGGAAGAGGGCATATCAATCATCCCTTACCCGTCTGTTTTTAGTGCTTTATGAGTTCTTCTTATTCAAATGGGAATTGATACTGGCTAAGTCCCAGTTCATCCCTGATCTTAATAAGCTCTTTCTGTACCGCATCATTGATCGGCACTCCGCTGTTTTTGCGCTCCTGCCATACCAGATACTCCTTTTCACCTGCCGTATAAATATGTTCTTCCCCTGGAGCTTTCACAGAACCGCGAAGATCACGGAGAATATCACCGCAGGTCTTTTTAAAGGAATCCAGGCCCATAAAAGCTTCCGTATCAATGGCAATAAAGAAGTGACCTAAGTGGAAGGGAACCTTTTCTCCATTTTCTCCAATGCCGGTTAAGGCTCTTAAGAAATTTCCCTGCTGCAAAGCTGCGGAAAGGATTTCCACAACAGTGGCATAACCGTATCCCTTGTAGCCTGCCAGTTCTTCACCGATTCCGCCTAAAGGGGCTAGAGCGGCTTTTCCCGTATTCAAATCAACGAGAATCTGGTCTGAATCTGTCTGAGGCTGCCCGTCCCGTCCGATTACCATGCCGGAAGGAGTGGACTTGCCGATACGGGAATAGTATTCGATCCTGCCTCTTTGGGTAATGGAAGTAGCGCAGTCCAGGACAAAGGGGAATTCCTCATCCGTTGGCATGCCAAAGGTAAGAGGATTGGTTCCCAGCATATTTTCCACGCCAAAGGTAGGAGCAATGGAGGGCCTTGCATTGGTTCCTGTAATTCCAATGCAGCCTGCCTGGGAAGCCATGGTCGCATAGTAACCTGCAATGCCGTAATGGGTGGAATTCCGGGCAACAACCATTCCCATGCCATATTCTTTGGCCTTCTCAATGGCCATATTCATGGATTTTACACCGATTACCTGGCCCATGCCGTCATGGCCATCCACAACCGCCGTAGTTTTTGTTTCTTTTACTACCTCAAAATTTGTGATCGGGTTCTGGATTCCCGCTTTGATACGGTCCAGATAAATGGGCTTAAAGCGGTTTACCCCATGGGATTCAATGCCCCTCTTATCAGATTCCAGCAAAACATCCGCACAGATTTTTGCGTCTTCTTCCGGAATCCCGTACCCCTTGAACGCATCCACTACAAAGTCCGTAATTGTCTTCCAATCCACAATGTTTGATTTTGTTCCCATAAATTACCTCCTGTATTTTTATAATTTTATTTAAAAACATTGGCTCCCTTACAGCGGAAACCTCTGCTTTTTCATCATAAGGCCGGTTGCTTTATTCCAATTGCTCTTTTGATTTTAAATAAGCAGTTTTCCCCTCCTGTAAAATAATTGTATCAAATAAGATCCCTTTTTTCTACCCACAAAAAAAGCACACCTAAAAGACAACCTTTCAGTTGTCCCGCTGCGCTCTTTTTCTCTCTGGACCGATATTTATTTATTATAACATACCATGTCCACTATTTCAATAACCAATCCGTCTTAAGATAATACCCTCATACTCCTGCCTTTCACCCCACTCCAGATAAGCCCGGATTCCCCTTTATTTTTCAAAACCTTATCCTTTTTTCATGGATACCTGTCTGTATTTGCAAATCCTCCTGCCATCATTTATAATGGAATGGAATGGCAAAAAATAAACAGGAGGCGGATCTATGATTATAAGGCCTATAAAAACAGACGATTCCCGGAGTTTTTTAGACATGCTGAAACAGTTGGACAGGGAAACAAGCTTTATGATGCTTGAGCCAGGGGAACGGACCACAACGGTGGAGAACATGGAGGAAAATATCAAAAACATGGGTTCTTCAGGCTCCCTGACATTGATTCTTGAAGATGAAGAATGTATTGCAGGCTTTTTATCAGCTTCAAGGGGCACTGCGGCCAGGATCAGGCACAGGGCTTATATTGTGATCGGGATATTAAAGGATTACAGAGGAAAAGGATTGGGAGAAAAGCTTTTTCAGGAGCTGGAAAGATGGACAAAAGAACATCATATTACAAGACTGGAACTGACGGTAATGACCCATAATGAGGGCGCAATCCGCTTGTATGAGAAAATGGGATTTAAGATCGAAGGGATGAAGGAAAAATCCCTGTTGGTAAATGGAACTTATGTTGATGAATACTATATGGGAAAAGTCCTTTAACATTCCCATAACAAACACAGCGCCCCTGGTCATCATAAAATCACCAGGGGCGCTGCCATATTAAAGCACCTTGCTTAAAAACAGCTTCAGTCTGTCATTTTGAGGATTGGAGAAAAACTCCTTTGGTTCGTTTTCTTCCAGGAAATAACCGCCGTCCATGAACATGACCCGGGTTGCCACTTCTCTGGCAAAGCCCATTTCATGAGTGACCACCACCATGGTCATCCGTTCTTCAGCCAGTTCCCGCATAACATTTAACACCTCTCCAACCATCTCAGGATCAAGAGCGGAGGTAGGTTCGTCAAACAGCATCACATCCGGATTCATGCAAAGGGCACGGACAATGGCAATTCGCTGCTTCTGGCCGCCGGATAACTGATTGGGATAGGATTCGGCCCTGTCAGCAAGGCCTACCTTTTGAAGCAGCTTCAAAGCCTGGGCTTCCGCTTCCTGCTTGCTGTGCCCCTGAAGCTTCATGGGAGCAAGGGTCAGATTTTTCAAAATGGTCATGTGGGGGAATAAGTTAAACTGCTGGAACACCATTCCCATTTTCTGGCGGTGCTTGTCAATGTCGGTTTTCTTGTCCACAATGTCCACGCCTTCAAACAGGATATGTCCCCCGCTAGGCTCCTCCAGGCGGTTTAAGCAGCGGAGAAACGTACTCTTTCCGGAACCGGAAGGCCCGATAACGCACACCACGTCCCCTTTATAAATGTCAACAGAAATATCCTTAAGCACTTCTGCGTCGCCAAATTTCTTACCCAGATTCTGTACCTGAATCAGAGGTTCTTCCATTCTATTAATGCTCACTTCTGTGCAGCCTCCTCTCCAGTAATTTTACGAGATATGAAAATACCATAACCATAACCAGATAAATGACGGCCACTGCAAGCAGAGGCATGAACGCAGAATAGGTACGGCTCTTAATGATATCGCCGCCTTTGGTCAAATCCTGCAGCCCTATGTATCCTGCCACAGAAGTCTCTTTTAAGAGAACAATAAATTCATTGGCAAGAGTAGGAACCACATTTTTAAAGGCCTGAGGCATGATGATAAACCACATGGTCTGGGCGTAATTAAAGCCCAGGCTGCGGCCTGCCTCAAACTGCCCCTTTTCAATGGAACTGATACCGCTTCGGAAAATTTCCGCCACGTAGGCGCCAGAGTTGATTCCAAAGGCCAGAATCGCCGTAGGTACCTGACCCGGATCAGTGGATGCAAAGATGACAAAATACATGATCATAAGCTGTACCACCACCGGCGTACCGCGGATCACGGTCAGATACACGCTGCAAACTCCATTTAACAGTTTCAGCTTGTGGGTATTTTCATAGGTTGAACGTATGATTGCAACCAGAAGTCCCAACACAATACCGATTAAAACTGCAAAAAACGTAATTTTTAACGTGTTTTGCAGACCGCCGGCAATGTATTTCCAACGGTCATCTGCAATAAAATTCAGATAAAAATCATCTCTTAGCTTTTCCCACATAGCACTCTTCCTTTATCTTATTCTGCGGTGATGTACTTATCTACGATCTTCTTTAATTCACCGGATTCCTTTAATTCCTTAATGGCTCCGTTCATCTTTTCCAGCAGTTCTGTGTTGCCTTTTTTAATGGCAATGGCATATTCTTCTTCTGTAAATGCCTCATCAAGGATCACTAAACCTTCATTTTCCTTTACAAACACTTTTGCAGGCTCACGGTCAATAATAACTGCATCGATCTTGCCCTGACTAAGAGACATAACCGCTTCCATTCCCTTATTAAAGCGCTGGATGTCCGCATTTTCAACGTCATCTGCGTAAATATCTCCGGTTGTTCCGGTCTGTACGCCGATCTTCTTTCCTGTTAAATCATCCGGTGTCTTAACTTCGCTGCCTTCCTTAACAATGATAACCTGAGCCGCTTCTGCATAGGTATCGGTAAATTCAACATTTTTCTTACGATCTTCGTTAACAGTCATACCGGCTGCGGCAAAATCCGCCTTGCCGGACTGAACAGCCGGGATCAGGGAATCAAAAGCCATGTCCTGGATTTCCAGCTCAACTCCCATTTTATCAGCAATCGCTTTTGCAATATCCGCATCAATTCCAACGATCTGGTTATTATCATGATATTCATAGGGCGGAAATTCTGCGTTGGTCACCATGACCAGCTTTCCCGTATCTTCCTTTTGGTCTGCTGCAGTTGTCGCTGTTTTTGTTCCGGAACCGGCGCAGGCAGTTAATAAAGCTGCCATACATACAACTCCCGCCATTGCAATTACATTCTTTTTCATAATGATTCCTCCTCTTATATGCACAAACATGCATAATTATTAAATAAAGTATCAGTTATACATTATATAGCATTTTCGGAATTAATCAAGTACTTAGTAAAAAGAAGATTCTTATTTTTCAAAGGTATTTTCATTTATCTTGCATGTTTTCAGGCAATCCTATATAATATGGCTTATGGAAACTTGCAAAGCAGGATATCCCTTAATCAGAAGTATGAAAGGAAGGTCGGTAATGGCTTATGAAGGATTTCATTGAAAAAACAGCATGGCCCATGAATCCGCCGGCACCTTATTCCCTGTTCCACATCATATTTATTGTCATAGGGCTGATGGCTGTGGTTTTTCTGGCTTATTATACTTCCAGAAAAATAAAAAGCTCCAGGCTTCCCCGGCTGCTTTTTTTCTGCGGCATTCTTCTTGCTGCCACCGAATGCTGGAAACAGCTTTTTTTATATTATGTGGTAAATGAGCAGACCTACAACTGGTGGTATTTTCCATTTCAGCTTTGCAGCCTTCCCATGTATTTCTGCCTCCTCCTGCCCTTTGTCCCTTCTAAGGAAGGTCAAAGAGTTCTCTGCACCTTTATGCAGGATTTTAATCTTTTAGGAGGCATCATGGCCCTGGCAGAACCTTCCGGGCTTTTTCATCCTTACTGGTTTTTAACCCTTCACGGCCTGGTCTGGCACCTGGTTTTAATTTTTATAGGGCTTGTCATCGCATTTTCCCGCCTTTCCGATACCTCGCTTTTGGGATTTGTACGGACGCTTCCCCTGTTTTTTATCTGCTGCATCATCGCTTCTATTATTAACAGAACGGCAAAGCCTTTGGGCCAGGCGGATATGTTCTATATTTCCCCCTATTATCCCTCAGCCCAGATCGTTTTCCATGAAATTGCGTTAAAATACGGAATATCCGCAGGAAACACCGTTTATCTGTTTGCCACCTGTTTAGGCGGTTTTCTGTTTCACATAATATTTAGTAAATTTCGTTTTCTTTCCGCCCGGGCTGACGCTTAGGCGGCAATACAATGGATACCAATACAATAGATACCATGACATCAGGAGGAATCATAATATGTCAGACACAACATCAAAAAGAGTGGAAGAAGCTTTTAACAAACATGCAAAGGGATATAATTGCGCACAGGCCGTGTCCTGTGTTTTCTGTGATAAAACAGGCATTGATGAAGAGACCATGTTTCGCTTTACAGAAGGCATGGGCCTTGGAATGGGATGCATGGAAGGTACCTGCGGTGCCATCGGGGCCGCTGCCATACTTTCCGGCTTAAAGAACAGCTCTGCCCGCCTTCAGCGGCCGGATTCCAAGCGCATTTCCTATGAAGCATCTAAAAAATGCCTGTCAGACTTTAAGGAGCAAAACGGAAGCGTTGTCTGTAAGGACTTAAAAGGCGTGGAAACCGGAAAACCCCTTCGTTCCTGTGACAACTGCATTGCAGATGCAGTAAGGATCATAGACCGGGAATTATTTGGGGACGAATAAAAATGCCCATAAGGGAACCTCCAATAAGCCTGACATGGCCTATTGAAGGTTCTTTTTTTATCTTATTGCCTCATCCGGCTGTTTTCTGGCCGCCTTTACATCTGAAAGGAACTTCTTCCATGCATCTTCATGGGCTACAAAATACCTGGGACAGTCCTTTCCTGTGGCATCATAATGCCTGATCACATCCTTTTCCGTTAATCCCAGATTCTTACAGAGCCATGCAGTCAGTTTTACCAGAGAATCATAGGTTGCATCGTTGAATTTCCCTGTCTCATCAGGGTGGCAGCATTCAATGGAAACCGTGTCCACATTTTTTTCCTTTGATGTGGAATAAGCCATTTCATAAATGGGAATCCCCTGAAGAACCTCTCCCTCCAGTCCTATGATAAAATGGCTGCTGGCTGAAATTTTCTTAATCCCGGTCTGATCCTGCAGGCTGTTGAAATAATTCATGTTCTGCTTGGCTGTGGTCCCCGGATTGGCCACATAATGAATTACAATTTCATTGACCCGCTTCATTTCCGTTGCTGGTCTTGAATAAGGATTGGGATCAAGAAAGTCCTCTTCTACCCATTCCGGCATTTCAATTCCCTTTAAATCCACATAATTTCTTGCAAACAACAGACTCATGATCCAAAGGATCCCGGCCAAAACAACAGCCAGCCCAAGAATCCCGGTCCCTATGTAAAGCAGCCGCTTTCTTTTCTGCTTCCTTTTTTGCCTCTGCCGCCGTTCCCTGGCACGCCGGCGGCGTTCCAGTTCGTCGTAGCTTTCCTTTGTCTGATTTTTCATAATCTTAACTCCTGATTTTGCCCTTTTCTTAAGTTTACGTCTTTCCTTATAAAAAAGTCAACCAAAAACAGATCATTATGATTTCACTTTCATGCTTTTTGCTCCATCTTCATAATCTCACTTATAGTCTGGTGCGTCCGGCGAAGCCCTCCCTGCATGGTTTCATTCCATTGGACAGGGACTTTATCACATGCTGCAAGCTTTGTTTTTTCTCTTGGAGTAAATTCAGCCTCCTTTTGTATCAATGATAGGGGAATGGGCATAGTGAAGTTATTAACTTATTTTCGTATCCGTTTTCATATTAGGGGTTGACAGTTATGTTACGTTACAGATTATAATGAAGTAAATAAACACAAAATACGCAAACAGGATTTTGGAGGACCTTTGATGAGTAAAATATTGATTGTATATTACTCGTATTCCAATACAACCAAAAGTTTAGCAGAGGATATCGCACTTATTACAGATGGAGATATCAGGGAGCTAATCCCGGAGAAACCTTATTCATTTACCTATAATGGCGCAACAAAAGAAGCAAGAAATGAAATTGAAAGGGGATATTGTCCTAAATTACTGTATGGAAATGAGCCAATCTCTGATTATGAGTATATTTTTGTGGGAACGCCTAATTGGTTCAAGTCTTTTGCACCGCCCATATTGAGCTTTTTGCACAACGTTGATTTGAACGGGAAAACGATTATTCCGTTTTGCACTCATGGCGGCGGTGGATTTGGGCAAATAGAAATCAATATAGCCAGGGAATGCCCTGACTCAATGCTGTTGCCAGGATTTGCGGCAACAAGTGATTTTGATGATAAGCAAGTTCAGGAATGGATTGATGAAATTAAAACTTGGGAATAAATTAAGTTCTGTATGTTAATTTCAATGGGGAATATTCAAAATGTATAAGCAGTATTTTAAATAAACGATATAATCAGAAGAATGGGAATTACGTGAAGAACGCTGCATTACGATGATGAGATTGCTTTATTAAAAACGACTAGTCTGCCTGCTCATGGCTTTCGTTTGTATAATGTATAATTTATAATGGGAACGATTTTAAACGGCTGTAAATGATTTCGTTAAAAACCTTGCTTGCAGAAAAATGCAATATATTTACAAAAGAAGCCGCCCCTGCTTCCAGTCTTAAAAGCTGAGGTCGGCTTCTTTTGTTCTGTTTGTTCCTGACATTCAGGCCGCATAACCTACTAATTCCTCAGGGGAAGCAGCTGCATTGTGACAGACAATCTCCACCTGTCTTCCAATGCCGATGATCATAATCCCCATCAGTGATTTTCCGTCAATAACCAGCTGGTTATAAATGACATCAACGGCAAAGCTGCACCGTTCGGCTCTTACCACAAATGCAACCAGATCTTCTACTGTGGAAAATGTATGCTTTATGTTTCTCATATCAGACACTCCCTTTTCTTGACATTATTTTATCTATCTTTTCAACAAAAATAAATGTGCTTTCCACGAGATAATAGGCACTTTTTCATATATGTTTTTATTGTTTCCATAGTCTGGGAGCTTATACGGGAAAAAACCAAAATTTTACTAAAAGTACTACCCAAAATCAAATTTATCGTGTATAATTGTGTCATTCGCCTTTTTTAATGAATGGATATGAAGAAATGATATGAAGGTGATTATAAAGGGAATGACTCGAAATCTGCTGGGGCAGTTGCTATGAAAATGTCGAAATCCCCTGTATTTTCTTGAGTTTTTGGCATTTTAAGTTTTTAGGGATTTCTACGGTTTTTCTGCACTTTGTCTTGACTTCTGCGCAGGCATTGGTGTATTAAAATAAAATATGGAAGCGTATCGAAGTGGTCATAACGAGCTTGACTCGAAATCAAGTTGTCGGGCAACCGGCACGTGGGTTCGAATCCCACCGCTTCCGTCAAAAACAAAAGGCAAAAAAGATTTATTGCTTACAAAGCCAGTAAATCCAAGCCTTTCGAGGGCTTCCACGATGAAAAGTGGAAGCCCTTTTCTCGTAGATTTATTAGGGTAAAAGCTTCACTCAGACAGGACTCAAACCTACAAGTAAGAACATTCATGAGTGGCGCCCTTTTTCGCACAGAGAAAATGAAAAAGGGCGCCACTCAAAATACAATCAAAGGAATGAGCTGAAACCAAAAAGGGCGCTGATTTTTAAGGCTGATTGAAAGCCGATAAAGTTAGCGCCCTTTTTATATATACACCAAAATCACATTAAAAATGAAAGCATCGGAAAGCCGGAGAATTGGAGTGCGGAAACGCACTTTATTTTCCGGCTTTTTTTGTTTTCTGGAAAGGAGTAGCCATGTTGGTACGCTATAAAAGAAATAAACAAACCGCCTGCTACGATTCAAACAATCTCGTCACCGTAGGCAAAATACCATCGGCTGAACGGCCACGCGGCCCATTCCAAAGCTGCGGCAGCTGCCCGTACCCATCCCATGGATTTATCTGCTATAGCTCGGAGGGCGATTGTCTCAGAAGCGATATGCAGAAAATTGCAAAACGCAGGAAAAACGAGGTGAATGATGGAAACCGAATTAACAAAACGGATTAAGGCACTGACTCATCACTATCGCCCAAAGCTGCATACCGAAAAGCGAACCGTCCGGTGGGCGGATGAGGTATGGACGCCGTCAGGGATCGTAGACAGTATTCGGTTTGAGGACTATTACGAGAATGAGGAATATCTCTGCAGGCTTTTGGATGCGGAGCGGTTTTCCGAAAAGGAACCGTGCCTGACGGGGTATAGGCATGAACCCGGAAAATGCTTTCGGGACGGCAGCACAGAGCAAAATGCACAGAAATGCCATGGCTGCGTCCTGCGGTGCCATAACTGGCATATCGGCATGATGGTCACCTGTTTTGAAGTCAAAATCACCTATCAGGATTTCAAAAGCAGAAACGGCCATAACTTTCATGGAAACGAAAATTACTACTGCGTGCCGACAGCCCTTACCGCCAGAATCGCCGAGGAGATCCCCTGCCACATCGGCATTCTTGCATATTTTGAAGGGGAACGCCAATACGGGCTTCGGCAGTTCAAACCGGCCACATGGCAGGAGGTATCGGATCAAACCAAGGTACTGTTGCTGTACAACGCCATGAAAAAGTGGTGCGACGGAGCGGTTTTCGTGTAACCGACGGATGTGCATTGCAGTGATCAATCAAACGGAGGTATCAATATGAGCGTTAACGCCAGAGAAGAAAAAATTTTTTCAGTAGAACTCAGCCGGTGGAACCCTTCCGGTATAAATCCGTCGGCAGAAATCGCACTCCCCGCCACACCCTATGAGCTGGCGGATGCGTTGGAAAGAGCGGGAACCGCCGGGGACACCGTTTATTCTGCGGAGGTTTTAAGCTGCCAGCTGGACTATCTGCCGCAATTTATCCAGCCCGATATCAATCTTCATGAGCTGAACCACCTCGCCCAGCGGCTGTCTTCCTTGAGTGCATGGGAACTGGACTGCTTTGAGGGCATGGTGATGATGGATGCCGTTCAGACTCAGTACGCTCCCATTCCGGTGGATCGGCTCATCAATATGACACACAGCATGGCGCATTGCCAAGTTGCCTACGAAGCTCATGACGATGCTTCCCTCGGCAAATTTTACGCGGATAATGACTTTGTACCGGCGCTGGAAAATGTATCGGATGAAGTCTACGCATATTTGGACTTTGGTAAAATTGGCAGAGAGATGCGTGAGGGCGAGGGTGGCGTATTCACGCCTCATGGCTATGTGGTGCAGAACGGTGAGATTGCAGCGGACTACCACAGCGGCGATGCGGTTTCCCTTGAAAAGCCGGATTACACCGTGCTTCTCCGTGTAACCAAGGGATATTTTAACGGCCTTGCACAGGACAGTGAACCGTCTGTCTACCTGAAGCTCCCTGCCGGGGATGCGACGCTTTTGCAGGCGGTCGATGCTGTCGGAGCGGCTTCCCCGGAGGAATGTGCATTTTCGGCGGAGGACTGCATGGCGCCAAGCCTCACCGAAAAAATAAATGACGCCCTGTATGCCTCGGAGGGCGACTGCTATGGTCTGGTCAATGAGCTGGCGGAACAGCTCCGGCGCATGGCAGATAAGCGCAGTATTCCAACCTACAAGGCGATGCTGGAAGCCGTGCCGGGGGAATTTTCCTTGGAGGATGCACTGGAGCTTTCACAGCAGATAAAGAATTTTTCAGTCATCCGTGAGGCGACTACCCCTGCGGATTACGCCAAATTTATGCTGACTAAATACTGCATTGAATGTGAAAGCGAGTTGTTTTCCTGTGCGAATCTCCATAGATACGGCGAAAAGCTGATGGAGGAAAAAGGTGTCACTCTTACCGAATACGGCGTCCTATGGTCACTGACCGGGCAAACGGTAGAGCAATGCCTGAACCATCCCAACCAGAGTTTCGGCATGGAAATGAAATAGCAAATCTTTGTTGGGTTTTGGTATAGCTATTCTCATGAAGCTGTGGCATTGTGTTGCGCTGAAGGGAGGCGAAGAAGATGGACGAGAAGC
This sequence comes from Lachnospiraceae bacterium, assembly GCA_902363835.1. Classification (GTDB taxonomy): domain Bacteria; phylum Bacillota; class Clostridia; order Lachnospirales; family Lachnospiraceae; genus Lacrimispora. The sequence goes on from CABJBM010000009.1 coordinate 145,941, forward strand.
TCATGGACTTGCTGGATATGGCTCTGGCGGAACGGTTTCAGCTTGCGTATGCTGCCCTGCGTGAATCAGACCCTCAGTCGGAGAAACTGGCGCAGGAATTAATGTCACTCAGTGACAGCATCCGGAACAACTTTGAAATCAGTCAAGGTATAAAAGACAGAATTGAGTATTATCTGAGTCAAAATTCGGATTTGGAGGTAACGTTTCAGAAGCATCTGTACATTCAGGGCGCCAAGGACTGCGTAGCAGTGTTAAGAGAGCTTGGCGTAATCCAGTAGCGCAAGCAGAGATGCCTGTGCTTTTTTAGACCCAACATCAACACAGGGCCGTTTCCCCAACAGGAGGCGGCCCTGTTTTTTTGCGCCCTTTTTGCCTTTCTTTCCGGGGAAACGGCCGGAAAGGAGGACCCATGCAGAAAGAACAGCTTGCAGAGCATCTGCGCCGGTATCACCACGGCGCAGAAAACGCCGTCATAAGCAAAGAGCTGGAACGCAGCTTCGGCGTTTCAGGCAAGGAGCTGCGGGATCAGGTCAATGCCCTGCGCCGGGAGGGAGTTCCCATTGCCAGCGACCAGAACGGGTACTTTTATGCGAAAACCGAAGCCGAGGTGCGCATGACCATCCGGCATATGAGAAACCGCATCAGCGGAATCAGCGCCGCCATTACCGGCCTGCGCCGCTCCCTTGCGGCCTTTGACGATACCCAACTGCGCCTGCCGCTGGAGGGAGGTGATGACTTCTGAACAGCTTCATGTCCTGGATCGGCGGGAAGAAATCCCTGCGGGAGCTGATCGTCACCCTGTTTCCCCTCTATTATGAGCGGTACATTGAGGTGTTCGGCGGAGGTGGCTGGGTGCTGTTTCACAAGCTGCCCGGCAACGATTTTGAGGTCTACAACGATTTCAACGGCCTGCTGGTGAACCTCTACCGCTGTGTGCGGGAGAAGCCGCAGGAGCTGATGGCGGCACTTGCCTACTGCCTTAATTCCCGCGCGGATTTTGAGCTTGTGAAAAACGCCCTTGCCCGTGACAGCCCCGCATCAGACGTGCAAAGGGCGGCGTGGTTTTACCAGCTCATCCGCTACAGCTACGCTTCGGGGCTGACCAGCTACGGCAGCCAGCCCCACGACATCCGCAGCAACTTTCCCCTCATTGAGCAGGCTCACCGGCGGCTTGCCAAGGTGGTCATCGAAAACAAGGATTTCGAGAAGCTCATCGGGCAGTATGACCGCCCCGTCAGCTTTTTCTACTGTGACCCTCCGTATTTTGAAACCGAAAGCTATTACAAAAACGTGGGCGAGGACGGCTTCACGGAAAAAGACCATATCCGTCTGCGGGATGCACTGCTGGGGATTGAGGGGAAATTCCTGCTGTCCTACAACGACTGTGAATTTATCCGCAGCCTCTATGAAGCACCGGGCATCCAGACGGAAGCCTTTACCCGCATTAACAATATCAAGCAGCGGTACGACAACGGAGCGCAGTTCCCCGAAATCCTCATTGCCAACTATGATCTGCATGAGCGCGAGAAAAACGCTCCGTCACAGCTGAATCTGTTTGGAGAAGGAGGCTTCATGGAATAGGCAAAACGCCCTTAGCACAGCATTGCATAAATCTCAAACCCAATCTTTTATAGGAGGAACTCATTCATGAAAAAGAATCAAATGCCCCAAATCGGTCTCCCTGCCGACGCCTGTGAGCAATCCGGCTTTACCGACAAGGATACGCTGGAGCTTCATGCCGGACAGAACGCCCTTGTGTTTCTGAAGGACAAAATGACGGCCTTGGAGGTGGCGAACGCCATCCATAGTCTCAGCGCCCTCGCCTCGGATTTGACCGTCGTTCTCGCCTCCGCCTGCGGCCTTTGCAGCAACTGCGGCGATGAATGCGGGGAGGGCTGCCCCGCCGAATGGGTGGCAGGGTGCTCTCTCTGCCATGATCTGCTGGATGAAAGCCAAAGCATCCGCATCCCCGGCTATCTACTGGAGGAATCGGGCATCCCCGCGGACGCCAAGCTGGAAGCCTATACGGACGAGGACAGCGGCGAAATCACGGTGGTAGAGGCGGATGTCCAGCAGGACATTACCGATGTGCCGGCAGGTATTCTTACGGTGCTGGCCCAAAGCGGCGTGTGCCTCGCGGAGCTGGATGAGCTGATTATGCTGGAGGAAATCGTCTACGGCAAATAATCGGTCTTGGATTCCCAACACACGATCCGGGAGGTGAGCATATGCCGGGAATCACCCTGAAAAACGGCCTCATTTCCTACTACGGAAACCCGGCCGGATATACAGAAAAAGAAAAGGCGGTGGTGGACAGCATCTTCCGAAACGACGAGCTGACCACATGGCTCAAAAGCCGCAGCCTGACCCCGCAGTGGACGGACGGCGTGATGGAGCGCCTTGCCGCGGGGGAACGGATGGGCGGCATGGCTGAAGCCGCCGCTCCGCTCAAAAATGTCCGCATCTGGCAATTGAAGCCGGATACGGACGTGTATATGAAGTTTATCTCCTATGAGGAAACGGTGCGGCAGTTCGGGGAGCCGTCCCCGGAGCATTACCGCGTTGCCTATGACGGCCAGCTGGATACCAACGATCTCGAAGCCATCTACACAAGATGCAATGTGAATCATCCGCCCGGTTATGACGGACACTCCCTGTCCATGTCCGATGTGGTGGAGCTGTATGACGCAGAGGGCAGCGAATTTCACTACTGCGACCGCTTTGGATTTCAGAAAATCAGCTTCGGGGAACCGGAGCAAACCCAAACCATGGGTATGCGTATGTAGGCAGCCGTCGGCTGTCTTTTTTCATGCCCTCATCATTAGAACGGAGGAAAAAAATGAAGAACCTATTTTGCAAGCTTAAGAAAAAAATCGGCACGGCAGCTGCCAAAAGTCGCTCCATCCTCACGGGGAACGCCGGGGAGGGCTACATTGACACCGCGATCAAAATTCTGATTGCCGTTGTTTTGGGCGCTTTGCTCCTTGCGGGGCTGTATGCCCTGTTCGGGGAAACGGTGCTGCCAACCCTTGTGCAGCGCATTAAAGAGATGTTCAATTACGCCGGTTAAAGATGCCGGACATTTTGAGAAGGAGGAAAGATCATGCCTAACAATACGACACCATCCGCCCCCAAGTACGATGTGAAAATCCACTCCATCCGTCCGGAGGGCAACTGCAAGGCCACCGCCTCGGTCAATGTCTACGGCGATTTCGCCGTGCGGGGCATCAAAATCATGGAGGGCTCCAAGGGGCTGTTTATCTCCATGCCAAGCTACAGAGCCGGAAACGGCGAGTACAAGGATATCTGCTTTCCCTGCACCAAAGAGGCCAAAGCGGAATTCGACAAGGCTGTCCTCGGCGCTTACCAGCAGGCGCTGACTCAGGGACAGACCGCCGCGCAGAAACAGGAATCCCCCGCCCAGCAGGAGCAAGGCCAGCCTGTCATGGGCGGAATATAGGAGGTGCCTATGAAGAAGAAAATGAAAAAGCCGCTGGGTCTCGTCCTCGCCGTTTGCCTTGTGCTTTCCCTGCTGGCAGGCAGCGCTTATGCGGTAAACCGGTATTTTGAGGATGCCAAGGGGCATTGGGCGGAGGAAGCCATTCAGATTCTCACGGAAAAAGGCGTCATCAGCGGTTATCCAGACGGGCTGGCGCACCCGGATGACATCATCACCAGAGGGGAATTTGCCGCGCTGGTTTCCAGAACCATGGAGCTGCCGGAACCGGAGGAAAGCGAGGTTACCATTCGCTTCACCGACATTGCCGGACACTGGTCGGAGCAGGATATTGAAGCGCTCATCATCGCTGGAATCATCCAAAAGGACGATTTCGGCATAGAATTTCAACCGGATCAGCCCATTTCCCGTATGGAAATGATCCGTATGCTGGTGCGGGCCATCGGTAAGGGGGAACATGACGCCTCCTGCCCCTGCGTCACCGGCTTTTCCGATGACGGCACACTCTCCGAGGCGGATAAATCCAGTATCTGCACCGGCAAGGAATACGGCATTGTAGACGGCTACCCGGACGGTACGGTCAAACCGGACGGCGAGGCCACCCGCGCCGAAGCCTTTGAAATGCTGGTGGATACAGAAAAGGCCAAAGAGCAGATCAAGAAGGAAGAACCGCCCAAGCCGACGACTCCTGCCAAGCCGGAGGATAAGCCCTCTGGCGGAGGCAGCTCCAGCGGCGGTTCCGGTGGCGGCAGCTCTTATGTTCCCGCCCCGCAGTTCAGCTTCACCTTGCCGAAAACTGCCTATACCGCCGATGAAATTGAGATCAAGCCGGAAAGCCGTTCTGTGAGCGGTGTGACATGGTCCGCCCTGAAAAACGGCCTGCCCGTGGAGCTTTCCGGGCTGACAGACGGTACCCTTGATAAAAACGGCGGCAAAGTGAAATTCACACAGACCGGCAGTATTACCCTGATTGCCACGGCAAAAAACAGCCGGGGCGTCACGGTGACCCATGAGCAGACCATCAGCATCTACCCAGTGGTGACGGCGGCGTTCACGCTGCCGGAAACCACCCATACCGACAAATCCGTAGCGGTGGAGCTGACGACCGAAAATCTCGGTTCCAATGCGGTGGTGTGGTCCCTTGAAAAGGACGGCACGGCTGTGGATATGGAAACGGCCCTCTCCGGAGAGCTGACCGCTACCGGCGGCACGGTGCTGTTCAAGGAAAAGGGCAGTTATACGCTGACAGCCTCTATTACAGATGAGCTGGGTAAGGTTATCACCGCACAGGATAACATCACCGTCTACCCGGTGGCGGAGGTCAAGCTCACCCTCCCGGCCGTTTCTCATACGGACAAAACCATCACTCTACAGACAGAAACAAAAGAAGCGGACGGCCTTACAGTAATCTACACCCTGACCCGCAACGGCGAGCCTGCCGAAACCGACGCCTTTATTGAGGGGACGCTCTCTGACGGCAGCATCCGTTTTAAGGAAAAAGGCGTGTATGCCCTGACTGCCTCTGTCACCGACGCCACCGGCCGAGTGTTTACCGGTACCGCCAATATTACCGTCTACCCGGTAGGCTCCGCGGGCTTTTATCTGCCGGAAATCTTCCACACCGACAACACCGTGATGGTAGAGGCAGTGTTCGGGGAAATCGGCAGCCATACGGCAAAATGGACGCTGCTCCGTGATGGCAAGGAAGTATCCCTCACCGATGCAGCCGAGGGTACGCTGGGCAACAGCGGCGGTGAGCTGAAGGTCCGCACCAAGGGCAGCTATGTTCTGAAAGCGGAATTCACCGACGACGGCGGCAGAACCTACCGCTATGAGCAGGGCTTCAAGGTGTATCCCGTGCCTGCCGTCCGCTACAGTCTGCCTGAATATGTCCACACCGATACGGATATTACGGTCAAAACCGAAACAGCCGATCTGGACGGTCTGACAATCGAATGGCTGGTGGACAACACCTACGGGTTTCAGGACTGGCCGACCTATGTGGACGGAACACTTACAAACGACGGCGGCACAATTCGTTTCAAACGAGCCGGTGTCTATGAGCTGACAGCCAGAGTTACCGATGAAACCGGCCGTGTATTTCTGTACGAAAGTAAGGAAAAGTGCGAGGTTATGCCGGTGCTGACCCTCGGCTTTGAACTCCCCGAATTTGCCTACACCGACACCGCCCTCAACCTTAGAACCCACGGCAACAATCAGGTTCTGCCGGTGGAGTGGTCTGTGACAAAGGACGGCAAGAGCCTTCCGCTCTCCGAGGCGTTCAGTGGCGGGCTCAACGCACAGGGCGGCAAAATCACCTTCAAGGATAATGGCGAGTATGTTCTCACCGCCACCATGACCGATTATTTGAAGCGCAGCTATTCCCACAGCGAGAGCATTCGCATCCTGCCGGTGGTGCAGTACGCATTTACCATGCCACAGACTGTTCACTACGGCACGGAGTTTGAGGTTGCCGCAAAGGATGTGCAGCACCTCGGCAGCTATGCCGTAGCTTGGGCACTGCAAAAGGACGGCAATCCCGCACAGTATCAGGGAACCCTCGGCAATGACGGCGGGAAAATCGCCATCCGTGATACCGGCACATTTACCCTGACTGCCTCCGTGACCGACAGCGAAGGACGAGTCACCATCTATTCGGAACACATCACGGTCACCAACATCGCGCCGAATGCCCCCGTGGTAGAGGCCGTTCCCACCCGCACCGCCAAGGACGGCAAGTTTCTTGTGAACATTACCGCCAGTGCCACAGACCCCGATGGGGATGCGGTAACCTTGGAGTATGCGGATACTGCGGCGGACAGCTATTATGCGCCGGGAACCCACACCATCCGTGTCCGGGCAAAGGATATCGCCGGGGCGTATTCCTCATGGACAGAAAAGACCTTTACCGTGACCAATGCCGTGCCCACCGTAACCCTGACCGCCGAGCCGACCCGCACGGTGAAGGACGGCAAATTTCTTGTCAATATCAGTGCGACAGCTACCGATGCGGATGGCGACGCCACCACGCTGGAGTGGGATAACAAGGCAGCGGACAGCTACTATGCGCCGGGAACCCACACCATCCATGTCCGCGCAAAGGATATCGCCGGAGCATATTCCCCATGGACAGAAAAGACCTTTACCATCACCAGCTCTGCGCCTACTGTTACCTTGACTGCATCCCCCACCCGCACAGCGAATAACGGCAAATTCCTTGTCAATATAAGCGCCACAGCCGCTGATGCGGACGGCGACGCCACCACGCTGGAATGGGATAACAAAGCGGCGGACGGTTACTATGCGCCCGGCACGCATACCGTAAAGGTTCGCGCCAAGGATGCAACGGGACTGTACTCGCAGTGGGTATCCAAGACCTTTACCGTGGCAAATTCCGCGCCGACAGCGCCGGTGATTACCCGAACCCCGAACGGCAACAGCGTAGCGCCGGGAACGCCGGTCACCATCACGGCCGCCAGCTCCGACCCGGACGGCGATTCCGTCACCCTGATTTGGGAGGGCAGAAGTTCCGAAACACAGACCTATCCCCGTGGAAAGAATGTGGTCCGTGTCAAAGCCGTGGATTCCGCAGGGGCTGAATCCCCCTGGGCCGCCATCGTGTTCTTTGTGGCGGACTCCAACGGCGGCGGTGGCATGACGCTCACCGGCCCCGATTCCGTGATCATGGAAAACGGCATCGAGGGCGCCACCATCACGGAATATACCTTTACGGTACCGCCTGTCAGCGGGCACAGCGGCTCGGATTTCGGCAGAGTGCGCGGCTACAACAGGCTGACCGGGCAGTGGGATCAGCTGGACTACGGCACCACCTCCAACGGCATCACCTTTACCCGCACCCTCGGTGCTGGCGTGTATACGCAGCTGGAGTTCTATTATTACACCAATCACTCGTGCATGTACAACAAATCCAACATCACCTACTCGGTGACGTACCATTTTGAATAAGGGGGAACATCCATGAAGCATCTCATTTGTAAGCTGAAATGCAAGGCGGTCATGACCGCCGCCAGAACCCGCCGCATCCTTTCCGGTAGCCGCGGGGACGGCTACATTGACACCGCCATCAAAATCCTGATTGCCGTGGTCTTGGGCGCTCTGCTCCTTGCGGGGCTGTATGCTCTGTTCGGGGAAACGGTGCTGCCTACCCTTGTGCAGCGCATTAAGGAAATGTTCAACTATGCAGGCTGATAGCACCTTTCAGGCGGTGCTTTTTTTCTGTCTGCTGCTGGCGGCTTCTGTATGGGATCTCCGCAAGCGGATTATCCCGGACAGCATCTGCCTCCTGATTGCACTGACGGGGCTGATGGATTTCAGCCCCGTCAGGTTTTGGGGTATCTTTGCGGCACTGCCTATGTTTCTTGTTGCTTTATATAAGCCGGAGGGCATCGGCGGCGGGGATATCAAGCTCACCGCCGCCGCAGGCATGGTGCTGGGCTTTGTGGGATGCACGGCCGGGCTGCTGCTCGGCCTGACGGCATCCCTCTTTTTTTATCTCATCAACCAACTGATCAGACGGCTCCGCAAGCTGGAGCCGCGGAAGGCGTCACAGGCATCTCTGCCTATGGCGCCGTTTTTGTCCCTCGGCTTTCTTGCCATAACCATTCTAAGAATTGGAGGAAACATCCTATGAAAAAAATCCATATCAGCAGAAAAAAGACCCTCATTGTTGCCGGTATTGCCGCCGTTGCGCTGGCAGCCGCCACCCTGATCCCCAAGGCTGTGAAAGCAGTGAAACACCGCAGATACAGCTCCAGCTTCTAAAATCACCATGAAATCAAGGAGGAAAAATCTATGAGCCTTTTCAAAAACCGCACGGTGGTCGGCGTGATCTGCATCCTTTTGTCCCTGCTCATCTGCTTCGGCGTGACGCCGCTGTTTAACCAGTCCGTTAGTCAGAAAACCGAAATTGTCCGTGTCGTAAAGGAAATCAAGGCAGGCGAGGAAGTCACCAGAGAGATGGTGCAGACCGTGGAGGTGGGCGGCTTTGGTCTGCCCGACAATGTTCTTCGCCAGAGTGAAACTGTCGTGGGCAAATATGCCACCGCCGATCTTTCCGTCGGGGACTATATCTTAAACACCAAGCTGTCTGATACTCCCGCTGCAGAAAATACCTATCTTTACAGTCTGGACGGTACCAAGCAGGCCATGTCGGTGACCATCAAGAGCTTTGCAAACGGACTGTCCGGCAAGCTCCAGAGCGGCGATATCGTGTCGGTGATTGCCCCGGATTACAAAAAGCAGGGCTCCACCGTGATCCCCGCCGAGCTGAAATATGTGGAGGTTATCGCCGTCACCGCAGGCAGCGGCTATGACGCCAACACCGGAGCGCAGACGGAAACAGAAACCGGGGACGAAAAGGAGCTGCCCTCCACGGTGACCCTGCTGGTGTCCCCGGAGCAGAGCAAGACGCTGGCGGAGCTGGAGTCTGACGGCAAACTCCACCTGTCCCTCGTTTACCGCGGCACGCCTGCCAACACCGCCAAATTTATCGAGGCACAGGACAAGGTCGTTGCGGCGCTGTATCCCGTGGAGCCGGTGCAGGACAGCACTTCCGAATCTCAGGAACCGGAGGAAAGCACTGCATCCGAAGCAACTGCGGAAAGCGGGGTGGAATGATGCTGAATTTCAAGAAAAAGGGCATCTTCACCCGCCAAGCCCCAAAGGAGGATGCCTCGCCGCAGCAGGAGCCGCAGGACGGCATCCTTGCGGTTTGGGGTTCCCCCGGCAGCGGCAAGACCGTCACTGCCGTAAAGATTGCAAAGCATCTTGCTGACCAGAAGAAAAACGTGGTGCTGCTGCTCTGCGATATGACCGCGCCCATGCTGCCCTGCATCTGCCCGCCCTCGGAGCTGGAGGGTGAGCATTCGCTGGGCAGTATTCTAGCCGCCGCCCATGTGACGGAGCCGCTCATCAAGCACAATCTGGTGACGCTGAAAAAGCACAAACACCTCACCATCCTCGGCATGAAAAAGGGTGAGAACGAGTACACCTACCCGCCTTATGAGCAGACTCAGGCACAAGAACTTCTGGATAATCTGCGAAAAATCGCCCCTTTCGTGGTGGCGGACTGCGGCAGCTATATCGCCAATGACATTCTCTCCGCCGTGGCGCTCATGGAGGCCGACAGTGTTCTGCGCCTTGCGAACGCCGATCTGAAATCCGTGAGCTATCTCTCCAGCCAGCTCCCATTGCTCCGGGATTCCAAGTGGGATGCGGAGAAGCAGTACAAGGTTGCCGGGAACGTAAAACCCCGGCAGGCCGGGGAGCAGATCGGACAGGCGCTGGGCTCCGTAGCCTTTACCCTGACCCACTCGCCGGAGCTGGAGGAACAGTACCTTGCCGGGAATCTACTGGCGGATTTGTCCCTGAAGGACAGCCGCCCGTTTAAAAAAGAAATCGAAAAAATCGCAAAGGAGGTGTTCGGCATATGAAGTTGGGCAAAAAACGAAGCGCACCGGCATTTCAGAATAAGGCGGCACGCACAGAAAAAAACGGCAGTCATCCGTTATCCACAGAACCAGAGCTGATCACCGAAGTCGGGAATACCTCCGAACCCACGGCTGAGAGGTTTGCAAACTTGCAGTTCGGTTCCGATGTGGATGTTTTGAATCCGCCGGATGAGCAGGAAGCCGCGCCGTTGTGTGACAACCGCACGCTGCGTGCGCATGGTCTGTTCTTTACCCCGGAAACGGAGGGAAAGGATTTCTCCTCGGTGCTTGCCGAGGTGCAGGCGTACATTTCCGAGCATTACAGCACCCTCCTTACCGCAGGCGGCGAGGACGCCAAGGTGCAGATGAAGCGGTATATCCAGAAATTCCTGCAGGATCACCGGGTGTCAGTCAACGGCATGAGCGGCGGCAGGCTGGCGGACGCCCTCTACACCGAAATGGCAGAGTTTGGGTTTCTGACCAAATACATCTTCGGCACAGGAATTGAGGAAATCGACATCAATTCGTGGCGGGATATTGAGGTGCAGTATTCGGATGGCCGCACCGTCAAGCTGGAGGAACGCTTTGAAAGCCCCCAGCATGCTGTCAATGTGATTCGCAGGATGCTGCACATCAGCGGCATGGTGCTGGATAACGCCAGTCCCATCGTGCTGGGGCATCTCAGCAAAAACATCCGAATTGCCGTCCTCAAAAGCCCCATTGTGGACGAGGATGTGGGCGTGGCGGCTTCCATTCGTATCGTCAACCCTCAGAGTATGAAAAAAGAGGATTTTGTCCGAAGCGGTACGGCGACAGACCCAATGCTGGACTTTTTATCCCTTTGCATCCGCTACGGGATTTCGGTCTGCGTAGCGGGAGCCACCAGCTCCGGCAAAACCACCGTGGCAGGCTGGGTACTGACCACCGTACCGGATAACAAGCGCATCTATACCATCGAGAACGGCTCCCGTGAATTGGCTCTGGTGCGGGAAAAGGATGGGAAAGTGGTCAATTCGGTCATCCACACCTTGACCCGTGACAGCGATAACGACCGCCAGCGCATCGACCAGACCAACCTTTTAGATTATGCCCTCCGTTTTAACCCGGACATCATTGTGGTGGGCGAGATGCGCGGTGCAGAAGCAAATGCCGCGCAGGAGGCCGCCCGAACCGGCGTGGCGGTGCTGACCACCATCCACTCCAATTCCTGCGAGGCCACCTATCGCCGCATGGTGTCTCTGTGTAAGCGCGCCGTGGATATGTCCGATGCGACCCTCATGGACTATGTCACCGAAGCCTATCCCATTGTGGTGTTCTGCAAGCAGCTGGAAAACAAGCAGCGCCGCATGATGGAGATTCAGGAGTGCGAAATCCTGCCCGACGGCACAAGGCGTTTCCGTCCGCTGTTTCAGTATGTCATTACCGAAAACCGCATGGAGGACGGAAAATTCATTATTGAGGGGCACCATGCGCAGGTCAACACCCTCTCGGACAGCCTTGCCAAGCGGCTGCTGGAAAACGGCATGCCGCAGGCGGTCATTGAGAGTTTGCGGAGAAAGGAGGCGCAAACCGCATGACGACGGTACTTTTAATCGCCTGCATCGGCATGATCGCAGGCTCTTTCATTTTGCTTGGGCTGACCCCTATGGCATTTACAACCGCCATTTTCGGCAGGCTGACCGATCAGCCCAAAGCCCTCCGGGATGAAATCAATGAAACCACCCACAGGAAAAAGAAGTCCTATCTGCGCCGGGAAATTGCCGAGGTGCAGTCTATCCTCAAGGTCACCGGCCGGTCGGCGCGCTTTCCCATGCTCTGCGCATTGTCCCTGCTGTTCTTTGCCGTGGGTGCGTCGGTAGCTGTCATGCTCTCAAACTTTTTTTTGGTTCCTGTCATGGCGGCAGGCTGTATGCTCCTGCCGTTCTGGTGGGTGAAGCTCACGGCCAGCCACTTCAAAAAGGACATTGCGGCGGAGCTGGAAACGGCGCTTTCCATTATCACCACGGCCTATCTTCGAAACGAGGATATTCTGACGGCGGTGGAGGAAAACCTCCCGTACCTGAACCCGCCGGTGCTGTCGGTATTTCAGAGCTTTGTGTCCCGCGTCCGGCTGGTGGACCCCGATGTGACGGCGGCACTCCATGATGTGAAAACGAGAATTGACAACGCAGTGTTCCATGAGTGGTGCGATGCTCTCATTGCCTGCCAGCATGACCGCAGCCTGAAAACCACTTTGACGCCCATCGTCAGTAAGCTCAGTGATATGCGGGTGGTCAACGGTGAGCTGGAAAACATGGTGTTTGAGCCGAGAAAGGAATTCATCGTTATGGTGATTCTCGTCATCGGGAATATCCCGCTCTTGTATTTCTTGAATCAGGACTGGTATCACACCCTGATGCACACCCCGCTGGGACAGGTGGTGCTGACCATCTGCGCCGCCGTGATTTTCATTTCCACGGCGTTTGTGATCAAGCTCACCCAGCCCATTGAATATCGAAGATAAGGAGGAGCCCATGACAATCTATCTGTTTTTATTCGGAGTCCTCCTATCGACAGGACTCTTTTTCCTTGCCGCCGATCTGCTGCATCTGCCCACTCTCGCCACCCAAAAGGCGATGCTGTCGGCAGGAAAGCAGGCCAAGTCAAAGCCCAAAACCACCGATGCCCTGCTGCGAAACGCCGCCGTCGGGCTCTCCCGGTATCTCCGCATGGATGCATACAAGAAAACCCGGATGGCAAATGTGCTGTCGGCGGCAGGGCTTTCCGACTCGCCGGAGCTGTTCACGGCAACGGCTATTGTCAAGGCGGCGGCTATCGGGCTGTGTATCATTCCCTGCCTGATTGTTCTGCCGCTGCTGGCACCCATTGTACTGTTTACTGCCATACTGGTCTATTTCAAGGAAATCCGTAAGGCGGATGAGGCGCTTTCCGCCAAGCGGGGGAAAATCGAACAGGAGCTGCCGCGCTTTGTGGCTACCATCACCCAGGAGCTGAAGGCCAGCCGTGACGTGCTGTCCATGCTGGAGAATTTCAAGAAAAACGCAGGCGAGGACTTCGCCGCGGAGCTTGACATCCTCACGGCGGATATGCGCTCCTCCAGCTACGAGGCGGCGTTGACCCGCTTTGAGGCGAGGTTCAATTCGCCCATGCTCTCGGATATTACCAGAGGGCTGATCGGCGTACTGCGCGGGGACGACGGCGGGATGTATTTTCAGATGCTGGCCCACGACATGAAGCAGCTGGAGCTTCAGCGGCTGAAAGCGCAGGCCATGAAGATCCCGCCGAAAATCCGGGTGTTTTCCTTTGCCATGCTCATGTGCTTTCTCATGACCTATATGGCGGTTATTGTCTATGAAATCATCACATCCCTTTCCGGGATGTTCTAAGGGAGGTGCGAACTAAATGACGGAACAGGAAATGATGACGCTTCTGCGCAAAAAGCTGGACAACGGAATGGCGCGGTATCAAAAGGAGTGGCGGCAAAAACCGGCCTCCGAGCTGGTGGAGCTGGCAAGTGAAATTGCCGCTGCGCAGTTTGTGTATAAAGAGCTGGCCGAAGGCAGCTATTCCGCCGAATATATGGAGTATCTGCTCCGCTTCGAAAACCCGCTGGAGGTAGTAACGGATCAGTGGATATCCGAACAGAACGTTGATTTCAGCGAGGAGCTCACCCATGCGCTCTGGACGCTGTGGGACAAGGGAGAATCGGAAGCAGAGTATACTCTTGACCCGGACTATACGCCTGTTTCCGCAGAGGAAGTGAAAATCACCCTGCGGGAATTTATTGAAGCGCATCCGAACGCATCGTTTGATCTGATGACGCCCGGCGGATATGTATACCTCACACCGGAAACCGCACAGCTTCTGCTGGCGGGACAAAGCGTGAAAGGGAATCCCGGCAGCTCTGAGTTTGCCAGAGATGTTCCCGCAGAGGAACTGCTGGAGCAGGAAATCTGCACCGCTGATTTCAGCAAGGGTGCGTGGCGTATCTTAAGTGACCACAACCCGGAACCAAGGCTGGAGCAGGGACCCTTTGAGCAGGGGGTGACCATGTGCTGAGAAAACTTCTGAGAAACAAGCGCGGCGAGGGCTATCTTGATGTGGCGGTGCTGGTACTGTGCGCCATGCTGGTCATTGCCCTTGCCGTGAAGGTGTTCCCCGTCTATATCCAAAAGCAGCAGCTGGACACCTTTGCCACAGAGCTCATCCGGGAGGCGGAAATTGCCGGACAGGTGGGCGGCGAAACCAGCCGCCGTGAGCAGCTTCTACGGGAAAAGACCGGGCTTTCTCCCAGCGTAGAGTGGTCTGAAACCGGCAGAATCCAGCTGAACGAGGAAGTCACGGTAACGGTCACCTACCAGACCAACATCGGACTGTTTGGCGGCTTCGGCTCGTTCCCCATTACGCTGCGGGCGGACGCGGCGGGAAAGAGCGAGGTCTACTGGAAATGACGGATAAAATCAAGCAAATCCTACGGGGAAAAGGCGGCGCGGGCTTTCCGTTGATCATCGCAATCACCCTGTCGCTGGTCATCATCTTCACCGGCATTTCTGAATATTTCCGGCTGATGATCATAGCGCAGGGTGTTCGGGATGCAGTGCAGGCAGCTGTCATTTCCATGGTGGTGGAGAATTACGATGACGTGTACCACGGTGTGCGGGAGGGCTATTCGGGCGCGTATCAGCCCTATGCCGGAGATTTCGAGGAAAGCCTCGATTACGGCGATATTTATGACCGGCTGGACGACATCCTTGGACTTTCCTATAGCAGCGGCTATCATGAAAAGCGCACCCCGAACGGCAAGCTGGAGTTTAAAGTCTGGAATCTGGATGTGGACATCCGAAACGCGCCATTTGCATCGGGTGAACAAGCCTCCGCCCGCTTTGAGGCGGACAGCACCATCCTGCTGGAGGTTCCCGTATCCTTTGGCGGACAGCTGCTGCCGCCCATGACCATCAAGGTCAAGACCAGCGCTGGATACACACCAAGGTTTTGACTGTTATAAAAAAGTTTTCTATAATATAGATAGACTTTTTGAAAACTTCGTGGTAGGGTGTGACTTAACAAGAGACTTATCAAAATATGGTAAATAGGAGGATGCTCTTATGAAAAATATGAACCCCAAAATGAAAAAGTGGCTGGCCGTCGCCGGTGGACTCGCCCTCTGCGCTGTGCTGGTGGTGCTGATCGGGCAGCGGTTCCAGACACCCAAGCCGGTGGATGCGCCCCTCCCGTCCCAAAGCTCTGAGGTAAGCGATGTGACGGTAGACCCGTCCGAGCCGGACAGCACAGAGAAAGAAAAAGAGGTAGTGGTCACCCCGCCCGATACCACGCAGCCGGTGAGCACCGACAACGGTGCGGTTTCCAGCGGCACCGAGCAGACCATTCAGGGCGATGTGAGCAAGCCCGAATATACCGAGGAACAGCTTCAAGACCCTACGCAGAAGCCCAACGGCGAAAAGGTCACCGAGCCTCCCGCGGCTGTCGAACATGACAAGGTGGAACAACCCAAGGAAACACCGAAGCAGGAATCATCCTCTAAACCCAGCAGTGGCGGAAACAGCATTCCCGGCTTTGATAATGTGCCGGATGGCGGTGCTAATCATGGAGAAGTTGTTGACGGAGACGGTGATATCAACAAGCAGGTTGGTATCATGGACTAAATAGGAATATACCCCATGGCACGGTTGAAAGATACCGTGCCTTTTTATTTGCAGAAACAGGAGGTTAGGATGAAAAACTTACTTTTAAGAGTCTTGCCGCTGTTCCTCATTTTTTGTCTGCTCTGCCCGATGACTGCTTTTGCCGACACAGGCGGTAGCGGAAACATTGACGGCGGTGGTGGCGGTATGGGTCAGGGAACCAGCACCAATTCATGGAGTCCCGGCAATGAAGGTGTGCGTGTGACGGTGGTGCGTGCAAGCGACCATGCGGTGGTCACCACACCTTTTGATTTTACCAATAAGGCTCCCTCGGCAGGAATATACCACTTTGGAAAGGTTAGCAAACTGCAATACAATAACGGTGTTTCTCTAAACCCGGTAAAAGGTGGATATATCTATAAAAATCCCGGACAGACTATGCCCCGTATCATCAGCACCAACGGCAGCAACAACATTGAGGCCATAAAGAAATACTTCTGTTCCGAATATGTGGTTAAGCGTATCGCAGAAATTACAGGCATGAATTATGACGTTCTCATCGGCGGTAAGTATAAAATTCTTTTGGAGCCGCTGGCGTACTACAAATTTGAAGGAAATATGTTTGCTACGACCGCTACCGAAGCAGCGCTCTATGATGAGCAGACCAGCGGCCTGTTAAGGCGGCGCATGGTATCTCTCACCCACAAGAATCTGCCTCTCGCCATGTTTTTGGAGGTAAGCGACCTCGGCTATCCCGCATGGGGCGGCAGTAAGACCAGCGCCGCCACCAATGCGGATATCAAGTCCAGCCTTGGGCTTGGCATTGTCCGCTTTGAGAAAACACCGGAGGAACCGCAGATTGAAGCCTACGATTACGAGTACCGGGTCAACACCAACGTCATCACGGCGGTGCGGGTCAGCGGCGGCCAGTCCGACCCCGACAGCCCCACCCGCGTCAGCTTCAATATCGGCGGACAGACCTACAGTGTGGGCAATGTTTACTACCCCGACGGCGACAGCCAGCTTGCGTGGGTGAAATGGAAAACCCCGGATACTGAGCAGAACATGACCATTGCAGTGACGGTATCGGGCCCCGGCAGCACGGCAAAAACGACCCTCAACGTGAAAATTGTTGACCTTGATAAGAACACGCCGCCCAATCCCGTAGCGGATGACCGCAACGACAGCTTCTCCCGTGCTTCTGTCCCAAGCAGGGCGGTGAAAAGCACGGCAAGCTGGAGTGTCTGGCGTCCGTGGTGGCAGGAATATTGGGTGTGGCATGGAGACGACGAGGACGGATATTGGTGTGATCACGGCTGGTACGAATTTGACTTGGATCGCTACAGCGCCAGCCTGACCGCTGACATGAGCATCCAATGCGACAGCAAGAACCCCACTGCCAGCGGAACGGTAATGAAGTCAGGATACGGCATCAACCAGACTGTTACCGGGAGCATCAGCTCCAACCAAAGCTCGGCGGTAACCCAGCCGCAGAATGCGGTCAGCTATTTCCCCGAATTCGGCTACGAAACCTATTGGCGGCTCTTGGAGCGGATGGGTACAGGGCGGTTTGAGTTTCAGAAAAATCCGTATTCCACCTACAAAAATCGCACCCATTTCAGCCCGATCTGGATGCCGGACGGCGCCTATACCGTCAATACATGGCTCATAGATGCGTGGACGCCGGATGGAATGCTGTCCGCCAATCTGACCGACAGCCTGACCATAAAGGGCAATCTGTGGCAGGATTGGCATGCCGGTCCCCTCAAGCCGTAAGGGAGGGACGAAGATGGCATATGAACGGATTGAGGCTCCAAAGGGCAGCCTGTACCACTACACGAAAAAAGAGCGGCTGGATGCAATCCTGCAGGATGGCCGCATCCGGCGGTTCGGAGATCGGGAATGCTGGTTCTGCACCTCTCTTGCGGATACCCTGCGGCTTATGGAAATGACCGTCATGAAGGAGGGGCATCCTTACGTGGACACCCAGGGGCAGCTGCGAAAATACCCTGCTTTTGTACCGGAGGACTATGTCATCCTTCAGCTGGAACCGCGCTATCAGAACGGCGATTGGGTGCGCTGGAATCAGGAGCTGCCGCCCGGATGTTCCGCTGAGCTCCTTGCACAAGCGGAGGAATTCAGTGCGCTGAAAAAAGGGTTCCGGGGCGACCTGAAGTTTTACCGGAACCCCCAGGTGCTTGCGGTTGCCCCTCTTATGGAGGAACAGGCTCCCGGCATGGACATGACCATGCAGCTATAAAAGCAGAAAAAGAACAAGGCCGCAGGGGGTGAACTCTGCGGCCTTGTTCCTCATTTCGGAAAGGTGGTCTTTATGAAAAAATACAAAAAAATAGTGCTGGCGCTCTCGCTTGTCCTGATGATAAGCCTGCTGTTTTGCACAACCGCGTTTGCGGCAAACGGCGATGTGGCCGGGGCAATTGAGGGAACGTGGAACGACGCCTCTGGGCAGATTAAAACCGTGGTCAACAAGGTGGTATTCCCGGCAATCGACCTGATTCTGGCGGTGTTTTTCTTCGCAAAATTGGGGACGGCGTACTTCGACTATCGAAAGCACGGACAATTTGAGTGGGCCGCGCCAGCGATTTTGTTTGCCTGTTTGGTGTTCACTCTGACGGCACCGACCTATATCTGGACTATACTCGGATTATGACGGTGGAAATGAACAAGGTGCGACCAAGCCATATATGGCAGGGTCACACCTTGTTCATTAGTAATCGAATTTAGCTTTAGTAGGAAGCAAAGGCCTCATATCAAGTGAATGCTCATTTTGCTTGGTTATAGCTTTTCAATATCGTTTAAGCATTTTTGAATATCTTTTACTACCAGCGATTGCATACTTTCCTTGTATCTTGTCGGATTAGCACGATGCAGTGCATTCAATATATCCTGCCTTAAATCTGGCTTGTATTTTGCTATAACAGGTAGCACCTTAATGCATTGCCGTGCAGTAATCGGCTTATCGTCTGTAATATGCTTTAGATATTTATCGATAATTTCATCTATTTTATAGTCGCTATCCCATTGTGCATTAACAGCAATCAAAACAATGCCTCTTGTTCTGACATAAGAATTTTCATCATCGAGCATATCTGCAAATATGTCAAAAAAAGGGTACACGGCATCGGACTGACTGCTTTCACTTTTCAGTTGCTTTAAACATTCATAAGCCTTTTTATCATCATTATTCGATAACCCATAAACCAAGTCTTGAATGTTATGCACAATATCACCTCAAAGCTAATATAAATTTGCTTACTGAGCGTTAATTTCTCGTGCTACCGTTTCACAAAAGTTTTGCACGATAGATATATAAAGTAAGTTTACCATAGTAAAGCGGATCTTTCAATCAAACAAATATGAACAATAGTAAGGACACAGTTACTATGAAAGAAAAAATACGTTCACTGTCTTTATGCAAGAATACTCTGGACTATTCTTGGCATGTAGACAAAGCAAGAGCCGTCGCGTCAAGTTAGATGCAACGGCTCAATTTCGTGATAAGTCAGATTTTATTGTGTAGGTGAAGTTAAACACTAACAGAGGGTGTGCTCATACCCTTACACAATGTTTTCACCCAAAATAATTTTTGGCATAGTGGTTAAGCATCTGTTCCACCGCTTGTAAAAATGCTCTAACCCTAACTTTGACACCCTTGCGTGAGTTTCTTCATCTCTAACAGTCCAATGTAAAACATAAGTGACTTTGCCTACATTGCGTGTGAGGCGAACAGGCAATGCCCCTTCTTTAACGGCATTAAAATCTGTTTGGCGGTGGGTGCGTTTGATATATCTAACTTCAATAACACCATCCTGCTCCATATAAAAGGCGGCAACCTCTTTCATAAGTTGCTCAATTTCCTCTTGCTTTTCAATCTTTGCCTCATAGATACAAATTTCATTAAACATTTATTGCACCACCTCGCACATTATATAAACTTGCTCACCGAGCGTTAATTTCCCATGCTACCGTTTCACAAAAGTTTTACACGGTAGATATATAAAGTGAGTTTACCATAGTAAATCGGAACTTTCAATCAAACAAATATGAACAATGGAAAGGACACAGATACTATGAAAAAAGTCCGTTCACCACCCTTATGCAAGGATACTCTGGACTATTCTTGGCATGTAGTAATAATGAGTAGGTCCAGTTCTGCAAGGAGCTGGGTCTGCTCATTTAGGTTTTCATTATGCTCATAATAAGAAATTCTGGTTATTCCTAACTGTTCATTAATATGCCAACACCTCATAACCAGTTTCGGTTACTAACACCTGTTTTTCCCATTGCGCAGAAGGCTTCCCATCAGCAGTGCGAATAGTCCAATTATCGCATTTATCTGTTACTATATTGGATTTTCCCATATTTATCATAGGCTCTACAGTAAAAACAAGTCCTGGGACTAAGAGCATTCCTGTTCCTTGCTTTGTCACATAACCGACCCAAGGATCTTCATGAAATTGTAGACCAATACCGTGGCCTCCGATTTCTCGAACGACAGAATATCCATTTTCCCTTGCATGGTCTTGAACAGCTTGCCCAACATCACCAAGAAATCCCCACGGTTTTACCTGTTCAATGCCCAGCTCCACACACTCTTTCGCAACATCAACCAGTTTTTGTTTCTCAGCGGAAACAGCACCAATGCAAAACATGCGTGAAGAATCTGAAAAAAATCCGTTATAAATTGTAGACACATCAATATTTACAATATCGCCGTTTCGCAGGAATATACGATCAGAGGGGATACCATGACATACAACATCATTAATTGAGATACACACGCTCTTAGGGTATCCGTCAAAATTGAGTGTTGCTGGAACGCCTCCCAGTTCCTTGGTTTTTTCGAAGATAAGCCGGTCAAGCTCTTCCGTGGTGATTCCATCAACCGCATAATTTGCAATGAAATCCAGTAAAGCGATGTTTCGTTTGCCGCTTTCCCGAATACCTTCAATCTGTTGTTTTGTTTTAAGCAATTTTCGATAAGGCACTTCATATCCCTTTAAGCGGTAGATTTCAATTTGCTCATCAATAGGGCCATGACATTTCTTATATTTTCGACCGCTGCCACACCAGCAGAGATCATTTCTTCCAAACTTGTCAGACATTTTATCTCCTCGCATTTACAAATTCGGAGGGAGCAATACGCCCTATAGACTAAGGTGAGCTAAGAGAAACACCGGAAGTTTTCCGATATTGGCGTGGCGAGCATTGAAACGCTTGTGAAAAAGCTCTTGCAAACGCTTCAGATGACGAGTACCCATATCGAAAAGCAATATCGGTTATTCTGTCATTGGTTATGCAAAGATCATTAGCAGCAGCTTTTAATTTACATTGGGCAAGAAATTGTTTATATGTCATACCCATGTGCTCCCGAAACTTTGTAGAGCAGTAATACGGTGAATAACCAACATATGATGACATATCTTGCAGGCTTGGGCTTTCTGTTATGTTATTTTCTACCCACTTTGCCATTGTTTCTATTGTTTGAACAGACATTTGCTTCACTCCTTTCTCCAGTATATCAATTCTCACAGACAATTACCTGATATAAGTTGCACATATGAGATAAAGTGCTTGCCGATAATCTCCGTAATTTGGCTGCAGCAGGAGTTTACGGATGCCTTTAATTACTGTACAGATTATAAATAATTAGCAATTCAAATACTTGTTAAAAGTTATCGTACCATATGTTGCCGCAAATTTCCACTGTCCTTATGCAAGTATTGACTGGACGATACTTGGTATGTAAGCAGGGACAGATTGACTTCCGGTGCATAAAGTGATATTATAGTGGCAAATATAACAAATGAAAACAAGCCATATAATATCACTCGACCGGGAGGTGAAACACTTGGAGCAGATTGGATATGGAGAACACATTGCAGAAACCGTTAAAAATATTCCCTACGAAGCAGCCATCCAAACAGAAAATATAGCGGCACAGCTGGCGGGAACCTTTGACTTGCCCTATGAGCAGGCCAAGGCCCTGACCAATGTGAAGCTGAAGCGGATGGCGGACAAGGGCGAAATCGAAAGGCTGCAAAAAGGTATCTATTGCCAGGTGAAGCAGACCGTGTTCGGGAGGGTTACGCCCAGCACGGAACAGGTGATGAAGAAAACCCTGACGGAGCAAGGCGGTGTAAAAATCGGATACGAATCGGGCGCATTCCTGATGAATAAGCTGGGACTGACTACCTTGATTCCCCGCGACATGGAAATCACCACAAACCGCTATGGTGCAAAGCTGCCGAAGGATTGCCATATTAAACTCAAGAAGCCTGCTGTGCCGGTAACGGAGGACAACTGGAAATATCTCCAGTTCATCGATTTGACAATGGCGCTTGCCGATGCGCACATAGATGCACAGAGGCCGGAGCTGCTGCTGGCAGGCTACGCAAAGCAACAGGAGCTTGACGGTCTTGCCCTGCTGTTTACCGCACGTAAACATTACCCGGCAAAGGTGATCCTGCCCCTTATTGACTTACTCATGGAGGTGAACGATGAACTTACATCAGGATAAAGACGCATTTGAAGCCCTGCTCTCGGACGTCAGCCGCAGAACAGGCATCCGAAGTGACATTGTCGAAAAGGATTATTATCTGACGCTGCTGTTATGGGAACTGTCCGAAAAGCAGAATTTCCTTCCCGCATACTTCAAAGGCGGAACCGCCCTGTATAAATCCATCGGCCGCATGAAACGCTTTTCGGAAGATATTGATCTGACGGTTGCGGTTCAAGACTGTTCAAAAAGTCAGGGAAAAAAGCGGCTGGAAACATCGGCAAACGGCTATCATACTCTTTCAAGGACAACCGATAAAGCCAGAGAAAGCAATCAGAGGGGCAGCATCACCAGCGTATATGAATATGTACCTGTGACTGCGGTGGATTCCGCTGACTCACTGCAGCGTTTTGGCTATGTCAAAGTGGAAGCAACCTCCTTCACCATCAGTGAACCGGTGGAAGCCCTTGAAGTTTCACCGCTGCTTTATTCGGAGGCAACCGGTGAGCAGCGGCAAATTCTCGAATCGGCTTATGGCGTAAAGCCCTTTTCTGTGCAGACCATCAAACTGGAACGGATCTTCGCGGATAAAATACTGGCTGCGGAGTTTTATTACCAGCGGCGGATGCTGTTTGATACCGCAAAGCACCTTTATGATCTTTCCATCATGATGGAACAGGAAAGAATCCGCACCCTGCTCTCAGCGCCGGAAGAGCTCACAGCCATGCTCGCCTATAAGCGGAAAGAAGAAAGGGAGCGGATCGGAAGTGATCTGTCGGAAAAGCCGTTTTCCGAATTCACACTGTTTGATGCGGTTGGCACAGATGACGAGCTGGCGGCGGCCTTTTCAAAAATGCAGAAGATTTATGTGTTTTCGCAGCGGGATATTCTTTCACCGGTACGGTTATCCGAAAGCATGGCAGCCTTGAATCAAACCCTGCTCCAGTTGGATGAGGGGCTTGAAAGGACGCAGGCTCCCGGTGGGCAAACCCAGCAGAAAATGCTGTAATGCGCAGGAGGTGATGCGGTGAACAGCAATGATATGAAAGGGAAAATCCATAACTCCATGTATCAGCAGCTGCAAAAGAGCGGCATAGCTGTCCCCGTGCAGGTGCTGATGGATTTAGACATCCTATCCAAAGAGGATTATGAGCAGTGGCGCTTCGGCAAGGTGGATTATTTGGAGCGTGTCTGCAAAGTGAACCTCTCCAAACTGTCCCTTATCATGCGGGAAATCCGAAGCTATGCCGCGAAAAACAATCTCAAGGCTTCGTGGACCTTTTATAAGCAGTGGGGACTGAAAAACCGCCCTCACGCAAAGAAGCTCCGGTTTTCCAAAAGCGGCGGCGAGGACATTGAAAAAGCCTATGCCACCCACTATATAGACCCCGTCAGGATGAGCGAGCTGAAAAACCAATCGGAATTATGCTCCAAGGCGCACTGTGAATGAACCCATGGTGCGCTTTTTTATTTCCCCCAAAAGGCGTTTGTGGCAGCAAAACAAGGAGAGCGGCAGAACCGCTCTCCTTGCTGTTTGTAAACGAATTTCGCTATTTATCGCTGCCGTCAGGCTCGGAATCTCTTTTGAGCTCCACAATAACGCCGTCATTGCCGGAGATGAAAAGCTCCTCCGTCTTTTGCTGCGCACGCTGAAGCAGCGAAATGGCATCTGTCACATCGTTAAACAGCGAATCATACATTTTTTTGTAGTCTGCCACGCAATTGACCTCCTTTTCCTAATTTCGGTGGCCACCGTTGTGTGGTATTGAAGCTCTGAACGAGCAGATTGTCAAGTCGTTTTTGAAGTCTTCTAAATCTTTGCGCCCTGCCCGAAATTTGTTCAGACAGATATGTTGGCACACCGCAGGCATTGCTATGGTGTGCCTTTTTTATTTCCACAGAAAGGGGTGAGAATCCAATGTTTATCTGGGACTTCGTCCTTGGAACCGTCATGGATCAGATCATCGAATGGCTCTACGGACAGGTGGTCGGCTTTCTGGCCGACTTCTTTGCGCAGATGGGAAACATGGGCGTGGAGCTGTTTGAGATGAGCTGGGTACAGTCCATCGTCCTGTTTTTTTCCTATCTGGCTTGGGCGCTGTACGGAACCGGGCTGGTGGTGTCGGCGTTTGAAACCGGCATCGAATACCAGCACGGGCGGGGCAGCGTGAAGGACACCGCCTTAAACGCCATCAAGGGCTTTATGGCGGTGTCCCTTTTTACCATCGTGCCGGTGGAGCTGTTCAAGCTCTCGGTCAATCTCCAGAGCAGCCTCACGGCGGGCATCACCGGCTACGGTACCAGCTTCGGCGACCTTGCCGGGAATATCATTTCCGAGCTTGGCAGCTCACCGGATATCGGCGGCGCCATGGGCTCCGGTGTGTTCGGAGGTCTGTCTGTCATTACAAGCCCGATCTTGCTGCTCTTTATGATTATCATGATGGGCTACGCGGTCATTAAGGTGTTCTTTGCCAACCTGAAGCGCGGAGGCATCCTGCTGATCCAAATCGCCGTGGGCAGCCTGTATATGTTCTCCGTCCCTCGCGGCTACATCGACGGCTTTACCCAGTGGTGCAAGCAGATTATCGGCCTGTGCCTGACCACGTTTTTACAGGCAACCATCCTCGCCGCAGGGCTTATGGTCTTGCGAACCCATGCCCTGCTGGGGCTTGGTCTGATGCTGGCCGCCGGAGAAGTGCCGCGAATTGCCGGAGCATTCGGGCTGGACACCAGCACAAAGGCCAATGTGATGAGCGCCGTGTATACCGCACAGGCGGCCGTCAACACCACCCGCACCATCGTGCAGGCGGTTGCGCCAAAATAGCACAGAAAGGAAAAAGCCTATGAAACTAATCTATGTGGCGTCCCCCTACGCCGGGGACATCGAACAGAATACCGAATTTGCCAGGAAAGCGTGCCGCCATGTGATGAGCGAGGGGCACGCTTTTTTTGCGCCCCATCTGTTATACCCGCAGCTCCTTGATGATTCCAAGCCGCAGGAGCGCCAGGCGGGTCTGGATATGGGGCTTGCCATGCTGCCCCGCTGCGACGAGCTGTGGTGCTATGGCGACCGTATTTCCTTCGGAATGCACCTTGAAATCGAGGAAGCGGTCAGAATCGGAATCCCGGTTCGCCGGGTGATGGAACAGGAAAACGGCTTTGCTGTCGGCAGAGCCAAAGGCACCGAACCGGCCGAAGCTCCCCAGCAGGCGATGAGGATGGCCTGATGATGACGATGGGGAGCCTCTTCGATGGGATCGGAGGTTTTCCATTGGCGGCTATCCGCAACGGTATCACTCCCGTATGGGCCAGTGAAATTGAAGCCTTTCCCATTGAAGTGACCAAAATCCGATTCCCCGAAATGCTCCATGTCGGGGATATCACAAAGCTGGACGGATCGAAACTGCCGCCTGTGGACGTCATTTGCGGCGGCTCACCCTGCCAAGATTTATCGGTCGCTGGCCAGCGCCGGGGCTTGGCGGGTGAGCGTTCCGGGCTGTTTATGGAGCAAACCAGAATTACAAAGGAGATGAGAAAAGGTGATGAGCAACGAAACGTACCAGCTTACCTTGTTCGACCTCGATACCTCGTTTGGGAGAATGTCCCCGGAGCTTTCAGCTCGGCAGAGGGGGAGGATTTCAGGGCGGTCATTGAAGAGATCGTCCGCATTAAGTACAGTGCCTGTGATGTGCCTCGACCTGAGTCCGGGCGCTGGGAATCTGCTGGGGCTGTCCTTTTGGGAGATGAATTCAGCCTGGCTTGGCGTGTCATGGACGCTCAATTCTGGGGAGTCGCCCAGCGCCGCCGTCGCATCTTCCTTGTCGCAGATTTTGGAGGCACGACCGCACCAGAAATACTATTTAAGCAAGACAGCTTGTTTGGGGATATTGCGCAGAGCGGAGGCCAGAGGAAAGGAACTGCCGCTCCAGCTGAAGGATGCCTTGATGATACAGGCGGGACTTGCCTGACCCCATGGGATGTGCAGAGCCGCCGCATTTTTGAAGAAACCGGAACATGGCCCGCCCTCTATGGCGGCGAAGGCGGCGGGCACGGATATATCCAGACAGAAGAAAAAACAGCGATAGCCTTTGCCGCGAATCAGCGTGATGAAGTGCGGGATCTCCATGATGTAGCTGGTTCCTTGGGTGCGCAGCCAGGGATGAAGCAGCAGACCTTTGTGGCACATCCGCTGTTGTGCTTGAACGATCAGGGCGGCGAACGGATGGATGTCACCGAGGATGTGGCGTCCACACTGCGCGCCGGTATGGGAGGGCATCCTCCGCTGGTATCTCAGCCCAATTGCATGAACAGCTGGGACACCCAGCAAAGCCGTGTGTTCGCACCGGAGGGTGTGGCGCCGACCCTTGCCGGTGCGGACGGTGGCGGGGGCAGGAACCCGGCGGGGCTTCTGTTTGCGGCAGGCGTTGTCAGCAAAGGGGACGGGGATTGTTTTTTGACACCTGAAACGCACACCTCGCTAACCGGCGGCGGTGGACAGGCCGGACAAGGCTACCCCTGTGTGCTAACCGCAGGCTTCTGCGGCAGCGCCAGTGCCGATGCCAGAGGAATCGGCTATCAGGCGGAGTGTTCCCCTACCATTAAAACAGGCACAGCGCCATCGGTGCTGTGTCTCAACGATCAGGGCGGCAGCCAGATGCACTGCACCGAGGATATCACCGGCACCCTTCGCGCACAGGAGCATGGACACCAGCCGCTGGTGTTTGACAACCACGCACAGGATTCCCGCTTTACCGGGCCGGTGGCGGTATCGCAAACGGTATCCGCAGGCTTCGGGCAGGGCGGGAACAATCAGCCGCTGGTCATGGCAACCCAACAGGGCGGCGCTGAAATTGGCGAGGGCATCTGCCCCACCATTACAGCCAGTGCCGGGATGAGCGGAAATAATCAGCCGGTGTTGTTTGAAAATCACGGCATCGACAGCCGCTATACCGGCCCGCATGCTGTGGCGCCCACCATGTCCGCCCGTATGGGAACCGGGGGCAACAATGTTCCGCTGGTGGGGAATCCCGCAATGCAGGAAACCATCTGCATTGCGGGCAATACCATCGACAGGGAACCGGAAAACGGCGGGAACGGCCTCGGCTGTCAGTCGGACATCAGCTACACCATTACGACCTCTGATCGGCACGCAGTGTGTGAGCCATACCAAGAGGTGGTAGGTGCGTTGTGCCGGGGGGATGAGAAAGGCATCGGCAGCCAGTATGTCAGTCAGAATAAATGCATTGTCGAAAGGCGCAACCTCATCCGCAGGCTCACCCCACTGGAATGCGAACGGCTTCAAGGCTTTCCCGATGGCTGGACTCTGATTCCCGGCGCATCGGACAGCGCCAGATATAAGGCTCTTGGAAATAGTGTGGCGATACCCTGTGTGGACTTTGTCCTCCGCGGTATCGCCTATTTTTTGCGAAAAATTGATGAGGAACAGGAGGAATCACCCCCATGTACATCTACCCCGACAACCTAAAATCCAAGGCAACCCTGTGGCTGTGGGAGCTGCGTGACATCGGAATCATCGGCATCGGCTGCCTGATTTCAGTGTTCGCACTCTCACGGCTCGGCTGGCTGCCACCCATTGTCGTGACGGCGGTCTATGCCTTTTTATCCATCCGCTTCGAGGATGTGAGCATCCTTGATTTTATCCGCTACGCCGCCGCTTTCTTTTTTGGAAAGCAGCAGACCTATGAATGGAGGGCGTGAATATGAACCGGAAAAAGAAGCAGGAGGCCAGAGAAAAAGCCTCCACCCGCCAGCTCATGGACATCGAGGGCATCACCGGCCACAGCCTTGTGACTCCCCACGGCGAGCTGGTATTTTTTATGATCAAGCCTACCAATATCAGTGTCCTGTCCAATTCCAGCATCGGAGCAAGGATTTATGCCCTTATGAATGTGCTGAAAGGCATCTCGGATATTGAAATGCTGTGCCTGAACAGCCGGGAAAATTTTGAGGACAACAAAAGCTACCTGAAAGCCAGAATGGACGCCGAGCAGAACCCCGTCATCCGAAAGCTGCTGGCACAGGATCAGACAGCCCTTGACCATATGCAGGTGCAGATGGCAACGGCGCGGGAATTTTTAATCATTATACGGCTTCGGAATGAAAAAGAAAGCGATGTTCAGCCATACCTTTCCCGCATCGAAAAGAGCCTCAAGGATCAGGGCTTCACGGTGCGCAAGGCGGGTGAATCGGACATCAAGCGTCTGCTGGGTGTCTATTATGAGCAGAATGTCACGACCGAGGTGTATGAGGATTACGATGGGGAACGCTGGGTTATTTTGAATGAGTGAACAGATAAACGGAAAGCCGGAAGTATGCACCCCCGGCTTTCCGCAAATCACTTTTCCGCAGATTCATCTAAAACGTGTTTCCCTTTGGGATAAAGAATACTGTCCTTAAATATTCCGTCTCCCCAAATTTCACTTTCAGATAATGTCGTTTCGATTAACTCGATCAGCTGCTTGTTAATGATAACCATGGCGCAGCGATACCCGGCAAAAGGCTGATAAAGCGGCATGACGATTTCTTTCCCATCCAAGGCAGACTCAATATCATTCACCTTAAAAGCAACGTGAGGTTCTTTTTGGATTCTAACATCAAGTGAGGAATTTTCACCGAAAGCATGTAACTCTATTGGAAGGGACAAATCATTTTTCATATCCAACGAGTACATGTCGAACAGAGGACTGTACTTCGTATCCTTATTATCTTTAATGTTTTCTAACGGAACAGGTTTGCCTATGTGATGAAAGGTCATCTGAAAATTATCAATCATATATTTTCTCCTTAATTGAATACAGGGTTTAGAAAATAATTATACCTCACATCTTTATCAAAGTGAACCATTTTACTTCAAGCCGTCACTAATGTGGCGGCTTTTCCTATATTCAAAATCAAAATCAAAATCAGAAAGGAAGAAATGCCGATGGCAAGAAAAAGAAGTCCTCAATCTCCGCCACAGGAAGATGTAAAAATCAAGGATTTCCTTGACATGATCGCACCGGGCATCATCAAATTCAATACTGATCACTTCCTCTGCGGCAACACCTACCGCTGTGTGTGGGTGCTGCGGGAATACCCCACCACCACAGAGGAACAGGCCATCCTACGCCACCTTGGAGAAAAGGACGGCGTGACCCTGCGCATCTACACCAGACAGGTAACGGCGGCCGAGGAAAAGAAAATCATCCACAACGCCGCCAACAAAAACCGCATGGATAAAAGCAGCACCAACGACCTCCAGCAGACGGTCACCGCCGAGAGCAATTTGCAGGATGTTGTCACGCTGGTGTCCTCCATGCACCGCAACCGGGAGCCGCTCCTGCACTGCGCTGTGTTTCTTGAGCTGACCGCTCACGACTCCGATGCGCTGAAGCTCCTCCAGACCGACGTCCTCACCGAGCTGGTGCGCAGTAAGCTCAATGTGGATCGGCTCATGCTGCGCCAGCGGGAGGGCTTTCTCGCCGTAGGCCCCGCCGGATGGAATGTGTTCGCCAGCCAGTTTGAACGGGTGCTGCCCGCAAGCTCCGTGGCAAACCTTTATCCCTTCAACTACAGCGGCAAGACCGATCCTCATGGATTTTACCTCGGCAGGGACAAATTCGGCTCGAATATCATCGCGGATTTTGACAAACGCGACGATGACAAAACAAATGCCAATGTGCTGATTTTGGGGAACTCCGGTCAGGGCAAGAGCTATCTTCTCAAGCTCATTCTCTGCAATATCCTCGAATCAGGCAAGTCCGTTCTGTGCCTGGACCCCGAGCACGAATATGTGGAGCTGGCAGAAAACCTCGGCGGCTGTTTCATTGACCTTATGTCGGGCCGGTACCGGATTAATCCGCTGGAGCCGAAAACATGGGACGAGGGCGGCAGCCCGGAGGATACCGACGCGCCCCAGGCATTCCGCCAGTCCACCAAGCTCAGTCAGCACATCAGCTTTCTCAAGGATTTCTTCCGATGCTACAAAGATTTTTCAGACCGCCACATTGACGCCATTGAAATCATGCTGGGCAAGCTGTACGAACAATTCGGCATCAGCGACCGCACCGATTTCAGGAGCCTTGGCACCACGGACTATCCCATTTTGTCCGACCTGTATGCCCTGATTGAAGCCGAGTACAAGGGCTATGACAAGACCAAATATCAGCTCTACCCGCCGGAGCTTTTGCAGGAAATCCTGCTGGGGCTCCACTCCATGTGCATGGGCGCGGAGAGTCAGTTCTTCAACGGTCACACCAACGTGACCTCCGACCGCTTCATTGTGTTCGGCGTCAAGGGACTCTTGCAGGCCAGCCGGAACGTGAAGAACGCCCTGCTGTTTAACGTGCTGTCCTTTATGAGCGACAAGCTGCTGACCGAGGGCAACACCGCCGCCGCCATTGACGAGCTGTACCTGTTCCTCACCAACCTGACGGCTATTGAATATATCCGCAATTTCATGAAGCGTGTGCGTAAGAAGGAATCGGCGGTCATCCTTTCGTCGCAGAACTTGGAGGACTTCAACATTGAGCATATCCGGGAGCTGACAAAGCCCCTGTTTTCCATTCCGTCTCATGCGTTTCTGTTTAACGCAGGCAATATTGACAAGCGGTTCTATATCGACTCCCTCCAGCTGGAGGAATCCGAATATAACCTCATCCGCTTTCCCCAGCGGGGCGTGTGCCTTTACAAATGCGGCATTGAGCGGTACAACCTTGCGGTCCACGCTCCGGCGTATAAGGAGAAATTGTTCGGAACGGCGGGCGGCAGATAATGAAGAAGGGAGAAAAAATCATGAACAGACTGCAACAGCAGAAAGAAAACAAATCGGGACTCCTCGAAGATATGCTGTCCTTTATCCGCTACACCCCCAACCGGGAGGCGGATCTTTTAGCGTTTATGGAGAAGTACCAGAAAGCGGACTGCGACGAGCGCCCCGCCATTTTGGAGCAGCTCCGCAGCTGCATGGACGGCAAGGAATACCCCGATCCCTACGCCGGGAGCTACCACTATACCCCGGAGGATGTATCTCTCATGGGCCGGATTCTGGATGATTATATTGACGATCTGATGGAAGCGCAGGGCGATCCCGCCGCCGTTTCAGAGTGTGTGCGGGATACGGTATTGAAAATCAATGCGCTCAACGAGGAATGCGGACGGTATCTCATTGATACATGGCGCAGGGAGCGGCTGTGCGGATTCATCAATTCCGCGGCGGAGCTGGCGGGGCTGGCTCAGGAAAAAGACCTGACCCTGCAGCACAGGATGTGGTAAGGCGGTGGTGAAATGGAACTACAGGGTCAGGATTTTGGAATCGAAATTGAAATGACCGGGCTTACCAGAAGCCGCGCCGCCGAGGTGATTGCCGAATATTTCGGCACCACAAAAGAATATGAGGGCAGCTTCTATGACGCCTATTTTGCAAGGGATACCACCGGCCGCAAATGGAAGGTCATGAGCGACGGCAGTCTGGACTGCCAGCGGAAGGAAGGGCGCAGAAAGGTCAGCGCCGACCGGAACTACAGCGTGGAGCTGGTTAGCCCCATCTGTCAGTATAAGGATATTGAAACAGTGCAGGAGCTGATCCGTAAGCTCCGGGAGGCCGGGGCGTTTGTGAATTCCTCCTGCGGCATCCATATTCACATCAACGCCGCGCCCTTTGACGCGCCGCATCTCCGCAATCTGGTCAACATCATGGCGGCCAAGGAGGATATGATCTACAAGGCGCTGAAGGTTTCGCGGGGGCGGGAAAGCCACTACTGCCGAAAGATTGACCCCGCTTTTTTAGAGCGGCTCAACCGGCAGAAGCCCGCCACCCTCGACCGGCTGAAAAGCCTCTGGTACAACGGCAGGGACGGCAGCCGGGAGCATTATCACGACAGCCGCTACCACTGCCTGAATCTGCACAGTGTGTTCCAGAAGGGCACGGTGGAGTTCCGGGCGTTCAACGGAGAGCTGCACGCCGGGAAAATCAAGGCATACATCCAGTTCTGCCTTGCCATGACCGCGCAGGCGCTCAACCAGCGGTCGGCAAGCCCTACCAAAACCCAATCCAGCAATGAAAAATACACCTTTCGTGTCTGGCTTTTACGTCTCGGCATGATCGGGGATGAGTTCAAAACCGCCCGTAAGCATCTGCTGGATCATCTGGAGGGCTGTATTGCGTGGAAAGACCCGGCACAAGCCCAAAGACAAAAAGAACGGCTGCGGCAAAAGCGGGAGGCGGAGCGCTCCCAGGCGCAGACCCCGCCGGAAGAAGCGGTGCCAGAACCCATTATGGAAGCGGAGGACGATCAGTCCCCCGCTTTTACTATGTCCATGTAGAAGGGAGATCATATGAAAAATAAACTGTATATCGCCTACGGCAGCAATCTCAATCTGCCGCAGATGGCGCATCGCTGCCCATCCGCCAAGGTGGTGGGGGCATCCGAAATCAAGAATTATGCTCTTGTGTTCCGGGGCGGCCGAAGCGGAGCCGTTGCTACCATCGAACCCTGCGAGGGCTCCTCCGTCCCTGTTCTGCTATGGAAAATCACGCCTAAGGACGAGGCGGCGCTGGATGTTTACGAGGGCTTTCCCCGGTTCTATGACAAGGAAATGATGGAGCTGCCGCTGGACGGACAAATGGTGTCCGCCATGGTCTATGTCATGACGCCGGGGCATCGCTTGGGGTACCCATCGGACTATTACTACAACACCATCCGTGAGGGCTACAAAACCGCGGGGTTTGATCCCGCTGTTCTGGAGCAGGCGGTGGACTATACCGAGCAGCTCATGGAGAGTGAGCCGGAGCCGGAACAGCAAAACCTGTTCGGCTTTGGTGAAATGAAATGGTGGTGACGGCATGGCAGATCCCGCAACCATCACAGCGGTTGCCAAAGCCGCCGCTGCCGCGCTCTCGGATGAGCGCACCCGAAAGATCATCGGCTGGATAATCGCCGCCGTCCTGTCCCCGCTGATTTTAGTCGTCGTGCTGGTCTGTTCCTTGCTCTCCGGCACCACGGGCCACAACAACATCGCCGTGGAGCTGTGCTTCCATGGCGGTGTCATTCCGGCGAGTATGCCTGCGGAGTACCGGGAATACATCGGGGATATGCGCCAGAGCTTTACCCTCATAGACAATGCCATCAACGATGTGAACGCGGAAATGGAGGGCGGCGACAGCCTTGACGATTACCGGGTCAAGGCAATTTTTTATTCTCTGTTCTTCGGCGCGGAGTCCCCCTCCCGGCTGGAGCATCGAAAATATGTGGACTGCTTTGTGACCTACGAGGAACGCACCCGTACCGTGGACAACGGCGACGGCACCACCTCGGAAGAAACCTACACCGTAGCCGTTCCCATTGCTTCGCTGCCCACCGTCTACAACAACATCCGCGCACTGCTTGGCAGAGCCATCACCTATGAGGATCAGGCCAACGCCAACGAAATTTATTACCGCGCCCGGTACGGCACCGGCGCACCCATGGAGGGAGACGGTTCCGATTCGTGGCAGGACTGGACGCCGGATCAGATGGACGGCTTTTATTCCGATTTGCCTGTCGGAGAAACGGGCACGGAGGCTGTCCGGCTGGGGCTTTCCCGCCTTGGCGACCCGTATTCACAGGAGCTGCGCGGACAGGGCAGCTACACCGACTGCAGCTATCTTGTGCAGTGGGTGTATAAAAAGCTGGGCGTAAATCTCCCCGGCACGGCTGCGGCGCAGGGAAAATACTGCGTGGACAACGGGCTGACCATACCAAAATCCAGCCTTGCCTCCGGCGATTTGGTGTTCTGGAGCCACAAGCCCAACGGCCGCTTCATGAACATTACCCACGTCGGCATCTACGCCGGAGACGGCAAGGTGGTAGACGCATCCTCCTCGAAAGGACAGGTCGTCTACCGAGATTTGTTTGATTCCGGCAAGCAGGTTCTGTACGCAAGACCCTACGCCGAAGCGCCGAAAAGCTCGGCCTCCGGCTTGGTTTCTCCGTTGGGAAAGAGCTGGCGGTCCATGGTGACCTCCGAATTCGGCGGCAGGACGGACCCCATCACCGGGCAACAGGCAGGGCATTCCGGTATCGATCTCGGCGCCGCAAAGGGCACCTCCATCCGTGCGGCCAAGGCGGGAACGGTGAAAACCGTGGTCTATGGTAGCACCGGCTACGGCTATTACCTGACCATTGACCACGGCGGCGGGCTGGTGACTTTATATGGTCACTGCTCGGGGATTCTTGTCCGTGAGGGGCAGACGGTGAAAGCCTGGGAAACCGTTGCCAAGGTGGGCTCCACCGGGCGCAGCACCGGAAACCATCTGCACTTCGAGGTGCGGGTGAATGGCGTGAAGCAGAATCCGAGAAATTATCTGCCGTAAAAAGAGAAAGAAGGAATGATTTTATGCGTGAAAACAGGATTAAGGTACTCAAAATTGAGCCGGGGCAGGCGCCCCAAGTCAAGGAAATCCCAAATGACCTTGCCAGCCTGCAGGCGGAGGTTGGAGGGCTGATTGAATGCATCGGCTTTCCAAACGGCTGCGTTGCCGTCTGCAATGAGGAAGGCAAGATAAACGGAATGCTACCCAACAGAAGGCTGGGTGCGGACATTATCTGCGGCCCGTTTTTTGTCTGCGACACCGCCCATGACGGCAACTTTACCTCGCTCCGCAAGAGCAAGATCGCGGAATACAGCCAGCTCTTTGCTGACATTCCAGAATTCACCGGGCAGGAGCCGGAGCTTGAACCCGGCTTCACCTTTATCGGATTTGAGTATTAGGAGGGCTCCCATTATGAAAAAAGAAAGCATTACCATACAAATGGACGGCGAAAAGCTCCGTGCGGTAAAACGCTACATGGAAAAGAAGGACGCGGATCTCACGAAAGAGCTTTGTGATTCCCTGCAGAAGCTCTATGAAAAATATGTTCCGTCTTCCGTCCGGGAATACATTGACGAGGGCATAGAGGGTGAAGCTCCGGCGGAGGCTTCACCCAAAAAGCAGAAAGAAAAAATCAGGCAGACAGCAGAGCCGAGGCAGGAGGAGCAATGATGCAGTATTTTGATAAGCACAGCAATGAGATTAAGGCCGGAATGTTTCTCCGCATGGAGGACGGCAGCATAGAGGAAATATACGCCTGTACTGACGCATACGGCAAAGAGGATCTCGGCATCAATGCCAGCAATGATGAATTTCTGAAACGGCACGGCTTGGGTGAGTTTGACCGGGAATTCTATTCGCTTTCCTCTTTCAGCCTCAGAGAAACAGAACTTTGCCAATCCGAGCCTATCCAAGGTCATTCTGGCATGGAGATGAAGTAGCATACCGCCCACTGCACGTATCCCCCAGCGTTGCCCCCTGTTCGCCCCCGTGTGCCGTTTTCAGGACGGATGTGGCATCCATAACCCATCCCGCCCCAAACGGCAACGTAAAGGCTTTGTGCCGGGCGTTTGGAAAGGCGCACCGGCTCCCGAATCCGGCAGGTCCCCTCGGTCGAAAAAAGAGCAGGAGAAAGGCGGGTGGTCGCAAGCGACCGCCCGCCGCTCACTTCGCCCAGCAGTGCTGGGCGTTTTTCGCACTTCCCCATGAGGTGGTCGGATTGAGGGTTTGTCACAACCGGGGTGGTCGAAAATAGAAAAAATGCAGAGAACCACAGACTTTCTAACCGTCACCTTTGGGGTAGACGTCACACTTAAGGAGGATTTGCCGATGAAAAATAACAAGGAAAGAACCGCTGTCTGGATGTATCCCGAAACGATGGACCGGATGGACGGCTGGCTGGAAAAGGACAACTGCAAGAGCCGAAGCGAGTTCATAGAAAAGGCACTCGGCTTTTATATGGGTTACCTTGGATCGGAGGACATCACATCCTACCTCTCCAAAGCCCTGCTCTCCTCCGTTGAGGGAACCTTGCAGAAAACCGAAAACCGGGTGGCGGCTAACCTCTTTCGTCTGTCGTTGGAGATCAGCATGATGATGCATCTGCTGGCAACCACGCTCAATATCACAGATGATGAATTGCACCGGCTTCGCGGCCGATGCGTTGCCGAAGTGAAAAAGACCAGGGGCAAAATCCGTCTGGATGATGCGGTGGACTTCCAGAGCAGCCAGGATGATGAAGAATAATGGCCCGCATCGTTATAAAAAACGGTTACCTCAAGGGAGGCAGCGAAAAAACTGCCGCCCATCTGAATAACCTCGTCAAGTATATTGCCACCCGTGATGGTGTGGATAAAATAAAGAATGGCCGTGAGCTTTGGCACGCTACGAAAAAACAGCAGGCTCTCGTCAAGGAAATCCTCCGGGAGTTTCCCGACACCAAGGAGCTGTTCGAGTATGAGGATTACCTCGCATACCCAAACCGGGAAAACGCCTCGGAGTTTATCACCATCGCATTGGAACAGCATCTGGATAAAATCGGTGACCGGGAAAAATATCTGGACTACATTGCCAATCGTCCCCGCGTCGAAAAATTTGACAGCCACGGTTTGTTCACGAGCGGCGATGATCCACTGGTCTTAAATCAAGTTGCGGATGAGCTGTCCGCATATACCGGAAATGTGTGGATGCCGATTATTTCTCTCCGGCGTGAGGATGCCTCCCGGCTGGGGTATGACAATGCGCTTGCATGGAAGGCCCTGCTTTCCTCCAAGGCATTGGAGATTGCGGAGAATCTGAAAATCCATCCGGATCATCTGAAATGGTACGCTGCCTTTCATAATGAAAGCCACCATCCCCATGTCCACATGCTCTGCTACAGCACCGACCCCAAAGAAGGATACCTCACCAAGCAGGGCATCAAGAAGATGAAGTCCTCACTGGCAAATGATATTTTTCGGCAGGAGCTCATTCCGCTCTACGGGGAAAAGTCCCAGCGGCGGGATGACCTGAAGGAACGAGCTGCCGAGTCCATGCGGGGGTTAATCCGTCAGATGAAAGGCGGCGTTTTACAGAGTGACCGCATAGAGCAACTCATCACACACCTTGCCGAGCGTCTGCAAACGGTTGGCGGCAAAAAACAGTATGGATACCTCAAGGCGGAGCTGAAAAATATCGTGGACGAAATCGTGGATGAGCTGGCGCAGGATAGTCGTGTCGCGGAAGCCTATCGCCTGTGGTGGGAAACCAGGGGCAGGATCGAATCCATCTATACCGAAACGCCATCCGAGCCACCGCCTCTTTCCCGCTGTGATGATTTCAAGTCCATCCGTAACATGGTCATTCAGGAAACCTTGCTCCTTGGGACCATGACCTTCGAGGAACCGGCATCGGTGGAAACCGCTCTTCCGGAGCCGGAGAATGATCTGGAGATACCCTCCGCCGACACGGAGGATGAAGAAGATCAGGAGTCGGCAGATGATGAGGGGCGGTCCACAAGGGAAAAAAACTCTGACGGCAAGGAATCCTCTGACTCATGGTGGACGGAGGACTACACGCTGGCAAAGAAATACCTGTACGGCGATGAGGATGCCAGAATCCCGCAGGACTTTGAAAAAGCCCGTGAAATCTTCCTCGCGGAAGCGGGGGCGGATAATCCGCTTGCTCTATATGACCTTGGCCGAATGGCTGCCGATGGCCTTGGCTGCGAAGCGGATGCCGGAGAAGCGTACCAATGGTATGAAAAAGCCCTCGCCGTTTTCCATGCCGCCGAGGAAGAAAAGCCGTGGAAGTATACTGAGTACCGAATCGGCAAAATGGTTGCCGTTGGGCTTGGCACGGAGCAGGACTATCTGCAGGCGGCCGATTGGCTCACCCTCTCCGCGAATGCAAAGTATAAGTATGCTCAGTATTCCCTTGGCGGTTTGTATTACCACGGTAAGGGCGTGGAACAGGATCGTGAAACTGCCTTTGCCCTCTATACCCGCTCGGCGGATCAGAGCTTTCCCTATGCCAGTTTTGAGCTGGGTAAAATGCTGCGGGATGGAATAGGCTGTAAAAAAAATCAGCAGGACGCTGACCGCCGCTTTCAAGAAGCCTTTCTCGGCTTTGTTTCTCTGGAGGAAAAGGGCCATGATGATAAGCTCCAGTACCGTCTTGGCTGGATGCTTCTGAACGGCGTTGGTACTAACAAGAATGAAGCCAGGGCAAAGGAATACTTTGAAAAGGCGGCATCTGTGGGAAACCCCTTTGCCTGCTACCAGCTTGCCAAGCTCATCCTCTCCGATGAAAATGCACCGCAGCAAGAGGTAGAAAAGGCCCTTGGCTATCTCAGAAAAGCGGTGGAGGCAGAGAATCCCTATGCCGCATATTTTCTTGGAAAGCTCTATGAAAAGGGGCAGCACGTTGCGCAGAATACCGCCGAGGCGATACGACTCTATACCCTGTCGGCAGAACAAGACAATGACTTCGCCGCATACCGGCTCGGCAAGCTGTATCTTGGCGGTACGGGCGTACTGAAGGATGTGGAGTCCGCCGTTCGCTGGCTTACCTTTGCCGCCGACAAAAAAAATCAGTTTGCGGAATACGCCCTCGGCATCCTCTACTTCAAGGGGGAGGATGTTCCCAAGGATATCCCGAAAGCCATGGCGTACCTGAAACAGTCTGCCGGTCAGGGAAACCAGTTTGCACAGTACCGGCTTGGCAAGATTTACCTCATGGGTGAGGATGTGCCAAAAGACATACAGGCAGCCCTGCAATTTCTGACTGCCGCCGCTGAACAGGGAAATCAATATGCGCAGTACACCCTCGGCAAGCTGTATCTGATGGGCAAGGACGTTCCAAGGGACAAGGATGCCGCTGTCCGCTGGTTTACCCTCTCGGCAGCGCAGGGCAACATCTACGCTCAGTTTTTCCTCGACCATATGGACAGCTTCAAAGACCCCTCCGTCCTGCTGGCGGGGACACGGCTCCTGCATCACATGAGCCGTATTTTTTCTGACAATACGCCGCCGCTGAAGCCACCCGGTCCTCACATTGACCGAAAACGGCGTCTCAAGCTGAACGAGAAAAAGCGTGCGGCCGGTCATGCCCAGGGGGATCACGAACAGACTATGTCGCTATAACGATTGGAGGATAACTGTGAAGAAACAGAAAAATAAAATCAAGCAGCAGCCCATCAAGGGGAAATTGCTCCAGAACCATTGCCGTCCTGTAAAAAGGGCGGCTTTTTTCATAGAATCGGCAATCGCCACAGGTAGGAGGTGCATCTATGGGTGTCTATGTGCATTTTACAGATGAGCAGAAGTACCGTGCCAACAATGTGGATCTTGTGGACTTCCTCCAGCGTCGCGGTGAGAAGCTGATTCCCAGCGGCCGGGATAAAAGGTTGGCGTCCGACCGCAGCATCACCGTCCGGGGAAACGAGTGGTACGATCATTCCGCGGAGAGCGGCGGGTATTCCATTGACTTCGTGCGAAACTTTTACGGTCTCACTTTTCCCGAAGCCGTGACCATGCTGCTGGGTGGTGAGCAGGGGGAGGTCTATCGGCCCACCTCACAAAAGAAGCAGGAGCCGAAAAAGCCCTTCGCTCTTCCGGCTCCCCACAGCGATATGCGCCGTGTCTATGCCTACCTTACAAAAACCCGGCTCATCGACCGTGAAGTGGTCAGTTACTTTGCCAGATTAAAGCTCCTGTACGAGAGCTGCGAAAAGTCCAAGGACGGCACGAAGGAATACCATAACGCCGTATTTGTAGGATTCGATGAAAACGGTGTGCCGCGCCATGCCCACAAGCGGGGACTGTATACCGATGGACCCGGCTTCAAAGGCAACGTGGATAGCTGCGATCCAAACTACAGTTTCCACCATATCGGCACAAGCAACCGCCTCTATGTATTCGAGGCGCCCATCGACCTGCTGTCTTATATTACCTTGCATCCCCAGGACTGGAAGAAGCACAGCTATGTGGCTCTCTGCGGTGTATCAGAATACGCCATGATGAAGATGCTGGAGCTGTATCCAAACCTAACCCATGTGGTTCTGTGTCTGGACCATGATGAGGCTGGAATCGAAGCGTCGGAGAAATACCAGGACCTGCTGTTGGCAAAAGAGATTTCATGTGAGCGGGAGCTTTCCATGCACAAGGACTGGAATGAGGATATCAAGGCCAAACACGGATTGACGGCCATTCCCGCTGAGGAACATCCCCAGCATATTCTTCGGGATGATATCTGCCGGCAGCTTATGGAATCGGGATTGCCTGCGAAATCCGGCTGCTCTGCGGATACCCTGTCCGCCCTGCTCATAAAAACCCGTTCCCATCTGCATTGGGGACGCTTTTCCGAGGCGGATGATTGTCTTCGGGAGATGTGCCTCCACTCTATGGCTGGTGCCGTGAGGGAGTACCGGCAGATGGATCACAGCCGGGATCTCTCCGCTGTGCAGGCAAGTCTCCACAATGGGTTCAGAACCTATGAAAACCGCGGGCATCTGAAAACCCGGCTGGATTTACTGGAGTCCGACATCATGTCTCTGCGGAGCTATGAGCGTGTGGTGTCTGCCGTCGAAAAGGAAAAACTGGCAGAGTGCTATGAACACATTGCCGCCCACGGTCTCAAGGGAACCATCCTGCTGGAGAAACACCGGCAAAAGATGGAGCAGAATCAGGAAATGAAGCTGTCCATGTAAAGCCCGGCAATAGCACCACCTCCGCTTCTGACATTTCAAGTCGTCAGAAGAATAAGGAGGATCTCTATGCAATCTCAAGTTTACATCCTGATTGGCGCCGCAGCCATAATGTTCGCTGTCATCGGTGGCTTGTCTCTGCTGGCGCATTATTATACTTTAAACGGCATCAAATCCCGCACGGTAGGCGACGGGCAGCACGGCACGGCACGGTTCGCATCAAAGCAGGAAATCAAAAATACCTATAAACACATTCCATTTCAACCGGAGCTTTGGAGGCGGGGCGAAAGCCTCCCCACTGAGCAGGGAGTTATACTCGGAAGCAAGGGCGAGAAAAATGCTGTCACCGCATTGGTGGATACCGACGATGTTCACATTTTGATGATCGGCGCATCCGGCGTAGGAAAAACAGCGTTCTTTTTATACCCAAATATGGAATACGCCTGCGCCAGTGGGATGAGTTTTCTGGCATTGGACACCAAGGGTGACCTCGCCCGAAACTATGGAAGCATTGCTCAAAATTACTATGGTTACAATGTGTCAGTCATAGACCTGCGAAACCCAAGCCGCTCAAATGGAAATAATCTGCTCACCCTTATCAACCGTTATATGGATATCTGCCGCAGGGAACCCAATAATCTGGCCGCCAGAGCCAAGGCGGAAAAGTACGCCAAAATCTTGGCTAAAACCATTGTCAATCCAGAAGGGGATGCGTCCAGCTATGGACAAAATGCTTTCTTTTACGATGCAGCCGAGGGGTTGTTGACATCGGTCGTCCTTTTGCTGGCTG
Organism: Lachnospiraceae bacterium; assembly: GCA_902363835.1. GTDB lineage: Bacteria > Bacillota > Clostridia > Lachnospirales > Lachnospiraceae > Lacrimispora. The sequence goes on from CABJBM010000009.1 coordinate 187,332, forward strand.
AGTATTTACCGCCCACAGATGAAAACCCCCAGGAGCAGCGGCACATCATTTCTGTATTCAAGCTGGTACAAGATTTACTGGAACCCTCCAAAGTAAAGGGGAAAAGCCAATTTCAACTTTTAATGAATAAGCTTCCCGGAGATCACAAAGCCCGCTGGTTTGCCGGTGCCGCTCTGAACAGTGCAGAGCAGGCGATGGCCTCCGTTATGTCCACGGTGCTGTCGCGCCTGAATGCTTTTTTAGATTCCGAGCTGGAGCAGGTGCTGTGCTTTGACAGCACCATTGATGCAGAAACCTTTGCAAACGAGAAGTCAGCCATTTTTTTAATTCTCCCGGAGGAAGATCAGACCAAGAACTTCATGGCCGGACTCATGATCCAAAACCTGTCCCGTGAACTGTTTTCCGTAGCCGATGAGAACGGCGGCAAGCTAAAAAACCGTGTGGTTCTTTTTTGCGATGAGTTGGGAACCATGCCGCCGTTTGATATCCTACCCTTGTTTTCGGCGGGGCGCTCTCGCCGGTTAACTTTGGTGCCGATCATCCAGAGTCTTGCACAGCTCGAAAAGAATTATGGCAGAGAAGGCAGTGAAATCGTGCAGGACAACTGCCAGGACACCATCTTCGGTGGCTTTGCCCCTAACAGCCAAACAGCCGAGGTATTGAGCAAGGCGCTGGGAAGCCGCACCGTCATGAGCGGCAGTATCAGCAGAGGGAAAAATGATCCCTCGCAGTCTCTGCAAATGATGGAGCGTCCCCTCATGACCCCGGATGAACTCAAATCCATTCCAAAAGGTAGCTTTGTTGTAATGAAAACCGGCACCCATCCCATGAGGACAAAGCTGCGGCTGTTTCTTGATTGGGGCATTCGTTTCGGGGAGCCTTATACTGTGGAGGAAAAAGCAAACCGAAAAGTGGTGTATGCTGATAAGCAGGCGCTGGAGGAAAATATTGTCCGTAGGCACACAGCCTGCATGATGGTGGATGAAGAAACCGGGGAGATTTTGGAGCCGCCATCTGGAACAGGAACCCTTCATACCCCGGCAGCAGAACCCTCTGAAAACACCATGCGCCGCCGTAGCACGCTCAAAACGTAAAGGAGGTTTCCGTGAGTTACTTCAACCACATTTATACCGCCTCGCCCGATGAGCTTCCCCATCGGGCGAGGGCTGTTTATATATATCTCCGTGACCGAGCTGGGAAAGGATCGGACTGCTGGCCTGCAGTAAAAACCATTGCCTACGACCTGCAGCTCTCACGTAGCACCGTCAAGCGCGCCCTCCATGATCTGGTCAAGGCGGGGCTCATTGAAAAGGAATCACGCTATCGGGAGAATGGAAGCAACACATCCAACCGTCTCATTTTAAAAAAATAGCAGGCCACGGCAGAGTGAAAAGACGAATTTACCGCCAAGGGGTTGTTCCGTTTTTTCGCTGAACCCAGGTGCGGTTCACTGTGAACCCACCAGAACCTCTCACTCTAAGAAAAGATTATCACAGAAAAGAATAAAATGTATTAGTGTGGCCGATTGAAAGAAAGATATGTAGCACGAAACAGCTGGTTAGCGAAGAGGTTAGAAATGCCCATAAATAACAGCGTGAGGATATAATTTACTTCCCTTCTTGAAAAGTGAGCAGTTGTTCACTATAATGATGGTGAACAACTGCTCACTGCATTTATTGATGGAGGTTATTATGCCCAAAAACGAAACACGGGATACAAAGGAAGTTATTTTGACCGTTGCGCTAAAACTGTTTTCTGAAAAAGGTTATGATGGGGTTGGCATCCGTGACATATCAAAAGAAATCGGAATACGGGAAAGCGCCCTTTACAAGCATTATAGCGGTAAGCAAGACATTTTTGACTCAATTCTCAAAGACATTGAGCGTCGTTATCAAGAGGAAGTCTCTACTTTTCTTCCTCCTGAAGGCATAGCCAATATTCTATCGGAAGAAAGCGGCGTGAGAGAGGAACTATTCCGTATCAGCGTTACGATGTTCCAGTTCTATCTCAAAACAGAGTATGGTTCGCAACTGCGTAGAATGTTGACAATGGAACAGTATAGAAGGTCGGAGGCAAGCAAGTTTTTTAGGGAATTGATAATAGACAAGGGCTTAGATTATATATCAGACGTGTTCAATAATTTAATAGATGATAGGATTTATGTTGATGCTGACCCAATGGTAATGGCCTTGCAGTTTTATTCACCTTTGTATTTGCTGTTATCAAAATACGACAATCAGCCCAAAAAATATGAAGAAGCTTTATCTTTTTTAGAAAAACATATTACGATGTTCAATAAAACTTATTTAAGGAGCGATAAACAATGAAAGGAATTGGAATATTGGCAGCAGAGTGGTTTATAACCGGCCTGATTGTTTATGCAGGACTATCCGGCAAACAAATATTATTCATCAATGGGCCGAGATCGGCTGTTATTACTTTGGGTGCAATCGGCTTTGCAATGTGTATGATTATGCCGACCATCGGAAAATTCATCAGCAATGCACCTGCTCACCCACTCACCATCATGGGGTACATCTTTGGAACAATCGCATTACTTACAACAGCAGCACAAATATTCAAATGGAAAATTCCTATTCTTTATGACCCCAAAATTGCACTTCTTGTAGTTGCTGGCTGTATTGTCGTAAAGTCGATTATTGGCAGGTTTGCACCGTTAATAGTTAAATAAATAGCCGAAAAGAGGACGTTTTATAGTCTGCCGTAGACTTCAGCTTTATTTACGACAGGGTGCCGGATCACTCGATGATCTCCCAAAACCGGCGTAGACGGTTTCACGGGGAAAGTCTGTTCCGCCGCCTGATCGAGCATATCTTGCATCTGTGCATGGATAAAGGTCTGGTAGCCGGAGTATCCGCAAGAACATTTTCGAGGAAGCGGTAAAACGGTAGCGATAAACGGATGGCACGCCTACTCACGAGCACATTCTGAATCTGCAGCAGATTTGGTGCGAGGGCAGCTTTGCGGCACAAAAGTGGGAACATTTAATTTTTGAGATTTGCCGCAGGATTTTAAAGTCCTGCGGCAGATCTCTTGCATTAAACCCCGCCTACAGGTCCGGCGGGATTTGTCAAGCCGGCGCACAAATATCAAATGCAAGAACCTTGACAAAAATTCTATTTGACCATATAATTAAATATAGTCAAATAGAATTGGAGGGAAGAAATACAATGCCAAAGACTTTTTCGGACAGTGAAAGGGCATATATTAAAAAACGTCTCATGGAGGAAGCGCAAATATGCCTTGCTCAGTTCGGTATGCGCAAGACCACGGTAGACGAGCTTGTAAAACGGGTCAACATACCCAAAGGAACATTCTATCTCTTCTATTCCTCCAAGGAACTGCTGTTTTTTGATGTGTTCTGTACGCTCCATGATGAGTTGCAATCCACGTTACTTCTCTGGATTGACGAGTTAAAAGACAATGTCAATGTCGAGACGGTCACAGAGCTTATTTTTCGCTTATACAAGCAGGTGGATGCTACGTTTCTTTATTCCTTTATCGCAAGCGGGGATTTAGAACTGCTGGTGAGAAAATTGCCGCCGGATGTTGCCGCCGCCCATGCCAAGGAGGATGACTTTCATATGGAACAGCTGCTTTCCTTGCTGCCCGGCGTGCAGACAGAAGGCAACATCAAAATATTCAGCGCTGTTTTACGAGCTATCTTCTGCACGATGCTCCACAAACGGGAGATTGGTGAAGATGTATTTTATGAAACAATCCGCGTCATGCTGAGAGGGGCGGTACTTCAATTATTTGAGGAGGGAACGTTATGATACAGGTACAGGATTTACAATTCAGCTATTCAAAACAGCCCTTTATTGAAAACATGAGCTTTGATGTCCAAAGCGGTGAAATCTTTGGGTTTTTAGGGCCGTCCGGGGCGGGCAAAAGCACGCTGCAAAAAATTCTCACTGGCCTTTTGACCACATATAGGGGCAGTGTACAGTTAAACGGCACAGAGGTAAAGCATCATGACAACAGCTTTTATGAAAGTATCGGTGTAGACTTTGAATTTCCGAGCCTGTATGAAAAACTGACAGCGAGGGAAAATCTTCGTTTTTTCGCCTCGCTGTACAAGAAATATCAAGCGGTTGACTCTCTGCTGGAAAGCGTCGGATTGCTTAATGATGCCAACAAAAAGGTATCGGACTTCTCTAAGGGAATGAAATCCAGACTGAACTTTATTAAGGCGCTGCTCCATGACCCGGCGCTTCTTTTTCTTGATGAGCCGACCTCCGGGCTTGATCCGTCCAATGCAAAACGGATGAAGGACATCATTTTGCAGGAAAAAGCAAAGGGAAAAACCATATTGCTGACCACCCACAATATGTACGACGCGACCGAGCTTTGTGACCGCGTAGCCTTTATTGTAGATGGTAAGCTGCGTGCACTGGACACACCGCGGAATTTGATTATGTCCAAAGGCGCCTCCAGAATTCGATACACATATGCGGTAAATGGCCGTGAGGAAGAAGCGGAAATTCCGCTGAATCAAACGGGCGGGGACGATATACTGCAAAGGCTTATCCGGGAAAACCGGCTGCTGTCCATCCACAGCAGTGAACCTACCCTGAACGATATTTTTGTGGAAATAACAGGGAGGCGGCTGCAATGAGGACAAAGGCTCTGTTGATAGGCGATATCCGCTTTCAGTTTAAATACGGGTTTTATTTTTTATATCTGGTCTTTACGATACTATATATCAGTTTGCTCTATTTGCTGCCTTCCGAGTGGCGAAATCAGGGTGCTGTATTGATGGTCTTTAGCGACCCTGCAGCTATGGGGCTTTTCTTTATGGGAGCGATTGTTTTGTTTGAGAAGGGTGAGCGGGTTTTGGACAGCCTTGCTGTATCACCTGTCAAACCAATCGAGTATGTGGTTTCTAAGCTGGTATCCATCGCCCTTATTTCTACAGCGGTCGGGCTGCTCATCGGATTTGGCGGCGGCGTTATCTCAAACCCGCTGTTATTCGTCACAGGCGTATTCTTTGGTTCCTGTCTGTTTTCCGCCGTAGGGCTTATGGTCGCGGCAAATATTACAACATTAAATCAATTTATCGTTGCAACCATACCCGCCGAAATTATCATCAACCTCCCTGCTATTGCCTGGCTATTCGGATGGAAACCGCGGTGGCTGATCGTCCATCCGGGAGTTTGCATTGTGGAGCTGTGTCAAAACGGAGCCTATGCAGTCCCTGCAGCCGCTATCCTGCTGGTATGGGTGGGATTGTCTTTGCTGCTGGCATACCGGGTGGTGACAAAAAATCTTCGCTCATTGGGAGGTGTTAAACTATGAGGCCCCTGCTTCGATCTTTTTCCATGTTTGTGCGGCAGGTATTTAGAGACAGCATGCTGGCGGCCGTGTGCTGCGCCGCCCTCTTGAGCGCATTTTTTATCCGGTTCGGTATCCCGGCAGTCGAAACCGCGTTGTGCGGCTATTTTCAAAAGGAGTCCATTCTCGCAGATTACTACCTGCTGTTTGATCTGCTGCTGGCTCTTGTCACTCCCTATATGCTCTGTTTTGCATCGGCAATGATGATGCTGACTGAATACGATGAAAACATAGCCGGCTATCTGGCGGTGACTCCTGTTGGCAAAAGAGGGTATCTCCTGTCCAGGCTGGCACTTCCGGCTGTGATTTCCTTTATCGTTTCTGTGCTGCTTATGCACTGGTTTACCCTGACGGAGTGGTCGTGGGGGATGGCTCTGATTACCTGTTTACTGACAAGCCTTACGAGCGTTGCCGTGGCGCTTTTACTGTTTGCTTTTTCTCATAACCGGGTGGAGGGCATGGCAATGGCAAAGCTGTCGGGGCTATTGATGCTGGGTCTGCCTGTGCCGTTCTTCCTTTTGTCGGATACACAGTATCTGTTTTCGCCCTTGCCGTCCTTTTGGATTGCCAAGCTTTGTCTCGGGCAGAATCTTGTGTTCTTAATTCCGGCGCTGCTGTCCTCGCTGATCTGGATTTTACTTCTGTACAGGAGATTCAGCCGGAAAATCATATAATAGCAGCTGACAAAGTCCATGCATAATGTTTATATTAAAAAAGGAATTGCCGCACAATCAGATGATCGCGCAGCAATTCCTTTTCCTATTCAGGCTTCTAAAAAATTCACTCATCCACAAGCCGATAGGCAATCCCAATGCTTGTTAAGCACCCCCATTTCTTACTACCTTAAGGTTAATCAAAGTTACTCGCGATTACGCTGGTGACACATACGACAGAATCAATCCCCATTTGGCAGAAGAATTCAGTTTTCTTTGGGTCTTCCATCAATACTATTGTCTTTTTTACATGGAATTGCTTTTTACAAAGCTCGCAGATAATCAAGTTATCGGCATCCATTTCTGTACAAGCAATCGCTATATCGGCATCCCGCGCGTTGGCCTCTTCCAGGATGAATGGGAGCGTTCCGTCACCGTTGATAACGGTGACGGAATCATTCTCCGCCATGATAAGGCAGTCCCCATAATCATTGTTGATCACCGTGACACGATACCCCTTCTCTATCAGCATATCGGCAAGCGGACGCGCCTTATGTAACCCTCCGGCCAACAAAGCTCTTTTCTTCATACGTCCACCGCTTCCTGAGCACCACTAAGCCAACTGCAGCTCTCTTTTACGAACAAAGCAGCAGGGGATATCGTATCAATACCTAATTTACGATATACGCACTCTCGTTCAGTATCGTTCAGCTTTGCGATAACACGCTCTTTTTTGAAAAGCTCCTTCACAATCTGTGCGATCATAATATTGGTGTTGTCATTGTTTGTGGCGACAATAACCGCTGTGGCTTTCTCCACTTGTGCTTCGCGGAGCACATCAATATCCGTAGCGTCACCAATCAGCGTAGTAAACCCCAAATAGAGTGACGGTGCCACAATCTTGCTGAAAGCGTCGTTATTACGGTCAATGACCAAAACAACCCCGCCTCCATTGCATAAGGCGTTAGCAAGACTGGAACCGAAGCGCCCACAGCCTATAATCACGGTGTAATCTGTTTTTTTTTTCTCAAACAGCTTCATGATTGGTCCTCCTTTACAACATGACCAATGCCGTTCGTATCGTATTCAACTTTATGTGTGCTGACAACATGGCCAACACCTTTGGCGTCATATTCAATTTTGCAACTATTACTTTTCTTCTCCTGCGGGCAATCCGCCTCGTTGTAAGCCCATTTTCCACTTGGATAAAAACTTCCGAAGGTGTCGAGATTTTGCCGTGCGGGAAGATAAGTAGGGTCTAATGCCCATGCCGCGCGGAAGTGCTTCATGGCAGTCAAATGATCATTCCGCGCTTCAAGCAGCAGACCCAGCAGATTATGCGGGTGGGGCGCTCCGGGATATTTCCCGACAGCTTCTTTGATTAGCAGTTCAGCTTGTTGATATTCGTTTTGCTCAACAAGCTTTTTGACTGCATTGCACAATACCGCTAATTCCTGCTGGGCTTCCAGCGTATAGTGCTGTTCCACAAAAATCCCCCCTATTCCACCGCTTCAATTAGTCCTAACTCATTGGCAATATCCAGATTCACCAGCAGAACATTCACGGTTTCTTCACCGAAAATACCGAGGAACTTGCCCTTCGTATTCTCATTGACAATAGACTCCAGCGTCTCCTCCGACAAACCGGTCGATTCAACCAGAGCCGGTATCTGGATAGAAGCCGAAGCGGGGCTGATATGCGGGTCAAGACCGGAGCCGGATGCCGTTAACAGGTCTGTGGGGATATCCTCCTTGGTAACAGACGGATTCGCCGCCAAGAACTCTGTAATATCGGCTTCAACACGTTCAACAAGCGCGGGATTGGTCGGTGCGTAGTTGTTAGAACCGGAACCCGGCCCGGCGTAATCGCCGCTCTCTTTGGCCTCCTGCGTGTACGTGTTGTAATTCACGGCAGAGGGGCGGCATTTCATGAACCTTGAGTCCGTAAAATCCTGCCCGATAAGCATCGAGCCAACGGCCTGACCATCTACCTTGATCAAACTGCCATTTGCCTGATTTGGGAAAATTAGTTGACTGATCCCCGTGAGCACCAGAGGATAAGCCAGCCCGCAAATCAGGAGCATCGCCACTGTAATCAAAAGCGGCTTCTTTAGTCCTTTCAAAACTTTAACCATATCGATAACCTCCTGTTTTTAACTTAAAAGCAATGGGAGCGATCAACCGTTGGATACTGAATTCATTCAGTTCCATGTACATGTCGTTTTTCATCATAAACCTCATCGCCCAACACTTTGTTCACAGACCTTATGAACGCTTTATACCCTCCGTCCTTGTCAGTCCTATGAGGAGTTGACAAGGACATGATTTTTTTGGCATCTCCTTCATCGAAATCAAAACAGTCTGCTAAAAGGGTCTTGACATCATCAGAAGATGCTCCATGGACAAACTCATCGGCCGCCTTATATACTTTCTCATCCGCATAGAAACCTGAGTGTCTATAGTCGTGCCATTCCAGTATTTTCTTGTAGATATAGATGATCAAAAATGCGATAGCCAAGATGCCGACATTTTCCAGGAAACTATCCATAAACAACATCTCCCTTCCCGAAGTTCACCCGTTCTCCTGTTACATTCCCAAAGCGGCCAGCAGCGGTGTGATCAATAGATCGATCAGCTTGATGCCCACGAAAGGCGCGGCAATGCCGCCCAACCCGTAAATCAGCATGTTCCGGGACAACATCTTTTCCGCACGCATCGGTCTGTATTTGACGCCCTTCATGGCGAGGGGAATCAGGAGCGGGATAATGATTGCGTTGAAAATCAAAGCGGACAAAATCGCACTGTAGGGCGTGGACAGCCCCATGATATTCAGCACGCCCAATTGTGGGATGACCGCCATAAACATAGCGGGGATAATCGCGAAATACTTGGCGACATCGTTTGCGATGCTGAACGTCGTCAGAGAGCCGCGTGTAATCAGAAGCTGCTTGCCGATTTCCACTACATCCAGAATCTTTGTGGGGTCGGAATCCAGATCGATCATATTGGCGGCTTCCTTAGCGGCCTGAGTGCCGCTGTTCATCGCGATGCCGACATTCGCCTGTGCTAAGGCAGGGGCGTCATTGGTGCCGTCGCCCGTCATGGCGACGATTTTGCCTTCAGCCTGTTCCACCTTGATTGCCTTGATTTTATCTTCCGGCTTGCATTCGGCGATGAAACTGTCCACACCTGCTTCCTGCGCAATGGTCGCTGCTGTCAGCGGATTATCGCCGGTGCACATGATGGTTTTGATACCAATTTCGCGCAGCCTTGCGAAACGCTCCACCAGCCCTGCCTTAATGGTATCCTTCAAATAAATAACTCCTAAAATCCGGTTTCCGACACTGACAACCAGCGGCGTACCTCCCAGCTTGGCAACTTCATTAACCCGAGCCTCCAGATCCCCGGGAATCGTGCCGCCGAGCTCTTGTACATATTTTTGAATCGCATCATATGCGCCTTTGCGTATCTTCGTTCCGTCCGGAAGATCAACGCCACTCATGCGGGTCTGTGCGGTAAACTCCAAAAACTCCATGCCGGTGATGGCTTCCTGATGCTTTCCACTCAGCCGTTCACCCAGATCGACCACTGATTTTCCCTCCGGGGTATCATCTTTGATTGAACTGACGACGGAATAGTGAATCAGGTCCTGTTCACCCGTGCCGCCCACGGTAATAAATTTTGCCGCCATGCGGTTGCCGTAGGTGATGGTACCGGTTTTGTCGAGGATCATCGTGTCCACGTCTCCGCAGACTTCCACGGCCTTACCGGACATGGCGATAACATTAAAGCGTGTCACACGGTCCATACCGGCGATACCGATAGCAGACAGCAGCCCGCCGATGGTCGTGGGGATCAGGCATACGGTCAGGGCAACCAGTGTGGATATCTGCAGGCGAACACCACTATATACTGCGATGGGATAGAGGCTGACGATCACGATCAGGAAGATAATTGTCAAACTGACCAGCAGCGTATTCAGCGCGATCTCGTTGGGCGTTTTCTTACGGGACGCTCCTTCCACCAGTGCGATCATTTTATCAAGAAAGGATTCGCCGGGGTTAGACATGATTCGGACTTTGAGCCAGTCGCTGACTACCGTTGTGCCGCCGGTGACCGATGAAAAATCTCCTCCGCTTTCCTTGAGTACGGGCGCGGATTCACCGGTGATGGCGGACTCGTCCACCGAGGCGATGCCTTCGATAACCTCGCCATCGTTGGGGATCAACTCTCCGACTTTTACCAGCACCACATCACCTTTTTTCAGTGTGCTGGCGCTCACAATGGATTCCGCACCATCTTCATGCAGGATGCGGGCCTGCATATCCTTTTGCGTTTTCTTTAGGCTTTCTGCCTGCGCTTTGCCTCTGCCTTCGGCCACAGCTTCGGCGAAGTTTGCAAACAACACCGTGATCAGCAGGATAACCGACACAATCGCGTTATACAGCACCAAGTTGGCGCCTTCGTCTCCGAACAGGCCGGGGAAAAAGCAGAGCAGCAGCGTCACCACAAACCCTATTTCCACCACAAACATGACGGGGTTTTTTATCATGTACCGGGGATTCAGTTTCTTAAACGCTCCCAAAATGGAGGATTTCAGAATATCCCTGGTAATAAATTTTGATTTCTTTTCTTTACTCATAAAAGTATCCTCCTTAACTCCACAAAGTCATATGCTCTGCAATCGGGCCAAGAATCAATGCCGGGAAGAATGTCAATGCGGCAATGATTAAAACGACCATGAGCAGCGCAATGGTAAACGTTCTCGTATCGGTTCTTAATGTACCGATAGATTCACTCACTGGCTGCTTCATCATCAGCGAGCTTGCGATGGCCAGTATGATGACAATAGACAGATAGCGGCCAAAGAACATGGCTAACCCTGTGGTGATATTCCAGAAATACGTATTATCCGCCAGCCCTTCAAAGCCGGAGCCATTGTTGGCGGCAGCGGACGAGAATTCATACAATACCTGTGTCAGCCCATGCTGACCGGGGTTCGTGATACCCGCAAGGCCCGCAGGTACGGCCACAGCCAGCGCTGAGAAGAACAGGATCAGCAACGGGTGGATGATGATACCCAGTGCCGCCAGCTTCATTTCCTTGCCCTCAATTTTTTTAGCCAGATATTCCGGCGTGCGGCCTACCATCAGCCCACAGATGAACACAGTTAAGATCACATACAGAACCATGTTCAGCAGCCCGACGCCCTTGCCGCCGAATACGAGGTTGAGCATCATATTCATCAGCGGAACCATGCCTCCGAGCGGTGTCAGGGTATCATGCATGTTATTGACGGTGCCAGTGGTAAAGGCGGTCGTTACGGTTGTGAAAAGTGAGGACTGAGCAATGCCAAAACGCATTTCCTTGCCTTCCATGTTACCCATGCTCTGGTCTAAGCCTACCTGTGCCAGCGCGGGGTTTCCAGCTTGTTCCGCTCCAAAGCAAACGGCAATACCCACAATAAAAATAGTAAGCATGACTGCAAAAATTGGTTTGGCTTCGCTGCCGAACAGGACCTTTTTTTCTATAGCGTTTGCTTTTTCGGTCTCCTTTTTACGGTTGCGCACCATAAGCCCAAACATGACAACACAGGCTCCGGGCAGAATCATCATCGACAACATTTCGATCATATTTGTCAGGACATTTGGGTTTTCAAAGGGCGTGGTTGAGTTGGCCCCGAGGAAGCCTCCGCCGTTCGTTCCCAAATGCTTAATGCTCTCCAGCGCGGCCATCGGCCCCATGGCAAGGTCTTGATTGCTGCCTTCAATTGTCTGAACCGTTACGTTGGGCGACAGGTTCTGAACAACGCCCTGAGACACGAGCACCAGCCCAACCAACAGGGCAAGAGGCAGAAGCACACGGGTTGTGATTCGGACAAGATCGGCATAGAAGTTACCGAAGGTTTTGGTTCTGCCGGAAAATCCCCGGACAGCGGCTGTGCAGACAGCAAATCCGGTGGCCGCCGAGGTGAACATCATGAAGATAATCACCATCATCTGGCTCAGGTAGGAAAGACCGGATTCTCCAGAATAGTGCTGGAGGTTGGTATTCGTCATAAAACTGATGATCGTGTTAAATGACAGTGTGGGTTCCATCCCTCCGATTCCATTTGGATTAAAAATCGGAAGCGATTGAAGCCTTAAAATCAAGTAGCCGACCAGCACCATGATTGCATTGGTCGCAAGCATGGCAAAAACATATTGTTTCCAATTCATTTCTTTTGTTCTGTCAATACCGCACACCCGGTAAAGCCCATTGTCCACCCGGTCGAAAACCGGATCGGCAAAGGTGTGCTTACCGAGAGCAATATGATAGAGATATTTTCCCATTGGGAAAATCAAGGCAATAAAGACTGCCAAGAATATTATAATTTGCAGCATATTTTTTCCTCCACCTTCCTGTTAAAATTTTTCAGGGTTGACCAGAGCGTATACCAAATACCCTGCCAATCCTACAATTAAAATTCCAAGAATTAACATAAAAAATTATCCTCCTCTATGATTTTTCCACTTGGCGTCCGCACCAATCGGCAAACAGCTTGATCAACAGAAAGCAGGCTGCCAAGGTCCCCGCCATTAATAAATCCATCATTCAAAAATCCTCCTTATCGTTTATTGTGATTCAGTTTAGCACTTTTCCTATTAGTTTGGGATTAGGGTTTTCATGGGCGCATTAAGGTCATATTAAGAGCCTTTTCTCCTCATGGTAAATTGTTATTCATGCGATAGCCAACGCCAAGCTCCGCCAGAATGTACTTTGGCGTTGCAGGGTTTGCTTCTATCTTTCTTCGTAGGGCCGCCATATTGGAGCGTAGCAACTTCCTACCATCGCTATTTTCGCCCCATATCTGCTTGATTATGGAATCATGTGTAAGTATTTTTCCCGTGTTTTTTGAGAGCAGCGACAGCAACTCATACTCAATGGGTGGCAGACGAATTTTTTTATTAGAGAGAAAGACCGCCCGTTTGTCATAATCAATCACAAGTTCACCAATTACAACTTTTCCATTACCATCAATAAACTTAGTATCGCCTTTTATTACCATACGTATCCGAGTAAGTAATTCATCGGTCGTAAAAGGCTTTGCGAGATAATCATTCGCACCCATATTAAGCGCCGCAACTTCTTCGCGCTCGTTCCCGTGCGCCGTATCGATAATAATGGGGCTATTGGAGCGCTCACGTATGTTTTTCAAAACTTCCAGCTCATCGATATCGGGAAGTCCCAGATCCAACAAGATGATATCAGGTGTGCAAGTCGCAGCCATCAAAGTTCCTTCGTTCCCCGTCTTTGCGTTGATAACTTGAAAACTATTATTAGTCAAAACGAAAGAAACAAAATTGCTGATGCTCTCTTCATCCTCAACAATTAACACCAAGGGCTTTGTATTCATTTTAATCTCTTCCTTTCAGCGGCAGGGCTGTTCTGAACTTCATTGTAGCCCTTTTAAAACTAAGGTAGTGTTAGGATAAATGTGGCGGCATGAATATTGCATTAAGACCATCAGAATTGCCATACGCTGTTCAAGGGAGGATCAAGCAATCTTCGAATCTATGGTTTACCGCTTGTAAGCAATCCGTAATAATATCTGATGACCGACTTGCGGGTAACAATCCCTACGAATTTTCCCCGGTCGTCGATTACGGGGACAAAGTTCTGATCCATTACACGCAGGAAGAGTTCGTCCATCGTTGCGTTGATTCTGACCGGAGGATTCCAATCTTTCCGGAGGATATCTAAAACCATAAAATCTTCCTGATCCTTTTTAGCACAAATATGACTATCCAGCATATACCAAAGGAAATCCCCTTCACTGACGGTTCCTATGTAAGTCCCATCTTTCGCAACTATCGGCATGGCCGTATATCCATGGTTTCGCATTTTTTCAAGGCCCTGACGCAAGGTATGGTGATCTTCTAAAAATGCGAGCATCACTTTGGGCGTTAACAAACTGGCAATGGTTTTACTTTCCCGTCTATTTACCGGTTCGTAGTCCTTATTCCAAGATGTGTCGTTTTCATCTATATCTTTGACAGCGGTTTTCATTTCAGACTCCATTCTGCCGCGTAACGGCGGCATAAGCAGGCAAGAATAATGGGAGGTGCACAAAAAAGATGAAATCCATCCCTCTCAGCGTCCAAGTCCATTTTTACAAGCGTGAAAAGTATTTTTCACAGTATCGCCCTCACTTATCGGCTTTAGTTTACTGGAAATAAACCAGATTGCTTACCTCTGGTTCAGTGTATCATTTTCAACATAAATGTGAGGTTAGGGTTTCCATGAGGGGATTAAAATGACATTAAGACCGACTGAAATGTGAGGCAGAAGGACAAACTTAAAATAGGGGGCTTGATGATTGTTAAAAATAAATATAAGAAATCTATGCAATCCCGATTTACTTTTCCAGTGAATCTTTATATGATCTTAATGTAGTGCGGGAAATCATAATGCTACGGTAATTTCTCCTGTGCTATAATAATTTGAAAGTAATTTATTGAAGGAAGGAGGCATATTTGAGATGACAATTCATCAAACCGATTCCGAACCTTTGCAGGAGCAGCTTTCCTCCATACCGGTTGTACAAAAGCGCGGAAGGCTGAAAATTTACTTTGGTTATGCAGCCGGAGTTGGCAAAACTTCCGCAATGCTCAAGGATGCTCACGAAATGAAAAGTAACGGCATCGACGTGGTTGCTGGATACATTGAACCCCATGCACGTCCGGAAACAGCCGCCCTTCTGGAAGGGATAGAAGCCCTGCCCGTTCTGAATATCACCTATAAAGACGTCTTACTAAAAGAGTTTGATCTGGACGGAGCCCTTCGCAGAAAGCCCGAGCTCATTTTGGTAGATGAGCTGGCCCACACAAACGCCGAAGGCTGCCGCCATATAAAACGGTATCAGGATGTGGAAGAACTGCTGCGGGCGGGCATCGATGTGTATACTACTATCAATGTGCAGCATATCGAAAGCCTCAATGATGTAGTGGCTTCCATTACAGGGATCACTGTGCGGGAGCGAATTCCGGACAGCGTATTCGACAGCGCCGATCAGATTGAGGTTGTCGATATCGAGCCGGAGGAACTGATAGAGCGCCTGAATAAAGGGAAAGTCTATCGTGAGGAACAGGCGCAGAGGGCTCTTACCAATTTTTTCACCAAGGAAAAGCTGATCGCTCTGCGTGAAATAGCGCTTCGGCGTACAGCCGATCAGGTCAACCGAATAGCGGCGCATAACTGCGACCCATTTAAAAGCAGCGATGCTTATTTTAGTGAGCACATATTAGTTTGCCTATCCTCGGCCCCCTCTAATGCCAAGGTAATTCGCACAGCCGCAAGAATGGCGGATGCATTCCATGGTACATTCACAGCGCTTTTTGTAGAGACACCGGAAACAGCGGAGCTGGAAACTAAGAACTTAACGCGGCTCAGGGAGCATTTACGACTTGCCGAACAGCTCGGTGCACAAATTGCAACCGTGTATGGAGAGGATGTCCCCGGACAAATCGCGGAATACGCCAAGGTAAGCCGTGTTTCTAAAATTGTCATAGGGCGCTCCAATCATACGAAAAAATGGCTCACAAAGCGTAATTTCGTGGACAGACTATCTGCGCTCGCACCAAATATCGATATTTATATCATCCCGGATACACAGCCTTCCTTCCATTTTCGGCTGCCCAGATATATATCAAAGGACACAAAATTTTCTCTGGCGGATTTCTTCAAAACGATAGGAATTTTGATTGTCTGCACGATGATTGGGTTATGGTTCAATTCTCTTGGCTTTAGCGAAGCGAATATCATTACTGTCTATATTTTAGGAGTACTGCTCAATTCCATCATTACAAAAGGTCGGATATACAGTGCAGTAGCCTCAGTCTTGAGCGTGCTTGTCTTCAATTTTGCCTTTGTTGAGCCGCATTTTTCTTTTCAAGCCTTTGGTACGGGTTATCCGGTTACTTTTTTGGTTATGTTTACAGCTGGTCTCATCACCAGCACGCTGACCAAGCGGGTCAAGGAGCAGGCGCGCCAAGCCGTGCAGAAAGCCTACCGCACGGAAGTGCTTTTGGAAACAAACCGCAAATTGCAGCAGGCAAAGGATCAATCGGAAATCTTGAGCGAAACGGCGCAGCAGATGATCAAGCTGTTGGACAGAACTGTAATTTTCTATTCCATACAGGAGAATACTCTGTCTGAACCGATGGTTTTCTTAAAAGAAGGATCAGAGGTTCCCCAGCAGACTTATTGTGGGGCAGATGAGCGTGCGGTAGCTGAGTGGGCGTACAAGAATAATAAACGGGCGGGTGCTACTACGAACACGCTTTCAGCCGCCAAATGCCTGTATCTTGCGGTACGCAGCAAAAATGTAGTATTTGCTGTTGCAGGCGTTGTTATGGATCGGGAGGCTCCTTTGGAGGCTTTTGAAAAAAGCCTCATGATCGCTATGTTGGGAGAGTGTGGTCTGGCACTGGAAAAGGAATGGCTGAACGAAACACAGAAGGAGATTTCTATACAGATGCAGCAGGAACAACTTCGAGCAAATCTCCTTCGGGCCATTTCTCACGACTTGCGTACACCGCTCACCAGTATTTCCGGCAACGCAGCTATTCTAAGAGGCAATTCCCATGTTTTGAGCGAAGAGAAAAAGCAGGGCCTCTATACCGATATTTTTGACGATTCCATGTGGTTAATCAATTTGGTAGAAAATCTGCTTTCTATTACTCGGATCGATAACGGGACATTGAATTTAAATATGCAGCCAGAGCTTTTGGATGAGGTGATTGCGGAGGCACTGCTTCATGTCAATCGAAGAAGCGTGGAGCATACGATTGAAACGAATCTTAAGGAAGAGTTCCTGATGGCAAAAATGGATTCCCGTCTTATCATTCAGATCATTATCAATATTCTTGACAATGCGATCAAATACACGCAGCAAGGCTCTCGTATTACGATCTCAGCAAAGCGGAACGGATCGGTTGTCCGTGTTGAAATAGCCGATAACGGTCCCGGCATTCCGGATGCGGCAAAAGAAAAATTGTTCGATATGTTCTATACGGCTGAAAATATCAGTGCAGATAGCCGACGTGGCCTCGGGTTGGGGCTGCCGTTGTGTAAATCCATTATTAATGCGCATGGAGGCAGCATTTATGTAAAAGACAATATTCCCCAAGGTACGATATTCGGCTTTACCTTGCAAGCGGAGGAGGTGCATATTCATGAATAAACCTTTGATTCTGGTTGTGGAAGACGATAAAGCCGTTCAGAAGCTGATCACTACCACTTTGGAAACACAAGGGTATCAGTATCACGTGGCCGGAACCGGCGAAGGCTCGATCTTTGAGGCTGTTTCCAAGCAGCCGGATATCATGATTCTTGATTTAGGGCTTCCCGATATGGACGGTGTAGATATTATTAAAAAGGTCAGGGCCTGGTCCAACATGCCTATCATCGTGGTGAGCGCCCGCAGTGAAGATCGCGATAAAATCGATGCGCTGGATGCCGGCGCGGATGACTATCTGACAAAACCGTTCAGTGTGGAGGAACTTCTGGCGCGGCTCCGGGTCAGCTTGCGCCGGGTGCGATATGACAGTGAAAAACTGCAAAGAGATGCAACCATCTTTACCAATGGAAATTTGAAGATCGATTATGCGGCGGGCTGCACATGGCTGGATGGAGAGGAAGTACACTTAACCCCTATCGAATATAAGCTCTTGTGTCTGCTGGCGAAAAACGTAGGAAAAGTTCTGACACACAACTTCATCCTCCATGAAATATGGGGCAATTATAGCAATGACATTCCCGCCCTGCGTGTTTTTATGGCAACTCTACGGAAAAAAATTGAGAAGAATACATCACAGCCCAAATATATTCAAACGCATATCGGGGTTGGTTACCGAATGCTTCGGGTTGGTGATGACGAAAAATCCGGTTGAATTTCTTGTAGTCCTGTGCTGTAGTTATTAACTACTTACCGGATCGGTAAATTGATCTAAGCATTATAGAAGCTCCGTGTTGTTACAACACGGAGCTTCTTGCATGGGGCAATGTTTTGCTTAGAAACACGCTTCACAAAATAGGCCCTTAATGTTTTCTTAATGCGTCGGCGAAAACCCTAATCCTATACTAATGTGAAAGCTGGTAAATTTAAAGTAAATTACTCTGTAAATGCCGTCCTCAATCAGGGTGATCTTATAGCGCCTCTGCTGCGAAAGGCCTGTCCATGCTTTAAGGCATGGCTTTCTGTCCTGCGATGCGGGATTGTTCAGCTTCAGAGAATAAATGGTTATGGATTGGAGGGGAAGCATGATACCTGAAGCAAAAATAAATCAAGAAATAAAGAGTATGACCCTGTGCGTGGCTGGATTGTCTTTTATACTAATTGGTGTATTTGTATTGACGGACAAGTTCAGCCTTTCTGTTTTATTAGGTATAGCCGTTGGCAGTGCAGCCTCAATAGGGAATTTCATGCTAAATATATATACTGCAAAATTTTCTGCAAAGCATGATCAAAAGCAGGCCTCCAGCATTGTCATACTCTCAAAAGTAATCCGAACATTTCTCATGGGCGCTATCGCATATGTCATATTGCTTGTACCGATATTACATGACATGTCCGGTATTGTTGCATTATTCTTCCCTCAAATAAGCCGTGCGATTTTATACATAACGAAAAAATGAAAGCGGCTCCCATACAAAAGCTCCTTTACTAACAACAGGCTTCCATAAGTTGGGTTGTACCATGAGTGAGCAGGAGTGGCTGAACAGCAAAGGCCAATTTTCCATCATTTACCTTGGAGATATACTCCAGGTGCCGGAAAAGCAAACAGGAACACCAATTTAATAAAGAGGGCAAACTTATCGAAAGGTAAGGTCGCAAAGCCATAGGGTCTAAGGCGTTTCACACGTTATGATAGCCTGGTTGCCAAAAACTATGCTGAGCCTGCCCTCTAAAATGAGGGCAGGCTCCTATTATATCTGTCGGTTTTTGACGGATAAGCAGGATATCAGGATACCGGATTTCGCCATGCTCTGGTGAGAGGGATGTCCTATGAAAATTTATATTCATAAGAGGTGGAGATAGAGCAGACAAAGCTCGTACATATTACCCACCACCTATACAAATTCATATTGTAATTTTGAAAAAGTCAGCATTTCGCCATGGGCGCAGTGTTGACTTTTTTCTTTCGACAAGAAAATCTATACAGCGACTAAATATTCCAAATAATGGGATGTTTTTCGCTGTTTTTTATATTGGCGAAGTTATTCCGCGCTGCCGCTCTCCTCCGCTTCTGACATTTTGATTCACCATCAAAATTCAGAAAACGGAGGACAAGCCATATGGCAGAGAAAAAAGAATATCGAATCAAAGTGCAGGGTCAGTTCGTCCCTGTCACTGAAGAAGTCTATTTGACCTATTACCGCATGAAACGTCGGGAATTGCATCTGGAGGAAAAGGATGCAAGGCATGGCGTATTTTATTACAGTGCTATGGACACGGAGGAAACCAATGGAGTGGATGCGATCCCAGACCTCACCTCTCCCCGCGTGGAGGATGTCGCTGTGGACAAGCTGTTGACAGAAAAGCTCCATCAGTGCCTCTCACAACTCACTTCGAAGGAACAGGAGCTAATTTTTCTCCTGTTTTTTCAGGACAAAAGTGAGCATCAAGTGGCAGCGGAAACAGGAATCCCGCGCATGACAATTCATGATCGGAAGATGAAAATTCTACGCACTTTAAAAAAACTTATGGAAAAGTAAAACTTTTTCCGTCCAACCCCCTCACGAAACCGGATTAGTAGTGAGGGGGTTTTTCTATTCTCCCTCACTGCTCATTGAAAATTTCATAACCGATGACCTGAATACGT
This sequence comes from Lachnospiraceae bacterium, assembly GCA_902363835.1. Taxonomy (GTDB): domain Bacteria; phylum Bacillota; class Clostridia; order Lachnospirales; family Lachnospiraceae; genus Lacrimispora. Next base: position 207,204 of record CABJBM010000009.1, read on the forward strand.
TAGCTGACGGACCCGATGAGGGAAAGCGACCCCGGAGGATGCGCCAAGACCACCTGTAGGCAGGCAGCAAGAAAAACGAAATCACTCATTTTTCTGTTCGCTCGTTTCTTTCTGCTCCTATCAAAGACGGCCAAATAAGGTGCAAAGCGGTACCCATCCGACCGGAAAACAGGCTGTGGCAGCCTGTCTCGCAATGATTCCGTCAGCCTATATTGATACTTCTGTCCAGTCACAGCCCCCCTTGACCGGGGGATCACGCAATGAGGGCAGCCGGCAGAGATCCTGGCGGGGGTGGAATTCCCATGATGCGGTGAAGCCAGCCGCAGTTCAGGCCGTCGCCTTTGTTGTGCAAGGCATTGCTTTGCACAGTGCGCTTGGGGAGTAGTGTCGAATTAAGCGCCTTGATTACAGTAAAATGACTTAATGTCAGAAGCGATGGGGATCGCTCTGCCTTTACAGCAGAGCGGTCCCTATATTTGTGCCATTAAGAAAAAACAGAAGGATATCGAATCAAGGAGGTGCAAAGTTTGGACACGACAAAGCAAGAGATCAGCCGAGGCGATATTTACTACGCCGATTTAAACCCCGTTGTGGGCTGCGAGCAAGGGGGCATCCGTCCCGTACTTATCCTGCAAAATGATATCGGCAACCGCCACAGCCCCACCACTATCGTCTGCGCCATCACCGGCAAACCGAAAAAGCCCTTGCCCACCCATACGGCCATTGCCGGGGCGGGCAGATTGTCCAGGGAGTCCTTTGCACTCTTGGAGCAGATACGCACCATCGACCGGGCCCGGCTTCGGGAATGGGTTGGCCGTCTGGACGAGAATGAAATGGAAGAAATCGACCAGGCACTTTCTATCAGCATCGGACTTAGCCCGACACTTTTTTTATTTGGGAGGGAAACGCCATGACAAATAATCAGGTAGCCGATAACCTTATGTTCGTTGCCGCCCTGCAGCAGCTCGTGCAGCTTGCGGCCGCCAAGGGCATGTCGGAGTCGGAAATCGAAAAGGTCAAAAAGGACTTGGAACGCAGGCTGCGGCCCACCATTATTGCCCCCTGCTGACCCCTGGACTTGTTTTCTGAATGTTATCAATTATTCAGTAGCTATGTGCAGGGAGGTGTGGTAGTGTATGTCGTTGAAAGGAGGGAAAAAAGATGTATAACCCCAATTTAGCATCGGTGGAACCGCCGAAAATCACTGTCATATCAGCAAAATCGCAAGAGGTTGCAAAGCTCCGCGTGGCGGCATACGCCCGTGTGAGCAGCGACTCGGATGACCAGCAGAACTCCTACATCGCACAGGTGGACTACTACACCAAAAACATTGCCACCCATGAGGGCTGGGAGCTGGCGGACATCTACGCTGACGAAGGCATTACCGGCCTTGTGGCAAGCAAACGGGACGATTTCAACCGCATGATACAGGACTGCCGGGACGGGAAAATCGACCGCGTCCTCGTTAAATCCATATCCCGATTTGCGAGGAACACCAAGGAATATATCCAGTATGTGAGGGAGCTCCTCCGGCTGGGCGTCTCCATCCACTTTGAAAAGGAAAACATTGATACCGGCAAGATGACGTCGGAGCAGATCGCCACCATCTACGGCGCCTTCTCACAGATGGAATCGCAAAACCACTCGAACAATATGCGGATCAGCATCCGTATCCGAATGGAAAAGGGCGACTACGTTTCACCGGCAACTCCCTATGGCTACAAGCTGGAGGAACGTACCCTGGTGGTCATCCCGGAGCAGGCCGAGGTGGTGCGCCGCATTTTCACCGCCTATCTGAGCGGCCAGGGCAAGGAGGATATCGCAAACGAGCTGAACCGGCTGTGCATCCCCCGCACGAAAGACCGAAAGATGTGGTATTCAACTACAATAGGGTATATCCTCACCAATATCTCCTACACTGGGGATATGGTCTGGCAAAAGAGCTTCGCCACCAACGACATCCCATTCCGGCAGGTGCGGAATAAAGGAGAAAAGCCCAAATACTTCGTGGAGAACTGCCATGAGCCGATTGTCTCCAAGGATGAATTCCAGCGAGTGCAGGCACTTCTGGAAACTCGCAGAGCGCAGATAGCGGGTACGGTTTCCTCCGCACTGCTGAAAAAGAAACTCCACTGCGGAAACTGCGGTACCCTGTTCCGAAGGAAAATCGTCAATGAAAAGGTCTACTGGATTTGCCGGAGGCATGACAGCCACAAAGACCTTTGCCCGATTTCTCAGGTACCGGAGGAACAGATTATCACGGCAATCCTCCGAATGTACCACAAGCTGAAACGGCACCGTGAGCAAATCCTGTCGCCGCTCCTAAGTCAGCTCACCGAGCTAAGGGAAAAGGAACTCCGCTCCAACCGCAAGATAAATGACATAGACAAGGAAATAGCACAGTTAACCGAGCAGAATCTCGTTCTTGTTCGACTCAAGTCGAAGGGATACGTAGATTCTGCTCTTTATTTATCCCAAACCGGCGATATTGATTTCAAGCTGCGGGAACTGCGCCGTCTGCGCCGCCGCATCATGGAAACCACTGGCGAGGACGGGCAGATCAAGGCCACGGAAGCGATGCTGGATTACCTGGAATCCAGCCCTGAGCACTTAGGGGAGCTCACCGAGGAACTGTTTGAAACGCTGGTAGAGAAAATCACCATCTCCTCGGAAACCGAGATGAACCTCACCCTTTACAACGGGCTCACCCTGAAGGAAACCATAGAAAGGACGGTGCGGTAGCATGGCATGGCAGAGAAATATCCCCTTCGGCTATATGATGAAAAACGGCGAAATCCTGTGCTGCCCCACGGAGTCGGCAGCCGTCAAAGAGATTTTCAGGCTTTACTCGGATGGAATGGCCTACAGCAAGATTGCCGATGAGATGGTGCTCCGGGGCATCGTCTATCACAAGCACACCGACCAGTGGAATAAGCACATGGTCAAGCGCATCCTCGAAAATGAACGCTACCTCGGAGAAAAAGAGTACCCGCCGATCATCGAATCGGAAACCTTTATGCGTATCCAGCTTATCAGGGGAGATAAAAATACCTATACCCCTTGCCCGGAGTACATCAGGCCCATCCGTGAAAAGGCGGTCTGCGGTGTGTGCGGCGGGAAGATGATCAGGGACACAAGAGCATCAAGCAAGGTTCGCTGGTACTGCCAGACGGAAGGTTGTACCAACCGCCGATACATAGAGGACGAGGACATCCACACCGCCCTGACAGGACGGCTGAACGCACTGGCTCAGAACCCCGACCTCTTCCTCTGGCCCCTCCCACAGCAGGCTGGAGAGCTGACGCTGGAGGTGGCCCGCATCCAGAATGAGGTAATCCGAGAGCTGAACAAAGCGGAGCCGGGTGTAGAATACACCAAAATGCTGATACTGGCCTGCGCCGCCGAAAAATACAGCGGAGTGCCCGATTATACCCCTTATCACCAAATGCAGATACTGAGGGATAGAATCACAGAGCGCCCGATGGACGATGAGCTCCGCAATGAAATCCTCAGAACCGCCGTACAGGAAATACGGTTTACAGGCGGCGGCTTGGAGCTACGGCTCATCAACGGAAAAACCCTTGAAGCGAATGGAAAGGAGATTGGACGATGCCTGCGACAGCAACAAGGAAAGTAACGGTTATCCCTGCCGATCCGATATACGCCCAAAAGGATATCCGCAAAAAAGCCCTGCGTGTGGCGCCTTACTGCCGGGTTTCCACCAACTCCGAGGAACAGCTTGACAGCTATCAGGCGCAGATTGAATACTACACGGAAAGAATCGCCGCCCAGCCCGAATGGACCATGGTGGATATGTTCGCGGACGAGGGCAAAACCGCCACCTCCACCAAAAAGCGCAAGGATTTCCTGCGGATGATCAAAGCCTGTGAAAAAGGTAAGGTGGATCTGGTCATCACCAAATCGGTATCCCGGTTCTGCCGGAATACGCTGGACGGCCTCGACTATGTCCGCAAGCTCAAGCGAATGGGCGTTGGGGTTTTCTTCGAAAAGGAGAATGTCAACACCCTCTATATGGACAATGAGATGATCCTCACCTTCATGATGAGCCAGGCGCAGGCCGAGAGTGAGTCCATGAGCGGCAATATCCGCTGGGGGCACCGCAAGAACTTCAAGGACGGCAAGGTCTACTACCACTATGCAGGCTTCCTTGGCTACCGCAAGGGCGAGGACGATCTGCCGGAAATTGACCCGGAGGAAGCGGAAATCGTCCGCAGGGTTTTCTCCCGGTATCTGGTCGGGCACAGCGTCGCTAAAATCATCGCTGACCTTGAGGCGGACGGCATCAAAACGGTGCGGGGCAAGGAAAAATGGAATGACGGCGTCATCCGCGGCATGCTTAAAAACGAGAAATACATCGGGGACGCCTTGCTACAAAAGACCTTCATCGCAGACCTCTTCACCCGCCAGTCCAAGAAAAACAACGGAGAGCTTCCCCAATATTATGTCGAGAACTGCCATCCCGCCATCATCGACAAGTTGACCTTTCAGCGGGTGCAGGAGGAAATGGCCCGCCGTTCCAGCCTGAGAAAGGTCAGCGCAAACGCTAAAACCGAGCTTGCCAAATACAGCGGCAAGTATGTGTTGACCGAGCTTTTATCCTGCGGGAACTGCGGAAGCCCCTACCGCCGTGTCACATGGACGAGGCCGGAGGGCAAGAAAATCGTCTGGCGGTGCATCAACCGGCTGGAGAACGGCAAAAAGTTCTGCAAGGATTCCCCTACGCTGGAAGAAGGCCGAATCCACACCGCCGTGGTCTCCGCCATGAACGAGATGTTCAGCCTGAAAACCATGAAATCTCTGCTGCAGGACAGCATCCTGTCCGCCCTTTCGGGGAACAGCGGAGAAACAAGCATCGCAGCCATCGACAGTAGACTGTCAGAGCTGCGGGCACGGCAATATGAGCTCCTCCAATTTGCCGCGTCTGTGGGCGCAAACTCCACCCAATACGATGAGGATTTAAACGAAGTCAGCATGGAATTTTCCGCACTGGTCTCAAAGCGCAGTGAGCTGGAAAAGAACCAGCAGGGCATCGCACAGGCAGACCAACGAGCCGAGCAGATCGCCGCCGAGCTGGACAAAATGGACACGGGAATCACCTGCTTTGACGAATTGACGGTGCGGCAGCTCGTCGGCGCCATCAAGGTGCTGGGTGAAGATAAACTGCTTATCCGTTTCAAGGATGGAACGGAAATCGAGCAGCTCATGTAACGGAGGAACCGACCATGATTTATATTACAGGAGATACCCACGGTAATTTCCGCAGGTTTGAAAAGGAATACTTTCCCGCAGGACAGAGCCTGTGCCGGGAGGATTATATTATTGTCTGCGGCGATTTTGGGATATGGGATGAAACACCCCAATCGAACCGGGATCTGGACTGGCTGAATGACCAGCCGTTCACCACGCTGTTTATAGACGGCAACCACGAAAACTTTGACCTGCTGAACCGTTTTCCGGCCATGAAATGGAGAGGCGGCGATGTCCATCAGGTGCGGGAGCATATCCTGCACCTGATGCGCGGGCAGGTCTTTGAGATCGGCGGGATGACCTTTCTTACAATGGGCGGCGCCGCCTCCCACGATATCAGCGCAGGCATACTGGAGCCGGATGAACCCGACTTCCTGTATCGCAAGCAGGTGCTAGACAGGCACAGGGCGCTGTACCGTATCAACCATATTTCATGGTGGAAAGAGGAACTGCCCTGCGATGAGGAATATGAAACGGCCCTGAAGAATCTGGAGAGCGCCGGCTGGCGTGTGGATTGCATCCTGACTCACTGCGCTCCCGATAGCATTGCGGCACAGGTATGCCATCCCTACAAGCCGGACCGTCTGACCGGCTTTTTGGAAACAGTCAAGCGCCGATGCAGCTTCGACTACTGGTTTTTCGGGCACCACCATGATAACCGCACTATTGAGGGACGATTCATTCTGCAATGGGAGCAGATGGTGGAAATACAATGAGGAAACATATGGAGGAAAAGAGTATGACAAAGGAAGAAACGATTGCCAAGGCTGAAAGCCGCTGGTACGAGGGGAAATCCCCACAGGAAATTGTGGAGTTTCAATTATATGAAGATCGGCTGTGCATGCCTCTGGAGCTTTATCAGGAAGCGGTGGCGAAAGTGCTGGGCCGGCCCGTGTTCACCCATGAATACAAAGAGCCTGAAAAGCTGATAGCCGAATATGAGGCTATCAAGGCTGCGGACGGCAGCCAATCAAAACAGAGCCATGAGATGGCCTGATAGGAGGAATCGTGATGTTTATGGACCACAAGCAGGTACAACGTATCAAGGACCAATACCCGCAGGGAACCCGCATCCGTTTGATTGGAATGGATGACCCCTATGCCCCCATTCTGCCCGGTACGGAGGGAACGGTGAATGTTGTGGATGACATTGGAACGCTTCACTGTACATTTGACAACGGGCGCACTCTCGGCGTCATTCCAGGCGAGGACAGCTTTTCCGTGATCTCGCGTCCGGAGCAGCCTGAATTGCAGGAAAGCGAATCCGAGCAGTTCGGCATGAAGATGGAATGAGGGTGAAATAGAATGGAAGAAAAAGATTTGCGGGCGGTCTATATAGACCGCCTGAACGCTATGCTTCCGACAGTGGAGTTCGCAAAGCTGGACCACTCCTGCAATTCGGACGATTTCAGCTATGCCAAAGAGATACTGAAACGGATGCATGACCTTTGCATTGAGGTATATGGCACGGACTATTTCGACGACTACACCTATGAAATCGTTGATCTTCCCGCCGTCATTCGAGGTAGCAACACCGGCCATATAGGGTTGGGCATCGTAACCCTTGATCTGGAGTCCTCCGGCGAGCATTGGGGAACCTTCTTTTTGACGCCGAAGGGTGTCATTGAACAAGGTGGCGAAACCATCTCGGCCACAGAGTCCAAGTACCTGTCAACGGTATATATTCCTTACGAATACTGGTACACCATCCCTGTCGAGGGGGATATTCATGTGGATTTCGACAATGTCCCGTGGAGGGTGCAGGATCTTCTGAACCATTGCTCTCCGGAACAACCGGAAATGGAACAGGACAGCCAACAGGCCAATGACCTCAATGCAAGTCAGCAAAACGGGCCGACTATGAATTAGCGCCGTACTTTTCCACGATTAATTTCTTAACCTGCAAGGGAACAAATGGAGGAACGATATGAAGCGTATTAAAATAGACGAACTCCGCACCATGACAGACCGTGAAGGGCTTGTTATCCAAGGATGTGGCGGTAACCTCTCGGAATGGGTAAACGGCATCAATGAACTGCTGACGCAGGAGGGTATCCTGCAAAACGGCGATACGTTCAAGGATGTTTCGGTCTTTGAGCATAACGGCTGCACCAATCTGCTGTTTTCAATGGAAAATGTGGATCTGGACATAGGAAAGCTCGCCATGTGGCGGCTGCAGAGCCATGCAACCTTTGGCGGCACCTGGCTGAGTGATTATCTCCCTAACCGGCTGGGTGTCGACATGAACGGGCCGCCTGTTCAAAGGGAAAAGCCCGACTGCGCCCTCATCGGGCAGGACGGAAACATTTTCAACCTGATGGGCATCGCCGCCCGAACACTGAAGGAAAACGGACTTGGCGATCAGGCAAAAGAGATGCGGGAGCGGATCACCACCAGCGGCAGCTATGACAAAGCACTCTGCATCATCGGAGAATATGTCAACATCACCTCTGCCGAAGATGCCCAGGAGCAGGACTGCGGCTTTGAAATGGAGCAAAGCTACTGATATTCCCTTTAGATTTTCACCGGCAGGACCGACTCTGCCGGGTACATAATAAAACAGGCTCACAATGAGCCGGAAAGGAGAAGCCCGTGAAAGCACTGAAAAATGAAAGCTCCCTCTATATGGAGCAGATCGCATCTACCATAACCGATTGCTACGAAAGCAATGACAAGCCATCCAACCAATCTCTGATGGAGCTTTATACCCTAATCGGCCGATGCATCTGCCGCCAGGGGGAAAAAGCCTTTGTCCCTCACTTGGCCGAAACCCTTGCCATCCGGTTACCATTGCTGAAAGGCTTCTCCCTTCGCAATCTCCGCAGGATGCGTAACTTTTATCGCACCTACGCAAACGACCCGGCTCTCATGGAAAAAGCGCAGTCTCTGAGCTGGACGCAAAACGCCGTTATACTGGAGTGCTGTGAAAGCGATGAGCAGCGTTCTTTTTATATCAGACTTGCGGCAACGCAGAATCTTTCCAAGCTGGCATTGATGAAAGCCATTGAGGAAAACACCTTTGATGCTTTATCTAATGAAGAAAGTCCTGCTGAACCCGGTATCCCCCCTGTACGCAATATTTCACCCGATACGGGCGTAGACACCACGGCAACCATTGAAACGGCGTGTGCGCCGTTTGTACCCGCGTGTGAACCGCTCCGCCAAGGGATTGATATGCCCAGCAGCACGGACAGGTTATCTACTGCGGTTTCCGCATGGAGAGAAAGCAATTGGCAGACCAAACGCAAAGCAGATAACGATCCGTCTCTGCTCAGTTTCATCAATTACCATCCACCTGCTCCTCCGCCTCTTGTGTTATGGGTTGACAAGCTGAAACCGCTGCAAAACTTTCCGCCCGGTATGCGACCTCGAATGGAAAATCTCCGGGAGCTTTTTATAACCACAAATCATGACCACCCGTAAAACGGGTGGTTTGCACTAAGGCTGTAAGCCTTTGTTACCGGCCAGCGCCTCAAGACGCTGGCTTTCACTTC